>NZ_JBXXRD010000003.1:0-166899 GCF_057368585.1 Aliivibrio thorii | reverse complement strand
TCTGTCACCTATTTAGTTCTAAGTTTGTTGATTAAATTCATGGTTTGCTTGCGCGATTTATAGATTAATTTTGATACTGGATAGCGATGCTTAGCCGCAAGGCGTTTAAGCGTATTGATTTGCTCATCTGAAGGGGTTAGCTTCTTTTTACACTCATCGATGAATACATGACACTCACTGGCCGTTTTCTTGGCTTTTTCGGGCATTCGTATCCCTGATTGTTTTGATAATTTTATCGCTTTGAGCATCTGGGCTTGTGTTGGAGGGTTTGAGCTTTTTCCTTGTATCGCCTGTTTACGGATATCAATTCGACGCTCATCACGTAAAGTATTATTACATGTTGATAACCCTGATTGTTCCAACTGCTCTTTCATACTGGAGTGCATAACTGAAGCATTAGCAAGTAGCCATTTCTCTGCAAGCGAATTACTATTTAATACTTGAACAGGGAGCTCAAGTTGCTTCAATCTAGCTAACTGTTTAACCTTGAAAATTAATTCTTTTGAAGGCAACGTATCATTTCCAGACGAAACGCCCTGTACATTACGTCCGTAACGTTTATTCAAAAATTTAATGTATGTTTCTAGTTGAGTGTATATTTTTCTAATAAACCCATCACGCATCTGTTTAGCAAGTTCAAGATCATTACACGTCTCTATCTTATAGAACTCATGTTCCCATATTGCTGTTGTCACAGGGCTTTTAAATTGGTTCGGTAACGTACTTAAAATGGCTTTTCCTTTACCTGTAATAATAATGCAACGACGTTCATCAATAATTGAAATTTCAACATAATCACGCTTAAGTAAAGACGCTACAATTTTATCTCGTGTTGAAGCAGAACCAAGCCCTTTTGTTTCATGCAGTAATTTGGCAACTACTGGATCTGAAACTTGATCCCCAACCTTAAGCATGACTAATGGGATCTCATTTTCTGCATAATATTGAGGGATATCTAGCGCCTCAGCTCTGACATTGATTTTATCCAATAAGATAATATCGCCTTCATTTAGCGCTATGTATTTGCTTTTACTTTTCTCTAGATTTGAAGTGTATGTAGATTTTTCAAATGAGAAAGGGGCGTCTTGCTCCCCCAGCATTCCATTCTTATCATTGGCAAATTTTCCAGTGACCGTTGTTATACAAACAGACTTCTCCCCCTCAAGTGCCGAGGTGAAGCGTTCGCATATTTTGGAATAAACAGCGATTTCAGTATCAGTTAAATTTGATAAATTCGCTTGTGCCGAGGTTGGTGATAATGCCGTATGAGCGGCTGAAATATCATTGCTTTGATTATTATTATCTGGTAATGCATTTTCAATTAACGACTCATGTTTTTCTAAAAAACCTCTTGATGATTTAGAGGTTCGGTCTGACACAGAATTAAGGTTATTGTCCATACTGGCAAATAAAGCGCTTAATTTATCAGAAGTCATATCATCGTCAGGTAATGCCGTCTCATCTGTTCTTGGATAAGTAATCAATCCCTTTTCATACAGTGATTGTAAAACATCAAGTGTTTCAGTTGGCGATAATTCTTTCATATCAGCTTGCATTGAAGCCGTATCATACATATCTGGGGCTGCGACCATATGCATTTCATTGATGACTGATTCAATAACAAATTCATCATTGAGTGATTTTTGTTGAATATATTTTTGAGCTAGACGTGGATCAGATAAAGCCGATGCTGGTAAACCAAGTCGCTGCCAATCATAGTAAAAAGTAACCTTAGCCCCTGATTCCGTTCTTCCTTCGACGTAAGGGCAATGAACTTGCTTTAACTTAACATTTTCAACAAGACAACACTGATCATCAATCAGTTGTAATACAGGAATAAGTACTCTACCGACAGACACAACACTTTTTTGTTTATCTGTATAGCCAGCAAGCAAAGGATGTAAGCACCCTTTTCTACCATAGAACGTCATAACCGATGTTAATAATGCATAACCTAAATCGCCACATAACCGAGCTTGTGCTGAATAATGCTTAGCCTTCGTTTTTCTTGCATCAAACAAATTGTCATACGCAGCGTGGATCAATGACTGAGTAATACCTTTACTCAAATCTAAACGTAAAACTACAGCACTGGTTTGAGCAGAATTAAACAGATCATAAAAAATACGTTCGCCTTCTTTATCTGGGTCGCATGCGTTTACAATAACATCATGCTCTTGCATGAGCATAGGCACACGCTCACGCAAATAACCTGTAGATAACGATCTTTTACGAACACGAATAGTGTAATCAACCGTTGGTAGCATAAACAGCTCTGTAGGCAACGATTCAAATGGTTTCGGGTTCGACCAAGTATACAGTTCATCTTTTAAATGCTTTGGTTGAAATAAATGACCTTGAGAATATGCAATGACATCCCCTGCCTCATTATAAAAGAATGGCCATGAGAACTTCTCGAATTTTAAAACCTTCGCTAATACATGAGCCATGCGATATTTTTCAGCAACGATCAACATAAATTCACCGATTCATTACAAGTTGATTAGATTCATTACAAGTTGATTAGATTCATTAAAACGTTCTTTTTCTTTTTGAAGTCGTTTGTATTTTTTGGTGATGTGCTTTCTATAAACAAAGTGAGGCGCTTTATTCTTTGCATTCACAAACCAGTGATAATTCGCCATTGCTGTTAATGCATTTTTCGCAGTACCTTGACGTAATTCTATTATTTTCGTTCCAACAAATACGTTATCGCATAAGTCATAAAGTACTCTTGACCAATCAACCTTAAATCCTAAACGTAAAAACTCCTCAGCCCATGTTTCATAGTTAATCTGCATCTGCCCTATATCATGCGTACCATCACTTTTATTTCTACGGTATTCCCCTGTAGTTCCAGCTTCTTGCTTTGCAATGGTATAAATATAATCAGGGTGGATTTTATAGTGTCTCGCAGCTTTAATTACACAGGTAGCTAGCTTTTCACCCTTATTGGCCTTGTATTCATAAAAAGCCAAATCCATTGAAGTAATGGTGTTATCTATAGGGATATCCATATCTCTTCCGTCCTAATTCATGTCACCAAACATATCGTTCAATAGATCATCTGCCATTGAGCTTTCTGTTTTGGTTATTGTTGAATGTACCGTTTCTACATAATGCTTTGCGTCATCTTCACTTAACGAATCCAGTACTGGCTTTTCTATGTAATTAGATGGCGCTATATATGCTTCTTTAATCTCTTCGAAATTCAAGCCTGTTATTTGTTCACCATCATTAAATAATTTGGTCACTGTTTTGCTAATCGCTAACTCGCTTTGTTGCCCACTAGAATCAGAAACATTCGAATCATTACTCTCTTGAGTTTCATCTGTTTGGTCACTTTCATCATTTGCGTTATTAGCTTCTGAATCACTACCTTCAAGCGTTCGACCAAATGGTAAAGACTCGCTTTGATTATTTAAATGAGATTCAAGGGCTTCACCTGAAAGTAATAAATGAGATAATGACAACTCTTCAGTCTCTTCATCATCACTTAGTGCTGGTATAGGTTCCTGTTTTTCTGAAAAATACGCTAAATAATCATCATCAATTTCTGGTCGTTCATCGTCTCCGAAATCAAATTCACCGTTAACCTCAGCATTAAACGTGACACCGTCACTCGTCGTTTCATTTTCATCATCATTAATAAGAGGGAAATCACTAACACTTTCAATTGAAAGCCCTAAAGACGAAGCGTTTCTTTTCATAATAGCTTCAGGTGTTAAGTCGTCTTCTTGAGTGTCTTTGGTTTTATCTTCTATTGCCTTCTCTGGGGTATTAGAGCTATGACCATGCGAAGGCAAAGATTCATCACTTTGAGCGCTCTCTGTATCATTGGCTTGCTCTGGTGCGGAAAACTCAGAGAACTCAGAAAAATCATCTTCCGTTGGCTCACTAACAATCACTTCATCGTTATTGCTTGTTATTACATGACGAACATCTACATCAACATTCCCCGTTCTATGCTTCAATTCAGACGTATTTTCTAAAGCACTTATTGCACTATCAAAAGTATCTTCTTGATCTAATAGCAGCTCATCAACGAGTGTGTAAGTCATGATATGAAGCAAATGACGATACTGACTTCCAATATCTTTTGCGGCAGCTAAATTAGAATTTAAAGTGTCAGTAAATGCCTTAATAACTGCATTAGATGATTCTGTTTCATCAATCTTATTAAGGGTATTCGCTTTAACTTGATTATTCATATTCAGCATTGATTTAACACGCTCAACGTCGTCATCAGGTGGTGTTAACAGTTCTGCGAAGATATTTAATTTAAAATAATCTAATGTGCCATCTCTTTTATCATCAGGAAAAAATGTTGCTGATTTAAATGGAGTAACGCTACCACGATAAAGATAGATACCTTCCATTGGGTCAGCCGCAGCCATATCACGAGCATCTATCAACTCTTCTTTCGATAATTGCAAACGGTCTGCATTTCTCCAACCAAAAGTATTATTCGCTTGTAATTCACCTAATTGAGTAGAAACAACAGAACCAACAGATTTAGAAATCAATTCCATTGTTTCGTATACATCTTGAGTAGAAAATAAGAACTTGTTGTTTAAGTTAGCAAGTGACTGACGACCTTCCGATTCCCCTGCATCATAAATACCTTTAAGCGATTGCCCAAGCATTGAGATAGCCACATTAGATGAGCGAAGTAATGATAAAAACTGACTCATACCACGAGTGTAATAGTTAAGAACCTCATCAAAAGAGATCCGAACAGGGATAATTCTGTTTGAAGGTAAAGCATCAACCACTTCAAGCTTAGAACCTTGGATCTTAAACCCTAATAATGGAGCACAGGCTGGACGTAACGCGCCCACAACCATACGCCCCAATTCGGCCATAGCATCAGGCTCTTTTTCAATTGAAGGAAGTAACACAATTACAATTTGGCCATGCGCTATTGCATTACGTAAATTAATATCACTTCCTGTTGAACAAAATATATGCCCTAACGATTCAACCATTTCATTGATTGTTTTTGCGAGCATTGAACGGTTATAAGTATGTTGTTCTTCTGCCTTAGCATTAATTTCAAAGCCTTGATCTACATCCATCGCAAAATGAGCGTCTTCGACGGCATTCAATGTTTTTAAGTATTCGCGTAAAGGCTTAAGTACATCGAGAGGCATACTATTATCAGCCGCTAACCTAAACATGGTTTTTAATTCAATATTTCTTTGAATTACAGCCGCATCTAACGGTTCACCCAGCTCATCACGACGCCAACAAAGAACAGAGAAAACCCCTGTAAGCATGGTATTGGCACGGTCTCTAAAGAAATCTGAGTTACCACCCTCTGAGCTTCGACCAAAGGACATGATTAGCCCTCTCGCTTCTTCTTTATTTAAAACTGAAAAAGGCTGGAATTTATTTGATGACCAATCATCATCTAACATGGCCTTTAAATCTTGGGTTATACCACCAGTTAGAAAGTTTAGAATTCGAAGATCATGAATACGGCCAGCACGAACTATATAAAAAAGAAAATCGTACAAGCCTGCTATAGAGCCTTTACCATCAAAAAGCAGCATAGGCGCACCGTATTTAAAATGGCCATGCAAACACGTTTGATATAATTGAGCATTTTGAGTAACTGTCTTACCTGACCCTGTAGTTCCTAAAATAAGACTCATTCGAGTCTCTCTATCAATAGGGATCCACATCTGGCGGCCAAACAATAAATCATAGCCAATCAACATAAATGCTTTGAGCTTATGTTGTTTTTTGTTTCGTCCATCTTCAGGAATCCACCCGTTACCTTTAGAAAAAGTCGGTGCAGATATTAGATAATCAAATTGAACACTAACGGCATAGATACCAAACAATAAAAATAGAACGAAAATAAAATAACTATATGATGGTAAAAACAACACAGCTAAAGCAGCTAAAAAATACAACACATCTAGAACACAAGGGATTAAAGCAATAATGCGAGCATAAATAGGCCTCGTATCAATGTGACGTGATTTATTCTCAAATAAGTCATTACTCATTGCTAAACGGGTTTTTTGCTTAAAGGTACTCGCAATTGGATCAGACATGCAATCCTCCTCGTATCAGTATCAACATAATCATTTAGCAACCTTCGTGTCATTAAATGAAGCTGAGTTACAAAGAAAAGGAATTTCAATAAATTGTTGCGAATAAATGTGACATAAGAAAACGGACTCTTTCTCATTTAATTGATCATGATGAAAGTCAGTGCAATGAGAACAGTTTTTATTGTGTTCTAAATGAGTGAATACGTTTTCTGTTAATATCATAAATTTGGCTCCAGCTTAGATTTTAATAAACTCATTGCCTCTTTATCGTTAAATTCAAATGCACGAGATTCTGACAAGTCATTATCCTTAAGCATTTGCTGGTTTAACTCTTCAATAAGGTTACGTCTTGGTGGCTTTTTCGCAGCTATACGCATTGCATCTTTTTCCAATACGCTAATTCCAGTATCTACATACGGCTTAATTACTTTTTCACCTGCCAATTTTTCCATAGACCAATGCGCCATAACCCCTAAAGCTTCATAGAACGGTTTCTCTTCACTGGCGCTATATAAGGTAAAATACAAAATACGATCACGACGTTGGATCATATAAAATTCAGTTGATGCGATAATTGCATTAAGACGCACCACCCTTAGTAGCTCAACTAAATAAGTTCTTCGATAGGCATGACGTTTAGTAAGATTTAAAACAAAATCAGCAAGAGGTACTGACGGGTGGTTATATCGAGCGCAAAGCGTATCAAAAACACTTCGTTCGATACCGTTGAACAATAAGCGTAATTCAGAAGCCGTGCCGTTATATTCACGGCCATTATTAATTAAGCCATCTAAAGAGAATCCACCTTGAATCTTTAGTTCCTTCGTTTCAGGGTCTTTAACCACAACAAGCTCAATTAATTCACCACTTTTATCAAATAATCGTGGTACAAAATCCTCATCCAAATAATAGCCACCATGTGAAGGGGGATCTGTTATCTGACGTTCAAGAGATATTCGAGCGCTAATACGACAAAAATCTACCTGCTTTTTATAGCGGTTGATAATGGCAATAGGCCTAAATGATGTTTCTTTTTTATTTAATTCTGCTTCTGAATGTTGCTCTAATTCTTCATTAGAAGCGTTCATAGGTGGGCAAGCTTCAATATAAGTTTGAGGTGAAATAGCTTGAGCATGTCTATTGTGATAGTCACAGCGATTCGAAAAATCATACTTACGATTATTTTTTAACGGATTATCATGAACCAAAGACTCTAATGATTCAGATTCATCAGCATACTGCTCTAAAAGAGTTTGGACATTAAACTCCCCTGTGACTTTCTGTGAATTAAAACGCATACGAACAGCAATAACAATTAACACCCCTGCATATAGGAAACGCAGATATGTATTTAAGCTTGCTTCAAATGCAGAGACAAACTTCCATCCAATTCTATTTGGTGGTGTTTTTTCAAGTTGAGAAAGGAAATGTTCGAAATACTCAATACCGACCAGTTGAAAAGTCGCATTCCACCACCACAACTCAAGTAATCGCATGCCACGCCACACCGTTATGAATTTCTCTGAATGCATATATAGCATTACAATGACTAAAGTTAAGACAATTAGCCAACTAAACCATGCTCCCAAAACTTGAAATGCGCCATCTGGTTTATTCTCTTGCACTTTAATTCCTCCCCTTAGCTTTTCGCTTTAAATTCTAGCCACATATTACGGACTAGTTTTTTAGAAAAACGGAATAACCAAACCAAAAAATATCTAACAGGATCAAGAAGTCTGGTCATTGGTGGAAGGCCCAAGTGCATGCGAACAGCGTTGGATATGAAGGCCAAAAGTAAAAATAAAATAGGGAAAGGAACTAGATATAAACTGTTATTAACAATAAATGGGGGAACCGTAGTACTGCTGTAAAGACTGAAGATAATAAAAGCAAGGAAAAGGGTCGTAATGACAAATCGTATGCAGAGCTTGCCAATAGCGCTAAGGTAACTAGCCATTAACGCTATAACATCACTGTCTTCTCTTTTTTTGAGCTTTCTTGCATAAAGCAATGAAGATGCGCCCAAGATAGAAAAAAGTATGACACTAACAAATACTGACGTTATAACAATAAACATATAAGCATAAATAAAAGACTTACTAGGTGAATTAAACCATTCAGCAAATTTACTTGGCTGAGTAGAGTGTTTTCCATCTTCTTTTAAGTGTTCTGCATCTAAACTTGACATGATTACATTTCCATATGATTTATATTTTTTTTATAATACACTTACACAGGGTTTATACAAGTATCATGAAGTCTATGAAAAAACAAAACAATAGAAATAATGCTGTGGTGGAAGTCAAATTTAATGATGTGATAAGTAAACTACCAGCATCAAATCAAAGACAAATAAGAATTGGTCCATTTTATTTTAACATGCCTAAATTTTGGCTAGATGACAGGAAGTGTGCTTTCGTCGCTAGAGTACTGAGAAATATCACCGTTGTAATGGTGGCTCTAAGCTTAACGCTAGCCACGGTATCCTTAATTATCAACGATAAAAAAAGAGAATGGAATCTACATACATACAATCAAGATGGAGAAGTTAAATGGATACAGAAACTAAACAAAATTCAATAAATGAGAATCAAATCATTGCCGATCACTTCCGTTCAGTTTCATTTAAATCGAGCAGAACGCCATTGATAATACTCGTTACTCTCAGTCTATTATTCTTGGTTTTGGCTGGTTTCTCAAAAAATTTACTAATGAAATCTTCAGGGGTTTTTGAACTACCTACAGACACCTCAAGTGGTGGTATAAATACCTCATTAATTATTGATGAAAAACATTACTTCGATGATCGTGTTGCTTTGGTTCAATCTGTTTCAGCAAGAAATCTTACCGCCATTCTGACACAAACCACCTCAACATTTACCAACATCCACAACACTCTAATTAAATACGCCACCCCTACGGGTTATGCAGATATCAAAGCAAATCTAAAACATTATGGATTAGAAAAAGAACTTACAAATAATGATAAAATACAACGTTTACATATGCGTTTTTCCAAAGGCGTACCACTTGTCATTGTTCCTCACTACCCTGACTGGGTTAATGAAGAAGAAATAAACAATCCATTAGCAAGGCAATTACTTCCAATTGAAAAGTGGACATTACAAGCTGAAGCTATGATAATTTTAGGTGAAAGCTCCAAGTCTCCCACTACTCAGTTTCGTATCAAATTCAACTTTGACATACTCCCAACACAGCCTAACTACACACCTGAAAGTTTGTTGATTGATAGAATGTCGCTATGGGAAGTAATACGATGAAACATTATTTCACTGCTGCTTCTTTGGTATTCATTCTTTTATCATGGGTAGCGGTTATCGCCATGAATTCTTTTATTACTCAAGAACCTGAAAGAATAGCGGTGATGAAAGTAAAAGATAATGATCAAGATAAATTGAAACGGGTTCCCGTTCGAAGTACTGCGAGCTTAACAGACCAAAAATTAATTAACTGGCTTGAAAAAACGATACCAACGTGTTTTTCATTCACCGTAGTTAATATCACATCAAAGTCTGAATATTGTTCAAGCAACTACTTTCAAACCAGTGCAGCAAGAGCTTATAGGAATAATTATGTAAATGAGCTAGAACCATTATTGACATCTAAAGGGGCGAATATCTATGTTGGTCTCCCTTACTCTCCAATAATCATGTCCTCGCCTTCGCGTGAAGAGAAACGTTTCTATTATGTTGTTTATGCTCAAACTATTTCGTCACTTGTGGAAAGGAAAACAACGTCCCCATCATCGAGAGGAATAACATTATGGATTGCACCACAAAAACACGCTAAGAATCCAAATCAGTTTACGATTATAGGGATCAGAATGTAATGAGCAAAAATATCTCGCACGAAAAAGTTGACCCAGCAATGCAAGCTGCAATTGAATATGGCCAATTCATCCGAAAAGAAATTGTTTTCTGGTTTGGTATTATGTGGGTTAGTTTTGGCTTAGTTATTCATACAGCTTATCAGTTTTATACAATTCAAAGTTTTGATTACAATCGTGGGTACATCGCCATAAATGACCATGAGACCCCATTAAAAACAACGCCTTTAACCCAGCCTCATCCAAATAAAAGTGATGCAGAAATCATCGAATGGGCCATTAAGAACCTTACTTACTGCTTAACTTTCGATAATGTCAGCTATGCCATGATAAGTTCAGAATGCAACGCTAATAAATTCTCATTGAATCGACAAAAAGAAAACAGTGAATTTAATCATGGCCAACTCTTCTACCGTGCATTAGAGAAATCTGAATTAATCAAAATAATGATCAGTAATAGCACATCAATGACAGTAGACATTAAAAATGTAGTATTAAAAAACAAAGGAATAAAACAACGAGCAACACCAAGCGGCATGAAAGGTTTTTACACATATGAGCTAGATATGACGCTCCGATTTCTTATTTACGGACAAAGATTAGATGCTCCAATTCGATACATTGTTACCTTGGAGCGAATGAGTGAAATATCTCGACGCGAAGCGATTGGCATTAGAAGCATGGTAAGTAATGATTAACATGTGATATAGCCTCCCATTTTTTAAAAAAATAATGATTTTTTTTATAATGTAGTTATTATGGGTTTATCTTATAAATAATATATCTATTTGTTGACTTATGACTTGTGTATGGAAACACTTTTACATCATGCTAAAAGCTACAGTGAAAACTTTAATCAGTATTTTCATTGTGGCTACTAGTGCGTATGCATCAGTATCCATCGTGACACAAGATGGTATCTTACCTATTGAAGAAATAGCTAAAAATAAACCGCAACCCATCTCTACAAGTTCTGTTAATTACAGCCAAGAACAACAAACCGTTACCCCTTTATCTTTACTTCGAAAATACGGAACAATTGAAAATGCTCTATTTAATCTTGATAATTTATCTCAAGAAGAACAAGAGGTATTAAGAGACTTAGCAATTCAAGAGCTGGTCGCCACTCATCGTAAAATTGAAACAAGAAAAAGAAAAGTTAACTTGAACCAGATTACTAGTGATATCAATTACAGTAATGATTTACACGCGACAACAAATAACCCAGAACAAATTAAACAAAGACGAATTATCAATGCCAGTATAGAAAAAGCTAAAAGTGAGGATATCTATACACCGCAACTATCTATTGAAACAAAACCGATTGATCCCGAAGGGAATGATGTAATATCTGTAAATACAAAGGTAAACAGCCCTGCGGCAGTTTCTTTTTTCGATCAACTAGGAAACCCTTATCCAATTGTAAAATTCTTGCCTAAAACCAATACCGAATTCGACATTGAAACTATTAATGAAAATATATTAATCATTAAAGCCAATAATGATTTTAAAACGGTTAGTGGCTTTATATTCCTCAAAGGCATTAGCCAACCAATTCCGCTCTATTTAACTTCTAATCCAGAATTTTCATTAAACACAAAACTGAATATACAAGTGCCTAAAATATCCCCTGACGCATCACAAACTATTGAGTCAGCTTTAGATCACTATACCAGCACAAGCAATAAAGATGACCCTGCAATGTATCGATTTTTAAATGGTCGAAACGTACCAAATTCTCAACGTATTAACATTGAAGGTCTTCCTCGCAATAGTCAAAGCTGGCGCTATAACAAACATGTTTATATAAAAACGCCACAAAACATGCTGTATGACATGATCGATATTAAGCGAATTGGTAATTGGAAAATTTATAAGGCTCACCCTCGTTCGAGCTATTGGTTTTCAATAAATGGTCGAGATACAGAGGTATTCGTAAATGAGTAAACCATTAGATAGCGGAAGCAACAAAGCGATCCTTTCAATTAAAGAAAGAAAAAAACGTCGTCGCGCAATAATAATTTTTTGTGGTGTGATGTTTTTTGTCGCTGTAGGTAGCATCGCAGCTTACGTCCAATCAGCTAAATCAGCCCAACTATTGACATCAAGACAGAATACTAAAGCTGCTCGCTCAAACGTAAAAACCTCTGCGGCTGAAATTACAAGAGCATCAATGTCTGACGTAAAGCCGAACACTTCACCTTCTATTGTGGCAGCAAACGACGCTCAGGAATTAGAAAAACAAGAAGCTATAAAAAATGGGGTTTCTCATATTAATAACTCCAGTGCTTTATCTTCAACTCCTACCAAAGAAGTTGAGCTTAGTTCTGCGTCGAGTAAAGAAGAACCAAAAAAAGAAGAAAAGCCCAAAACTAAATCAAAGACCAAAGTAGAGAAAAGTAAACCAGTGAAAGCAGAAGTGGTTGCAAAACCACCAACACGAAAAGAAATAGTAAATGGGAATATGGTTAAGTTATTTAAATCTGAAATGAAAAGTTATCAGCCATCGCCATTTAATACCGTTGACTACGTAACCACTTTCGCAACCACTTATACGATGGGGACAACGCCTTCGGTTATACCTACAACTGATATCGGGCTACATAAAAACATTCATGTTAAAAGCATCAAAGAAGATCAATTAGCCAAAGAGCAAGCTAAAAAAGCCCAACAAGAAAAAGACCAAATAACCTCTGAAGAGCAAGGGAATGACTCTAATGGTACCAAGACAGAAGATATGGTCCGTATCCTTAATATGGGAGATAAAGCCGTTGGCCAAATAACAGAGGCAATTAACTCTGACTACGGCTTAGATGTATTTATTGATTTGTATGATCCACCACTAACAGGCGTTCGTATTCGTGCGCAGTTTGAATTAAACCCATACCAAGATGGCATCTTACTAAAGGTAAGTGAATTGCAGTTCAAGGACCATACACAAGCAATTAGCGGTTATGCCGTTGATATTCTACAAGGTAATAAGCCTTTATTTGATAACGATGTAGATACTCACTTTGCGGAACGATTTTGGGCCAGAGGAAGTGCCGCTTTTATCGCGCCTTGGCTAGATTTCGTCACAGCTTCATCAACAACAATTGTTAATGATGGTGTGGTCATTGAAACCCCAAATGTTATCGGGGTAACAGATAGAATTATTGGGAGCTTAGCAAGCGTTGCAAAAGAATTTTTACCTGATTTACAAAAAAGAGCAGACATCCCATCAACGGTATCTGTTCCTATGAACTACCCAGCAGCCGTAGTTTTCTCTGAGCCTTTATATTTACCAAAAGGGCTCTTTGATGCTGATCCTGAAACTGAACCCGATCAATCATTTGAAACGGTTTTCCCTAACTATTATTAACCAAGTACGGAGGCATATTATGTCTGACGAAGAAAACCCTTTAAGTTCTGGTAAGAAAGCCAGTAAAAAAAATAACCTTGCATCCATAGCAGTCATACTTGCGGTATTGAGTTTATTGGTTGGTATCGGTGGTGCTGTTTACAATAACATGAACTCTGAAGCACAAAATAAACGGATTATTATTGCTGTTAATCAAATGTTTTCAGAAAACGATTCTCAACCAGAATTCAATGCTGAGCAAATAAACGCAATTTCAATTGCCGTTCTTGACACTTTGCGTCCTGAGTTACCAGAACTGGTTAGTGGCAATGTTTCAGATGCGTTTGATCATAAATTTGATTCATTAGTTGAAGCCACAACAACGGCAGTTATTAAAAACTTACCCTCTCAACCAGCAACAGAAACAGGATTAACCGAAATACAAGTAAAACAGATTATCGACACTGCTTTTAAAGATCGTTCAGCACGAATTAACGTGTTAATTGGGACTAAATTGAAAGAGTTAGATGACATAAAGGAACAACATCAACTAGGCATTAAAGAACTCAATAAAGCGCAAAAACATATGACCCAGATAAAATCACAAATTGCACAAAGCAATGGTGATACGACGGTGATCATTGAGCGCCAACGTTTAAAAGAATTCAAACTGATTTCTAATTTAAAAAATAACACCCTTTTTGTTGTTGATGCACCGAAACGAGATGGTAAAGACAACACTATTACTTTAACTATTGGTGAAAGATTTTTTAGTAAATTTGGTCGCCATAAGGTAGAGAAGCTAATTTATATTGATAAAAAACCACGCCTTCTAATATCAGGAGGCTGGTTTATTGATGATGTTAGAGAAGAGTTATCAGAAGAAGAAATTAAGCTTTACGCTGAAAAAATAGCCGCACGAAAATCTACAAAAAGTAAACAGAAAAAAAAGGTCGCGCCAGAAAATAAAGTTGTAGAACTACGTGTTGCTAAGACTCAAGAGAAAGAAAAAATTTATCTTAATAGTTGGAAAATAATCACTCCAATTAAAGAGCAACAACGTGTCGTTGCTCTTGATGAAAAAACCAACAAACTAGTTCATTTAAAAATGAATCAGTATGTTAGTGGGCTAGGAACAGTGCGAAACATTGATTACCAAACAGGTGAAACTTGCACTGAAAAATATTGTATTGCAGGCGTAAAATTTAAATAAGGGATAGAAAATGATTTTTCCAAAAAATATCATTAAAAACATACACAATAAGTACTTTACTTGCTGTCTAGCTACCGCAGGTTTTCTTATTAGTCCATCAGTATCAGCCGAAGGTAAAGGCCGTAACTTTCTAAATTTAGTTGAAGATGCAGGCACTCTGGCTGACGCCTCAAGTAAAGCAAGTTTAAGTGTCATCATGCTTATCGGTATTGTTTGTGCTGGTGGTGGCTTATTAGGGGTTGCACTCGCCAATAAAACCAATAATGCACAAACTACTCGTTCTGGTGCGGCAATAGTTATGGTCATTGGCTTTTGTTTAATGGGCTTTGAAGCCTTTTCAAACATGGGTACAAACACCATTACTAACCAAGACGTTGAATATACAGAATTTATCCAATAATGATTAAGGAAGCTAAGTTAATGAAACATATTAGTTGGACGTTATGGTTTATTCTTAGCTTCCCTACTCTTACTTATGCTAATGAGTTCAACGATGGTAATACCGTCGGTGGCTTTTTTACAAGAATGGCAACTGTTCTTCGTGGGGTACTAGGTGAAAGTTTAAGTGTCGTTGCATTAGTTGGTTTGGGTTCTGTTGCTTCTGGGTTGCTATTCATCGCTTGGGCAAACAAAAGACAAATATCACCACGATTTGGCATGATCTTATGCATTGCTGGATTTGCTTTTATGTCACCAAAGGCATGTAGCAATATGGCAACTCGGCAGGTACTCCAATCTGAAACACAGGTTGTCACTGATATTTTAGACCAAGACAGTTCCTTTATTTCACCAAATGAATAATAACGAGTGAGCAAATAATGACGTCAACACTATTTATTGGGGCAATTAGAAACCTAAGCTCAGTTAGTCGAAGTGATAACCCTAATTTCGATGAGGCAAATAAAGAATTCCAACTCGCTCGTGAAAGCTTTGTTCAAAATCGAAAAGCAAGAATGCACAATGATGAAGAGCTGGAGTGTGAAAAATGTACTTTAGCAATGCCCAAAGGATTCCATGTCCATCACAAAGATGGCGATCATGAAAATAATCAAGAAAGTAATTTTTCAATACGTTGCCCATTTTGTCATTTATGTGAGCATATCGGGTGGGTGGGAAAGAACCGAATGGGAGTAATAATTTTCGCTCCTGATATTAGTCAAGAAAACCTTAATACACTATTACTAACTACGTATTGCTTAGAACTTGCATTATCAAAAACAACTGACAATACATCTGAGTACGACACGTTAGAGCAGATTACATTGCAAGCCAGAAGTATTGTACGAGCTTTTGAGCATACAAAGACAAAGGTATTAAGAAATTATCAAACAAACTGCCCTGCTGACTTTGCGGATACATTTCTTGCTATGTCGGAAGATGAATACCAACAAAGAGAAAAAAATACCTTTTATGGTCTCCGTTTATTTTTTCATCCCGATGGTTTTCAAAAAGAAATAGAGATGTTTTCTAATTCAATATTCCAGATACACGACGCTCGAAAATCGAATCCTCTACACCCTGCGGAATGGTTATCTCGTGCCACCATTTTTAAAAATCAAAAAAAAGGAATTGAACGATGAATTATACAAAGATCGGTATCATCTGGATTGATGATAATAAAGCGCTAGGCTCTGGAAGTCGCCTTGTAGATAATGGCTATGAATGTATTTCAAGTCATCCGAACGAAGTAAAAAAAATCAATTTAAATAACCTAAAATCAAATTATATCTACATTACAAACATTAAGCCAAATAACTACAAACGCTTTGGGTTGGATCGATTTAGAAATATTAATTCATCAAAGTTTTTGGGGGTAACCCTCAGCACTATAGCTATTGAGCTTGGATTAAGTGAAAAACTAGATGAAAAACTGCCAATTTTTTACACTGTATGTCAAATGCTGGCTAATAAATTAGAAGCACAATTTGGAATTAATTTGATGAATACTGAATTTACCGCAATAAAGGAGATTCATTCAAAATTACTACCAGATCATCAAAGAAATAGACCATTACTCGCAATGGCTTCAAACCTTGAATTAGAAAGAGCAATTGCAAATTCTATGCAAAAAATGCAAGCAAATAGCTTAAGACAAAGTAGAGATATACAAAGCATTACCTCCGCTCGCTTTCCACGAGTGCCATACACATTAACCTTATTAAATTTGCTATACCCTGCTAGTAATGAATACCAAATCAATAATAATTTTAATGGTCGTTTAATTGGTCAATCTGAGAAGTCTCATATCAGTGGAGACGACGAAGTTTTACAGGAGTTAATCGAGCTAGCAAAAACAAATTGTGGTTTTATTGAAGTTGAGCAAGTAAATACTATTTCAAAATACAACGATTATTGGCCTTTTGGTAAAGAGCTGCAAGCTACGCCTCCTAGACGTTGGGCGGCACTTCCTGAAGCAATTGATATGGCAAATTATTCACTGCTTAAGCTTGGCAGTGTATATGTCACTGAAGGTAAAAAACTTCCTTTTGCGCCAACAATGCCAGAAGTAAATTCAGTTAAATTTTTAAGCTATGTAAATGGTTTAGTTAATGAGGTTATTTGGACTTCCCTTGGTTACTCACAAATGCAAGATAAGTATCCATCCCCAATTAGTACCTATATACGAGCTTATGACCGAATAATGCTTAGATTAAAAGCAAAGACATTTGTCGATAACCAAATAGAAGTAAGTAGCTTTAATACAGGTGCAATTCGCTTTTATATCGATTCGACTGATTCAGCAGAGTCTAAAAAACTTAAAGATCTAATTTTAGCTGAAGATATGATCCCACAAATAGATCTTCTATAAAGGAATGGTGACAAATATGGATAGTAATTTTTCAGAAAAACCACATGTAGCAGCCGACTATTTTACGAATATGAGTCAACTCACTCAACGAGATTTATTATGGAAAATAGCAAAGCAATTTGGTGAGCGAGGTGCTATTACCGCTAAAACTGTTATTCAGTTAGAAGAGGCAAATACAAAAGAACCACACGAACAGAAAGAATATATTGCCAATATTCTAAAAACGGTAGAAGAACGCTTTTTGACCTCAAAAGATAAAGAAAAACCAATATCCTCACATGGCAATGGACATCAATCGCATCAGCAAGAACAAGAAAAACCGATGACATTACTTTTTTAGGAAAAAAATATGCCTTTAGCTATCCCCTCACTTAACGCAATAACTAGCTTGATATCAGATCAACTATCGCATCATGCTTTAGGTCACTGTCAATTACTCACAAAATCAAATATTTGTGAGTACACAGTAATTACAACAAATGGGGGGTGTATTACCGCATTTGAAATTATAGGTATGAGTCGTTATTTAACAGATGCAACCGAAGAAGCTTACTTATCCGATGTATCTAAAACCCTTGAAACAATATTTAGAACCCCTCATCGAAAGATAGGGATTTATCTAACAAGAGACCCTAATAGAACAGCGACTCAACTTGAAGATGTTTTTAGATCAACACAAGACTCTATTTCTCGCTTAGGTATAGAAGCTAAACACTTCTTTGAAGAGCAAATTAAAGATCTCAAAAGTGAATGTTCATTTGAAAGAACGATCTTGACAGTAACAACCAAGTCATCAATTTCAAGTCGAGACAGTATAACCATACCAACAATGGTCGGTGAATCTGTCAATATAGATCAAATGCCAACTCTCGCACAAAATCAATTTATTGAAACGCAAAGCATACTTCAATCTCATCAAGCATTCTGTACAAGTATTCAAGCGAGGTTAGCTGAACACATTACCTTAGAAAAACAAACATCAGATCGCTACTTACAAATAATTAAAGAAGAAGAAGAGCTTGTCGCCCTCAATCAAACAAAATGGAGGGCAAAAGGCATTGGTGATGAATGTGATTTTGCACTCGCTGAAAATGATGAAGATTTTGTTACCTACCCACCTTTAGCATGGCAACTAGTAACTAACGACAAAGAACGTGCTTATGGTGACAGCAGTATCATTGAATCAAATTCCAACTATATTGCCACAGTGGATCGCGAGTATTTTCCTATCACGCCTGAACCTTTTTCAAAACTGTTACGTTCAATTTCGTCACACATACCTTTACGGTGTGCATATGAATTTGAGACAGGCACAGAAGAAATCGTTACTCGTCTGTCTGCAAAAAAAACATGGCTAATGTTTTTCCTTTTTTCCAAGGCTTCAAGAAATATCGATTCCGCTATTAATGAATTAACCACCTATGCTGAAAAAGAAAATGGAACACTACTAGGCGGAGCCCTAAGTGTCGCAACGTGGGCCAGTACTTTAGATAAAGCAAAAGAGTATAAAAAAGAAATAATCCAAGCATTAACCTCATGGGGATCAAGTACCGTCAAAACACCAGACTGTACTTATGCTGCCTATGCTAGTAGTTTGCCAGCGTTTGCAAGAAAGCCATCAGCTCGAAATTGTGTACAGCCAATTGATAAGCATATAATAACAGCCCCTATCACTCGACCTGCTGCACCGATGGCAACAGGAGGAATATGCAGCTCTTCTTTAGATGGAAGGTTATTCCCTATTGATCCTGCAACGTCAACCCAAAACTATTCACTCAACATCATTACTGGTGGTATGGGTTCAGGTAAAACAGTATTTAGTTCTATCTTTAATAACACTTTTATTTTTGGTAAAGGCAATTCCAATTTACCATTAATGGGATACTTAGACTTTGGCTCGGGTGTACATAACTACATCTCTGCACTAAGAAATTGGCTACCTAAAGAGCAACATTATAAAGTTGAATTAATTCAGTTTTTAAATCAATCTGGAAATGCATTTAACATCCTTGAACCACAGTTCGGGTTAGACCAGCTCGAAGAACAAGAACGCGCTTTTGCTGGCGCATTCTTATGTCGAGTGGTCAATGGTACATCAAGTCAATCGGTTCACCCAAAGCTTGCCGATGTTATGGAAGCCATAATTTCAGAGCTATTTCGTACCAATCAAGAATCACCAATGCCATATACTGAGAGGTTAGGCGTTTACTCAGGACAAGAGACTCGTTTACATACTGAAATTCAAGAGTTATTAAACTCAGGTCATATAAACATAAGTAATACAGAGCGAAAAACATGGTATCTAATACGAGATAAGCTATATCAGTTAGGTGATGAATATTTCTCCCATGCTCGTTTCTGCCATCGTCAAGGGAGCGCTTGCCTTACAGAGCTAATGCAATTATTAACGAGTAGTAGCACCTTGCGTAGCAGATTTGCCACCTACAAAACACCTGCTGGTGACTCTATCATTGATTACATTATTATCTCTCTTGACACCCTATTATCTCGATATTCAAAGATTTTTGCTTATCAGTCGCAAATTGATATCTCACAAGCGCGAGTAATAGGAGTCAATCTAAAAGGTATTACAGGTAATTCATCCGATGCTGAAACGGTTAATACAAAAAAACTATTTGGAATGTTAGGTAAATACGTCGCTGAGAAAAATTTCTGGCGTGAACCAAAATCCTTTATGCCTTTAGTTCCTCCGTTATACAAAAAAATGTACGAGAAAATAATTAGCCTTGATACCAGTATGAAAAAACATTCATACGGTGATGAATATAAACAATACAAATCAGATGAAATGGATTCATTGTTAGATAACTCAGCATTGATTGCTCGTAAATATGGCTTATGTATTACAATCTCAAGTCAAAGTGTGCTTCATATGCCTCATGAAACATTAAAGCTGGCAACTAATTTATACATTCTTAAGATGACAAATGAAGACGCTAACTACTTGGCAGAGACCTATGCATTATCCGAATCATTTATATCAGAAGCAACAAGATTGGTTGGTATGTCCAACTCAAGTGACTTTGGTCGAAACATGCTATATATAGGCCAATTTAAATCAATTAAGGGCTATGTAGTTCAAATTCTACGTAACCAAATTACCCCCTCTTATCTTTGGAATTTTGCATCCGATGCTGAAGATGAAATGATAAAAGAATTAGCGATTTTAAGATATGGGGCTAGAGATGCTTACTTACGATTAGCTAAGTTATTTCCACATGGTTCAGCGTTAGCCACGATAGAAGCACGATTGAAAAACTCAAAATTTGATAGTAAAAGATTCACAAAAGAAGACATTATTTTAGAATTAGTCGGCCAACTTTCAGAAGTTAGTATCTAAAATAAAAAATCCTCTATCTAAATTGAATTAGATAGAGGATCATGTTTTAACCTTCATAAAACTCCTACTTAATATACTTTAAAAAGAACTTCGGCTTCTATTATCTAAGCGGCCCGTAGAAAGCTTTAATGCCTTTTCAATTCGACGACAAGCCCAACTACTACGACTATGAGCAGTGCCTTTTTGAATATAAAGTAATACGTCTTCAAAAGGAGATAGTAGCGTTGACATCTGATTAATAACTTCTGAATAATTGGTAGCAGTGGCAAGGATAGCGGTAAGATTATCTCGTCTGAATCGAGAAACCATTGATTCATTGAAGTAAGGTCGTGCTTTATCAAAGAAATCATCATCAATCATATTTTTCGATTTAAGTAATTCAATAAGCTCATTCCATTGAGTCTCATTAGATGATGAAAGTGTTAATGTTATATATGAAGCATCAATGTCCAGCTTATGAGCGGTTTCACTTACCCCTCCATTAAGTCGAATAGCGATGATTAAATTTTGATAATGAGAAGATGAATAATTCGAAACACTTACTTGAATCTTCTCCAATTCAAGTAAATCAAATCCCTTAGTCGCTAAACGCACACTAAAATCAGGATAAGTATCGACTAAAAATGATAGTAAAGTAGGATCCGAAGATATTGCATTATTTATTTTTCTGAAAAATGCTAACTTGACGTCCATTTCCATAAGTAACCTCTTCAACTGCAAATAATTCAAACATAATTATATTTATAAACCATAATTTAACAGCGTAAAATAAGTCTTCATCTTATTTACTATGAAACCGCGTATGAGGTCGCAAAAAATTCTATAAATTTTGAAAAATTCAAAATATAAATCACCTTTTATTTAAATTGATATTTTTTAATTAGATTTAAAAAATAACATGCCGCTAACGACCGCAATATTTACATTGCAAACACGTCATTTACTTTATAATATGGTTACATTTGTTTATGTCGAAAATTATAACGAAAGGATTTGCTATGAAACCATTCATACAACATGTTTTTTTTGGTTTTTTTATTTTGACCACGCTTGGCTGTTCCACAAAAAGTGTTAACAGTAATGCCCCTTTGCCAAGTAACAAACCACATTACATTGATACCGAAATTGAACAATTAGCAAAGCAATTGATCGATGAAAAAAGAAAGTTGGCCAATATCCGTGAAGCAAAGTTAAAAGCAACTACATCACCACAAACAAACAGAGCGAAAGTGCCTCAAAGTGCCATATTTTCAGGTCTCGAAACTAAGCGAACTCTAAAATGCGAAGGGTGCGATCTTAAAGTAGCGCTTCAAAGTATTGCTGTATTGCTTGGGTGGGATATCAACTCTGTATATGAAGTAGGTAGAAAACCAGCTCAAGGTGTTCCCGTTAGTATTGAATTAAATAACGAGCCTTTACGTATTGCACTACAGCAAATCAAAATGGATGCTGGACATATTATGGATCTTAGAATTGACCCTAACTTTAAATCCATGTTGATCGAGTATAAAACTCTAGGACTGTAGGTTTATCATTATGCCACTAAGATTAAACAAACTTTGTCAGATCATATCAATAGTCATGCTTTGTACTGCACTGCCCATTAATGCAATGACGAAAGATGAACTAAATGATTTAGATGCCTCTAACGCTCAATACAGTGCTGATAAGGAACAATTAAAAGATTGGTATGAACAATTAGAAAGAAATGCACAACGTGTCGGATACAATCATGCCTTTAATCGAACAATGATTGAACATGAAGCCCAATTAAAAAAACGCTCTCAAGAATATGACCGCCTACTCAGCTTTGAACATATTACAAGTCTGATAAAAACAGGTGTGGCCGCTGGAATGTACTTAATTGGGGGGATCGTTGATGAAATTGATTCTTCGACTGAAACAATTAATGATCGCGTCATATTAACTCACGAAAAATCCTACCGTATCGTAAAATACCCATATCTTTCAGCGAGCAAACCTAATTGGCGTGACTATCTTTTCTTTCAACAGAAATTAGATCTTGCACCTCCTCCAACCTCACTCTTACCTCGAAACGAAAAGGAACGATTAATCTGGAAAGAAAGTGTGGATAAAGGCTGGTTACGTGGTGAAAAAGCGGCTCACAGAGAAATAATATCGCGTTGGCAAACCCTATTCGCTGATTTACGTGGAATGACTCGTTATTGGGTAGCCGTTGAGACAAACCAAATAAAGGACGCGACCTTAAGTATTCAAACGCAGCCACTTGAGTATGCAAAATACGAAAATGAAGAAGAACTTAGATTAAACCCGACGGTCATTCAAATAAATTCACAAGCGGCCTTTAATCCTAACTTATCAGATTGGAACGCTGTAATAACAGAGCCCAATTCAAATGCTCGCTCAGATGTAAGAAACTCAGTAATTCAAGGGAGTTTAAATATAGAAGAGCTCACTGATGCTCAAGTTATTGTTGAAACGGCTGAGTTTTCTGATATGCGCAACAGTATTAATAATACTAACGTACATAAATAGGCATGGTATGAGTAATGTTGATGTAGACAACAATAATTGGAAACCTCGTAATGTTTTCCGTATGGAAAGTATCTCTGATCATACCGCACAAGACCTTCTTGAACATTGCTTAAATGAAGGATACAGAGACGTTTATTTACAAAGTAATGATTATATTCGGGGCAAAAAAGGCACTGATTATGTATTGATTACAAATAATAAAATTACTCATAAAGAGATCATTGAATTAGCTGGACAAATTAGCTCTAAGGGCCAAGTAAATCAAGTTACGTTAGGTAAGTCTAGCGGTGGTCGAAAAATAATATCTCTCAAAGAAAACCAAAATAAAATACGATCTTTTAGATATTCTATAAGCCAAATTTCTCAAGGAATGCAAAAAGGCCTTGATGTGGCAATACGACCTATAGCCGAATACGCCCCTACCGTTCAAGATGTAGAGTTAGAGGCTGAATTCATCAACCACGTTAAAAAGATATGGAAAGGGCTAGTGCTCATCATTGGTGCTACTGGTGAAGGTAAAACATCCACTTTAGCAGCTCTCATTCGTGAAATTCTTGAGAAACCATCTAATAAGCGGATATTAGAATTTGCTCGCCCTCCTGAATTTGATTACTCAAATTTAAAAATCCATCCATCTAACTCAATTTGTCACCATGAAATTTTTGAAAGTGAAACTTCTGGTGGTGATCTTGTTAGCTACGATGAAGCAAATGCAATGGCTATGAGAAAAGGGGCCGATTGGTTTGCTGTTGGAGAAATGACAGAGCCAGAAAGTTTCCGCTCTGCCATTATATTAGCCAATACGGGGCATATTGTATCTTCAACATTACATGCTAATAGTGTTTCGGCTGGCTTTGCTCGTGTCTATCGCATGTTTCCGTCACACGAACGCGATGAGGTACTTTACGGCCTAATCAATGAAGGGGAAGTGTTTGCATCGCAAAAGTTGGTTAATCGTGTTGGAGGTGGATTGATTGCCATTCGTGAATTCTTTATTAATACACCTGAAGCAAAACATACTTTAAAAAAATGTGATTCTTTACAATCCATTATAGAAACTGTTGACGCCATTATGTTCGAACAAGGTACGACGTTCAGGCAAAGGGCTTCATTCTTATTGGAATCAGGGCAGATCACGCAACAAACACACGATAACTTTATGGTTAGCGTATAGAAAGGATGCATCAGAATGAATAACTCACATCATGAAAATAAACCAGCTAAAGTGTTTTTATGGGAGTGGCCAGTAGCATTGCCATTATTACCATTAGGTGCGGCCCCATCATGGAATCTATTTTATGCATGGTTAGTCTGGATCGCACTACTGACAATATTAGCATTTTTCAACATTCGTATAACAAACATCTTCTGGAGGTGTATTTCTCAATTAAGAGGTAAAAAATTCTACGCACGTAACAAAAACAATCGATAAGAATATTTGCACTTATTGTTTTTTTTATAATATACTAACGTAAAGATATTATCATATTTGAAATATAGGAATTTAAAATGAAAAGGAATTTCAGTCGCATGAAGATAACACTATGCGCAACTATTATTACCCTTACATGTTCAAACATAGTAAATGCTGCTGTTTATATTTCCTATGATTCAATTCAACCTACCTACGAACAAAACCTATCTAATTCTCAATCAGAGTTTAATCGTGAAATAGTCCGAAGCCTTCAACGACAAAGTGAAGTACAAGAGTTTTACGCTTCTGAGATTATTGATTTTCAAAAAGACCAACAATATCGAATTGACGAACGCTCACAGCAAATTGCTGCGCAAAAATTTATTAACGATCAACAAACAAGACAAAACCAAATTGAAACAGATCGTTTAATACAATCAAGAGCATCTTTAGAAGAGCAACGATTAGCCTCTGTTCTTGATTCGAATCGACGTGAAATCGAAATTCTTGAACGTGGTACGTTGCAAGAAAAAGACCTTCTTGATAAGCATCATCAACGCGAAGAAAATTTCTTGCTTGCTCAAACAGCAATTCAAAAAGAAGTGCATGAATTGCAGGTTGGAGTAAAAGCAAGTCAGGATAAATTACTCGAAGAACAATTGCGTTCTGGCGCTCCTTCCAACTTGATTGTTGCATCTAAAGACGCCTCAAACTTAAAAGCGGTTGTAGACCCTAATCAACCCAATGAACTCAACAAGCTTGGTGCAGCCAAACAAGGTGATGTTGTCGTTAATCTAAACCAATTCGTCACCTCTATTCTTCCTACTTATTGGCATTATGAAGCACCAGCAGGTCTCGATAATGAAACGATTAATGCTGTCCAAGGAAAAAACTGGCAATCAGTTCTTAATGTAATCGCCATCAATAATCCGCATTTAGAATTTGTAGTCGATCCATACAAGAAGGTAGTTTCTGCAAAGAACACTCTACAGTATGCCAAAACCAATCCAACGAACAGAACTACCCCCTATTCAACTTGGCACATGACAACCGAAAAAACACTTAGAGAAAACATAGAGTATTTTGCTAAACAAGCAAAATGGACCGTTCTCTGGGAAGCTAAAAAAGTTGATTATCCAACCGTTGCACCAGCCGTTATTCAAGCTAGATTTGCAGGCCCAGACGGTGTCGTTAATAAACTAATGAAATTAACCGAACGAAAAAATACTCCGCTATTTGCTGATTGGAAATTCGGCAACAAAGTAGTTGTCATTAAACGCAAAGGAGCAAGTGTAAAATGATTAATATGATTAATTTTTCTAAAAAACATTACTTAGCTATCGCTATTTCTTGCGCCCTAATTTCTGGTTGTTCAAATACCGATGAGATGGAAGAAATTGATGAAATCAAAGACATGCATGCTCAACTACAAGAAATGGTTGGAAAGCAGTTTGAACTGAGTAATACACATTACCGCGAAAGCGATGATATCTATGTATTAGGTCAAGCATTTGAAACAAAAGAAGAGCAGCCATTACCTCCAATTTTTGATGTAGAGCTCGACTTTGCTCAATTTGATAAAATTCCTTTAGATGAGGTCTTATCAAAAATTAATCAATACTATCAGCAATACGGGATCATAATTTCTGTTGAAAGTGATGCTGATTTTTACTTGCGTAATGTTGAATCAAAAGATTCTAGTTCTTCGTCAAGTTCACTTAATTTAGCCCAAGACAGTACAGCTACTAATGTCCTTCCGATTCAACAACTAAACACTACAGCTTTATCATCAAGCTCGTATGAAGGGTTTTATCCACATAAGCTTACATTAAATTTCACTCATTCCTCTTTACGCCAAATGATGGATTTAATTACAGCAAGTACAGGGTTATGGTGGAAATACGAAAATGGCAGAATCACTTTAAATTATTTCATTGAAGATACTTTCCCTCTAGATGTATCAAATTACAGCTATGAAATCACATCTACTCAGAATAGTAATACTGAAAGTGACAATGCAACCAGTGGCTTTAATATCAATACAGCCTCGGAAAAAGCAGAGCCCTTGACTCAATTAGAAGAGCAACTTAAAAAATATTTAAGTCGCTCAGGTTCTCTTGCTCTTAATAAATTTGATCGTACTGTCACGGTTAAAGATACACCAAATAATGTAAGACGTGTTGAACGATTTATTGATGATTTAAATTACACTGCACTTACTCCTTACTCAATACAAGCCGATGTATATGAGATTATTTGGGAAGTTAATGATGAGAAACAAATTAGCTGGACTGCGGCTTTTGAAAGTGCCTCTTTTGCTTTAAACGCGCTCTCCCCTACAGTTATCTCTGATTCTGGTTTAGGTGGGATTACAGCAACAAAAATTGGGGGGGACTTTGATGGCTCTAACATTATTGGTAAATTCTTAAATGAAAATGCCTCTGTTTATTCTCGTATTACCAATACGATTAAAACTAAAAATAATATCCCAACTCAGTTAATTAGCTCTCAAGACAGAGCTATCGTATCAGGTCGAGAGGTAACCATTGATTCAAATGGATTCTCACAACAAAGCGTTAATACTAAATTAATTAATGAAGGATTCAATATCACAACCAGACCCCGTTTAACTTCAGATGGTAAAGTTGATATGGAGGTAATCGTTAATACTAAATCTATCGGTGATATTAAAACCTTCGGTTCTGAAGAAGACATGGTTCAGCTAGAAGAAACCAAGCAGCACGGTACAATTTCAGGGATCCCTATCCGCTCTGGAGAAACCGTAGTACTAAATGCCTACGAACGAGATCTAAATCGTGCAGAGCTTGCAAGCCTTGCTAAATCACTTCCTTGGTGGACAGGCGGTGGTAAAACTAATACACGCTACAAGTCATCTTTAATCGTAATGGTTAAACCTGTGATAATGGAGCGTTGATATGTCTTCTAGCAAATATTTCATCGAAAGGTTCTCATATCCTGTTATTACAGATATGGAATGGTCATTTGGTTTAGGTATTAATAATCAACGATCTTACCATGAAAATTTTGGAGCACTTTTTAAATCAAATAACACACGAGGCGTATTAAACAAGATAACACCTACATCAATTGAGGTTGGTGTCTTAAACAATGACGTTGTCAAAGGTGAGAGCAATTGCGTTTCATTAGCTCAAGTAGAAAAAGTGGCGATTTTCGCTCGATCTGAACATCTTTTTACACCAGATAATTTAAACGTTTATGTATTCCAATTAGATAATAATGTTTTTCATGTGTTAGCAATTTCAGGTCAAACGATAAAAATTGATCGTACTTTGAACTACGGTAAAGACTCATTTGAAGTTGATTTATCTGCGCTAAGTGGAAAGCTGGATGACATTCTTTTTGGTAATCCTCAACCAATACTGATTCGTATCTGCATATCAGATGATGAACCTCGAAATACGGCTTCGTCATTCATAAAGAAGATAGCAGGTGCTATTGATACTGATACTGTAGAACTAAACATAAAATTTGAAAGTTTTCATCTCGTTTCTTTATTGTCTGACGTAAGTAAAAGTCAGATCATTTTTCTAAAAAACATTGAAAAACTTAGTGGCTTAAATAGTACTAATTTTAAATATATTTTCTTAATTCTACTGATTGTTTGCTCTGCTGGTGGCTATTGGTACTCAGAAAAAGAAGCGGAAAAGCAAGAACAATTACGAATAGCCGAATTGCAAAGGCAAATCGATGAACAAAATGCCGCTGAGTACAGTAACCAACCTATTGTCAAAAAAGACTTACGAATTGAATTTGAGCTACAGCGAACAGAAAGAATAAATGATGAAATAAGATGGTATGAGGTATTTAAACGAGTATCAGGAGATAAGCTATTTAAAGAAGCTTCTAAACGTATTAGAAATACTATTGTTGAAGTTAATGGATGGAAAACTCGTGATATTAAGATTAATAATACACTTACATTAGTCTCAGAAAATGTAGATATCGAATATTTACAAACGCTGGATAGAGCTGATAGTCAATACGGAGCAAGAGCGTTACTTGATTTTTATCCAGATGCAAAAATAAACCTTGATGGCATGACAGCACTTAATCAAGAAACTGAACTTATTAATAAAAGTGAAATGATTGGTTGGAATTCAATAAAGAAACAAAGTAATAACTCATCATTAATCATTAATTTAATTAATGACTTGCAACGACTTGAGCACGAAAAGAAAATTCAATCATGGTCATTACGTAAAACTAAAATGGTTACCCCAGTGAAGTTATCTAAAAACTTCATTGATGATTACTACAAGTATCAAGTTAATCCAACAAAAGACTTAAAAGACAGTGATTGGTTAATAGAACCTTCTTTTCATAAGTTAATTGTTAATGGTTCAGATACAAAAATCATTAAATCAATTAGTGACATAGTAAATAAATATAGCTCATCATTTTTAAATAAAATAACGTATTCCATTGATACACAAACTACTGTGTTAGAGGTCATTATTCATGAACAATCTAAAAAATAGCATTTTATTATTTGTTTTACTTTTTACTGCCTTACCATCGGTTGCATCAGAGTTGATTACCGTTGAAGAAGCTGAAAAACGTTACAAAGACATTTTGCATTCACGACAAGAGCCTAAAGAAAAACTAGAACAACTTAAAGTATTAAAGCAATTATTGAATACGTCGCGTGAAATCGATTTAATGCTGAATCCACAACGAAATAAAAAAAACGTTACATCACCTAGCCCTGTTGCTAAATCTAAAACTGAGTCTGAAAACAACAAAGAGTTAGAACAACGCCTAAACATTAAAGAAGGTGAAAGAAGACAGGAACAAGCATTAAGATTAATGCGAATTCGAGAATTAAGTACTACTTATGATTCTGGTTTTTATATGTCTGAATATGTACGTATTGGAAAAGCCGTTAGTGCAGATTTAATCGTCAATGGTTCATCACATAAAAATATTGATATCAACAACGCAATTAAAAATAAAAAGGTATTTGATGGCTATAGAATTATAGCAGAAGACTCTCGTGAATTAATTGTGTACAACACAAGAACTAAAGAGACTTCAACGGTTAATCAGCGTTCATCAGAAGAAATAATGAGTGCAATGGCCTTTAATCACCAACTTGTTCAAAAATATGCTGAAGCCGTATTAATGGGTGAATTAGAAGTTGAACTAAAAGCGAAGGTTAACGCAACAAAGGAGACGCAAGACCCTTTAGCCGTTAGCTACCCAACGGCTGCAATGCCAACCCCTTACGATTCATCAAATTAAGATATCGTATGAATAATACTCCTATCACAAGTCTTGATTATTTCGGCACTATTTCATCAGTGGTTAATGCTGAAGAGTTAGGCTTTGATCATGAAATAAGTATGCAAGCTGCAATTGTTGTAGGTAATGACCAAAACAAAATGACGGTCTACGCTCTTATTGATAAGGATATTCAGGTCAAACCAGAAAAAGACAAACAATGGCTTGATCAATTTCTGGCGGCTGGAAGAAAAAAAGTATTACAACCAAATAAAGAACGTTTTAGTGATTGCTCGTTTAAAAGAACTTTTGTATCAAAAGACATTATAAAAAATGCTTGCGAACAACATGGCGTAAACTCAAAAACGAGTGTCGATACGCAAAATACTAGAATTAATGAAATCGAGAAAATGTTACTTGATGCAGATACTTTAGGCGCATCTGACATACATATATCTGGAGATAAAGGTCATTCATTCATTAAATTTAGAGTTAATGGTGAGTTACAGTTATATGGGACAGAGCGTAATCAGGACGAAATATTCAGTTTGATATCGGTTCTATACTCGAATATGGCTGCTACAGAAGGCTCAATCGAAGGTGAGCAATTTAATGAATTAGAACAAGCCGATGCTGTTTTATATAGAGGCATTCAAAATAAACGCTTAGGCCTCCGTATTACCACCCACCCTACAACTCGTGAAAAAAAACAATTCTACATGGTTTGCCGATGCCTCGGAGATCAGAAAGAGTACGCTAAAAAAATCGAATTTGAAGAGCTTGGCTTTATTTTCGACCAAGCAAAAAAAATAAAAGAAGCTTTAAGAGCTCGTGGGATGGTATTAACTATTGGAGAAACAAACTCAGGAAAAAGTGTTTCTCAACAAAACTATTTAATGCAAATTCGTGATGACGAAAACAATACAACTTCTATATACGCGATGGAAAACCCAATAGAGCGTCAGATGAAAGGGATCATTCAATTTAATATCATTGAAAGTGGTTCAAGGGTTGATGGTGGAAGTGAAAGACAAGCGGAAGCATTGCAAAAATTCTTTATGCGAGCGGATCCAAATACATTAGCTCTTGCCGAAATTCGAGATCTAATGTCTGTTGATACAGCTCAAAAATTAGCACAAACAGGCCATAAAGTTTTTGCAACATTACACTGTGAAAGTCCATTTGATGTATATGAACGAATGGTTGGATTAGGAGCAAATGCATCAACGCTATCAAATGGTCAAATTTTAGGTGCTGTTATTTCGCAGAAACTCTTAAAAAAAATCTGCCCTACTTGCGCTCACACGATAGAGACATTGCCACATATTAATGAAGACCAAATGATAGCTTTAGAGCAATTATGCACAATGGAATTAGGTCACAAAATAAAAGACATTCGATTTAGAAATAATAGCTCTACCAATTGTACGCATCCTGAATGTAATAATGGTCTTATTGGCCGTAAACTTGTTGCTGAAGTAGTTAACATTGATGTCAACTTACTCTCATACCTTGCTTCTGGAAACAAGCAAGAAGCTCTGAAATATTGGTTAACTAAAGAGAACTTAACAAAATCTGATGTTGCTTTACATGCCCTATTTAAAGGCGAGGTAGAAATTGAAAATATCATCACTGAAATTGGAGATCTAACCTCTACCTATAACATTCGTAAAGAACTTAACATTAATCATCCGAGTCAAATTTATGTTTAATAAAATAAGCCTAGACGCTTTCTCATATCAAAATATTTTTGCCCCTTTACTTACGACAATAAGAAAAGGATTTCGCTCGATAGTATTACCACGTAAATATATTTACGAATATTTAGATATCTTACTTACTAAACTTAAACAGGGGCAAGATTTAAGTGGTGCTATAAAAACAATTGAAAAGAAAAAACAAGAACACTATCCAAAAAAACACAGAGCGATAAAAAAATTCTATTCAACCATACGAGAAAATTGGGCGGCCTCTGAAGAACCACACCTAGCCGATGTAATGGAAGATTACCTTACAGATATTGAACTAATGATTTTGCGCTCGTCAGATAAAAGCTCAGAAGCAATTAAAATGATTTTAGAAAATAATGAAAAATCCAGTTCAAATATTAAGATCCTTATTTTTGCATCAATTTCACCATTTATTTATATTTTATCATTTATAGGGTTAGTTAACGGAAGTCATGGTGAGGTAATAGAGCCAATAGTAAGAACGATTAGTCAAACAGGCAAAGAGCCTGTAGGGGAGCTTGCTGCATTAATTAGTGTTAACGAGCTAGTTTTAAATAATCAATCCTTATTTATTCCGTTTCTCATAATAGTTGTTCTGACGTATAAAATTACATTTGAACTTTTTACTCATCCATCGAGAATATTTGTAGAAAAGATTTTAGTTATTGGGCTGCCGTATAGTCTCCACAGAGCTAATGCATCTGTTGCGTTCTTACAAACGATGGCTACATTAACTCGGTCTGGTTACCCAATGGCAGGCGTATTAAAAACGATAATTGAACATGGTTCTCCTTTTACACGTTATGAAGGAAAGCAAATAGAATCAAATTTTCTTATCACAGGTCAAATATCAGAATCATTAAATACCTCTTTATTTAGCGTAGAAACCAATTACCTATTATCGGTGTATTTAGAAACAAAAACCCCAGCAAAATACATGGCATCAATTGCTGAAAAAATAGCTCAATCTGTAACAACTCGTATAACGTACATATCTTGGATAATTAACTTGACAGGGATGGTTTTAATTGCGTCCTATATTATTTTGCTTGTATTAGCAAACTTCAGTATCAGTACATATTTAACTTAAATGAAAATAAAAGGGATATAAACAATGAACAGAAATAGAAATATGCGTTTTCCTCAAAAGAAAAAAAATGCTGGGTGGACATTAGTCGAAATTGTTATTGCCATCGTTATCGCAGGTATACTTGCGGCTGGAGGTTATAATGTCTATTCAAATTGGCAACAAAACCAAAAATCAGAAAGTATGTTATCGATTCTAAATAAATCTTTCGATACTTTACCAAAAATGAAAACCACTTATGGTTCTTATGACGGATTGAATAATGCTTATGCTTATACATCAAAGCGAATTGTACTCGATACGACCAAATCACCTACAGCAAATAAATTTGTGACTCCATTTTCAACCGACGGCTTAACCTATGATTCCGTTGATAGTGCCACCCTTAAAAGTGGTCGAGTTCTTTCAGGAACAGATCAATTCATAAGTATTATCGCTAATGATGTCGAGGGGGATCTTTGTCAAGATATTGTCGAGGGTATGTTTGCACGAATTGATGAAATACGAGTAGGCTCAACACGAGTAGCCACAGCTCCAGCAATAACTACTGCATGTGCTGCTGCTGGTACGTCAATCAACATTACTTTTATAAATAATTAATATAGGTCAAGTATGATGGCAAACTCTTTTGGTAAGCAAAAAGGTTCGATATTAATTGGAGCAATGCTGGCCACTATTATTATGATGGTGGTGTTTTCAAAATTCACTCAACAGTGGGCCGAAGAAAATCAGCGCTCTGCCATCACTTTACAAGGCCAACGACTAGCAACTATTGCAAATGCAGTTGTTCGTTATCAAAGTAGCGGAGGGGATAGCTCTACGACCCCACCACTACTCTCCCCTTTAGAACAATGGGACCAAGTTGGCCACCCCTTTGTTAATGGGGCTGTCCATTTAGGTCTTGATTGGCTAAAAAGCCAAGATTTTTGTGGAGGTTCTGCAACCTCTCCAGTAGAAAACCTTCACTGTAATACGTTAAATAACCCATTTTTAGGCGGAGATACTACTTACCGATTTGAGATCAGCAATAATGGAACAATTATCAATACTCGGATCCAAATCGTACAAAAAGCAGATCATGCCAATGGAATCCTATCAAACACTGGTGACCCAGATCGCCATCTTGCAAGTGAGATTGCCGTTGCAGCCGAAAAGTTAGTGTCATTCAGCTCAATGGGAGCCACAAACTCATTTTTTACAGCAACAACGACTGCAATTGTACAAGGAGATATCGGCTTAAATGTTGCCAATACTCCTTATTCTCGAAGGGATGGACTTGTTACGATCACCGGTACACAAATACATGAAGATGGTGCAGGTATTGAAGGCGCTGAAACAATTAGTGCAGAGAGATTTGCTGACTATGACAGAGCTACAGATACCGTATCAACGACGCGATTCATTGATATGGATGGTGATAGTGCATTAGAGCGATTAACCGTTGAAGAGTTCGTAACACCACAAGCTGAAATTGACAACCTAACCAGCACATTTATTGATAGTGATGGTGCAATCATAGATACCGCAGAAATTAATGATTTAACTGTCGAATACATACAACAAATTGACGCTTCAGTTCAAAACCAATTTGCAGGTCAAGTTCGAGTAGGCAATGCAACGGATAATGTAACTTTATCTGAAGGTGATGTATCCATGACAGGAACATTAATAAATGCAGACGATGATACTTATTTCGTTGATATGGATCCGTCAGGGATTTCTCGATTGAATGATATTGTTCTTACGTCTTTAGGGAACCGCTCTATTAGTGATGTAATGCCAAAGCTATCCATGCAAGGGGTAAAAATGGTCGCAGCTAATGATTTATTGCCTTTACCTGTATGCGCTTCTGGTGGCTCCCCTCGATTACTAATTACCCCTAAAAGATGGACCACAATTTTCTTAGACAACGGGGCAATTAAAGTAAATAACAACATTAACTATATAGATGCAAATATTGTCGGTACTAACTGGCAAATTGCATTTAAAACTCACGATGTAGGTGATCCAGCTCTGGGGTTGATTGATGACCAAAACGGCTTAGGCCTAGCTGAAGTTTACTGTTATTACCCGTAATGACGTTTTTCTAAAAAATGACGATTGTTGAAATAAGAATATCCACTATTGCAAGAATCAAATTTCATACATATATTGAAGGTATTGCACAATGTTACGTAGATCGATTGCTATATTTGCTCTAATTACAGCCTTAGCAGGCTGTGCATCATCAGAAATGGGCCGCCCTATCAACTATGCTAAATTAGAGCGTTTAACCCTTGGTGTGAGTACTCAAGAAACGGTAAAGGAATTCTTTGGCTACCCACAACAAATAATGTATCCAGACAACCGTACTATTTATAAGTACCGTTATCTTAAAACATCAACATCAAGCCACACTAGACATGCGGTAGATTTTGTTTTTAATCATAATCAGCGCCTCATTGATATTACAATTAATGATGCAATAGATTTGGAATCTATAAAAATGGAGTAAATAACCATGCTTGCAACCAACTTACTAAAATGGCTAGTTACCCCCATTACAGCGGTAATCCTAACGTTAGCATTCATCGTTTCAGCTATCCGTCATAGTTTTTGGTTGCTCGCTCTAATTCCGATTCGAGCTTATAAAAAATTTACTACTTCAAATAAGAAAAAGCGCTTTCTAATTATTAGTGTGGCGCTATTTTTCACCCTTCTTTATCAACCATTCATACAACTTCCAAACGCTGGATTTATTGGTTTTGCTAATCAAATGGAATACCACTTAGATAACCTAACTAACCCTATTGCCGCTAACTCGAATGGTGAATATCCAGTGAGTATAGAAACGGTATCTGGAATTCCAACATCGTTACAAAATCAGGAACCGAGTAATATCTATCATTGGTGGGACTCTCTAAAAAACGATATGTCTGTACGTCCTCAGCACGAGGATCGACAAACTAAAGTAGATTTTCTAGAAAAACGTAATGTTAGCATGATAAATGAAAGTCATTTTGTTCGTGTATACAATCGTGAGCGCATGAATCAAATGATGCCTTACGAACCTATACCTGAGCCAACAACAAGCTTTAGCTTTTTAATCATGCCCATGAGCGAGGTGTTTGAGAGAGGAAGACCGCCTTATCCAAAGCATGTTCTTCTTATTTTAATTGGATATGCCCTTATTATTACTTTGATAAGTAAGCTCATAACTATCATCATAAATAAAACATTTAACCTAAAAAATTCTGACTAACAAAAAAGGCCTCATAATTGAGGCCTTTTTTATTCTTCTATGTAAGGAAAAATTGCATTCATTTCAAAGGCTCGATAATCATATAAAAACCCCTTAAATGTACCAAATTTATCCCTCCTTAATACCCAGCAATGATAGCCATAATACAAATACATAAACACAGCAAACATTGAAAATGACAGCCACATACCAAAACTAACAATTAAATCTAGGCTGGAATCTGAGACCATGAACAACATTAGAATCGACACCAAGCATTTAAATAAACTATAAAAGACTCCAACCGTAGAGACACCCAAGCACCACAGCATTGCATTTTGAGTCGCATTAATTGAATCGACATTACAGTTATCTAGCTGCGATACTATTTCTCTAAATGGACGATTTTCTTCATCTAAATATCGAACTTTATCAATTGCCTTTTCGGTTTCACTATCAGGGTCAATTAAAGATAACCAATCCCTATACGTTGATTTAATAAAGCCATCAATAAAAACTGCATTATGTGGGCTGCTTGGGCGCAAGATCCGAAAGGTATGATCATCAACCGTATTCGATAAACTTCGACCAACACCTTTAATCACAAAAGCACGTTTAGGCTTTTCTGAAGGCGTATTATCAGGTAGCGGAGGTAACTCTTGAGTTCCCGATTGAGGCGGTATTTGAATGACAATAACTTTATCATTCAAATCGCCTAGATCATCACTATGTATGACTACATTATTTGAATTAACAGTCGGTACTTTTTTCTTTTTAGCATCCTCTGTTAACACAATTTGTTTAAAATCATTATCATCCATTATTCAATCACCTTACGCATTCATGCTAGATTGTGATTTTGGTTTATCGCCACCATTAGAACCACCAGAATTTGACGACCCTTGTTCCTTAGCCGATGCAAATTCATCAAGTTTAGATGACAGGCTTTGAATAGCCTGAGTTGAACTTTGTATTTCATTTTCATTATTACCAAATGCCCCACCAACTAAGACACTACTAAACCATAAACCAACGGTATCTACAGTCATGGTCGTAATACGAAATGAATACAAAGCAATAAAAAATAGCCCAACACCATAGCCTAAAAATATAAAGATAATTGCCATTGTCGAATCAAGTAAGCCTAGGCCATCCAACTTAGTAAAGAAGGTCACAAACCAAATTAAATTAAACAATGACATTGTCGTATACCCCATATACATACTTCCAAGAAACCCAATTACGGTTAAAGGTTGACGGATAAAAATTCCATAAATCAAAGACAGAACTCGCTCTGTATCTGGGGCAAATAATCCTTCTCCCTTTGGTATCCCTAAAAGTACTGCGGCAAAAGGAACAGCGGCCATTGCTGCAAAAAAGGTAAAAAACAATCCAGCAAGTACCATCGTCCAGCCAATTACGGGGATGGCAGGTAAACCATAGACTAAAATAAGACTTGTTGTGGATAAGACGGTTACCAACATTCCAAGAGTCTGATTACCCCATTCCCATAAATTATTTAACGCCCGAAGTGGGAACTCTAACCAAAATGCAAGCGGAGCTGCGAGCGGAGTTGTTTGCATTAATGAGTCAGATGTCTTTTCAGCAATTGATAATTGAGTTTTCATCAAAGCATCAAGGGTTCCTCTGAGGCCATGTATAAGAAAAGAAATATCACGCATTCCTTCCCCGACTTGAGTCAGAAATATATAAGGTGAATTTTGACCTGATAGGTTAAACAAAAGACTGTCATCACCTGATAATAAACTCAATCTATCTTGTTCATGACTGCCTATTAACGACCCATCATTTCCACTTAGATTTGCCCACTCCATTCCCTTCCAAACCATTTCAATCAGCCAAACCATGACGCTTGACCACACTCCTAATCCTGTTGATGTCTCTCCATTGCCAATGCTATAAAACCCCGACCAAAGTGCTACATCGACTTCATAATCACGGTCAATGGCTGAAATCGTCGAAGCCATCTGTTTCATTGCCGCTTTTTGTTTTGATACATCAACCATCCAATCAAACCCAATCGTTAAATGGCCTGTTGTCTCACAAGCAAAATCAATTCCATCAACGGAAGAAGAAGATAACCAAGAAAATATACTTCCCTTACATAACTCGGATCCATTATCCATATTAGCGGTTGTTACAGCAAAGCCATTACCATAGCGCTCAGCATCATAAGCAAGGGCTGAAAAGTCTTGATAAAAGCTCCAAAAACTCCCAGCCGATATATAGCCAGATAGATAATTATTAATAATGCGATCTGTTATTGATGTCTCTGGTAGATTATCGCCTTCCTCTCCTAAATGCTCACCAAATACACTGAGTGCCTTCTGAGATATTGATTGTTGGTTGTAGGCTAATTGTTGAGCCAAATAAATTAAGGCATCTCCTGTACCATTGACTTTATCCTTTAAAGAAGAGGCTCCTGATTGGAGTGTTCCAGAATTAATCGCTTCAGGAGCAAATGACTCGCCACCAACATTAGGTTTTTTACTCTCATACAATGTTTTAACTGAAACACTAGAAAATGCATCATAGTAACGCTTTGCAAATTCGGTATAAGGCCTCATTGTTGAAAGTAAAATTGCATTTGCCTCTTTTCTCATTAAATACTGCATTTCTGTGACTAATGAATTTGTGCTTGAGAACATTCCTTTTTGTTTGTCATCTTCCGCTTTTGGATCCCCTTGTAACTGAAACGTCAATGAACCGCATGATTCATTGGGACCACCTAATCGAATTCTAAGAAAGCTTGGAAGTCCTCCTTCCTCGGGTAATGCTATTTCATCCCAACTATCTGCGCCTTGCAAAGATTTAAAGGTAGGTATATTTTCACGGCCTGATAAATAATAGAAAAGTTGCTCTCCATTACTTGCCCCTATGGTTTTATGATAAAGATAGTTACAGGTAAACGCCCGAGCAAATGAATTAGAGCGATCAATCGTATTTCGAATAGGTGATGCCCCTCCAATATTAAATTCAAATAAAGCTCGCGTTGATTGACCCCATAACCAATCGGCAATAGCCCCTCCCCCAACGATTACTCTCATTGTATTAAGCTGAACATTACTGATCGAAACGTTATAGTCCTTCATCGCTTCAATACCAGCGCTTGTAGGCATGAGTAAGCTAAAAGCCATCAGTAAACGAATAGGAAGAAATTTACTATTACCAGATGCGATATCAGCAGTAACTAAACCAGATAAAAGAGACTTACCTCCAGTAAAAGCCAAGACAATTAATAATGCAGCCAACGCAACGATGTTTAACGAAGCTAACGCGATCATTAAAGCTGAAACGGGGTAATTAATGGCGGCAGAATCATTAAAGACACCTAAAACCCAATCACCATACCAAAGAGTCAACCAATGTATAATTGATGGCTCAGCAAGATAGTCAATAGCATTACCAAGCCCATCAAGTAACCCTGTATTCTCTTCCATAACTGTTCCTTGTTATTTACTTAAGTGAACATTTCCCATAGTTCAAGGGGGTGCATAAATGCCACACCGAGAATAAGTTGAGTTAAAGCCCCACCAAATGTAGGAGGAGCTTTCCCACTTACAGCGTTATCTCCAAGTCGGCCAACATTATGCCAACCACGTCCATACGCAATCGCCCCAAATATTTGCATCAATGCTGTAGTTAAATTGAAAAAATTCGCATTAATAACCTGAGACTCCCATGATTGATTCTGATAGAGACCCAAATCATAATGAAGACAACCTTCCATACTCCCATTGGCACAAGAAATCGATCTAAACATTTCAATTGAGTAAGGGGCAAAATCTTGTGACACAAAAATAGAATTAGCGATTAGCGCTTGGCCTTGCCCATAAGACATTAAGAAAACACTAGCAAAGAATCGCCCTATGATTGATAGCGGAGAAACATCAGCCATTTGAAAAGCTGTTTGTGAGTAATTACCCGTTAATTGCTTAACATTTTTAAGAGTCGCGATACACCAAATAAAGTAATACCAACCAAGACCCATAAAAATAACTTCAATTAATAAATAAAGAGATGGGATCTCATACTCGACCATGAACTTAAAGAATTCATCAAGCATATTCATTTACATCTGAACCTTTGATTGAATCGCAATAAGAGCATTGCTTGATAGCGCGGATTCTGTAGTTAAAAAATCCAAAGCAAGTTGTAGGCTAATCATTTCAGCGATCATGCGAGTAACTTGCTCTGACGATACTGGTTGCTCACTTGACGGTAATGTTTGTAAATAAGAAAATTTAGCTTCTGGGTGCATTGTCCCCCAATCGGCAGGCAGGGAGTCTTTTGAGTTGGTATTCGTAATTAATTTTAAGAACTCTTCACTATTATAATACTGAACTCGTTCTTCTAATTGGGCGATAATTGATTTTTTACCGTCTTGATGATCGTACAATCCTTTGATTCGTTTTAACGCAGAATTTGGAATTGATTCAAGAGCGTGTTGTCTAGCCCACTGAGTCGTAGCTGCTATCGCATGGGGATCATCATTTGTAGCTAAACTACCATCCAAACGTCGAGGTAGTGACTTCGTATCTTCCACTCCAAGAATTAATGCAAAAGCATCATCTTGGGCTTGTTGTTTATCAGGACTCATTACCCCGTCACCAACACCAAGTACGGTTCCACCATCTAGCATTGCGGCAAGAGATTCACCATCTTTATCATTTACAGCCGAAACTAAACGACTTGAAATGCTTTCTCTTTTCTTTTTTAACGCACCACAATGTAATCCTGAGCCACCAACCCCACAGTCTGTGATTTTTGATAATTCCAAACTTTCCACAGCAACCTTTGATTCGTCTTCAGCACATAAATTGGCTGAAAACGAATCATAAAGAGCTTTAGCTCCTTGGATTGCAGAACAAGCACTAGGTGAAGCAATATATCGCTCTTCAGCATGAGCATTAGCCGTTGAGGATACCGATGTTGTAACTGCTGAAATTTCAGCACTTGCACGGTATTCACTTTGCATATTTTCAAATTCGGCTAATGCATTCTCTTGAGCATATTCAGCCGCCCAAGCTGACTTTTCTTCAACCCAACGAGCAGCCGACGATACCATTTCTTCTAATTGGAGGGCGTTACCAATCGCGTCTATACAAACAACAGCATTAGCTTTAAATGGAAAACTAAGTGCAATAATTACGGCTAAGTGTTTTTTAGAAAAATACATCGTTACATCCCCATTTTTTCCATTTCCATTGAGTTATCCATCTCAATATCATTGCTAATGTCAAACGGTTGCTCTAATTGTGTAGTCACATCACCAAGCGTAAAAATAGGTTCATTGTTATTTTCAATAGCTGTAAGTAAGCGGTTATCAAATGCTTGAGGATGAAAAGATTCAACTTGAAGTGTGAAATCTTCCATAGATAGACAAGAATCAGGATTCCAACGAGGAGAAGAGGATAACAAGGGCTCTTGAAGATCTACCGCTAGATTTCGTCTAGTTAATGATTGTTCGAATTCCATTGCACTATCCCTAAAAAATTACTAATGTAACCATATTATAAATAAAATACGGTTATAGCAATGGATATAGATAAATACACAACGTATAAGTCACAATATTTAGAACAGTACAGTCAAGATGTTCTCGCAATTTGGCATTCATTCGAAGAAAAAGAAACGTGGACGCTAAATAGTGAAATTCATGATATTGCTAAAATATTTAACAATCTGCCTTCAGTTTGTCGCTATCCTCTGAGTGATAAAACAGAGCATGCTCTCGCTGATCTAATAGGATTAATTGCTTACCTTCCTTTCACTGAATCTATCACCGCAATGGCGTGGTGCGGTTTTAATAGTGACGCTTGGGGAACCGCTATTTACGAATATGCTTACACCACCTATAACGAATCTATAGAAAAAAATACACTAGTTAACAATCAAATAGTTATCGCTTCAAAGACTATTGTTCAAAGAGTCGAAGAAGTCGCAAAAATATCAACGTTACAAACCATTACAGGACATTCGATATGAAAATAAAAATGGCATTAATAGTGGCTTTGTTTTCTACTTCTTACGCATTTGCTGAAAAATCAGAACCGCAAAAAACTTGGGCTATAAGTCCATCTAATTCATGTGACTCTTTAACTATAACTCTCCCCTCTCCAGCTATTGATTATGAATGCGATATTGATACTACGAGTGGGAACCCTTCAACATGGTTCAATCCAATGGCAAGCTGTAACATGGATTTTGATTTGATTGGGCTCCCTACTCTTGGTGATATAGCCGCAGGGTTAACAGGACAAGTATGTAGTGAACTAAATGCTATCAAAGATAAAACCATAGATGATTTGTTTGGTGACGATGATAACGGAGGTAATAGCGGTAATGGAAATGGTCTCCCTAATCCCGACCCAATACCTACAGAACCAGAAGATGAAATGTGTTACACGCAAGATAGTACAGGAAAAAATATTATTGTTCCTTGTTCCATAACAGACAGTGAACCTTCAAGTCCAGATACCTGTTATTTAAAAGAAGGGGATGCTTTCTCGGATGAATGGAGAAAAATTAAATGTAGCCGTCCGACCGTTGACTACGAGATGTGTGTAATTGGTTATGAGACGGACGATGAAACAAAACAAATTAAACGATACCCCGATGGGACGCCTATTCCAATAGTAGAATCCTGTAAGAATTTGCCAGCCAATATGAATCTTGGTTCAGCTTGTTATGTCAGCGGTTCAAGCATAGACAATACTGGCAAACGTGCCGTTGAATGTGGTCGAATTGATGGGCCAGTGAGTCAATACAATCGCATGTGTAAACAAACAACAAAGTCACTATCAGGGCAATTGATAACAGAAAGCGTAAACTGCATCGAAGTTGATGAAACTTGTTACGGTCATTTAAACGGTATTTTTAAAGCCGCATCATGCAGCGTTCATACTGATAATTTTTATAAACAATTACCTGAAAGTAATAGTCCCAATCAAAAATCAAATAGCCCTTCAACAGAAGGCAGGGGGATTGATGATTCTTGGGAGTGGTAAAAACATTATTGTTGAGAGTCCAAAGATTGCGGCTCTTTTACAGCATAATTTATTTAAACTAGGGGTAATTACAAGTGTAATGGCCACTTCTGGCCACCTATATGATTATACGTTTCATAATAATAATATTGTTCAACAACCAATAAACAAAACCATTATTGAAGATTTAAGAGCGCTAAATGGACAACCAATAATCATAGCAACAGACCCCGACCCTCAAGGAGATTTAATCGCTGAACATATTAAAAACTTAACACCTGACTCTGAGCATGGACGTTGTATCTTTAATGATATTAGTGAAATAGGCATTACTTTAACTTTGAATCGATACAATAAAGGCGAGTTTGATTTTGATCAAAACCAAGCACTCAAAGCCGCATTGATTAAAGTGACTAATTTACATATGCGCAAAATGAGCTCAAAGTCGAACCGTAATAACTATCTAACAACCACAGGGATCTCTTTAGCAAAACAATTTGATGCTGTAGGGCGAATAAACCAAGTCCAACAAAGAGGGTTTAATGTAGAAGGCGTTCAACATGTTTGTAATGTACCCACACAATGGCATGATGCAAATGCCGCAACTAAGGTTAACCCTACGATTACCCGAGATTTAATCACGGATAGAGCTCTATCAGGTAGAAAATTGACTGTAGCAGAGGAACTTCAAGATGCATTCATTAACGGTAGAATTAGTTATACTAGAACTGACTTTAAATTCTTACCAAGTATCGCTGATCAAACGTTAAGTGAATACACGCTATCAGGAGAGCTTATTCATCATGAGCAACACCTCGACTTTCAAAGTAACACTGCTCATTATGCTATTTATAATCTGGCTCACCCGATTACCCCCATAGAATATCTAATTAAAGAACAAAACCGCACATCATTGAATCATAGCTTTAATGATTGTTCAGTAATGCATTTTGATTCGGGAAGTGTTCTTGCTCGAACGGGTAGTTTTATTAAAAATGAGCTTACTCTTTCACCACAAAATGAAATCGCTTATCTATTAGCGTCATCAAAAGACACAAGTCCTTCAAACATCGAATTATCTGCTAAAAAATATTCCACACTCTTCTTTAACGGTAATCATTGTAATACTAAATTAATATCCTCTACATTAAAGCAAGCTGAAAAACATTACCCAAAATTGATTGAGTTCGGCTTAAACCACGTCCTAAATGAACTCATCGTACAACAAGAAAAGAATATTGATTCTGATATCCAGATCAAACCTGAAAATGAATTAAGAACCGTAAAACTAGATAATATCATCGAAGAAATAAACACTAACTTCAGCATATAAAAAAAGCCCCATCGAGGGGCTTTCATTAATCTTGTCACTCTATAACTACAACATTCCCCACTTAGATAGCAAAGAACTCGCTGGGAAATATCCACGAGCTACATTACCTTCATCATTAATAATAATAGGGGTTTCCCTGCTTGTTAAGATATCTCCTATTACCTTATAGATAAAAGAGACTTGCTGGCACTTTTCAGATGGTAATGACACACCATTTCCGCTTAAAACTTTGCTTTTATATAGTGTAGGATTTGACAACAGTGTATCAAATAACTCACCCTTTTTACTCGGTAATTGACACTGTGCTAAAGAGTTATTCTTACCAACAGCGGTCAATTCTCCGTTGCTCATATACGATGCTCGACCATAAGGGAATACACGAACAGTGACACCAGCATCAAGGTATTTCTGTGTTTCATCATGAAGTTTTCGACAATAAGGGCAAGTAAAGTCAGAAATAATCGTAATGCTTCGTTTCGCATTAGGAGCCTCATAGACAATTAGATCTTTATCGTCCAATTGGGGGATAAGTTTTGAAGCATAAACTTCGCCACATTTTTTCATTACACTTTCTGATTTCATGCTTTGGTATAAGTGATACATCTCAGCGTAAGAATTTGCGCCTAGCGATACAGTTAAACACTTATCTTCAAACGCTATATCTGAAAGTGATAACGAAGAGGCCATATTCAATAAGTCAGGGGCTATATTAAGCTGCTGATCCAACCCCATCGGAAGCTCAGTAAATTTACTATTGTTACTCATTGAAGAAGCGCGAGTATCTGTATCAACGGTGATTGAATTCATCGCTGCTTTGTTGGATTTATGACTAATTCCCTTTGAGTTTGTGGCTACAGGTAAGGCATGAGTCTGACTAATACTTGCCTTTTGGTTAGAGGATTCTTTATATTCATAACTTTTAACTATCCGATTTTGATTTTTTCCATCTAAAAATGAATTCACGCCATCAAGCCGAGCAGAACGTAAAGCTGTTAAATGACGACTCGCGCTATTAATTTCCTCTTGAATTAAATCTGATAGTATTAAGTTATTCTCTATATCTAGAAGGCGTCCATCTAACATGTAAGTTCCTGTGCTATCAACAAAGAACATATCATCACCAATAACGGCAAGATAAAGTGGTGCTCCTTTAATGTTTTTCAGAAAAACATGACGCTGAAATTGAACTGTTAATTTCGCTTCTAATTCGCTAATACTCAAAGGAGTTAATGCAACATCCTCCTTTGCCTCTAATAAATCAAAAGCATCGCTCGCTATAAATGGATCTGCATTTATAACTTTAATGGGTACTGGTAAAGATCCTAAAGGCTGGTCGGACTTTGAACCATAATAAGTATTGAAGATGACATAAATATAAATCAAAGCAAAAACAATAAAACCAAATACACCAACAATTTTAAGTGGTTTACTAAATTTGCTATTTACATGAACAGGCTCTTTTTGATCATCCATAAATTAATCCTCGAAAATCTGTTTTTTTGTTATTGATATTTGCTCATTTTGCCCTTCAATCGCTTCACTATCTGGCGACATATGATGAAGATGCAAAACAATACAAGCTTGAATTTCCAGTGCGTTTTTTCTTCTTAAAGGGAGTCGAATAGTTAATTCACTTCCAGATAGATGAATCTCTTTTTCCATTCCTACCGCAGTTCTGTATGAGCTTACATGCTCTTCATCAACGTGATAATGAAGAGATAAGTAATTTAAACTTATAGAAAAGCATTGAAAATCTATTTGAGAAAACTTGGCCCATAACTCATCAGGAACACCAATATGACATTGAGTATTATCAGATTTAAAACCAAAGTAGTTCGAAAGTGAGGGTGAAAAAGTCATTATTTTATTTGATAGGTCGATATCGTTCTGTAAAGCAACAAAAAGTGTGATATCAGCCCTAGAACAGAGAGAAGCATAAACAGCAGGCTTATACAGTGGGGTCAAACTCGGGTTAATTACATTCATTTGTTTTATAATTCACATACGTATATATTGTAATCAAACATTACGCATAAGAGAGCAAAATGTCAAAGATAAACCAAACAATTATTGAGTATGCTCATAAGCAGTGCGACTTGCTCCGCATAAATAAGGCTGATTTAAAATACGCTGGATTAAACCTAGAAAAAGCATTGGAATTGGGTTATTTGACTGCCGATGTTGTTTTCCAAATGCAACATTTAGCAAGCATTTTCAAATCATTTGTAAATGAATACGTCGTTATAAATGAAGGTCGAGATGAAATAGAAATTTATTCTGTTTATGAAAAAGACATGGCTACCGATGAGCAAATCGGAATATTAAATTCATATTATCAGACTCACCATAATCGTTTTACAGAGGCCGATAATACCTTAACTACTTTTCTCTTATATGCATCAGTTAGAAGCGCATTATTTAATCGAAACGATATCAATCAGAGACGACTAGGGTATGCAAAAATGCTGACCTCATTGGATGAGGGTATTGTCATTGTCGATCATGTTACGGCAACAATACGTAACTTAAGACTGCCGAACAAGATGTTACATGTCGAGTTAGGCCACTCTATTCCTGAAGAGGTTAATATGAATTATGAAACGCCAACTATCGAATAGCATTACCTCATTCATAATTGTAGCGGCACTGGTTATAAGCCCTGTGACTTATAGCTTTTTCTCCCCTATTTGGTTTATCACTGATTTTATTCGTGATGGTAACTGGTTTTTGAAAATGACTAGAGAAGCTATTTTACAAGACGAACGCATGAGCAATCATGATGAAATAATGAAGCAAGCTAAAGCTCTTTCTGAAGGGCTAAATGATCAAAAAAATGCCAATCAATCAGCAGAAATACAAGCTAAAACATCAGCAATTTCCATCACTGAAAATAATTATTCTGAAGAGCGCTACTCTGCACCTTTTCAGAGTAAAGAAACATGCAAGGTAATTAATGAGAGCTTAGACAAGGTCAATACAACTTTAAGTGAAAGTTGTAATTTTGAAAAACAAAAAGAAGAAAGCACATTCCATATAATCACTGGTGCGATGAATAATGAAACTCCAACAAACATTAGTTTCTTTAATCACATAAAAACTGAATCAAAAAATAGCTCTCAAAATGGAAAAGACAAGCAATTTCTCGAAACCTTCAGTATGCAGCTTTCTGATACATCCCAAATTCTAAATAATTACTCGTTACTAAATGAAGACGAACTAGTTAAGGCCAGTAACTTTATTGAATTAATTTTTGGAAGCGATATACGAACACCATCAGCAGAACAAATTTCTTTGATTGGATTACCACAAGGTCCGATAGAGCTTCAACAATTAAGAAAATCACTCCTTTATAAAGGGTTTATTGACGACTCATTAAAACGAAGAACGCTTATAAACAATAAGGCGAGAGATGCCGCTTTCATTAATGATGGTTCAACACTGGCTCATTCAGAAAGAATCGAATCACTTAACCAAGTGCAAATGACTCCAGAGATAACGCGCCATCTGGCTCTTTATTATAGTAAATCACTAAATAGCACATTAACTAAATTGGAAAAAAGCCTAAGAAGCGAAACCTTACAGGCTTTAAAGTTGAAAGATATAAGGATAAATCATGAAGACTAAAAGAAGCTGGCCACCTGAAGGATTTCGCTCTCCTATTGAATTTCGGGATTGCAGTATGGATAAACTCGTCCAACTCAATAAATCAAAACAGATAGAGGCGAACAATATACATCTAAAGTTTGGAGACCTCTTCTCTGAGCAACTGAACAATAAAATAGCGTCGAATTATCATCATATTGATAACCAAGGTAACGATGCTTTTTATATGCGCATGGAATCTAATAAGGACATTAGTTACGCCACAGGGGATTATTCTGAGCGCCCTTCTTCTAATTCTAGTTATGTTGAAAATACAATACATACAACTATTGAAGGAAGTAAAGTAAAAACAGCACAGCAATATATCGAAGAATTAAGAGAGGAATTAGCCAAGGCTCAAGCTGAATTAGAATTAGAATTAGAGCTGGGCGGTCTTAACCAACAAAAACAAGAATCAGAGCCAGTTCAGGAACAAATAAATCCATCTAACAATAATATGGATCCTTCAAGACAATCCATAAAAGAAAAAGAAAAAGAAAAAGAACAAGACCTAAATAAAAACGCTTCAAACCCAACGATAGGTCAGCTTATTGCAGCAGCGATCCATAATAAAAGAAATCAATCACCCAAGAGCACTAACAGCACTAACTTCCCGTTAAAGAATGCCCTTAGTGAAAGTATCCCAGAGCAATGTATTAAAATGCAGGCATTAGTAAGTCAGATAGCCTCACCGTCTTCTTTAACAAAAGAAGAACTCGCAAAAAAAACCAATGAGTTTAAGAATTCAGCCATAAAGCTTGGGCAGTCAATAATGAGTGAAGTAAAGCAAGGCTTATTTATGAATGACAATAACAAACTTGCTCATATGGAAAAACTTAAAAAAGATTTAGAGTGCGTTCAACCTCTTCTTGATCACATCAATAAGAAAGCACCTGAATTAAATAAATTGTTCGAAAAATCAGGGATCGACTTAAATGCTGACTCAATAAGCACCAAGCTTAAAGACATCACAAATCAAGTTAAGCAATCACTATCAACAATGATAACAGCCCTATCAAGAAATGGTTCTGAGATAGGAATGAAATTATGAGTATGTTGATCTCAAAAAATGAAACCGCAACTTTAATTAAAAGTCTTCCTTCAGCCATATATTCAAGCACGATATATCAAAAATTAGCTGGTAATCCTCTATCAGAAATTATTAAAGCTCAGTTTATAGATGTTGATTGTGAGCAAGAAGAGCTAAATCTGAACTACCTTTTAAGACTTGGTTATATCGACAATGATAAAAAAATGATTTGTGCTTGTATGCATGAAGAAATTTTCTATCTTCATGATCTAAGCGGCTTAACTCCAGAAACTACCATCTTTGCTGATATAGAGTTAAAACAATACTGCCATAACAATGCTATCGCCATCTTTAATCTTAATAGTGAAATAATCATAGCTGCATCTAATTATGAATTAGTAGAAAAATTACAAGCTATAAATGAAGAATCACAAACAATAATTGATGATCCTCTTCTTTCATTTATTCAATCATGCACTTTCTCTACTTTTCATTTAATCGGGTCAACCAAGCAGCAGTGCATAAAAGCGATGACACAGAAAAAGATAAAACTAACTTCTACTGTTACACTTGAAGGCATTTATGCCCCCTTAAACTTATTACTTCATGAAATTGAAGAAAATAATAGCTTTTCTGTTCAAGCTGAACTTAATTCCAAGACCAATGAGATCCTTCAATTATCAACATTCAAGCATGAGAAATTATTTACTGAGAGTAAATGTCAAAAAGATACAAGTTTAGGCTTAGCATTAAAAACACTGAGCAATTTATATTATTCTCTCAATGAGAATCAAATGGATAACACTACCTCATTAATCCATTTTTCAGGAAAACACTCTACATTGAAGTGTAAAATATCTCAGTACAATACAAACAATGATAATAAAATAATCATGCTTAGTTTCATTAGATTTATGGATGATTCCCTTTCATTGCCAACCTTTCACTACACACTTACAACACCAATTAAAGACTTACTGATTCAAGCCAAAATAAAATTCAAAGATGGTGAGTCGGTTGTTTTGTGTCTACCTAAAAAATACTGTTTACAAATTGCTAGTACTGTACTGATCGTTGAGGCTATCAATTTATACAAACAAGGAGGGTTTGCTTTTGCAATTAATACAGACGCCTTCGATTATCAAGGAAAATCATTTAGTCCTGTTAATAAAAAAGTATTATCAGCACTAACTACCCTTGAGGATCTAATTGTAAATGCCGTTATCTATGGCCCATTAAAAACAGCAAACGACATTAGTAATGCTGAAATACTATTAGAAAACCTACACAACGTCATCGCAGTTACCTATGCGAATAAAGAACATTTACCCCCTCACCTTAAGCGCTGCGCTATTCAAATTAAATAAAGGATTATCAATATGAATGAAATCAAACACGATACCATTGATACTTTAAGCAAAGTGCTTCAAGGATCAAGAGATGACCTAAATATTCCCTCGGCCTTAGATTCATCAAAAACAATAAGATTGCCTTATGTTGGCGATAAGGGGAAATTTACAGAATATTATGGAATGACATTTGGGCAACTTGGAGGACGTGTTGAGCAATTAAAAGTTCCACCTCAAATTCCAATGTTAAAAAACATCGCGAATGCAGCATTAAGATACAGTGCAAGTGCAATGTTGCCCGTTAACCATAGCTTTCATAATGAGGTTCGTCGCTTACATAGCAGCCTTATTTCTATCAATAAATCCGAACGATCCAAACAAGAAAAAATAACAGATAAAAATAAAGCGCTCGTAAAAATAAACAAAGCATATTCAAATCGTTTTTCTAAAAAAAATCCAAACAACGAATATAAAAAAACAAGAGAATTAGCAGAACAACTCGTTAATGAGTCAATAAATGAGCTAGAACGGTTAGACCAACTCGGGGTATATAGCCGATCAGATGCCCTAAAACTTGCTAATGGTTACTTATCCATTTTTGAATCAAACGTTATTGTAAAAAGTACATCAGACGTTGAGAAATTATTAATACAAGAATTTTTATATAGTGAAGATTCACAAGTTGCTTTTTTGAAAAAAAAATTCAACTCAGATAACCCACATGTATATTTGAAAATGTTATTAGAACAAAACATCAGTGTCTTTGATTCTGCGGCAAAAGAAGCTAATATCGATGCCGATGCTATGATTGACCTCATTGAACTTAGCGAAAATGATTCACCTGTTGATAATTTAGCAACATCTATTTCGAAAAAAGCTGCATTAAACGCGAAAAAATCAGTTCGAGGTGCGTTTAACGCTTACATCAAGAATGACCAAAAAAATAGCAGATTTAAGAACGTATTATTAAATGTACATATATGGAAAGGTGGAAAAAAAGAAATCGAATCTTTTTATTTTTACCCTTCCTTTGAAAATGCAAATGATCCGCACTCACGTAATGAATATACTGATTTCTTAAAAGAAGGAAATGTACCAAATGTAGTCTTTAATGAAAAATCAGTTCAAGAATTCCAGCAAAGGGAAGCTGATCGTAGCATCAAAAGACAACAAATTTTGCACGAGATTGAATTAGAAAACATTGAAAAATTAGCTAGCGCTAAAAACAATTATCTACAACAAACACCTGTAACGTCTCAGGAACAATTAAAAAGCACCTATTGGGAACAAAAAGGACTTGTCGTTGAAGCAGCTCAACATCTGACGGGATTAAGAATTGATTCTAACGGTACAACATGGCTACCACTAGATCAGTCTCTTAACGAAGAGAGAGATATAAGCACGACAACAGGTTATCAAAAAATATACGCTGAAAAAATAGAGATCAAAAGAGACGGTGAAGAAAGTGAATATCTAAATAAGATGTTTGATGGCCTTGGTGATGGTACTAAAAAACAAGCGTTCTATACCATTGGGAATCCTAGTGAAGCGAGCATAATCATTACTAATGAAGGCATCGCAAATGGTTTGCATGCTTACGTTGAATCAAAAAAACGCGGTCTTAATGCATTAGTGATTTGTGCAATTGATGCTGGAAATATAAATCACGCAATACGTGCTGCCCTCAATAAGTACCCTACACTCCCAATTATAAACATGGCAGACAATGACCGCTTTAATAAACATGGCCAAGAGCGCTTTGCTCCAGCAATTTCATATACCGATTTAACAACTAAAGAAGTCGTTCGGTTGGAAAATACTGGCCTAAAAGTGGCTAAAGACTTTAAAGATGCAATTGAATTAGCAAGTGTTTTTGTTGATTTCAGTGATATTAATGGTAAAGACTTCACTAAAGAACAACAAGAAAACAAGCTGTCTGATATTGATGATTTAATTCATACATTAGAAAATCACTATCGTAGTGAAGGCGACTCAAATGAAATAGCAAGAGATAAAGCCCGAAATGAAGCTGGTGATTATTTATTACATGCGATTACAACCACACTTCAAACGAGTGTAAGCCCTAACTGGAACATAGAAAACCAGTATAAATATAAATGGATCCCTACCGATATCAATTTAAACAAAGAACAATTTCAAAATTTTTACGACATAAAAGATTCGTTAATACATGCGTATGATTTTTTCAAAGCATCTAATAGTCAACACCTAGATTATCAAACATATTCTCAAGTAATAAAAACAGGTAGAGAGATGAACTTAATCTTCAATGATAGTTCTCCTTCAACTCAAAAGGCCCAAAAGCCAGCTCAAAAAGTAGAGACTAACTTAGTTTCAATACAGGAAATTCCATTAGTTGAAATGCACGGTCAATTACCTTTAACTCAACTCTACGAAAATAAAGAAGTTCTTCAAGAACAGATTTATGACTTGGAAAACAGAATAGATAATTTAGCTTTATCCTCTAGTGATAAAGCACAAGACAAAATTGCAAATTATGAATTAAAACTGAATTCATTAACTCAAGAACTAAAGGTGCTTCAAGATCAGATAGCTAAAGTTGAACCTGAAAAAGTCACTAAATCAACACTAAAAGTAGAGTCTGACGATTTTGTACAAAAAATGAGTGACGCTTTCTCTATCCCAAAAGAAATCCATGATTTAAAAAATAAGCTCTCTATTTTTAATGAAAGCATAGTAAAAAATGAACTGAACGAAACTGATCTGTCACTCAAGCAAACAGCAATAGAATTAAACCTCATTTTATTAGACATCAATCAAGAACCCACAATTGAGCATGATATTAATGAGACTAAATTAATAGATTTAAATTTACAGAATATTGCATTAGCACAAAACATCATTGATTCTTATCTAACGATGGATTCTGATTTGCAAGAGTCAGTACAAGCAGACGCAGCATTAATTTCATCTGCCATTGATGAGGAAATTAATAAAGTTAATAATATAGCGATAGCCTCTTCAACTGAGAAAACTGAAACCGAGCAATCTGCCGTGGTCGAAACCCCTGAGCCTGAATTAGCAGAAGAGATCCAGCCTCAAGTCGAGGCTGAGCAACCTGACATGGTGGAAACCGCTGAGCCTGAAGCAACGGAAGAAACCCAACCTGAAACCGAAACTGAGCAACCTGCCGTGGTGGAAACCACTGAGCCTGAAGCAACGGAAGAAGTTCAACCTCAAGCCGAGACTGAGCAATCTGCCGTGGTGGAAGCCACTGAGTCTGAAGCAACGGAAGAAGTTCAACCTCAAGCCGAGACTGAGCAATCTGCCGTGGCGGAAACCACTGAGCCTGAATTAGCAGAAGAGATCCAGCCTAAAGCCGAAACCGAGCAACCTGACGTGGTGGAAGCTACTGAGCCTGAATTAGCAGAAGAAACCCAGCCTCAAGTCGAGGCTGAGCAACCTGACATGGTGGAAACCACTGAGCCTGAAGCAACGGAAGAAACTCAACCTAAAACCGAAACTGAGCAACCTGCCGTGGTGGAAACCACTGAGCCTGAAGCAACGGAAGAAACTCAACCTAAAACCGAAACTGAGCAACCTGCCGTGGTGGAAACCACTGAGCCTGAAGCAACGGAAGAAGTTCAACCTCAAGCCGAGACTGAGCAACCTGCCGTGGTGGAAACCACTGAGCCTGAAGCAACGGAAGAAGTTCAACCTCAAGCCGAGACTGAGCAATCTGCCGTGGCGGAAACCACTGAGCCTGAATTAGCAGAAGAAACCCAGCCTCAAACCGAGACTGAGCAATCTGCCGTGGTGGAAACCACTGAGCCTGAAGCAACGGAAGAAGTTCAACCTCAAGCCGAGACTGAGCAATCTGCCGTGGTGGAAACCACTGAGCCTGAAGCAACGGAAGAAGTTCAACCTCAAGCCGAGACTGAGCAATCTGCCGTGGCGGAAACCACTGAGCCTGAATTAGCAGAAGAAACCCAGCCTCAAGTCGAGGCTGAGCAACCTGACATGGTGGAAACCACTGAGCCTGAAGCAACGGAAGAAACTCAACCTAAAACCGAAACTGAGCAACCTGCCGTGGTGGAAACCACTGAGCCTGAAGCAACGGAAGAAGTTCAACCTCAAGCCGAGACTGAGCAATCTGCCGTGGCGGAAACCACTGAGCCTGAATTAGCAGAAGAAACCCAGCCTCAAACCGAGACTGAGCAATCTGCCGTGGTGGAAACCACTGAGCCTGAAGCAACGGAAGAAGTTCAACCTCAAGCCGAGACTGAGCAATCTGCCGTGGCGGAAACCACTGAGCCTGAATTAGCAGAAGAAACCCAGCCTCAAACCGAGACTGAGCAATCTGCCGTGGTGGAAGCTACTAAAGCTACAATGGAAAATATAGATAAAAAGCAATTTATCATTCATAAGGATTGGAGTTTTGCATCAACAGCGCCCGACTCGTTCCAAGCAACAATGAGTACTAATCATTTTCAACAAAATGAAATAAATATCATCAAGAAACTTCAACACGATTTGAGTGAAATTAAAAATCAATTAAACGTGATCCAAAAAATCAAACAAAACTCTCCCGTAAAACCTAGTGATAAATCTACGATATCTGAAAACAAATCGAACCAGACCCAGATCCCACAGAAGCGTTCTGCTCAAGAATTACAGCGATTATTTACCCCTGCACAATCCACTGACATTGTAATGGAGCAGAATAGTCAAATTAAACACTCTCTGGAAACAGAGGAGCAACCTACGATAAATGAAGAAAAAACATTAACAGAACTCATTAGTAAGCTAAACAATGACCTTCTAGCTAGCTATAAAGAGGATGAAATCCATAATGTAAAATTTAAACAATTAGATAATGTTCTCAAAGAAAACTTGAAAGCCATAATTGATAAAGCATTCATGGAACACGATGTGAAGTCAATAACTGAACAACACAAATTAGTTGAAAGTATCAATACAATCGCAAGGCAATCTAATTTAAATCGTGGTGTATTGATCAGCTCTACAATGTCTCATGCATTATCTAATTCAACCTCAAATACGTCCTCTTACGCCATTCGTAATGTCATCTTTGATAACCTATCATTTTCAAATGACGGGCCTTTAACTAATGCAAGTATTGAGCATATTAACGGCAATATGAGCCTTGAAGAATATGTAGAATTGGCAGAGTTAACATTACCTGAAAAAGAATTTTCCGCAGCATTTGCAAGTGACTTAGATCGAATTAATAGACACAAAGAAGATAACCAAATAGAAAATAATTCAAGTATAAATATCCCTTCCAAAGAGTCTCAAATTGAAACTAATATTGGATTAAACTAATAGGGATTGAACAAAAAAAGCCTCGAAATTCGAGGCTTTTTTATCTCTTACACCAAGTAAAAAATCAATCTAAATCACTTAAGCCAAACGGATGATATGGGTGTGAAGTGTAACGAGAAAGATTACTTCTAGCGTACTTCCATATAATACTATCTCCAGATGCACCAGACCAAGAATGTTCAATCAATTCATTTACCCACGTTTCAATGTCTGATAAAAGAGTCCTATTACCCTCTTGTACTATCTTCTCATGCAACATAAACCCAGCCTTCAACGCTACAGGATTAATTCTAAGCGACTTTCTACTCGACTTTATATCATCGATTTCAGTTAGTACTTTATGAGACTCTACGTAAGATTCAGACAATAAAACAGCATCTCTAATTGTATTTAATTTAGCTATTTTATTTAATGAATATTCTTCTCTTTCATCTAACTTTGTTAAAGCTGATATAAATTCCTTACTTGTAGAATCATTTTTTGAGAATGAATGAACAAATAAACGTCTCTTTTGGCAGTCAGCAATTCGTTTATTTGAAAAAGAAACTTGCTGTTCAATTAAAGATAAAGAGTGCATATAAAAAGACTTCACATAAACCATTGTTAAATCTTTAACATAATCATCGTTAGTAAAAAGAAAATCAGGATCTTCTTTATTTTTCGATTCTATCTTTCCCCATTTTTCTGAAAAAACCTCAGAATATACATCATGATTAGAAAGTGACCTTTGTTTAATCTCATCAAGAAGAACATATTTAGTTCCCAAAGAATCATTCAATTCATCTATATTCGGCTTTAAATATACAGAATTACGATTATTGAAATAGTTAACATTCTCATCATTTACACAACAGTAACCATCGACTACAGAAAAAAATCCATTATCATTATTTAAATAAATTTTGAATTGCTCAGAGATATAGTTAAGAAAATATTCTTGAGCACTACGCATTGATATTGAATATTTAGCATTATTTTTTTCTCTCTCACTCTTACAATAAGATAAAAAGAATGCATCCCATGCTGACTCATTTACACCATAAATTGAATTATCAACGCCATCGAAATTGATGTTTTTTTCAGTAACGATAATCCCTTCAATATTTGATATAACAAAAATAATATCATCAACACTCAGTAAATAATCTGGAACGATATTATCGACGATATCAGAAAATTGTAGCTTTTCATCTTTTTTAGATTTAACAGTTTTACCAAAGTCAGCATTCTTATTATAGCCACCTTGTTTAAATTTCTTATATTCAAAATAACGTAAGAAGAAATTATATGCGTCATTATGACTAATTTTACCAACGTTATTTAAATACTGTTTTAGTAATGATGAAAACTCAGAGCTAGATGGTTCTTGAGTAACACAAGAAATATCATCAATTATTTTAAATTCAGGCCTAGCAGACAAAATTGAACGAATAAAGCCAACGGTAATTATGTTCTTTCCATTAAATTTAAAAGGGAATGAATCACAAATAGAGGTTAATATTGAAAACCCTATATAACTTGATTGTCTAGATATTTGTCTTTTTATTGATTCTATATGGGAGTTGAATTTTGTTTTATTAATAACATCAGGAAGAAAATAATATACACTTGGTTTTGTATTTCTTTTCGCTCTCTCCACCTTAACGCTAGAATCAATTGGATAAATTGACATTAAAACAGGCTTACAATGAATATTACTCACAGAGTTAATTAAATATTGAATTCCTTCGGGAGCAATCTCACTGGAAATTACATTATTATTAATTAAGTATAAATTTGCTTGTTCATGAGTCAGAGGTAGTAATTTTGATAAATTGCATATTTGTTTCTTATCATCATTACTTATGTCTAACTTTACATTTTGCTCATATTTCTTTGTTATTATACGCAACATTGCTGGTGTCATATAAAATGAGCCAACTAAATGAGCGTCACATGGAAAATATTCATACGGAGTATATGATAATAACTTTTCATTAGTTAAAGATTCAGAGTAAAGAAATCCTTGTTTCAGCATTGTGATGTAAACATCAAACAACACTCGCTTAAATTCCATGTTATTACTAACTGAATTACTATTAAACAATGAAGTGGCTATGTCATTTACTGCCCTATCAAAATCAATCACTTTTATCTCCCGATAAACACTATATTTCCTTTACACATTATAACATGTATTAGATTGCTTACGATAAAAAAAGAAATATTAACAGATTAATTTCAAATACTTGTTGAGCTGCTATATTGAAGAGGAAAATGAAACGGTAGTGTGAGGGTTCTACATCTATTAGAAAATGTTTATAAATTACTTTAAGATTTTCTTATAAATACTATTAGATACCTTTATAAATGGAAATTATCATGAATTTACTTAAAAGTCAAATTGAAGTGTATTGCATTATTGTTCTATAAAACAATGTCTTATTAAAAAATAAAGAAATGTCTTATTAAAAAATTAGGACTGAGCAAGTTATTTTTCTGAAAAACAGACAAAAAAAAAGCCGCTCAACAATGAGCGGCTTATTTGATAATATTGTAAGTTATTCGGCTAGCGCATTTTGAGCTTCAAGCGCACGAGCGTTGTGGTCGTCTTTTTTCTCTACAGCATCAGCCAATGATTTAACTTTGTTAATCATTGCTTCTGGTAAGTGGATATTTCCATCAGCATCAATGCGAGTAGACATATATTTAATTAAAGACTCCATTTCATCAATTTTGCCTTTTGCTAAATTCTTCTCACGTAATCCACCACGGGCGCGAGTAACAGCCGTTTGAGAGTGATCTTTTGCAGCTAGTCGAGTTGGTTGGTTATTATCAGAATCAACCGCCTCTGTATTTACTGGCTCTTGTGAAACAGGTTGTGTACGTAAACCAATATCAGCCAGTGCGTATTGAGTTGCTTTTGTTGAGCCGTGTTTATTAATAAAGTTACGTGCGCGAGTTGCACTGATTTTATTATCTTCAACCAACTGGATTAATTCATCATCACCCTCAAGCAATTTAACTGAATTACAAATCACTGATTTTGAGTGACCTGTTTTATTCACGATTTCAATTAACTCCATGCCCTCATCTTGTAGGCGTTTAAATACGCGAGCGTTTTGAATAACCGTCATTGCTTTACCTTGGTTATGATTAAACGCCATCATAACCGCCTCAGCTTCGTTTTTCGGAAAAACGGCATCAGCATCGAATAAAGAATTTTCAGTAAATACGTTACCCTCTGCGATTAATTCAGTAATTGCAACGTGTGTATGGTGTCCACCAAGTACAGCAAAACGTTCTTCGTTATTAACTAAACATGGTTGAACTTTAAATGGTGCTGGAGCTGTTCCATTTGAGAAAGCATTTTTTAATTGCTTAACATGGTTAGCATCAATATCACGGATGTTCCATTCAGGGCGAATATATAAAGCGTCTAAAGAAACACGTAGACCATCAGGGCGAGAACATGAAATGCCTTGGTCTTTAATTGCTTTAGTGTGTGCCTTAACGTTGCCTTTATTTAGTGCTTGGAATGTAGTAGTCATTTTGTAGCTCCTTAAATTAATGTGCTTTGCTTAACTGACAGTGTCATTATACCGCACTTTACGCAAATAACAAAGTAATTCGAGCTATATTTAAGCTATATGAGTAAATATTTTTCAGAAAAATAAAAAGGAAGAAAAATAAAGAAAAGCTTGACCGAGGAGGACTTTAGTCGATGATTATAAAATAAAGAATAGCTCATTAAAAAATTAAATAATGTCTTATTGAAAAATAGAAAGATAAAAAATCAAATGAGATCAGGTTTAATACGGTAGGTTATTAGCCTAAAAAAATAAGCCACTTGCACATATAACCATTTTTCAGAAAAACAAAAAAAAGCCCTTACTAAGTAAGGGCGTTAAATATTAGGTAATGAGTTTATAAATTAAAGTAGGAATTGTGCGGTTTTATTTACAACAGGATTCCAAATTGCAGGTTTACGCATTAAATTCTGGATAGACTTTTCACGCTCTAAACGAACATTATCAATATTTGAAATATTACTTTCATTTACTTTGTAGTGAGTAGCCCACGCAGTTAATGAGTTATACATAGCCCAATGATTATCACCAAGTGTCTTTTTATGGTCAGTATATAAACGGTCAAACATATCAAACTTACTCATACTTAATTCACGCCCAACGGTAGACATATCAGTAATAATTTTATCCGCATCTTTTCTATTTAATGGTGAGTTAATTAGATTGTCCCAATATTGCCCCATACTTTCAAAGCTAGAAACTGCGGTTGTTACTTGTTTAGTCACTTGGGCGAAATCCATTGTTCCAGTGTGGCGCACATCGAGAGATAAGAATTTTTCGCCAGTGATCATACCGTTGGTGCATACGATACGAAAGCCGCCAGCTTGTACCTGAAAATTGCATGAGCCGTCATAAGAGTTCACAACAACAAGGCGTAAAATAACTTTGTCACCGCTACCGATTTGCACCATGTGAGCAGGGAAGAAATATTGACGAATAACCTTACCGCCTTTATTAACCACAGCGTCTTTAATGAATGCCCCATCCATATTAAGCACCCCATTTTCAGCAAGGGTATTAACCGCCTCATTCACGGAATCAAACGCATCAGAATTTTTAAGAAGAGTGTAACGGCTGCCATGAACAGCAATGATGTGATTAGCTTCTGAATCAAAAACGATCTGGTTATCGTTGTCGGTCATGTTGCTGTTTAAATGCTCTTTGAGTGGTTGGATATTTACATCAAAGAAAATGTTAGAATTAGTGCGATCATCAACAATCAGATCACGCCAGTTGTTCTCAGTAGCCATGCTATTGAAATCAGGTAAAACGCTGTTTGCTTCAAATAATGTCGGTGTCATAATATTGCTCCTAAAAATGAATGTGTATTGCTTAACTGACTCAGTCATTATACCGCAAAACGCCCACCACACAAAGCAGTAAAAGTGATAAAACTCGCTTAGACAGAAAAAAATACCTTATTCATTTTTCAGAAAAACAGAGGATAACAACAGCCTCAAAAGCCACTTATAGTTATTGACAGAAAACAGAACTTTGCCACATCATTTCAAAATAAGAATGTCTTATTAAAAAATTAAAGCCCATCTTCAGAAAAGGAAAAAAGAAGAAAAAAAGAAAGGCCAGTATCTCAACTAGCCCAAATAGAAACGAATTAGCGATCAATCGATAAAAGCCCTGATTTAGTCCACTTCGCTCCCATCTCAATAAGCTTATCAAGCTTCACAAAAAAAGAAGGTGCATTCTTTTTACACCACATATTAAATTCAAGTCTCTGGTTCATCTGGAGTTGATTAGTCAGTGCCAGTGTAATTTCTTTTTGGGTCAGCACCCCGACTTCTGGCGTAGGTAAATCAAGCTTATCAAATTGCTTCTTATTCATGGTCGTCACGCGATCATCACTATCAATGGAAGCAAAGAAGAATTTAGCACGTCTTGATAGGTTAACTTTTTTCATTGTCTCTCTAACGATAGCCTTTCTCATAATGATGCCCTATTACGTTATTTGAACAAAGTAGATAAAAGGCCAGCTTCTCAACTGGCCTAAGTATTAAGGGGAGGTATTAAGAGTGAGCAAGTTGAAAGCGTTGAGCGTCATTCTTAAGGTTAAATATAAAACCCTGTCTCTGATCTGAATAAGAGCCTCGTAAAGATTGAGCATGTTTTAATAATGCGGTTGTGCTACTTACGGCAACATCACCAGAAAGAGGAACAAGGTATTTCGCATGACGATCATGAACAATCGCCTCAAACGAGTTCATTGATATTGAATCAATCAAAACAGCCGCATGAGTATCAGGAGAGTTATACAGCTTCTTGGTTGTTTTTTGGAAAAATGGAATAATGCTTAATTCACAATGAAGTAATTTAGACACATCATCAAACTGGCACTCTTCAAAGAATACTGAATGTAATGCGCCCTTTCTGAAATTATCAACCGTGATTAGGTTAGTTTGATTTGATGAATAAATCGTTGTTAGGCTATCAATTGTTTTTTGAATCGCAGCATCAGAAAACTGGCGAACGGTACTGACGCGATCAACGCCTCCGAATTCTTCATTAAATGGGCTGTATTTGTTCCCTGCTTGATACTTATCCATAATTGCATCAACCGCTTCAATGGTAGGGCCATCAACCCACTCAATTAATACACGGTGATAATCTGACTTAACAGAGAATTTATGACCTAAGAAATTTCGTTTAAGATCTTTGCGTATATTTTTTGCAACGGCTGCACCGCCTGCGTATTTTTCGATTTGAGATAAATGAGAATAAGCTTCATCATTTGAAATCATTTCACGAGCCGTATTAAAAGCAAGCTGCTCTTCTTCCTTCTGAGATAATATCTCTTGGTCACGCTTTTGAGCGCCATAAACCAAGTTATAAATAGTTTCTTCTGAAGCTAATGCTTTGCCTTCAATGATGCCGTATTGAGTCCCTTGGCGTAATAGCGTTTCAGGGATGTGCTTCATCATATGACCAGACAAAAACACAACATTTACATGACCACCACCAACGGTATTTAGTTGGCTTACTGACTCATAAGATGAATTTTCCATACTCACGACAACCCCAAGGCCACGATTATAGAGAGACATTTCAACCCATGAACCACGAGAAATAATACCTTTGAAATTTTTAGCCGCTTGAACTGTCATGATGTAGCTCCTTAAATTAGTATGCATTGCTTAACCGACATAGTCATTATACCGCAATAAGGGGTTTATTGTGTGATGTATAGGGGTTTTAGAGGTAAAAAAAGGAAATAAAAAACTTGAAAAAAAGAGGACTTAGCTCGCATCATTTAAAAATGAAAACGTCTTATTTGAAAATCAAAGCCATGTTACCTAATGGCCCTTATTGGTGGTGGGGGAAATGCCATTATCTAAAATGGCACATCAAAATCTAAATCAACGCTTGGCATAATGATAAGTCGTAAATCACTGATACAGCCTTTTTCAATGTTTTCTTTATACGTGAGTAAATCTGATTTAATGATCTCCAGTTCTGCAATCGCTTCCTTTTCAAAACCAAACCGACACACATTTACTTCATGCTCATAATACATAACATCACTGATAACTTGATCATCAATCACCGCTTTAAACCGTGCAATGCTTTCATTAATCGCCACCACGCCACACATAGGCGCATCATAGAAAGTATTAATAAAATGAGCCTTAAGCGCTCGACTGAGTGAGGTAAACATAATTAATCCTTATAGCAGCTCAAAGGCCAACTAACGCTATTCATCATCGCTCAAACATTCAGAGCATGCATTACATGAAAAACAATAACGACAACCACAATTACCACTACCACAATCACAGCAGTTATACAGATCTGAACATTCCGTTGCTGCATCACTGTTTAAGCTCTCGCACATATTATTTAAGATCTCAACAATAACAGCCTTAACATGGTTCAACGCTTGTTCACTTTTAAACGGCTTAATCACTAGGTTAGTCGGATCCTTAAACATAAGTTCTTTGTTTTGTTTAAGCACATAAGCGCGAATTTGCTTTACCTTCACCGCTTTTGTTAATTCATCGCTTGAGATATGGATAGATAATTCATTTTGATTGCACATAATCATTGTTCCTTTGCTTGTTATCTCTATACGTTAATCAGAGAGATGATCGCTTTAATTTGGTTGTGGTCCAATTCATTAAGGTGTAAATCAAACTTAGGCTCTTTTGATGTAGCTTGAGAATGCGGCACAATCACTTCACCACGCATACAGTCTGAATTGTAAGTCTGTATCCCCCATGCTTTATAACTAACATGATGGCTTTTACCCGTTAATGGTTCGAGAGATAACACCGATTGCAGATCATTAAATAACTCGTCTTGTGCATCTAATACCGCAACACAATCAGAGTGAACGTCTCTTAACTCGTTCAACTGAACTAATGTGCTATCAAAATGAATGAGTAGCTTTTGTTTAATATCGTGCATGATTTTATCAATCGACTTATCTAAGCTGCATCCAATAGAAGCATGACGAATAAAAACATGGCGATTAGTTGGGTCAAAAAAACCAAGTGCAAACGTCGGGATTGCTCTTGTTGTATTTGAGCTAACAAAAATAACAATTCCTGACGTGTGTTTTGCAAAAAAACGATCACAATCATGATTTTCTACACGCCACTCACCACCAAGAATGCTCACCGCCATTTTAAGCGGTTTAATTGATAAATGCCCCATAATGCCCCCTACTTCGCACTAACAACGGTTACACGCTTAAAGGGTGCGCCTGTGACCGCTCCACCACCACTAGAGTTATGATGGCTAATCTCTAAGTGACATGGAATAAAACCTGTTGAGCGCCCCACATAAAAACGACGGGTTTCCCCATAACAGTCCACCACTTCTACTTGCTTGCCCTCTAACCCATTGAGCTGAGCGCTTAACTCCGTTGGGGTCTTAATTCCCTTTTCTTTGTATAAGCCACGCGCAAGATCAACAAGCAGATTATAGAAGTTATACGCTTTCATGGTCCCTTTACGAATAGGCTTTGCTGGCAAGACCATGTTTTGTTTTGTGGTGAAAAATTCATGCATTTCATCAATACGATTTGCTACGACATCAAAACCTAAACAGCTAAATGATTTATTTTGATGACGCATTACATATAATTTTTGTTCACGATTAAGAGTGATTGTTAGTGCTGACATAATGTGTGGCTCCTGAATTTAAGTGCATTTGCTTAACTGACACCGACATTATACCGCAATACAGTTAACATGACGACAATATAACGAATAAAACAGGATAAAATTACAGCTATTTTTCAGAAAAATGAGGGGGACAAAAAAAGGCTTAAGCGCATAAACACTTAAGCCCTTTTTATGTTGTGGTGGTTTAATCCCACATTATTTTTGATTGATTTAGTGCATGTAAAAAATCAATGCGTTGTGCTGCTTTAACTCTTGGCGTGATGAAATTACGAACGCCTGACTTGCTTGATAGAATTTGCTGACTCACATGATATAAGTGGTCGATACCAAATTGATTAAATAGTCCTTTTAGAATCGAATTACGGACCGCTCTCTTTTGCGCTTTCTTCGCTCTGGCTAAATGCGTTTGATAAATGGCTTCTGGCATATTTTCAATAGGCGCATACATTGTGCCACGCTCGGGATCACCATACATAATACAGCTACCTTCGCCTTTATAATCATGGTGAGTTTGTTGATAAATTAAGTTAATGTCGTCTTGATTGCGTTCCATAATGGACCCCTTAAATTGTGTACTTGCTTAACTGACATGGTCATTATACCGCAATTTGGTGAATTAAGTACTTTTAATACAAGTAAAGGTGAAGGAAGTCGCAAAAAAAACCCTCAAAAAAGAGGGCAAAAAGTCAGTCAGTTTTATTATTATCAAGGAGCAAAATTCTATCCTTTTTTACAATACTCAATGGCTTCTAGTAATTCATCAAAAGTCTCACAAGCCCCTATTTCTGAATGATTGGTTTGAAACTCTTCATGGTATGGGTTGTAAGCCAATTCATAACCATTAATGGTAAATACCGTGTCATCAAGGGAGCTCATTACATCCCCATCCCAACGGGCAGAGCCTTTGCTACTTTCACCATAATAAACATTGAAGCGCTCGTTCTTTTTAATGCCATGAGGAACACAAGCACGAGTGATTAATGGGTGGTGGTTAATCGTATAGTCATCGTATCCGTTGGCGTTCTCGACTAAAGTAACTGTGGGCTCAAGTCGAGGCGTGATATTTTCTGGAAAAATGAATTGAGTGAGATTCAGTAAAATACGTTCTTCTTTTTCGAGATCCGTTCCTTCTTCAAAATTAGTCACTACACATTGTTCTTTTAAAAGTGACATCAACGCATTATGGTGGCCTTGCTGAATTTCTTTAGCAATAAGCTCCAGATCATGTGTTGGGTTTAGCTGTGACAATATTGTAGGCCTATTTCCAAAATCAGGGTATTCAAGTAATAACAAATGAATACGACAACGCTTATTAGTTTCATTAAACAGCACAATAGCTTCTTGTCTGTTTTTAGATTTAGGAAACGAACGAGGCTTCAACCCCCAAGCTTGGACCCATCTTTTCTGAATTGAATCAAATTTTACCACTTGAAAATTAGACATGTTCGCGACTCCCTAGCTTGCACACAATAAAAAGGTTTTGATGTCTTCTCGGCTATCAAAGCCCTCAAACATAGAAACAGGTAATATGATTTCAATGTCATATGCATAAACTTCAAGATCATCTTTTGTGATATCTAATAAGTAAGGCTTGCCATTGTTTTCATATTTATCACAAAACAAAGCACCACCAACGCCATACAGAGACAGGAACTGCGATTTTGCCATCTTATAAATAACATCAAACCCTTTAATTGCTTCTAATAAATTCTTTTTCGTTCTGTTTTTGCTTGCTGCATCTAAATCACAGAAATCAAAATCATGAAACTTAACAAAGCGTTCGCCTTGTGAGCATTGAAGAATGGAAATAAATCGAGCGGTTGCATTGCATGGGAATTCAAAATAATCAGCAAACAAGTTCATTTCTGTTGCTGAAAGTAGATCTGAATAATCAGAGTGGGGTTTATCTAGCAATACGGATACTTCTGAAAGTGATGGGCCGTGTTGCTTATGAGCTAATGTTAGAAATCCATTGTCCAGAAATTCGTTAACATCAACCGCCTGAGTAGAGTTAAAAGTCATGGTTTGCATCCTTATGATTACTTGCTTAACTGACATGGTCATTATACCGCAATTAATAACAAGATGGCGCATTAAAACGAAAAATAAAGAAAATAAAAAACTTGAAAAAAAGAGGACTTAACTCGCATCATTTAAAAATGAAAATGTCTTATTTGAAAATTAATCGATATTTGGCTGAACTGATCTCATCAATCAGCCCAGCGCTTAAAACTACTTATTGAGCGCTTCCGCTTCGTGCTTTTTATAAGCGACTTGTAAAGGCGTCATACTCGCGGTTTCTTCAGAGAGTAACAGGGCATTAGTCGTATCACGATAGGCGTTAGACATCGCATAATAGTAAGCCTCTTTTTGAGCTTGCTCTTCTTCGCTGCCGTGTAGCTCTCTGAAAATCGCATGCAAAGCATCGTGGCTGTAAGTCTTATTTTGATGATCATGCTTTGCCAGTGCTTGGCCTATTTTACTGTAATCCGTTGCTCTCATTAAAAATACCCTCAATGTCGTTTGCTACGATCATGAATCAATTCACGTTCTTATTCTATAACAATAAAACCACCACAAATAAAATTACTGTGATGGCCTTTTTATCTTTACTCACTAAGCAACACAGTAGATATCACGATTAGCATGCTCTTTTCGAAAAACCTCAATATCATTCGATCTATCGCTTCTTGTACTCAAACGATCTACGTCTACCGCAATATGCATGATATGCCCGTTAAACAACGCTATATTTTCAATAATGAACAGATCCGATAAATAAGCATGTTCCCAAAATGACGCAGGTTTATTTTTCAGAAAAACAATCAGGGCTTGGTCTATCTTTTCGTTTACTAAGCCGTGCTCTAAGCCATATTTTATTGATAAGAAATCAGGCACATCATCCAATAGACAATGTAAAGAGAATTGCGCTCGTTGGTGTTCACCTAATGTATGTGGATTATTAAACCTTGCTGAGTAGTAAACCCATTTCATGATCAGCTCTCTCTCACTTGGAGATAACTCTGTAAGCTGGCCTTTGCACTCTTTTTTTGTAAGCTTACAATCTACCTTTTTCATTACCCATTCAATATACGCTCGTTTCTGCTCTTCAGTTGCGTCGGTTAAATGGTTTTTTAAATTACGATCTAGATTGTCTTTGGCTTTTGCCTCCAGTGGCTTAATGTTGTCGCATTGAAACTCTGGCTTAATCGTGAATGGTTTTGTGATTAGACGTTTAAAGCTCGGTGAGTAAATCGTGTTGATGATCTTAATCACAAGAATGGTGGCAAGCTTAAAATCAAACGTTGGTTCTGGGTGTGTTTCTGGTAATTGATAAAACATAATAAAAATCCTTTTTTATAGATTAAACAAAAAGTGCTTCTAAATTGATTGGGCGCTGTGGGATATAGCTGTCCATCACTTCCAGCTCATCCCCATTTACATTCACATCAATAAAGACAACTTTCTTTAAGCCTTCGTTAATTTTTGTGTATACAAGCGACACTGACGTTTGAGCGTATTTCTCTTTTAACGCTTGCATCAATTCAGTAAAAGAACTGACTTCGGTGTTGTTACCAAAACTCTTAATTAAAACCGCCATACCGCCCCCTAAATGAACATATCTAAATGAGTTAACACTTCTTGCCACACTTCTTTTTCGTCCAGTGGTAAACCGTTTACGCTGCTATCAAGAACCTCACGCGATACACTGCCATGCTCAAAAAGGTACTTTGTGGTTTTTGCCATTGGGGTTAATCGAATTTTGTCTTCGCCATACTGAATACGTGCTTGCGCTGCGGTATGTAAAAACTGGTTAATTCTTCGTTGCTCTTGAATAGCCATTTTGCGGCTCCTAATAATGATGCGTTGCTCAACTGACATGGTCATTATACCGCAATTTACCTATTAAGTGTGCGCTAAGTACGCATATTAGAGAATTATATAAAGAAAAAAGACTTGCAAAAATGCCGAACCAAAACCTTATAATTTCAAAATAAATAATGTCTTATTGAAAAATAAAGAAAAGTAGTACCGTGGTAGTACAAGTGGTTAGGAGGTATTTTTTAAGGTGAGAGAAGTATGATTAATGAGGGGGATAAGATAATCGTTCAGCTAGGATAGAAACCATTGGTGATGCCATTTTACTAGAATGCTTCCAAGTGACTACGCATCTTAAGCAATGGTATTGTTTTTCTGAAAAACGAGGTTTACGACCAATTAAAGACGTGTAAAGAATAGTCACAGGAAGGCTATTTGCATCAGTAGGATCGATCACTTTCATACCCTCTTTTAAGTATCTTGCTACTAGAGTCTAGAGTCCCTACAATTAAACTTTCCGTGAATTGTCGTTTGGGAGGTCTATTTTTATTAAATTTCCTACTCTGTACAATTAGCTTTTTTAACCTCGTTCGAGAGGTTATGAATATAATTAATCGATTCAAAAAGAGTTTCGGTTTCGGGATAGCAAAGGTATTCATTTAGATGTAAGTGATGCAAACCATCAAAGTCGATTGAAGCCATAAGAATCACATCAACATAGAGTGATTCGGATTTCCAACAGTCACCTTCTACATCAGAAGATGAAAATATAACTAAAACGATTGTTTGAAGATTTAATTCTTCGTTAACAAACCTGTACAGTCTATCGTTTCCATCTTGATGTTCATATACAAGATCCCAATTTTTCACGTAGTTACCGTTTAGTTCGAGCGAGGAAAACTGGACATCATTTTCTACTTTAATTGACATGATTTACTCTCTAGTTTATTTTCTTGAATTCATCAGAAACAATTTTCCTACGTTATATATTTTCGTTTCTTGCATGATAAAAACGAACAAAAAGTTCAGGAAGAGCAACTATCCCGAAAGTTAGCTTGGTTAGTGGATTCCAAAATACCGACAGTAAACTTAACATTGGTAATAAGCCCCACCCTATAAAAAAATAACCTAGTGTTTCTATTTGAGTCAGCAACGATAAACCAATACTTACATAAGCTATCGACAAAAGAAGTATCGGCAGCCAATTAGCCTGCACCCACAACCATGACCCAAATTCCTTTATCTGATCTAATGGCTTTTCCGTTTTGTATTTAAACATCATTCTTCCTATTTAAATATTGGTTAATGTTGAGTTGGCTCTGAAGGGAATTGATAGCTAGTTTTTTTAAAGAACTTAGATACATCCTCTTGAAAAAAAGCATAATCCAAACACTCATGATCAACGATATAAACCACCCCATCATTAACTTTTAAGATTTCGTACAAGTGGCCTTTCTTGTAATACTTGGAAAGGTCTTGATTAGCGTAAAAAATCTGGTCTGCTGTACATTCCAAAGCGTCTTGTGTTGCGTAAGTTTCCAAATGTGAACCCTCTTTAATAAAACCGTTTAACCTTTTGTAGAAATAATTTTCCTACTTCTCTGATTTTAGCTTATTGGCTTTATTTAAAGCCTCACCAAGTGCAATTATTTGATCGCCAGAAAGACGTTCGGTTCGTCTTGGAAACCACGCTAATTCCCCACGGTCAAAGTCATCGAAAACGCCAAAATTCACACCGTCAATTTCGACTTGTAACACACCTAGCTTATCTTCGTTCAATACAACTTTGTTCATAATTCATCCTATCAGATTATGTAATTTAACTGCCTATCTGGACACCTGACTTGCGAAACTCGCTAATTAGTGTGTTTGAGTCCATGTGTTCAAACATTTTTGCATACGTAGCTATTTCGGATCTTATGCTAGGGATATCAGATGTAAAAGTTCTTCTGACTCTCTCCCCCAGCAATGTCTCAATATATATGTAAACAATTTTTTCAACTGCATTAATAGGGGTTTTAGTTTTATTAAAATGATCGTTGAAACACCGTCTTAATCTTTCAGCTTCAAAATAATCATAGGCTAGGCATAAACTATCATTATCTAAGTTGGTGAGTAAGTTCTCAAATAGGGTAAACTTGCACACTGTAAACTTGTAATTATCAAATATATTTATGCCCTCTTCGACCCCTTCTTTTTCAGAAAAATCAAAGCGGTCTTTTGCTAGCCATTGTTCTTTTTTGATTAAAGCCTTAATATCTTCCATGCAAATTCCCTATGTAAACTGAGTTATTTTTTTTGCGATTATTTTAATGTCCCTATGAACCAATCGCTCTGAATTTTCTCGACCTGTGTGTGACCATGAAGACCTCGCGCTGATTCGCCAATCTACAGGTTCAAACATCCATATGAGATGATTTTTATCATTAAATTGACCGCTTATGTGCCAATTAAAAGTAAGACCTTTTTCTTTGTTCAAGTACCCATTGAGCTTTTGCGCTAAATTAGTGCTACTTGAAAACGTTATATATGGCTTCAACCAACATGCTTGCTCTCCAAAGATTACTGAGCGAATGCGTCCCAATCGCCCTGTAATCACCCCTGAGTAATGCCCAGCACAAGAAGCTAATGGATGAGCGCCAATTTCTAACAGAGCATCACATAATGGCTGAATTCCCTCTTCAATTATGCCCTTTTCTTTAGCTGCACTATATGCTGGATAATTTCCAGTTTTCATAATTGTGGCTGCGGTGTTTTCGGCCATAAGTTCCCCATCATTTTTCAATCTGAATTGGATAGAGTTTAGCTACTTTATCCATCGTGGTCTGTGCTGCTTTATTTGCTCATCTAAAAATTAAAAAGCCAATCTACGCCTGTAGGTTGAGTAACATCGTCCGTCGTCCCTTCGATTGTCGCACCATGATAACCACCAACAACGGGATTAAGCGCCCCATTAGCTGCGATTTTGGCTTCCTCTATGCTTGGAAATACTGCGTGTTCTTCTCTAAAATTGTATTGAAGAGTTAACTTACAAGATCCTTTATAAGTATTGGGAACATTACATTCAATTTCTGGTAACACATCATCTAGATTTGCCATATTATTCCTTGGTTTCTATTTTGATAAACTGCGCTCTAATTTCTTTGAACTCAAACGCAGAAATTTCACCATCTACAAAGGCATTATCTAGTATTTGGGTTAGTTCTATATTGTGGTGCTTATCTTTATTGGTTTTGATGATCTGGTTTAGCTCTGCATATTCAGAACTACCTCTATCAATCATCATGCTATTACCAATATAGTTATATCCATTCCATGACATATTGACTAACGATACTAAAACGAGAATGAACATACTAATTTTTACATACTGTTTAACACTCATTACTGTTCCTTATTAAATGTCGTTATCCTGTAACGCAGCTAAAATAAAAGATTTTAAGGCCTCATAATCACAAAGATTGGCTTCTTCACCGTTAAGCTCCCCGACATTAAAGAACCCCAGCTCAATCACTCTCGCGGCTGCTGTTGGATTGAGTATCCCACCAAACCGTTTATCTTCACCTAAAATGAATTCAATTAATTTGGTCATATTGTAGTTATTTATTTGGCCAATTGAACCTGTAATCACCACCACTAGCTCTTCATTTTCAGATAATACGTTTTGCTCATGAGCTTTACGCTCTGAATCCCAAAGTAAAACCTGAGTTTCAGCCTCTTGCCTTTGCTGTCTTTCTCTACGCTGAGTCGCTTTCTTAGGGATAAGCTTATGAAGACATTCAATCAGAGCATTGAGCTCAAGACACTGAGTTTCATCAGTGACATACAATTGGTCAAATTTACGAGCAACATGAAACCCTTTATCTTCAATTAAGGACGTGATCTCTTTTAACTCTTTTTCTGAAAAATGCTTTCCAACCGCAGGATAAACTCTTGCTGAATTGTACGTGCTTTTCTTTACACCATAGCTATATGACATAAAAAACTCCTTCCTGTTTATTGTTTAACTGACCCGTCTATTATATCGAAAATAACAAGGTCAAAACATAATGGATCTCGTTAATTAAGCCGTTGTGGTGGTATTACAATGGTACGACAAATAATAAAAAAGGCCTTGTAATACAGAGGTACTACAAGGCCGAAATATAACTATTCTGTCTTAGGCTTGAATATGCCGAGTAATGGCGCGATTAAGCATATCGTATAAAAGTCCATGCTTCTTATCATCAAAAGGATTGAGTTGATACACACCCATTGAGTCTGCGATTCGGCTGGCCAATTGGATCATAGAATTACCTTTCGTTCTGCATCCTTGACTCAATTCTTTCTGACCTCGTTCAAGTAAATTAATCGCCCATTTCTTATCATTCATCATGGATTCATAAGGATATAGAACAGGCTCTAAGCCAGCATTCATGATCACCATTGAATGATGCTTGTTATGTAAATCAAACTCGATGACCACTGGAACCCCTTTTGGGACAACATGCAATTCAGTGAGTAGGTTAGCGATATAGGAAAAGACATTCTTTGCTGAACAATAAGAGCTTTTCTTCAACGTATAACATGTCATGGATGTTGGCTCTTCAATATGACACAATTCAACCGTGAATTTTTTAGACTCACTTAAAAGCGTACCTACATCTTCACAGTTTGTTTCTTCGATAGAGATATTAAAATATCGACTGATCGAGAATGGACTAGCCGCTCGAAAAGTCACTGAAAAACGATTGGTTGAAAGCGATGTTAGTGAAAGTTGATACATGATAAATCCTTATTTGCTTTATTTAACTGACATTGTCATTATACCGCAAAGTAAAGATAACCAATAGTTTTGGTAAGGTTTGTTTCTGTTAATATTTAAAAAGTAGTACAGAGGTATTACTTTTGTTTTTGTTTGATAGTCAAAAAAAACCACCACATGTTATGTATCCATCGGATGCAAACTATGTGGTGGCTGGGTCGTAATTATTTTTCTGAAAAATAGGAATACTACGAATGAGTATAACGATACGTGACCATGTAACAATTAAACAGATTGGTTAGTAAACTGCTCAAGTGTCACAACCGATGACATCCAATCGACTGCCACCACGTCTTGACCATCTTCAGAAACATATAAAACACTCACTTGTTTTTCGATCCCTATCATTGGGATTAATTCATGCTCTGAACCTGCTTTTTCTCTGGCTTGCTTGATCTGCTCAATAGGCGCATTCCAAAACAAAATTTCACCATCCTGTTCTTGAGTAGCACACGTTGCACCGCTTGGCCATTTTTCGTTGCTATCAACAAGCATCCCAAGAAGTGACTTTGTTGACGCTGGAGCTTTTACATCTTCACTTATTACAATTGTCATCGTATTTCCTTATTTAAGCTATTTAAGTACTTCACATGAGAACTTATTCCAAAAGCGTTCGTGACCTGTTGGGCTAATCAACTTATAACGACCAAACATCATTGAATGACTAAAATCTTCCAAATCCAATCGAAAGTCTTCATTTAAGAAAGGAATAGGGGCATCCTTAAGCGTCAGCTTGGTCCTATTTACTAATTCATTTGTGACCTGTTTTGGCTCAAAGATAAGCTCATTTTTCCCTTCATAATTCCACGAGCCAGAAATAGTACTGTCACTATGAAACCAAACATCTGTAGATTCGGGCTTTCCTTGCAAAAGCAAAGAAAAGGAGTCGCCATTAAATGTCAATGTGGTTCGTTTTTTAGGGGAATCATAATTAGCATGAGAGCCGCCATACCTATCAAACCCTTTGCATGACCATTCTTTATTAAACACATCCTCTGGCTTAAACTCCACCACATCCACATCACAATCAAACGAAATATCATCCGTTATTTCATCGAACGCAATTCCAACTGAAGACGTTATCTTACAAGTCGCCTTTTCGTCTAACAAAACACGATTAACAAATATTGGTGATGGTGAGTCCGAGGTATGGTTAATACACTTGTAAGTAAATGAGGTTTTATCTTCGTTGATAGAAGTAAAACCACACGATGTTAATATTTCTAATTTTGGCTCTGGTGCTTCATCGCTGCACCCAAAGAGTAAAGCAGATAATGGGAGTAAACAAAATAATCCTTTTTTCATCGTATTTCCTTATTTTACTTATTCTAATAATTGGTAGTTAAGTACGGTTATAAGCTTGAGCCAGCTCTGATTCTATAGCCCACATTGGATGATTATGATCATCAGAAAACGCCACATCTAGCGATTTAGAAACCCAATGCCATAAACCATGAATTTCATCGTTACTGAGGTTTGCATCATCAGTTAATTTTAGTTCACTCAATGCGAGTTGAATGTTTCGTTCATGCTCAAAAGGTTTTAAACGCTCATAGATCTCAATTTTTTCCAAATTTGCTATTCCATTAAACCCAATAATCAGCATTCTTTGTCAGTGTATAAATCACGAAACTGAGGGTTAATTAATTCTAAATGAGCTTCGTTCCATTCCTTTACGCTCATCTGAGTGGGTGTTATCTCCATCAGAGTATTCATAACCAAAGCATAGCCATGAAGCATCTCAATATAATAACCAATCGCCTCAATTTTGAGTTCTTCATAGCGAGCACGAGAAATAAGCTGATTATCAATTTCTAATGCATATTTTCTAAGGTATTCCACTCGCGCCAGCTCAATCCAAAAAGATAACGGACGTTCTTCAGTAATGACTTCAATCGGAAGCGCTAAAATATCCCCTATCCCAAAGTCATCATGAATGATAGAACGAAATTCAGAGGCGGAGTTGTATTCATTTATCGTTGATTTACCTAATCGAGCTTGGTACTCCGCTAAAAAGAGACTGCCATCGTAAGCTAACTTATATTGAATGCGCCCTGAAGAGATCACGTTAGTTTCACTGTATGCCCAGCACATAGGCTGCTTAGCATCGAGATTACCCACATTTGAGATCACCGAATTGGCCAGCTTAAATAAAATCGCTTTCGAACCTCTCTTGAATCGAAGGTTATTCAGTAACTCGATATGCTCTTTCATGGCAAAAACTCTTAATATTCTAATGGTAGGGATAAGGCCTAGATTATACCTTATCCCTTTCAATTTATTTGATAAAGTTAGGGTGTTTACTTCTATGATTTAGGTGTTCAATGAAGCCGCTGTGAATCGCGTCTGAATAGCCCATGCTTTTAATCGCACTGACTTCCATATTATCTAAACGATTGTGTTGGATAACATCAAACAAGGTTTTTGAGTCCTTAGCAAAATCAAGCATAAAGGCATCTCTATCATGAAGGAAATCATAAAGGTGATGTAAATTATCCCCTGCTAGATCCACCACACAAATTTCAATCCCTTCACTTGATTGAAGGGGGTTACCGTTCGTATCGTTCCAACGCTCTGCTTTAACATCATAAACCCCTGAGAAAACGACGCCATTGGCTTTAAAAAGAACAAGCTTATTTAAAAAAGCCTCTTCTGTTTTTTTCAATGGTAATTGAGACAAATTACGGTCCCACTTGAGCCCTTCTAAAACCCCATACCCTTGCCCATCCACAAGTAATTTCTTTAACATTCCATGCTCTCACTATAATGATAATCAACTGTTCCATTATACCGCAATACTAGAATGTATAGTGTTATATAACGCTAATATTCAAAGTAATACTGTTATTTATTATTAGCTTATAGAGTAAATACGGTAAGGGCGTTTTTCAAAAAAATGTGACCCAATAAAAATGCCCTCCAATTAAAGGAGGGCTATTTTTTTGCGCTTCAAGGTCAGTTTAAGCGAGCAATAAAGTAAAGGTAGCGATAAGGAGCTGGCAACCTCTTAAATAGTTCCCCCTTACGCATAAGGGGGGGTGCTTTAATGTCAGTCAAAGCAGTGGAGCAAACAATTTCAATTTAAACCGCACAAAGCGATTCAGAGGATTTGAAGGACTGATTACGTAATCGTCCATTAAAATAATAATGATTGTGGAGATCATCAAGCTTATCGACTTCTTGCTCCCAAAAAATAGGGCTACTTACCTTTAATACACCCTCTAATTCGACTTCAGAGGCAATAAGGATCTCACTTGGTTTGTGGCAATACACTTTCTTGGTTACCACATTAACTAAAGCTGATTCAGTCACTCCGTCCCTATCGAGAAGTCGAGTGATTTTCCAATTATGATCTAAGGCCACAGAAGTTGATTTACTCTTTGATTTACACACACCACCACCATTTTTAATATAACTCAGTTACATTAGTATAATTCATTTTAACTCTAATCACTTCGTGGTATGGCGATTAGGTTAAACGGGTCACAAATTCATGTACTTCATTTGGTGCGCCCACTCGCAACGGAGAGAAAGCAACAATGTCATAAGAAAATAGCCACACTAAACAATCATTATTAAGACGTACCACCGCAATCGGAAATAAATCTTCATCACCATCATCTGATTTATAAATGCCATTTTCAACGCGACCAGCGAAAGCCGAACATGGATAACCATAAGCCTCCGAAACCATATCAGGCAATGATTCAAATGAGGCGTTATTTGCATTAAGGCTAGCATTCACAGCGTTAGTAATGACCGATAAACTTCCAAGCATAAAAGAAAGAGATCTTTCATAGTGCTCGATTGACGACTTATTTAATGGGTTAAATACCCATGTTAGCGCAGGAACTTTCTCTCTTAACATCGCATCAATATTCATTTTAAGTTGCCTTTCAGGTTTGCTTTGATGTATCCATAATACCGCAAACTAGAATCAAAGCAACATAATAAACCCAAATTAACCGATTTAATATAAATAGGTTTCTCCATAAAAAAGACAAAAAAAACCCAACTACGAATAGTTGGGTGCAAATGCATTTATTATTGTCAGTTTTTGGTGCTAGGCTATTAATGAAAATAAAGCATACACCTAACGAGTTTATAAAACAAATGGAACATAAGATAATTTAAATAATTCTTTCGCTGATTTTTCAAAAAAACGGTTACTAGTGTCGGCTCTGGCAATTCGACTAAAGAACCAAGCAATAAAAAACCCAGCCACAAGTGACTGGGTTGCAAGTGCATATTTCAATGGTTCAACGTGTAGCTAGGGATTAAGGATTCATGGAGTTAATCATTCAAGACAGGGTTGCTCGAATGAGATTCAATATACACGGAACAGAATTATAAAACAAATAGAAATGTTGCTAATTAAATTTCTTCCGACAAGCATCACTAATCTGTTATTTCATATCAACTAGCCAACATAAACCATGAGGTGTGTATCATAAAATAGAGCCTATCTATTATTCCCCTCCACTATCACCTCACTGATTATAACTTTAACAATACTGAATTTTTTTGAAAAAAAATGCCACCTCGGTTAAAGGTGGCAAAGTAATTATAAGTGGTCGAGTGGGATTAAATTCTCTTCCGCTTTCTTCTCATAAGATTCAATTCTTTGATCCAATCGCTGCGGAGTAAATCGGTTTTTAGTACTTAATCCATGCTTTTCAAAGACTGCCTTTCTGATAGCTCGCTCTGATAGCTTAGAGGCTAATTCATATTCACCGACAACATGGCGAAGTAAACGAACTTCATACATTGCTTGTAGAGCAGTCTTAACATAGCGCTTTTCACCTAGAAAACGTTTAGCTAAAACAAAAGCGGTAACAGATGGAATAAGGGTTGCTAACACACTTAACAGACCTGAGATGATTGCTGCGATAACTTGTGAATCCATAATATTGCTCCTTTGATGTAACATTGCTTAACTGACAGTATCATTATACCGCAATATGAAAATAGCATCAATAAATCAAAAGGGTTCATGGTGTTTTTTTTAAAAGAAAATCTTGTTCAATCATTTAAAAATCAATAAGAAAGCATCATTGTTATACCTTGGTACTACCTTTTAAATCTCATTTTCTCGTGGCCATAAAATGACATGGATTCAGTCCCATTTTTCTAAAAAATAACGATATTTCACTGTATAACACTTGTACTACTTTTTAGATGGCAATACATTAGAACTAATTATTTTTACAACCTGTAAATAATGATTTCACAAAATTATGCAAAGAGTTCAGGCTTCAATTCCGCTACAACTTCCCACACCTTTTTATTACTAGAAGAACGAGCAATGAGGTCTTTCTTCACCAGTGCATTCAAAGCTTTTGTTGCCTCATTTTGAGCAAGTTTTGTAGTATTGAATAATTCAGTCACGAGCATACTCTTTGACTTTAATGCTTTATAAAGACAAGCAATATTATTAAGTTCTGCCGTTGTATATTCCTGATTATTTGTGTTTTTTCCCTGAATTGGTTTGGTATGTATAATTTCACAGGCAATTGAGGCGTGTTGGCACTGAAATTCAAACGCTTGACACAATGAGTTATCATTTGAATATAATATAAACGTGAGTTTCTTTTTCTCATCATATCGCACTTGAGATATCGCCTTGCTCAAATGCGCAATTAAATAAAAATCCGCTTGGTTTTTACCAATTGGATACCCATCCATCATAATAAACATTAAATCATGACAAAGTATTTTGATTTGTTCATTATTAGAGAACACAAAAACCTTATCAGTGATCCTTGTATCTATCTCTTGAATTGTATTCAATCCGACATTTTCTGCATCAACAAAAATGAGATTCATAAACTAGCCTTATTATTTTATTTAATTACTGCAACTGCACATCAATTTTTTGAAAACCCATCTCTCCCGCTTGGTTTACTAAAATATCTATTCGCCATATTCTGGATTCTTGAGCAAGAATTTTCGTCATTGTTTTAGTTTCAGCCAAACGACGAAACTCCCCTTCTTTAACTTGATAAAAAACGACTGATATACATAACATAATGACCATTTGCAATCTACATCCTGTCATTATGTTGTTTTTAAGGGGGAATTTAAAGAACGTTAAATGGCGAGGCGCATTTTTCATAAATCATGTTAAGGGCATCAACAGATCCAGATAGAGAATAAATACTTTTAAATACTAATTTATTTTTAGAATACACTTCAATATCAGCAATATGACCTTTCTTTATCTCTTGCATCAATTTTTGTGGTGGTCTTGTTACATAGATGGTCGATTCATTAGGATGAAATCCAGCTTTAAGATTGTAGCTATCAGCACCATCTACAGAGAGATTAAACTCTAAAACACCCTTTACTTTTGAAAGCTTTTTGCTCTCAACCTTTAATGTTAAAAAATTATTCTCTTTGGTTTTTCCACATCCGATAGCAAAAGTAGAGCTATCATTTTTTGTATAATGCTCATAAGTTTGTAATGTGGGTGTATAGGAATTACTCCATGATAATAAATTAGCTACACTAAAATTAGAATAAAGCAATATAATAAAACCTATTATTTGTTTTTTATTCACTATTGTTTCCTTAACTATTAAATATTTCTTTCTTTATCACACTATAAATCATAGTTCGAATTCAATCATTCAAAAAAGAGTACAAAAAATTATAAGCAAGCTCCCCAAAGAAACCCAATAAATAAAAATTACAAAAATCCATATTAATCAAATGTATAAATGAAAATAATTGTCAGAGAACAATAAGTTTATAGATACAATAGCTTCATTATTAAACGAATTCTTTAATATTCAATAATCATCCCTACGACCATTAATGGCTATTTTTGCAAAATTAGCTAAAATAGCTAAAAGTTGTTTCGCCCTGTATTGGATACGTTATGAACAAAGAAATTATAGAAGAAATCAAGCTGGCACTTACTTCAGCACCTCGTAATCAGTACATGACAGAATTTTGTCTACAATCAATCAAATATGCTGATGAACTAAGCAATCTTACCGCAAGAGAGTTTTGTGAAGAGTTGGGGATAAAACCTAGCTATGGCACAGAGTTTAGTAAAATGAGAAACCTTACCTCACGGCTTAAAGCTGCTGGTTTAGATACAAGGAAGATATAGCCAGTATGCTAATTGATAACGTAACAACTAAAGTATCAGAAACGCTTTCCGCTTCGATTCAAGCTAACGATAAGCTGTCTGTAATGACAGGACTCTTCTCCATCTATGCTTTCGATCATCTAAAAGATTCGTTGAGTCAGTTAGATTCAGCACGATTGTTATTCTCTCAAGCTAAAGGGTTCGATTCATTTGATTCACTAGGTAGTGAATCGCCTTTTGGTGCGTTGAATGGTACAGCATTAGAAAACAAGTTCCGTAACCAGTTAAATCAAAAAGCAATAGCACAAGAGTTTGCTCATTGGTTAGAGGAAAAGGCATCCGTTCGCTTAGTACAACAAGCTGGAGCAGTTCATCAGCACATCACGCACGTAAACTCACATTCAGAATCAATTGCTATAAATGGTGCTCAATTCAATGGTCAAGGTATTGGATTAACAGAGTCGAATGGCTTTGACATGATTAGTCTTGCCAATGCTGATCAAGCTAAAGAGCTTTTAGGGTTCTTTAATAGAGTTTGGGGAAGCAAAGCACAAGTTAAAGACGCAAAGGCACTTCTACAAGCGGAGCTTGCCAAATTCACGACTGATCAAACACCACAGTTTATCTACTTCATTACGTTATATAATATTTTTAAAGATTTTGTGGGTGATCTGCAAGAAGATAAGATCCTAAAAACTAAAACAGGGTTTAAAGATACGATTGTCTGGAACAAGCTGTATAAGTTTCAGAAAGATGGTGTTTTAGGTGCAATCGACAAACTTGAGCATTTCAACGGTTGTATCATTGCTGATAGTGTTGGTTTGGGTAAGACTTTTGAAGCACTTGCTGTAATCAAATACTACGAACTTCGCAATGATAAGGTGCTTGTGCTTTGTCCTAAAAAGCTTCGTGATAATTGGCTAATCTACACGCAGAACGACAAAAGAAACTTACTTTCTAGTGATCGCTTTAACTACGATGTTTTGAATCATACTGATATGAGCCGAAACAGTGGATTCTCAGGTGATATCAATCTTGAAACTATCAATTGGGGCAACTATGACCTTGTAGTGATAGATGAATCTCATAATTTCCGAAACAATAATCCTAAGAAAGATGGTCGAAATCGTTACCAGAGATTACTTGAAGATATCATTCAGGCAGGGGTAAAAACGAAGGTGCTGATGCTCTCAGCTACGCCAGTTAATAACCGCCTAAATGACATGAAAAACCAAGTAGCCTTTATCACTGAGGCGAATGACCAAGCTTTACACGATCACGGTATCAACAGTATTGAAGGAACACTAAGACAAGCTCAGACTCGCTTCTCTAAGTGGGCTGAACAAGATCCAGATATTCGTACATCGAAAGACCTTTTGGATTCGATGAATTTCGATTATTTCAAATTACTGGATATTTATACAATAGCCCGTTCACGCAAGCATATTGAAAAATATTATGGTACTGCTGATATCGGAAAGTTCCCGACCAGACTATTACCTGTAAATATAAAAGCACCAATTGATCTCAAAGACCAGTTTCCACCGTTGGAAGAAGTGAATAAGACAATTCGTAGACTATCTCTTGCATTCTACTCACCGATGAAATACGTGAGAATGGATAAAAAAGCTGAGTATGCGAGACGCTATGACCAAGAGGTTAAAGGCGGTAAAAGTGTATTTAAGCAAGTAGACCGTGAAGAAAGCTTGATCCATCTTATCCGTATCAATCTGCTTAAGCGTATGGAAAGCTCAATCCATTCGTTCACGCTAACATCAGAAAAAGTGCTTACTCAGGTAGATACACTACTAAACAAAATTCATAATTTTAACGCTAATATTAAGCCCCATATCAATAAACAAATAGCTAGTGATGAATTGACAGAAGAGTTTGTTGCTCCACCAATTGAAGAAATTGATGATCTAGAATTTAACTCGCCAGAACTCGCTCCATATCTAATTGGTAATAAAACCAAAGTGCGTATTCAAGATATGGATTTGGTTCGATTCGCTCAAGATCTTGAAGCGGATAGAGTATTCCTGCAAGAAATCGTTCGTGTTTCAAAAAGCATTAATTCAGAACGTGATGCCAAACTTTCTCTGTTGAAAGAAGCGTATCTTGAGAAATGTAAGAACCCGATAAATGGTAATAATAAAAAAGTTATTATCTTTACTGCTTTTGCCGATACCGCAGAGTACCTATATAAAAATCTATCATCTTGGGCTTCACAAGAGTTAGGGCTTCACTCAGCCATTATCACAGGTCAAAAAACAGAAACGACCTTGCGTAGCATTGATGGTAAGAAATTTAAAACAGATTTGAATAGCCTTTTAACTCACTTCTCGCCACGTTCTAAAGAGCGTGAAAAAGTATTCCCTGAGTTTAAAGAAGAAGTTGATATTCTTATTGCTACCGATTGTATCTCTGAGGGTCAAAACCTTCAGGATTGTGATTATCTAATCAACTACGACATTCATTGGAATCCAGTCCGTATCATTCAGCGTTTTGGACGTATAGACCGTTTAGGTTCAGTGAACGATGTGATCCAGCTTGTTAACTTTTGGCCAAACATGGAGTTGGATGAGTATATCAATCTTGAAGCAAGAGTTAGCGGAAGAATGGTATTACTTGATATTTCAGCAACAGGTGAAGAAAACGTTATAGAGCAAGATCCTAAAATCAACAAAGGAATGAATGATTTAGAGTATCGTAGAAAACAGCTTGAGCAACTTCAAAATGCGGTTGTTGATCTTGAAGAAATCTCAGGTGGTGTCTCTATTACTGATTTGACCTTAAATGATTTTAGAATGGATTTGTCTGGTTTCTTAAGCAATAAAGAGCTGAATAGCAAAGAGAATGACAATTCCCCATCCATAAGAGGTCAAGAGCTATTAGAACAATCACCAATAGGTTTGTTTGCGCCAGTGGTTATAGACAAAGAAGCATTTGAATCTGAGTCGAGTCAGTTTTCTGGTCTTGGTGATGAGATTGAATCAGGCGTGATCTTTTGTCTAAAAGACATTAAAGGAAAGGTTCAAGTTGAAGAAAGCTATTCACTTGCACCTTACTATCTTGTCTATGTTTCTGATGAAGAAGAAATTTTACTTTCGTTTACTCAGTCAAAACAAATCCTCGATCTATGTAAAAAACTAGGCTCAGAGTTAACCAATATTGACCAATCAACAGACGCTTACAATCAGTTTGCAAGACGTTCTCAAAACGGTAAACAAATGAAGCATTACCAGAATCTTCTCGCTAAGGCGGTAGAAAACATTGCAGGTAAGAGTGAAGAAATTGGAGCAACTAGCCTCTTCAATAGAGGTGGTACGGTCTTATCTGCATCAAGCACTCAGAACGTCAATGATTTTGAAGTAGTTAGTTATATGGTCATTCTTTAGGAGCTTATCAGCAATGGAGTATATTGATTTTAGAACTGATAATAATCGTTTAGCCGATAAGGTATATGAGCATCTAGCTCTACCAGAATCAACATTTCTTGGTACTCGTATCACTAAGAAGATGATTCTAGAGAACAATGATCTTAGCAGCAGTGATAAAAAACTAGTTACTGATGTTATTCAATCCATCGTTTGGCAAAACACACTTAAGCCAGAAACTCTCAATGTTCCTGTATATGTTACTGAAATGGTTGAATACATTGAGATTGCGGTGATCCGAGTCGTACTAAAGAATGTAGAAAATGAAAATATTAGTCAAAAAAAAACCAAGTTAAAAAATGTAGTAAAACTTTTACATACATTAATTCCTTACCCAATAATCTTACTTTTAGAACTTGGTGATAATGTTACAATTAGTTTAGCAGATAAACGTATAAATCAAGCAGATAAGACAAAGCTTGTCATAGAGCATATCTATAACACAGATTGGTTAGAGTCAGTAAATCTGACGAATAATGATAATTATTTTCTTAATGATTTTTCACTGAAAAATATTTCAAATATAAATTATTTCGAGTTTTATCAAGACTTGATCTCAATGCTTATCGGAATTGAAGCAAGTAAAATCTCAGGTCGGTATGTATCAAAAATTGATTCACCTCAGATGATCTCTGAAAATTCAAATGATAGCGGTTCTGAATTACGAGAAGAAAAGCAGACTTATGATACATTAACAGAAACAGCTTCTTCTTTTGTTGAAAAGAGCAATGAAGATAAAACAGCTTTACTGCGTGAACTGGAAGGCTTAGAAGCAGAACTGAGTAGTATCAGAAGCAAGATAAAAAAGGAGACGCAAATGAATACGAAAATGCGTCTTAATGTGCAAGCAAGGAAAGTCAAACAAGCGATTTCAGCGATTACATCTCAGTTGGCGTAAACTATCTGAAATAGTATTGTTTATTATAATTTTAAGTGTTGTGTAGCAACGTCTTGCGACAATACTGACAGTTAATAGGTCGAAAAATGAGCGAAATAGATAAAATCACGGGCAGTAGCCCTGAAGCAAAAAGCTTAGATATCACACAGCAAAACATTGAACAGCTTAAGCAGATTTTTCCTGATGTTTTTTCTGAAAACAAAATTGATTTTGAAGCACTAAAAGCAGTTTTAGGTGAAAAAATTGACGATTCAGAAGAACGTTACAACTTTACATGGAATGGAAAAACTAAAGCTCGACAAATCGCTCAAACTCCATCCACAGGTACATTGCGCCCTTGTAAAGAAGAAAGCGTCAATTGGGATACGACTGAGAACTTGTTCATCGAAGGTGATAACCTTGAAGTGCTTAAGTTACTTCAAAAGTCATACCATAAAAAAGTAAAAATGATTTATATAGATCCACCTTACAACACAGGTAATGATTTTGTTTATAAAGATAATTTTCACAACAATATCAAGAATTATTTAGATTTAACTAATCAGCTAGATAGCGCAGGAAATGCATTTAGTACGAATATTGATACATCAGGTAGATATCATTCTGATTGGCTGAACATGATCTATCCACGATTAAAGTTAGCAAGGAATTTATTGAATGATGAAGGTGTTATTTTTATATCCATTGATGATAAAGAGCAATCAAATTTAAGAACTGTATGCAATGAAATATTCGGAGAAGATAATTTTATTGCAAATTTTATATGGGAAAAAAGAACGAATAGAGAAAATCGTAAGGTCGTATCATCAAGACATGATTACATTTTGTGTTTTGCAAAAAATATAAATGCTACGGAGCGAGCTCTAAAGCAGCTACCTATGAATGCAAAAGCACTTGCCAACTATAAAAATCCTGATAACGACCCTCGTGGTGATTGGAAATCAGATCCTGCTACAGCACAAAGCGGACATGGAACCAAATCACAGTTTTATACTCTCACTGCTCCAAATGGGAAAGAACATGAGTTAGAAAGTGGCCGATGCTGGTTGTATACACAGCCTGTAATGGCTGAAGCAATAAAGGATGGCAGAATTTGGTTTGGTAGAGATGGAAACGGCGTGCCACGAATTAAAACATACCTCAATGCTAAAGAAAGAGGGCTTACTCCCGAAACAATCATGTTTGCGGCTGAGGTAGGAACAAATGAATCTGCAAAAAATAGCCTGAAAAAATTATTTGATGGTCATGCAGCCTTTGATACACCTAAGCCAGTCGATCTAATTACTACATTAATGCAAATGAGTTTAGATGAGGATGATATTGTTTTAGACTTCTTTGCAGGCTCAGGTACAACAGCACAAGCGGTATATGAATTAAATAAACTGGATAGTAAAAATAGAAAGTTTGTTTTAGTGCAGCTACCTGAAGCTACGAATGAAAAATCAGAGGCAATTAAGCTAGGCTATCAAACCATTAGCGAAGTTACAAAAGATAGACTAAAAAATGCTATAAAAACAATAGATAGTAACAATAATAATGATTTTGGGTTTAAATTATTAAAATTAGACGAAACAAACATTCGTAAATGGGACGCAGACTTTGACAACCTTGAACTGGTTCTTCAACAAGCAACTGAATCAATCAAGGCTGATCGTTCAAGCGAAGATGTTCTGTATGAAATATTCCTAAAGTATGGCTACGACCTAACAATACCTGTAGATACAGAAGTTGTTAACGGAAAGACTGTATTTGTTGTTGGTGCAGGTGCTTTGATTGTTTGCCTAGATGATGAAATTACAGGTGAAACCGTAGAAGGTATCGCCAAGCTAAAAGAAGAGCTAGATCCAGAAACTACCCAAGTTGTATTCAAAGATGCAGGATTTGCTGATAGCAATATAAAAACTAATGCGATTCAGATTTTGAAACAAGCTGGCATTGACGATGTTAAAAGCATTTAAGAGATAAATTATGTCTGAAATGAAGATAAAGTTTAACCCTGATCTTGATCATCAAAAAGAAGCTATTAACGCTATTGTTGGTGTATTTGAAGGACAAGAAACGTTTCAATCTAACTTCACTGTATCAAACGCTGTTCAATCAGATATGTTTGAGAAAAATGATGGTATCGGTGTTGCCAACGCAATTAAGCTACTCGATGAAGAGCTGTATGAAAATACACGTAATGTTCAGTTGGTTAACGGTTTACCTCAAACAGAAAATGCAAAAAAATCACTTACAAGCCTCGATTTTACTGTTGAAATGGAAACTGGTACAGGTAAAACATACGTTTACTTGCGAAGTGCATTTGAGCTTAATCAACGTTATGGATTAACAAAATTCATCATCGTTGTTCCATCAGTGGCAATAAAAGAAGGTGTTTATAAATCTCTGCAAATGACGGAAGACCATTTCAGAAAAGAGTATAAGAACGTTCAATATGATTACTTTGTCTATGATTCTTCAAAACGTGAGCAAGTAAGAAACTTTGCTACGAATGATTATATTCAAATTATGGTAATCAACATTGACGCTTTTAGTAAGTCTTTCACTGATCCAGAGAAAGAGACGAAAGCTAACCTGATTCACCGTACTGATGATCGTCTAAACGGTATGAAACCTATCGAGTTCATCCAAGCAACAAATCCTGTTGTTCTAATTGATGAACCTCAATCTGTTGCATCTACGGACAACCGTAAAAAAGCGATTGCAAGTTTAAATCCACTTTGTACATTCCGATATTCAGCGACATTAACAGAAAAATTTAATTTGCTTTATAAGCTTGATTCGATTGATGCTTATACTCGTAAACTGGTTAAACAGATTGAAGTTGCTTCACTGGAGGTTCAAGACAATCATAACCAAGCGTATATCAAGCTGATTAGTGTTGATAATAAGAAATCACCAATCACCGCTAAAATTGAGATTGATAAGCAGAATCCTAAAACTGGTAAATTACTTCCCCGTAAACCAATTACAGTGAAAAGTGGCCAAGATTTATTTGAAGCTTCTGGTGGAAGAACTGTTTATGAAGGTTATGTAATCAACGACATTTACTGTGAAGAAGGTAGTGAGTATATCGACTTTACGAGTCGTGATGACATCATAGAACTAAGTCAATCCATAGGTGAAGTTGATCAAGATACCTATAAGCGATTACAAGTATCTAAGACCGTTGAAGAACACCTTGAAAAAGAGTTGAAATTCTATAGAAAAATTACGACTGGCGTAGACATAATGGATCATTCCAAGATTCTAAGCCAGAAAGGTATTAAGGTTTTGAGCCTGTTCTTCATAGATAAAGTAGCGAATTACCGTGGCTATTCAAGTGATGGTGTGCCAGTTCAGGGGAAATTTGCCAAGTGGTTTGAAGAAGAATTTACACAACAGCTCAGAAAGCCAAAGTATCGTGTTTTATATCCTTCAATTTGGGATAAGAATGAAGCAGATAAGCCAACCTTAAATGAACATGCGCTCAAGGAACTAGCGAGTTCAGTTCACAATGGTTACTTTGCTCAAGACAAGAAAAAAGATGCGTCAGGTAATCCTCAATTTGCAGAATCTAAACTTTCAGCAAAAGGTGAAGGTGGTAAAACTGCTGCTGATGAATCTGCTTATAACTTGATTATGAAAGACAAAGAAAAGCTTTTATCAATAGATGAAAAGCTTCGATTTATCTTCTCTCACTCAGCCTTGAAAGAAGGTTGGGATAACCCTAATGTATTCCAGATTTGTACGTTGAACGAAACTAACTCTGTGATGAAGAAGCGTCAGGAGATTGGTCGAGGTTTACGTTTAGCCGTAGATCAGTCGGGTGAACGTGTACCGTATGGCTTTGAGGTTAATACGCTTACTGTAATGGCAAATGAATCTTATGATCAGTTTGTTGCTGCTCTTCAAAAAGAGATTGAGGAAGAGGAAGGGATCAAGTTTGGTGCCGTTGAAAAACACCAATTTGCAAATATTGTTATCTCTGATGAACATGACACTAAAGTGTTTCTTGGTGCTAAAAAATCTGAAGAGATTTATCTGCATCTAGCAGATAAAGGCTACATCGATAAAAAAGGCAAAATTCTAGATTCTCTTAAAACTGCTCTGGTTGATAATACGGTTAGTTTACCTGAAAGTGTTCAAGAACATTCAGATGCGATTCTTGCCACTTTAACTAAGGTTGCTAAAGGCTTAAGCATTAAAAAACATGAAGAGAAGAAAACAGCAACACTTCGTGAAGATAATGGTAAGCAAATCGTGCTTGGGGATGATTTTAAAGCTCTCTGGGACAGAATTAAGTACAAGACTACTTACCGAGTGAATTTCAGCGTTGATGAGCTTGTACAGAAATGTATCAAGGAAATCAGAGCGTCAGTTGCGGTTGCAAGTGCGAAGTTTGAATATAAAAAAGTGAAAGTAGCTATAACAGAAGCGGAACTTGAGACTTTTGATGAAGAATCAAAGATCCAATACTACCGTAATCGAAACTTCCAACTTCCAGACGTAGTAACGTATCTTGAATCAAACACGAACCTAACCCGTAAGACAGTGGTAGATATTCTGCTTGGACTAGGTGATAAGTTAGAAGCATTCAAGAACAACCCACAGCGATTCATCGAACTTGCTAGTGAAGTGATCCGTAAGCAAATGCGTTTAGCAATTGTTGATGGTATCTCATATCACAGAATTGGAGATGAAGATTACTACGCTCAGGAGTTGTTCCAAGAAGAAGAGCTTACTGGTTATCTTAAGAATATGGTTGAGGCGAACAAGTCTGTTTACGATTACATTATTTGTGATTCTGATACAGAGTTCGAGTTTGCAGAGAAGCTTGAAGAATCAACGGACGTTAAGCTTTACGCTAAATTACCAGCGTGGTTTAAGATTGATACTCCGTTAGGTAGTTATAACCCTGATTGGGCGGTCTTAATTGATAAAGAAGACGGTATGGGAGATCAGCTCTATTTTGTAGTTGAGACTAAATCTAGTATATTCTCTGATGATTTACGAGCTTCCGAGCAAGCCAAAATTGATTGTGGTATTGAACACTTTAAAGCGCTATCACAAGACAAGAACGGTAAAGCGTTAGATAACCCTGCTAAATTTATCAAGGCTGATAGTTATAATACTTTTACTTCACACTTAGAAGAATAATGCACCTCCCACCCTACGAGATAGCTCAACAACTAGTTATCTCTAGGGTGGACTTTTTCGAATAAGTATTCGTATTTATTCTGATTTATCCATCTCTTCTTACATAATATACCTAAAAGTAATCAAACTTTAACATCCACACTTGTAGAAATAGAATTAAAATTATCATTTTATATCAAGTATTTAATGTATTTCGACAGTTATAATGGGTAGTGAATAACACATTTACCCCATAAACGAACAAACAACCGCCACAAAAAAGCCATATCTATATATTAGTATGGTTTTTTTATACATTTTTCAGAAAAATGACTCATCGTAAGGTTCTTCAGGTAATCTATCTGCATTGTAAAACAATCCATCAATATCAAAAAACATTACAATCTATAGGTGAAAAAATCACAGTAATGGTAATAATAAAAACTTTGCTTTCAGATTCATAATTTAAAATCCATTATAGTGACAGCCCCAACCGTAATTTCAGGAAATTAGTGCACCATAAGAACAAGTTATAACTTACAGCACAATCAATCTACAAAATCATTTTCCCCAAAGGACCAATATTTATATTTTCCATCTTTTAAAATTGTCGAATGAGAATGTTGATAATCTCCCAATAAATTGGATAAATAAGTATCAATGCTAAAATTAACAAATAACAAATCAGTATTATACTTATTATTAGCTACAAACCTCATACGATTTTCTGCCAAAATTACTGCGTAATTCAATGATAAAAAGAATGCAAAAAAATAAGATGCAACTAATTTTAGAGTGATACATTTAACAGTATTAAACCGATAAAGACTCATTCCAACATATGATAAAACCATGCTTAATGGGAAAATAATTAATAGAGGATAAAAACAATTAATATAACTAAACAAATAAATTAATGGTAATACAAATAGCCCATAAAAGCATACAATTGACGCTATTAACAACCAAAACAAAATACCAACCAAAAAACCACGAACATCTGAATAGTCAATATCAAATATTTTATAAGATTTAACTGGGCGCAGCTCAAGAATAGGAGTGCTATACTCCTCACGACTTAAGACTGGATTATTTTTTATTTCCACTTTTATTTTAGATAAAATATCATCTGGATTCGCCCACTCTTCAATATTTATATGATATACCCCATTTCCTCGACGATCACTAGAGGCTGAAACGCCACCGATTCCATCAATGTTTTGAATAGCTACAATTAAAGGATTTTCAAAATATGAGTTTGTCAGTTTATCTGTATTGAATTCAAGATTTACCTTAGCGTTCTTTATCGTGTACTCCTCCGAAAAAATCAAAAGACCTGACAATAATATGATTACTCCCACAAGCAAATTTTTATAGTTAATATCTAGCAACTTCATACAAAGCTCTCCAATAACTAAAAGATTCACTCCCTCTCAACCCAATAACAAATAATCGCTCCCACGGTATAAGCTACCAAGTCTATCCAATCAAACGTCGCACCAAGGATTAAATGCAAGCTTGATGAAGGTTCAATCCCCAAAAAAGCGTTAACGTTAAGAAATTGACCGAGTTCAACAAGGTACGCAATGCCTAGTACCGTGAATGTAAGTTGTTTTGATGGCATATCAATGACGCTTGATAATAAATAATAAAGCCAAATAACGACAAGAACATCCCCACCTATTGGGCGAACGAATTGGTCTTTTACGAATAACGCAATGAATACCAATACCGCAAACATCACGATGCACTTACCTAGCTGATAAGCCGAAAATCGAAAATGAATTCGATGCTTAAAGTCTAGAGCACGATGCCAATTCGCTTTATTCTTAATCTTTGTTAATCCAAACATTAAATTTATCCTGATGATCTATAAAAATGAATCTTTATAGAGAATGTGTACCTATTTGCGACCTTTGCGATTCGTAGAACGGCTGTTATGGTAAATATTTTTTAGAACTCAGCCCAAAAAACCAATACTTGAAGCAAAGCTAACCAAAGTTGAAAAAAACAAAAGAATGTAAGACCCAAACCACCACCAAAGTTTTTTATAAGCGGTATAGATTGCATTAATAAATAAACTAGGGAAATAAATAAATAAATAAATATCTAACATTAGGCCAATAGACATAAATCCAGAGGGTTTCTTTCCGTCACCAGTGTACTCAACAAAGCTGTCATATACAAAATCGTCATAATGATTTAAATATGGGTATACTATCGGACCAAGCCATAAAAATAGCACCCACAAAATAGGGAGCGCTAATAAAAAAGTTCGTATTAAAGATGAATATTTCATAGTTCAAAATCTATTTTAGTTATAAATGGTTTGTATCCATAGCCTTCAAAATGTTGAAGTAAATACCAACTTCTGAATCCCTCCAACTGTTCATACCAACGTTTCGGCTCAGTGATTTTATGATCAATATCTTTAACATCTAATCCAAAATGATCTTGAATTTGATATTTAAATAGGCCTCTAACTTGAGTATCTTTAAATTCCAGATTATCGACATAGACTTTCATTGACCATATACCATGAACAGAGAGTACAGTACCATCAGTAAGGTTCTCATGAATCCCCTTAGAGTCATACGGTAAAAATTGAGGTAAACTAGCCCCCTTACCCTCTTCTTCAGACCTCATATATTGACTCGTTATGTTAGTAATATTGCTTGGTAAGGCTCCCTCATTCACATTCTCACTCAAGCACTTTATTAATTCTCCATGAAACTTAGCAGTGGTTTCGTGATATTTAAGCGCATCGGTTAACAATGGGTGGTCGTAATACCCGCCCTCATTTCTTTGGAGTCTAGCGACCATTTCAGGGTATATTTTACTGGTGTCTCCATTTATAGAAAAACCAACACCAAACAGAAAATCATCAGCCAACCCATTCATCCGCTTAAAATGCTCGCTTGCAGGTAGGGTGAATTGATCTTCTTCTAAAAATTGAACACCCGTAAGTGGATGTGTAAATACTTTATCCTTAAAAGGTGTCATTGCTCCATAAGATTCGATTGTTTCCTTATCTTCATCACCATATCTCATATCTTTTGGGCATATAGTTTCATCCTTACAATCTGAGCTGCCTTTATGATGACAAAATGTATCCATTTTATTTTTAGTTTCAAAAACCAATAATGGAAAATCACCTTGAACGGGTTTCCATCCCAACTCGACGACATCAACTCGATCTGTAGTATTAACCACTAATTCAACACCACCACCTTCCGAAGCATGTCGAGCATTTGGCGATTTAATCACATGAACCTCATTCTCTTCAATTAACGTAGATACTGTGGTTTTCATCTCATCAACCAATGAACTCACATAGTCAGGGCTTTTCTTGAGATACACACTGATTTTATCCAAATATACAGTAAATACCTCAGACGCTAAGTAGGCATAATTACAACGTTCAGCTTGCTCTTGAAGCCAGCTAATTCGATTTTTTATCTTTTGCAATAATGCGTCTATATCTGTATTGAGTCTCTTTTTAAGCTCATTCCAATTGTATTCTTTAAGGTAGTTCTGTGGATTTCCTTTACCTCTGTGTCGCATAAAAGCGAACACATTATTAGCCGTTTCTGATTCTTTAAGGCAAAGCAAAGCAGCAAGGATATCTCCCTCTTCAATAATCGAAGGTAAAATTCTAGCAATACATTGTTTAGTGTCGAGAATAGAACAAACGTCAATTGCAGTAATAACATCATTCGCTAACTCTTTCATTGTTGATTGAGATTGGTAGTGAGAGTAATGCCATTGAACTTCTTGAAGAACTAAATCATTAAAATCCATAGATGACGTTAGCATGAGAGGCATATCCCCCCATGTTGATGCAGATATATTAATGCCTTTTTTTTGCCAAAATCCCGATTTACCCTTGGTCACTAATTCAAAAAAATACCCATTGTCACTGTCAGTTTTATAATATGGATTTTTTTGTCTTAATGGTTCATCTATTTCAAACGGATTGGCGCTTTCTGTTATCTTAATACTGATTAACCCTGACGATAAATCCATCGCCTTACCTTGACCACTTTCATCAATTTGGCCTGACTGTATCTCAGCACCTGATTCATCAAAAATAATAAACGTCGCATTTTTTAATAAAATCCCATCAGGGTGACGGCATTTTATCGTTAAATCATGCAAAAGCTTTTCTACTTCATTATTAGGTATTGAAGGGTTTTGTGCACCACCTAAACACATAGTATTGCCAGAGTTCATCGTCATTTGATCTGATAATCGACAGACCCCCTTTCCTTCAAATAATACCGTAGGTGATCCAGAAATAAACTCAGCCTCACCTTGAATTGTGCCAGAGGAAACCCCTTTTTTATCGCCACCTTCATCCCCCGTACTTTTAGAGAACTTAGATCCCTTAATCGCAATAGGATGCCCACCATCAGCGGTAATAGTTGTTGTCCCATTAACTAAATCAGATGATTTCGCATTATTTCCATAAGCAATATTCACCGTAGACGATCCCATTGTTGTTGCGCATACATCAGGTAAAGTAGCATTCGCTTCTCCTCCTGATCCTTTGTGAATAATACTTAATCCATTTGCATTAATTGTAACGGTCATTGTTATTCCATTCTGATATAGATTAATGTAAGGAAAAAGATCAATTCAAACTGATCGTCTTTCCTTTTATCTTATGTGTACGCTCTGCTTCTGAGTTGATATGGGATGCCGATGTAGTTACGTGACCATTTTTCGAGTGATATACCGTCGATGTTGTTCCGCTTTTTAAAGTGAGATTTTCCTCACCTTCCAACACAATAGAGCCAGCTTTAATTCTTAATTCTTTTTCTTCAAAAATAGAAAAATAGATATCTGTTAATATCGGTAAGGTTAAATCATTAGATATAAACTCAATACGGCAAACTAATTGATTATCTATCGCCAAATTAATTTCTTCAGTATGAAACAATCGTCCAATTTTCCCCCAAACAGGTTGATTTAATGGATTCCCTTCAAAATCTATTTTTAATGTGTCGTTTTTCTTATTGAACGCTAATATTTTTCCGAAACGAGCTACACTAGATTGATCCATCATTACAATACCCAATGAAAATTAGCTAAAATAGTATCATATATAAAAAAATCAAACTGCCTGAATAGGCCAGTCAAAAATACTATTTAACTAGGCATAAAAAAGTCTCCTAAAATTAGCCCTCCTTTCAATGAATAACACATTTACCCCGTAAACGAACAAATAACAGCCATAAAAAAAGCCATACAATATTGAGTATGACTTTTTATACATTTTTCAGAAAAATCACTCGTCATTAAGACCATATTTATCAAGACCTAATGTCGTTCGAGCGATAGCAACGCTATCAGAACTTAGCTCCCCCGTTTTCAAAATAGCTTCAAGTGCTGCATGCGCTTTATCTAACTCGGTTTCTGCATTAAGTAGGGAGGGCGTTAGTTCATAGTAATCTTGATTTTTATCACACACATTATCAATAAGAGTTTCACATCCCATAACAATTCGAGTAAAACCACCCGTTCCAAGTTGCAATAAACGCCCGATAGTCACCTTATTCAGTCGTTCCTCTCGCAGCTCTGAAATTTGACCACTGTTTTCGATTTCTTGAAAAGCATCAAAAACTTTCCACATGATTTTAAAATCATCTTCCGTTGCTTTCGCTAACTTAACTTGATGTGTGGACATACATTCTCACTTATTATTTTGAACTTAACTGAAACCTGAAGTGCTAATTTTTGAATTAATGCCAACAAATATTTATTATTCTTCAGCCAATATTGCATCTTCAAACTTCACACTTCGACGATTTGGGCTGCTCTCAGGAAAGCCATAAATGAGCACTTCATAAGTTGCTGCCTCTTTTTTGGATATGCCTGTAATCGTTCCTTTATCCAATTTTGAACCTACTGGATATGGTGGGGTAATGGCATTACTTTGATACCATTCTGTTAAGATAACTAAATAAGCGTCATTCAAGTGATCACAGACAGCAATAAGCGCTGAAACTAAAGCGTCCTGTTTTACATTAACGCTCAATTCACCGACGTATTCAGCAAGCTCCTCTTCATCACCAGCGTAATCCCAATGCTCATTAAATATCTTAATCAGTGCGTCTTTTTGCTTCGGTTCGAACACTGGCTGTTTTTTAGAAAAAAAGGAGGATAAACCACGCTCAATGATCGCTTTTTTTACCTCCACATCAGAAGCCTTTGGTCGCTTAGGTACTTCACTTCCTTGATCATTAAATAGTGGTTTCATATTCCTTTACCCCTTATTCATCTATCACTAAACCATGTTTGATTCGGCCTCGTTGCCACGTTCTGTATGGCAAGCCACGGTATTCACTTTTCTTTCGCGCTTCATCAAATGGCATTTGCCAATAATAAAGCCCAAGAATTTTTTTTGCTTGGTTGTTCTTACTGCATAAAATAGGTTGCTCAAGTGGCCAAGGCTTACGATGCTTTTCAAAAACGCCTTCAGCATGGAGCATATTTTCGTGACGATAAGGCAAATAATGTTCACGAAATAACAACGCCTCTTCTTTTGTCATTTCTTTTCCCGTTAACACAACAAAACCATCATCTAAAACGACAACACGAGCCGAGTCATCACTTTTGAATGCCGCATGGCGCATGGCTGAGCGTGATGATTTATACGCATCTCCGTTAGCTGCACGGTGTTGAGTGATCCCTAAGTTCATCCATTCATTGTTTTGTACTACCACGGTACTACCTCACTTCTTCTGTATAACGGTGCTCTAACTCATCAAAAGGGACATTTTGAATATCAACTTTAATCAGTAACAATTGACCTGATCTTAATTCCGCCTCTATTTCATTATCAGAGACAAGCTTGATATTTTTTACCCGAGCAAAGCGATAGCCTTTTACATCTCGTAAAGCACACGTAATATCCAGTGCATCAAAGTTAGAAATATTTAACTCACTTTCTTCTTGGCAAGATAATGTTCCTTTCGCCAAAAATATTCCCAACAGATAGAACTCAAAAAAAACATTGTAATTACATCCCATAAATCCACCCTAAATCATCACCTTTCAATGAATTTATTATACCGCAATACAGGTAGGATTTAAGGTTGAATATTGCTTAATTAACTATCAATTTTAGTTATTTTCATTGTATTATTAATAATCAATCATGCTTAAAAGGACGTTTCATGAATAACCTAACTAGCGCTTCATTCTGCATTCTTCTATCGCTAACTAGCCTTAATGTGCTGGCCTCACAACAACCAAAAGAACTAACCAGCTATCTCAATTCGGTTAAAAGCACTAGCCTTCAATATGGAACATTACTTCAAAATTATGCCGATAATTTTTCTAAAAAATGCCGCAGAAATATCACAGTAAAAGAGCTTCAAAGCCCTGTGGTAAATAAACTCATAACAGCGATGTTTTCAAGTCATCGTTACGGCCATGAAACCGTCACAATGGTTAATCGAATTACAACCAATCATTTCAACTGTATGCAATTAGATAAACCATTTAAAGCCCTTCTGAATGACCAACAGCTACGCAAGCAATCACCAAGTTACGTAAAGCTGCTTAACATGATGGGGGATGTAAAATTAAATGGAGATTCAGAGATTAACTAACACTATTTACCTTTAGCTCAGATACAGCATTAAGCCCTTTTCGTGTTAGTGAATAAAAAGAGCTATAAACAATAAACTTGTGGCTAATCATTCCATCACCGAGCAAACAATCACACTCAGAAATTACAGAGGAAGATTCTAGCTTGGTTGATACTCTATTCTTTACCAAAATAATCAGGTCCGACAAAGCTAGCTTCATCACCCCTCGGTTGTGAGCAGAGGCCAAACGGTGTAAGACCTCTTGCTGTAATTCACTATAATTTTCCATACCACCTATCACTTAAATCAAAACAGAAACCAGCATCATAAACATTTTATTTTTACCTTAACCTTAACCTTATCTTTTTGAAGATCTTCGCTTGCCTTAAGGTGAGTGGGCTGAACCCATCGGCTTACTCTTTTGTCTTTACTTATTCGAATTAAATAAATGACGACTAATAATGCAAAAATAAATAGCAATATGTTCTCTTGTTGTGGCGTAACAAGTAACCTTGCTTCTAATAACACTGAATTCCAATATTCACGTAACATTGATAGTTCCTTTATATATTTGATTGGTAAAAGATTAATTAGTCAGGACACGTTGAACAGCGATACCTTTAGATCTTATCGTTTCGATACTCACTGGATTTAAAAAACTATACTCTTTAGATAAATCCGTACTCGAATCAAAATGACTCACACTGGTATCAATTACATACTCAGCACAATATGTTTTTATATCAGCATTGGTGGAGGTTAAATTATTACTTACCAATACCCCTGCACTTAATACATATTGAACACAAAGCTCATCGTTTTTTGATAAATACCTAATCAGTGAAACACTACTATCTTGATAGTATGAAAAGGATTCAATATCGATAATAGTACCCACATCGGGCATATGATGGTGTGTAAGAGAATCTTGATTTACAAGTTCTGGTGTACTTGCTACACATCCACTTAACATTAATGCCATAGCCATTATCCACGATGAATTAAATGGTATTTTCTCCATATTTATACTGTCCTTATTTGATTATGTATAAAAACTTAAAGATCTCTTATCGCATCGATCAGCTTTTTGGATAACACTGGATCTTGTAAGATGTCATCTTGGCAATCGATCAGTGCAGAAAGAAGCTTTCCTTCTGTTACTTTACGTTTAGTCATTGCCCCAGCTTTATTCACAAAAGCCGCCATTTTGGGCGCTCGCTGATTGGGGTTAGTTAATCGACAGGTAAACGGGCGAAGCTTAACCCCTTTCATTTGCTCTGATTGAATTGAATCGCTTTCATGGGTCGCGGTATTTAGATGAGGCAGCGAAGATATACCCGAATCTAGATCACCAAAAAAACTAACTTCTTCATTCATTCTATCTTTTGACATTAGTTCACCTAATTATGTTGAGAGAGCTTTAATGAAGATGAATTAACATGAGAGCTGCCACTATGAGCCCTTTTATGCACACTTTTAGCCAGCGCTTTATAATCAGAAAAAGCTAGGCAGCCACTCTTGTAGTTATAAAGTAAATGCACTCCCATCGTCGCATTTTCAATATCTTGTGAACGACGGATCCTGACAGGTAAAACATGACTTTCAATTTTGGACATGTTTGAAGAAAAGCACCCGTTTACTATCGACGTCGTTTTTCGATATTCATTACATAAAACCCAATAATCTAACTCCTTCGGTGACTTGTTTAAAATTTGCCCCATAGCCCCAATAAGAAGACGCAAACCAGAAAGACTAAATCCCCCTCTATCCAATACAACTAAATGATGATCAGCCGCAAGTATTGCGTTAGTCGTGGTTAAACTCAGATTTGGTGGGCAATCCAGAAACACATAATCAAAATCATGAGCGGCCAACTCTTTTAGCTTATTTCGAAGGATCGACTCACGACGAATAAGAGTCAAACCTTGTTCAATAACGCTACTGAGACCGATATTTGAGGGGATATAGAACAAATTTGGTATTGTTTTATAAACAAGCCCACTACCGCTAACAGATTTATCTTTACCACGCACCTTTGCTGGGCGAATAAGATGATTAAGAGGAATTGCTCTCTCTTCAGCAGACAGAGAAAAAACAGTTGAGATAGTTAGTTTTTCAAATTCTGGATGTTCTCCGCCAGACAACAGAAATGATGAATTAGCTTGTGGATCAAGATCGATAATAAGGCTCTTCTTTCCATATAAAGCCATCGTATGAGCCAAGTTACAACAGGTTGTCGATTTTCCTACTCCACCCTTTTGATTCGCGATTGCGATAACTTTAGTCATTGCGTTTATACCTATATTCAATACTGATTGTTGTAATACACTTGTAGTACATTACAAAACATCACCCTCAATAACTACACTTTTATTATAATTAACTAACAATAGTTTTTACATCGAGACATATATCACATAGCATTGTATAAGGTGTTTTATACAAAACCGTTTTTTAGAAAAATGGAAAGTGAAATAATACAAAGGGAGTGGTTAGTAATGAATGGATTAAGATGTCTAATTGAATGGATAAAACTAAGTAATATAAGTATTCCTAACGTAGATGATAAATATGAATACCCTGATTTTTTTATCATTGAAGAGTTTTTGGCATATTTGGCAATGGTTTTATTTCTATCTACCACGATAGCTCTTCTTGTCCCTTTTTTTGAATACGTTGATCTGATTGCATTAGAAAAGACACACCATTGGAACTTGTTCTATATTGCTGTAACTTGCCTTAGTATCGGTATAGGCCTAATATCAACCGTTCATACTTTAGTAAAAAGACCAATAACACAAGAGCATTTTGAATGGGTATTGGGGGTTCATCGAAAAATAGAAATGCCATATCCAAGTAAAAAAATGACTAAACAGGACATGGCAATTTACATTGATAAATCACTTAAGCTCGATAAAAATCAACTTTCTAATTCTTGAGCTATTTCATTATAGATTGGCATAATTGAAGATAAATGAAAACGCTCAATATATACTTTAATATCAGTTAGTAATGAGCGACATTCATCTTCATTTCTAAATGAGTTAATCTTTTTGAATCGCGCACGGAATACTTTAGTTCTTTTTCTATTTTCATAAGTGGTTAGAAGCGATGGTAATTGTGACTCTTTCAATTCGATAAGAGTGCGAACCACCTTATCAACTAAGTCAAACAATTTGCTTGATTCTTCCACCTTACATTTAATTAAGCCTCTAACTGCATTATCCAAACTACAAAAAGAATAAGAAGAAAATAACCAGCGAGGATGACCCTGAACCTGAATAAACAACTCGGAAAGCTTATAATGATTACATTGATTATTATATACCTGAGAAAATGAAGTTGCAGAAGGGAATAACACTAAAAGCCCTTTCGCTATTTTATCACTCATAGTAATTGTCTTTGATTCAACTGGTAAAGTCTTCGATTCAACTGGTAAAGTCTTCGATTCAACTGGTAAAGTCTTCGATTCAACTGGTAAAGTCTTCGATTCAACTGGTAAAGTCTTCGATTCAACTGGTAAAGTCTTCGATTCAACTGGTAAAGTCTTCGATTCAACTGGCGCTAACTCGGAAAATTCAAAACCTAATTGGCAACTCATACCTTAACTCCCTACTTTGATTAACTGACAATGTCATTATACCGCAAATAGCAAGCAAGCGAAACAAGTTAGTTTAATAAATAATCATTTATACATCTTAAATATCAATATTATAGATTGAGTTTTTCAAAAAAACGGATTATAACTTAAACAAAGTCACACGACACAAAACATACGGTAAGTGCATGAATAAAAAAAGCAATCTAAAAACAAATACAGGGCATCGGTTTATTTCAAAATCAGAAAGGAATACCGCTTTTAAAGTTCACATCCACACCCCTGACGATAAGCTTTTAGAGAAAAGTGTAGGTTATAAATATCTTGGTGAAGAAAAAGCCTTAAAAAAAGCGATAAAGCTACGCAACCAACTAGGTCGCGAGATGTGGAAAAAGCATTGGACTCGCATACTAAATGATGAAACTTTGATTACTCGCCTCCCACATACGCTTGAACCTAAAATTATCAACAAGCCATCACCAACAATGGCCGACCCAGATAAAAAAACACCGTATTACATGGCTCGATGGACAGAATATGTGGATGGTGAAAAGAAAATAAAATCAGTGATTAGAGCGATAACAGATGGGTGTAAGCTTCAGGCATACACAGAAACCAAAAGAGTATTACTTGATGCGCATGCAGGTGAAATAGAGATCTTAAAATTTATGGGAAGAATAAATTTTATTGACTTAAAGTAGGCTTAGATGAACTAGATTGCAGAGCAAAGGAATGGGTAAAATGAGTTGGGGTATGGAACCATGATCAAGCTATTACTTCGTGAAATGTCAGTTAAACAAAATTACAGTCAAAAAGGAGCCCATACCCCGAAGGCAATAGTCCGTGATATGACATTGAAAGTCAATGCTACTTTGAGCTGGACGCTTAAATGTAGTCGTGTTCGCTGAAAAAACGCGCAACATCCTTTTCATCTTCTGCGTTTATTTCATAAATAGAGTTAGCTCTCCATGCTTCTTTCATAATAGGAAGAAGTTGAGCTTTACGGGAAACATAATCTGAATCATTCAACATGCCCATTACCTCAATGACCTCTGTATAAGTGATCTTCCCTGTATCAATAGATTTTCTTCTTAAAATGAAATCAGGCAAGACAGCTACAGAATTTGAGCGATCATTTTTTGAAAAAATAGGTTTTTGTAAGGACCAGCGAGCCAATTGATTTTGACTGTTTGAAATAAGGCTCATAAGACCTGAAGCAATAATTCTTTCATGGTGACTATCAACTGGCATTAATGACGTAGGGGATACAATTGGCTTAATAAAAATATTATAAACAAGGATAGCGTTCTCAACAGGATCATCAGCCAATGACAAAATAACCAAATATGGTCCTTTTGTTTTTCGACCAGCTCTAATCACTCTTCTAGCAGTGTATTTAGCCCCATCCAAATCAATACAGCCATTTGAAGTGCTTATCTGCTGTACAACCATGAAAACCAACGCATGAGGACGTCCAGCGCCTTTATACGAATTATTTGCCTTCTCTCGCCTCAACGTATTAAATGCAAATGAATACCCTTTATCCCCATAGAAACAATACTTGTGCAGCATTGAATCACCAAATGAGATTAAATTTGCAGGCTCGATGAGATTACGAAGTGCAACTAAAGGGCTTTGGTTCTTGTTCTTGTGGTGGAAATTTGAATAACTTTTCTCGCACAAATGACGAAATAGCTTATCAAGTGAGTGCTCGCGATTTGAATGATGACTTGCAGAGCCTTCTTGTTTAGCACTTGGCTCTGTAGCTTCAGATATTGAACGATGAATAACAAAACTGTCCAGCTCTACCGATTCTTGATCTTTGGTAGTTACATTATCTTGACGATCATTATATCCGTGGATAACACTAAATAACTGACAGTTATCCGAATGCTGCCCCTCCGTTGGGTGATTTACAATGGTAAAATTATCATGGCAAAAACGAACGAACATGCGAGCCTTCGCTTGTGTACAACTGCATCGTAGTTCTTGATTACTTTCACGAACACGAGCGAGAAGCCGCTGGGTTTCAAGTGAGCGTCGGTTAATTTCCAACAAACAGGTAGGATTAGAAACAGGCTGAGATACATCATCACTAATTGCTCTTGGTACAATATAGACTGCGGATAACATACAAAGCCCCTTGGGTAATTACATACTAGGTCCAGATAAATCAGATTCACGCTTTAATAATGCGGCTAAATCTTGAGATGGTTTATCCGAAATAGCAGAACGCTTTAAACTTACGTTAGGTAAACTATCAATTGTAAATTCTGATATTTCAATTTGCTGACGATACACTTCTTGGTGTAATTCAGGTGAAGAAAGATCCACTCTTTCACGTTGATACAACGCTCCAAACTCAACAGCCGAATTAGGTAATTCAACTTGAGATAGATCGCCAAAAACATCATTACTTGGTAATGATGAAATCGAAGCCATATGAAGATTCGAAATCGACGTTGGAACCTCTATGCCTTGCTCATGAACCTTAGTAATAAAACGTTGCAAATCATTTGGATTAAGCGAAGTTTGAGAAAACTCTTTACCACGGTTATACCAAAATTCCTGATTTTCTCCAGAATAGTCCGTTAATATCTCGTGCTTCACACGATTCATCGCTAACAATGATACAGCTAAATCATTTTGTTGCTTGATGCTTCTTTCTAAAGGATCTGTTATCGCTTCATTGTAATGTTTTAAAACGGTTTTAAAACTAATATTAGTTTCATTGTTTCTTCGAGCTTCAGTACAAGAAGACATTGCTATTTCACTGCATTTAGCAAGCATCTCAGCGTTAACTTGATTCACGAGCATATTCTGAGCTATCTCATGTGCTTTGTTGTTTTGAGAAGCAATATCAAGCTCCATTGAATGCAATGGATTCGTTTTGTCTGCACGAGCGATAGCGACCACACGAGACATATCATAGTTGGCTGACTGATCTACGGGATCGTAATAATTAACATGGCGATCAAATTGAAATGAACTATCTTTCAGTAATTCTTTCAACGGATTCATGCCTTGTTGCAATGAATTATGAATAGAAACTGCTAATGCTGGTACATCATCCTTACGGCTAAGCTCTGCCTCTTCACGCATTGAATCAGAGACATTTCGAGTAGTTTTTGATAAAAAATTTAATGCTTCGTGTCGTACAAATGCATCAAAATTTCCAGTCACAAACAAGTGACGATTGAGACTTTTTTTAGGTGTTGTCATGCGCCCCCCTTGCACTACAATCCATACGCAACCGAATTATAGTAAAAATACATAACTAAGTATTTCTCAAAAAACAAGAAACAAAAAGCATTGTTTAAAACAAGCCTGATATGAAAATATAATTATATATATGCATATAATTTATACTAAAACATTGAATAAACAAATAATAGAATATAAAAACACATGAAAAACGAACGGATATCTCAAAAATAAAACACGAAACATTATTTTACAGTCACTTTGGGCACCCATGAACCACCTCAACTGAATTTAAAAAAAATAATGAACTATCATCGAGTAAAAAATTCTTTTTGAACGTCGCAGTTTTGACATATTTAGCTTTCCGCTCATCGAACCTTAGATTATTTCCATTCAACTCATGCTCTTTGTATTGGGTAAACACTTTGCTTGCTTTGGTGCGGTGCATATGAAATTGGTTGGTTAAAATTACGGTATTAATCTCTCCATACAGATCGACATACGCATCAATAAATTTATACAATACCAAATCAAACGCTTCTTTTTGTGTCATTAGAATGCCTCAAAATAATTAAAGCACTCATAGTAATATAGTGCTTTGTGGTAATATAGAGCAATGAGAAAAATAGTACAGTGTATAAATATACTACACGCTTGGTAACATTCGAGAGCTGGCTAATCTATCGTTAAGAATAGAAATCATACTCTCTGGTAATAATACATGAAGTGTCCGTTTTTTAAAAAAACGAAACTCAATGCCCAGCAATGTAATGGAATTTAATTCCTCAAGATCACCCTTTGAATTTTGAACTTTTTCTTCAAGGCTACGCCATAACCCCGATTGTTTTACACCATCAGTTTCAATGACCGTTCGATTAACCAATACCCATCGCCAAATTAATGTTAATAAACTTTGTAGCCCTTCATGAGCACTTAATTTATAAGACTCACCATAAGGGGTAAACGCATTTTCTATAATGATTTTCTTAGTAAACTGCTGACGGTTATTATTAACATAGGCAGTGGAGAATTCCTGTATTGTGTCCAACAAACTTTCTAATAGGATTGGCTCTTGATTATCAAATAGATTACGCAAGGTTCCTTCAACATGCTCGCGGTCAAAGGGAAGCGTGTTATCCTTACATTGCTTTGTAAATTGAGTAATTTGTAACTGAGACATACTGCCAAAGATGCCGAGACGATTAAAGACCAAAACCCAAAGACTACTGTCCACGGTCTTTATCACTAACGCTTTTAATTCTTTTTCCGATAAACGAACAAGGTTTCCATTGCGAGGTAAGCTGCGACCCCGAGAGCTCTCCCCTAATGCAGACGCTAGCTGAATAAAAATATTCGAAAAGTCATCAATATACCCAGAATTAATCGTTGGAATATCTTGATTGATCTCATCGGCAATTTTCATCGCCTTAACTTGTAATTCAACTGCTTGGCAAAAAGTATCAATAAGTAATTTACGCTTGATAATAAGTTGATCGATAAGTTTTAATTCAATTAGTGCTTGGTTGGCCTGACTATCCATATTAACAACCTATATTTTTCTAAAAAATGCCGTGAGTATTAAAAACAAAAAATGGGCTGTAGATTTTTATGCACTGGCTTCAATGGTTGTCGCTCTTAGCGTCCCACACTCATCTTCCAATAATGATTCAAGCTTTACACGAAATTCGGTAAGCCCACTTGCATAAGATCCAAAATGTTCCGCTCGCGATGGGGTTAAACTCGCTTGTACAGCACAGTATTTTTCTTCTTCTTTTGCTTCAACAATGAGGCATTTAATTTTGTTGATTAACTTCACATCATTCATATCGATATTCCTTATCAATAAGTGAGTAGTCCTAATTAAATTAAAACTACTCTAAATAATACTTAAACGATTAAGATTTTTGGAAGCACTCTTGTAATAACGCCTTAGTTTTATCGTCATCTTTCAAAAAATATTGTTGAGCATCACCAGCCCAGCCACCGATCATGATGTCATTAACGTAATAGTGAAATGATTCATCACAATCACTCTCCTCAAATTCTTCTACGTTTTCTTTACACCAATCGAAGAAGATCAGCATTTCAGCTTGCGTATATAACTCTGATAACATGTTAAAACTCCATTAAAACAAAAGATGGTTAATTATACCTTAGCTTACCAAACTGATTGATTTAGTAAGCTTACAAAAAAGACCTATGACTCAAACATTTCAACCAAACTATCCTCGATAGGCACAACGCTTAATACACTGCCATCATCAAGTTTATATGTAGACTTGTCTGAATGTTCATTAACACTCACAATGTGCTTATCAAGCATTGTAAATGCGGCATCTAAATTCATTGTTGCTTTCATGCTGATCTTGCTTGCGATAGTCATAGTCAAATCCATTGATATATAAAATAAAACATACCCTTATTATCTATTGTTACGACAAAAAGTAAACACAACAAACTGTTATTAAGCTTATGATTTCGTTATTTATTTCACTGTTTCGTTTTTCTGAAAAATAAAAAAATTTGACAAGTATTTTAAAAAATATGTATGTTTTAGATAAATAAAAAACACTATGCATATTACTGACTTCATCCTGTTAATTGACTCAATAACCAAGCTCGTCATAGCGATATATCAATGCCCCCTCCTATTACAATTAGTCCTTGTCTTTGGAGCAACAAGCAAGCTATGCACCAAAATAGACATCATTCATAAACTGCTATCTAAACTAAAACTATAAACAACGACATTGCCGCTACAACTTCCCTCAAAAAAAAGATAAATTGTGGTGGCAATAGTCATAACAAGAGTAAATATCATGTTTGAAATAAAAGACTTAAATGCAGTAACCCATGCCATTGCTATGTATGATGAATTAATGCGAAATGGCGCAGAAGACCCTCAAATTGAAGATACTCACCGAGATCTACAATTATTAGCTCAAAAAATAAAACAGAGTATGAAAACGGAACAACAGCCTTACCTTAGTGCAGCAATACAACGGCTTCACTCATAAGCTTGAGCGGTAATAATGAAGAGAATAGATAATGAATAATATTAAAAAAGCCGATGTCGAAAAGATAAAAACAAGTCATGCGGCATTAGAGCAACAAAAGCTCAATTACAATAATTTGGTCACTCAATTACAAAATCAAATTAAAGATGTGATCACTTCTTTTTCAGAAAAACACGCCACTGAAATTGAAACGATAAGTAATAAACATGATGAGCATCAGCAGCAATTAAACTGCCTTATTGATACTCAAATTAATAAAATGGAGGACTACATAAATGATCGTTCTCCTCAGTGGCAAAGCAGTGAGCCAGCAAGCAAAATGAATGATTGGCTAGACGATTGGAAAGACTATCAATTAGAAGTAAGCAGTGAGTTAGAGTTTCATTATTTCGAAGACATTGAGCTCTTACAAGCGGAATCCATCACGCTCCCCTCAATCAAACGATAATTTTTCTAAAAAACACAATGAAGGCAAAGGACGACATTCAATGATTAAACGGATTTTAAATTATTGCCATCAACAAACAGAGCAATGGCAACTAGACCAATTACATCAAATTCACCTCAATGACATTGAGCTCTACACCCCGACCGCTGACGGCAATACAATCATAAAATGGAATGAATTATTTGCCCTGTATAATGTAGAGGACCACCAAAAAGAAGTAACATACGCCTTAATCAATTCAGTATCAAAAGATACTCGCTTAACCAATAACTTTGATTTTTCTAAAATACAAAGTCTCACTAATTCTAAAGGATTCGGAAGAAGATACAGCATCAATGGTAGCTGGTTTAAAGATATAGCTGAATGGGGTAAGGCTATGTATTCAGGAAGGCACTTATCAAACCTAAATGAACATGATTGGGCTAATAACATCGCACATATTGAACAAGAAGGCTTCACGAAATCACACCCGTTGCATATCTCGTATTATGCATGGTATGAGCGCTTTGAATGTGGAAATAGTGGTGGTTCTCATCATGCCGCAGCCGTTTCAAGCCAAATTAGATACCAACAATTTCAATATTATAGACAAGCCGAAGTAACCGCACATACAACCAACCCTGAATATATTCAGGAATTAGAGCAACGAGGGTTCTATCTATTCTTAATTTCTGGATTTGGCTACGCGCATAAAATCAGCCATGAAAAGATAACAAGTGATCACATCATAGGTGAACACATCACTGAGCGGTTTTATACCATCCCTCTTAACGGCTCAACCCCCAATAACACACAAATAATGATTATCCGTAAAGAGGATTTGAAAATTAAAGCAAGAACGTTTGAGAAGTGGTATCACACACAATTAAAAATGGGAAAATTAGTTAGACTGCAAGAGGTTATGGAAGATACAAGTAAGTACTGTACGACACCTTACCTACATGAATTTAATTATTTGAAGCTAGGCGACCCATCCAATACAAACGATCTTAAAGTCAAAGAAATGGAAAAAAACACCAGTGATTAATTATTGGTATTTTAAGTCATATTAACTATATTTAGTTCATCTTTGCGTATAGGAAATGTAGATGCATTATTACACTTATCAGGATGAATATGACATCAATTCCATCATAGCTTCTTATTGCCAATTTAATGTAAAAGTCCCATACATTAGCAAAGCACTCTCTCTAAATAAAAGCAAATTTCTAACATTTATAGTAAATGATGCAAATGTAAACCAATTACGCAACATAGGCGATGCCTTTAATATCTATGTCAAAAAAGAGCTCAGAAAAGATAACTACTACTGTACATTACTGAGTGACCTCAAAACATATAATATTCCTATCCAAGTAAATCTAATACCAGCCAATGTACCTCTAGCTATTGTATATTTATATTTAAGCTCTTACTTAACCGACGTTACATGGAGTGGTGATACCTTACAAGAAGAAGGCGGTACGTTTACTATATTAAAGTTCAAGAAGTACGATATTTATCTACTACATAATGAATATCTTACCGTATTCATCATACCTTCAAAATATTCAAAGTGTTTATCAAAAAGCAATAATATTGAACCACTTATTAAACTAGCCAGCGTACATGATTTAAAAAACAATCCAACATCAGATATCACTATTATTTGGGAACTATTTATATCTGAATTAAAACGCCATTCCAAAGCCTATTTGGACCCGTTACCCTTAGAAATGAAAATTTCACAGTGGTTCTATAACAACATCAAAGTTGATGACCAGACGTATTTATAAAAACCTTAACTTCTAGCATGGCTTACAATCGCTCTTAGCTCTGCCAGCGTCGCTTTTCTTTCACTGCTCATCACCGCCACTCGGTCTATTTTAGAATGCTTACTTAATAATGAGCGCTCCAATGCCCCAACGGATAGACACGATAAATCATCAATATAATTAAATAACTCTTGGGACAACTGTTTACGTTGTTGCAATCTGCTTAACGATCTCTTTTGAACTTCCTCTGTACAATGCAAACCATTTGCAAATGCAGAATACTTAATGATCCCATGCGCCATTAGATAAGCATTACCTACCGCCCCTTGAGCTTTAAGCCATTCACCAATAGACATAGCATTAGATTCATCGCTCATTTCCATGTTATTCAAATCATCTACAAATAACTCCTCTACGACCTGTGAGGAAACAAAATCAAAATTACGACTGGTATTATCAATAACACTTGATACATAACTCTTTGTGTCACTCAAGAGCTCAGAGAAGGCAATTGCAAACTGTTTGATTGCTTCCAAGTCGTTACACAGTGCTATGCGCTCCTTTTCCGTTGCCAGTACTGACAATGCTTTTTCTGGAGAACAACATAACGGGGTGAATTCGGCTAACCAGTAGTCCATCACATGAAGGATCTCTTTTGGCTTTTGAGTTAATGCATAAACCGTTTGAGTCGCCAGCTTAGACTCACACACTTTTCTATAATGATCATGAAACTCAGACAATCGAGCCATGATTGATGTCAGTGCTTGGTTCTTTCTCTGTTGTGTATTCTGTTTCAATAATGCGCTGACTTCTTTGCGTTTCTCATTACGTAAATAGCGAACGGCTAATAGTTGCTCTGCCTTTTGTCGTCTTTGCTCAGCCATTGAGATAACCCCTGTAGCTGAATCAATGAATGACAGTGACTTGGTTGATAACCCAAACAATCGACACTCATGAAATAATTGAGTACGAGCAAGGGAGAATTGAACATAGCGTTCAAACTTAGACGAAATAACTAACCCTGTACCGAGCAATAATTTATGACACGGCTCTACGCCTGAGTAACAGCGAGCTTGCAGTTTGTTATCACGCGCAGTACGAACAAAACGATCATGCTCGATAACAAGCGAATCAAATCCCTTTTCAAGCCACGTTGAAAAACAGGCCTCATCAAAATAATATGGGGTATATTCTGTTAAGTTGACGTCGTTGTAGTGGTAGTTGGCCAAATCAAATTGAAAAGCCAGTTTTTGAGAGAGATCAGGTAACCAGTATTTAATAGCCGATTGGTGCTGCTCATGAAGAGCTGGTGATACCGTTGGATTGTAATCTTTCAGTGAAGCCCTACCAATCTTCACTCCCTGTTTAGAGAAATCACGTTTACGTCGTGAAAAGCGTAAACCCGTTGATGGACGTTTTCGAGCACTATCCGATACCCCTACAATCGAGCTTTCAAACGATTTACAGAAATTCATTTCCATTGTCGTCGTCAATGACAATGGTTCCATACCCAAACTATGAGATTGAAGTACATCAAGATCATAGATTGCTTCATCCAACCGTAAAGATGCACTTAGTAGCTCACGCCCAGCACGAACGATTTGAGCATAAATCTCAGGGTAGGCCGATAACTCGATAGTACGATTTAACTGCATGCATTGAGTTTTAATGACTTCATCTTTTGTTAATGGGTCAAAGGTGTACTTAAGCTTAATACGTCGTGTATACAGTGGCAGATTCGTTAAACGGGTGATGTGAAACCCATTACTATCAACCATGAACGATTTATTATTTTGAAGCCAATACGACTCCATATTAATCGGTAGCAGATTAATTAAATCAGTCTCAGTGACCTTTCTATTTAAAGACGATTGCAATCCTTTGAGTGTGTCTTGTGGTGGGGTAAATAATTGATAAGCTCGTGCATCAGGAATATCTCGATTAAGAACGTCTTTATGGTCCCACGCTTTTAACCCTTGCTGTGCTCTAAGCTCATTAAGTTCATCGTTTGTCTTTGGAAAAGGAATGCGTTTCCCTTTTCGCACATTGGATAATATTTTCACTGGACGATAAGGAGAGGTATTGACGCCATGAAGGGTCCATAAGAACGATAAAAGGACCGCATGTTTTTCAGAAAAAAGATCATATAGCGGTGATTTTAGCATTCGAGCAATATAAGCATCTCGATACTGTTTTCTAACTTTAAAGCTCATCGAGGTATCATTCATGATGTCTTTCACCCCAATGTCATTATCAATGTCACCTCTTTCGTAACAGGCTTTAAAATCCAAATGAGCGTGTTTATAGTCCTCAGTCATTTGAGCACCAAAATACACCAGTTTTTCTAGCACATTGGCTTTTAATACGTTTGGTTGAAGATACACATTATTGGTAACACTGCACATAGCGCGAGGATGAAAAGCACGATACTGAACATCAACCGAAGTTCGAATGAAATAATCACGTAATCGTGTAAATGAATCACCAAAACGGCCCCATCGTGGCAGCTCTCGCATTGAGAGTCCTGAATGGTCTTTTGATACCATACCGCACACTGCACACCCGTACCTTGCGATTCCTCCGCAATTTTGGCCACCTTTATTCGTTTCATCATCTATTACAATCTCACAGGTATCACTCCCCCCTTCTCCATAGATGGCCAGCAACAATCCAAAATTATCAATATAAGCTGGGATGCGTTGATTCGGTAATGTCGGGGAGCACGATTCAACTCCAGCATGATTTAAATAGTTAATGACATCAGGCGTAGACCAATCAGCAATTGGTGCAAAGTTGTAAACCTTACCAAATGCTTTCGTCCCTTCACTATCAATGATTGATAGTAATTTTTCCGATTTAAGATCGCTTACCCCTTGATTCTGCATATTTAGCTTGCGTCTCACCGATTCAAAACTTCGAGACCCAGTAACAGAAGCCCATGTAGATTGTTGATATTTAAGGGGTAAAGATTCTTTGATTGCTTTTAGGCTACGACGCATCGTGTCAATTTTCCATATCACACTACAATCACCGCTTCTTCCCGACATCGATGATGAAAACAGTTTTTGCACTCCAGCAAACAGGACCATTAGTTGTTGATGGATTGGTGGTGAAACGATTTTGATTATTAAATTAATGCCAAAAGATTCACAGGTTGATTTGATGTGATCATATGACACTGGCACATAGCATTGAATGTTTTCAGGCTCTAGTAATGTATCAACCGTGAGGATAACTAAAGGGCGTTCTGGTTCAATCTCACCACGCTCAATGCAGCGACGCATCGCCTCTACTCCAGCATTAGTTACCGTTGATGAATCCTTTGCATGACTAGATGAAAACTGAAGACATAACCCTGCACGTAATAATGCACTAATCTCTTCTATTAACGCCTCTGATAAGTGGTAAGCATCTAATGCTAAAGAAGACGTCAGAGAGTTAAGATTGAAGATGTTTACTGAACCAATAGCGTTATCCATGTCCATTTCCCTATTTTTCTAAAAAACACATTTCAACAGTGTAATAACAATAAATTTGATTGATTGAATTCTTGTTTGCGGTATTATGATTACTCAAATGTCAGTTGAACGCAAGAAGGAATTCCACTATGGACACAGCACAACAGTTATCTTTTTCACAACACAAAATTGTCGCCAATGACGACTTAGCTTTTTTTGCTATACAAGGAAAGGAAGGCATTGGGACCACTTATCTAACTAAGCTTTCATATCAACAATGTTGTGACTTTCTACAAATTGAAAGCGAAGAGATTGAAGAGCTAGAACGCTTACAACGCAGTGCTGACTCAAGTCGAGTGAATGGCATTCGTGATTATTTAGTAAATAGAGATAACACGGTATTTCCATCGCTGTGCCTCATTGTTGGAGCTCCAGCAGAAGTAAAACAAATTGATGGTATGTCGAGCGCTAATGGGACAAGTCTAGTTAGTATAAACATACCAAAAGATAGTGACCGTCTGCTTATTGATGGCCAAGGTAGACGTAAAGGTATTGAACTTGCTCTGGCAATAAAATCTCATCTTAGTGGTCACCATATTGATGTGAAAATTGTGTTTATGCCAACGATACTTATTAAAGAAAGTGAGAAGTTAGTAAAACAGATCTTTACTGACTATCATTACGCCCTAAAAAAACCAACCCCATCCCAAAGTATCTATTTTGATTCAGAGCAAACCATTAATAACTTTGCCAAAGAGCTCATTAAAATCACTGACGCCCGAGGGGTTCCATTTTCTAAAGCCGTCGCTACCCAGCGCCTTAAGTGTGGACAGATTTACACATTAGCAAATGTGGTGGATTTCATTTGTATCTTTATGGGTGTAACCAAAACCGAAGTAAATAAAATTTTAAGTAACAACGAAAAATACGATTTCTACTTACTCCAGCTCTCTCGTTATATCGAGCTATTGTATCAACACTTACCTTTCGAGCAATTTCAGAACATGCAGCAAAAAGAGTGGAAACGCCACACTTCCGAGCATGTGGCATGCTGCGCCATCGGTTTGAAAGCCCTTGGTTATATTGGGAATTCATTACTTGAAGATGCAGCCTTTACAACAGACTCAGAACTGGCCGAGTTTAATGAAGACGCATTAAAGGGATTGTCGAAATTACCCCTCGATGAGCGTAACAATCCGCTTTGGGTTCGTAGTGAGATTTATCAATCTATCGAAGGGAAAATTAAAATCATAAAAAGCTCAGAGCGACGTCTTGCACGAGTGATCTGTTCAGAGCTTCGTATTCAACCAAGCAAAACAACCATCAGATAATTAAGAGGAAGGATCCATGAGTATTATCTTAGAAACGTTAGGGATAACCGCAACAGACATCAAACGTGTGGAGCAACAGCAACAAGAGCATGAAAAGGATATCTCAGCCCTAACGAAGAAGTGGTCAAGCTGGCTCAAGGAATATGAGCAACAAGCTAAAAACCAACGCATCACGATTATGCTAAGAAAGAACTTGCTAACCACTAGTACAAAAACAATATCAGCAACCCAAAAAGCGTTGAATAAAACAGTCGCATGGTCAAGCAGTCGATACAACGAAAATAAAAAAGCTGACGTTGTGAAATCTATTTTAAAAGATATCGCAGCAATAGACCCAGATACAATAAAGATTGGCCCACAATTCACGACAGGTTGTTTTAGTGAGGGGGCTCACTCGTATGGGGAAAATTCATTTAACGCTAAGTTTTCTAGTGAAAGCAGCTACCGATTATATTGCGTGTATGGCTCACCATACTTACTAATTGAAGGAATGGGTATTGTACTATTTGAGGGCTTTAACTACCCTCCTCATCCCTTTCTGTTCCCATACGATGCAGAAATAGAAACAAAGTATCAAGAGTACGAAAATGAAATGAGCCACCTGACATCATCCATTTTTTAAAGGTATCCCTATGATGCAAACATTATCGCTAAAAGAACACCGTTGCCCATATGCGATGTCAATAACAAGGCGAGCGATTGAACTGGCTATGAGTTCTGGATTTACAGGCCTTATTGAAATCGAAACCATTGAACACGCAATGGAAAACCATATACAACAGTTTATTAATTCATATGAGCTACCGATAAAAATCAATGAATGTTATAACGTACCGCTAACTAAGGATAAAATAGACCAATGGTGTGAAGAAGATGATGCCATTACCGAGGATTTCATTGGTCTTGATAAGATTCATGTCATTCAATTAGACATTAAAACAAATTCCATTTTTCAAAAAAATAAAGCCGAGACCCAAAATGAATATTCCGACTGATTATCAATTTTCATTTAATACCAATAATGCAGAAAAGAAAATTAAGAAAATGTTTGGTCCCTTCCCTTCGACCGCTCAGTACGCGATCAAACACAAAGAAGAAAAGCACACTTCTGAATCATGGGGGGAATGGACCCTAAAAAGCTTTCCAGACAATAAACATACTGGTTATTTTTCAACAAGCAGTGGGCTTGGTGTTGGTGTGGCATTGCTCAAGAATGGGATCCCTGTAATGTCTCAAACACCATTAGAATTAGAATCACATCTTGTAGCCCAGCACTCAGCAAAAGGCAGGGTGGTCGTAGCAGGTCTGGGGCTTGCCATGATCACGTTGAGTCTTTTAAAGAAAAAAGAGATCACAAGTCTAACGGTTCTAGAAATTGATAATGAAATAATCTCCATGTTTCCTTCCATTTTAACGGGGGAAAGCAACAAATTATGGACCGATAACATAAAGACAGGTCGATTAAAAATCATCCAGACCGATTGTAAATCACCTTTTAATGACGACGTACTAAAACAGATTGGTAAAGTGGATTATTTATGGGCGGATATTTGGAATGAATTGTGCTCAACGGAAGCACTCAGTATTACCCAAAACCTTTCTAATCAATTAAAACCTACTCAGTGCGATTTCTGGGGGGCGGAAATAGAGATAGCACTAAAGACACTCAAGCAAGGTAAGTATATGTGCTTAAAGACCTTTAAAGAGGTGGCTCATGGTTTTAAGTTACCATTAAGCATATTAAGTATGGACGGTAAAAAATTGAAGATGTATGCCGAGCTATCACTTGTCGCAGCAAAAAACACCTACCAACAAGAAAAATTAGCAAATACGAAAAAACAGCCATTCAACACTATTTTATAAGTTTTAAAAATAATACCTCCCAACAAATACTAGGAATTTTGTTGGGGGGTATTTTTTTCTATCACAACAAATATCAATTTACCTTTCGACTATCCGATCTCTTGTTCGTGGGCGTCGAAGGAAATGGCGCTTGAGGTAATTTTTTTAAAAAACGAGCAAGCGGAGAATTCACATCACTCGTCACTGGTCTTCGTTGATTTTCTGAACTCATAAATTAAGATCTTCACCCATTAATTCATAACTAATTGTTGATAATGCAGTTAACTGATTAAAATTGCGCTCTAACCAATGATGCTCTAAATACAATTCAATGCCACGGCATAACCCGTACTCTTCATCACTGCCACTATCATTCACAAAGGTTCGCTCAGAAAAGTCAGTGACTAACTCTTGCTCAATAGAGCTTAACGCACTAATTGAACGAGTATAAACCTCTCCCCACTGTTCTTGTTTTAATAATAGGTCGTAGTTCACAATAATTAATAAATTGGTTCTAAGGTAACGGTACATTTTCTGCCAGATATCACCATGAGCCTCAACCACTTCAAATGCTTTAGTGGTGGATTCAATGTAATACACGACGGCATGGGCAACTTCATGAGCAACCAAGCATGCTAGCAATTCGATATATGGGCGCTTAACTAAACATGGAACTTTATCTTCCATTAATTCAGATTCAGAGTAATCAAATCCTTCATTTGTATTCCCATTAGAGAAAAGACCACCAAGAGATAATTGAACATAAGGCTGGCCATTTTTAATCCCACCAGAACTGCACTCTAAACCATCCTTCCAAGTAACGTCTTTTTCGTAGTTCTCTGCAATATCATCAGGAACAAAAAATGGAGAGGCACTATCTATCGATAATCGAAATGCCAAAGCACACAGTGCTGAGCAATCCATTTCTGTTTGCTTACGAAAATGATCTGTTGGTTGATAATTATCCATTAAGACAAATACTCCTTCTCTAAAAGTTTGATTAACTCCTCAATATCCTTTTTGCTTGGTCGGGTGATCTTAGCGCTCAACGCTCCAGACTTTGACACAGTCAAAGAACCAGTTCGCTCCCCACTACCAAACGGAGTGTTAACTTTGAATTTATCTTCTTTTGGTTTTGCATCTTTAATGTCGTTAACTACCGACGTAAACGCATCTAAAAACACACTGTTACGCTGTAACGAATCATCAGAGCTAAAAGTTAATGAACCAACCATCACTTTCAATGCATCAAGCAATACTTTTTCATCTTTGATCTGAGAAAGTAATTTATCTAACTTGGTTAATGTCGTTCTACCAATATCAGGCGGTGATGGGAATAAATCAATAATTTCTCGATTAACCTGACAAGCTTTCAGGCCTGTACTAACTAAAGCAGCATTCACCTTAATTCGTTTTGAAAACTGAGCCTGACTTTCACCTTCTTTAATTTGGTCACGCCACATTAATCCACGTTCGTACAAAGAAGGTTCACGATATTCATTGGCTTCAGAACTTAGTTCAGAAATAAAACTTGAATCAAATCGTTGCTCAGAAACTAAAATTCGAAATGGCTTCTCAGCAAAGATACAACCCTTTCTACGACTAGAACCATCAATAACATAAATGATACCACCATCAAGATAACCGAGAGCTGGAGTGATCATCCCTCTGTTTCGAATAGAATCCGCTAACTTATGTAAAGAATAAGGCGTTAACCATTCTTGAATTCGACCATTCTCTGCCGCTACCTGAGTTCGAACCTCAATATCTTGAGGCTCAATTTCCATGTATCTAAAATGAATCTCTTCACCCTTATAGATAATGGATAAACTGGTCGTGCTATCTGACACGACTTTAGCTAACTCGGTATCAAGCGTTAACGGCTCCAGATCTTCCAAATTATCATGTTTAGACATTTCATCTAAATTTAGTGTCCGAGAATGCGCGACTCCGATTGAAGATGGAACTTGGGCTTTTTGAGAAAAGTTTGATACATCATCTTTATCACCAGTACGTCTAACCATTTTATATACCTTACAATTCGTCTAATATTTCTTGAACTTCTACACCAGCTTCATTACGTTGGTTACGCCAAGCCGCTTTCATGTCACGTTCGATACTTGCTGCAATTTCAATGACATTGCTTTGCGCATTTGATAGCGCTGACTTTGAACCAAACTGACTGCGGTTACTGTCTTTAATTTGCTTACTGTATTCTGACGGTGATAAATCAAATAGCGTTTTAAAATGGTCAGAGCATCGCTTCACGGCTTCTGAGTGCTTAAATTGAGGATATAGGTCATCAGATAAGAAGAACTTAATTTCATCAATAAATTGTTTTTCTGCTTTTGATGAGCTCTCTTTAGTATTCGATAAAACCAACCGAACAAAATCATAACCATGATGGCCATTATTAAACATAGTTCTATAGTAGCTAGGAAGTTGCTTTGTGTACTTAAAAGTACTGTCACGGTCATTCTGAGAGGCCATCAACGGGATAATACTGCTGGTCGCAACATACTGAGCTGCAAAAGCCGCTTCATTAAGTTGTGGTGGCGTATCAATCAAAATAACATCGAAGTCATCTTGAATCGCATTAATGATAGGAAGCAGTGCCTCATGTGATTTATAGCCACTGTCTTGCATCGAGCGAGATTTTGATAGGTAATCAAATTTCGTATCTGTTTCACGAGCTGGACACATCCATAAGTTAGGGATGTTCGTTTCTAAAAATGAATCACGACAAACCGAATCAAAAGTTTCCCCTTCATCCAATTCAAAATCGTTCTCTAGTAAATCACCAATACTTAGTGCCTCTTCATTTTGAGACTTAAAATAAGGCAACAATAAATCAGTTAATGACCCTTGAGGATCCAAGTCTATTACCGCTATGCGATAACTCGTGCGTAAACTGGTCGCTAATGCCGCTGCAATATTAACAACAAACGTTGTCTTACCTGCCCCACCCTTCAAGTTGTTAATCACAAAAATCTGAAGCTTTTCACACTCAAGACGCACTTTAGGATGAAACGTATTTGCGATAGCTTGAGCTATTTGATTACGCTCTAATTGAGATACACGCCAAACCGTTCGATTACCATCTTTGTATACGCCACCAATTTCATGCCGTGCCATCTGCTCAGCTAAATCACGAATATCACGACCATTAAAAAGATCGTCCAATATTTCCGATTTAGAGAATACACGCATGCGCTTGCCATTTGGACACATCAAAGGATCCTGAGCATCAACCTCAGAACTTGTCACAATCTGCTCTATACGTTTTTTCTCAAAAATAATCTTTTGAAACGACAGATTAACACTTTGTAATTTTTTATATGTATCGTTTGGAGACATCATTTTTACTGAAGTCATAAAAGTTCTTAACGGGTTACTCATGCTCGGACATCCTTTTAATGCACCATTCGTATAAAACAAGTGTAACACCACAAAATAACCGTAACAACAAAAATAGACGTAACAAACAAAAATAGAATTAATAAATATAAAACAATCACTTATATGGAAATATGCGATTAACATCAAAAACAGTGTTTAAATTTAAATCAAATTAACCTTGCTTGTTATTCAATTTGCGGCATATTGAATGTGTCAATTAAACAAATCGAGGTTATTATGATTAATCAAACTATTGCTAGCTCCTTACTTGATACCGATATTCCCATGAATGTTCTTATGGCTAATCCATCAGGCTTTATGGCAAAACTTAATGATGTTGATTATTTTGCAATTAATGCACATAGCAAGCATGGCATTGAACCAGCACTCAAAAGCGGTATTGATTACCATTACTACACAGCAGATAAAGATAAGAATGAAAAAGAAGCCAGTGACGCTATGAATGATGGTCGTCTTCTTCATCTGCTTACTCTAGAACGCGCTCAGTTTGAAAAGATGTATACCCTTCAAACTGATTTCGATAAGACTAATGAAGGTAATGCACTGTACTTTGAAAACACAGAAGCACTAAAAGCCTTTGTGGTCGCTCATAACAAAAAACATTCTGAATGGGCAGAAGCCGTTGAAAGCGCGGTTGTCACCTTTAATAAGGCGAGTAACAGCTCAACAAAAGAAGTCACCAATTACGCAAATTTGCCACTTGAGTACCAAACAGCCGAGGTATCAAAAAATCGCATTAAAACATTAATCGCGTCATATGAAGAATCGGTATTCACACTAATTGAAATGGGTCTATCCGATGAAGAATTAGAAGGGGTGGTAAAAAATGCGTATAGCAATATCACAGAAATGACGAATTGGGATACACCTGATTTTTCTAAAAAATGGGAGAAAGCCACAACCTCGCGATTAAAAGCACGAGAAATAAACCAGCTTATCAATATTAAGTTGGTAGCTTTTGAAGCCTTAAGTGATGACGATAAAATTAATACCATTCCTTTGTTCGTTAAAGAAGCCTCATTAAACAAAGGCTCTGTCACAAAGGCGCTTAAACACTATCAATCGCACCAAAAGAATCAAATCACGTTAATTGAAAAAAACTTAACGCCTAATGAAAAAGTAAACGCATTATTAGCTCAAGGTTGTAATGAAGAATTAAACGCCATTGAATATTACTATCGTGAAAAGTTAGTAAACGTGGGTAACAAGCACCCAGAAAAAGGTACTTGGGACGCCAGAGATGTGCTTGAGTTAATTAGCTCATGTTACGACTCCCCTGCTCTATTTAAACCGACTCTTGTTGAATCTGAGCGAGCACAAGCAGAGCGTGATAATAAACAACTAATCACACCTGAAATTCTTGACCATGCAAACAAGATCGTAAATGCCATTTATGAATGCCCTGAAGCAAAAAAATGGCTACAGCTTGAAGGCAACGAATTTGAAGTTGGCATGTTTTGGAATGATGAGAAAACAGGAGACTTATGCAAAGGTAAGGTTGATGTATTAAATCGTCTTTATAACATTATGATGGATTTGAAATTTGTACGTACCGTTGATTACGACCGTTTGGACCGTGATAGTGGTGCATTGAATTATCACTTCCAAGATGCCATGTACCGCACAGGCTTCGACCTCATTGAAGCAAAAGAGCATGAGAACGATAAAGACGAAGAGCACAAGCTTAATAAATTCATTTTTATTGTTGTAGAAAAAGATGCACCAAAATTAGGCGCAGCAACAACAAAACCTATTCGTGTTCGTGTGGTGGAATACACCGACCCTTGCGATATAGAGCGAGCTAAAGAGCTAATCGATTGTGCAATTTGGCGCATTAATAAATGGGCAACGCTTGGTTATTACGAAGGCTTTAACGGTCTTGATTCAATCCAAATTCCTGTCTATCAACGTAAACAAGAAAACAATTTATTAGATTTAATTAATGCTGAAAAACAAGGTTGGGACGAAATTCAACAACAAAAAGCAAACGAACAAACAGCCGAAGCAACTAAAGAACAAAGCACGGGTACTGAACAAGAAGAACCATGCGTATCAGCACCAATTTATGACTTACCTGAAATTGGCGGCCTATGGGGTCTGCAAGGAGCACGATAATGAACAATACATCTTGGAAAGACAAAGATTATTTAGACCAAATTGAACGCTTTGCAAAATTGCTTTCTAAGTCTAAAGCTATTCACATTACATTTAGAAATGATGTAGAAACATGCCTTATGCTTTGCTTGATGGCCGATGGTTGGAGTATTCACCCTCACATTGTTGCTGCTAATAGTTTTTACGATAACTTTGGGCGCTTGAGTCATACAGGTAAATTATTGAAGTTGATCTTAAATGAAAGTCCTCTTGTTGAGAAAGTAGATGTTTCATATGAAGGTGATTGGGCCGCAATTAGCAACAAGTTTAAAATGGTTGATAACGTCGCAGTACCCTCGTGGGAGCCATCTATTGAGGTGACTTTATCATGCACCATTACAGTAAAACTAACGAATGGTGAAACACACATTGAGCGTACCACTCTTGGTGATCTTGATTCGAACTTTAGAAATTTAAATCAAGCATGGGCAATGAGAACGTACAATCAAATTTATAATCATACACTTCGTCAAATTACAAATGGCAAGCTAAGTCATATTATTTTAGACATGGATTCAACTGAAGCTTTCGAAGAACAAACAGCCGCAGAAAAACTTGCTAGTGACAATTCAATTGTAATTAGAGCGAGCAAAGAAGAAAGCAACATGGATGATAGCGTTAGCCCTGAAGTAGAGCAAAATATCGAAGTTGAAACTGATGCTGAGATTTCAACGCCTGTTAACTCTGACGCATTTATTCTCTTACAAAAAGAGCAAGTAGCACTATTAAGCGTTATCAACACTAATGATGTTCAACAAAGTGACGTTCAAGCACAAATAGCTCAATGGGTTAGCAATGTTCAAAAAGAACAAGCCGCATTAAGTGATTCAGAACAAATGGAATTATCAAACCTTTACGATTCATTGGTTAAAAAATTCAAAGCACAAGCAATAGCAGCATAGCGTTTACGGGGTAAACGTGTAAAAAGCTCACCACCGTTTACGGGGTAAATGTGTAAAAACACGATGACCGTTTACGGGGTAAACGTGTAAAAAAATAGGCAGGGATATATCATGTACAGCAATTATAATTTTAAAGGTTTATCGCTAAGTGAGGAGCAATCTAATTGCTTAGAGCTCTTTAGTAACATGGATTATAATGAAACACTTGGCATTCAAGCAGGGGCAGGGGCAAGTAAAACATTTACCTCAACTGCAATTGCTTCGTTAGTTATGCCAAATTGTCGTGGTTTATATCTAGCTTACAACTCGGCCATTGTTGAAGAAGTAAGAAAACAATTCCCTCGCTATGTGGATGTAACAACCACTCATGGGATTGCATATAAGTATGTAGGCAAGCACTATAAAGATAGATTGGTTGGTCGCTTAACAATTAAGGTTTATTTAAAAGTAGCTAAGCCTGTAAACGCTCAAGGCCTTATTACCCCACAAGCTTTTGCAGCCTCGGTAATGAAAACGATTAATACTTATTGTTTATCTCAGGATATGAGTATTTCAGAAAAACACGTAATCTTACCAAAATCAAATGATCGTAAAGAAGACGCTACCGCCTTTCTTTCTGAAAAGGTGTCTATTGCAGCTAACGAGCTTTGGAAAGAACTGATTAACCCAAATGGAACGCTACCTATTACTCATGACGTCTATTTAAAATTATTCGTTTTGAAAATGGCACAGAACAAACTAAGTCTACCTTATGAATATGTCATGCTAGATGAAGCTCAAGATACCGCCCCTATTGCACAGCAGCTTATGCACCTATTATTGAATAGTAAGAAAGTAGCCGTCGGTGATAAGTTTCAATCTATCTATGAATGGCGTGGGGCTGATAATGCGATGGCTCATCTGAACTTTTCTAAAGAAGGGCAATTAACGACGTGTTACCGCTTTGGTCAATCCATTGCTGATTTAGCAAATAATGTACTTAATCATCACTTAAATGCAGGCGTAGCATTTAAAGGTAACCCAAACAAAGAAAGCCACATTATTACAGAAACAATACATAGCAAAGCTACGCCTAATAGACTTGTGCTATGCCGAACCAATGCAATGCTTTTCTCTGAAATGATGAAATCATTAAAACGAGGCGAGAAGCCATACTTACTAAAAGATCCAAATGCCCTATTCACCACCTTGAAAGGGATTGAGCAATTAAAAGCTGGACGCACTCCAACAGAAAGTGCAGAGCTAACTAACTTTAGTTCTTGGGCAGAATTAAAAGAACACGCAAACAGTCAAATTGGAAGTGATTACTTACCACTAATTAAAGCAATTGATGAATATGGTATTTCATCATTAACAAAATCTGTAGAATCAGTAACTAATCAAGTAAAAGGGCAAGCAGATATAGTATTATCAACCGCTCATGCCAGTAAGGGGGCGGAAGCCAATCATGTAGTGCTAGCATCCGATTTTGACTATTACATGAATGGCAGTGACGTAGAAGACAGTGAGGTTAACTTACTCTATGTTGCTCTGACGCGAGCAAAAGAAACACTTGATATAGCACAATGTAGCGCTTTAAAACGTCTAATGACAAATAAGGCACAACCAAAAATAGTTAATAACATTAACGCTGAACAAGTCATGCCACAGACGACAAAACGTAATCCAGCATTAGAACGATTAAATTTATTATTAAGTTAGGGAACACATTTTATGAGCCAAGACAAAAATCAAAAATTATGGCCATTAACGTACACATTAGATAGCCAACAAAAAATCGAACATAACGGTGAACACCTAACGTTAGCGCAACTGTACTTAAAAGTAATCACAGAGCTCAGTAACACGAAAGAACACAATAAATATACGCTTGGTATTGATGATGAAATGATCCACGAATTATGGCGATTACCAGCTCTTCCAAGATTAACGTCCGATAATAAGATCACTTATTTAATGGCTAACTGCATTGATTACTCTTTCCCTGTTTTATTGGAAATACTAAAAAATGTAATTTTATTAGAAAGTGAAAGTGAACAACGTAAAGCAATCGTCGAGGCCATTGACGCAAATCTGTCATGGCCATTAAAGAAAAAATCTAAAATAAAAAAAGATGATGTCGAGCAAAGTACTATTGGTGACATATTATTTAAAGTCTTTAACCAAGGTCTCGAACAACTTGAACGTGAAAATCTAAAAGAGTGGCCATCATTCTCAAAATATAATCTCATTGATAGTTTGAGAAAAAAGAAACTTTTTTATATTGATGAAAACAAAGGTAGCTTAGAACTTACAATTAACGTGGGAGCAGATAGGCAACAACTAACAAGAATGATGTTGCAAGAAAACCCAACCGTTGAAATAAAAGAGAAGAAATCAAAACATATTGCTCTTGGTTCGTTAAAAGACAAGATCCTATTTATTGATGTTGCATGGACCTTAATAGAGCTTATTGAATCAAACGAAGCGTTATGTCTGCATTATTATGAAATGCCACTAGTAGAATTAGTGCAAGTGAATAAAAATGATAATAGCGACGAACACTCAACGCTTATTGAAAAAAGAAATCAGATGCGAGCAAAGTTACAGGCCGCATTTAATTACGACATGTTAGAGAGTTAATTATGTCTACCTTTGGAGAAATAACGGAGCTATACACAAAAACGGCTGTTTTGCAGCTACAACGAGTACCAATTACTAAAGGGGATGTGGTCACCCATAATCTCCAAGTAACAATAGCGCCATTACTCTCATACGATAACAATAATTCCAAAAAAGCAGACTTTGCCCAAAAGGTGGTAATGCAACTTTCTGAAGCTGGAATATCTAATCTTGCGATTGGCTTACTTGGATTTAAAAAAGCTGTCAGCATCGAAGGGTCAAGACATGGTGATAGTGCTAAAGTTCTTTATTTAAATGTGAATGAGAATGCAACTACCAATATTAATATAAGTAGCTCATCAAAAGGGCAGGGTAGCAATTCAAGACAAACGCAAAGTATCACCTTTCAAAATACTGAGCGTTATCCTCTGGTAAGAATTGCCGTTTCGCAACTAGCAAAAAATAACTTAGACCATGAACAATCATATGCAGATACATTGAACCTTTTAAAAGCTTGTATTATGCGCCCATAGAGATAAAGGAGATAAAAGTGATGACTAAATTAATTAAAGCGACATCCCTTACAATTGTGTTTTCATTGCTTTTATCTTATTTCTTTTATGATGAAATAAATTCACTACTAACCTATACATATACTGAAGAAATAACATTAGCCCATTCTGAAACCGTCTCGATTGGTATTCTGGATATCTTAAGTACGTATCTATCTAATGGTGTTTTTTATTCAACATTTGCATTCCTAACATCGCTTAATTCTTGGTTGCCTATGTTGCTTGGTGGGGTGGCAGTTACGACGTTCGCCCTATCTCGAAAACATAAAGAGTCTCTAACAAACACAACAAAATTATGGATTGTAGTTATTGCAACTTACGCGATGACTCAAATTATCACTCATAATTTTGATTTGAATTACTTAGCATACCAATGGGGCTTTACTGTATCGAACGGGGCAAGTGTTCCAACGAGCCCTTACTCTCTAACAACAACAGGGAGCATGATTGAATATCATTATTGGTTATCGATTAAAACCTTCTTTCAGGATTTTAAGTGGGGAGCTCTAGAAATAATTATTGGTGGGTTAGTGATCCTTTGGGCTACCATCAAAGCTTCTAGCCTTGCCTATGACGCAACAAAAAACCAAACCACATTGATAGATTTGTTACTTGTACCACTGGCCGCATTGTTGTCTCTATTTGCGGTTCTATTTTTACCATACCGTTTAAGTGGCTCTAGCGACGATGAAAATAACATTCAAGAGAAGCAGCTCAATGATTTATTTCTACGTATTGGTTTTTCAGAAAAACGTGCGCATAAATTAACTCATAAAATGACGGGTAGTGACTCCATGATATCGACCCTTAAGGATAATCAAGCGTCACTCATTCATACTATTATGAAAATCGTTAAATCAAAGTAAGCTGATTGAAAGTGGTTAGCATTGCGGTATAATGAAAGTATCATTTAACATGGACCTATATCATGAATATACTTGTCTCAGATGCGTCACGCTTTGGTATAAAAGGTGGGAAAAAAGAATCTGAATTATCTCTATTAAATTTGTATCTTATTACAAATGGAGAAAAGCCAAATAGCACATCACAAGCGGTTCTTGTCTCCGAGCTTAATTTAACAAAAGCACAAAACATTGCAGAATCATCCGTTGTTATCAAACATGTGAACTTAAACAAAAAGGCTGGAGCTGCCAAAACGTCAATATGGCGCATTGATCCAGCCTTATCTAGAACAACAAAAACAGTTCAATGGGTTGAGTGTCACGATATCTATGATGATTACTACGTTGCAGATACCTTGCAGTTAAAAGAGGAAATGACAAATACTTTTTGGGGGAACACGCTTCAGAAGGGGCTTACTACCTGTTTAATTCTAGGTGTAAATCCATATAACTATCGCTCTGTTATGCTTCCTATTCAAACTAATGAGAAAAAGCCAGCAGTAGAAACAACGGCTTGTAAGCTCGCGTTTTGGAAACAAATAATTAAAGATGGTGGCCCTCAAAATATTACAATCTCGACGGCTGAAAATCCTAATGAAAATCTAGATAATAAATTTGCTGAAGTGGGAAGCGGTCATATTGATGAATATGGTTATGTATTGGAAGAGCAACCAATAACCTCAACGACAGCCACTCTAATCACAAAGCAAAAAGACAGCTTTATTGTTCGATATAAAGGTGAGAGAAGACATTGTATTCAAGAGAAAGCAAGAGGGAAGATCCCATTTGCTTTCAATCTAAAACACCCTTTGTTACGAGTAAAAGTGCCATCTGGTTATAAATATATTTTATATCGTAATCTAAGTGATAACCGTGGGTTGTTTGAATGCTTAGTTGATAATAATCCTTCACTTTTCCAAGACGAAATAAAAACCATTGATAGCGCTATTGTGGAGGGGGGATTAACGCTACAAAACATCATCGGTAAAAATGGAATTATCTACTCTCATCCAGAATTAGTGAAAGAAATTAAGTCTCTTGAAATTGAAGTTCTAACATTAAATTCTACATGGGAAGCAATCGATCTAAGTATATTTCCAAAAGAAATTGAGAAACTGGTTCCCGAGGATATTTTAGAAAAACCCCTGCATAACTTTAAGTACAATTTTTCTATTCGTACTTTTGGTTTGCATCATTTTTCACGCTACCTACAGCACCCGTTAGATAAAAAGCATCTTCCAGTAAGGGAAGCACCTGAGCATTATTATTGGATGAAATGGTGTTTAAGTAATGACATCACATTTGAAAAATACGAATAGGTTTATAAAGGGCTGATATGTCTAATCACACAGAGTTTAAGTTTCTAGGTTCTACATTAAGTGGAGAGGGACTATATGACTATTTATTAAGTCTGCTGGATACAATTGAAGCTGAAGTATTGGATGTGTCAGCTCTTATTAGACAAGGGGAGATTGTTCACGCTGAAGTGGCCTGTTTGCCTGTTGCAGAAGTAACAGAGGATGGTATAGATACCATTCATCATGAAATAGAAACCATATACCCAACTCGTTTATATGGTAACGATGCGATTGAGGCTTATTTACGTAATATTCAATATCAATATAAGCATTCAGACTTATCTCCTAAAGGGGCTCGACGTTGTGTGGGTATTATCCATGTAAGAGGAAGTGCTGATTATGAAGAGCAATTAAAAGATAAGATCCATTTCATTAATCAGTTAAAGCTTGAAATTAAAACATACTTAAGTGCTTGCTGCCCAACATCAAGACATCGACAAAAGTTTTATCAACACACAAGAGTAGGGGTTCTACCTAAGACAGTAACACGCAAACTGCATTTAGCTAAGCCAGATGTGGCCTACGTTAGCTTTAGCTGGTTAAACAAAGGGTATTTACAAGAGAAGATAAACTATAAACGAGCCTTGGATATTTTACACAAAGCAAATGCAAGTATTGCCGAAAACAGAACAGATCTTGATGTCACTGATTTAAACTCAAGAGATGAAGTGAAGTTATCACCATTTGAGCATAAAGAAATCACTTGGATCCGACCAAGTAAATTAAATCCAAGATTTAAATGTTCGTATTATATTGATGAGGGGACGTATCAAGATGAACCAATCAGAGCAACAAGCCCACTCTTAATTGTTCAACGAACCCCACTTAAAAGATACAAAAAACTTGATGACTTTAGAGGGGTCCATACTTTAGCTAAAGTAGAAGGGCTTAAACGAGTTAAACGAACGCCAATTATAGAATATTTGGGGATGTATTCTCAGGTAATTCTTCCTGAATAAATAACCCTTGAGAAAGCTTACTAATAAAAACATCTGATAGCTGAAATGTTTTACCTTCAATAAGAGTTATCAATTCTGGCTTAAGTGAGCTTCTTCGCGATAACTCTTTAAGGATCATATGAGAAGACAGATCTATTTGAGTATTTCCTGTAGCAGCTAATGATTTATATATAATACTATAATGGTTACGCTGTAACGTTTGACCTTGTACTTTAAATGTAGATAAGCTTTCTAATTCACCCGTAATAAAATCTTCTACCGATGGAATAGGAAGACCTATTGCATGAGCAATATATTTACAAAACTTAGTCTTCTGCTCTGTGGTGGTATAATGGCTAATAAAAATATCTTCGTTATCAACATTTAGCTTAAAGTGATATTTAAAGCGCTCTACGTTTAATTTAGCGCCTACAGCCTTACTCAATGTACGGTTCACTTTAAGTAAAGGCGATACAGCTTGTGCAAGAGGGTTTGCTATCGTTGGTGTTTTTTGGTTTACACTTTTAATACCACAACAAGCCAAAGCCTCATCTAAATTAATGCTGATTTGAATTTCATTACATTCAAAATCAATCACACCATGATAACCCCATAAATTGAATTTAAAAAAGCCATCGTCCTCAAGAGATGCTGATAAATGAGGATCATTTAAAGCATTCACTTTTATTATTTGAGTCTTTAGTGTTTCTTTAAATTGGCTCATTTCGCTGGTTCGCATAAGAGCTGATTTTAAATTAGCTAAAGTCTCAATGTAACTATTTTGATCGCGCAACTTTATTCTAAAACGCAGAAATAGCATAAAGATTAATGGCTGCACTGTTAATAGATTTGGAGGGAATGCAAAACTTGATTCATCCGATATCAATGAATTAAATAATTCATCTGGCCATTCGATAAGATATAACATTGCACTATCACCAAAGCTAACCTGATTATTTTCAGAAATTTCAGGAGCAATAGGAGTGAAAGGGGAGCACTGTTTAAATATTTTCAATTCGCGAGATAAATAACCTGACAACTGAACGCCAGTTAATTCTAATTCTTGTAGTCCAATAACATCAAATGTTGTATCACGGATACTATTAAGTTGATCACGAACAGCTTGTCTTAATTGACCAGAAAAATCACGTAGATGTCTTTTTCGAATAGCTAATACATCATCAACATAAATAGGGGTTAAGTTTTCTGGTATCCTACCTGTTCTTGAATAATACTCTTGTTGTTTTGTATGATAAGCAAGCGTTAATGATAGCAATGAATACACTGTCATTAATTCATCATCGGTACATACATGGGAGTGAGATCTGGCTTGTGCTACTAACTTATGAGAATTGCCTTTTTCATCATTAACATAAAATTCAGTGGCCCATTGAGAAGTATGTATCCCAACGGGTGCAACAAGTTGATCAAAAGGAAATGAAGAACGTTGACGCACGATTGGAATGTGAGCTGCTTCTGGTCGCTCTCGAAAACCTTGGTTATCGTATTCACGTTGAACTAACATTGCATTATGACGACGGTGAGCATAGTTGGTTGTTCGTTCTGTTGAACGTTGAGTTAATTCTAATTGTAATTTAGGATTGAGCATTAATTGAATGCATTTAACTCTACCAATTAATTTGTTTGAGTCATCAAATTTGAATGGTACGTGCTGAAGTATCCCAAAACTCTCAAGGGATCTAATACGTTTGTTTAACGTTGGTTTATTGATTTCTAAAATGCTACAAAGTGAATCTACGTCATAAGTAGATTCAGAATCTTTAACTTCCGAAACTGAAATGATAGCACTTAAGGTTTCTTGCTGGGCTTTTGATAAACAAGAAAAGCAATCGAAGTCAGAAACTTTTAAAGAGAAATCTTCTGGAAAAAAGATAAACGATCCCTTTTTTGCTGTTCGATTATAAAAAGTTAATGATTCCTGATTCATTTCTAGTTTCTCAACGTGTTTTTCGGAAAAATAAGGTTACGTGCTTAAATTACCAAGAAAAGAGAAAACATGCAATTTAATCATGATCTTTTTTGGCCCCAAAGGATCTTGTTTTTAAAGATCAAAAAAATCCTACTGTTCTCTTTTTTTTATCAATTTATCTAATTCTATTTTTATATCATTCTAAGAGTTATCTAGTTATATATTCTAATTAGATCTCTTATATGCAGAGATAGAGCTTATTAAGTTGCTGAATAATATTACTTTTTCTTCTCGGTTACTTTCTTTAAAAACAAAAGTAACATCTTGTTATAAAGACATTCCCATCCTCTATTATTCAATTGTTACATCCTGATTTAGCATAAGTAACATCTTGTAACTTGTGAAAATAACATGCCTCGATCATATAAAACCATCTGTTAAACTCGAAAACGAACTCCAATGATCTCATTAGTTACTTCCATTACTTTAGAAAGTAACATCCATTAATAGCACAGGTTACTAACAGCTTATTAAGGTATTGGTAATTTTAATTGTGGATAACCTAATATCGTGTTTTATGTTTTTCTTTTTAAGAAATATTAAAGAGGTTTGAGTTCTATGAATGACACTAAATAGCCAATCTTCCTTCATTTTTAATGAGGGAATTTAAGTAAATGCACATTATTTGAGTGAAATTTTGAGATATCACGTATAAAACGCTAACAAGGTGAGTTAAGGAAAAAGATTTAAAATTCTAACCTGTCATTTCAATGTTCGGATAATTTAAAGTGACGATAGTTACTTTCGATACTACAGCCTATAAGGGCTCAAAAGATTTTTCGGAAAAATTCGAGATGGAAAAGTTACTTTCAATGAAGGCGATATTTAAACATAAAACATCGCTATTGGTGTTTTTTTTAAAGCTTGAACGGGCTTGAAATATATATTTATTTGTAGTAATGAAATTTGTTGTTTTTTGGCTATAAGTTAACCAATTAACCACTTATTAGAGAGCCGAATTAGTGAAAGTAACATCCAGTAGAAGGGGTTTGGTTTTAGAAAGTAACATCCAGTAGAAGCGGTTTGGTTTTGGAAAGTAACATCCAGTAGAAAGCGGTTTGGTTTTAGAAAGTAACATCCAGTAGAAGGGGTTTGGTTTTAGAAAGTAACATCCAGTAGAAGCGGTTTGGTTTTGGAAAGTAACATCCAGTAGAAGTGGTTTGGTTTTAGAAAGTAACATCCAGTAGAAGCGGTTTGGTTTTGGAAAGTAACATCCAGTAGAAGCGGTTTGGTTTTAGAAAGTAACATCCAGTAGAAGTGGTTTGGTTTTAGAAAGTAACATCCAGTAGAAGCGGTTTGGTTTTGGAAAGTAACATCCAGTAGAAGCGGTTTGGTTTTGGAAAGTAACATCCAGTAGAAGCGGTTTGGTTTTAGAAAGTAACATCCAGTAGAAGCGGTTTGGCCTTAGAAAGTAACATCCAGTAGAAGCGGTTTGGCCTTAGAAAGTAACATCCAGTAAAAATGATTTGGCTTTAAAGAGTAACGTTCAGAGCGATCATTAAAAAAATGAATCCCAATTATCTTTAAGCATTAGGTAAAGGTAGAAGAGGATGGTTGTGAATAAATGAATGATTATGGCCAATTGCTATAAAGCAATTGGGTTTTTCGGAAAAATATTAACCCTTAAGTTACTTCCATTAAATGACTAATTATTAAACATGTGACAGTGTCACTATATACAACACCAACTATCCATATAATCTAGGGTACAACATAGCAAAGGGGTATAAAGCCGTAGTCACTCGCTGAAATCCCGCCTATTTCTTGCTGACCTTGCGCTTGCGCGAAAAAAAAGAAAAAGAAAAAAAGAAGAAAGAAAAAAAAGAAAAGTATCAACAAGGTTAATCCTTTTTAGGTATGCGTGGGTTGAGTCGCAATATTTATAAATACAATGTTATGTTGTACCCTAGATTGATTAGGTATTTATTGTCGTATATAGAGGGGTTTGATAATCTAATGTTAGTATTTTATAAAAAAAACACTACCATATTGATTGCTTTGCGGTATAATGACAGGGTCAGTTAAACAAACGCATAGGAAGGATTACCATGCAACTACGTACTAAAACATTGTTCGCTCTTACTCTTGCTCATTCACTTAGCGTGAATGCTGCGGGTTCAACAAGCACTTTCGAATTGAGCTTGTTCTATCCTCAACCTTATGAATACGATAACAGTATCAACTTATCATCTGAAGTCGTTGGCTTTTATCGCTCGATTGAAGTGGCAAACGATCTGTTTGACCGTAAAGGCGTTAACCTTGAGTTAAAGCCAACTCATGTAGCCAGTGTAAGTTCATGGACAGGTACAGAGAATGTTCAAACTGGTCGCTCAGATATGGATACCGGTGCAACCGCAGTTGAAACCAATGTCGGTGATATGGCAATTGGTTTGTTCCTTCCAAATGGTGGCACTATTGGCTATGGCGATCATAGAAAAAACAGCCACTACACATGGTATCCAAACAATATCGCAAAGATTGGTTTAGCCACAAACATGACATTAGGAAAAGGGGGTGATAATAGTTATCCGTTCGTTCTTAGTCATGAAGTGCTTCACTCAGTTGGTGCAATGCACGATCAAGCTGCTGCTGTTCGTTTTAATGATGATGCCAGTGGCCGAGAAGATGGCTATGCCAGAACGTGTGATAATGGGTACGGTTCATTAATGACTTCTGTTATTTCAACAATTCCATTTGCACAAATGACTATTTCAGGGGCAAGCGATTGTAATACAACACCAAGTGCAAACATGGTCGGATTTACCAATCAATACGCACCGCTTGCGGCTGAATTTGAAGTAGGCTCTCGCAATAACCAAACTATCCGTTTAACGGTTACTGAAAACATCAATGACCAAACGTTTGATTTTGTAGCGCAACGAAACGACACTTCAGCAACCGAAGCCATGACTCTTTATATTGCAGGGGGAGCGGCTTATAATGGTCAAAACGCATTAGCACCGCAAAGTATCGAATTTACATCAGGCCAAGCAAGTTCAGAAATCATTAAAATTGATTTCAATACTGTCTATGGTGTATTTGAACAAGCGCACAGTGAAATCAATAATACTTATGCGGTTGTCGTTGGCCAAAATGAAGTTCAGAATAAATTGATCGATATCACTGCCATTAATACTTTATGGGAGCCAGTAATTACACCAAATCCCGACCCAGAAACAGGCATTCCAAATCCTGATAACGGTGGCGGTGATTCAGGAGGTAGTGTCTCATTCTTTAGCTTATTAATGCTGTCTTGTTTGTATGTTGTAAGAAGAAAAATCAGCAAATAAACGTAAATAACTACATAAATCAAAAGGTGGAGCCAATAGCTCCACTTTTTTTGGATTTTAATTTTAATCATAATGCGATTACATTTGTTTTGTGGTATTTTACAAAAAAACAGAATTGTGCGATTATTAGCCTATATCATTATGTCGCATTGTCTGTTTCTATTTCACTTATTTCTATATAAAGGGATTTCTTATGAAACGTACAACTTTAGCCTATGCGATAGCTACCTCCTTACTCAGTCTCGTCGTAATCGCTGGAACAAGTAGTCAAAACAACTCTATTGATGAGGTCGTTCGTATTCCTGTTAATGCAATTGATCACGATGGCATGGAATCGAAACGTGATGATATTACCGTTGTAATTCGAGAGATCGGTGATAATGATGATTCCGTAGGTACTCGTGATAAAACAGGCGGTATTGATAGTGATTTTGCAGCCGCTCCCGATCCCAATGACGGTCCAAGCAATAACCTTCCTCCAATTGATTGTACCCATCCTTCCTATGTGAGTCTGTGTAACGATCTAAAAGAAGAACTTGGTAACAAAGAACCTGAAAAGCCTGTAGGTCCACCAACAAATGTATGGGTTAGTGTTTATGCTGGTTCTAACTCTACCTCTGCATCTTATAAACTTGCAGGGCAACCAAAACGAATTCGATTTAATGGATCTGGTTCAGGAGAAGCGTGGTTTGGTGCACATATTAATCGAACAGTAAGTGCCTCTGCTGGTGGTGGGAAAACTGATGGCTGTGGCGGTAAACGTTACACTACACAATGCACATGGAGTTTTAATACAACCACCGCGAGGGGTTGCTATAAGACTGTCACGGGTTACGATGGTTATAGATTAATTGGGGGAAATGGTAGTAGTTGCACTCAAAGAACAGTTAAGAACGCTGCAAGCATGAAATTTAGTCGTATTGAAGTCATGTATTAATTTTTAGAACAATGGGACTCAATTAACAATAAATATAAAATATTAAGTGACTTTTGTTTCTATAATAAATCCATTAGACAATGTTAAACACTAAATGGATTTATAATGAAAGAATTTAAGAAAACGTTACTAAATGAACGCTCCTTAATATCATTTGCTACTTCAATGTTAACGATTGAAGAAACAACTCTTATTATTGAGCGTTTATCTTTATTAAATCAGCAACGAAAAACAGATGAAGAACAAAAGCAAAAAGCCCAAGTGATAAAAGAAAAGAAAATAAGTTCATTTATAAAACAAATAGAAGATGAAGGGTTATCATTACTGGATCTTCAATTACACATAGGCCAACGGTCACGATTGCGTTAACGGCATTTCACTCGATGGTAATGACACCTTTTTTATTGCATCTATTAATAGGTTATCGTCTTTTTGGATATAACGCTGCGTTGTTTTTGAATCTGCATGGCCTAAAATATCTTGAATAACCGAAATTCGAACCCCTGCATGATATAATATGGTTGCTGTAGTACGTCGAAGATCATGTGGGCTAATCATGAATTTAGAACCCAATTGCAAGCATCGATTTTGCACAACACGATAGACGCTGGATCTTGCTTGGATTGGTTCATCAATAAAAGTATCCCCTCTGCGCATTTTTACAAATAATGTCTCCGAAGTGATATTTAACTGCTCTCTAACCAATTCCCATTCTTTTACAAATCTTAATGTATCCGCATTCACTGGTACACGACGTTCAACGTGTCCTTTACCATAAAAGCGGATCCAATCTTGATTGTCTTTATACTCAAACGCAGTAATAGATAAGGTCATCAACTCGGTACAACGCAAGCCGCAACCGACAAGTAAAGCAAACATGGCATTGTTTCTCTTATCTCGAAGAGTCGGTCCGTTCGTGATGAAAAGCTCAGACATTTCAAAAGCCTTTAGTGGTCGAGCTTTACTTACTGAGCGGCCTTTTCTTGGCTGAATTTGGGTGATACGAAAAAGGACATCAGTCGGCAAACGGCCCATACCATTTGCAAAGGTTGCAGAGCGCTTAATTGCAGTTAAATACGTATTTAAACGAGTGTCTTTTATTCCGTTTTCTTCCAATTGATTAAGCACCATTGCAATATGGTAATCAGTCAATTTTTCCCACGGAATAAGCTTATGATGTGAAATGTTTAATACCTTAGCAAACCCATTAAGAGTGTATTCCATCGTCTTACGGGAGCTTTCAGCTCGTAACGTGTAGATATAACGCAGGGTAGGGGGAGTATCAACCTCTTGAAGATTGATTAATGATTGGCTTAAAATATTGTTGCTATTTATTTGCATTAAAACCACCACACCCTTTAATGCGTTTTTCTAAAAAACACATTCAACTAAAAACACTGTTAAAATATACAGTGTAAATATAGCAAATAGTCATGCTGGTTGCACGTTTAAATCAGTTAATCATTTGAGATTGCTTGCATAGATAATTAAATTGAATCTTATCGTTCGGATTAAGAGCCAACAGCTCCCCCTTGATTAAACGAGATAATAATGCACAAAATCGGTGAACTTGTTGCCCATTAGATTGCATATAATAAAATACAAACTCATCGTCACTCTGAGAAAGATACTCATAACTGGTATTCAGATGATGTAATAATGATTTTTCAAAAATATAGAAGTATTCATAACAACGATTCCTCTCTAAATCACAATCACGTCCCTCTTGATTCACAAATAGAATCAACGCTTCAATGTCTTGTCGGTAAGGGTGATTTAATGAGTAAGGAGCCAATAAAAAAGACCAGCGTTCCATGATGACCTCACGATAATAAATTCAATTATTATTATAACTAAGTAACCAGAAGTAAGTTAGGTGTGATACCTCAAACTAGCAGTTGAACATCATTTATTCCCGTTGTTTATTCTTTGGAAAGCAAACCACCTTTGGTATTATCCGCGCATAATTACACAATAAAAAAGACTAAGGCTATTTATGAACGGTTCTACATGGAAAAAATGGGATTTGCATATCCATACCCCAATGACTCACTTAAATGGGGCTGGCTTTCAATGCTCTATTTCTGATTATGTATCTAAGCTTGCGGCTGAAGAATTAGATCTAATCGGAGTAACTAACTACTTTTATTTCAAAGATAATGAGCTAGAAATAGTTAAAAATGAAATACGAACTCAGGGCCATCGTATTACCGTCCTTGGTAATGTTGAATTTAGAATTGGTCAACCGAATAACAACGGAGAGTGGATCAATATACATGTGGTTTTTTCTGAAAAATTAACCACAGAACGAATTAATGCCATTTTATCAGCCATGCCGATAACAAACACGTCACCCACTGGTACTGCCGTTTATTGTAGTGAAACCAGCATGCAATTAAATAGTGTGCAACCAGATCAAGCCGTGGTTGATTTTAAAGAATTAAGCAAACATCTAGCATCACATTTACAGCGAGGGACAGACTACCTTATTGGTATTTGTCCGAACGGATATGGTGGATTTAGACCACATAGAACAGAAGGGCGCTCAGTCGCGATGGCTCTTGAGTTAGAGAAAGGGGCTGATTTCGTTTTTGGATCCACTGATCGTGACCGAACCTTTTTCCTAAATACAAGTCGATATGAGCACGCTAAAGAACGCCCCGTTTTTAAATGCTCAGACGCTCATCAATTTAACGATATTGGCTCACAGTATTCATGGATTAAAGCAAGGCCAACATTTGAAGGTCTTCGTCAGTTACTTATTGAACCTGAAGCCCGAATTCAAATTGAGGATAACTTTATTGAGCGTACCTTTGCCAAACCTCGATTTAAATCAATTACAGCCAACGGAAGTATTATCGCTGGCCAACCGTTAAAATTTGATGATACAACCATCGAATTAAATCCAAATATGGCCGCAATCATCGGGGGAAGAGGAACAGGAAAAAGTATCCTGTTAGATTCCATTCGTTCTAAATTTAGACATGGTCCACTAGGCACAAATCCAACTCGTCAAATCAATACTGAGCAGTTTTCACTTGTATTAGATCAAGGTAATGGCTCATTACTTAACTTTAATGATACAAGCAACACCTACGATTACTTACACGTATCACAAGGCGACATACAATCCGTTAGTCAAAACCCTGAACAATTAAGCAAAGAAATTAAAGAAATGCTCGGGCTAACTAGTGATGCCTTCAACCCTGTAACAACAAGCGTTGTTGAAGATGCCTTAACTAAATACCGCGCTTTTATTGGTTATTGGAGTACAACCGATGAACGTAGTAATAGAATCAATACAGATACATATCAAAATACCATTATTACTGATTACCAAGGTCTTATTGCAACATTAACCAGTGTTGAAAACCAAAGTCATATAGAGCAATACCAAGTCAATGTTGCTCAGGTGAATAAGTTAACCGCTTACCTCTCGAAATCAGCTCAAATAAAAGCCTCGTTCACTCAGCAGATAGACCCAATTAACACGACGATAGATGGCCATAATCAAAGTGAGTTTAGTACCACCACCATTCCATCAATTGATTATCATGCTGCAACAGCGGCTATTGAAGCTAACGATTTGTTAGCGAGAGGGCAAATCACAGCGTTAGGTTTAAGTAATCAAGAGATCGTAGTTGCGTTCCAATCACAAGGGATCACACAAGACATTTCATCATTGCTTGGAAAAGTAACCGAGTATCAACGAAACATCGATGCGGCTAATGAGAAATTAACAGAAATCACAGCGAGAACCGCAGAGTACCACCAAAGCATTCTAGATCGCGGTCAGTTAAGTGATTTACATAAAACCTACTTAGAAAGCAATTCAAGCGCCATAACCACCGCATTTAACTCGTTGCTAACCGAGAATTCAACGTGGACAGCCGAACAAAACGAATTAGTTAAAGAAATATTGAGCGACATTTCTATTTTCGGGGCCATTTACTTTAACAAAGAGAAGTTTTTCTCTCTTCTTCTGAGTAAATTAAACGGTGGAAAGTTCAGAGAAACAGCGACACAAACTTCAATCCAGCGTTTACAAGCAACGTTCCCAATCAATACATATGAAGATTTTTATCGCCTAATTTCTAATGAAGAGATGATCGTGTTATCTCCAGATAAAACCGTAACTCTTGAAGGTTTTTGCTGGGAAACAGAATATTTCAACCAAGGTGGACGCTTTGAGTTGTTAGATTTCTTGTACCTACCGCAAAATATTCAAACTTACCTTCATGCGAATGCTGAATTTCTCTATAAAGGTAAAACAGTAACGCAACTGTCTGTAGGACAGCGAGGGACGTTCTATGTATGCCTTAAACTAGCAACGGACCCATTCGGCTCACCATTTATATTTGACCAGCCAGAAGATGATTTAGACAATGATTTTATCATGAATAAACTTGTTCCGATTTTCAGAAAAATAAAGAAATATCGACAAGTGATCATTGTTACTCATAATGCCAATCTTGTTGTGAATAGTGATGCTGAACAAATCATCATCGCTAAAAATGATAATGAAACTCTTACGTATCAATCGGGATCTGTGGAAGATGGTTCAGTCAACGACCCATCAAGTATTCGTGGCCAAATATGTAATATATTGGAAGGGGGTGGGTATGCATTCTGGTTACGTGAACGTAAATATGGATTAAACGATAAGTAATAGCTTTAATTACAAAGGGGAGTCAGTTTGAACTCCCCTTATCTTCATTTTTCTAAAAAACTACAATCCATAATTTATTAACTTTTCCAGTTCAATAGCTCTTGTAAGTTTTTTGTAACCCCATTGCTTAACTCCACCAATCTAACCACCTCATTGATAAAATCAAAAGCTTCTTCTGAAAAGTTATAAGACAATGTGTTGTGTAAAAAATCTAAGCCAATATCATAAGTTAATTTTTGAGGGTGATAGTAATTAGGATCATAATCATCATTTGCAAATGAGCCCCTAAACACTTTGTACTCATCAGGAATAATAACGTCTTTTATATTCGTGACCGCAGTTCGTTTAATTTCAGAAATCAACGTAAGTAAATCGTCATGATCGCATTGGGCCTTAGAAAGCCAATGTTTAAAATAAGCAGGGACACATTTATCTGGGTGAATTAGCGTATTGGTTTTAGCACTAGTTCTGTGCTCATAAAAGATAAGCGCAGCGCAGCTCTTTATTCCCAATCCATTAACCAGTTTTACAGCGACGGTATGATTTATATTTTCGACAGTTTTCAAATCACGCTTATGTTTTAATTCAGCTCTGGCTTCTTTTTCTTTCTTATGCTGATAACGTAATTTTGATTCTCTCAAGATAGCAATAGCGTCATACAACGTTTTTTTCTGTTCGCCTGTTAGTAATGATGCGTCAGCGGTATACGTTAATAATTCGTTCTGAATAGTATTGGCGGCTGTGGTGAGCTTTCTTTGTTTCTTTACCAATTCATCAATTTTAGACATTTTAAATACTCAATATGTTAGAGAAGCTACAAAGCAAAGTTAACGTAACCTTTCAGTGCAATCAGTTGCGCCCAATGCACCAGTGATTAGCTATGCTACGAAAGTTCGCTGGCAGTGTGTCGGAGCTGTGCTGTCTGAGTTTCTATAGTCACCTTCACTCTGTAGCTGTTATCTAGTTACTTATCTTTTTATTAAATAGAAGCATATCATCATTAGACGCTTTTCTAACTGAATAATCATCCACATAAAGAACGTAATTCATACCATCAAGCCCCGTTAATAAATCAACAGGACAATGTAATTGAGGGCAAGTAATGCGTGATTTAGTAACTCGCTTTGCATTAGTTAAAAACTCGCATTGAAAAAGAGCCAAATCGTTAACATCAATCCATCGAATAATTAATTTACCTTCATGAGTAGACGTAAATAACGCTCGGCCTTTAAGTTGTTGATTATTTAGCCATGATCTTCCTTACTCCAATCTGTAATTAATAATTATCTCACTTAACGGTATAATGAAGGCGTCGTGTTAAAACCCCGTTAACTTTGTAGCTATTATACCGCAAAGAAAATAAAGGCGGCAATGTTCGTTATATTTATGAGTTTTTCTGAAAAATGAAAAGTTCATATTACACGTAATTTTGCACAGATAATGACCGTAACTCATTTTCTATATTTAATATTTTTCCAAACAAATCGGTTGCTGAAAAAGTAGATATTGTTCGATCATACAGACGTCTATCATACTTTGATTTAACCAGTGTCGTTTCTATCAAATTATGCAGTTCGATAAGAGCAGTTTTGTCGGCCACACTGAGGCGACATTTAAAAAGCTCATAAGAAATGGATGCTTTACTTACCGTTGCACCGTTGTATGTTAATAAACGGTCTTTGTGCATTAACGTGTTCATGTTATTACAAATAAAGGTGTTTAACCAAACACCAAGTCGGGCTGTTTGGTTATGCCATTTTTCCCATTCTTTATGATTGATATCATGCATCACATTATTAATTAGATTTGCATTCGCTTGTTCGCTACTCTCGCCAATAACGATACTAGATAAATGCTCATAAAAAGAGTTTGTTGCTGCGTCAAATTGAGTAGAGATTTCGTAAAACTTCGACCTTGAACGACGATCCATAATGATCAGTTTCCGTGTTAATTAACAATTATAATAGAGCTAGAATGATGTATTACTCTCTTCAAAATGAATCGTCATAGGTTTAATACATCTTTAATATGTGGCAAGTTATCTTCAATCTTATTCTTGTTGAAGGTTCCCCAGCTCTCTATTGAGTAAGTGCGATTCTTTGTGCCACCACTAACACCACAAATTATATCGATTTCAGAAAGTGCCAAAATTGTATCTTGCAGTGTTCTCTTTGGCATCTGAGTTGCGTCTAAAAGGGAAGGGACCGTATTCACACCTGAATCAATTAAATATGCTACCAATTGCCTACGATAAAAACTGGTCTTGGTTTTACTGCTTTTTGCTTCCATTGCATTATTCATAAATTACTCCTCATCAGCTTCTTGCTCGGTAATATCTACGCCCCAAAAAGACATGATCTCGTCTTCACAGCAATGACGACGGAATATATCCAATACCCCTTCATCATCAAAATCAGGTTGGCCTTTAGGCTCATAACCAACTTGTGAGAAAGCCGTAATCATTGATTCATAATGATTTGTAGCATTTTTCTTAGTGGGATTACGGAGCAATTCTATATACTTTTCATCAGCTACATAACCACCTGTAAAGTCATCAAGACCAGCGCCATGATGGGCTTCAAGGTACTCGTAATCTTTTTTTGCTTGCTCATACTTAGCTGTAATAGTTGCCATAATCAATCCTGTTTATAAAAACTTTTTTATCCATATTAAATAAATATTAACACATAGTTGACGTGGTGAAAGCTATTGCGTGTCTTAATTCCGTTAATTAGCTCACAATAAGAAGTCATTCATTTTTCTAAAAAACAAATCTGCTATTTTAGATTAAATATAAGCTTCATTGATACGGCCAAATAACAAACAATGCCCTTGAAAGCATTCGAGTAACGTTGTAATTTATTTGAAGTTTTAAGTTATCAAGGAGTGATAAGTAATGTCGCGTAATCCCACCAATTCTATTTCTTCAGGAAAGTTAAGAATTATCTTTATGCTCATTAGCATCAAAGAGTGGAAGTACAATCTTCTAACTGTTCTTTTGCTGTTGCCTGTATGGATTCTATTGTATGCAATGAAGGCTGAGTTTCATCAGGTAGTCTTATTCACCGCCATTATATTTTTACTAGCGACTGACTGCTATGGTCGTCATATCTACGATAATGTGAAGAAAAAAGATCGAGTGAAGAGTGTTTTATCGCTAGCGATTAACCAGAGTTCCTTAATTAAGTTTATTGTTTTTGGTCGTCAAAAAAATTAAGTTTTCATTCAAATGACATTTATTTAGTAGGAACCATATGAATATGATTGACACCATCATTGAAAATGAAGAGTATTTCGAAGAACAATTTTTAGAAAAGCCAAGAAAAAAGCTGTGGTCAGATATTATGCAATATCCTCTTGAATCTACGAGTGCAGAGCAATTGACGCATATTTTGAATGAAATTGAATCTGCTCATAATGATCACGGTAAGCCCTTACGGTTAGTTCGAATAAAAAGAACTGTTACAACTGAAATTGAAATAATAAAAGAATTTAAAAAGACAAAAAGAGGATAGGTATATGCAATTTACAACTAAAGATATTAGAGCGATAGAAGCAGCAGCCGATCAATTTAACGACATGGTTGAAGGTGGTTCAGAAGATGAAAGGCATCAAAAGTATCATGATGATTTAATTGATTTGCTTAAAAGGATTAAAGCAAATTCACTTAACAACCAAACAGACAAATAGCCATGATATTTAAAGTAAGTGATATTCAAGCCATTAATGCGGCAATCGATCAATTTAGATTGCCGATGGTAGAAGTTGATTAATACTTTATTGTGGTCTCGACCTTGGAAACGGAATAGTTAAGGCGTGAAGCACTAAAAATACAAAAGCAATGAATCTCACGGTTCCATCAACCTCAAAGCTTCCTTCAAAACTACGCATAAACCAATAACCCATTACACGTTGATCAAAGAAAATTGAGTAGTGCTGTGAACCAAAAATGATGCATGAAACCACCACATATAAGATCAAGTACAAAGAGTTATGATTTTTAATATAAAGTCTAGAAAACATAAAGCTTAAAAGGACACCAACAATACCGATCCCAATGTAAAGTAATAACATCATTTCTCTTTCTCTTTCTCTTTCATATACGGAGTCAAGGCATCATAAGCCGTAATACTATTGCCCATCATTTCAAATGTTAATGCTCCACGAGTCATCGTTCTCCAGCCTTTTTGATAATCCGTTGCATGATATGAATATAATTTAAACTGCTTAGCGTTAGGTATGCTACTTACCGTTGACGTTTTTAATGAACTGGATAGCCCATAAAAACTTGTCGCGATATCAGCCAAACCATAAGCTAAATCACCCTCATCATCAGAATAACCAAGTTGTTTAGCGCCAGCTCTATAGCCATTTCTCAAGAAGCTATTATTACTTCCATAATCGCCAGTATACTTTTTTTTCCAGTTTTGAGTAATGTTTCCCGTAATGTTGTATGAGTTCTCATAGATATTATTGCCGCCATGCAGCATCATTGGTGCGCCAGTAGAAACACACCATGAAGCACCAACAAAGGAAAAAATAGAGGAGGTGACACACAATCCATAACCTGTAGTCACTTGGCCAACACCAGCAACTAATCCAATGGTGTATTTTCCTATCTCAATAGATTGGTCTATCAGGCTTTGTCGCTCTTGCCTGACATAATTAACAACCTTCGTTTTTGATAGAACGCCACCTTCATAATCACTCAGTAGACATTTTCCTAAAAAACGATACTCAGAGCGAAATTGATGTTGTAGTAGGGGATCTTTTAAATGACTCATGCTAAGCGTATTTGCTTGGCGTAATAAACCTCTGACAGCAAGGTTTACTTCATCATCATCCATGTCTGTTTTAGATATACTCATAATGACAAATCTACTTACTATTTATCTGTAATTGGTTTTAACCAAGAAGAGAAAGCAATCGTGTTTGCTGCGACGTGACGCCATCGGATATCACGGTAAGAAATAGAAAGGGTTTCTTGCATATCATCACCATTAAAGTCGATCACATGAGGCATATGAGTAACCAAAGAACGTATAAGCGCTCCAGTTAACTCAATTTCATAGAACAACTCAATGCCACCTTTTTCATTTGGGCGATAGAAATGAAGCTTACACATTAATTCATCGCCATCAGAACAGGCTTGAGAAAGAACAGGAGAGCTTTTATCTATCTTTTTTACAATCTGCACAGGCGCATGCTTTGAGCCATTGTCATATGCCACTGAGTGCGAAAATGATAATACCGTTATTTCATCTTCATGGTTTGATTGATAAGAATTACCCATTGATAAACAGGTGTTGCAGCCAGAAGACAGTTTTCCGTTATTGATGCTTTCAATTGATAGGTAAGCAGATACAGCCATTTTATACAGTCCGATATTAATGATAGACCTGACGTTATCAAATCAATATCAGTAGCACACATGCGTAAAACACTAGCAAATAGCAGAGTTAGCAATGCAATACAACCAAGATGGCACTCAATTAAACTTAATGGATAGTTAAATAAAAAGAACAACCTATCATTTTGCAATTTACTCTGAATTATAAAATGCCAAATATGAGCAATGAATCACAATAGCTCTGAGATAATCAGTATGATTCAATGCACGAAGTGTATTGGATAAATACTGATCATCTATTTTATGGTAAATATGATTATGATTATGGTTAAATTACTTGATATTGAAAGAACTAATTGAGTGATGTGAAGGCTAGCACTGGTGTATATCGAGTACAATCAAACAGAGTACAATTAAACCCTATTTAACATAAGACACGTAATGCGCACTGCGTACCGTATGCAAATCACCAATTATCAACCGCTATTTTAAATGAGTTGTTCGTCTTGTTCCTATAAACAATGAATGCTTATTCTCTATATCCATTTCATTAATGGGTTCGTCTTTTAGCATTAATATTTCTACTGTACCATCAGTGCTTTGGGTTTTCTTAGATAAAAAAGTATTCACTAATAAGAGATCTTTCGAGCGCGAGCGAATTAGATCATTAAAGTCTATATCGGCTGGTTCAGTTTCAAAAATCTCACCAAAGTCACTAGGATTACAGTTAGTGGGAATATAATTCAATACGGGCAAATCATTAGACTGACTTTTTGATTCCAAACCTTCTTTTAAATTTTTAATGATTAATCGACCTAGATTGGCTAATTCTGCTTCTCGTTGAGTCTCTTGTTTTTTAAGAAAATTCATTGCATCGTACCAATCAAGATTTAGACCATTATCTCTAGTGCATAAGTTTTGTGCTTGGCTTAATGTGATACCTTTTGCTTTTTTTAATTTCTTCGCATCTTGCTTAACTTTTTTGACAGAACGACCAGACGGAAATATTAGACCTGTAGTAATAGATTTATGCATGCTGCACTCCAAATAGTGATAGCAATAGCCGACTTACTGCATTCACAAACGAGGTACAGTGAATGATTAGTGAAACAGATGATACGGAGTGATCTTCGCCTTTGGTCGGCTCACAAGCGCTCTGCTACGCTCTTTAAAGATCATAGCATCGTCTAAAAAAGAAACAAGATAATTAATGCATATTCCCTATAAACATTCAAATTCGAATAAATAACCTCAGAATATAGACTAGATAGAAAAGTTGTTAACTATCAATGATTTTTCTGAAAAACAAATAACGAAATCCATTCATAAATAACGATTCTCTTCATTGTTACCGAGCGTCTTTATCGCTATCGTTTAAATATATTGATGCGCTAATTTAAGCAAAGGAAATAATGAAATGAGCAGATTTAATGATCTGAATAATTGCAAAGAAACATTAGTTGAATGTGAGTTTCCAGCAGCTAATCGACGGGTTGGAATTCGCATTGGATTTCCATTTTTTAACAGTTGTTTTGAACAACATTCATGCGAAGTTGATTACGAGCGTCCATCATTAAATACACAAACGGCATGTAGAATTACTCCAGTAGATGAACTCAACACTCAAGTCATATTGAGCGGTGAATCTGTAATTGAAGGGTTAGATTTGAAAATTGCAGAATTAGTAGAACATCGCAAACGTATGGCTTTGTATGTTGAAGATGTAAAAACGGGTAAGCTCGATATAGAAGCGATGGCTCAAGAACAAATTGCTCTACTAAAAAAAGAAGAAGATAAAGCAACATAACTTTACTAAATCCCCTATTCCTCCTATTCCATTGTGGCTTTTACACGTTTCACAGTTGAGCGTCCTTTACCTGTACTCTCTACCGTTTGATTGATAGAGCTCCCATGCTCTAAACAAGCCACAATATCAGAATGCTTTGATAGAAAATCATCACTACTTAATGTTGTTCCCTTTGGACGACCAAACTTACCATTTTCACGTTGAGTTAGAATGATACCGCGCTTTGAAGCAGCTAAGCGTTTTTCCTCGTATTTCCAACGCCCTGTTACTATAAATCTTTCATTTATATTGAAAGGTTCAGGGTTATTCGCGAGCTTAGTAAATTCTGTTTTCAACCTTTTTGATGATCTCTTATCAAGAATTAAATATTCAGTATGATTACCAATATTAGCTAGCTGTTTGCTGTAACGATAAAATACGTATTTTTCGACATGGCCTGAATTCATAACAACTCGTAAAATCTTGCTTTTTACCACACTTTGATTAGTCGCTTTTTCTAAGTCCAGTACTGTTTCTTTCAAACGTTGTGCTGGTTCTCTCTGCGTTCGTCCTACTTTATGAATAATCGATTTATCATCTAATTGATACTCAAATAAATATAATGACGCTTTAAGTAAAGACTGTTGACGATATGCCTCAATGTCTAGCCATGCTCGATGTTTAATCCCTTCCTCTATACCATCGCGTAATGCCTGTATACGATCACGTAAAGCACTGCGCATCCAATGGCTAAAATCATGCAGGGTTAAGCTTCCAAGTATTATTCTGGAGGTGTCAGTAAAAAGTAAGTTATCGGTCCAAGTGTCTTGTTTAAAAAGCTCATCATGAATTAGATGAGAAATCTGACCTTGTTTAGATTTCCAATGCTGGAATACATTTGGGGATTTACTGTCGGCTTGATAGCCTTCTTTTAGAGCTTCAACTACAGCTATTGAATAGTTAAGATGAAAATGATGCCAAGCAGGGATTTGGGGAATTTCGTTAAGTGACTCGTTACACGTTGGTCCATCATGACGAAAGTGAGACGCTTTCTGTTGCCCTTTAACAGCAATCAAAGGACAATCACAGAATGGACAAGTTAGCTCGCCTCTTCCTGATTTTTGTGAATCTACGTGATAAAAATCACCTTGCTTATTTTTTCCAAGGCTTAAATAAACGGACATAAATAACCATACTTTTTTGAACCCACCTAATTATAATTTTAGCTAGGTTCAAATAAGTGTGCAAGTTTTAAGCTTAATTAATAGTCTGGGGTATCAGGAAGATGATCGAAGGTGTTTTGCGGCTCCATTAACTTATGACTTGCTGTTGCATCTGGATAATACTTATTCACTTCTTCTATCGTTTCAAAATAATCAAAGTAAGTCTTACAGTCTTGGCCAGCTAACACACTACTAGTAGGGTAAATACCCCAACCATACACATTAAAGCCACCACGTTCGGAAACCTGATAAGTAAAATGTGAAGGCTCTTGTCCATAAATCAATTTAGGCTTAGCTTGGCTAGTTTTCATAGGGATACTCTCTATCTTTAATTATTAAGTGCATTGTTAGGGATAAGACACTCTAATGCTCTCGCTGCATCTTGAACTTTAAACATACCTGTTGGATGAAGAAGGTACTCTGAAACACGCTCAACAAAATCATTTTTTGTCGCATTCTTACCAAAGACAACAAACACACGTTGTCCACTGATCCCACGTTGAATTCCATCCCATACAAAGCCATCAATGTCCTCGTATTTAGGAATACAAAGCACTGTCTCGGCAAATAGACGTAACTTAGAATAAGAGTGTTGTCCTCTACCTAATAGCCCTGATATTGCATCGACTTTGTTAAGATCTAAAAAAACTAGCTCGCGTTGTGAATCAAGTTGAGCTAATTTTTTAAATTCTATATCTGCTGACACGAATTTATGCAGCCCTTGGTCATTAACTCGCATGATGGTTTCTGAAAACGCATCAATGTAATGAGAGGCAATGTAAAGCACTCCAACAAAATCCTTATCTTGGCTACTTAAACGGATTGGGTCAAAGCGACCACCACCTTTTCCTGAAGCGTTAAATTCATTCGAGTCACGAACCTCACTATGAATACGATAAAAGCGAGAAAACTCAGGTAAAACGTACAATTCATCGCTCATCGTTTACCCTTCCGTTGAAGCTGAAATTACTTTTAACGGAATTTCTTTTTCATCAGTAATCATAGAATCAACAAACTCATCAAATAAGTCTGTTTCTCCACCTTCTAACAAAGATAATGGGGTTGCTGAAACCACACCTGACGAATCCGCATTATCATCAATAAAAGCGGCTATATCGTCCAGAGATGTGATTGTTTTTGCCTTTTGTTCCACCACATCAAAATCGGGTACTGACATATACTGCGTTATAGTGTGCATTTCTGTTAGCCAAAACGAAATATCCCAACCAGACATATATTTAGACAGTTTTGGGATAGATTGAACTAGCTCAGTATAAACGCTCGCTTCTTTATCGAGTTGAAAAGCTGGGTATGAATAATTTTCATTAATCTTAACGGCTAAGACCATGTTGTTTTCACGCATACGGTTCATATAACGGCTTGGATTAGAATCAGTTACACCTAACGCCTTAACAAACTCTTTCGCATTTAATAGGCTATGATGAGCCATAAAATCGCTTCGTTTTTTTAAAAAACGTTGAGTAAGAATCAATGCAGACTCAGATATTTCTTCAATGCCACTTTTTTCTAATTCATCAATGACTTTAACGCTATTATCCGTAGTCAATTTTAAAAATGCATTTACCGCACCAACAAGATTATTCACTGCCGTTGCTTTTTGTTCCTCGTTAGCTTTTGCTTTACCTCGTAGCCCTTTTACTCTGACATATCTTGGAATTGGAGCAATCGCATATCCATGATCAGTACGAACATGTTGAGCAATACCACCAACAATCAAATTAGTGACCATGATTAATGATGTATCAGCTTCAGATTGCTCAAAATTATGATGATGACTCAAATCTTGATCAATTGATGTTTCTGCTAATAACGCATTCATAAAACACTCCTTTTTTGTGCGTATAGATGGTAAGTGTTTAAATTAATATACCAAGTATACACGCAAAATAAAAAGGTGGTAGAAAAACAAGCAAAATAGAATGATTAGTTAACCGAATAAATGTGCATGTATCGAAATCCAACTAGCAGCCCTTACCATTTCCACTTACCGTAACTGAATCAACCTCTATACCTTCTGAATCCCTCTTATTCGTTGTTGGTTTTTCCAAAAAATTGTCGATAAATTTCTTGTAATCAATAAATACAAATAAGCCTTTTCTAATTGCTTTCAGATAAGAGATTGACTGTATAAATTTACGCTCACTGTCCGTTACATTAAGGATCCGCGTAAAGGTACGTAACCAAAAATTGATAAACAAACCACATAGCCCCCATAAACAACAAAGCCATCCTATAAAGAGAGCTACACTTAATAAATCTTCCATTTTAAATTCCTTAAATTAACCAAGTATCTAACCTTTTCTCAATCTAAAAGGATCACTCGTCGTCATCACAAACACTGCACTGACTTCCGAGGGAATCACAACCACAATCTAACTCATCATTATTAACACTATTAAAACCTGCTAGAAAATCATCATAACGCTGAGAGTTTTCATTAAGTTTAATGATCGCACTGTTCTCTATTGCGATTCTTTTTAATGCAGCATTTTTGCCTTCTTGATATGCAATACTATTTTCCATCATTCATTCCTTAAATTAAGCGTTTAACAGGTAAGTATCGAAATCCAACTAGACCATGATGCTTAGCAAAGTTTTTTGCATCTTGTTTCGTCTTGAAAGGATACACCCCATGATCATTTAATGTCTCTATTGCACTATCTACATTCTTAACCATCCAAACATCATCACACACCGCTGTAGTCGCTTTTATCTCACGACACGAGACTTCACCACACTCATTCACTGTTGAGCTACATTTTGTGGTGTCATAGCTAAGCACGACATCAACAAGATTGCCCTGTGGAGTAAAAAAGCTCGGGTACTTATGAGCACTAACTAGGTAAATCATCCGATGAATCCTTTTTAAAATGCTTCTTAAACGCACGGTAAAGCATATTGTGGGCTTCTATCTCATCTTTCGTATTCGACACAAAGAAAGATGGAAAATATTTGTGAGGAGCTATTGAGCGCTTACTCTCCATTGCCTCATTTGGTGCATTAAACAAACCGTCCTTTTTATAATCTGTCGTTGTCGCAATATAAATCCACTTGGAATCAACAAAGGATTCTGTTTTGCTAAAAGCAGCTTTGCTACTCCATTCAAACAACGTTAAAACTCCTTGCTCTTTAGCTACAGCAAATACCTTAGCCATTAAATGTTCTCCAATGCTGTGCAACCAGCGCAATTGATTACATCATCTATTTGAAAAGCAATTTGCTTGGGATCGGTTAATCCCCAACTAATTAAAGAGTAGCTTTGGTTTCTTGCGGTTCCCTGCTTCACTATTTCTATTCCATAATCAGCAAGTGATTCAATACAGGTATACACGGTTCTTTGGCCAAGGCCTGTTACTTCAATAATCTTCGCTTGCGTGTCAGCTCTACCCGACGATATGAGATAGGCAATGTACATGCGCTTAAAATAGGCTTCTTTGGTTCTAGAAGTCATACTAATTATCCAAATCAAATAATGAATGAGTATTTTCTGAGAACCCTGACTCAACAAGCCATTGAGCAACATCAACATCAATCGTTCTATAGTGAACGTCTACCATCATTAGTATTTCAAATTCAGACAAATGTGAGCTAACAAGTCGAGCAACCTTTGGATACGATTTAGATAAAATATTTTCTGAATCTACTTGTCTGCATTGTAGAAGTGAGCTAATAAAATTCAAGATTAGTGACTTATGCTCAAACTGTAGTAAATCAGAAAGAGAATGGTATAGGTTCACAATCATTCTAATTGGATAAATCGCCATTCCTTCCCAATGTGTTTCTGATAGCGATGAAAAATCAGATCTCTTTTGAATTAATCGTGTTGGAAGGAGCAACGTTGGGTGGTGGACATCAGTGTATTTTGAGTATTCTTTTTTATACACAGATATCTCCTTACTCGATAATATAACGTCCATCAAATCTAACATCGATGAGCAGCGAGTATTGTCATCAGTACTTTCAATGCCCTCTTGGTACATTGCAAGAAATGACGATGACAGATTATCACCACGATTCAAGTGTTGTGATAATTTCTGAGCTTGTGCAACATCTTTGGTATAAGAGCGCTTAACGTACTCACTTTTTAGTCTTTCTACATATTGTGAGATGTCTTGCTCTAACAGATCTTGTAGGGACAACTCCACTTTATCGGTATCCCACGGTAAGTGTATTCTGCTGATCCCCTTTTGCTTATGAATGCTCTCAACATCTTCCAGTGAAATACCAGAAAAATGCGCAGAACTAAATACATGAACAATGCGATAACTTAATAATTCATCAGTCAACAATCCAATTTGGGTCCATTGATTATCAATAACAGAGTAAAGTTCGACATAATCAGGGAAGCGATATCCGTAATGCTGATCTTGAACTCTTGATTGATACGGCAAATCATAAACGGTCGTAGCCTCAACGCCCACCACCAAGTCACGCCCATTACTGGCAATAAATAATAATTTCTTATTATGTTCGCTTGCCAAAAATTCAACCGTATCGATGAATGATGCTTCTACATGGTAAGAATCTTGAGCCAACTTAGCGATACTGGTAATCAACTTACTTGATGGTAATGCTAACGTTGAGCGAGCTTTGGTATTTTTAGATAACCACTTTAGGATCAATAGCAGTAAATCATCGTTATTAAGTTCAGGTAAACGATCTTGAAGTTCATTGCGGAGTGATAGCGTTTCTTCGTTAAGGTTTTTCAGAAAAACATAGGCGGTCATCAGTGATTGCATTCGAGATCTAATTGTTGGCCGTGCTACGCGAGAAGAAAGAATGGTTTCCAACTCAGAAAGTCGTATAGACATTAGATTAAGCATGTTTTCTGTACGTTCAGGGTTAATTGAAACTCTAGCAACCTTTTTATCGGCCATTTTATCGCTATTACCTGAATATGTGGTGGGTACATTGACTGAAATAGACTCCTTACTTGCACTCACAGAAAGCACACTAAAATAGTCATCAGCGTCATAGTCCAATCTTGGTTCAAAATCATTATATATACTTGAACTAAAGTAATATAAACCTTTTGCATTCTCAGGAGTTATCAGCCCTGCATTAAATACAATAAAATCATTTATTTTGTGTTCACAGATAAGATGAGAGCTTAGCCACTTTCTCGGAGAGCCAGCAACCGTGTCGCCACCAATTAAAAAATCTTCATCGTTAATCAAATTAATGTTCTTAGCGATCAGTTCAGGCGTGAATAAACTCGCGCCATAAGCTTCCTCAGCTAACGCACCAAAAACAACATGTTCACCCGTACTTTGTCTATCAATGATCCCTTGGAATATGGCAGCGACTTTAGAATACATTTGATTTAATGATTCAATCTTATTTTGTGCATCCGTAAGCTCAGTATCATCAGCGTCAATTACATTATCGAGCTGGCTATTCATCTCATCTAATGTAGGGAATAAACGATCCTGATAATCAATCGGTGAATAAATACAACTCACTCGCTGACCATCACGAATTAGCAACCCAACACTGCGGTTTTTTCGGTTTGCAATCAGATCACCAAGACCACCACCGTAATCTTTCTTATTTCGTCTTGATTGAAAGCAGATGACTGAACGCTCAGTAGGTAAGATGCGCTCTAAAAACTCAGGCTCATCAGCCAATCGTTTGAAGAAATGGTCATCGTTAGTGTAATCAAATTCACCATCGGAAAATAAACTATGAGTTAGCATTTCTTCATCAGCGTAAATCTTATGACAAAAGAAATTAATCTTAGCTTTGCTGGTTGATTCAGGCTTATCAATAAGAGTAAAACAGTCAACCCCTTCACCTAAGTACAGGTTCAACATATCAACTTTGCTCATTACTCCATTAACTGAGTCTTGCATAAAGCGAGCTTGCCCCTGAACAGCTTGAGCTTTCTCAGTTAATATTGAGGCGCTAAAAGAAATCACTTGTGATAACTCATTGGATTTCACCTTTGAGTATGTTCCTACCACTTCACCAAGCGCTTTTTGATTTAGTAGTTGTCGTCGTACAACATCCACAGACTGGCCATTAACTAAAGGAATGATAGTGTGTTCATTACTGCGGTTATGCTCGGGAGAAGGCAATACAGGTATACTAAAATCGATTTCAGAGAGACCACTCTTTATCTCTTCATTGCTTGATGTTCGAATTAATTCATAAATGGATTCAGGGTTAGATAATGCCATTTGCATTTCACCCTGAATTTCTTTGACTTGCGATTCAAAACCATCAAGTAGCTCTCGACGTTCTTTCTCTGCGGTTTCAGGAGCGACATAAGTAAAGTGCAATTCAAAATCTTTAAACGAAATGCATTGTGAGTCCGAGTATAACGTTTCATGCTTAGGGATATGGAGAGTGAGGTTATGAAGATCACCACTGATAGCGTGATAATCCATTCCAGTAATGATGTATATGTTGTTTGGGGTAAAATACTTACTTAAAGTTGTCTCTCCCAAAGGTTCGAATCGTGAATAATCACCGTGCGTAATTTTAGTTCGATGGTCCTCTTTTTCTATACATGATTCATACTTTTTAACATCACTCATGATCTACATTACCTATCCATATACGATAGAGTTAATCTAACATTACTAATGTTACATATCAATCTTAATACGATAATTGACCTGTATTATTTTTCTAAAAAACAGCACCTATTTATTCAAAAGAATCAAAGAGAATTGAGCGGCATCTGACTCACTAAAATTACCTAATTTATATGGTCCACATTTACACATAATGCAATACCAGCCACTATTTAAACGGGGCTTTTCTTGGTTTGGGATAACCGTAAAAAGTTTATGCTCCATCTCCTCTGCACCACAAGAGGGGCATGGTGGTGGAGACCAGTTTTCTATCATTGATAACATATCCATCATTGTTAAATTCACCACTACTTATAATTTATAAACATGATTAATGATCAGAATAAAGAAAAAACACTCAGCATTATCAGTGCTAAGTGTTTTATTATCGCTGCTCTACCTAAAGCCTATTTAAAAAAATCTTTAACAATCTGTATCAATTGCTTTATCGCGTCTATCGACTCTTTAAAATTCAACCAAGATACTGAACCAGAAACAAAAGCCAGCGCCCATACAATCCCTACAGATCCACCGTCTCTTAAAACATACTCAGCGAATAAGAACGAAACAACAAACCCACCAATTACACCTTGAATAACCCATCCAAAGAGCCAACCGAGACGCTTCTTAGTTATTCTATTATCATTAACATCGTCACTTCCCTCACTTGGGTAGTTTTTACTTCCCAGCCAATTAAACAAAGCACATGTTGCAGATGTCAAAACACCAGCGGCAATTGCACCGCCAAAATATAAAATCACATTCAAATTTATCTCCTTAATTAAATTTCATTTTTTTTACTATCAGCCAACAATATTGCACTTTCAATATCAACAATTTTGTATTCATCAGGACATTCAACCCATTTCGCAACAAAAGGTTCTTCATTAATTTGAATATAACAAAGATCTGGTTTTGGCCAGAAGTAATCAACCGCATAAACAAGTGAAAGGATTGTTGCTACAACTAATCCTATTGGTTCTCTACATATCATAATAATTATAATTCCTTTATAAAAATATTATTAACGTTTTATATTTCTTATTTGTTCGAAGCGTTTCCCATTCAACAAAACCATCAATCCAAAAAAAACACTCGTCATTAAAATAAGTAGTTCATAAACTCCTGATTCTATATTTAGATTCTCTCCATTTATTCTTTTGTATTGAATAAAAATAACAAAGAAAAAATTACCCAGAATAGAAGCCACAAACATAAAGTAAAATGTGGTTGCTATTAAACCCCTAAATCTTTTCATTAAAATATACCTATGCAATCTATTTAGAATGAGACGAAATCAACCAATCCACATACGGATCACCTTTAAAGCGTCCATAATCAGTCTTATTGAAAGCACCCGTTAACATCAACCGTTGTAGTTGGTTCTTGTGTTTTAAATCAAGCTGGTAACTCGTAGGTACAGCTATAGATTTAGATTGTTCAAGTACATTTAGTATTTCTTGATAAGTAAATAAAATATCATCTATAAATAGGTTGTACTGGTCTACTTCTAATAGAGCGTTATCATCAGTAATAAGCTTAGAGTCATTCAAATAAGAGAAAAAATCATTATTAGACCCAAGATAGGTAGCGATTAAATCCGTCGTGTTTTCTATTCCAACCTCTGCAAGCGAACTCGCTATCTTAGGGTTAGCATCCCATTTGGATTGAATATCAGAAAACGTGAGTTTATTAAATGGATGGTCTGAGCCGATAATTAAAGCTTCAAATCTTTCTGTATACCACACATTAACGAATTTAAAGTTTTCCATCATTGTGTTTAATATGGCACGAGAGGCCATAGAGCTCTGAGTCGTTAACGGGAACCACTGCGCAACAATTCCATCTCTGTTCATTCTGGCTTTAGCTAATTGATAGAATTCTGAAGAATACAAATTATTAACACCAGCACTTGACGGTGGTGGTGGCTCAAGAGTAATGATGTCATACATCTTATCTGTTTTAGCTAGCTGAAGACGCCCGTCACCAATCGTAACGTTCACTTTATCTTGATTGACGATATCGTAATTACTCTCTTTGAATAATTGAGTTGCTTCAATCATATCGGGTAACAATTCAAATACATCAACCGACTTAATGGAATCAACCTGAGAGAAAGCACCAGCCGTGATACCCGTTCCCAAACCAATGACTAATGCATCTTTTGGCTCTGAATTATGAACAAAGTAAGGTAAGTAAGACTGTAAACGCATATAACGTAAAGAAGGCATCGAGTCAGCAGTATTCGATTCACCACGAACAAACAATCGCTTAAATGAATCACTACCTGAATTTTCCTGAAAAACAGAAATTGAGTACCCTTTACCTTCAGTAAAAAATACTGACTCGGTTTCTGTTCCCTCATATCTTTCAGCTAATAGAAGGTGTGTTTTATTCGTTGGCAATGCGTGTTGAATGACAAAACCACATGACAGTAATATGGCTATAAATGCCCACTTTTTAGTACCTTGATTTTTTAATGATAAGAAAGTAATAAATACAATACCAATCCACATGATCACCTTTAATGAAGGGACCACACCAAGTGAAGGGATCAATATAAACCCAGTAAGTATTGTTGCTAATACGCCTGCTAGCGTGTTAGTTCCTAATAAAACGCCAGTATCTAATGCAGCATCAGAACGTCGCGATATTTTGATAACCAGTGGAAAAATAGCCCCGAACAAAATGCTTGGGATGAAAACTGTAAACAATACAATTGGAAATATATTTAACACTTCTAATATTCTCAATTGCCAATAAGCATTAGGAACCGATGGGTCGCCATTCAAGTATTCAAAGAATGAAACCACAAAGTAAAAAATATCATTGGACGCATGAAACGCTAGGCTTTGCGATAAAAAGAAAATAAAACATAGCGGTGATATGACTGATAGTGAAGATAAAATAAGCACACTTCGGTATGCGGCTTTTCTCGATAATGTCAAAGAAGCAAAGAACGTACTGCCAATACCAAGGCCACCAAGCATCACCGTCACAATGACTGAATAGTTAATGCTTCTTGATGGGATTATTTGATTCAATAATTGTAGCCATGATATTTCATAGGAAAGTGAGCAGAAACCAGTAAGGGCATAAAGAGCGATAAGATCGTAACGGGGGGAAACGGATGATGTCGCCTTACTTGGAAGAGGTTTACTTATTACATTATTTTCAACCCAGAAACCAACCACCACAATAAAAGCATTCAATGAATAAAGGACGTATAAACTTTTTGTCACACCAAGTAAGGGAAGTAATACGCTAGCTGATAAAAATAGCCCTAACATCGCACCGAATAAGTTAACACCATATACAACCCCTTCATGCAAAGGGTGTTCAAGTTTTATGAATAGCCTGATCAATGCTAATAATGTCCCCCCCATAAAAAACGCTGGAATTGCAAAAGTGATACCTGTTACAACAAGTGCGCCAATACCTAACATTTCAGATAAGTTCAAATAAAGCCAAAGAGATTGCGATATGAATGAGCATAAAATAGCTAAAGCAGTAACATAGAATTCAAGCTTATAATAAGCAAGATCACGAAATTTATCTCTGGAAAAAAAGAGTGTGCCTAAGCCTAATCCTAAAAAGAAACCAGCGATAACGACACTGCTAGAATATAAATCAACACCAACGGTAACGGTTAAAGATTTAAACCAAAAATACTGATAGCCTAAAGACGCAAAACCAGAAATAAATGTGAGAAGGTATAAAACACCTCTCTTATTCAATTTAACATTTAAGGATTTAGATTGAATCGAACAATCAGACCCTTTCAATGAATTTTCATTTGCATTCATAACAACTTCCTGTAATTAACATATTTCCTAAACAATATAATAAATGGCTAAACTGCTTCTAAAAAAACTTCCAGATATTCATGCTCATCTCTATTCAATAGATCATCTATATGCAATCCTTCTTCATACGATAATGGTTTACCTCCAACAAGAGCCCAACGATGTTCATGTTTTAAAAAACCTTTCTTCCCCGACATTATTGAATCTCTATTAGTTATATGAGAATCACCATTTAATAAAATATAATTTCTTGACTCATAAAGAGTTAAACCATTGCCCATGATTTACATCCCATAACGTTATGAATACTTTTTCTGGCCTGTATTTTTCCTTCATATTGTTGAACTAGAGTTTCACGTTCACTATTAGTTAATAATGAAAAATGTTTATAGTTCAATGCAGCATGTAAAGAAAAGAGCATTGCATAGCTGGCATTACTATTAATTTTCCTGATCGCCCGAAATGCTTTAACCGCTCCCATCTGTTCTAATTCAGGAATATTATTTACTCCAGCCTTAATTAAAATTCGCTTGAGTGCTGCGGTTATATTTGGGAGCTTTCTCAAATCATTTGCTTTACTGATATTGTTATCTTCTTTAACGCATAACAAGTAAGACCCTTGCAATATTTGCGCTACTTTATTTTTTTCTTTAACCGATATTGGAATGGAGTACCAGAAATTATTTGTAGAAAAATACGTTGGACGTTTACAAGGATTACTTACAGGATTCTCTATGGCCACATGTAATGACGTAATTTCTTCAGCAGCTAAGCTCTGACGTTTGTTTCCACCCTTTGCATTATTAACCTTCGGTATTAATTGGCTACCAAGACTTATCCAATACTGGAGCATTTTTTCAGGTACTCGAAAATAAAAAGATCCTTCATGAACTTTTAAAAACATAACATCCTTGTATGTAAATAAGCCACCACCGAATAATTGACGATATAAAACATCATTCATATCCCACTCCAGCATTTCAGCTAACTCATAAACAAAGGCCTTAATGTCTGAAGGTTTAACATCCATCTTAGAAAGCTCTAGTAAATTTTCCATAATCAACCTAATCCACCTAATTGTTAGAACAATTTTAAACAGTTACAGTGTCACCTATAGGCTCACAATGCACATACATAATCTTATCGCATTGAGACAACACTCCTTTGGGTCATAATTAGCGCAACAAAAGGGTTATTTTGTTGCGCTAACTTCATAACCACCACTTAACGTAACTATTATATGTTTTTTTTATAAAGTGGTCACCTGTGTATACTTGTTAATTTGCATAAAAAACAAACCAAATTACACAGAAAAGATTTTTCAGGAAAATGCTTAAAAAATTCTTAAATTTGATAATAAACCATAAATATACAGCAAATGTCAGATTCGATATCACACATAATCACCATAAACTTTATTTTTTATATAATGCGTTTACAATAATATACTAACATTGTAATTTTGGTGAAAAACATGCTCATACCATTAAAAAAGAAAATAATCGCTACAGCTTGCTTTGCTTCACTGACATTAGCCTCAATATTGCCATTATCAGTACATGCAGAACCTATTTATCAGATTACTTATAAGAATTTTGATATTTGGATTAATTGTGAAACCAAAAGTGCGATTCAATGGAAGTATGTTGCCGTCAAAGATATTGCAAACTACGACCGCTATAATCGATTTTTTCGTGACCCTAATTTACCAAGTAAATGCCAACAAACATCAGTATCAACATACAAAACAAAAAAAGATGAAGTTAAATATGATAGAGGCCATTTAGTCCCTGCAAATTCGCAAGATAGTAGTGACTTAGCCATTAAACAAAGCAATATTATGACAAACGTCCTACCGCAAGCAGCTCAAATGAACAGGGGCTCATGGCTGGTCACTGAGCAATATGTAGAGTGCAGAAGAGATAAATCTGACGTAACAGTGATAGGTGGTGCATTCACTGGAGAAACCCCTGAAAATGGTGACTTCATGATCAGCCACGGCATTAAAGCCCCTGAAGCATTTTGGAAAGTTGCTTATTACGGGAATGAAGTTATTGCATGGTGGATCCCAAACTCTCCTACAGCTACAGCAAATCAAATTGACAACTACATTGTAACCACTGCTGAAATAGAGCAACGAATTGGCCAAAAAATAGATGTCCCCATTTTTTTGAAAAACAAAAAACCATTAAAAACTAACGCTAGAGTTTCTGGCTGCAACCTAAGTTAAAGGAGAAGGAATATGTATGGATACGTATGATACAACAGACATACCGCCTGTTTTTTCAATCAGTTCCACAGCAAAATTGAAATTTTTTCCATTGAAGCTTCATTTACCCCATCAAATACGGCACGAAAAGGACCAATTAAATAATGTTCCATTTTTGCCAATGAATAATATTGAAGGGGTAACACTATCAAGTGAAACAAGCCAAACATTTTTAAATATCTATCATCAACTAACAACGGGAGAAGGAAAGCAATTAAAGAACTATACACTGTCATCAGATAGAACTCGTTTAATCAGCCAAGAATCAGAAAGTCATCCTGTTCTTGCTTTTATACAATTAAGAGATTGGATAAACGCCATCGTTTATGAAACGCGAAGGCTTAAATGTGAGGGAGCCGAAGAGGTAAACAACATATTTAAAGTTATGACTGAATGGCGTTGGGAGCACCAAGCATGCGTCATTATGGTAGTCTTAGTGCAATAAATTAATAAAAATACATGCTCGTTAGTATATCAATATATAAACATATCATAGAGCGTATTTAATGCCTTGCTAAGCTTGAAGCCTGCATTAACAATGAATGGTCTAACCATTTTGAAACCACATTAGAATAATCTTGATAGCTATCCACTCCTAACAACGAATTACTTAATATAAGCCCCGATAAATCCTTCAGATTGTAACTATCAAATGTAAAATCATACTGCTTTAGCAACTCATAAAGACTACGCGCCTGTTGATATTTAAAAGGACATACATTTGATTTCATAGGTAAATTTCCTGAAAAATCCGCACTATACAAACTTGGTGATATTTGTAATAAATGATGAAATGAACTCGCAATGCCAAAGACTTCTTTTTGATATTCTGCTGTGTTTACTATCGGTTCGATAACAACGTCATTAAAGTTTAATTCAAATAAATAATTAAACGAACGACCTGTGACATCTTGAGAGATATTCATTACCAACTCTAAAATGACATGGTATTGCTCAATTCTGACCATATCGACCCAGCTATGAAAAAAAGACTCATCATGCCTTAAACCTAGTAATCCTGAAGAGTATTGAGGTAAGTCATTTCGGTCATAATAAGCAATCGCACATGCCCTCGCGAACCTTGGCCCTAACGTTATATCAACTGATTCGACATGAGATAAGTAAAAACTTCGCTGATTATCTTCATCATTAAGCAATTCTGATAGCTCATTAACTTGACCAGAAAGAAGATCACTTACCATGCTTTTTATTTGAGGTTCACACTCTTTAAACCAACGCAATGCCTCATATTGAACAATACCAATGCTTGCATCTCCAAATAATGTCCCACTCATATAAATATCAGACATCGCACATCTCCCATAAGGCATATGATTCACTTACTACTTTATTTTTCTGAAAATCAGGGGCTTTCAGGCGGCCAGTATAGTCAATAAGTTGTACTTGAACTTCATTATCAAACGTTGCTAAAACACGACCAATATACTTATTCATAAGCAGCCCTGAATTAGAATCTAACTTACAAACAACATGATTATACTTCCCCTCTATCGCAAATTTATTTTGATAGAAGGCTCGTTGTTCTGTACGTAAAACCTCTAACGCTTCCGCTTTCTCTCGTTTTAACTTTCGTTGAGTAAGCTCTTCATCCCAAAATAATTTCATTTCTCGTTGCTTGTGAGTTAAGAACCCAAGCGAACGAACATGATCTAACCATGCTTGATTTTCAGGATTAAATGGGACCGTAACCATTAAGTCATGTTGAGTTAAATCGTCACATACCGCAGATTGGGAAGGTTCAAATGAGTACGCAAAGATAGGGGCTTTAATATCCTCTTTTACACAATATTGGCCATCTCTATAGCCTTCAGAATCATCACATAATGAATCCAATGCATTGACTAGCAAAACCCTATCTACAGCGTCACCACACCAATTAGCGGATAATTGCTCTGTCATAAATTGAGGGTCATTACTTAAGTATATTAATGGCTTACTTGGTGTATCGAGATTAGCCCACTTTTCAATATAATAAATTAGATCTGTATTTATAGAAGATAATGATAATACAGGCTGAGTTTGTTGAACTGCTTCCTCAGTGGTGGAACATGCCACCACATTAAGTAATACAGATAAAATCAATGCAAAACGAAGCATTAAGCGTCCTCCTCTTGCAACCTAAACGCCTCTTCTTCCACCTCTTCTAAAGAAGGTAAACCATCTTCTTTTGCATTCATAGTGAAGAATTGAGGCTCATTTTCTTCTGCTACTTTTTTAATTATTGAAGCTGGAGAAGACAAAATAATAGCGTCTTCCATAGCCACTAATGATAGTTGATTAAACTTAGCAAATGAACGCGAGAAATGTACTGTCTGATAAGGTTCAGCTTTTAATTCACTAAACTCATTTACAAAAGATTGCGTAAAATCATTAGATTGAGGGATGAAAGAAATGACTTTCAATAGTTGCCCTGTCATATCATCAACAAAATGCACTTCAAAGGTAGCAACTTCGCCTACCGTTGGATAGATTGGAAAATCAATTATTTGAGGATTAATCGGAACTAAACTCGTAAAGTTGCTTGAGTTCAATTTAGTGCGCCAATGAGCACCTAAAACCATAGCGCACCCCTCTCGATAGATAGAAAGGGAGACATCAGTAATGTTATTAACTGACTTACTATTTAGTACTTTTAGAATTACGTAATTTTTATTATAGGTAAATAACGACATAAAAATACGTTCTTTACTGACTACTACGCTTTCTTGAGGGTATTGTTGACCAATAAAAGCAAAGTAATTGATATCATCTGGTGAATACATAGAAACCTCTTTTATAACTAAAAATATTATTTAACTGACGTTATGTATTGTAACATAACCATCAATTCAAAAAACTTAAAAAGCCACAGTTAACGGCTCTGATTCTTGTTTTTTGATCTCTTGGGATTTTTCTAAAAAACGCTCCATTGACTGTGAAAACACATCTTTACATCGTGCTTCTAATTCAGTTTTGTAAGCATCAATTTCAGGTTTCATTCCCGATGATTGAACAATAAAGTTAGAGCAACGTTCAGCTTGAAATAATGAGTCTACGAAATCCTGTTTAGGGTCTTTGCACTCATCCAAATAGTGTCCTAAGTAACGAGCATTAAGTTTACTTTCAATGTTTCTGAATAGCTTTTTACCTAACATATAAGATGTAAATTCTGCGACCAGCTCCTCACGAGCATAAGCTTGTTTTTTTGTTTCTCCTTTTTGAGCTTTCACATCACGATTCATACAACTTTCATGGGCTGTAGCGTGGCCAATTTCATGAAAAGAAACACCATAAAATGAAGACTTAGAACGAAATAAATTAGGGTGCGGCATTTGAATAGCATGATCTTTAGGTGAGTAATGAGCTGAATCACAATGACTAAAGATAATATCTACATTCATTTTTTCCGCACTACCGCGAATAAACTCTTCAATTGCTTGGTCTTTTTCAAATGGTTTTTTAGTAATATTGAGCTCTTCCAGTGTTGGCATAGGTGGCGCATTTGTAAAACAGCTCATATGAAAGACAGTCTGATAACTCCTGTAAGGCTTTTCAAGCTTCTCCATCGTCTTAGTGCCGTCTTTATCTTTTACTTCTTTATGCGTTTTATACAATAAGACCTTGCTGCCCTTAGAGCCTTTACGCATCTTAAGACCAATATTTTTCGCTTGATTAAAACCAATAAAGCGATTATCCCAATCCCCTGACTCATGTAAGTTATTAACTAAATGACGCTCCAAGTTAGAGGCATTTATTCCCGAGTAAAACCGTCCAGTAAGAGCGTTAATAGGTAATGCCAATTCAGGTACAGCCGACCACATTGGTCCTTTTTCAATATTTGGCCCATCTAATTCACTTTTAAAAGATTCAAACAGAAGATTAAATTCATCTTCCCAAATATCATTAATACGAGTGGCGACTTGATTCTTCTTAGCCATAATTTAACCCTCTCTAATATTCAAAATTGAATCAATATGCTCAACCTCATTCCAAATATCAGACTCGTCCATGATTTGTTGTAGGTCATGATGAATAGACTCATGAGCTAAATCTAGCTCATCCCTATCAATAACAAATTCATCAAGAAGTGCTGATTCTGCATTGGATGATTTACTCAATGCTTTCTCAAAATCTAACGGGGCATTATGGTTCTGATTTAAACTAGTCATGATTAATATCCTTGTTAATACTTAATGTATCCATATTAGAGAACAAGGTTTCTTCACCGTGAGAAACAGCACGGTAAGTAACCGTATCCTTCAGCAGATATAAAAATCGTAAAGGATCACATTGTTCTACGTTATTTCTAAAAACTCGTGTTGTAGAGTAAGTAAAATTAAGGTGTTCTATCGCTCTTGTTAATGCAACATAAAAAAGTCTTAATTCTTCCTCATATTTATCAGTACCGCTCTTTACTTCTGGCTCTTTCCACCAACTTTCTTCAGAGCAACCGATCACAAATATGGCTTCTTTTTCTAATCCTTTGCTTGCGTGAATAGTCATCAACTCAATGTCTGTCGTATTCTCTTCATCGTCTTTTTTGTTTACTTTATCTAGTAGCGGTCGGGTACAGATGTACTTAATAAGATTGGCATCAGATAACGATTCTTCATAACAAGCATTGAATATTAAATTGAAGTGTTTAACCGCTAAGTCTTTAGATGTATTGAGGCGTCTCTTGCGGTCTTCAGGCGAATAAAACATATATTTATAGCGCTCAGCATAGATAGTACAAAGCTCTTTGACAAAATCGCGTACAGCACCCCAGAATGGTTCCATCAAGCGATTCTCAATCTCTTTGCAATGTTCCTCTGGCATATTGGCATATTGCTCATTCATATCACGACAATAACTATCAAACGTTGAAATGCGAGATGTGCGGCCAGAACAATGCATGATCATTTTTAATACTTGAGATAAGTGATTTTTTGTCGAGGGTTTACATAAGTTTTGTTCAAGAATATAAGACAGTAATTGATGATTATTTACTTCTTTATGGCCACCACTTCGAAATGACTTAAGCGCAGAATTCAAAATCCCTGTTGTGATACCAAATTCAACAAAAGAGGCAAAGAAACAACGCACAGCCTTAATTGAATATGGATTAAAAATTAAGTGCATATAAATAACGATATCTCGTATATCTGGTTCTTCATACAGCCCTTTGTCATTACCTATACGTCGATAAGATACACCACGCGAAATAAGGTAGTTTTCCATATTTTGGCCAAGTTTGTTAAAGCGGTATAAAATGCCTATATCTTGTGGAGCCACCCCACTACTTTTCAAGGCTATAATTTTATTTACTATACTGTTCGCTTCTTGGTCTTCATTGTCATAACGAGAGACTAAGGGCATAACTTCAGACTCTTTATGCCCTATCATATCCTCACTGACTAATTGAATTTTCATGCTTTTAGCAATCGCATTACCTGCGGCCACCACCTTATGAGTAGACCTAAAATTATCAGGCAAGTTAGTAATAACAAGATCTTTAAATTGTTTATTAATGTTGGCCATAAGGTAGCAATTACTTCCACGAAATGAATAAATGGCTTGTTTAATATCACCGAACATAGATAAGTTTTTACCATCACCAACCAATGCCAATAAAAACCGATACTGGCAAACATTCGTATCTTGAAACTCATCAACTTCAAAAATCTTATATCGCTGCTTAAGCTTAATTCTCACGTCCCTTTCTTTTTCAAGTAGAAGCATTGAAAAAACCAGCACTTGGTCAAAATCAATAGACTCACGCTCTCGCAATGTACTGTCGTAATAAATCCATGTTTTTAAGAAATAGATATTCGAATACATACTAGAATCAACATCAGATAAAACTAATTTTTCATTCTCGTTATTAAGCTCTTCAATTGACGTGTACGGGAAGTTAGGTTGTGTCGCTAACTCTTGAAAATAAGTCATAGGGGTAAAACCATAAGATCGAGTTAAGCTTAACCAGCTAGAAAACTCATCATTTGGTTTTTCAAAAAAACACTCTAAATGCTTTCTTTGAGATTGAGATAACCCCGTCATCATGGCGTTTTTACGTATGTGATCGAGTGATAGATTTGAAAACTCAATAGCAAGCGTTTTACCCACGCAACCAAGAGAGCGTAAATATGGATGACCCCAATTAGGTCGTAATATGCGATTCATAGCAAAACTATGAAAAGTCGAAATAATTGCTCTACTGCCCAGCTCTGGTCCTATTAGTTTATTAACTCTTTCTCTCATTTCACTGGCGGCATCACTTGTAAATGTAATAGCAACAACTGATTCAGGATCTCCCGAATTATAAATTGCTTTAACGATGCGTTTAGTTAATACCGACGTTTTACCAGCTCCAGCTCCAGCAGTGATGACCGTTGGACTTCCACTATGTAAAATACCTTGTTGTTGTCGTTCGGTCATTCCATCGAGCAATTGATTAACGTCCAC
>NZ_CM170655.1:0-1461452 GCF_057368585.1 Aliivibrio thorii | reverse complement strand
AATTGCTGTTTAAACCTTGTATTTTGATCGGGTTAAAATTTTAGTAAATTTTTAATGGTGTTTTCTTGCTCAATTGTATTTTGTTGATAATGTAAACGTTAACATTAATCTAAACCTAAGGATAAAGTAAAATGGAAACAATTGCATACGGTGATTTTGCAAAATTAGATATTTGTGTTGGAAAAATTACAGAGGTAAAACGTCACGATAATGCAGATAAACTTTACATTGTACAAGTAGATGTGGGCGAGAAAAGTCTACAAACAGTGACCAGTTTGGTTCCTTATTACACTGAAGAAGAATTAATGGGTAAGCAAGTCGTTGTCTTGTGTAATTTAGCTAAAGCGCAAATGCGTGGTGAGACGTCAGAGTGTATGTTGCTGTGTGCAGAAACAGAAGACGAAAGCGAAAGTGTACTGTTAACTCCTGAGCGCTTAATGCCTGCTGGGGTTAAAATCGTTTAATGTGTTACAAGCTTTACCTATAAATGGGGCCGTGAGTTAATTACATTTATGCAATAAGTCTAGAAATACGTGCTTTCTAGGCTTATTCCTTCTAAGCTTCTATTTTTAATCGCTATCTACTTTTATTTTGATTAAATATTATCCAATTACTGTTGGTGTAGTATGAATAATCATCAATTTCTATATTATTCGGTTTATCAATCCGCTTATTTTATGTTTTTCGTTATTTAGTGCTTTAATTCACATTTTTATCTTTATGAAGTCTTTTGTTGTTAACTTATTGTTACTTAATAAGGTATGGTTTGGTTAAATTTCAAGCTGTATTCATAAATTAAAAAGGATTTTATATGCAAGGTATCGTTGATTTTCTCAATGGCATAATCTGGAGCCCAGTGCTGATTTATCTCTGCTTAGGTTCTGGTCTCTTTTACTCTCTTCAAACTCGTTTTGTTCAAATTCGTCATTTTAAAGAAATGTGTCGTTTACTGGTATCAAACAAAGAATCAAGTAAAGGTATCAGTTCGTTTCAAGCATTAGCGGTATCACTGTCTGGCCGTGTAGGTACAGGTAATATTGCAGGGGTTGCGGCGGCTATCGGGTTTGGTGGACCGGGTGCGGTATTTTGGATGTGGGTGGTTGCCTTTTTAGGTGCTGCGACGGCGTATGCTGAATCAACATTAGCGCAGATTTATAAAGAAGAAGATGAAGGGCAGTTCCGTGGTGGGCCGGCTTACTATATCGAAAAATCAATGGGTCAAAAATGGTACGCATGGATCTTTGCTATTGCGACTATCTTTGCGTGTGGTGTGTTACTTCCGGGCGTGCAATCAAATAGCATTGGTAATGCAGTTGAAACCGCGTTTGGTACGGGTGGCATGATTGATACAGGCATTGGTGTATTCAGTTTTGCAAAAATCTTTACTGGTGCTGTGATTTCAGTGATCCTTGGCTTCATCATTTTTGGTGGCGTTAAACGTATCGCTCATTTCACTCAAATAGTTGTGCCTTTCATGGCGTTAGCATATGTCATTCTTGCTTTTGTTATTATCTTATTAAACATTTCTGAAGTACCAACAATCTTTGGGATGATCATCGGTGATGCCTTTACTCCAATGGCCGGTTTTGGTGCTGCAATTGGTTGGGGTGTTAAACGTGGGGTTTATTCTAACGAAGCAGGTCAGGGGACTGGCCCTCACGCTGCGGCAGCGGCGAGTGTTGAGCATCCTGCGCAGCAAGGTTTAGTTCAATCGTTCTCTATTTATATTGATACTTTATTGGTTTGTTCTGCAACCGCATTTATGATCTTAATTACGGGTACTTATAATGTTCACGGCAGTGGTGAAGAGGTATTCTTAGTTCAGAATCTAGCCGCGAATGTTGGCGCAAATGGCCCGATGTTTACTCAAATGGCGATTGAAAGTACGTTGCCTGGCATTGGTAAAATATTTATTGCTTTTGCTCTGTTCTTTTTTGCTTTTACTACCATTCTTGCTTATTACTACATTGCAGAAACAAACATTGCTTACATTCGTCGTACGTTTAAAGTCGATGGCATGATGTTTATACTTAAAGTCGTAATCATGTCAGCGGTATTCTATGGAACCATTAAAACTGCAAATCTTGCATGGGCGATGGGTGACGTTGGTGTTGGTTTAATGGCATGGTTAAACATTATTGGTATTTTGATTATTTTCTTTATGTCTAAGCCTGCACTTAAAGCGTTGAAAGATTATGAAGAACAGCAAAAAAAAGGCGTGACAACCTATACGTTTGACCCAGTAAAATTAGGCATTAAAGGTGCAACATATTGGGAAGGTAAGTTAGAGAGAAATAAGAACAAATCAAGAGAGAAGTAGCTTTTCGATATGAATAAAAAAACGGCCCTAATATGAGGGCCGTTTTTATTTTTAGCTTTTATAGAATTGCGTTAATAGTGTTATCTACAATGTCTACAGATTGCGTTATTTCATGTCCTACGGCTGAAGGGTACCAAACTTCTACCCAAATCTTATCAACGTGGTTGGGTAGCATGACGCTAGTTTGAAATTCTGTCTCATCATTCATGGGGGTGATAATGAATTGAGATGTGTGGTCGACAACACCATCCTTAAATTCACTATACAGAGACATAAATCCTCGTTCACTTTGAGAGCTTGCAACAGAGAGAGTGATGCTTACTTCTCGCTCTGTTGAAAAGGTAAAGCCTTCTGGTATTGATAATTCACTTGTTTTTATTCCATTTACCTCTTCAGCGGCTGGAACTGCAGAGTCAGTCCCTGGCGCTGCGCCTCCGCCAGAAGAAGAACCAGATGACGAATCACTACAAGCGGCAAGAAAAGTGAGAGCTGTAATACCTAATAATAAATGTATATGTTTCATGGAGCCTCCTTGTTAGTCATCTGTTGACCAAGTTTTGTCGCCATTTGGATTTAGGTACCACGTTGGTTTCGAAGTTCCTCCTGAGGTAGCCCACTCGGCAAAATCTGGATACGCATTACTAATATCAATGTACTCTGATGGGTGATTCCAAGGTGATGAAATTATGATACCCCATGGTAGGTTACTAGTAGTACGGTAGTATTTACTGCTTGCTGAATCTGAATCATCGTCAGCAGTACCGTAGAAGTCCTCAACCAAAGTCCCTCTTGTCGTTGGTGGGAAATCTGAGGTATGGATCTCTAATTCTTTACCTGGAGAGGTAGTGAAACTGTCTCCATGATATGAGCCATGACCGGGACCAAAAATAAATGGGTCACCGCCATTAAGTGGCATTAATGAGCTAACACTAGGTTCGCTTCCTTCGTTGAATGGAAGAGAAATACTGAACGTCATTTGTTCTGACTCTAATGATGCACTGCATGATGGATTTGTTCGATGGAATTGACACTCGCCATTAATTGGAATGTCATCCAACAGGTTTAACGATGCAACGACAACAAGATCTCCAGATGGCGAAGCGATATCTTTATCTTCTCCTGTAAATGGTGAAATATTTGGTCGTGTTGCCCCATTTTTTTCTAATCGAGACAATGAAAGGTTAATGTCTGATTCATTAAATCCATTGAGCTTCCAACCTAAACCGTTACCATAAGAGGCGCCATACGCAGTAACAGTACCAGTAAGATCGAATCGTAGAACTTCATCATCTTTACTTATGATAGTGGTACGATAGTAGGTAACAACATCATTAAGATCGAAGTCTCCAGTTTCTGGCCAGTTATCCTCGAAAGCGGCAGTATAATAGTTTGAATGTTGAATTGTTGTTCCTGGGTCTGTAACACTAAATACGTAATCCTCTACTTCACCATCACCAGCATACCCAGTGCTTGGAATATTTGGACTGCTAGATAAACGGAAACGAGTTTGGACGGAGCCAACAATAGCGTCACTGTCTACACGTATTGGGATAATTTGTTGTCCATTGGTTACGGAATGGTTCTTGATGATTTGCTCATCTTCATCAAACGTCCCATTCATATTCCAGTCAGCCCATGCTTGTAGGTAACCACTGCCGAAGGCGTTTACTCTGATTAAAGAATCTAAGCCTTTTTCTAAGCTTGTTAATACAGTAATACCATCGTCATCGTTACCACCAACATCGAGATCATCCCCATTGGATGCGATACCCGGTTGACCATCAGTATCAGCATCAATGCTGCTCCCTAAATATAAACTTGAAGAGAGTGCATGCTCGGCCCCATTGTTTGCTTGTAATGTACTGTAGCTATCAGGAGCATCACCAAAATCAGATTCGTCTGAACTTGTCACTGGTGGGATGAATTGGTCTAAGTCCCAATTACCATCAAAAGCGGAGAAAATAGGGTTTGGAAAAGAGCTTCCGCTTGTGGTAACCGTTTCAAATTGAAGGGTGACAATTGACGTATTTTTAAAGGTAAATTTAACGGCACCAGATGTGTCTGTTTCGTTGTAGTTTGTTCCTGGTCCTGTGAATAATACAGATTGCCCGTCAGCACTTTCTTCAGCGGTTAAGCTTGCGCCAGCTGAGCCTGTTTGGTAGCTATAAAAACCTTCGCTTTTGAACACTCGGACTTGTTCTGATTGAACTGGTTCACCATCAATATCGTAACCAATCATGTCAAATTCAGGTACGGTATAAGGCACAGAGAAGGTACCTGATAAACCATCAGTACCATCATAAAACTCAAAGGTATAAATTAAACCAGCAGAACCAGCGGAGTTAACTTGATAGAGAAAGCCTATATCTCCTTCTGGTTGGCCGCCACCATCTTTATAGTTTGGTGTGTGAAAAAGGAAGGTAGCGTCACCAAATATTTCACTACTTACTTTTGCATCAATGGTCTTTCCGTTATGAGTACCAACATTAAGGAAGTGCATAACTGGACCATCATAAGAGGGACCAAAACTGTTACTTAAATTGGTCGATTCGATATGATTTGAGAAATCTAAATCTACTGAGGTGGCATAGATGGGCGCACTCGCTAAAGTAAACGCAATAAGGGAAAAAAGCTGTTTATATTTCATAATAAGCCTCTACTTTTTCTTGAATGAGGAAATGCCCTCAACACAATGAATAGATACATAACTTGAAATTATGCGGTAAATAAAAACAACTAGAATTTTCTAATAAATGAACTCAGCCTAAGTTGTGGTAGCTACTTCTAGCGAGCAGTAATTTGTTAATTCCTTTAACGTACCGTTTTCTTCAAGTAATTATGATTGAGCAAAATGTATACCATTTGTTTTTTATCGAAATAAATTGTATTGCTTTTTTTAATTAAACTCTTTAATTATCAAATGATTATGGTGTTAGCTTTTACTGGAGTAATAAGGTTGTTTTAGGAGAAGAGAATCTGTTTTTTCATAATAAGAATCAAATTGCTAGATGAGAATCAATTTAGAAAAGCTCAACGATTTAACTTATTTATCAATCGGTATTGAATTAATGCAACATATCTAGACTATGGTTGTCTTATTTATTATTCTTTTTATGAATATTTAATGGTGGTTTATATATGAGATATTTAAGTGTGCTTTTCTGTTTTTGGAGTAGCCTATCTATCGCTGATTCTGAATTGATTTTACATCCTACGGATCAGAAACATAACGATAAAGGTTGTGCAAGTATTGTTTGTAATAATGTAATTAAACCAGAAAGTGTGAGTACGGCTGGGGATTTTCCTGAGCGTTCGAGGAATGAAACTCTTTCAGCGTTAGGTAATGTTGCTTTCATTGCTGGTGAGGTTGGGTTCGCTGAAAATCTTCAAGAAGAAGAGCCTGAGTTAAATACACTATCTGAATAGGTGTATATTATTGTAATTAAATCGGTGCTCTATTTTTTTCTTCTGGTAAAATGGTCGTCTATTTAATTTTGATTGCAGTAAGTGAAAAATGGGTATTCAACGTATTAATCCAAGCGAAAAATGGTCTGATGTTACTGTCTTTAATAAGATGGCGCATTTTGTTGAAGTTGCTTATGATGAAAGTGCCGATATGCAAGGTCAAACCGAACAAGTTTTTGCACAAGCAGAAGAAATACTAGCGAGCGTAAACAGTGATAAATCACGATTAGTGTCGGTTACTATTTATGTGACGGATTTTGCTAATTTAGCGGTATTTAATGATGCGTGGATAAAGTGGTTACCAGAAGGGTGTGCTCCTAGCCGAGCATGTTTAAAAGTTGAGCTAGCCGATCCTGATTATTTAGTTGAAATTGCATTTGTTGCAGCAGTTAAGTAGCTAAAAATAATAAAATCAAAGTACTCGGTGTTTACTGAGTACTTGTTAGATGAGTAGGCTTTATTTATCAATAACGTATGATAAAACTATTAATAGTCTTTTACCTGTTATCTTATCTAATAGTAGAACAATAAATAATCAATCAATATTTGAGCTTTACAATCTATTGCCTTTCCTTTAGTTTAAGGACAATTATTTTCATAGAGTGTGTAAGTTATGTCTATAGACATCAAACAATATCAAGTAGATTTACTCTCTGCTACTAAGCATAATGCTTATACATTCGTCTCTGTCGTCGTTGTCATTTACTGATACTGACGATTTTGTTATTCGTCAGTTAGGCTGGCGGATAAGAACCTTTCTTTATAATCTTCTAGCCAAATTGACACCACGTTTCATTTTATAAGGGTATGTCGTTTGAACAGAAGAGATCTCGCCGCTATCGGCTTCATGACATTTGCACTATTTTTAGGTGCAGGTAACTTAATCTATCCACCATTGATGGCTCAGCAAGCTGGTGACAATTGGCTTATCGCTATTGGTGGCTTTCTATTAACTGCTGTTGGTCTACCTGCAATCACTTTGGTCGTATTAGGCCGTTTATCTTCTGCAGATAAGCTTACATCAGCTTTACCAAAGTGGATGGATCGTTCATTTTGGTTCTTGGTACTAACCACTCTGGGGCCTGCGTTTGTATTGCCTCGTGCCGTTACCGTTGCTTATGAGATGGGCATTAAGCCTTTCTATTCAGGTAATGGATTAATGGTATTCTCTGCTTTATTCTGTGCATTAACATTATGGCTTGCATTGAAGCCAGGTAAATTAGTCGATTACATCGGTAAAGTAATGACACCAGCATTGATTGGTATGTTAACCATATTAGTGGTCGCGGCATTATTTAATCCATTAGGTTCTCCAAGCCAAGCTATTGATATTTACGAACAAGCGCCTGCAGTAAATGGGTTAATTCAAGGTTATATGACATTAGATGCTATCGCAGCGGTAGCGTTTGGTTGGGTGATAATCCAAACGATTCGTAGTAAAGGGGTTGAGAGCAAAAAAGCCATCTCTTACTACACATTACGAATTGCAGTTATTTATTCAGTATTGATGTCATTATGTTACTTAGCAATGGGTTATTTAGGTTCAACCTCATCAGAGATTGCAGAAAATGCCAGCAATGGTGGAGAGATTTTAACGCGTTATGCGGCAGGGGAGTTTGGGGTATTAGGTCAACTTTTATTAGCGGCTATCACTTTAATGGCATGTTTAACGACGACGATCGGCTTAACCAATGCAAACTCTGAGTACTATAAAAATACTTACGGCATCACGTTTAAAGTGAGTGCTACCGTGATCATGGTATTAACGGCAATTATTTCAAACGTAGGTTTAGAGACGATCATCGAAGTGAGCTTACCTGCGATTCTTATCTTATGTCCGATCGCTATCGCATTAATTATTGCGATGATTTTAATACCTGAGAAAGCAGGTATAGATAAACCAACCATTTCAATGAGCCATACAACGGTAGTATGTATTGCCGCTTTGTTTGGGACGATTGATGCGCTGCATATTTTAGAAAAATTGCCTGAAGGCATGGACGCGTTTTGTGAGCAATGGCTACCGTTGTATTCTTCTCATACTTCATGGTTGCTTCCTGTATTTATTACTATTTTTATTAATAAAGTCTTCAATAAAGCAATGTCAAAGCGTGTTGTTGTAAACAATTAGTCTTTAGAAATAGACTTACTCTTGTGTATTGATAAAGAGCAGCGATAATAGCTGCTCTTTTTTATTTTTAGAATAGGGTTGCTTGATTATGTTGCCATTAATTTATCATCCAATTTACTCGCAATTAGATCTTCCTGAAGGACATCGCTATCCTATTCAAAAATATCAACGTTTATATCAAGCCATTCAATCTCACCATTCTTCTGAACAGTTTTGTTATTTTGAACCAAGTGCATTTACAGTTGACGCCATTAAGCAGGTACATGATGAAGCCTATATTAATGCTCTAGTTTCAGGTTTACTGCCTGCAGCTAAAATGAGACGTATTGGATTTCCTTGGAGTGAATCATTAATTCAAAGGACATTAACGTCGACTGCAGGGACATGTTTAACCGTTGATAAAGCATTAGAGTATGGATCTGCAATTCACTTGAGTGGTGGATATCACCATGCTCATTACGATTTTGGTAGTGGATTTTGTTTGGTGAATGATTTAGTTGTTGCAGCGCATCATGCATTAAAGCGAGAGGGTATTGATAAGGTACTTATTGTAGATAGTGATGTGCATCATGGTGATGGGACAGCAACGCTTTGTGCTGATAAAGAGGATATTATTACTGTCTCTTTTCATTGTGATAAAAACTTTCCCGCACGTAAGCCTAGGTCAGATTATGATGTTCCATTATTGATTGGTACTCAAGATGCTGAATTTTTAGAAGCGTTTCAACAAGTCGTTGAAATGGCAATTAATCATCATCAACCAGATCTTATTATTTATGATGCAGGCGTAGATATCCATATTGATGATGAACTGGGTTATTTGGATATATCGACACATGGTTTATATCAAAGAGATTATTGGATGAATAATATAACTAAGCAAAAGAATATTCCGGTTGCGTGTGTTGTTGGTGGAGGTTATCGAAGTAACCATCAAGATTTGGTTGAACCTCATTTACAATTAGTTCGTGCATTTTTAATTGATATATAAAGTCGATATATTTTTATATGTAATAAAAATAAAGTATCAATGATATAAAATACTGAAATGTTAAGCGTACTATATTTTAAATAAATTAAGTATTATTGATTTATGCATTCATATTTATAGCTATACACTTAATGTTTATTTCTTTCAATTAGTCATTTTTTAGATAAAGATAGAGAGGGTAATGAATTTTATTTAATGTGATTTACTTCTCGTTTTTATTTTTCATGTTATTTTAAATCTTTTTTTTATGATGTTTTATCTCCTTTTGTTTTGGTTTAAGTTTTTGATTTTAAATTTATTTAAATATGTTTCTCTTGTTTTTGTAGGTGTTTTAAATTTATTGTTGATGCATTTGTTACCGGTGTCACACTTTGATTTTGCGGGTACAAAAATCCAGTAAATGCTTTAAATATCAACTTACCAAACGCCTCTTTAATTCATATTATTTCCTCATCAACTTAATGCAGCTTGAATTAAGTGAAAATTATTATTAAGGGAAAGATTATGATCACCACACTAGTAAATACCAATTTAATTAAACTTAATTTAGATGCGACGACGAAAGATGGCGTATTTTCTGAGTTAGCTGATATGTTATTAAAAAATAACCGTATCGATAATAAAGAAAACTTTTTAGTTGGTATTTATGAGCGTGAAGCTCAATGTACAACGTCTGATATGGGTATTGCTTATCCTCATACTAAAAATGCCGCGGTTATTGAACCTGCTATTGCGATTGGCGTATCAAAAACGGCGATTGAATACGGTGCTGATGATGACCAACCAACGGTATTCTTCATGATTGCCTCACCAGAAAGCGGCGATCACCACATTTATGCACTACAAGCGTTATTTGAAAAATTCGGAGATGACCTAATTGCAGATATGCAAAAAGCGACAACCGAGCAAGACATTCTAGATTTACTGATTAATTAATACCAATCGTAGTAAATAACTGGTCATCCTAGCTGGTTAAAAGACTTGATAACTGCGTTAGAATTTTTGATTGTAGAATAACTACTTATCGAAAAATTCTGCCTTGTTTTCAAGCCTTTTTCCTTCGCTATTTCTGAACACTTACTTACTGTGATTGGCATAACTTTTAGTTTTACTCACTTTTAGGATTACTTTTATGTCAACGATGACTGCAACAACTCAACCATCTGGTGATTGGAAACAAACACTATCCAAATTAAAAGGCCACTTGCTTTTTGGTACATCTCATATGCTTCCTTTCGTAGTTGCGGGTGGGGTGCTATTAGCACTTGCTGTAATGGCTACAGGTAAAGGTGCGGTTCCAGATACTGGTATTCTTGCGGATATTTCTACTATCGCGATTAAAGGTCTTGTGCTTTTCCCAATCATTTTGGGTGGCTTTATTGGTTATTCAATTGCAGACAAACCAGCATTAGCGCCAGCATTTATTGCGTCAGGCATTATGGCTGATTTAGGTGGTGGTTTCCTTGGTTGTATCGTTGCAGGTTTTATTGCCGGTGGTGTGGTTCTTCAACTTAAGAGACTGCCTATCCCTGCACATTTAAGCGCACTAGGCGTTTACTTTATCTACCCTCTTGTTGGTACGCTAGTTTCTGCGGGTATCGTAATGTGGGGCCTAGGTGCTGCTATCTCTTCATTCATGATTGCAATGAACGAATTCTTAGCATCAATGGCGGGTTCTTCTAAAGCGGTTCTTGGTGCGATTCTTGGTGGTATGACGGCGTTTGATATGGGTGGCCCAATCAACAAAGTAGCAACGCTATTTGCTCAAACACAAGTAAATACACAACCATGGCTAATGGGTGGTGTTGGTATCGCGATTTGTACTCCACCACTAGGTATGGCTCTTGCAACATTCATGTTTAAGAAGAAATTCTCTAAAGAAGAACAAGAAGCAGGTAAAGCAGCAGCAATCATGGGTTCAATTGGTATCTCTGAAGGCGCTATCCCATTTGCAGCAAATGACCCAATGCGTGTGCTTCCATCTATCGTAATCGGCGGTATGGTTGGTTGTGTATTCGGTTTCATGACTGATGTATTGCTTCATGCACCTTGGGGCGGCTTAATTACAGCACCTGTCTCTAGCAACATCCCTATGTATGTAGTGGGTATTGCGCTTGGTTCACTAACAACAGCACTTATCGTTGGTTTCTGGAAACCAGTGGTTGTAGAAGATGAAACAGCGGCAGTAGCACCTGTACAAGCTCAATCGGCACCAGTTGCTGGCGAAGGTGAGTACGATGTTCTAGCGGTTACATGTTGTCCTTCAGGTGTAGCACACACGTTCATGGCAGCAAAAGCACTAGAGAAAGCAGGCGCAGCAGCAGGCATTAAGATTAAAGTCGAAACACAAGGCTCTAACGGCTTAGTGAACAAATTGACAGCAAAAGATGTTGCCAACGCTAAGTTCATCATCCTTGCTCATGATATTCCAGTAAAAGAATCAGATCGTTTCGCTAACATTCGTCAAGTTGAATGTTCAACGAAAGAAGCAATGAAAAACGCATTAACTCTTATCCAAGCTTAAGTTTCAACCTGAACGTTAGGGGAGTCGCAAGGCTCCCCATTCTAAAGACCGTTTTGCTATTAATCTTCACAAAGGTTAATACCAAAATTATCAAAGGGCAGTCTTTATTTCCCTTTAAACTTTAGAATAAAAGGTATAATAATGAAGTTTAAACGCAGTGTACTCTCGCTTGCAGTATTTATTGGTATAGTAGGCATTACTGGATGTACTGAAGAAACCACTAACATTACAAATGTTACGGAAGCCAATCCAAATACATCAATTCCAACGAAGCCTCTAGAACCAAGTATCCCAGCAACACCTATTGAAGTCGATTTATCATTAAACCAATTTGTTAATCCAATGATTGGTACTGCTGAAAGTGGTCACACTTTCCCTGGGGCGGTAGTGCCTGCTGGTATGGTTCAGTTATCACCAGATACATTCGTTGGTTCTAATATTGACCATGAATCAGGATTGAACCCTTGGCATTCGGCATCTGGTTATTGGGATTCTTCAGATTATTCTGATACAGGCGTTATCGTAGATAAAGACGTTCCTATTTATGGCTTTTCACACACTCATTTATCTGGAACAGGGGCAACAGACTTAGGAGATATATTAGTACTACCTTACAGCGATATGCGTAACAATTTAATTAACTCGTTTGATAAATCAAGCGAAACAGCGACAGTTGGCTACTATAAAACGACCTTAAATGAAGGAAATATTGATGTTGAGTTAACCACAACAAAACGTGTTGGCTTGCATCGTTATACCTTTGAAAAAGGCACAGAGCGTAATATTAAGTTTGATTTAGGGCATACGCTATTGAATAACAATGGCGAAACACTAAGCAGTAAAATTGAGATCATTGATGATTACACCATTCGTGGTCGTAAAACGTCGACAGGTTGGTTTCAAGGGCAAGATCACCAAGGACAAGATATCTTTTTCTATGCCAAATTTAATGAGCCCGTGGCTAGGGCTTTATTAGGTACTGAAGAGAATGAACCAACGGGTGAGATGCGCCAAAATTATGTATACAAAGGAAGTGATATAACGGCTTACCTTAACTTTGGTAAAGGTGATAAAGCGATTGAAGTTCGTGTTGCTATCTCACCTGTGAATTGGCATGGAGCACAAAAAAACTTAGAAGCAGAAGCTATGGTATATGACTTCGCTAAAGTGAAAGAAAGTGCGGAATATGCTTGGGCAGAAAAATTATCGAAAGTAAAAGTCGAGGGTGGCTCTGATGCGGAGAAGACAAACTTCTATACTGGTCTTTACCACGCAATGATCGCTCCGATTGAATTGTATGATGTCGATGGGAAATACGTCGACATGCTAGGTACGATCAGAACCTTAGAAAAAGGTGATACGCCAAACTATTCGATTTATTCAACATGGGACACATTCCGTGCAGTGCATCCATTATGGACAATTATTGACCCTAAGCAAGCGACGTTATATGTCGAGGATTTAATTCGTAAGTCCAATGATGAGTTTGGAATGCTTCCAAAGTGGGAAGGGCATGGTTCTGAAACGGGAACTATGATTGGTTATCCATCAACAGCGATTCTCGGTGACGCAGTAACAAAAGGATTAGTTGATGCGCAAACAGCGTTAGATGCATCTATCAAATCTGCTCGTTATCGTCCACACGACTTCCCTCAAATTAGTGATGGGATCTTAACATCTCTAATGGCAGGGCAACTGAATTATCATGAAAAAGAGCAGTGTGTACGGGCTCCTAATTGGAACTCAGTATCATACTCATTAGAATTTTCTTTTTATGACTGGACTATTGCTGAGATGGCAAAAGCCGCTGGTGATGACGCTACTTATAATGAATTTAAAGAACGTTCTTATAATTCGTTGAAACATTGGGATTCAAGTGTCGGTTTCTTTGTTCCGACAGAGTTGAAGGAGGGAGATCCATGTGCCTTTAAATATTCAACAGAAGCTTTTGACCCATATAAAGCGGATCCACTCTATTTCACCGAAGGTAATGCATGGCAGTGGCAATGGTCATTTATGCAGGATCTTAACAAGTTAACAGAAGTTATGGGTGGAACAAGTGGGTTGAATGAAAAGCTGAATAACTTGTTCGCTGCCGACTCGGACAGTGGTGACCAGCATCAGGATATGACAGGTTACATTGGGCAGTATATTCATGGTAATGAACCGTCACATCATGTTATTTATTTATATCAGAGAACTGAAGAATCATACAAAACTCAGGAATATTTAGACAAAGTATACAAAGAATTCTACACCCCAACGCCGGATGGAATTATTGGTAATGAGGATGTTGGACAGATGTCGGCGTGGTACATCATGTCAGCGTTGGGTTTTTATCAGATTTCACCAACTGACCCAACTTACACTATTGGACGACCTATCTTTACTAGAGCGACGATTAACTTCGGTTCAGGTGTATTCACGATGGTGGCGGAAAATAATAGTGCTGAAAATATGTACGTTAAATCAGTCACTATTAATAATAAATCGCTGAATGAATTTAATACGTTTGAGCATGCAGAAATTAAAGCTGGCGGAGAGTTACGCTTTGTGATGACAAGTGATAAATCACAAGCAATGAAAGCAAACCTACCTAAGTAATACTACCTATATTAGATAAGGGGTCTCGGCCCCTTTAATAGCAGAGAAAAATCAAAATGAAATTCAAACGGAATTTATTATCCATTGCTGTGTTCATGGGAATGGTTGCTTTAACTGGCTGTAATGATGACTCTTCTAGTTCAGCGACAAACCCGAATACCTCTATTCCAACAACACCGATAGACCCAAACATTCCAACAGATACGGTACTAAAATATGTAAACACACTGATTGGAACAAAAGGTCTTGGTAACGTAAACCCGTCGCCAGTTATGCCTGAGGGGATGATTCAGCCTTCTCCTGATAATTATGATCCTAATGGCTTTAGCGGTAAAGGCTCCCCATCTGAATATGATCCTTCTAATAAATACCTTTCAGGCTTCACAATGACCCACATTTCAGGTGCTGGTAAAGGTGATTTGAATGATTTCGCATTTTTACCGTATTCAGATTTTAATACCGACGCTCCAACAATGAACAAAGAAACTGAAACCGCTGAAGTTGGTTACTATTCTGTTGAATTGATTGAAACGGGTGTAAAGGCAGAGCTTACCGCAACAGATCGCGTTGCGTTTCAACGATTCACGTTTAACAAAGGCGGTGAGCGTAAAGTTCGTATTGATTTGCAACATGAACTGTTAGAGCAATATGGTAACCATTCTCGTAATATTTATTATAAGCGTATTAGCGATACAACCGTTGTCGGTGCAAGGACCTCTAATGAGTGGGGGCAATGGCAAACAGTATTCTTTGTGGCTGAGTTTTCAGAACCAATCATAGAAGAAAATTTATACGCAAAACTCGCATCTGAAAGTAAATTAAAACCGGTTGATGCGACTGAAATAGGTCTTGCTGACTATCGTGGTTATGCGGAACATAAACAAATGCCAGGAGAGCCCGCACCAGAAGCGTCTCGTTTAGCAAATCGAGCAAATGATATAATGACTCATCTGAACTTTGGCTCTGGTAATGAAGCGATTACAGTTAAAGTGGCCATTTCAGGTACGAGTATCGATGGTGCAATTAAAAACTTAGACGCGGATAAAAACGAATTTGATTTTGATTCCGTTGTCGTAAAAAATCGTCAGGCGTGGATAGATGTTCTTGGCGAATTTGAACTTGAAGGCGGTAAAACAGCAGATAAAACGATGTTTTTTACATCACTTTATCGTACTTTTGTCGCTCCCTTTGTTTATCAAGATGTTGATGGCAAATATCGTGGTATGGATGGCAAAGTTCATCAAGCAGAAGGTGGGTTTACTAATTTATCGGTTTATTCAATGTGGGACACGTTCCGTGCGGCACATCCATTAAAAACTATTATCGATAAAGACCGTTCAATTGATTATGCCCGTGATTTAATTAATAAGTTTAAAACGGGTGGGGTGCTTCCTAAGTGGGAACTTCATTCAGATTATACGGGAGAAATGGTGGGCTACCCTGCGGTGTCTGTTATTGCAGATATCATGGTTAAGTACCCCGAATCCTTTACTCAGGCTGAATTTGAATTGGCGCTGAACGCGGCTGATGTTTCTGCGAATTTTGATGAATCCATTACTAATAGTTGGGTTCCTTACAAAGATGCATGGAATGGAGATAAGCGATTTACAGTGATGACTCGCCATGGTGAATACGCCGAAACTCTGGGGTATGTTCCTGCTAATGTTAAATGGAATGCAGGTGAAACGAATAAACCAGCGTATGCCGAAGGCTTAAAAGCAGATAAATATGACGAGTTGGTGAATGAGTCGGTCGCGTATGGCTTAGAGAATGCGTACTACGATTGGACGATTGCACAAATCGCACAATTAGCGGGCAATGACGAAATGTTTGATCGTTATATGAAGCGCTCTGAAACATTCAAAAATTATTTCGATTATAACCCTGATTATTACGGAAAAATGGAGGGCAAAGACAAACAAAGCTTAGGTGCTACCGGATTTATGCGTCCATTGTATCAAGTGTCAGGTTCTGCTGAACCTGAGTTTGCGAATAATCTAAGTAGTGAGTGTTTGGATGAAAATCTGACGTTATCTATTCCTGAGGGTAAAAATTACGACTGGTGTAAAGACCGTAAGAATTTAGTTCAAGGCGATAGCTTTTGGCCTTATCGTGCAGAACATCGTGGAGAGGACTTTACAGAAGGTAACCCATGGCAATGGACATGGTTCGCTCCTCAAAACTTAAATGGTCTTGCTAACGTTATGGCGGGTGAAGTGATAAAACGTACGGACTATACCTTACCAGAGCAAATGACAGAACAGGGGAAAGCTGCATTCTTAGCTAATTTAAATGCCTTATTTAATGCGGATTCAAATGCGGACACCACTCAGTCTCATGATATGTCCGGTTTCATTGGGCAGTTTGTTATGGGGAATGAGCCTGATCATCATGTTCCTTATCTGTATAACTGGACATCAGAGCCATGGAAAACTCAAGAATACGTAAATCAAGCGATGAATGAATTCTATCATCCAACTCAAGAAGGTTTGATTGGTAATGAAGATGTAGGCCAAATGTCTGCTTGGTACATTATGTCGGTACTCGGTTTCTATCAAGTCACACCAGCAGATCCTACATATACGATTGGACGACCAATTTTCGATAAAGCAGTCATTCCTGTTGGGGGGGATGGTTCTTTTACTATCACATCAACGAACAATTCTGAAGAAAATATTTACGTTAAGAGTGCCACGATTAACGGTAACGCTCTTGGTCCAAATCTATCGTTTAACCACCGTGATTTAAAAGATGGTGGTGTCCTTCATTTCGTAATGACGAATGATAAATCTCAAGCTTTGAAAGCGAATTAATTTACATCCTAATAATTAAGGGGAGAGATCCCCTTTTAACTTAAAAATAAAGGCACAAAATGAAATTTAAACGGAATTTATTATCTATTGCTGTGTTACTGGGAATGATTGGGTTAACTGGTTGTAATGAAGAAACCGTTAATCATAATTATGATGGAAGTACTGAAATCGCACCGCCAACCGTTAATCCTGATGATGAAAAACCAGTATGTCCACCGGGTGATGAAGAGTGTGATGATAAACCAAGTACTGAAAATCCAGTGATAGATATGGGTGTTCATGAACCTGTTGATTTTGATGATATGGATATTACTCGTCATGTTAATCCATTCATTGGTACTGGTAATTTAGGGAATAACTATCCAGGGGCAACGACTCCTCATGGTATGGTTCAATTATCCCCAAATAACGGTGCTAATGGCTGGGAATATATTTCTGGATATTATTACCATGACGCACGTACGTCTGGTTTTTCTCATACCCATTTATCGGGTGCGGGTGCAGGCGATTTAAATGACATTCTTGTTATGCCGATCAATACTCGCTCTGATTATATGTTAAATGAAGGCTCTCCAACGCTGAACCTTGAGGCATCTCGTTTTCAGCACAAAGATGAGCAAGCAACCGCGGGTTATTACAAAGTTGATCTTATTGATTATGACATTAAAGCTGAGTTAACCGCGTCGGACAGGGTCGGCGTTCATCGTTATACGTTCCCACGAGACGATCGTTCAGAAATTATTGTGAATACTGGTTTTAAAATCAACTGGGATTATACGTCAGACTCTTACCTAAAATGGGATAAAGAAAATAATCGTTTAGAGGGACATCGTTTCTCCGATGGTTGGGCTGCAAACCAAAAAGAATTTTTTGTTATGGAGTTCGATCAACCCATTAAAAATATTCGCTTTGCTTACTACGACAAACTGACGAAACAATACATTGATGCACCAGCTGATATGACAGAGATTGGTGGTGTAACTCTCGGTAAATATCAATATGCACGTGCATATGTTGAGTTTGATACATCGAAATCAGGCTTAACCGTTGAAGCAAAACTGGCATTATCAAACGTTGAGATTGGTGAAGGTGGTAAAACAGGGGCATCACTGAATATGAGTGAAGTTGCTGGAATGAACTTTGATCAGGTTCGTCAAGCGGCTACAAAACTTTGGGAAGATGAACTGGGTAAAATCCGTGTAGAAGGTGATGAAGCTTATAAACAGACGTTCTACACCGCATTATACCGTTCTTACTCTGGCCAAACGATGCTATCTGATTTAGATGGTCGTTATCGTCAAACACATCAAGGTCGTAATGCTTATCCTGATGGAAATACGCCGTGGGGCGATAAAATTGATACTTTAAAAGAATCGATTCGAATTGCTGATGCAAACAAAGATGGTAAAGCAGATTATATTCGTTACGATACGTTCTCGCTTTGGGATACTTATCGCTCAGTTCAACCGTTAGCCTCTATCACTGAACCTGCTCGTATCGCCGACATGGTACTTTCAATGTTGTCTTATGCAGAAGAAGAATGGACTAATGATAAAGGTGAAACTAAGCGTGGTCGTTTACCTGAGTGGACATTTAAAGGTAATGAAACTGGCATGATGATGGGAATGCATTCGACACCGATCATTTATGATGCATTATCTAAAGGGTATTTAGATACTCGAATGATTTATTTAGGGTTTACTGATACAGAGCGTCAAGGTGTAAAAGAACGCTTAGTTCAAGCAATGATTACCGACGCTCGTGCTGTTTCAAGTCAAGGTGTTGCTTGGATTAAGGAGTATGAAACACAAGGGTATGTTCCTGCGCAATTGCATGATACGCCGCCAGATTCATACGGGTCTCATTCACCATTTAAAGACGCATGGACAGCATCGTATTCATTAGAATATTCAATGAATGATTGGAATATTGCAAAATCCATCGCACTTGTTTTAGGGGAAGATTCTCCTGAATACAAAGAGTTTGCGGATCGCTCTAATAATTGGCAAGCACAGTTTGATTTTGGTGGCTCTAAATATCAAGGTTGGTTTAAAGCTCGTGATTATGACGGTAAATTTATTGATTCAAATTGGACTGATCCAATAACAGGTAAAGCGATTGGTAAAGATTGGCGACCTGATATGTTTAACTGGTCATTTTCTGAATCGAATGGTTGGCAGTATTCGTTCAGTGTTCAGCATGATATTAATGGCCTTGTTGATTTAATGACTGAATTTGAGCAATCAACCTTAGGCCCTGAAGGTGTGGCTAAGCGAGGTGAGTTATTTGCTGAACGTTTAGATGAATATTTTAGTACTTATCCTGATCGTAATGCCGGGGATAATCAATTTCCTGTTTTTAATACTGGTAACCTTGGGCAGCATGTTCAAGGTAATGAACCAGATATTCATGTCCCTTATTTATACAACTATGTAGCTCAACCGTGGAAAACACAAGCAGCGGTTGCAGCAGCAACAAACGTTTGTTACGACAATACTGCAGATGGGATCTGTGGTAATGATGATTTTGGTACACTGTCATCATGGTTTGTGTTTCGAGCTTTAGGTTTCTTCCCTGTGAATTCATCGTCAGGTATTTATGAAATAGGTACTCCGATGTTTGAACGTGCTTCGATAGCAGTCGATAATGGACAACAATTTACCGTTATCGCTAAAGAGGTAAGCCGAGAAAATATCTTTATTCAATCGGCGTCACTTAATGGTAGAGACTTTAATAAAACGTATTTAACTCATGCTGAGATTATGCAGGGTGGAGAGATAGAGTTTTTAATGAGTGATAAACCAAGTAAACGTTGGGGAGCTAATATTGCAACTGATACACCACCAGATTTAGGTATTGGTGAGTTCTTACATACTGCTGAGTTACCACAAGGTTCTCGCTAATTTAGTTTGCAGTGTATTTATATAATATAAAGCCTCTTAATTTTCCTAAGAGGTTTTTTATTTTTAGTGCTAAATATAATAATTGGGTCCTAGTAAACTAAGTTTTCAATCTATTTGGATAATAAAAGCTCAAAAAACGAATAATAAAGGCTATGTTTAATATATTATGAATAGAGTTTATGTATAAACTAGTTAAGAACATAAAATTAGTGTTGTTTTCAAAGTTTCTATACTGTGTTCTTCGGTGAATATTTAAAGGTAAGGGCAGTAAATTGTTAGAGGATAGTATTCGTAATTACATTGTAGATAAATTGAGTGCATTAGATATTAATAGTGACCCCTATGGTATGGAACTTACTGTGGTATTTGTGCTCGTTGTCATTGGTGTTTCTGTGATGGGAGATCTTATTACTCGTCACATAATTGCTCGGACAATAAGGAATGTATTACACCGTACTAATGAGCCACTAGGTGAGAGTTTTTCTAAGTACAAGGTGCTTGAGAAGCTTACTTTTCTGGTGCCTATTATGATACTGAATTTATTGATACCGCTTGCTCTTGAGAATTATGCGGTGATTTCAGGTATTGTTGATAAAGCCTTAAGTATTACAATTCTTGTTGTCTTTATTTGGATGCTTTTTTCATTACTTGATGCATTAAATGATCTTGCTACGATTAAAGGCATAACTCGCCGAATGCCAATTAAGAGTTTCGTTCAACTTATCAAGTTATTTACCTTCTTTGTCGGTCTTGTGGTATCCATGTCAATACTGGCTAACGAATCACCGGTTATTTTCTTGAGTGGCTTAGGGGTTGCGACTGGTTTTGTGATGCTCGTATTTAAAGATACTATTCTAGGCTTTGTCGCTGGTATTCAGCTTTCAGCAAACCGAATGATTACGCTAAACGATTGGATTGAAATGGATTCGTTTAAAGCCAATGGCTCAGTTGAAGAGATTTCATTAACGACAGTAAAAGTTAGAAATTTTGATAATACAGTCAGTATGATCCCAGCTTATGCTTTGGTTCAAAATGCTTTTATTAATTGGCAGGGAATGTCCGATTCTGGCGGTAGACGCATTAAACGCTCTGTTTATATTGACGTTAATTCGATTCGCTTTATGACAGATGATGAGATTGAATCACTAAAAAATATTCGAATTCTGCGTGAATACTTATTTGAGAAATCAAAAGAAATAAATACGTTTAATGAAGAGTTGGATGATATTCCTCATGCCGGTAATGTTCGACAAATGACTAATGTCGGTATTTTCCGTGCTTATTTGGCAGCTTATTTACGTACTAATAAAGATATTCATTCTTATATGATGTTCATGGTGCGCCAGCTAGAGCCAACCCCTGAGGGCTTGCCATTACAAATCTATGCGTTTACCAATAATACAGATTGGGTATTTTACGAAGGAGTACAAGCAGACATTTTTGATCATATATACTCTATTATGCCACTGTTTGATTTACGCCCTTATCAAGCCCTTAGTGGTTATGATGCATTACGTATTGGAAAGTAAATCTTAGGATTCTAATTAAGGTTGTGATTTTATAGCCTTAATAATATCTATTTCATAAAGTTAACAGATAAAAAAAGCCCCAGCATTTCTGCTAGGGCTTAGAATGTGGTGGAGGGATAGGGATTTGAACCCTAGAACCGCTATTAACGGTTGCCGGTTTTCAAGACCGGTGCTTTCGACCACTCAGCCATCCCTCCAATGCCGCGTATAATAGGGTGTTGCTCTTGTCTTGTAAACCCTTAAATGCATTAAAACTGACTGTTTGGTTCATTATTCTACTATTCTTGTTGTTTTTCTTTATGTTAAGTCTATTTTTAACCTAAAAAATATGAATAAAACATTTCGATACATATGAATAACCGTCATTTGTTCCTTATATATCAAAGCTATTCATTTTAAATTTATTTTTTATTCTGTTTTTTGTTAACGTTTAGCTCTTTCTGTATGAAACTTTTATTTATCTTGTTTTTAAATTGTTTTTTTTCACTGTTCTTCTGTGAGGCTTATATGAAGCTTTGGTTGCCTACGCTTTAGACAACAGTTTAAACCTAAGCTTGAACTTTCCTAAGATAATCCAATGTACCTGCAAAGTACGCTGGATTTTTTATAGCGTAACTTACTCTAGGGGAACCAATACTATTTTGCTACAATCGGCGAAAATTTTTAGTACTTAAAGGTTCATCATGTCATTTGCTTCACTAGGGTTATCTGAACAGCTTCTTAATACCGTTTCGGAATTAGGTTTTAAAGAAGCGACACCAATTCAGCAGCAGGCTATTCCTCTCGTATTACAAGGACATGATGTACTTGCAGGAGCACAAACAGGCACAGGTAAAACGGCTGCTTTTGGTTTACCGCTTATCCAGCGCTTGGTTGAAAACCCAGAGAGCCGCACTCAAAATTCAAAAGTGATTCGTAGTTTAATTTTGACTCCAACACGCGAATTAGCTCAGCAAGTATTTGAGAGCTTGGTTAGCTATATTAAGTATACAGAGATTAAAGTTGTTGTTGCTTATGGCGGCACAAGTATTAATGTTCAAAAAGATAACCTAGTAGGAGGCGCAGATATCCTAGTTGCTACGCCTGGCCGTTTATTAGATTTAGTTCATATTAATACGATTACTTTGAATAAAGCAGAGTACTTGGTATTAGATGAAGCTGATCGCATGTTAGATATGGGCTTTATTCCGGATATTAAAAAGATCCTACGCAAGATGCCAGCTGAGCATCAAACCCTATTTTTCTCAGCGACGTTCAGCAAAAAAGTAAGAGAAATTGCTTACTATATGCTGCATAAACCAAAAGAAGTGCAAGTTACGCCAACAAATAGTACTGCTGATACAGTTGAGCAAATGGTATATCCAGTAGATAAGCACCGTAAAAGTGAATTATTAGCTTACCTGATAGGCTCTCGTAACTGGCAACAAGTCCTTGTGTTTACAAAAACAAAACAAGGCTCTGATGAATTAGTGAAAGAACTTAAAAAAGACGGTATAAAAGCGGCGTCTATTAACGGTGATAAGAGTCAAGGGGCTCGTTTACGTGCATTAGAAGAGTTTAAAACGGGTAAAGTTCGTGCGTTAATTGCAACAGATATTGCAGCTCGTGGTTTGGATATTGAGCAGCTAGAATGTGTCATTAACTATGAACTTCCATTTAAAGCGGAAGATTACGTTCATCGTATTGGTCGTACAGGTCGAGCAGGTTGCACCGGTAAAGCTATTTCATTAATGAGTTCAAATGAAGAGTATTTATTGCAAGCAATTGAAACTCTGTTAGAGACTCGTTTACCGCAAGAGTGGTTAAAAGGATATGAACCGGATCCAAATGCACGAGTAATAAAAGAAGACCATTCACGTCAAAGTCGTGGTCGTTCTGCTGATAAAAGAAAAATGAAAGCGAAAATGAAAGTTCATGCAAATCGTGGAAAAAATAAGCGTTAAATTGATTTGTATTCAACTGTAGATTAAAAGTTTGACTGGTCAGCTTAATGATTTAATCTGGCCATTATCGATCTTGTTTATCAATCCTTCTTACTTATTCTTCCTTTTTATACCAATTTAAACGTTAAATCTGTGAGGTTGGTTGTGATTTAATCTAATTTAACGCTAAATCTGACTTGACAAATTGTTATGTAAATTAGTGTAAAGTTAAGTTGAATGTCTCAGTGTGAGGCGTATCATGCCGAAAAAAGCTGAAGCCACTTTTGGATTCTTTCCCTTCAGTATTGGAGTCTTTATGTCGCAAAGAGCACTTTCTGTACTTTGCTTATTGTTTTTATCTTATTCCTCTTCTTTATTTGCAGAATCTTTTACTTTACCCATTTGGAAAGAAGAGGCAGAAGCCAAGGGTTATACTTTACCTGAAGCTTTTGGTCTTAATGTTAGCTACATGAAACAAACTCAAGATATTTCGGTTGATAGTATAGGTTTTACTGGGAAATTACCTATCCTAGGAGACCTTAATAACTTAGTTGATGTTCAAGCTGGTGCAGGTGAGCAAATGAGTGAAGTTCTTACATTACGTGGTGATGTTTGGCTATTTCCTTTTTTGAACCTCTATGGAATCGTTGGTCAGTTAAAAGGCTACTCAGAAACGACAATTCAAGTTTCAACTGGTTTAGGCTTTATTGATAAAAAGATTAAGCCAAGGCAATTTCGTCTTGATCTCAATGGTACACTTTATGGAGCAGGTTTTGTCTTAGCTGGTGGTTATAAAGATGTATTTGCGCTAGCGGATGCTAGTTATACTGAAACTGAGTTAAATGTTATTGATGGTACAATTAGTTCGATTGTGATCTCACCACGCGTAGGTTATGACTTTACCCGTATGGGAACACCACTTCGTGTGTGGGTTGGAGCAATGTATCAAGATGTTGAACAGTCACTATCTGGGAATTTAACGGATATCGGTTTAAGTGGCAACTTAGGAAGTCTGGTCGGAAAAGTTGATGATGGTCGCTTTAATGTGGAGCAGCATCTTGTAACTCCTTGGAATACCTTACTGGGTATGCAATATAAACTTGATGATGGCTTATATTTGTTAGGTGAAGCAGGTCTTGGTAAACGTAAAAGCCTTTTCTTCACTGTTGATATGCGATTTTAAATCATGAAGTTAGTAAACTTATTGGTAATTGTACTATTAAGTAGTTATGCATTCTCGATCTCAGCTAAAGAAAACCCCCAAAGTTGGGTGGACTTTTCTAGAAGAATTAGGTTCTTCTGAAGATATCGATGTCAGTAAGGGGATAGATTGGACTGTGCTGCCTGGTCCCTTTGCTAACCCTGAGCAAGGTTTTGGTATTGGTATTGCGGCTGTAGGCTTATATTCACCTCTTGATAATAAAGACAGCGCTCCGTTATCTACTATCAATATTACCGGTTATGGATCTACTTCAGGTTCTTATGGTGTAGGTGTTAATAACCGAACTTATTTTGAAAATGATGATCTACGATTATTAGTTCAAGCCAAAGCAAGTCACACTCCTGAGTATTATTGGGGAGTTGGTAAGAATGCAGCAGAGACTGACCGTAATAAAACTCTTGTCGAAGCGTAAATTCTCGGTTTTACACCAAGAATTGCTTATCAATTTTTACCAAATACTTACTTTCTTCTTGGTGTTGATATGGAAAGCTATCGGAAGCTTTCATCTGACACATCGCTGCTTACACAAGATGAACTTAGCGATACATTTTTAAGTGCCTCCACAGTAAGCCTTGAGTATGACAGCCGTGATTTTGAATTGAATGCATATAAAGGCATGTTGTTCAGTGTTAATTGGAATGCTTATCGAGCTGAGTTTGGCTCTGATCATGACTTTGATAAAGTCACCATCAATTATCGTCAATACCATAAAATATTACCTAATACTGTTTTGGCGTGGGAAGTCTTTGCTGAAAATGTACAAGGTGATATCCCTTGGTTCGCATTCTCCTCTTTAGGCAGTGATAAGCGTATGAGAGGGTATTATTCTGGTCAATATCGAGATAATAGTCAGCTATCAGGACAAATAGAAATTCGTCAACAATTTAATCAACGGCATGGAATGGTCGTATGGGTTGGCGGTGGCAATGTTGCAGACTCTTACCAAGAACTATTTGATAGTAAATGGTTACCGACATATGGGATTGGCTACCGTTTTGCGTTTAAACCAAGAGTTAATGTAAGACTGGATTATGGATTAGGAAAAGATAGCCAAGCGGTATATTTTCAAATTAATGAAGCGTTTTAGAGGATATTTATATGAAGAGTAAAATAGCTTCCATCGTCATCAGTAGTCTTTTATGTGGTGTATCTTTATCTGTTTTTGCTGATGCCCCTGTTGGTGTGAGGCCATGTTGTGCTTTTGGGACAAACTTACAGACGGAAGTCGGGGGGATCCCCGTTCCTTTTGTTTCAGTAGAAAACGTACTCAATATAGATGATCTCGGAGACCATATCTATAATGATGGCAGTCAAGGAGTTGCAAGTAGCTTAATGGGCTTTGGCGATGAAAGTAATGGAATCTTTTATTCTGAAAAAGGTGGTTTTTTAGATTCTGCTCATATTAGAGATACGGCTGATTTTACTTATTATCTTTATGGTAAGTTCTATAAGCATTTAGGAATAGATTTTAAAGTGACACTGTCACCTGAGTTGAAAGCTCGTATTATACAACTGCATTCAACCTCTCAAGAATACACTCAAATTGAACGAGAAAAGATCAGTATTGAACTTGCTGCGTTAACGTCTTATCGTTTAGCTCAATGGCATGAAATTGCTCAATGGTTTGGCATGGAGTCGGTAGGTGGCTTTAAAGAGTATGCTTCTGCGTTCTCACCTGAAGATCTGTATTCAAATATGTTGGGGGCTCTCTTAGCTAGTGATGTGATTAGTGCTAATCCAAATTTAGATAAAGATGCATTTTCTACCGCAATGACTAAAGCAATAAAAACAAAATTTATTGAGTTGGGTGTAGGCACAAAAGAAGAGTCTAAAGCCCAAATAAAAAAAATGGATGGAGTGTTGTGGGACAGTTCTAAGCGTCTACCAAACAAATGGGTTGTGATTCATAGAGAATACCATTTAGGGACAGACTTACAGCCAAATGGCTTTAAAGGTGAAATGGAAGAGAGTGTTTCAACTGAGTACGAAGCATTAGCCACCTTTATGTTAATGCCAAATGAAAATGATAAAGATTTCTCAGCGTTACCTGATTCACTAAAAAACAAACCTTATTGGACTCCGAGTGATTTTCAACAGATCGCTGATTTTGCTAAATCGCATGATGATGAAGAGTTAGCGAAAAAATAACGTTTATGAATTAAAATCATCAGTAATAAAAAGCCCCGAAAAAGCACTTTAAGGTAAAGTCTTATTTGGGGCTTTTTATCTTTTATTGATTATACTTTTGCTTTGTTTGATTTTGGAATAGTACCGAATTTTTCAGTACTAAATCCTTTCACTAAGCTTACACACATTATTAGAAGAATGAAGGTAAATGGTAAGGCAGTTGATACCGTACCTGCTTGTAACGCTTGCATTGCCTCTGTGCCACCAACCCATAATAATACCGCAGCGATAGAGCCTTGAACCGTCGCCCAGAAAATACGCTGAGGAACAGGAGCATCAACCTTTCCACCAGCAGTGATACTATCGATAACTAATGAGCCAGAGTCAGATGACGTTACAAAGAACACCATAATAAGAACGATTGAGATAACAGATAGGGCAGTACTCATTGGTAATGCGTCATACATGTTAAATAGTGCCATAGTAATGTCATTTAAGCCATTTTCGCCAAGTTCACCAACTTTGTTTTTTACTTGTTCAATCGCAATACCACCAAAAGCAGACATCCATAGAGCTGTCGCTAATGTTGGGATAATCATTACAGAAATCAAGAACTGGCGAACAGTACGACCTTTAGAAACACGAGCAATGAACATACCTACGAATGGTGACCAAGAGATCCACCAAGCCCAATAAAATACAGTCCAACCATGCATCCAAGTTTCATCTTCACGACCGTGAGGGTTACTTAGAGGAATAATATTCTCAATATAGCCTGTCACAGTTAAAGGTAAGGTACTCATTACATCAGAGAAACCGATTACGATAATGAATAGAAGTAATGCAACAGCAACCAGCATGTTTACGTTACTTAGTAGCTTTACACCACCATCGATACCACGAATAACAGAGATCATCGCAAGCATAGTAACGAAAATAATCACGCCAATTTGCATGTTTATACCGCCGTTAGTACCAAACACATGATTGATGCCACCTGCTGCTTGTTGAGCCCCTAAACCAAGAGAGGTTGCAAGACCAAATAGTGTTGCTAGAACAGTCATGATGTCAATGATGTGACCAAACCAGCCCCATGTTCTATCTCCTAAAATAGGATAGAAAACAGAACGCATGGATAAAGGTAAGCCTTTGTTAAAAGTGAAGAATGCTAAAGATAAAGCGACTAAACCATATATTGCCCATGGGTGAATACCCCAGTGATACATGGTTCCGCCTAGAGCCAGTTTTTTAGCTTCTTCGGTAAAAGGCTCCACATCTAAAGGAGTACCATACCAGTCTGTGTAGTAAGCAAGAGGCTCAGCAACACCGTAAAACATCAAACCAATACCCATGCCAGCAGCAAAAAGCATTGCCATCCATGAAATTGTTGAGTGTTCTGGTTTTGCACTGTCACCACCAATTCGGATTTTACCAAACGGTGAAACAATTAACGCTAAGCAGAAAACTAAGAAGATATTACTAGACCACATAAATAAACCATCAAAGTTATCAATGATTTGTAATTTTATGCCGTCAAGAAGGGATTTTGCTTCTGCTGGGTCCATAATAAGAAGCACAGTTAAAAATAAAATAATAGCGCCAGCACTAATACCAAAAACTTGGTTGTGTATATCAAAACCCCATTTTTGGATATTATCTTGGCCTACTTCATAATCAGTACTGTCAATGCTGTACTTATCCGTAGTACTCATGCGTGTCCTCACATAATATATATGATAGCTCCATTCGGAGTCTACCTAGATACTGTCACATTCCTGTAACAGCTTTTTTCGCGAAGATAATATCAGAGTTAAGAAAAAAAGAATATATTTTTTGATTGGGTTTGACATCTAAAAAAACGCCTTAAAACAGTGTCTTAAGGCGTTGTATTTTGGATTTGTGTGATTGGATATTTAATGGTCAAGGTATAAGAAATTCTGCCAAGACTTCATACGGATTAATACCTTACGCATAATTGATACGTGCTCAAAGCTGTCTGAATACACTGAAATTTCTGCATTAGAACCTGCAGGAAGGTGAAATTCAGATACGTCATCAGTTAATTTTAATTTAACTAAGGCTCTACCATTAGTTTGAATAGCATTTGTACCTAATAAAGCACCTGAAGCTTGAATTTGTCCCTCACCAATGGCGGGAATAACTTCAACAACTTCACCTTCAAATACTCGACCAGGAATAGCACGAAATAAAAATTCAGCTTTAAATCCTGCTTGTAAGCGTTGTAGAGAGTTTTGACGAAATGCACCGACATAGTATTGATCTTCTGTATGTACAAATGTCATTACAGGGCGGAGAGGGAGGGGAACTGCCATCATGCCTGGACGAAGTGCCATTTGAGTTACATATCCATCAGTTGGTGCTCGTACGATGGTTTCATCAAGGTTGAATTGTGCTTGCTCTAATTCTGCACGCATGCGAGCAACTGTCGTGTTCTCTCCATTAATTTCAGACTCTAACGCCAGCTTAGCTTGTTGTTCTTGGGCTTGAACGGACTCAACGGTTGCTTGAGTTGCTTTATAAGTTTGTTCGCGAGTATCTAATTGTTGGGCAGTAAAAGCGCCTTTCTTAAAGCCTTTTTCATAACGTTTAAATTCACGGTAGGCCTTGTCTTTATCGGCTATAGCTTTAATGGTGTTTGCTTGAGCTGCTTTATAAATAGACTCTAATTGAAGGGCTGCTTGTTCTGCTTCATTTAATGCAGCTTGTTTACGAATGACTTCTGCTTTAAAAGGAATTGGATCAATCTTAAAAAGTATTTCGCCTTTTTCAAGAGGTTGATTGGCTTCGATGTTAACTTCGATTACTTTTCCTTTAACACTTGGGACAATTGGCGTAGTGACATAAAACTGTCCGCCAAATTGAGTAAAAGGGTGGTTATAATTCATTAATAAAACAAGCGTGCCAACAAGAACAACACCACCTAACCCGGCGGTAGGGACCGTCCATTTATTGAGAGGGATATTAAAGATTTTGAATACAGCGATACATAATGCGGTGTAAGTAAGGATAAGCAATAAATCCATTATACTTGCTCCTCTTTCGTTGGTTTCTGGGGTGATTGTTTTACTTGATTTACTTCCATTTGAGAGATTTTTTCTGTCAGTAATTCAATTTGATCATTAAGGTGATTGACTCGAGTTTGAAGCTCTAATTGATTGTTTTCAATTTTATGAAAGCCCCAACCGCGATCTTCACGCCATAATGTTGCCCAAATCCAAAGGAAAGGCCATAAAACATGTAATGTGAACAAGCTAACCCAGCCTGCAATATGAATTGCATCTGAATGTGGATGGTCACGCTTATGAGCTATCTCATAGGGGATATCGTGAATGACAATAATTCCGTAAAAAATAACCAATGCAACAAACACTAACAAGCCAAGAGCAAAATAATCTAAAAACATAAACGTATCCTTGTGTATAACTAAGAAATTTAACAAACTACCTATTTTTTAATAACTTGAGTGTGACATCGGTTAAGTTAATACGCAAGATATAATCTAAAATTGAAACCAAAAAAAAGCCGATATAACATTAGCTAAAAAGTTATATCGGCTGATTTTTAGAAAAAATTATTTATTGGCTAACACAATTCCGCCCGCCGTCTTTAGCTCGGTACAGTGCTTTATCGGAGGCTTTGATCACTTCTTGCGGTTTCTTATATTCTGTATTATCAGCAACGCCAATACTTATGGTTACATTCACGACTTTGGTCTTGTTTGTTTTTCCTCGTTTTGCTTCCCCTTCCTTTTTATCCTTAGGTCGGGTATTTGTATCTCGAATGATTAAATCATAATCTGCTATGTCTTCACGCAGCTCTTCTAAGTATTCTAAGCTTTGCTCTGCAGTTTTACCTTTAAATAATACTGTGAACTCTTCACCACCATAGCGGTAAACTTTTGCATTACCACCAGTTTGAGCCATGATACTAGCAACCAATTTTAAGACGTCATCACCAGTATCGTGCCCATAACTGTCATTGAATTTTTTGAAGTGATCGACATCCAGCATTGCAATTGTATAACGACGGCCAAGATGTTTCATTTCAGATTCAAGCGCTCGACGGCCAGGGATCCCCGTTAATTGATCGATGAATGCTAATTCATGACTTGCAGAAATAATATAAAGAAGCAGTAGTAATCCTGCGATAGAAAACATAGTGCTTGAAATAAAATCAACGCTGAATAAAGCAAAGGTTAGCGATGAATAAAGCAAGCAAGTATAAGACGCTAAATCAGTGTTGTTATTACGCGTTAGAACAAAAATGGCAGACAGCCCACACATAACTAAACTGTAAAGAAAGATAATAATAGGAAGTGGAGATACTTCTGGGATATTGAGTAAATAGGTTTCCCAAATTTCAGTCATATCATTATCAGCAAAATGAGAGACAATAATCCAACACCAGATCAACATAAATAGAAGAATACCTAAGTAGCCGGCACCATATTTTGAGAAAATACGACGTTCAGGAAAAATAAATGTTGCCATCATTGAAATAGGTAATAAGAAAGCGGTTAAGGTAAATTCAATACGAGCATTGCCATAGGAAAGTGGAACTTGCAAACGCTCTTGGATGATCCAGTAGGCAATAGCCATAGTTATGGCTATCATCCCAATTCGGCCTTGATTGAAAGGCTGGCTTAACAGTAATACAATTGATAGTACGATGTATGGAAGTATGTATGAAAATCCCTTGTTTTCAGAAGATAATTGGATAATGCCATCCATACCCGTGATTACAGAAACAACGATAATGATAGGCAATAACAGCTTAAATAATGGATGACTCAGAAGGCTAAAAGACATTGTTTTTTAACGAATCCTAATTAATCTAAAAAAAGAAAGAGTTTGTCACTGAATTACTAGGACAAGACGTTATTCTATCAATAACATAGCTCTATTCATACGTTTGCTATGACACTTAATGCATTTAATAACAATAAGGCATCTTTATGGAATCAAACATTCATAACTATATGGAAGTTCTGGTTGGAAAGCGGTTTATTGAACGTGATTTCCACCAGAACTATACAAATGATCAAATCACAGATATGAAGTGCATTAGTTTAAATCAACTCCCTACACTTTATATTCGTTATAGCTTAGATATGTTAGCGGCCACATCTCAGAAAAAATTAATGCAATATGATGAAATGGTTGCAGCAGCAGTTGAAAATGCAGAAAAGATGGTTGTAAATGACAGAAGACAGCGTGATGATAACTTTGAAGATATTGTCGTTTATGCAGCGAAAGATCGTTTTGTACTAGAAGATGAAGAACTGCCATTTGCTGGTGAAATTAAACTGGATTAAAAAATCCCACACAGCTTTATTAAGCTATGTGGGATAGTCTGATTTAGAGTGAAGACTAGGCTTTTATATCGGTTTCTGTAGCGTCAGTTGTTACTTCTGTTGATTCTACTTCTGGAGCAGGGAAAACTTGCAGTGGCTTTGCAACCATATTGCGAGTATCTTCTTTGACTTCAGCAAGAATAACGGTTAGCTGATCGCCAAGTTTGAATGTTTCATATTTATCAATTGAGATTGTACCTTGGTCAGCATTACATTCGATGCGTTCTTTGGTATCGACAATTAATGAACCAGGGATGAAAGCAGCAGCGCCATTTTCAATTAAGCGTACACGCATACCTGCACGATTAATATCAAAAATCTCAGCAGTAAATTCCGTGCCTTTTTCGACTTCTGAAGCTAACGTTCTACAGTATAGCCAATCACTTACGTTTCTTTCTGCCATACGGTGATAACGACGGCTTAATGCCAGCTCTTCACCGACAATATCATCAGGGCGTTGTACTGGTTCTTTGCCTAAGATATGCGCTTTTAACATACGATGGTTGATCATGTCGCTGTATTTACGGATAGGAGAAGTCCATGTCGCGTAAATGTCTAAACCCATTGCGTAATGTGGTAGCGGCTCGTTACCGGTTTCACTGTACGTTTGATATTTGCGAATGCGAGCATCAAGGTATGAGGTTGGTTGATTGCCTAATAAGCGACGTAGTTCACTGAAGCCTTCAAGTGTTGCAATGTGCTCTTCTGTGAATGCTACATCATCTAATTGATTTACAATTTCGATCACGTCTTTCAATTTATCTGATTTAATACCAGCGTGAGAGTTAAATACCCCCATGTTAAACGTATTACGTAATGTCTTACCTGCGCAGATATTTGCTGTTACCATCGCCTCTTCAACAAGCTTATTTGCTGTACGGCGCATATCTGCATGAATAGCAACGACGTCATTTTCTTTGTCTAATTCGAAACGGTAATCAGGGCGATCTGGGAAGATCACGGCATGAGTTTGACGCCACGTTGTACGCGCTTGCGCAAATTCGTGAAGTTCAGTGACTACTTGCGAGATCACTTCAGTTGGTTGCCATTTATCACATGATCCCGTTTCTAAGAAATCAGATACATTGTCATAAGCTAAGCGGGCGTGAGATTTAATCGTTGCAGCAAAGAAGTTGATAGATTCTTCATTAATAGTGCCATCAACCGCTACTTTTACTGTACAACAAATTGCTGGACGCTCTTCGTTTTCGATAAGTGAACATAATTGATCGCTTAAATCACGAGGTAACATTGGAATATTGCGACCTGGCAAGTAAATAGTATAACCACGTTTACGAGCGACTTGATCCATGCTGTCATCTGGTGTGATGTAAGCGGTTGGATCTGCAATCGCAATCGTTAATTCAAAAGAACCGTCTTCTTGTTTTTTAATGTATAGCGCATCATCCATGTCTTTGGTTGATTCACCATCAATTGTAACGAAAGGCGTTTCTGTCATATCTATACGAACTAGATCTGCGTCGTCTTTAATTTCCCAGTTATCTATGCCTTCAGGCTCAGAGTTTGGTAAATCATTTTGTGCTAGTGTCACCCACCATGGGGCGATCTTGTCATCGCTGTCAGTGATCTTATGAGTAACTTCACATAGAAAGCTTTGATCACCTTTTAATGGATGTTGAGTTAACTCAGCAACAACCCAATCACCTTCTTGTAAAGTTTCTGGATTTACACCTTTACGAGCTTTTGCTTTGATGGCATTTTTCAAGCTTGGATGATCAGGCATTACTTGCAAGCGTTTTTTGAACATTTGAATGCGGCCGATGAATCGAGTAATTGATTGTTCAATCAACTGATCTGGTTCGGCTTGTTCTTTGTCATTTTCAGTACGGACTAGGGCGACAATCTTGTCACCATGCATCACTTTTTTCATTTGTGCTGGCGGTATAAAGATACTTTTCTTTTTATCGTCTGATTCTAAAAAACCAAAACCGCGGTCGGTTGCTTTTACTGTGCCTTCTTTTTTAGGAAGCTTATCTTGAATTTGTTGCTTTAATTGCGCTAGTAGTGGGTTATCTTGAAACATGAGCCTTCATACTATAAATAGGAAATAACGAGCTAACTTTACTATCGCCCTTAATTGATTGCTAGAAAAGACCGATGAAATATGTAAAAAAGCATGCGTAATGTACAAAAAACTATCGAAACTAAGAAAATAGAGCTAAATTTGTGAAGTTGCTCAATTTTTTCTGGTAATTCTTGCCGTATTAGGGCATTATCCGCGCCCTGAGTTAATCATCTTCTATATTTAGTTATTGAAATGATAAACCGTCCTGTCCCGAGTGCTTGTGTGTGTGTATGGAACTTGCTGAGCAAATGGGACCTTTTTTATATGTTTAATTATTGGGATCCCAATGTCAGAAACTATTACTGAATTCCGCCAATTGGCTTTAGACGAAACTATCTTATCTGCACTTGACGAAATGGGCTTTATCGCACCTACGCCAATTCAAGCTGAGTCTATTCCTCTTTTGTTAGCTGGTCGTGATGCACTTGGTAAAGCTCAAACAGGTACTGGTAAAACAGCTGCTTTCTCTTTACCACTGTTAAATAAAATCAACCTTAAGCAACATAACCCACAAGCAATTATCATGGCTCCAACGCGTGAACTTGCTATTCAGGTTGCTGCTGAAGTTAAAAACCTTGGTCGTAACATCAAGGGTCTTAAAGTTTTAGAGATCTACGGTGGCGCATCTATCGTTGATCAAATGCGTGCTCTAAGCCGTGGTGCTCATATCATCGTTGGTACTCCTGGCCGTGTTAAAGATTTACTTAACCGTGACCGCCTAAACCTAGGTGAAGTTCATACGTTCATCCTAGATGAAGCCGATGAAATGCTAAAAATGGGTTTTGTTGATGATGTTACTTGGATCTTAGAAAAGGCACCAGAAACAGCTCAACGTATCCTGTTCTCTGCAACTATGCCTCCAATGGTTAAGACTATTGTTGACCGTTACCTACGTGATCCTGCTCGTGTTGATGTTGCTGGTTCTAACCACACCGTTGACAAAGTAGCACAGAACTTCTGGATCGTTAAAGGCGTGGAGAAAGACGAAGCAATGTCTCGTCTTCTTGAAACTGAAGAAACAGATGCGTCAATCGTATTCGTACGTACTCGTCAAGATACAGAGCGTCTAGCTGATTGGTTATCTGCTCGTGGCTTTAAAGCTGCTGCACTTCACGGTGATATTCCTCAGTCTCTACGTGAGCGTACTGTTGATCATATCAAACGTGGCGTTATCGATATCCTAGTTGCAACTGACGTTGTTGCTCGTGGTCTTGATGTACCTCGTATTACACACGTATTTAACTACGACATCCCATTCGATGTTGAGTCTTACATCCACCGTATCGGTCGTACAGGTCGTGCTGGACGTAAAGGTAAAGCGATTCTTTTAGTTCGCACAAACCAAATCCGTATGCTACGTACGATTGAGCGTGTAACTAAATCTACAATGGAAGAGATTGAACTTCCACATCGCGATCAAGTTGCAGAAGCTCGTCTAGCGGTTCTTGGTGCTGAATTAGCAGCAGACAAAGAATTTGTTGCACTAGAAGCATTCTCTGACTTAATTACTAAGCTTCAAGAGACTCTAGAAGTTGATGCCGCGACAATCGCAGCAATGCTTCTTAAGCGTCAACAAGGTAAGCGTCCTTTATTCTACAAAGGTCCAGATCCAATGATTGCTGCAATGGAACGTGCTAAACGTCGTCCAGAGCGTGGTGACCGTCGTGATCGTGGCGACCGTCCAGAGCGTGGCGAACGTCGTCAATACAACAATGACGATTTCGATACGTACCAACTAGAAGTAGGTCGTGAACAAGGCGTTCAAGTTAAAGACATCGTAGGTGCTTTAGCTAACGAACTTGGTTTTACTAAAGGTGCTATCGGCGCAATCAAACTTGCACCGGGTCATACATACGTACAGTTACCTAAGAAAATGTCTGCAGACGTTGCAAGCAAACTTAAGCAACTACGTATTCGTCAAAACGAAGTGAAAGCGGTTGTTGTTGAAGGCGTTGACCTAACAATCGATCGTCGTCCTCGTTCTGGCGGTGGTGCTGGTCGTGATGAGAACCGTGGCGGTAATAGCCGTGGTGGTTACCGTGGTAATCGTGAAGGCGGAAATCGTGAAGGTAACCGTGGTGGTGAACGTCGTTTTGACCGCAACAAAGGTGGCGATCACCGTGGCAGTCACCGTGGCGAACGTGCTCCAGGCGCAAGCCGTGCTCCACGCACACCTCGTAACGAAGACTAATCATTAAAGATTAAAAAAAACCGAGCTCAAGTAGCTCGGTTTTTTTATGTTTGTTATTTGTGCTTTATGTGCATTTATTTATTTCTGTTTTTATCGAATAGTGGTATTTTCTGCAAATCACAATATGGATAATATCGTTTGTGATGACTATTATTTTATTAGTTAATGGATAACTATGATGAACAATGAAATTCGACTACGCGCACTTGAACAAACCGACTTACGTTTTATCCATCAGTTGAATAACAACCGATCGATCATGTCATATTGGTTTGAAGAACCTTACGAGTCTTACTATGAGCTTGAAGACTTATTTCGTAAGCACATTCACGACAGTACAGAGCGCCGTTTTATTGCAGAAAATAATGATCAACAATCTATTGGTTTGGTTGAACTGGTTGAAATTAATAGCATTCACCGCAGTGCAGAATTTCAAATCATTATTGCTCCTGATTTTCAAGGCAATGGCTATGCTCGAGGTTTAATTCATCGTGCATTAAATTATGCATTTACGATATTGAATTTACATAAGGTTTACCTGCATGTTGCAGTGAATAATGATAAAGCGATTCATCTTTATGAAAAATGTGGATTTTCGGAAGAAGGGCATTTAATTCAAGAGATTTTTGTTAATGGAGAATATTGTGATATTAAGCGTATGTATATTCTTCAAGATCATTATTTAAAAAGCAGAAAATAATAACGATTTTAAATTTTAGATACATCAAAGGGCTTCTATTTTAGAAGCCCTTTTGTTTACCAACTGTGTTGTTATATTTTTATGTTAAAGTTATGCAACGATAGCATCTGTTTCTTCAGTTTTTACCGCTTGCATACGATCACCGTAAATCGCTCGTAGTTGAGTAACAACGTCTTCACGAGTAACGACACCAGCAAACTGGTTATCTTCAATCACAGGTAGGATACGTGGTTTAGAAATACGCATATCACGGGCACGGTCATTGATTGATAATGTGTTATAGCTTGTTGCAATCCCCATGTCTGTTGTTGGGTATAATTTTGGTTTATCAATAGCATAGAATTCAGCCAATTGAAGTAGAGTATCTTTTGGTGAAATGCTTGTGATATCCGTTTTCATTAAATCTGCAACAGTACGTCCTTTTTCTGGTAAGTAATCTTCACACCATAATTCAACTAATACATCGTGCTCAGAGAAGAAACCAACCACTTCATTATGACTATTAATAACAATTGCACCTGAAAGGTGACGGTCTAATAAGTTATCTAATGCAATCTCAACAGCCATTTCAGGGTGAAGTACGTAAGCGTTAATATCCATAAATTGATTTACTGTTTTATTCGCGTTCATTTCAGTTATTTCCTTAGTGTCTGAATCAGTGAAAAGTGGTGTGATTTTTGATGCTGGAACTGCGTTTAATTGTGGGCGAGAAAAAATAGCCCAGTAACCTAAACCTACGAGCCCAGCTCCGCCGACGATGTTTCCTAATGTCACTGGAATAAGGTTGGCAGTAATAAAGTTAATGATGTTTAAATCAGCGTATTGCTCAGGTGTTGCACCAACAGTAAGCCAAAATTCTGGTGGAGCTAATTGTTGAATTGCAATACCTAGTGGGACCATAAACATATTAGCAACACAGTGCTCAAAGCCACTGCTAACAAACATAGCAACAGGAAGAATGACCATGATTGCTTTTGTTAACATGTTCGTTGAACAGAAGGTGAGCCAAACAGCTAAACACACCAATAAGTTACATAAAATACCTAAAGCAAAAGCTTCTAATGGTTGATGATGTAATTTATGTTGAGCAATGTTTAATGCGTTCAATCCCCATTGACCACCATCGTTTTGGTACATCCCTGCAGAAACAACAAGTGCAAGTAGTAAAGTGGCTCCGATAAAGTTACCGATATAAACTTTGCCCCATATACCTAACATTTTGCTAAAACTGATTTGTTTATTCGCAACCGCAATTGCTGAAAGTACGGAGCTGGTAAATAACTCGCCACCGCCAATAACAACAAGAATTAACCCTAGACTAAACGCTAAACCTCCTGCAAAACGGCTAATTCCCCAGCCAGTTTGTGTATTCCCAGTCGTTACTGTTATATAGAAAATGAAAGCGATCCCGATAAATACACCTGCCATTATGGCTAAGCCAATGACCATGCTGGTTGGCTTCTTTGATTTAGCAAGGGCGTAGTAAGCGGCTTGTTCCATCATTTCACTGGGATTAAATTGTCCACTAGTATTTGGACTGAGATTAGCGCTCATTTGTCCTCCTTAAGTTGTTGTGATTATTAATAAGCTCAAACGTCGTGTTCATTCCTGTTCTGCTTGAGCCCATTTAGATTATGAGTAAATCGTGTCTAGGTAAAATTGATTGTTTTTAGGTTCTATATCAGTTTTACTGATGGCATTAAAGTGATATCATCCTTCTAAAATAAGTTCTTATAAAAGAGATGGTTATGCGTTATTCATTAAAGCAGTTGGCGGTTTTTGATGCGGTTGCAACAACTGGAAGTGTGAGTCAAGCGGCGGAGTTATTGTCGTTAACCCAATCAGCAACGAGTATGTCATTGTCACAGTTAGAAAAAATGCTGGGCCGTTCTTTATTCGAGCGTCATGGAAAGAGAATGGCGTTGACGCATTGGGGGGTATGGCTTCGCCCTAAAGCGAAGAAGTTAATTCACGACGCTCAACAGATCGAACTAGGCTTTTATGATCAGCATTTAATTAGTGGTGAGCTCTCTTTGGGTGCAAGTCAAACTGCTGCAGAACATCTAGTCCCAAACCTCATCAGTAATATTGATAATGATTTTCCTGAAATTAGAATTTCTTTAGGGGTAAAAAATACCTCAGGTATCATCAATGGTGTACTTGATTACAAATATGAATTAGGGATTATTGAAGGTCGCTGTGATGATAGCCGTATTCATCAAGAAGTTTTTTGTAAAGATCATTTAATTATTGTAGCTGCTGCTCACCATCCCTTTGCTAAGCATGAAAAAGTAAGTTTAGCGCAGCTTGAGCAAGCTAAATGGGTATTGCGTGAACATGGGGCAGGAACTCGAACTATTTTTGATAGTGCGATTCACGATAAAATTCCAGATTTAGACGTGTGGCGTGAATATGAATACGTACCAGTATTAAGAACCCTTGTTGCAAATGGGCAGTATTTAAGCTGTTTACCTTATTTAGATGTAGTTAAATACATTGAGCGTGGTGAATTAGTTGCTTTAAATGTGCCTGAACTTAATATGGAGCGAACGCTGTCCTTTATTTGGCGTGCAAGTATGGATCAAAACCCGATAAGTAGTTGTATTCGCCGTGAAGGGATCCGAATGATTAAAAGTCATAATATTATACGTTAGTATTTCTTTATAAGAATCGGCTTCTTAGTTGGTTTGATATTTGTTATTCTCATAAAATAGATACTAATAATTTAAAAATATATTTAGGGATAAAAAGAGATGCCAGCCTTATCAGTTTTATTGATGGATAGCTTCAATTACTTCAAAAAGCATTTCATCGCTTTCTGTATTCTTGTTTTACCATTTGCGTTAATTACAAATGGGATAGCATTAAGCTTTACTGAAGACGATGGCTCGGGTAAATTCTTAATTTACATGTTGTTTATTTTGACTATCTACCCATTTTATAAAGGCGCCATCCTTTATTATATCGCTTATTCGTTTGATGGTCGTCGTGTTCCATTTAGCCAACTGTATCAAATTCCAGCAAGCACTTGGTTTTCATTTGTATTGATGAATATTATTTTAGGTGCAGCAGTATTAACTGGTTTTATTGCGTTAGTGTTGCCTGGTTTATATTTAATGGCTCGTTTTTCTTTTACTGAGATTTACTGCGTTCTCTATAAAGAGAAAACGTTAGATGCAATAAAACTAGGTTGGCATGAAACAAAAGACAATTATTGGATTCTTTTTAAGGGATTGGTCATTATCTTCGGATTTACAACGGGATTAATGTGGTTGATTGAGTACACACTTGGCTTAATTGGCCTTAAATCTGCTGCTCTGTCTTTCTTTTTCTCTGTGTGTGAGGTTGTTTTATCAATGATGAATACCATCTTCATGTTTAGAGTCTTTACGGTTAATACTAAGAGATTAGAAGAAATTCAACAGATTGACTAATTTGATTATTTAATATAATAACTGTCTGAAATATCAATAGAAGCAGCTAGTCCGAGAGGATTAGCTATTTTTTTATGCTTATTTATAAATGAGACAGCTGTTGCAAAAGTGTTAATTTGTACTTTATTAGTAGCCAATAATCATAGATTGTGTGGAGTAATGTAAGAATTCATTACTGAATATAGGGAATATCTATGAAGTTTCGCCATAAAATTATTGCAGCATTTTCTGTAATAATGGTTTGTACGCTATCAGTTTTAAGCGTCGTTCAATATTTAAATATGAAAAAGGAAGTCGAACGCCAAGTTGAATCGAGTATTTTAGAAATCGTTGATGGAGTTCGTAATACTGTGACTTCAGAGCTATCAGGTAAGAAGATGCTTGCTGAGTATGCTACAGCGATGATTAAAGTGGACCCAACGCAAGATTCAATGTTGGCAGTATTAGGGCAACCACAAATAAAAAACGCTTTTCTTCTTGCAGGTGTAGGTTTTGAAGATGGTACCTTTTTAGGTAATGATCCATCTTGGAACCCTTCTGATTATGATCCAAGAGCGAGGGGCTGGTATATAGATTCAAAGCAATTAAGAAAAACGCTCATTACTGCCCCTTATGAAGACGCAGCAACGAAAGATATCCTTATATCCATAGCGACAACTATTGAAGAAAATGGTCAGTTTAAAGGCTCTTTATTTTTTGATTTAAGTCTTTCTGGCTTAGCTGATTTAGTCAATCAAGTTGAATTATTTGATGCTGGTTACTTATTTATTGTAGATCAAGATGGAACCGTAATTGCTCATCCTAATAGTAAATATAATGGTAAGTCATTTAATGATTTTCTACCTAATCTAGAGTTACGTTCAGGTATGCAGTCTTTGGATTTAGACGGTAGTACATATGATGTTGATTTTACGTCAGTAGAAGGCCAAACGTGGTCAGTTGGTGTTGTTGTTGATGAAGCGAAGATCTTTGAACACATAAATGAATTACGCACGACATCTATTTTATATTCTTTAATCGCGGTTGTTATTGCTATTAGTATTATGTTGGCTTTACTTTCTCGCTTAATTCGTCCTGTTCAAGTATTAAATGAAGCGATTCATAATGTTGCGTCAGGTGAAGCTGATTTAACTCAACGCTTAGATACTAAGATTGACCCAGAGTTTGAACCATTAGCTCGTGGTTTTAATCAATTCGTTGAAAACCTACAGAGTCAAGTTACTGAAACAAAAGAGCTCAGTCATAAATTAATGAGGGGAACTCAATTGATTTCATCTGGTGCTCAAGAATCCGCAAGTGCGATGAATACGCAAATGATGGAATTAGAGCAGTTGGCAACAGCAATGAATGAAATGGCCGCTACTTCTGTTGATGTTGCGGGCAATGTGCAACATGCTGCCGAATATGCTAAAAAAGCGGATAACGCCACTGAGCATGGGATGACAGTCGTCGAGCAAACATCGAATGAAATCACTGAATTGTCTAATAATATTAACCAAGCCGTTGTAGAAGTTGAGTCTTTAGAGAAAGCAACAGACAGCATTGGCACTATTTTACGAGTGATTAATGATATTGCAGAGCAAACCAATTTATTAGCCTTGAACGCAGCGATTGAGTCGGCTCGAGCAGGAGAAGCGGGACGAGGGTTCGCGGTTGTAGCGGATGAAGTGAGAACATTAGCTAAACGAACACAGCAATCAACGACTGAAATTGCAACCATGATTGATCAATTGCAATCAGGAGCTTCGCGAGTCTCTGCATCAATGTCAAGTAGTCAACAGCGTGCCGAATCAACAGTAGATAAAGCGCAGCAAACAGCAGAAGCTTTAATGCAAATCAGAGAAACTATCCAACAGATTAATGATATGAACATTCATATTGCTTCAGCAGCAGAAGAGCAAAGCCATGTAGCCGAAGAAATTAATGGTAAGACTGTGAATATTAAAGACTTGTCGATATTAGTGCATGAAGCGGCTCAGAATGCGGGTATCGCTATTAATGAGCAAGTTGAGTTGGTAGGAAATCAAGAAAAAATCATGAATAAGTTTACCGTGTAAGTTAGCTTATTCAATATCAAAAAAATTGATAGTTAAAAATGAAAGCTCAGAGGTTGTTCTGAGCTTTTTTGTTTTTAAGGTTTAGGGCGCCGTTTTATCTCTTTCCCAATAAGCAAAAAGACGAGATAGGCTAAAACAAAGGATAAAATAGCAGAGCGCCACAATGATCCAAATTTCAAATATCATTCCGCTGGAGTTGGCAATCTCAGTCCCAACAAAGGTGAGTTCTTGTATTGATATCAATGAGATAATTGAAGAATCTTTAACTAACGAAATACATTGACCAGCTAAAGGGGGGATAATTACTTTAAATACTTGAGGTGCAATAATGTAACGGTAGCGATCCCAAGTTGATAATCCTAGGCTTCTTGCTGCCTCGTGTTGCCCTTGTGGAATAGCATCTAAACCAGAACGAACCACCTCGCCAATATAAGCCGCTGAAATCATACCGATACAGAGGACTCCAGCAATTAAGTTCTCCCATAAATTAGCAGAACCAAATAGAAAAGACTGTACAGCATTAATGTTGCCATTGTGCTCTCGAAGTAATGACTCAAGACCAAAGAGAGGAACAAGCTGATTAGCAATGAAGAAGTAGAAGATAAAAATAAAGACTAATGGTGGAATATTTCGAATAAGTTGAATGTAACTGTTTGAGATAGCCCTAATAATAGCTAGAGGAGAACGACGACCTAAGCCAAGTAGAATTCCAAAGACGAGAGCAAAGAGCATCCCCCAAAACGTGAGGCGTAATGTTGAAAATATACCATCGAAGAAATAAGGTAATGAGCCGTCTGCTTTATGAGTGAACAGCAGATCGAGAGCGCGAGACCATTGCCAATGATAAGCAAGACTTCCGCTCTCTTTTACACATAACCAAAAGATAAAACTGGCGATAATAGCTAGCAATATCCAATCTAATCGATTTAATTTTAAAGACACTCTTTGCTGCATAGTTCTTAGTTCGCTGTTTGTGATTGCCAATCTAGGCTAGTAAACCAATAATCATAACGCTCTTGTAGCCAACCATCTTCAGTACGAGCTTTGATCCATGTATCAAAATAGGCTTTTTTATCTTCTTCGCCAAGACGAACAGCAAAGGCTTCATTACCTTGAGACAAACGCTCTTTAAATGGTAAATATAAGATATCAGAGTATTTAATTGTATCGAATTCAGGTTTTGGTGTGGAAGCGGCAACGGCATGGGCATTGCCATTTAATACTTCTTGGAATGCTTGTGCATCATCATCAAATTGAAGAACTTTCGCTTTTGGGAAGTGTTCTTTAATTGCTGCTACGGTAATAGAACCACGACGTGCAGCAAATTTTACACGACGAGAGTTGAATTGTTCATGAGTAAAGCCTTCCGTCATTTTTTTATTTGCGGCAACTTGAACACCAGAATGAGAATAAGGAATAGTAAATAAAACACTTTTAGAGCGTTCATCGGTAATGGTTAAACCACCGATAATAACATCGAATTTTCCTGAAATCAGTGAAGGAATAATGCCATCCCAAGCGGTAGGGATAAATTCTATTTTTAAGCCAGAGTCTTTAGCTAGTCGCTTGGCAACATCAACTTCAAAGCCAATAAGATTACCTTGTTTATCTCGCATAGCCCAGGGTACAAAAGTACTTAAACCGACTTTAAGTGTGCCTCTATCTTTAATTTTATCTACGTTTGGGGTGTTACCTGATGAGGTAGCTGAAAATGCTGAGCTACTAAACAGTAGACTCAAGCTAAGAAGTGACAGTAGTAATTGCTTCATGCGTATGTTTCTCCCTTAATGTGCATTATGCATCCGATGTTCTAACCAAGCGGATAGCCCAGACAGTGTTAGTGTGATAAGTAAATAAATGGCAGCGACACTGAACCAAATTTCAAATGGCATTGCTGTATCTGAGACAATATTTCGTCCTTCGGTTGTTAAATCAAAAATAGCCATCACACTGACTATAGAAGAGTTTTTCACTAAAGAAACTAATTCGTTAGTTAAAGAGGGAAGTGTATTTCTGATCACTTGAGGTAATATAACGTACCTATAGCTATTAAATGAGGATAAACCTAAAGTTCTACACGCTTCCAACTGTCCTTTGGGTAAATTAACCAAACCAGAGCGTAATATTTCAGCGGTATACGCTCCTTGAAATAACGCGAGTGCAAGAATAGCGGTTGTTGTTCTTTCTAGCCCTAAAAAGGGGCCGAAGACAAAATACAATAAATAGATTTGTACCAGTAGTGGAGTATTTCTTATTATTTCAATATAGCAAGTAGCGATAGTTCGCCCGACAATTGAGTCAGATAAGCGCAACAGAGCGGTAACCAAGGCAATAAAAAGAGTCGCAATAGCACTCATCGCTGAGATATTGAGCGTTACTAATAGACCTTCGATAAGTTCTGCAGGAAACCATTCGTCATCTTCATAGAAAAACAGATAATCAGGAACGCGATCCCACTGCCATTGATAATTCATGGCTTGTGCGCCACTGTCTAATATCCAATAAAGGGCGATGCCCAATAAAGTGATTTGCAGTAATGCTGAAAAAATAGGGGATAAAATAGTTATCAAACGGCGCATAATATTAATAGCTTAAAATTTGATTTAAAAAATGCTGGGTTCGCTGATGTTGTGGTTTTTCAAAAAATTGCTGAGGTTGTGCGATTTCAACAATTTCACCTTCATCCATAAACACAACACGGTCAGCGACTTTTTTCGCAAAACCCATTTCATGGGTAACGCATACCATTGTCATTCCATCTTTCGCTAAATCTGACATTACGTCTAACACTTCGCTGATCATTTCAGGGTCGAGTGCAGATGTCGGCTCATCAAAAAGCAAAACCTGAGGTTGCATACAAAGTGAGCGTGCAATAGCAACGCGCTGTTGTTGCCCGCCAGAAAGTTGAGATGGGTACTTATCTGCTTGTTCTGCAATATTGACTCGTTGTAAATAGGTCAATGCGCGTTGGTGTGCTTCTTGTTTTGACAGTTTTAAGGTTTTAATAGGGGCAAGGGTAAGGTTTTCTAATACCGTTAAGTGTGGAAATAAATTGAAATGTTGAAAAACCATACCTACTTCCCCCCTCGTTAATTGCTTAGAAGAGAGAGGAAGATTAAAGAGGGTAAGTGCGCCACCTTGAATTGATTCTAATGCATTGATACAACGGATTAAGGTGGATTTTCCTGAACCTGATGGGCCACAAATAACCACTTTTTCACCCTCACTAATCGTGAGATTGATGTTTTTTAATGCGTGAAATTGACCGTAGTATTTATCAACCGTTTCAAAGGTAATGATATTGGGTCTCTTTGTATTATTATTAGTCACAATTCATCCTAGCACTTAGTTACTAAACTTACTGTAACATATTCATAAAGCTAGAAAAGTGATAATTCATTAGTTGATTTACTTTTAACCGAAATTAGCGCTTATGTGTGGTTAAGGTCAAATATAAGGTGAGGCGAAATTTATATTAAATTAACCATTGCACAACATCACAAGACACGTTACGTTAACAGCATGGAGAATAAACATGCAGCATACAGAGTATATACTGCATAAATAGATGGAAGCATAAAGATGTATCAAACTGATGATGTACGAATTAATAAAGTAAAAGAATTATTGCCGCCTGTTGCTGTATTAGAGAAATTTCCGGCGACTGAAGTCGCAGCTAAAACGGTGTTTCAATCTCGTCAAGCTATTCATAACATTTTACAAGGTGACGATGATCGTCTTCTTGTTATTATTGGGCCATGTTCAATTCATGATACTAAAGCTGCGTTAGAGTACGGTGCTAAACTTAATACATTACGTAATGAGTTAGGTGATCGTCTTGAGGTTGTTATGCGTGTGTATTTTGAAAAACCACGTACAACAGTGGGTTGGAAAGGTCTGATTAATGACCCGTATATGGATGATTCATTTAAATTAAATGATGGCCTTCGTATGGGGCGTAAATTGCTGCTTGATCTTACTGATATGGGTTTACCAACAGCTGGTGAATTCCTAGATATGATCACACCACAATATATGGGTGATCTAATCAGTTGGGGTGCAATTGGTGCACGTACTACTGAGTCACAAGTTCACCGTGAATTATCTTCAGGCCTATCTTGTCCTGTTGGGTTTAAAAACGGTACTGATGGTAATATTAAGATTGCAACAGATGCGATTCGCTCTGCTGGCTCTTCTCATCATTTCTTATCTGTGACTAAATATGGTCATTCAGCAATTATTGAAACGGCAGGCAATCCTGATTGTCATATCATCCTTCGTGGTGGTAAAGAGCCAAACTACAGTGCTGAACATGTTAAGCCAGTGAAAGAGCAACTTGCCGCTTCTGGTTTACCAGAAAAAGTGATGATTGACTTTAGCCACGCAAATAGCTCAAAAGACTTTAAACGTCAGATGGTTGTTTCTGATGACGTATGTGGTCAAATTTCTGGTGGTGAAGATGCTGTATTTGGTGTGATGATTGAGAGCCACCTAGTTGAAGGTCGCCAAGATCTTGTTGATGGTAAGGCTGAAAATTACGGCCAATCAATTACGGATGCATGTATTGGCTGGGATGATACTGAAACAGTACTTCGTCAACTTGCTGATGCAGTAAGCGCTCGCCGCAATAAATAATCTTTCTTCAGTATAATAAACGCCAGTGACTAAAGTGACTGGCGTTTTTGTTTTCGGCGTTTATAGAGTGGTCATCCTTGTCCTTTAGCCATAGTCACTGTTCGCTTTAGCGTCCAACGTAATAATAAAGGAATGCTGTCAGGCCCTAACTCTTCACTGTGTTGCACAATGGCTAATGCGAGATCGGGTTTTGCAAATTTCTTTAGCGTTTTAATTATGATTTTTTTCGGTGGTATAGGCTGATCTTTTGTTATATTAGCAAGGGTTCTAAATAGATCTTCAAACCCATTATGATATAGATAATGTTCGATGTCTTTATGAGGTAATTCCGTTAATCTATGACGTTCATGTTCATTATCTAACTGACTTTTCACGGAAAATGCGTATTTCTTACCAGCAGGATCGCCATCTGTCACTACGTGCCATTCAATATGTAATGCCTTTGCGATTTTTATCAGTGATTTTAAACCCGATTGAGCAAATTCAATGATCTGAACACCTTCTGCGGCTAAGTTATAACCGAGAATTCGAGCCATTTCATTAAATAACCAAACCTCTGTTTCTCCTTCAACTAATAACCAACAACGCGCAAATAATGCGTTAGTTCGTTGGAAGCGAATATGGAAAGTAATTCGACGTAAATCATCACGAGATAAGTTGGTTGGTGATACTGAATAACTGGATGTAGAATCCGATTCTCTAACTAGACGACGAATAGAAGATAAGGGAACAGCACTGAGTAATTCACTGCTGTTAGTGGTGAGTATTTTTTGCATTGGAATATGATTCAATAAAGACCACGCTTGAATTAACTGTGTTGGGTGTAAGCGACCTTCAGGGTCTTCTATGATCATTAATGGTCTTGCTGATTTCTTTAATGCATTAGGGCCTTTTGCTCTTAAATAGGTGTTTAATAACCCAAGTAACAGTAATTTTGTTTGTTTATTTTTGTTTTGATTAATGAACTGAGATAAAGAAACCCCTTCTGTTTTTTTGCCAAAAAATAGGTCATCATGAATTTTATGTGGGGTATTTCTTTTGTGATTTTTAAAAGCAAAGTAATGCTCAACCAGTGATTGCATTGAATGAAGAGCACTTTTGATTTCCCCGCTATTCACTTGACCAGGAGCGGTCATTAAACGACGACATGTATTATTTATTCGCCGCTCTATTCTATCGTTAGGAATTGATTCCGCCATTTCTTCGAAATTAAGGCGTCGAGAATCTCGAATTCGAATTACGGGATGAAGGCGCATTAGTTCGGTGATGAGATATTCTATTTTATGATAGCGAAGAATATCCCCAGAATTGTTTAAAAATGAACTGGATGAGGTTATTTTCCCTTCATTATTGGTTGCGCTAATACGGTAATAAATTCGTTGATAATGATCGTCGGGACAGTTTTGCCATAAGCTTGATAGCTTTCTGTAACGAGCTGCTTTATGTTCATTTTTCTCAGTGGTTTTCCAGCTTATAATTATCTGAATATGTTGATCTTGGGTATAAGAAATAGAGTGATCTTGGTGGAAATCTTTTAGCGTAAACTGATGAAGCTCTCCTGATACAGGGAGGGCAATTGATAAAGCATCAAGCAATGATGACTTACCCCAAGTATTTTCACCAATTAAGGTCGTTAATTGTTCAAACGAAAGGGATAAGCGTTTAATCCCTCTAAATCCTGACACTTCTATTCGTTCTAAGAGCATAATACTTCCTCATTAGAGACACTTATATGAATAACTATATAGCAATTAAATAGAGTAGAGCATTATAGGAGTCACATTTATCGATGATTTTGATGTAAAAACAAGTTGTTATAAATGTAACCACGCCGTTAAATTTGACAATCTTAATAAGGTAACTGAAGGTAAATAAATCAGAAGTATCTTTTCATTAGTGGTTTGGTGTGGTTTTAGAGGCGGTTTGCTGATATCTTTTTGATGTTACATTTGTTTGCTCTGGAAAGGAAAGAGACAATGAAAGACCAAAAGAGCAATATATTGAGAGTGATGCACATCAATGACACGCATTCTTACTTTGATGAGTCTGTTATCGCGCTAAATTGCGACGGGTTGGATAAGTTTTATATTAAATGTGGTGGCTTTTCACGTTTATCTCATCAAATTTCGATTCTCTCTGAAGAACAAAAAAAGCAAGAGGGTGAGGTCGCGTTATTTCATGCTGGGGACTGTTTTCAAGGTACTTTATACTTTTCTTTATATAAAGGTAAGGCCAATGCTGATTTATTAAATCAACTTCCTCTTGATGGTATGGTTTTAGGCAATCATGAATTTGATTTAGGTAATGAATTAGTCAGTGAATTCATTGCTAATACACAGTTTCCAATTCTAATGGGAAACTGGGATTTAAGCCAAGAAGATCAATCTAAAGGGCATAGATTAAAACATCAAGATCGTATTTTAGATTTTGACACTGATTTAAATATAGCTAAGTATATGGTTAAGCAAGTCGGTTCAATCGAGGTGGCTATTTTTGGTTTGACGATTGATCAAATGGAAATTCTTGCTAGTCCAGATCCCGATACGCCATTTATAAACTCAATAGAAACAGCAAAAAATACAATGCAGTATCTTTCTAATCAAGGAATAAATAGCGCAATTGTTATTAGCCATTTAGGCTATGAAGCTGATAAACAGTTAGCAAAATCTGTTTTTGGTATTGATCTTATAGTTGGAGGGCATAGCCACGTTCTTCAAGGCGACTTTACTGACATTGGATTAGAAGCACGGGCAGCTTATGGTGAGAAAATCAATGATACGTACATTGTCCAAGCTGGATGCCATGCACTTGCGTTAGGCTATTGTGATTTAGAATATAGCAATGATGGTGAGTTACTGAGTTTTAATGGAAAAAATACCTTACTTTTAGATAATATTGCATATAAAGATAAAGCGTGTAGTCAGCAAGTTGAGCAAAAGGATCTCTTACGTATTATTCAAGAGTTAAGTTCTTTTGAGTATGCTGTTTTTTGTCAGAAAGATCCTAATGTAGAAGCATTACTTATTGCTAAATATAGAAAAGAAGTTGAACGCTTATCACAGCAAGTCATTGGACAGTGTGTTGAGGATTTATCACATCGCCGTATCCCTAATGAGAAAGGTCAAAGTGACATTGCCCCTTGGGTTGTAGAAGCGTTTTATTCTAAAGCTCATCAAATTGATAACCGAGTACAATTTGCTATGCATAATGCAGGGGGAGTAAGGGCTGGACTTAATCAAGGCGAGATTACTTATGCGGATATTGCCGGAAAGGTATTGCCATTTGCTATCCCAATTGTCATTTATAGCCTCAAAGGAAAGTATTTAAAAGCGGCTATAGAAGGAGCGATTGATAACGCAACAGATAATGGGGTTATTGGCAGCGGTTCTGGCAGCTTTCCATATGTATCTCAGTTGCGTTATTGTTATGATGCAGCGAAACCAAGTGGTCAACGTATTATTGAATTTAGTATTTATAGTTCAATTATGGGATGGCTACCTGTTATTGATGAGCAAATATACTTTGGCACATCAACTGCTTATACTATTAAAGGAAAGGAGGGATATTTACCTTTAATTAATCGTGAAGATATGCTGATAACAACGCCTTTTTCTATGGCTGATTGTTTTATTGATTATTTAGCGCATTACCCTAATTTAGCTAAACCCATAGAGTGTCTTAATCAATATTATAGAAATGAGTCAGTAATTTTATAAATGGCACGACCTTTGCTTTGTTATCTCTGAGATGAGTTATTAATAGAGTTAAATAGGTAGATTATGGGTAGTGACTGGTCAGATAAGCTTTTGGTCGTAGGTTGGTTTTTTGCTTGGGCTGTTATCGCATACTTTGTTCAGTTTTCTGGATAATAAAGGGCTCTCTAAATATAATTTAGGGAGCTTTTTTTGTATTTAACGGATTTAAACAATAGTAAAACTTATCTCACTTTTATTATCGGTACACTAAATTTAAAAAATTGCTGCATAGGCTTGGTGTTAAATATATGTTAAGTGGTTTTCTATTCTTTTTTGTCGCTTATTTTTGACTATTTAGTCATTTTATTTGATTTAAGTGTAATGTAACTTTTACATTAGAAAAACTAATATTAGTTTACAGAAAAAGTCATTTTTTGAGCAATAAATTTAGTTTTATTATCTGTGCATCAAACATTATATGACTTTTAAGTGAGGCAATCATGGCACAGGCAGCAATGAATATTAATAACATCGCTACTTCTTCTTTGGAAAAGAAGGCCTACTCAGTAACTATCAAAGGACTGATTGCTCATTTTGTTGATGTTTTATTTGGTAAAGGCCAAGTAACGTCTACATATTACACTTCAGAATTATCTGAACATTTACAAAGAGATTTAGGTCTGTATCGTTAGGTGTTCTTAAAATAAAAAAAGCCAGCATTCGTGCTAATGCCGATCGTTTAGCTACTTGAACGATCCTCCAGATGCCTCATAATCGGTCGTAACGTAAGTTACGGCCGATTTTTTATGTCTGAATTTTCAAAAGAGTTACAAATTACCGCAGAGTTTTGCCACGAACGTCCAATCGATGTGTTCAGTAAACATATTCCTTTAGAGTGGGTTGAAGAAGCGATTCAACAAACGGGACGAACATCGCTCCGAAAACGCCGACTACCCGCTGAACAAGCTGTTTGGCTAGTTCTAGGGATTGGGCTCCAGCGTAATCGCTCCATTCAAGATGTCTGTGATAAGTTGGAGTTGGCATTCCCTGATGTGGATGGCAAATTCACGCCTATGGCAACAAGCAGTATTATCAAGGGAAAAGAACGTCTCGGTGATAAACCTATGCGCTACTTATTTAAAACTACAGCACAACAGTGGGAGCAACAGTCAGACTTTGATGAAGTTTGCGGTTTGAAGCTTCTTAGTGTCGATGGCACACATTTCAAAACTCATAATACAGAAGAAAATCAACATTTCGGCTTTGCTCAAAAAGGGGCATCGCTTCCGAGTGTACTGGCGGTAACATTGATGTCAACACGCAGCCATCTTGTCTCTGATGCTGCTTTTGGGCCAGTGACAAATAGTGAAATATCCTATGCTCAACAACTAGTGGGCTCAGCACCTGATGATTCATTAACACTCTTTGATAGAGGGTTCACTTCTGCAGAGCTATTTACCACCTGGCGTGGCGCAAGCAGTAACACTCATTGGTTAACACCAATCAAGGCTAAGATGCGTTATGACATCGTTGAGAGTTATACTGAACATGATCATCTCATTGATATGCCCGTTTCACCACAAGCTCAAAAGCTTGCTCCTTATCTTGATAAAAAGTGGCAGGCTCGACTTATTCTTATCCCAACGCCTACAGGTGAAATCAAAGGCTTTATTACTTCTTGCCTATGTCCGGAACGCTACCCATTTGATACATTGGTTAAAGTGTATTGGGAGCGTTGGGAAATCGAGCGCAGTTACGGAGAGCTCAAGCAGTATCAGTTGCAGAACAAGCCAGTATTACGAAGCAAGAAAAAAGTTGGCGTATATCAGGAGTTATGGGGAATATTAACCAGCTACAACATAGTAAGGCTGGAAATGGCTGAAATGGCTAAACAGCACGAAGTTGAGCCCCTGCGGATCAGCTTTATCAATGCACTATTTTTAATTATGGACGAGATGATTTGGGCGAGTGATACACGAAGCCCTGGAGCGATACCAAAAAACTTAAAGGCTCTCAGGGAAAGTGGGAAACGGCTTATTCTCCCCAAGAAACGGAATAGGAAACCATATCCCCGAGCAGTTTTAAAAAAGGCAGTCAAATATCCTAATAAACATACCACTCGCCCTTAAGCGAGTGGCATTAAGCATTCGTGCTGGCTTTTTTATGGTTCATCGCGGCTTTCCGGGGAAAGCCGCTTTTATCTTCATAAAGAAATAGTCTGTATCTCTGTAGCCATACCCCATTCTTTTGATCAGCTTAATTTTGTTATTTATTCCTTCCAGTGTACATGTATTTAATCGATATAAAGCCGAACTAACAATTCCGTGAAGGTATGGTTTTAACTTTCGTGCAAAACTGATTAATGGTTGGATCCCACTCTCATTTACCTGTTGCCACCATACATCCCATAGTTCTATTGCCTGCGTTTCTGAATCACAATACCAGAGCTCTTTTAATTGCTCTCCTAGCAAATGAGTCACCATTAAATCGTGGTTTACCGAAAGTATTTCATCTAGATAACTCTGTTGATTTGCGTCTAGGTTGTCTCTATTTTTCAAAAGGATCCAGCGTGAACGCTTAATCCAACGACGAGCTTTTTTGTCTTCTTTGAGTTGATTCGCTTGATCTACCCTAACTCTATCCATTACCTCTCGTCCATATTTGGCTACCACATGAAAAAGATCGTATACAATACGCGCATTAGGGCAATGAGCTTTCACTTCGAGATCGAAAGCTGTATTCATATCCATAGCTACTGCTTCGATATTTTCGGCATGCTCACCAAGCTCTTCAAAGAAAGGCCTGATATCAGTTCGGCTTCTACCTAAACCAATCCAAAGCACTTGATGTGTCTGCGCATCGGCAATCACTGTTGCATATCGATGTCCTTTAAATATGGCAAACTCATCCATCACTAGTTGACGTAATTTATCCCATGGTATGTCAGGGATAACTCGTTTAAGTCGTTGTTTATCAATGTTCTTTATCGTGTGCCAATGTACTCCAGTCAGTTCTGAAATATGTTTAATCGGCAGCAAAGGCAGCAGTTGTTCAATATATTCTATCAATCGATTAGTCAGGCGTGAGTATGGTTTAAGCCAAGATATTGCTTCCGTTTTTGTACCACATAGCGAACATGTAATGCGCCTAGTCTGAATCAAAAGTTCAACTGGAGTTCCTAATATCATAGCGTCTTTAATAGTTCGCCACTGAGTATCGTGAGTAAATTCAGAGAGTCGCCCGCAAGAGCAGAATGCTGGGGAATCAGGCTTTAAGGTTATAGAGATTAATGAATCAGTTTTATGAGATTTTACGATCTGAAAACCTTTCCAGAATGATGATAAAAAAGTATTATTTGGCATGAAAACGGCAGTTTATGAAAAGTTGTGTTTGGCGATGTAACTTTACCACTAACTGCCGTTTTTGTTTTCAATTCCCGCTAATCTGCGATGAACCTTTTTTATTTGCTGGATGTCTTATAGTAAGCTTAATATCAAAGACTTGTATGGAAATTAATATATACAAACTTTATTCTTTCCTGAACGCTTGGCTTGGTATAATGCCTTATCTGCGCGTAAAAATGTGGCTTTATAATCTTCGCCTTTAGCGTTTTTAGTTAGGCCAATACTGACTGTGATGGTTCGTTCATTTAGTGTTTCTCGCCAATCGAAATTAGCAATCGCGATTCTACAAGTTTCAGCAATATTTTCGCCATCTTTAGTATTATTTGATGTGATAATAAGAATAAACTCTTCACCACCATAGCGAGCTGCATAGTGTGATGAACCAATACTATCTTGCAATATTCTCCCTACTATTTTCAAAATAACATCGCCAGTAAGGTGTGAGTACTCATCATTTATTGATTTGAAGTTATCAATATCAATAACCAATAGCTGATAGCCTTCTAGTGAGGGCTTAATTTCATTTACAAAAGTACTTTCGAACCAACGTCGATTAAATAATTTAGTTAAACTGTCACGAAATACATCTTGTTGAAGTCTAGCTACTGTGTCTTTTTGCTGATCGGAGACTTTCTTGAGTTTAATATTTTCAGATTCAGAAATATTTAGGCGTAACTGAAGTTCTAAGCGAGTTAAGCGTCTTAATGAATGGCTACCAAGTTCGTTAATTGGGAAGTTTCTGACTATATCTACCGTTAGACTATGTGCTTCTTTTTCACAAAGTAATGCTTCAGAGAAGCTTTGGTAACTAGCGAGAGCATCGCTTTTTACATCGAGTAATTGGCGAATATAGTAACCTTGCGAATATTTTTTAGTCTGCTTTAATTGGTGAGAAATAATGACATCAGCCAACTCCCCACGCTGTAGCTGGATTAAGCAATACGCGGTTTCAATCGAAAACAGTTTATTCAGCCATGGAAAGGAGTAAACGCTTGGATACTCTCTTTTAAATGTAATTAATTGTTCAAGTGCCGCTTGGGGGGAGTGTTGTAGCCTCAATAGCTTCGCTGAATATAATTGAACTTGAGCAACAAGTTGAGCATCATCTGAAACATATTGAATAATCTGGCATTCTTCTAGGAGCTTCTTCGCTTTTGATAAGCGGTTTAAATCCAATAAGCAGGCGATGGTATAGAGTCTATAACGTAAAGAGAGGTTATTACTTTTAATACTGGAGCTAAGCGTCTCTAATTTTTGGTAATAACGTAAGGCCTTAAGGTGATCACCATAAATAGAACATAAATTACCAATGCCCAGTATTGATTGAATATAAAATTCATTGTCACCATGTTCTACAGCCAGCTTTGATAGCGTATATAAATGATCTAAGGCATTTTGGTATTCGCCAATATCAGTATATCGATAACTAAGTGAAGAATAGATTTGTAACACCAAATCAATATCTTGAGGTGGAGATAGAAGCAATAACGCGCGTTGTAGGTGCTCAATACTATTTTGGGTTTGATTAGATTGCACTTCAAATTCTGAGCACATTAATAGGGCATAGGCTTTTTCATTGTCTGATTCTGTAAAATTCTCAGCAATGAATCCCCAAAGCGTTAAGGACTGCTGGGAATTTAATGAGACTAAATTTATGTTTTGCTCTGCAATGCGAGTTAAAAGGCTATCCATAAAGGTCTTCTATATGCATGTGAGATAAAATAGGGTGAGTTGAGATTTCATGTAAACTAAAGTCATGAATTGTAGGTACGGATGAGTTTAATGAATATCGATACCATGGATAAGAAGCAAATAACGAAGACAAAGAGTGTGCAATGTCTTTTGCCCTTTTTTTATTTTCATTAATTAATAGGACAATTTCAGTATTGCTCAAGCGAGTGATGCTGTCGCCATGTTTACAGTAATGATGTCCCAATAGTATAAGATTATTTATCTTATCTTCGGATGGATCTACGATAGTTATAAGATGGTAATCATCATTTAAAGTGTTGGATAAGATAGATTTAATATTGCGTTGCCATTTATCTAGAGGCAATAAATAGGTAAGAGAAGAGATACTATTAAACTCTAATTGAACTTTAATGCGATTGATTAATTTTTTTGAACGCATATCTAACTGTTCTTTAGAGCTGCTTGTTTTATCTTTACCAAGACAATTTGATTGTTCTTGTAATAGGGTGATTTCGTATTGACGATAGCGCTTGTAGGAATACAAAGCATGCTCGTAATCTTTTGTTAACTCAGCAATTCGCGATTGCTCAAGGCATATTTGAGAGCGAAGCTCTCCCTTGTCAAATTGTTGCGCAATGACTTCTGCTTCGGTTAATAAATCATAAGCATGATCAAAATGTGATTGTGCGGAAGCAATTCTCGCTAAACTAATCGCTGAATGCGCTTTCATCCATATAAGATTATGTTGTAATGAAAGCTGATGAGCAAAGCTACAGCATTGTTGAGCTGAGTTAAGATCATTTAAACCAAGGAAGGCGAGTCCTCTAAAATCATAAATTTCTGCTTTCCAAGTAAGATTCGTATTGTGAGTGAGCAGTTGTTCTGCTTTTAATAAAATAGGTAACATCTTTTGAAAGTCATGCAATAGATAATTATCCCATGACTGCAAAATATAGGCTTTAGCTTCTAAATGAGGGATCCGATAATAATTAGCTCTTTGTGCTGCAATGCTATGAGTTGAATCGGCATCTTTTAAATGATTTGTCATTCTCCAAATATTACCAAGGCCAATAAGAGATTCAATTTCAATCTCGTTATCGCCGAGTAAGGATGCTTGCTCTAATGCTCTTATCCAAAATTGTTGGGCAGAAAATAGTTTTGCTTGTCCCCACGAATGAAGGGCTAACGTGTGTAAAATTGTTGGGAGTAAATCGTCATTTTCAAGCTCTTGATGAAGCTGCAATAATTCTTTAGCGACTTTAAAACCAGCATTATATTGCATTAAGTGCCACTGGGCAGTTGAAATGATTAATTTTGAGTATGCAATACCATATTTGAAATGAATTGTTTCTGAAAGCAGCAGTAGCTGCTCGGCATCTTGTTTGACTTTTTCTGTATCATCTTCAATGATTAACTCTAATGCTTTGAGTTGGGAGGTGACTTTATCTTTCGATTGTTTCACTACGGCTCTTCCTTGTTAGTTATATCAATATAATATGGCTAATCTATTGATGTCACGAACTATTTTCTAGATGTGAGATCTAGTTAATAAGAGAAGAGTTAATTATTATGTAAAGGGTCATTATTCGTTTTCAGCAAGATTAAGTAATGCCATTGCACAGCTTACGCTAGTAGCAAGCACATCAATCACACCAGTTCGTAATGCGCCCATGATAGAGAGTGCTTTACGACTTTCACTTGCCATTGCAATAACATTAGATATTTGACGTAGATCTTCCATCTCAAGTCCGATAACTCGTCCGCGCATCAGTGTATCTGCGTTTGTACCATCTAACTTAAAGAAGTCAAAACCGCCAATGTCTCCTACAATGCCATCATTTAAACGGGCTTCAACAAACTCTTTTGGGGTAAAAAAGCCTAATTTAACCATATGGCTGTTTTCATCCATATCACCAATGCCTACAAGAGCAAATTCTGCTTTTCGAGCTTGGTTTAAGGTTTCTTTTATTGTGGCATGTTCCATAAATGCCGAGCGTAATTTTGGATCATTGACATAAGCAGGCGCGTATAAAGTTTCACTGCTGCCACCGTATTTTTTAGCTAAGCGACGGCAAATATGATCGGCATTAATAATGTCTCCACTGCGGTGAGTGCCGCCAATCGCAGAAACAAAACGAGCGTTACGATGTGAAACAATTCCAGCATGGTCTGCAACTGCGGCAACATTTTGGCCCTGGCCAACAGCGACGGCCATATCATCTTGTAAGTTATTGTTTAAATACGAACTGACTAATGCGGCAACTTGTTTGCGTTGTTCATTTGTATTTGGTTGATCTAAGGTAATTAATGCTCGTTTTAAGTTAAATTTCTCGACCAATTTTTGTTCTAGTTGAGCACTGTAAACTGGGTGGAATTTTACAGTTATTTCAACAATACCTTCTTCTCGAGCTTTTCTTAGCATACGACCAACCTTGGCTCGAGATAACCCAAATTTCTTTGATATCTCTTCCTGAGTAGCTCCTTCTTGATAGTAAAGGATTGCGATTTCAGTGAGCATATCGGTATTTTCGGTTTGATCTTGAGAAGGCAATAGGGTCATAGCTTGTCCTAACTTAATAATTCTGCAAGAGTGATTGGTTTAGAAATCAGCCCTAGCTTTTGTGCTGGCGTGATGCCAAGTTTATCTTGATGGCAGAGATTATGCCACGCTCTGAATATATCGAGTAGTGGAAGTAAACTCGCAGGGCGTAATTTCCGTCTTGGTTCATCAACTAAGCTTGTAAATTGAGTATAGAAGCGGCCTTGATAGTCTTTTGCGGTTGTCGCAGAAGCTCGCTTTAACCAATAGACCTCATTGTTCTCTGCCCCATTAAGGTGACAAATCCCTTTATGTTGGCCATTAATTTCAGTAAATGCCCAACGATCACGCCACCAACCAACTAAATGGATATCAATTTTTTCCCCACTTTCTTCAAGAGGAAAGGCAGGATCTTGAGTTACGTATAATAAATCGATTCTATTTTCTTTAATGCGTTTTAAAAAAACAGACATGGCTGCTGAGCGCAGCATAGGCTCTTGAGGCATATAAATTTCAATAGAATCACAATGTGAAAACCCTTGCTGTATTTCTAAAAAATGTGCGTACGAAGTATAAGGAGGACGAATTAGCGCTCCTTTTGATGGGTAATTAAGTGAAACATAATTACCTAGTGGGTCTTCCACATTAGCTCTGGCTAAAATTTCTTGGTATTTATTATCAACACGTTTAAAAATTGAATTCGAAGTTAACATTGGCTGCGAGTTTGCTTCACCGATAAACGTATTAGGTAAAAACTGTGCTTCATCATTAAAAGGGTCGTGATCAAGTTGAGTTCCTGGGTTATCGCATTCTGAATAATTAATATGTTGAGCGATAACGTAGCCTGAATTCATTTCGGCTGTCGTATACCAAAAAACTCCATTGTTACTTAATGGTTGTAGTGGGGTAGCATTTGATGCTAGCTGTATTTCTGTTCTGTCGTGTTGCAATCTCGTATCAAACAGAGACATATGACGGCGACAACGATTAGCTATTTGATTTATATGATCGTAAAAGGTCTTAGGATTTATATGTAATCGTCGGCAAATTTCACGAACCGAGTAACCAGTAAATAAAAAACCTAAAATCTTTTGTTGAATAAGGCTTTTTTGATTTTCTCCTGACCATTTATCGACAAAAGTTGATGCACAAGATTTACAACGATACCGTTGACGATCACCACTGTAACCAAATGCGTGGTAAAGTTCACGATGAGTCAATACATCAAGACCAAGATGGTCGCAGGTAGGGTTATTACAAGAAGGTAATGAATGGGATTGCACAGTTCGTTGGCGTGCAAGTTCATTCAATACTTCATTATTATTGATTAAGGGAGGAAAAGCGCCACATTTCCGGCAAACTAATGCAGGTCGCTTAGGGTTCGTGCGTTGAACTAAATAGTGTTGTTCATCGCTATCACCAAAATTGTCACACGCCAATGTTTTACAAAAATTGAGTTGTAACCCTTTAGCAGCCAACGGCAGTTTTTCAGTCGGCACTAGACACCCCTTATAGATTTTAAGCGCCAGTTTTAAATACTGGCACAAACATGATTATAATTTAATCGCTGTTTCTAGTGCTACAGTCATCATGTCATTGAATGACTTTTGACGATCTTCAGAACTTAGTTTTTCACCACGTTTGATATGGTCTGAAACCGTTAGAATTGTTAGGGCTTTTGCTCCTAAATCAGCGGCTACACCATAAATGCCTGCAGCTTCCATATCAACACCAAGGATGCCTAATTTTTCCATTTTGTCGAACAGATCAGCTTCTGGAGAGTAGAAAAGGTCTGCTGAGAATACATTACCAACTTTTACTGGAACATTTAATTCGCGAGCTTGACCAACCGCTGTTTCTAGTAAGCCGAAATCAGCAATTGCTGCGAAGTCATGATTATTGAAGCGAATGCGGTTTACTTTTGAATCCGTAGATGCGCCCATACCAATGACAACGTCCATTAATTTAACGTCATCATGTACAGCGCCACAGCTACCAACGCGAATCACGTTCTTAACACCGAATTCAGCAATTAATTCATGAACATAGATACAGCATGATGGGATACCCATACCGTGACCCATGACCGATACTTTTTTACCTTTGTAAGTACCTGTGTAACCAAACATATTACGTACATCACATACTTGCGTTACGTCTTCTAAGAAGTTTTCAGCAATGAATTTTGCGCGCAATGGATCTCCAGGCATTAAAACTGTTTCTGCGAAATCACCAACTTGTGCATTAATGTGTGGGGTAGCCATAATAAGGTCTCCAGTCTAAATATTGAAATTAAATTCAGTGTAACTAAAAATGTTGAACGTTCTTACTCGATATGTGGCTATTTTAGACCTATATTTTAAGGTGTCATGAGATTTAAGTCACATTTTTTTGTTGATTCTACATTATTTTCAATATTGATAACTAAAAATGTTGAAAGTGTTTGAGCAATCGTAACCTTTTGCGCGGGTCTTAGCTTTAATACATAGTTTGAGTTTTATTATTCTTAATTCTCAATTAGATTGAACTTATTACCTTCTAGGAGGATGATGCCAGAGGTTATTTTTATCATAGTGAAATAAGTGAGTGAATTCGATGGAAGCAAAGAATAAACAATACGCAGTAATCGGCTTAGGTCGTTTTGGTTTAACCGTGTGTGAAGAGTTGCATCAATACGGTTCACAAGTGCTCGCGATTGATATTAATGAAGAGCGAGTGAAAAAGGCGACTGACTTTGTGTCTACCGCGATTGTGGCTAATTGCGCGAATGAAGAAACTATTTCAGAGCTAAAGCTTGATGAATATGACATGGTAATGGTTGCCATTGGTTCTGATATTAACGCGAGCATATTAACGACGTTAGTATTGAAAGAAGCCGGCGTTAAAACAGTATGGGTAAAAGCGAACGATAAGTTTCACGCGAAGATTTTAACTAAAATTGGAGCTGATCATATTATCTTGCCAGAAAGAGACATGGGAATACGTGTTGCAAGAAAAATGCTAGATAGGAGAGTATTTGAGTTTCATCAACTGGGTAGTGGTCTTGCAATGACTGAAATTGTGGTTGGTGGTAAGAATATGGGCAAATCACTCGGTCAGTTAGATTTTTGTCAAATGTCTGATGTGAAAATTTTAGCTCTTAAACGTGGTCCTGAAATAGAGACAGCACCAGAGTATAGCAAGGTACTAGAGATAGGAGATATTCTTATTATTGTTGGCCCTGAAGATAAACTAGCTAAAAAAATTAGAAGCTTATGAGCTATTTACCTAAACGTGGTTTATTTCCAATAAAGAATAGCCGAAAAGCAAAGGAATGGTCTGAACCGAGGATCATTCTTTTTTCGTTTTTAGCTATTTTATTGCCGTCTGCGGTATTACTGACATTACCTGTGTTTTCAGTCACAGGTTTAAGTTTCATGGATGCATTATTTACAGCGACTTCCGCAATCAGTGTGACAGGTCTTGGTGTCGTTGATACCGGGTCTCATTTTACGATAAGTGGTAAAATCGTTTTAATGTTTTTGATGCAAATTGGTGGCCTTGGTCAAATGACTTTATCTGCGGTTTTACTTTATGTATTTGGCCTACGTTTAAGTCTTCGTCAACAAGCATTGGCAAAAGAGGCATTAGGTCAAGAAAAGAAAGTGAATCTACGTAAGTTGATAAAAAGTATTATTTGTTTTGCTCTAATTGCAGAGCTGATAGGGATGATCATTCTTTCTTTTCGTTGGGTCCCTGATCTCGGTTTAACCAAAGGCTTATTCTATGCCGCGTTTCACTCAATTTCGGCATTTAATAATGCAGGTTTCTCCTTATTCTCAGATAGCTTAATGGGCTATGTGGGTGATCCGTTGGTGATTTTTACTTTATCGTGTTTGTTTATTGGTGGTGGTTTAGGCTTTACGGTTATCGTCGATTTAGTTAAGAACAGCTCAAAAGGCTTTAGCCGTCTTCAATTGCATACCAAAATAATGATTATTGCAACGCCAACGCTGTTAGTTGTCGGCACCTTATTTTTCTATGTACTTGAATATAATAATCCAAGCACATTAGCGTCATTATCAACAGGTGATAAATGGTTAGCGGCATTTTTCCAATCAGCAAGTGCGCGTACTGCGGGTTTTAACAGTGTAGATTTAACCCACTTCACGCAACCTGCGCTGTTTATTATGATTATATTGATGCTCATTGGTGCAGGGTCAACCTCTACCGGTGGCGGACTAAAAGTGTCGACCATTACCGTAGCTGCAGTTGCAACATGGACTTTTTTACGTCAGAAAAAGCATGTGGTGATGTTTAAAAGAACCGTGAGTTGGCCGATTGTGACTAAATCGTTGGCTATTATTGTGGTGAGTGGGTCGCTGCTTTCAATTGCTATGTTTTCATTAATGCTTACTGAGAATACGGGATTTGATAAGGTGATGTTTGAAGTTATTTCAGCCTTTGCGACCGTGGGTTTAACGGCAGGTTTAACCGCTGAACTTTCAGAGCCTGGTAAGTTTATCATGGTTATTGTGATGGTTATTGGCCGTATCGGGCCGTTAACCTTAGCCTATATGCTTGCAAGACCAGAGACATCGCGCGTGAAATACCCTGAAGAGAATGTATTAACGGGTTAATTCTAAAGCATAATGCTAATAGAAAAGGGCATCCACATAATGTGATGCCCTTTTTATATTGGATGATTCTACTCTACGGGTAGCTGCTCTATTTTAAGCGTTTGAGTAGGGAAGGCGATTTCAGCATCGTGTCGTGCGATAATATCCCCAATTTTAATTAAGACATCTTGTTTTACATTATGGTACTCAATCCAATTAACTGTTTTGGTAAAGGTATATACCAGTAAATCCAATGACGATGGGCCAAATCCATTAAAATTGACGATGAGTGTTTGATTTGAATCAATATCACTATGTTCAATCAGCATCGTTTTTACATCATTTACAATAAGCTCTATATTTTTAAGATCGTTATAGCGAATACCAATGTCTTCTTTTATACGGCGATTCAGCATTCTTGATGGGTTTTCTACTACGATATTACTAAATACTGAATTAGGCACATAGAGGGGGCGTTTATCAAACGTTCTGATCACTGTCATACGCCAACCAATACGCTCAACAGTTCCTTCTAAAGAACGGTCAGGAGAACGGATCCAATCCCCAACTTTAAATGGACGATCGAAATAGATCATCATGCCACCAAAGAAGTTAGATAATAAGTCTTTTGCAGCTAGACCGACAACTAAGCCACCCACACCACCAAAGGTTAGCAAACCGGATAAGCTTAATCCCATGCCTTGCATTAACGATAGAAGGCCTAATGAGATAAATATAAGGCGACTGACTTTCCCTAAAGCAAGTACGGTTGTTTCATCGTGTTTAGGATTTAATAAAACTTGCTTCTCTATTAACGAAGTTAATCTTAATGCAGACCAAATGAAACTCCAAACCAGAATGAACACTTGTAATTCTGGCAACCAAGTCGTGCTGAAGCGGGTATGGACAGTAAGTAGAATCTTTAATGAAGCGGTAGCAGGCCACAACCAAATAATGAGTGTAATAGGTGAAGAGATGGCTGTAATGACAGCATCATCCCAAGGGAGTTGAGTTTTTATTGCTATACGATGCAAGCGCTGAACAATAATGCGCCAAGATAGCCAAAGAAAAGCACTGAATAAAGAGATCACGATTATGTTTTGTGCCCAATCGTGATCTTTAAATTCTAATAGGGTATTCCACCAATCAAGGAAGCGAGTCATTGATAGTTCTCTTTTATTTAAAAAAGATAGCTTATCACTTCGCTTGCCCAAAAAAAGTAGATAATCAGAAATATCATCGCAAAAATAAGCCATGCAAAAATAGAATGCTTCATTTTTGGACTATTTCCAGAAAGTTCTGCGTTTCCCGTTAGCATTGGCTTGATTAAATTGATGCCTTTGAGTCTATAAAAGAACACAGCAGCAATGTGCAAACCAATAAACCCAAGAAGAACATCAAAATTTTGATGGTGTATTTGAGTTAAAAAGCCGCTCATATCATAGCTAACTAATGAGGTAAGGGGACCTTCAGAAAGAATATCATCATTACTGAATAACCCTGTGACTAATTGCAACGATAGTAGGAAGAATAGCCCTAGTACCATGTAGCCACCGGCAGGATTATGTCCAATAGAATGAGATAACTTTTCTTTTTTCTCTATTGATAAGTAATTAATTGCTTTTTTAGGTGAAGTGACAAAATGTGAGAACTTAGCGGTATCACTGCCAATAACTCCCCAAACAATTCTTGTCCCTAATAAAGCCATTAAAAGGTAAGCAAGCGTAAAATGCCATTCCATCAAACCTTCTTCCGCGGTATACCAAAGTGAGCCAAGTAATGCTACTTGGCTCCAATGATAAACTCGGATAAAACTATCCCAGATTTTCATGAATTTCCTTTGTCGTTACTTTGCTTTGTAATCAGTATGGCAGGCTTTACAGTTTTTCACTGTTTTGCCAAATGCTTTACGGATTGCAGCTTTATCTCCTTTACCTGAAATACTGGCTAGTGCTGCGGCATCTTCTTGAAATTGAGCTAAACGAGCTTCAAAATCAGGGAAGTTTTTCCATACTTCTGGTAATGCGTTTGTTTTACCTTTATCTGAGCCTTCAACATAAAATGCATCTAGTGGCATTAGTGTTAGCTGAGATAATTGATTCGCTCGCTTAGCAAAAATCACGTCGCTCCATTCTGTTTTACCTTTGACCATATCACCCATTTCACTGACATTACCTGCAATCATAGTAAAAGCAGCTTGGCGGTATTTAATGGCTTTGTTTGGTTCATCAAAAGTGTGTGCTAAAACAGACGTTGTAGCAAAAAGAGTAGAAGCGATGACCATTGCTTGAATTTTTTTCATGTTGAGACTTCCTTGAATTGTAATTATTTTAAGCCTTTATTATATGAAATGATCGTTAAAAGAAGTAGTTAAGTATCACAACATTTACACATTCTTTACACTTTGTGCAAAGCCGCACAAAAAAGATGGATAATTTGATGGCTGCATCAAAAAACAAAGTGCGTATAATAAGATGGTTATTTTTATAAGTAGGCTTGTTCGTTTTTATGCGCATTTTAAATATTACAACGCATCCAGATCTAGATCGTTTAGATAATCAAAAAATTCTCCAACGTAATGCAACTCGCGCTATTATATTGAAAGGTGAAGACATTCTTCTTTTATATACAGAGCGCTACCATGATTATTCTTTACCTGGTGGTGGAATAGATGATGGTGAAGACGTCATTGCAGGACTAGTTCGAGAAATAGAAGAAGAAACCGGTGCTAAGAATATTTCAAATATAGAACCATTTGGTATCTATGAAGAGTTTCGTCCTTGGTATAAACATGAATGTAATGTATTGCACATGATTTCATATTGTTATACTTGCGATGCAGACAAGGAATTAGGGGATACTAATTATGAAAGCTATGAAATTCGTAATGGTATGAAACCTGTTTGGATTAATATCCATGAAGCGATAGCTCATAATGAAAACATTATTACTCATAGTGAGAAAAAAGGCATGAGTATAGAGCGTGAAACCTTTTTGCTTCACCTTATTGTAAAAGAGCGACTGCATGTTCAGTAAAGAACAAATACTTAAGCTGACTCAAATGAAAATGCCGTTTGGTAAGTACGCAGGTCGTGTGCTTATCGATCTTCCTGAAGAATATCTTTTATGGTTTGAACGAAAAGATGGTTTTCCAAAAGGGGAGCTAGGGGAGTTAATGGCATTATGCTTAGCAATGAAAATTGAAGGTTTAGATGAAGTCATTCGACCTTTAAAATATAAACGATAAATTAACCATAGAGCATAAATGTTTGTCATTCGTGCTCTATATCTATTTATTTGAATTGAGACTCACCAACTTTAGCTCGCTTGAAATCATCAAGGAGTTCATCTTCTGATGCCTCATTGCGCAAATAACTTAGCGCAGAACAAAAGCTATTTGTTTCATTATAAACTTCACGTGATCGATCAATATGGCGCTCAGCGGTTCTTCGTACTTGAGCTGTATTCTGAGAATTGCTGTATTGAACTTGTTGATCAAACACTTCCTTTACATACTTCTGTTTGCAAATATCTTCATTTTCAGGTGTGGCGACAATATCAGCCAGAGAATTAAATGAAATAAATGCGAATGATAAGGCATAAAAGTGCTTTTTTATCATAATGTTATGGACCTTATGTTTAATTGTCTTTTTGTTTTGACTTTTACAATATATTGAGCTTGGAGATTATAAGAAAATAAATGTACTTTGTCTTTGAGTAATCACTTTATTTATGAGCTTGATGCGTAAAGATATGGAGATTATTAAATACAACTACTTACTCATTATGTTGATTTTCCGATCTGTATCACTGTAACTCTTAGGGTAGAAATCTACTATAAGATAACACAACGGAGAATATAATGATTAAGAAAACAACGATTGCAGCGCAAGGTCCTGAATTGTCAGAGTTAATTCAAGGGTATTGGAGACTCTCTGAATGGGGAATGACACCAGCACAACGATTAAACTTCTTAAAGCAGCACATTGAATTAGGTATTACAACCGTTGATCACGCTGATATTTATGGCGGTTATCAATGTGAGCGTTTATTTGGAGAGGCTCTAGCGTTAGAACCTTCAGTCCGTGATCAAATAGAAATTATTACTAAGTGCGATATAAACCTATGCACACCAGAATTTCCGAACCGAAAAATTAATCATTACGATACATCAAAAGAGCACATTATTAGCTCTGTAAATAACTCACTTACTCGTCTTAATATTTCTGAAATTGATGTACTCTTGATTCACCGCTTAGATGTATTAATGGATGCAGATGAAGTTGCCGATACATTTAATCAACTGCAGAAAGAAGGCAAAGTTAAGCATTTTGGTGTTTCTAACTTCACACCAAACCATTTTGATTTATTACAATCACGTCTTGATAAACCATTAGTGACGAATCAAGTTGAGATTAACCCACTTAATTTTGAAGTGGCGGATGATGGTACGCTTGATCAACTGCAAATGAACCGTATTAAGCCAATGGCATGGTCGTGCTTGGCAGGTGGAGAGATTTTCTCTGGACAATCTGAGCAAGCGATTCGTGTTCGTAAAGTCCTTGAAGAGCTAAAAGAAGAAGTGGGTGCTAAGAGTATTGAGCAAGTGATTTATGCTTGGGTGCGTAAGTTACCTTCAAAGCCATTACCAATTATTGGCTCCGGTAAAATTGAACGTGTGCAAGCGGCTGTTGATGCGATGGATATTAATTTAACTCGTGAGCAATGGTATCGTGTGTGGGTTGAGTCAAAAGGCCACGGTGTGCCATAGAGAGAGTTCTCAGAATCAACCAGATACAAAAATGGGATGCTAATTGGCATCCCATTTTTATTTACGTTTTTACTTAATTAAATAGTATCGTACTTATTTAACTAACTAACCATTCAATCGCTTCACCTGCACGAATTGGCACAACAAAGTCATTACCAAATGTCATTGTTTCAGGAGCGATCCACGCTTCTTTCACAAGAGTAATAGTATCTGTATTGCGAGGAAGGTTGTAAAAATCAGGGCCGTTGAAGCTTGCGAATGCTTCAAGGTTTTCTAATTTACCTTCGTTATCAAATACTTCAGCATACAATTCAATCGATGCGTGAGCAGTATAAGAACCAGCACAACCACAAGCTGCTTCTTTTTTGTCTTTCGCATGTGGTGCAGAGTCTGTACCGATAAAGAATTTAGGATTACCGCTTGTTGCTGCTTCAACTAAAGCTTGCTGATGGGTGTTACGCTTTAAGATTGGTAAGCAGTAGAAGTGAGGCTTAATACCACCAACTAACATGTGGTTACGGTTAAACAATAAGTGGTGTGCCGTAATTGTTGCTGCAACGTTTGGACCTGCGTTTTTAACAAAATCAGCCGCATCTTTAGTTGTGATGTGCTCTAGAACAACTTTTAACTCAGGGAAATCATTAACGATAGGTGCTAATACAGTATCAAGGAAAGTCTTTTCACGATCAAAAATATCAACATCATGTGTCGTTACTTCACCATGGATAAGAAGTAGCATACCTTCTTCCTGCATCGTTTTTAATACAGGGTAAACTTTGCTAACGTCACTTACGCCAGAATCTGAATTGGTTGTTGCACCAGCAGGATAAAGTTTAGCAGCAACAATATGACCTGTTGCTTTCGCTTTACGGATCTCATCTGATGTTGTCTTTTCTGTTAAGTATAGAGACATGATTGGAGCAAAGGTATCAGATGAATTTACGGTTTGGATGCGTTCACGGTAGTTAAGCGCTTGTTCTGTGGTTGTTACTGGAGGAACTAGGTTTGGCATAATTAATGCGCGGCCATTATAACGGCCAGAATCACGTACAGTGTCAGTTAATACGTCACCATCACGTAGATGTAAATGCCAATCATCAGGGCGAATAATTGTTAAAGTTGTCATTTGCTGCTCCCACCAGAAAAAGAAATAAGAGCCTAAGTGTTATCGAGTTAATCGTTTGCTTAGGCGAAAGGATTCTAAAGCAAAATGAATAGAACGAATAGGATTAAGTCAAAATTAGTAACAAATTTGACTTAAAAGGTAAAAGAAAAGACAATGCGTTCAGTTTTTATACAGAGAGAGTAAGTGTTTATGAAGAAGAGCAAAAAAGAAGTTAAAGCAACTTCTGAGTTTGATCATGGCCGAGGCGTGATTAAAGACAACGCATTAAAAGCAGTTGTAACGAGTTCATTATTTTCTACCAGAGTAATGAAGGCGAAAAAAGGAAAGGGGAGTTTTTTAAGAAAAGAAAAACACAAAGGGTTTAAAGAACCCTATTCAAAAGCCGCGTAAGTTTTTGAATAGGTTTTTTGTGATCTAAGTTCAGTTTTTATTGCTAATTGAACAAATATCCACCATTTAACTTATTGAAATGAAAAAAGATCTTTACCTCTGCGCTAAGTGTGGCATTATCTATCTCGTTCGACGATTTGCGTACATCGTATAATGGCTATTACCTCAGCCTTCCAAGCTGATGATGCGGGTTCGATTCCCGCTGTACGCTCCAATCTCTTTTTATCCTCCTCAAGAGATTGTTCCTGTTTTAACATTCCAACTTATTGAAAATGATACGCTTAATGGCGTGTTTTGTCGTATCTGGCATTTGAGGTAGTAAAGTGCTTTATTTTTCTGATACCACTCTAACTGCTATTAATCAGCTTTAAGAAGTAAGCTATTCTATAATCTATTGTAAAACAAGTTATCAATAAATGAGGAAGATCTATGTTAACTCAAGGCGATCTTTGTCCACATTGTGGGCTGATAATCATGCTTCCAACTGGTATTGAACCAATATGTTTAGGTTGTTGAACGCAGATTAACAATGATGAGTGAATAAAAAAGAACCCCACTTCGAAAAGTAGGGTTCTTATTCATTTAGATATGTTAGATAACGTAACCAAATTATTGTGGGTTTAGACCTAGTTGCTCTAGAACCAGTTTAAAGTTAGCACGACGTTCTTTAACGTTATGAACTTCACCAGTAGAACACACTAAATCAGGACAACCACGGTTTACGATACCAGAAACATCATCGATAAACTCAGTACCTTTCATACCGCTATCAACATATTTCTTAAGTTCGTTGTGGTAGTTCCAGTTACCGTACTGACCAGACTCATCAGGGTATGCTTGTACTGAAGTAACCCAGTAGAATAGACCTGCAATCCACTTGATTTCTTTATTCTCTTCAGAGCTACAAATTAAGCCTGGGTTTGAACAGAAATCTAACTCAGCGTATAACGGGTTCTCTGGTGGCGCTTCAACAACAACACCATCAATTGTTTTACCAATTGTCTCAGGGTCAACGTGTGAGCGACCTAAATAATGGTTAAGCGTACCGAAATTTTGACGACCAGTAGTTTGAATTACACCACGGCCCCACCAACCACAACCTTCAACGTCAGCTTGGCTGCTGCCATCCCAAATAAAGCTACCTGCTTTTTGATCTACGTATGTTTTACATGTATCACGTTCCCATACTTGCTTAGATGTATCTACAGAAGTAGGTACGTCGTTACAGTGACCGCTGTTAGTCCAACGACCAACGCTACCGTTAACAAGCAGACCGCGCTCTTCAAGCACTGCATTTGGAGCAGCAAATACAGGAGCTGGTGCGCCGTACCATTTAGCGTGAGTCAGTGCACTTACTTCCATTTTGTTATCACGAGGACAAGAGTAAGCGTGATCCAAACCAGAAACAGGGTTTACACCGTAATCTGCATATTTTTGACCAAGTTGACCACAGCTCGCTGACATTGGGTAATCTGTTGCAGCACCGTATCTAATTTCAGCCCAGTTGTTCTCATCACATGCGTTGTAACGAATCGTTTCTTGCATACTCTGTGCTAAGAACGCAGCAATCGCTACTTTCGCGTATTTGATGTTAGTTGCATCATCAACGTTTTCATCTAGTAGCCAGAACTTGTTACCAGCAACACCAACATTATGCATTGCGTTCAGACCAGTCATGAAATCAGCCCACTTATAAACAGTAGACGGAACCCATTGTGATTGAGGCGTTTCGTACAAGAATGCCGTGTTGTTCATTGTATCTTCAGCGTCAGCCAATTCACGGTTTAACGCATCAATGATAGTTAATTGGCCATTTTCTGTTGATTCACCAACATAGTACAGTGGCATTTTAGCTTTTTTGTATTCTTCGATTTCAGCCGTTAATTTTGCTGTATCTTTATCAAATACGATAGCAAATACGTTGCTGAATGCTGCTTTACGCACTTGTGGTTTGCTTGCATTATCACCCATAAAATAAGCAGAAGCTTGATCTGTAGGGATATTGTTTAGCATTACAGGTGTTTTAACAAAATCAGAAACTTGCTTAACGTACTCTAGAGCATTATGCCACTGGTCGCTAGTTAGAGCTGCTGTTGAGCTTGACTTAGTGAACGCAATGAAATCAGCTTTAGTTGCAACATCTGCTTTGAACAACTCTAGTTTGTCTAGTAGATCAGCGCTGTAGTTAGATGCTTCATCCCAAACAGATTGTCTGCCAGAGTGAGTATCAAACGCGAAATCACCAATGCTTAGAGACCAACCGTAGTTCGCTTCTGGTGCTAGCGTAGAGATGATTAGGTGGTGCGCATTAGCCCAGCCTTTCAAGTCATTGCTAAGCGCGTTGATATCGTCGATGTCAATCTTGTTGCCAGTGATATCCATCGCTTTAGTTAGCGCTTCTTTAACCGCAATGCTGTTTGAAGATAATGCTTTATCTTGCGTTGCTTGATCAAGAACATCAGTGTTGATGATGATTGATGCAGAACCAGCTTGTGCAGCTTCATTAATGATAGATACAAACGTACTTGTTAGTTTATCAAAATCAGCTAAATCAGCACTGTTGCTTGCTTCAATAGTTAGCATTGCTGGTGCCGCAGACGATGGGCTAGCAACAACTAACGTGTTTGGCCAACCAGCGACTTCTAGACGAACAGGATCCATTGGGTTTGGTAGAGAAAGAAGCGGTGCTGTACCCGGTTCTGTACCATCACAATTTAGGTGAAGTGCCCATGAATCATCGCTACCAGGAACAGATTTAGTCCAGTAGATCGCAGAATAAGCGATGTTTTTATTAACCATGATGTCACCGCCAGTCGCGTGATCACCACGTGTCCAGTCAGGGTAAACATTAAAGTCTTTACATAAGTCACCTGGAGTTACAGGCGGCTCTACAGGTGGCTCAACCACATCTTCTTCAACAGTGATTTTTACACTTGCTGTAGATGAAAGATCTTGAGCATCAGTAGCGATAGCTTTCAGTGTTACGTTACCAGCTTGAGTAGGCTGAAAATCACACGCAAAAGTGTTGGTATTAGCAGCATCAAACGAACAGATTTCTTTGTTGTTTGCAGTAACAACCAGTGTTGTCAAATCGTTATCTGCATCTGTAGCATTAACAGAGATAGCAACGCTTTCAGTTACGTTGATTGTCGAGCCGTTTGTTGGAGTAACAAACTTAACTACAGGTGCAACGAAATCTTCAGTTACTTCAGCTTCTACAACAACAGATACTGATTTTTGTTCGATTTTTTGGTTATTTTTATCGAATACAAATACGTTAACTACCGCATTGCCTGCTTCAACTGGAGTCCAAGCGTGAGAGTACTGAGTGTTGTTCTCGTTAACTGCTTTTTCAGCTAGTTTTGTGTTGTTTACCCAAAACTCAACTTTAGCTGCTTGGTTACCATCAACATGTGCATTGATAGCAATCATTTCATTTGCTTGAATAACTTGACCAGCTGTTGGTGCAAGAATAGACAGTTCTGTTTCTTCTGGTTCTGGTTCTGGCTCAGGCTCGCCTGGTTCATCAGAACATTCAGTTAGTGACCAGAACCACGAACTTGCGCTTGGCGTTTCCCAAACACCTGGGTTGTTTTGAGCGATAAAACATTGGTTCTCGTATGAAACCACATCGCCATTTGAAACTTGAGTTTTACCTGGGATAAATGGAATAACATCGCCTAAATCTGGATCTGGAGTTGGGTCAGGATCTGGACCAGGTTCACCAGAACAAACTGCTGTATCCCAAAACCATGAGTCTGAAGTTGGAGACTCCCACACGCCTGGGTTATTTTTAGCAACAAAGCAGTCACCATTAAAAGAAACCATATCTCCATTTTGAACTTTTGTTTCACCAGGAACAAAAGTAACAATGTTAGACGTGAAATTGACATCAGCGGCATATAGATACCCACTGAACATAACGCTAGTAATAGCGGCTGTTACTTTATTTATTTTTATCACTGCTTTTTCTTCTTTTTATTCATCTTATCTAGATAAATTTATTAGGTATTAAAGGTGGGCGATGGGTCGGTTGTCTTATTATTCTGTTACGTAAAGGTCTCTGTTTAAACTACTATTATTGGAAAGAAACCTTAAATCGGCCCATACAAAATTCACATATTAATATTAAATTAATAGCCAAGCTGAATTTTCGGGCATTTTAACCAGAAGAAATTTTAAGGATATCTTAAATTTATAAAAGTGTGATATTGCTTCCAGGGGCCTGTTGGTATTTTAAGTTTAATGTGTTATGTGTCTGTTTTTTGACGTGAAAGTCAGTTTTTTGTTGTTTGAATTTTAGACATGTAAGCGTGTAAGTCGCACGGTATTAGGTTATTTATATATTTTTAATAAAACATGATTGTGAGTTCATGCTTAATTACGTTGTATTTTCTTAATTTAAAAAATGTAAATTTTTCAAATAGTTAAACGTAGGTCACTTAATTGTTATGATTTTCAATCTATACTGATGAAAATCATAACAAAATAAGAGGTCGCCTTATGTCTACTTTACCTCTCACGCATAAGCAAGTTTATCGTTCAGCTAACCTAGATGAGAACACCTGTAAATCAACCAAATACATTACTCCAATAGATGAAATCGTAGGACAAGATCGAGCCCAACAAGCGGTTGAGTTTGCTATGTCGATTCCCGATCGTGGTTATAATATTTATGCGGTAGGCCAGAATGGCCTCGGTAAGAGAACCATGGTGTTACGTTATTTAAAACGACACAACCCAGTTGGTAACGGATTATATGATTGGTGCTATGTTACTAACTTTGATGATACTCGAACGCCAAAAGTATTAATGCTGCCTGTTGGTAGTGGTTTAAACTTTAAGAAAGAAATTGAAAAAATTACGATTAAGTTAGTGAAAGCAATTCCACTTGCGTTTGATAATGAGCTTTATTACACACGAACTGGCACATTAAAGAACCAATTGGCAGATAAACAAGAATCGTTACTGGGATCATTGACTAAAGAGGCCAAAAGCAAAGGCATTAGCCTAGCTGTAACAACTCAAGGTGACTATCAATTTATTGCAATGAATGGTGAAGAGTTACACACAGAAGATAGCTTTGATGCTTTAGATAGACAAGAACAGCGTCAACTTGAGTCAATTATTGATGAGTTAGAAATCAAACTACGCAGCTTAGTTCGTCAGCTTGCGGAGTGGGAAGATAAATATTCGGATAAAATAGAAAAGCTAAATGAAGAGGTAGTGACTCGAGTATTATCAGTTAACCTTGAAGCGATTAAAGATAAATACCAAGAATCAAAAGTAATCTCTCAACATTTAAAAGAGATGGAAAAAGATATTCTTGAAAATTTTGATGTGTTTCTTCAAGAAGGCAATGAGGATGCAGAGTTAGCGTATGCTTCTTTGGAGAAAAAGCTGCCGCGTCGTTATCAAATTAATTTAATTGTTAGTCAGAAAAACGATCATTTCCCTTTGATTGTAGAAGAGAGTCCGAGCTATCATAATTTGTTCGGTTATATTGAAAACGCGACGTTTAAAGGTACCGTTTTTACTGATTTTTCATTGATTCGTCCAGGTAGCCTACATAAAGCTAATGGAGGAGTTCTATTAATGGATGCAGTTAAAGTGCTAGAGCGTCCGTATGTGTGGGACGGTTTAAAGCGCGCGTTACGCTCCCAAAATTTAAATTTAAGTTCACTTGAAAAAGAGGTGACATTATCCGGAACGGTTTCTCTCGAGCCTGAACCTATTCCATTAAATGTAAAAATTATTTTATTTGGTGATTATCAAACGTACCAGCTACTTCAACATTATGATTCAGAGTTTGGTGAATTATTTAAAGTTACGGCTGATTTTGAAGATGATATGCCAAGAACAGACGCATCAGAGTTTCATTATGCTCAATTTATCTCAAGTATTGTCCATGATGGGAAAATGCTGCAGTGCGATAAGAAGGCGATAGAGCGAATTATTGAATACAGTTCACGTCAAGCTGGCGATCAAAATCGCCTGTCTTTGCATTCTGCTGATATTTCTAATTTATTAAAAGAAACGAATTATATAGCAAGGGCTGCTAACTCGAACATGATCCGCTTGAAACATGTTGAACAAGCTTTGGCGAATAAAGAGCATAGAGTAAATCGAGTGCAAGATGGAGTTATGCAAAGCTTTGTAAATGGCACTACTTTGATGGAAATAGAGGGAGGAGTCGTCGGGCAAGTCAATGCGTTATCGGTACTATCGACATCAAATCATCAATTCGGTATGCCAAATAGAATTACGGCGACTACCTCTTTTGGCAAAGGTGAAGTTTTTGATATTGAAAGAAAAGTTGAGTTAGGTGGAAGTATCCATTCAAAAGGAGTGTTTATCCTTAGTGCCTATTTAGCATCGTTATTTGGTAGCGAGAAAACAATACCATTAAAAACGTGTTTAGCATTTGAACAATCTTATGGTGGTGTTGATGGAGATAGCGCATCCATGGCTGAGTTTTGCTCTATTATTTCAGCCTTTTCAGGTATGCCTATTCGTCAAGATATTGCAATTACAGGTTCAATGAATCAATTCGGTGAAGCTCAGCCTATTGGCGGGGTAAATGAGAAAATAGAAGGCTTTTATCAGGTATGTAAGATTAAGGGATTGAAGTCGTCACAAGGCGTTATTATTCCTCAATCTAATGTTCAAAATTTAATGTTAAACAGCGAAATAACGCAAGCGATAGAAAAGGGCTTCTTTACTATTTGGCCAGTAAAACATGTGAGTGAGGCTATTGAGCTATTTACAGGGTTTTCTGTAGAGCTTGAAAGTTGTGATGGTATATATGATATAATACGTTCAAAATTAAATAGTTAATTAGTATTTTATAAAAGGCATAGGATCAATTCTATGCCTTTTTTTATATTGTTATGAAGAGAATTGAATTCACATTATAAACGGTGATATAATCACCAATAGATAACAATGAAATAAAAGGCTCTTTCTCCAAGAGTTCCTTCTTTGTAGTTTGTTTTACTCTATGTGTTCAGAGGTTTTATATGTACCACCCTTTATCGCCACGACTCGATTTCAGTACATTTCAAATTGTGCGTGGAAAGAAAACGTATATTGAAGAAAATCTATTGTTACGCGTAAAACAGATTGATATATCAGGTACTGAATATTGGATCCCTATCGGTATTAATTGGAATGATGGTCAATCGACTAAGCGCCGTCGAATGGAATTTGCACAAGTCCGCTTTGCTCGTAAAGGGCAGCCTTATTACAGTAAGGCATATTACGCAGATTTTGATAATGAAGAAAATGACATAGATGCGCGTTCAGAAGCTATTATTGAGGCCGCATGGTCTATTGCTGAACTTGTTGAACAAGATGAATATGAAACAGCAGATGCAGCTCGTAAAACAAAAACATTTACTGCAAAATCAGCCTATAAAGGTTTACACCCTAATATTCAATTAAAGTTATCGATGATAAATGGCACTCCCTATGTTAATAGCCATTTTGAACGACATGAGAGTAAATCTTGCTATCGTTCTCATAATTTTTCTCGTAGTTTATATAATATTGATTTTAATGATCTTGGTGATTTTTTAGCAGAACTAAATGCAATTGGGGGCGTTTTAGATACGTATTTGCAAAATAAAGATGCTGACATAAAGATGTTTAAACCAAGTAAAACGTTGACGACAACACCATTGTCTAAATTTGAAATGCGTGAAATTTGTGACAGTATGGTTCAAAAAGCAATGGATGGCTGCCAAACTGAATTTGAGAAAACATGGTTTGAATTTAAACGAAAACCAAAACAAATATTAATGACTGAAGCTGATGATAAATCTCATTTTATTGTTAAAAAAGAGTTTGTTAAGACTGGGTCGACAATTTATCTTAAGAAATTTACCGCCTGTACACATCCTACACACGTATTAAGAAAAGTTGCGTTAATGAAGGCAAATTATAATTGGGCAAATTATAAGACAGAACGAAAAGCTGAATCTGCGAAAGGAAAGTATTTTATGGCAGTTCATCCATCATCTAATGTTGTCGGTGTAGTCGTCAAAGTAATGGAAGGTGAAACCCTTTATAAAGGGATTGTTGGACAAACACCTCGTAGTAGCTATAAATTTAAAACCTTCTCAACTAAAAAAATGAGCGAGAAAATAGCTTTTATTGAAGCTAAAAAAGCATTTTTAGAGGCGATGGGAGAGGGGGAATGGTCTAATTATAAGTTGGGCAAAGAGTTTTCTATCTATCTGGCTAAATAATATTCCCCTCTATACTCCTTGTTCTTATAAGCTAACAAGGAGTATAGATAAGTTAGTTTAGTTCTTCTCTGTAAAAATACTAAGGTCTAATTTTATTGGTTGTCCTAACCATATTGCTGACTTTGTGTGATCAAGATATTCATCATCAGTGAGAGGATGTATAAGTATCGAAAGCTCTCCTCTGTGCGTTGTAAGCCATGACATAACCTCATCATAATGATGATGCTTGAAAGAAACTTGTCGACTCCAAACTGGGTGAGGTCCGACAGGTTTTTGATTCACTTTTCCTAATTGGTATCCAAATTTCTCATGCAACTGTTTTGTTAAACTAACAGCAAAATCGATACTTGTTTGATCGAAATAAACGTGAACATGATAGCCATTGATGTCTGATTCGTGCATACTATCTTCTTTAATAGGAAATATAAAAAAGGCCAATCCGAAGTTTAGCCTTATTATAGTTAATTTTAAATGAGAATGATTATTCCCAATCTAGAATAACTTTACCTGACATACCAGATCGCATCATATCGAAGCCTGCTTGGAAGTCGTCAATTTTGTAGTGATGAGTAATAATCGGGGTTAGGTCTAAACCTGATTGAATCAAACTTGCCATTTTGTACCACGTTTCAAACATTTCTCGACCATAGATGCCTTTAATTACCAAGCCTTTAAAGATTACTTGGTTCCAATCTACCGCCATGTCTGATGGTGGAATACCTAGAAGAGATATTTTGCCGCCATGGTTCATGTTAGTTAGCATGCTATTGAATGCTGATGGAACTCCAGACATTTCTAGACCAACATCAAAGCCTTCAGTCATGCCAAGATCTGACATTACATCTTCAAGCTTTTCGTTCATCACGTTAACAGCGCGAGTAACGCCCATTTTTTTAGCAAGATCTAAGCGGTATTCATTTACGTCAGTAATAACTACGTGACGAGCGCCTACGTGTTTAGCAACAGCCGCAGCCATGATACCAATTGGACCTGCACCTGTGATTAGAACGTCTTCACCAACTAAGTCAAACGATAGGGCAGTATGAACCGCGTTACCGAATGGGTCAAAGATAGATGCTAGGTCATCAGAAATTCCAGCAGGGATCTTAAATGCATTGAATGCAGGGATAACTAAGAACTCAGAGAATGCACCAGTGCGGTTAACACCTACTCCTGTTGTATTACGGCACAAGTGCGTGCGGCCGCCACGACAGTTACGACAGTGACCACAAGTGATGTGACCTTCGCCAGAAACACGGTCGCCAATCTCAAAACCACGAACTTCTTGGCCAATACCAACCACTTCACCTACGTATTCATGGCCTACAACCATAGGAACAGGAATGGTTTTTTGTGACCAGTCATCCCAGTTGTAGATATGTACATCAGTACCACAAATTGCAGTTTTCTTAATACGGATAAGAAGATCGTTATGACCCATTTCAGGTTTTTCAACCTCGGTCATCCAAATGCCTTCTTCAGGTTTTAGTTTTGAAAGTGCTTTAATTTTCATTATTTGATGATCTCCATGTCTTTACCTACTTGGATAAAGGCACCAATTGCGCGATCTAACTGCTCACGAGAATGAGCCGCTGACATTTGTGTACGAATACGAGCTTGGCCTTTAGGCACTACTGGGAAAGAGAAAGCAACAACATAGATGCCTTTTTCTAACGCACGCTCTGCGAATTCAGCAGCTAGTTTTGCATCGCCTAGCATAATTGGGATAATAGCGTGGTCAGCACCACCCATTGTGAAACCTGCGGCTTCCATGCGAGTACGGAAGTGTGCAGAGTTATCCCACAATTGAGTGCGTAAATCAGCAGATTGAGCCAGTAGGTCAAGTACACGAATAGAAGCAGATACGATTGCTGGTGCAACAGAGTTCGAGAATAGGTACGGACGAGAACGTTGACGTAACCAATCAATGACTTCTTTTTTGCCAGAAGTATAACCGCCTGATGCGCCACCCATAGCTTTACCTAGCGTACCAGTAATGATATCGATGCGGTCAATAACGTCATGATGCTCATGAGTACCAGCACCGTTTTCACCCATAAAGCCAACTGCGTGAGAGTCATCAACCATAACAAGAGCGTCGTACTTATCAGCTAAGTCACAGATAGCAGGAAGATTAGCAACTACGCCGTCCATTGAGAACACACCATCGGTAACGATAAGTGTATGACACGCACCGGCTTCTTTTGCTGCGATTAATTGTTCTTCTAATTCAGCCATATTGTTGTTTGCGTAACGAAAACGCATTGCTTTACAAAGGCGAACACCATCAATGATTGATGCGTGGTTTAAAGCATCAGAGATGATTGCATCTTCTGCGCCTAAAATCGTTTCAAATAAACCTGCATTAGCATCAAAACATGATGTGTAAAGAATGGTGTCTTCTTTACCTAAGAAAGTAGATAGTTTCTCTTCCAGTACTTTATGTGAGTCTTGAGTGCCGCAGATAAAACGAACTGATGCCATACCAAAGCCGTGCTCATCCATACCATTTTTTGCCGCTTCAATTAGAGCAGGGTGGTTAGCTAAACCTAAGTAATTGTTTGCACAGAAATTTAGAACTTCTTGACCAGTAGAAATAGAAACAGATGCTTTTTGAGCTGAAGTAATAATACGTTCTGATTTATATAGACCTTCGTTTTTTACTTCTTCAATTTGGTTTTGTATTTGTGTGTAGAATGCAGAAGACATTGTGTTCCCTTCTTTTAGTTATGATAAATAGATTCTAATTCAAATCAATTACGACTATTATCCCTAAAAATGGAAAAGCATTAGTGAATCATGGTCACAAATAAACTTATTACTCTATTACCAGACTTAGCAACATATATAGTAGTTGTTAATGAAGGTAGTTTTACTGCTGCTGCTAAGAAGTTAGGAGTAACTCCTTCTGCATTGAGTAAATTAATTACTCGATTAGAAAATGCGTTATCAGTTAAACTCTTTGAGCGTACAACCCGCAGTTTATTGATTACTGAATCGGGTAAAAAAATATATCAGCAATCCGTCATTATGGTGGAAGCTGCACAGCAAGCGATTGATATCTCTAGTTCTGAACATATCGTTCCATCTGGAAGTTTAACGGTAGCAGCACCAAAGGCATTTTTAACTATTGTGCTTCAACCGCTCGTTACGCCTTTTTTGACTAAGTACCCTAAAATCCAACTTAAGCTAAGAGCGTCAGATGGCGATATTGATATGATAGCTCAAGGCATTGATGTGGTTTTTCGCTTAACTGACAAGCCGACCGAAGGACTGATCATGAAAGAGATCGGTAAAGTTAACCTTAGCTTATGTGCGAGTCCTTCTTATATAGAGAAGAGAGGATTGCCAACCAACCCACACGATCTTATTCATCATGACTGTTTGTATTTAGGTGAAACGACAACGGATCATATCTGGGAATTTGTTAAAGCTGAAGAAAGTCATGTTATCGCTGTTACTGGGCGCTATGCTGTCAATCATTCACAAATGAGATTAAATGGCGTTAAAGATGGCTTTGGGGTCGGTATTTTCCCTGATTTTGTGATTAAAGATGCATTGGAAAACAAAGATGTTGTCCCTGTACTTTCTGATTGGAAAATCAAAGGGAATTACCATGGCGTAATAGCCATGCAATATGCTCAGAATAAATATATGCCTTCGCGTTTAAAAGTGTTTACTGAATTTGTAAAAGAGAACTTAATGAAAGGGCAGACTAAATGATGGAGAAACTCGAGTTACGCTTACTAAGAGGCTTACCTGGAAGTGGTAAATCAACGTTAGTGCAAACGTTGGGATTGGTGCATCTTGAAGCGGATCAGTTTTTTGTTAATGAGGAAGGTTTATATTGTTTTGACGGTACTTTATTAAGTTCAGCTCATCAATGGTGTCAGTCGCAGTGTGAATTTAATTTATATCATGGAAAAAGCGTGGTGGTCGCGAATACTTTTGTGAAACAATGGGAAATGGATGCATATAGAAAGATAGCTAAGAAGTATAATGCCGAATTACATATAGAAGTCTGTAAAGGACAATTTAAAAGTATTCATAATGTCCCTGAGAGTGTAATAAAGAGAATGAGGAAAGAGTGGGAACAATAAAAGTGGTCTTAAGTGAGGTTTTGCTTGTTTTTTAATCATTCGGTTTTTTATGTTTAAAAAGGCCTTGCAACTCGTTATTAAAAGTCTATAATCCGCTCCCGTTGTCACAATAAACCATTTCTAATAATGGTTATGTACAGCAAGAAGTGAAACATTGACGCGAACGGAGTCTTCAAAAGTTGCTTGCAGCTTACTTTTAGTAATTTAGATGACACTTCACGCAAAGCAAAGTGAAAACTTAGCTTTGAGCTCTTTAATAATTAGACCTTAGCAATCTGTGTGGACACTTATGGATTGATAGTCAAAATAGCATTATCCATTTATGGGTAAGCAACTATCAATGAACTGAGTGGCTACACAAATTTATTTATGTAACAAATCAGTATTAATCATTGAGTCAAAACTTTAATTGAAGAGTTTGATCATGGCTCAGATTGAACGCTGGCGGCAGGCCTAACACATGCAAGTCGAGCGGTAACAGGAATTAGCTTGCTAATTTGCTGACGAGCGGCGGACGGGTGAGTAACGCCTGGGAATATGCCTTGATGTGGGGGATAACTATTGGAAACGATAGCTAATACCGCATAATGTTTTTGTTCATTACGAACAGGAACCAAAGAGGGGGACCTTCGGGCCTCTCGCGTCAAGATTAGCCCAGGTGAGATTAGCTAGTTGGTGAGGTAAGAGCTCACCAAGGCGACGATCTCTAGCTGGTCTGAGAGGATGATCAGCCACACTGGAACTGAGACACGGTCCAGACTCCTACGGGAGGCAGCAGTGGGGAATATTGCACAATGGGCGAAAGCCTGATGCAGCCATGCCGCGTGTATGAAGAAGGCCTTCGGGTTGTAAAGTACTTTCAGTAGGGAGGAAGGCGTTGTCGTTAATAGCGGCTTCGTTTGACGTTACCTACAGAAGAAGCACCGGCTAACTCCGTGCCAGCAGCCGCGGTAATACGGAGGGTGCGAGCGTTAATCGGAATTACTGGGCGTAAAGCGCATGCAGGTGGTTCATTAAGTCAGATGTGAAAGCCCGGGGCTCAACCTCGGAACCGCATTTGAAACTGGTGAACTAGAGTGCTGTAGAGGGGGGTAGAATTTCAGGTGTAGCGGTGAAATGCGTAGAGATCTGAAGGAATACCAGTGGCGAAGGCGGCCCCCTGGACAGACACTGACACTCAGATGCGAAAGCGTGGGGAGCAAACAGGATTAGATACCCTGGTAGTCCACGCCGTAAACGATGTCTACTTGGAGGTTGTGGCCTTGAGCCGTGGCTTTCGGAGCTAACGCGTTAAGTAGACCGCCTGGGGAGTACGGTCGCAAGATTAAAACTCAAATGAATTGACGGGGGCCCGCACAAGCGGTGGAGCATGTGGTTTAATTCGATGCAACGCGAAGAACCTTACCTACTCTTGACATCCAGAGAATTCGCTAGAGATAGCTTAGTGCCTTCGGGAACTCTGAGACAGGTGCTGCATGGCTGTCGTCAGCTCGTGTTGTGAAATGTTGGGTTAAGTCCCGCAACGAGCGCAACCCTTATCCTTGTTTGCCAGCACGTAATGGTGGGAACTCCAGGGAGACTGCCGGTGATAAACCGGAGGAAGGTGGGGACGACGTCAAGTCATCATGGCCCTTACGAGTAGGGCTACACACGTGCTACAATGGCGCATACAGAGGGCTGCAAACTAGCGATAGTAAGCGAATCCCAAAAAGTGCGTCGTAGTCCGGATCGGAGTCTGCAACTCGACTCCGTGAAGTCGGAATCGCTAGTAATCGTAGATCAGAATGCTACGGTGAATACGTTCCCGGGCCTTGTACACACCGCCCGTCACACCATGGGAGTGGGCTGCACCAGAAGTGGTTAGTTTAACCCCTTTTCTTCGGATTAGGGGAGGACGATCACCACGGTGTGGTTCATGACTGGGGTGAAGTCGTAACAAGGTAGCCCTAGGGGAACCTGGGGCTGGATCACCTCCTTAAACGATAGATTACGATTCATGAGTGCTCACACAGATTGCGAAGGTTGAAAATAAAGAGATTTAGAAGGTGTCCAACACCTTCGTTGTGTCCCGTTCGTCTAGAGGCCTAGGACACCGCCCTTTCACGGCGGTAACAGGGGTTCGACTCCCCTACGGGATACCACTTAGGGTCGTTAGCTCAGTTGGTAGAGCAGTTGACTTTTAATCAATTGGTCGCAGGTTCGAATCCTGCACGACCCACCATTCTTTCCACAGAGAATGGGTTTATTTCTGATAGAGTCAGGAGTAAATTGGAATATTATGTGGGCGATTAGCTCAGTTGGGAGAGCACCTCCCTTACAAGGAGGGGGTCACTGGTTCGAGCCCGGTATCGCCCACCATTTCATATGGATATACTCTTTAAATATTTTTGGAAGGATTCCAAACCAGTTCAAGAAATTGATCTAGGTTCGGATTTTTTGTGTCTGAAAATGCTTAAAAAGTATTTTATCATTAACAGAGTTAATGATTTTATATAGCTCTTTAACAATTTGGAAAGCTGACTGATTTAGCTTAATTTATTTTACTTTTCAAAAAGTAAAACAAAACAGCTTAGGCTGTAATTAAGTTAAATCAAAATTTAAAAGTTCTTAATATCTTTTGTTTATCATAGATAAACAAATTAAAAACACATTCAAGTGTTCTTGGTATTATTTTGTTTCTACTTTTTAAAGTAGAGATAAAGAGCGAATCCGGCGAAAAACCAGAACTCACATTTTTCTGTTTAGAGATTATCTTTTTTACAGAAATAGTGATGAGTTCAAACCTTGATTAGTTGAAATACGATCTCAAGTTATTTGTTTTACGTAGTAATTTTATTTTTAGACAAGGCGTTAAGAAATTTATCGAAGGAAGTGTAGCTTGCTACATGACCAAGTAAATTTTGAAAACAACGAAGTATAAAGATAAAAGAACAAGTAAAAAGACCTCTTGGGGTTGTATGGTTAAGTAATTAAGCGTACACGGTGGATGCCTTGGCAGTCAGAGGCGATGAAAGACGTATTAACTTGCGATAAGCGTAGATTAGGTAGTAAAAACCATTTGAGTCTACGATTTCTGAATGGGGAAACCCACTAGCATAAGCTAGTATCACTACATGAATACATAGTGTGGTGAGGCAAACCGGGAGAACTGAAACATCTAAGTACCCCGAGGAAGAGAAATCAACCGAGATCCCGAAAGTAGCGGCGAGCGAAATTGGGTTAGCCCTTAAGCTTTTAATGAGACAGGTGAAGCCTCTGGAAAGTGGCGCGATACAGGGTGATAGCCCCGTAACCGACATCTCATCATCAGTGAAAACGAGTAAGGCGGGACACGTGATATCCTGTCTGAATATGGGGGGACCATCCTCCAAGGCTAAATACTACTGACTGACCGATAGTGAACCAGTACCGTGAGGGAAAGGCGAAAAGAACCCCTGTGAGGGGAGTGAAATAGAACCTGAAACCGTGTACGTACAAGCAGTAGGAGCACCATCACTAAGCTTTGTGACTTAGTGTCAACATCTACTTTTGCTAAATTGTGGTTAACGATGCGCTTTTTGCATCGATCAACAACAAAATCAAGCAGAGGTGGCTTAGTGATGGTGTGACTGCGTACCTTTTGTATAATGGGTCAGCGACTTATATTCAGTGGCAAGGTTAACCGTTTAGGGGAGCCGTAGGGAAACCGAGTCTTAACTGGGCGTTCAGTCTCTGGATATAGACCCGAAACCAGGTGATCTAGCCATGGGCAGGTTGAAGATTGAGTAACATCAATTGGAGGACCGAACCGACTAATGTTGAAAAATTAGCGGATGAGTTGTGGCTAGGGGTGAAAGGCCAATCAAACCTGGAGATAGCTGGTTCTCCCCGAAATCTATTTAGGTAGAGCCTCGGACGAATACTACTGGGGGTAGAGCACTGTTAAGGCTAGGGGGTCATCCCGACTTACCAACCCTTTGCAAACTCCGAATACCAGTAAGTACTATCCGGGAGACACACGGCGGGTGCTAACGTCCGTCGTGGAGAGGGAAACAACCCAGACCGCCAGCTAAGGTCCCAAAGTTATAGTTAAGTGGGAAACGATGTGGGAAGGCTCAGACAGCCAGGATGTTGGCTTAGAAGCAGCCATCATTTAAAGAAAGCGTAATAGCTCACTGGTCGAGTCGGCCTGCGCGGAAGATGTAACGGGGCTAAACTATACACCGAAGCTGCGGCAATACAGTTTACTGTATTGGGTAGGGGAGCGTTCTGTAAGCGGTTGAAGGTGCGTTGTAAAGCGTGCTGGACGTATCAGAAGTGCGAATGCTGACATGAGTAACGATAAAGCGGGTGAAAAACCCGCTCGCCGGAAGACCAAGGGTTCCTGTCCAACGTTAATCGGGGCAGGGTAAGTCGACCCCTAAGGCGAGGCCGAAAGGCGTAGTCGATGGGAAACGGGTTAATATTCCCGTACTTCTTATAATTGCGATGGGGGGACGGAGAAGGCTAGGTGGGCTTGGCGACGGTCGTCCAAGTTCAAGTGTGTAGGCTGTATTCTTAGGCAAATCCGGGAATACACTAGGCTGAGACACGATGTCGAGCTACTACGGTAGTGAAGCCATTGATGCCATGCTTCCAGGAAAAGCCTCTAAGCTTCAGATTGTAAGGAATCGTACCCCAAACCGACACAGGTGGTCGAGTAGAGAATACTAAGGCGCTTGAGAGAACTCGGGTGAAGGAACTAGGCAAAATGGTACCGTAACTTCGGGAGAAGGTACGCTCCTAGCGGTGATGAGACTTGCTCTCTAAGCTGCCGGGAGTCGCAGATACCAGGTGGCTGCAACTGTTTATTAAAAACATAGCACTGTGCTAAATCGTAAGATGACGTATACGGTGTGACGCCTGCCCGGTGCTTGAAGGTTAATTGATGGGGTTAGATTGTTTCTCTATATAGAGAGGGGTCGAAGCTCTTTATCGAAGCCCAAGTAAACGGCGGCCGTAACTATAACGGTCCTAAGGTAGCGAAATTCCTTGTCGGGTAAGTTCCGACCTGCACGAATGGCGTAATGATGGCCACGCTGTCTCCACCCGAGACTCAGTGAAATTGAAATCGCTGTGAAGATGCAGTGTACCCGCGGCTAGACGGAAAGACCCCGTGAACCTTTACTACAGCTTGGCACTGAACATTGACCCTACATGTGTAGGATAGGTGGGAGCCTTTGAAGCACGTACGCCAGTATGTGTGGAGGCAATCTTGAAATACCACCCTTGTATGCTTGATGTTCTAACGTTGGCCCCTTATCGGGGTTGCGGACAGTGCCTGGTGGGTAGTTTGACTGGGGCGGTCTCCTCCCAAAGAGTAACGGAGGAGCATGAAGGTGGGCTAATCACGGTTGGACATCGTGAGGTTAGTGCAATGGCATAAGCCCGCTTGACTGCGAGAATGACAATTCGAGCAGGTGCGAAAGCAGGTCATAGTGATCCGGTGGTTCTGAATGGAAGGGCCATCGCTCAACGGATAAAAGGTACTCCGGGGATAACAGGCTGATACCGCCCAAGAGTTCATATCGACGGCGGTGTTTGGCACCTCGATGTCGGCTCATCACATCCTGGGGCTGAAGTCGGTCCCAAGGGTATGGCTGTTCGCCATTTAAAGTGGTACGCGAGCTGGGTTTAGAACGTCGTGAGACAGTTCGGTCCCTATCTGCCGTGGGCGTTGGATGATTGAAAGGGGCTGCTCCTAGTACGAGAGGACCGGAGTGGACGAACCTCTGGTGTTCGGGTTGTTACGCCAGTAGCATTGCCCGGTAGCTAAGTTCGGGATCGATAAACGCTGAAAGCATCTAAGCGTGAAGCGAGCCTTGAGATGAGTCATCCCTGATACTTTAAGTATCCTAAAGGGTTGTTGGAGACTACGACGTAGATAGGTCAGGTGTGTAAGTGCTGCGAGGCATTGAGCTAACTGATACTAATTGCCCGTGAGGCTTAACCATACAACACCCAAGGGGTTTTAACGGATTCGTTAACCAAGAACCATATTGAATGTGATTAAGAACAGCTCTTTATATAGAGAAACAGCTTTCCAGATTATTATATTTCCCTTGCTATTAGTAGCGCTGGAATAAAGTTTGATAGCAAGGCAATTTGTGATTCGAATGAGTGAATTTACTTCTGTAAATGAGCGAATGAGAGAATAAATTAACGCAGCTAGCGAGCTTTATAACAAGCGGGAGATATAGACAGAATTTGCTTGGCGACCATAGCATTATGGACCCACCTGATCCCATACCGAACTCAGAAGTGAAACGTAATAGCGCCGATGGTAGTGTGGGGTCTCCCCATGTGAGAGTAGGACATTGCCAGGCTTGAATTTAATTTTACTTTTGTAAAGTAAAATAAGACAAAGTTAAGTCATTAAAATAACTACAGGGGTGTAGCTCCAACTGGCAGAGCAGCGGATTCCAAATCCGCGTGTTGGGAGTTCGAATCTCTCCACCCCTGCCATATTAAAGAAGGCTCATATCAAAAGATATGGGCCTTTTTGCTATTTATTACATGGGAAATAGCCATGAACTCTTCTTCTATAAGAAATGCTATATCGAAAACGACGAGCTTTTTCTTTTCAAATGCCGTTAATTTGTTAGAATATCGCGCATATTTAAAGGAGAGTAATACAATGTCAATGTATGTAGTGGGCCATAAAATCCCAGATTCAGATTCAATTTGTGGTGCAATCGCACTTGCTTACTTAAAAAATCAAATTGGCGAAGCTGCTATTCCAGCTCGTCTAGGTGAACTTTCTCCTGAAACAGCATTCATCCTTGATAAGTTTGGTTTAGAGTCTCCAGAGTTTAAAACTAGCTATGCTGGTGAAGAAGTTTATATTGTTGACCATTCTGAGTTAACTCAAGCACCAGATGATATTGCAGAAGCTACAATTGTAGGTATCGTAGACCACCATAAACTAGGTGATTTGACGACTTCAACACCACTAGAATGTTGGATCCGTCCTGTTGGTTGTAGTAATACAATTATTAAGATGATGTACGATTTCTATAATGTTGAAATTCCTCAAAATATTGCTAGCATTATGCTATGTGCAATCCTAAGTGATACTGTGATTTTCAAATCACCAACATGTACAACTGCTGATATTAAATGTGTTGAAGCACTAGCAGAGATCGCTGGTATTGAAGACTTTAAAGCATTAGGCATGGAAATGTTTAAAGTGAAATCAGCAGTTGAAGGTACGGCGGTGCGTGATCTTGTTATGCGTGATTTTAAAGACTTTAATATGAATGGTGAGCTTGTTGGTATTGGCCAACTTGAAGTTATCGATCTTTCTGTATTTGATGAGATTAAAGCTGATTTAGAAGCGGATATCGCAGCAATGAAAGTGGAAGGAAATCGTCATACTATGATTTTGCTTTTAACTGACATCATGAAAGAAGGCTCAGAGCTACTTGTTATTAGTGATAACTCAGACTTGACTGAGAAAGCTTACGGTAAAGCAACTGTGAATGGCCGAGTTTGGCTTGATGGTGTTCTTAGCCGTAAAAAGCAAGTTGTTCCTCAACTACAAGAAGTTTTTGCTTAATTGTAGTTATATATAAGCAACTAGTTAAAAAAGCCCGTACAGATGTATGGGCTTTTTGTAAGGGCTAAATAACAGCTTCGCTCTGAGGGGTTGTTACAAGAACCCAGACTCCATCTTTTTTGACAACTCCGCAATCTGAGCAGATCACTGTTTTTTGATTCTCTGAAATGAGCAATTCATCAGAAAGGCAGTTTGGACATTCATTAATTTCATTCATGTCATATTCCTTAATCGGCAGTATACGATGTCTATTATCTCTTTATTATTTTATATTCAATACTAATCGAACTACTGATTTTACGTGGTTTAATTAGTGAGACAACCATAAATATATTACAAGAAACATGACGTATTGTTTGAGGGAAAGTTTAGTTTTGTGAACTGACAGCAAAGATTTACTGCCAGTAATAGAAAGGATCTATCTGAAAAGGGTAGATTGTTTTTAACGTGGAATTTTTAGTCTTAGAGTTCGTTTTTTCCAACTTCTAACAACGGAGTATCGCCAAAGTCCACGAATACCAAAATAGCCAATAAGAGCAGAAACAACGGCACAAATAGCACAACCCAGTAGAAACGGAGGGCCAATCGTTGACATTTGAGAACCAATGAATTCCCATGATAATTCAAAATGGAAATGTTGAGTGGGTGTTGATAATACCCAAGCACCAATTTTGTACGCGCCATAAAATAAAACGGGCATAGTAACTGGGTTACTTACCCAGACTAATGCAATAGATAATGGTAGATTTACACTGCATAAAATGGCTAATCCAGCAGCCATAATCATTTGACTAGGTAGAGGGACAAACGCCATAAATAAACCGACAGCAAACGCGCCAGCTGCAGAGCGGCGGTTCAAACACCATAGGTTTGGGTTATACAATACATTGCCGAATACTTTTAATGCTTTTTGGCGTTTAATTGTCTCGTGGTTTGGTAAAAAACGTTTAATGAATTTTCTTGGCATGAGTTAATGCTTCTTTTTAATGACATACGTATAAAGCTCGTAGTCGTAATTCTTATTCTTTTGTCGTCAGCCTACTGGCCAACAAACCTGCCGTTGTTTGCATTTTTACTGTGTTTTTTGAGTTACTTAGTAACACTAAAATTTTCCCAAGCTAAATTAATACAAGGCATCCTGCTGGGATTAATCATCACATCCTCACACATAACTTACTATAAAAATATAAACAAACTACTTTATAGTCAGGGGCATGATATTACCATCAAAGGTGAAATTCAAAGTCTAATTGCATTTAAAGAAAGAACATCTTCAATTTTAGTGCAAGTTCGTGATATTGACACTTATCCTATTAAGTTTTATCAATCCCCCTTACTGAGGCTCTCAATTAGAGATTTTAAAAAGTCCTTGAAAAAAGAAATCCCCAAAGCCCTTTTTAAACAAGGTGAATTATGGGAATTTACTGTCAAACTAAGACCCCCAATAGGTAGGCATAATGAAGTAGGGTATAAGCTTGAGGATTATGCTTTAGCTAAAGGAATTCATTCATATGGTAAAATTACTAGTGCAACATTAATTAATAATAGTCCTTCAATAAGAAGTCAGTGGTTTCTTAATGTTTATAATCGCACCTTAGAACAAGAATTCCAGTCATTACTTTTAGCATTAACATTTGGTTATAAAGGAGATATAGAGACGACTGAATGGAGGATTTTAAGGAATTCAGGTTTAGCTCATTTGATGGCTATTTCTGGTCTTCATATCGGTTTTGTTTTTGCTATTGGTTGGTGGTTAGGAAAGATGACTAGAGGTCTTTCTCCTCACCGAATTACCATTTGGCTTCCTGTTCTTATCGGTTGTTTACTTGCTACTTTTTATGCATGGCTTGCTGATTTTTCATTACCTACTATAAGAGCATTAATTGCTTGTCTTTTAGTTTCATCAGTTTTAATTTTTCGTTGGAAATGGCCTAAGCACTTACTGTTTTTATGGTGCTTGTTGCTATGTCTTATTATTAATCCTTTTTCAGCTCTGTCTATGAGCTTTTGGCTTTCGTTTGGTGCGGTGTCTGTGGTTTTTTTATCATTATATTTTTATCAATTATTCTTCAATGATAACTCACGTTCATTTATAGAAAAGCTGCGTCAGATACTATTTATTCAATGTGGACTCTTTGTGTTATTAACACCAATACAAGCATATTTTTTCTCCGGTGTTAGTGCTTTATCTCCATTCATTAATCTAATTTCTGTTCCTTGGGTTAGTTTGTTCACCGTTCCTTTAAGTTTATTTTCTGTGATAACAGAGCAGGTTAGTTATACTATTTCAGCATTATCTTGGTATTTAGCTAATTTATCATTAATACCTATATGGTGGCTGGCAGAGAAAGCTGAGCGGTCATGGTTTATCTTACCTAACGACTTTAATATTCTTTTTATTACAATCATTATATTGGTTGGTCTAAGGACTATTTTTCCGTTAAAGTTTTTCTTTCAGCCGCTTATATTTTTATTTATTTTTTCAGCCTTAATTAAACCAGAAAAAAAGTGGCAAATTGATTTTCTCGATGTTGGTCATGGGCTATCGGTTTTGTTATCAAAAGGAGAACATATAGTTATTTATGATACAGGTATGAAGTGGAACAATGGCAGTATTGCTGAAAGTGTTATTGGGCCGATTTTGTATTCTCGTGGAGTTAAGACAATAAATGGCTTAATTGTCAGCCATTCAGATAATGATCATTCAGGGGGAAAAGAATACTTAATTGATGAGTTTACTCCTACATGGGTTAGAACAAGCGAAAAAATGATAAGAAGTAAAAGCTGCATTAAAGGTGAGCAATGGCAGGAAGGAAATATGTTGTTTACCGCGATCTGGCCTCCAAAGAGAGTCAAGAGAGCTTATAATCCTCATTCATGTGTAATTAAAGTTAAGATTGAGCAATGGACCTTTTTATTAACTGGTGACATTGATGCTATCTCAGAGATGTTGATATTAAATCAAAATAACTTTGATGATGTGGATGTTTTTCTTGTACCTCATCATGGTTCTAATAGCTCTTCAACAATTCGTTGGACAAAAGAGATGAAAGGGAAGATTGCAGTTGTGTCTACAGGGCGGTTTACCCCTTGGAATTTACCGAGCAAAACAATACAAGAACGATATGAAGAGAAAGACATAAAATGGTTAGATACTGCTCAATTAGGGCAGATCAGTATTACAAGTGATCAAGGTAATTTAGTGATTAAAGGTTATTCATTGCTCAATCACAATGTCTGGTACAGAAAGCTATTTGGCGATAATCTAAATTCAGAGTAGAATAAAGGTAATTGTATATGAAGAATAAGTACTTATGACTATTGAAAAAGACGAATCTACATGGGTAACATTTAAACGTTTATGGCCATTAATTTCTCTTTATAAGGCCGGGCTATGGATAGCTATCGTTGCTCTGGTTGTTAATGCCTTAAGTGACACCTACATGATTTCGTTATTAAAACCATTATTAGATGAAGGTTTTGGTAGCGCAGATTCAGACTTCCTAAAGAAGATGCCATTTATTATTTTAGCTATGATGTTTATTCGTGGCCTTAGTGGTTTTATCTCTGGTTATTGCATGAGTTGGGTCGCGAGTAACGTAGTAATGCGAATTCGCCGTCAAATATTTAATCATTTTATGCACATGCCAGTAAGTTACTTTGATCAAGAATCTACAGGCCGCTTGTTATCGCGTATCACCTATGATTCAGAACAAGTCGCTTCTGCAACCAGTAAAGCATTAGTTAATATTGTCAGAGAGTCGGCAAGCATTATTGGTTTACTTGGTTTGATGTTCTGGAACAGCTGGCAACTATCTTTAGTGCTTATTGTGGTTGCTCCTGTAGTTGCTTTTGCTATTAGTTTTGTATCTAAACGTTTTAGAAAGATAAGTAAGAGCATGCAAACAGCGATGGGCTCATTAACGGCAACGTCTGAGCAAATGCTTAAGGGGCATAAAGTAGTTCTTAGCTATGGCGGTCAAAAAATTGAATCAGAGCGTTTTGATAACATTAGTAACCACATGCGTCAGCAAGGCATGAAAATGGTGGTTGCTCAAGGTTTAGCAAATCCTATTATTCAAATGATCGCTTCTTTAGCATTAGTAACAGTACTATTTTTAGCCAGTGTTGACTCGATTAAAGAGACATTAACACCAGGTACGTTTACGGTTGTTTTCTCTGCTATGTTTGGCTTACTTCGCCCATTAAAATCGCTAACTGGTGTTACGTCTGACTTCCAACGCGGTATGGCTGCGTGTCAAACTTTATTCGAATTAATGGATATGGATAAAGAAAAAGACGATGGCGTGATCGCTAAAGAAAAAGTTGATGGTGAAATTAAAGTTGAAAATGTAACGTTTACTTACCCAACGGCGGAAGGTCCAGCGTTACGAAATGTCAGTTTTGATATCCCAAGTGGAAAGACAGTTGCATTAGTTGGTCGTTCAGGCTCAGGTAAAAGTACTATTGCGAATTTATTTACCCGTTTCTACGATGTTGACTCAGGTTCAATATCGTTAGATGGCGATAAAGTTGAAGATTATAAACTTCCTAACCTTCGTAAACACTTTGCGTTAGTATCTCAAAATGTACATTTATTTAATGACACGGTAGCAAACAATATTTCTTATGCTTCAGAGGGTAAGTTTACGCGCGAAGAAATAGAAAAAGCGGCTGAACTTGCTTATGCCTCTGATTTTATTAATAAGATGGAGCAGGGCTTTGACACCATGATTGGTGAAAACGGCGCAAGTTTATCAGGCGGACAACGTCAACGTATCGCTATTGCTCGTGCTCTATTGCAAAATGCATCTGTATTGATTCTTGATGAAGCAACATCGGCATTGGATACAGAATCAGAAAAAGCGATCCAATCAGCATTGGATGAGCTGCAAAAAGACAAAACGGTATTAGTCATTGCACACCGTTTATCAACTATTGAAGGCGCAGATCAAATTCTAGTTATTGATGAAGGTGAAGTGGTTGAGCGTGGAACACATGCTCAACTAATTGATCATGATGGTGCTTATGCACAGTTACATCGCATTCAGTTTGGTGATTAATGGTTGAGAAAATTTGGTTTGATAATCATATTTTAGGAAAGCTTTTATGGCCAATATTATGGCCACTAAGTTGCTTATTTAAATGGTTGGCTTCGAAACGAAAAGCGGATTATCAATCGGGTAAGAAAGTAAGCTATCGAGCTTCTGTTCCTGTTGTCGTTGTCGGAAATATTACCGCGGGGGGGAATGGTAAAACTCCTGTTGTTGTATGGTTAGTTGAACAACTTCAACTGAAAGGGTACAGAGTTGGTGTTGCCTCTCGTGGTTATGGTGGTAAAGCACCGTATTATCCTTACTTACTGACTGAAACGACAACACCGGATATTTCAGGTGATGAACCCGTATTGATAAAACAACGCACCAAAGCGGATGTTGTGGTTGCCCCTGTGCGAAGTGATGCCGTTAAAGTGCTTGAATCGCAAGGTGTTGATATAATTATTACCGATGATGGTTTGCAACACTATGCGTTACAGCGTAACGTTGAGTTCATTATCATTGATGGAAAACGTCGTTTTGGTAATGGGAAGTACATTCCATTAGGACCATTAAGAGAGGGGGTAGATCGTTTATCAACGGTTGATTTCTTAATTTGTAATGGAGAGCGCCCAAAAGATAATGAAATATCAATGCGGCTTGAACCAAGTAATGCGATTAATTTAGTTACGGGTGAAAAACGTGATATTTCTTCTTTATCAAATTTGGTTGCATTTGCGGGTATTGGTCATCCTCCACGCTTTTTTGAGACGTTAAAATCACTAAAAGCAGATGTTGTTTATACTCAAGCCTTTGGTGATCATAAAGCGTTTGAACCAACAGAAATTGAAAATTTAATGCAGTATGGCGAGCAATTAATTATGACAGAGAAAGATGCAGTTAAGTGTCAGTCCTTTGCTCAGTCGTCATGGTGGTATTTACCTGTTGATGCTAAATTCCCAGAAGAAAAAGCACAACAAATATTAGATAAAATTATAGAGGTAAAAGAACAATATGGATTATCGTCTTCTTGAAATCGTTGCTTGTCCTGTGTGTAATGGAAAACTGAACTACGATAAAGATAAGCAAGAATTGATCTGTAAAATTGATCGTCTTGCATACCCAATTAAAGAAGGTATTCCAGTAATGCTTGAGCCTGAAGCTCGTCGTATGACAATGGAAGAGGTAGAGCTATGTCGTTCACAGTTATAATTCCTGCTCGTTACCAATCAACGCGCTTACCAGGTAAGCCATTGGCTGATATTTGTGGTAAGCCGATGATTCAATGGGTTTATGAGCAAGCATCAAAAGCGGGAGCTGACCGTGTTATCGTAGCAACAGATGATCCTCGTATTGAAGCTGTGGTTAAAGGCTTTGGTGGTGATGTATGCATTACTTCCCCTGCTCATGAATCAGGTACAGAACGTCTAGCTGAAGTTATTGAGAAATGTGGGATTACGGCAGATGAAATTGTTGTAAATGTACAAGGTGATGAACCTCTTATTCCACCGAGTATTATTCAACAAGTCGCACAAAACCTATCAGGTTCGGTGGCACCAATGGCAACATTGGCCGTTACCATTGATGAAGAAGATGAAGTGTTTAATCCGAATGCAGTTAAAGTAGTCACCGATGCTGAAGGTTATGCATTGTACTTTAGCCGAGCTTCTATCCCATGGGATCGTGATGCGTTTGCAAAAGGTGAGGTGCTAACAGCACACCCATTACTTCGTCATATTGGTATCTATGCGTACCGTGCTGGTTTCATTAATACGTATATTAATTGGCAACCAAGTGTACTTGAAAAAATAGAATGCTTAGAGCAACTGAGAGTGCTTTGGTATGGTGAAAAAATTCATGTAGCAGTGGCAAAAGAAGCGCCGGCAGCAGGGGTTGATACACCAGAAGATTTAGAAAAAGTGAGATCTATCATTTTAAGTAATACTGATTTGGATAAGTAATTGTAATTATCCTAAGTAAGTAAAAATGATCAGATACTTATCGATACGTACAAAAAAGCACGAGCCTAATTTTGGTTCGTGCTTTTTTATTATCAATAGTTTAAAGCTGCTATTTGTTTTTCGGTAATGGTAGAGATTTTGTTATATCATCTACTTTATCCATAACGTCTTCAAACTCAATTTTGTTTGTTTCTTGTGCTTGTTCTTCTCTTGCCATTAAAAGATTTTTAAGATCCATAAACCAACGTCCCATTTGTTCATACCAAAAGCGTTCAGATTGCTCTAAATATTTCGCTTTAGGTGCATATTTCTCCCAAGGTTGTTTTATTTGAGAGTGTGCTAAATAATTAGTTGGTGCAGGAGTAGGGGCTAACCCTAAATTATGGAACTCAGCCATTGCTCTTGGCATATGACTAGCAGAAGTAACAAGAACTAAATTACTTTTACCAACGGAATTAAGCGTTTGAATCGCTTCTTCATGTGTATCTTGCGCACTTTCTAATAATAGAATATCTGATTTATTAACACCAAGAGACAGTGCAACGCGTGCCATCATACGAGCATGGCTAACGGTTGTTCCACCCTTGTAGCCTGACAAAATCAATTTTGCACCAGGGTACATTCGATAAATACGGATCCCTTCCGTTAAGCGCATAACGGCGGCGCGTGATAATTCAGAAATTGGTGATATTTCATCATCAACAACATGCCCATTGCCAAGAACAAGTACGTATTCAACAGGTATATCTGGTGCGATGAAAGAAGGATACATGCGTTCTGTTGATTTTAATAGAGGGGCAGTGATTGGCTGAAAAGACAGCATGAAAATACCCACAAGAGAAAATGTTAGTAAAAAAGAGGCAAATCCTTTCCTTTTTGAAAACCATAAAATGAATAAACCGATGAACCCAATTAGGAGTAATCCAGGTAAGGGCATCAGCATTGATGATATAAACTTCTTTAACTCAAACATATTTTTTGACTATTACCGCTGATATAGAATGAAAAACCACCACTTGAGAGCAAAAAACAGCGTCATGCTGTTACTTCCTTTAACTCTTATGCGACAATGCTTGTTTCCAATAGATAATATCATAACTTAACCACTGTGAATAAAGACCGTAATTTCGACGACATCGCCCACAAATTTGCTAAGAACATTTATGGTTCTGACAAAGGCGAGATCCGTCAAACTATTGTATGGCAAGATATGGAAACCATCTTAGCTGATAGTAAAGCAAGTTCTGCGCCACTTACTGTATTAGATGCAGGAGGAGGAATTGGCCAAGTATCTCAACAAATTGCTCAATTGGGGCATTTTGTTACTTTATGTGATATTTCTTCAGAAATGCTGAAGTTAGCGAAAGAGTCAGTGAAAGACAATGGTTTACTGTCTCAATATCAGTTTATTCACTCTGCTGTACAACAAATTGAACAGCATGAAGTAGGTAAAGTTGATATTCTACTCTTTCATGCTGTAATGGAATGGTTAGAAGATCCGAAAGCGGCATTGGATATTTTATTAGAACAAGTGAAACCGGGTGGGTATGCTTCGATTATGTTTTATAATCACCACGGTTTAGTATTGAAAAATGTGATTTGTGGCAATATTCCTCATGTTTTAGATGGCATGCCACATAGAAAACGGTTTAAGTTACAACCACAAAAAGGCTTAATGCCTAATGAGGTTTACCAGTGGGTTGAAGACGCTGGTTATGAAATTAAAGGAAAATCGGGTATTCGCTCATTTCATGATTACATCGGTAATATGGAATACATGGGGGACTACCAAATCGAAGACGTGCTAAAACTAGAAGAGCAGTTATGCCGTCAAGAACCTTATCTCTCTCTTGGTCGTTATATTCACGTATGGGCGAAGAGAAAATAATAATGATGTACACAAAGGATACACAATGAGTGAGTTTTCTAATGCTGTTACAGACCAAACGGTTGATGAACTGGTTGGCTGGGTAAAACAGCACGATTTCTCATTGAACTTGCCGACTGAACGTCTGGCATTTTTGTTGGCCATTGCTGTTCTCAGTAATGAAAGATTTGATGATGAGCTGGGTGAAGGGGAACTTCACGATGCGTTTGGTATCATCAGTGGTTTATTTGGTCAATCCAATGACACCATCGCTTTTCGTGCGAACAATGCAATCAATGAATTAGTAAAACAACGTTTAATTAGCCGTTTTAGTGGTGAAAGTACTGATGGAATGAATATCTATCGTCTCACACCATTAGCGATTGGTATTACCGATTACTACGTGCGCCACCGCCAATTCTCTAAATTGAAGCTTTCTATTCAGTTGGCGATGGTTGCAGAAGAAATCCAAAAGGCATCGCAAGCGGCTGAAAAAGGTGGCGAAGCGAAGCACTGGCGTAAAAACGTATTTGGTGTTCTGAAGTATTCCGTTGGAGAGATTTTTGATCGTATCGATCTAAACCAACGTGTAATGGATGAACAGCAACAATCGGTTAAAGAAGAAATTGCAGAGCTGCTAAACCAAAACTGGCGTGAAGCGATTTCTAGCTGTGAAAAACTGCTTGATGAAACGTCTGGTAACTTACGTGAATTACAAGATTCATTGCAAGCGGCGGGCGATCAACTTCAAACGGAGTTACTGAATATTCAAGAAATTGTTTATGGTAATGAAGAGTTAGAGTTTATTGATGCCTTGCTGTATTCATTGCAAATGAAACTTGACCGCATTGTAAGTTGGGGGCAACAAGCGATTGATTTATGGATTGGCTACGACAGACACGTACATAAATTTATCCGTACTGCGATTGATATGGATAAAAACCGTGCGTTCAGTCAACGTTTGCGTGATTCAGTTAAAGGCTATTTTGATGCGCCTTGGTTGTTAACGTATGCCGATACAGAACGATTACGAGATATGCGTGATGAAGCCTTAATCCTGCGTGACGACGAAGTTACCGGTATTGTTCCAGATGAAATGGAATACGAAGAATTAAGTGTAATCACAGATATCTTAGCAGAACAAGTGAGTGAAATGCTTCAGCGTCATAAAGCGACGGGTGAAGCGATGGAATTAGGTACAATGCTTAAAAACTATCTAACGACTTATCCTCATTCTCAGCACTTTGATCTTGCCCGTATCGTGGTAGATCAAGCAGTGCGTCTCGGTTATTCAGAAGCCGATTTCCAAGCCGTTCAACCTGATTGGCAATCTATTAACGAATTCGGTGCGAAGGTACAAGCAAATGTCATTAACAAATATTGAAGAATTCATGCCTGAGAAGTTAGCAAAAGCGATTGCTAATCCATTATTCCCAGCATTAGACAGTTTATTGCGTTCTGGTCGCCATATTGCCAGCGAAGATTTAGATAACCATGGTTTATTGTGTGAGTTTGAACATGAGCTTGGTATGTTTTACCAACGTTATCATGCTGAATTAGTAAAAGCGCCAGAAGGTTTCTTTTACTTACGTCCGCGATCTACCTCTTTCATTGCACGTAGTGTATTGGCTGAGATAGACATGTTGGTTGGTAAAGTACTGTGTTTCTTATACCTAAGCCCGGAGCGTTTGGCTCACGAAGGTATTTTTACTAATCAAGAGTTGTTTGATGAGCTATTAGTGTTAGCTGATGAACAAAAGCTAATGAAGTTAGTGACTAACCGTGCATCTGGTTCTGATTTAGATAAAGAAAAACTGTTTGATAAAGTTCGTACCTCGCTACGTCGTTTAAAGCGTTTAGGTATGATTATTCAAGTGGGTGAGCAAGGTAAATTCCGTATTAGTGAAGCGGTTTTCCGTTTTGGTGCCGATGTACGTACAAGCGATGACATGAAAGAAGCGCAATTACGTTTAATCCGTGATGGTGAAGCGGTAGTTGTTCATCAAGAAGAAGCAAGCCAATCTAGTTTGGATCTTGATATAGATAACAACGAAAAACCGGCTGAAGAGCAACATGAATTAGAATTGGAAGGTGATCTATGAGTATGATTGAACGTGGTAAATATCAATCACTCACCATGGTTAACTGGAACGGCTTTTTTGCCCGTACTTTTGACATTGATAATCTAGTAACCACACTTTCTGGTGGTAACGGTGCTGGTAAGTCGACCACAATGGCGGCGTTTATTACTACGCTTATTCCTGACCAGTCACTACTGCATTTCCGTAACACAACAGAAGCGGGCAGCTCTCAAGCTTCTCGTGACAAAGGTCTGCACGGTAAATTAAAACCGGGTGCATGTTATGCAGCCCTAGATATTGTTAACTCTCGTAAGCAACGTGTACTTTTTGCGGTTAAATTACAGCAAGTAGCAGGTCGTGATAAGAAAGTTGATATTAAACCATTCATCGTTGTTGGTTTACCAAGTCATGTAAAACCAACAGACTTAATGATTGAATCGGTTTCTGAAAATCAAGCTCGTGTTCGTCAAATCAATGACGTAAAAGAGATTGTTTCACAGTACGAAGGTGTTCAATTTAAAGCGTTTAATTCTGTAACGGATTATCACGCTCAAATGTTTGATTACGGTGTATTACCGAAGAAACTTCGTAACACAAGCGATCGTTCTAAGTTCTATCGTTTAATCGAAGCTTCTTTATACGGTGGTATTTCAAGTGCGATCACGCGTTCTTTACGTGATTACTTATTGCCACAAAATGGTGGTGTTAAGAAAGCCTTCCAAGATATGGAAGCGGCACTGCGTGAAAACCGTATGACATTAGAAGCGATTAAGACGACTCAGTCTGATCGTGATCTATTCAAGCATCTCATCACAGAATCAACGAACTATGTTGCTTCAGATTACATGCGTCATGCGAATGATCGCCGTAATAAAGTAGAACAAACATTAACGCACCGTGTTGAGTTAATGAATGCACAACACAGCTTAGTGGATCTGTCGTCTGTATTAAACAATATGCAGAGTGAATTAGAGCAGCTTACTGAATCAGAGTCAGGCCTTGAGCAAGATTACCAAGCAGCGTCAGATCATCTTCAATTAGTACAAACTGCGGTTCGTCAACAAGAGAAGATTGAACGTTACTCTGAAGATCTAGAAGAGCTAACAGAGCGTCTAGAAGAGCAAGTGATGGTGGTGGAAGAAGCCACTGAACAACTTGCCATGGCTGAAGAGCAAGCGCTATTAACAGAAGAAGAAGTTGATAGCCTTAAAACGCAACTTGCTGATTACCAACAAGCGTTGGACATGCAACAAACTCGTGCGCTTCAATACCAACAAGCGGTTAAAGCTCTTGAAAAAGCACAGCAATTAACAGCAAATAACTCATTAACTCAAGATAATGCAGTTGATCTTCAAGGTGAATTAAAAGCAAAAGAAGAGCTTCAAACCACAGCATTACTAGCGATTAAACATAAGTTGGATCTTTCTTCTGCGGCTGTTCAACAATTTGAACGTGGCTTAGCATTAGTTACCTCAATTGCAGGTCATGTTGAGCGAAATGAAGCGTCAGATAAAGCGAAGGCCTTAATTGAACAAGCGCGTCAGTTCAGCAATATTGCAGAGCGTGCAGAGCAGCTTAAAGCGCAATACAAAGATTTAGAACGTGCCGTGCGTTTACAGCGTCAAGCTCAAGAATTAGCGGCTGAATATGCAAAACGTTTTAATATCACTGTGGATTCTGAAATCGTACTTGAAGAAGAACAAGCTCGTCATGAAGAGATGCTTGAAACCGTTCAAGAACAACAAGAAAATATCATTGATAAGCGCTCAGAGCTAAAACGTCAAGAACAGCAACTTCGTTCTGAAACTCAGCGTTTAGAATCGATCGCTCCGAAATGGATTGCAGCAAACGATGCATTAAACAAACTTAATGACCAATGTGGTATTGAGTTAGAAGATAGCCATATGGTTATCAGCAAGATGCAAGAAACGCTAGAAAATGAACGTGTACTTTCAACTAATAAAGATCGTCTTGCTGCTCGTAAAGAAGAGTTAGATGGTGAGATTGAACGTTTAGCGGCTCCTGGTGGTAGTGGTGATGCTCGCCTTAAAGGTCTTGCGGATACATTAGGTGGGGTACTGCTTTCTGAAATTTACGATGATATTACGTTAAGTGATGCACCGTATTTCAGCTCGCTTTACGGTCCAGCTCGTCATGCTATCGTTGTTTCTGACTTGTCTGGTATTAAAGATAAATTGGTTGATCTTGATGATTGTCCTGATGATCTTTACATCATTGAAGGTGATATTGACGCGTTTGATGATAGCGTATTTGATGCCGATGAAATGGAGAATGCGGTTTGTGTTCACCTAAATGATCGCCAAATGCGTTACTCTCGTTTCCCTGAGTTACCATTATTTGGTCGTGCTGCTCGTGAACAACGTTTAGATACATTACGTGAAGAGCGTGAAATTGCGGTTGAAGAGCATGCAAAAGCGGCATTTGATTCACAAAAACTTCAACGCCTATACCAAAGCTTTAATGGTTTCGTATCAACACACCTAGCAGTCGCGTTCGATGCCGATCCAGAAGTTGAATTGAAGAAAGCACGTGAGCAATTATCACAAGCGAATCGTCAATTAAATGAATTGGTCGCGACTGAGCAGCAACAGAAATCTCAAATTTTAGCGTCAAAAGAGGCCCTGTCTCAATTAGCTAAAATTGCACCCCATATCAATGTGCTTGAAGATGAAACCATCACAGAGCGTTTCGAAGAGATCAGTGTTCAAGTTGAGCAAGTATCAGAAGCAGAAAGTTTCCTACGTCAAAATGGTAAAGCCATTGCTGAGTTAGAGAGCTTGCAACGTGCTCTAGAAGTGGATCCTGAGCAATTTGATGCACTAAAAGCTGAACATGAACAAATTGATGCTCAGCTACAAAGCATTAAAGCTCAACTGTTTGCTATTTCTGATTTAGTAGAGCGTCGCCATCACTTCGGTTATGAAGATGCAGTTGCCTTACTTAATAAGAGCAGTGAACTAAACGAACAACTTAAAGCGAAATTAGTACAAGCAGAACAAGCGCGTACTAAAGCGAAAGAGCAACAAAAGCAATCACAAGCTCAAGCAAACCAATACAACCAAGTTATGGCGTCGCTTAAGAGTTCACATCAAGCAAAACAAGAAACGGTTCAAGAGTTTAAGCGTGAACTGCAAGAGTTTGGTGTTCATGCAGACCAAAGCGCACTAGAACGTGCTGAAGTTCGTAAGGGTGAATTGAACGAGCGTCTACACAGTTCTCGTGGCCGTAAGAGTGAGCTAGAAAAAGGCATCACATCAAACGAGCTTGAGATTAAAGGTTTAGTTAAACAATCTCGTAAAGTTGAAAAACTGTACAAAGAGCTACGTACTTTTGTGGTTAACGCAAAAGCAGGTTGGTGTTCAGTTCTACGTTTAGCTCGTGAAAATGATGTTGAACGTCGTTTACATAAACGTGAATTAGCCTACTTAAGTGCAGAAGAATTGCGTTCAATGTCGGATAAATCATTAGGTGCGCTTCGTTTAGCAGTTGCAGATAATGAAGACCTACGTGATTCATTACGTGCTTCTGAAGACACAAGTAAGCCAGAGCGTAAGGTTCTATTCTACATTGCGGTTTATCAGCATCTTCGTGAGCGTATTCGTCAAGATATTATTCATACTGATGATCCAGTTGAAGCAATTGAAGAGATGGAAACTGAGCTTGGTCGTCTGACTGAAGAGCTGACGTCTCGTGAAAACCGTTTAGCGTTGAGCTCTGAAAGTGTTGCGAACATTATTCGTAAGACCATTCAGCGTGAGCAAAACCGTATTCGTATGCTGAACCAAGGTTTATCACAAATTGGTTTTGGTCAAGTAACGGGTGTTCGTCTAAATGTAGGTATTCGTGAAACTCACGCAACGCTACTAGCGGGTCTGTCTGAGCATCAAGCACAGCATCAAGACTTGTTTGGTAATCCTCGCTTTACGTTCTCAGAAGCAATTGCGAAACTGTTCCAACGAATTAACCCACATATCGATGTTGGCCAACGTTCACCACAAACACTAGGTGAAGAGTTACTGGATTACCGTAACTACTTAGAGCTAAACATTGAAGTAAACCGTGGATCTGATGGTTGGTTACAAGCAGAGTCGGGCGCATTATCAACAGGTGAGGCGATTGGTACGGGTCAGGCGATCCTACTAATGGTTATCCAAAGCTGGGAAGATGAATCTCGTCGCCTTCGTAGCAAAGACATTATGCCTTGTCGTCTACTGTTCTTGGATGAAGCGGCACGTCTGGATGGTAAATCTATCGCGACGTTATTTGAATTGTGTGACCGTCTGGACATGCAGCTTCTTATCGCAGCACCAGAGAACATCAGCCCAGAGAAAGGAACGACTTATAAACTAGTCCGTAAGATTTTTAAAGATCGTGAGCACGTTCATGTGGTGGGCCTAAAAGGTTTTGGACAAGATACAGCAGCAAGCAGAACTCAACAAACGCTAGAAGAAGCAGAGATTGCTGAATAGTGAGTTAAGTTTGTAAATAAAATGGCAGCCAGAAATGGCTGCCATTTTTTTGGAAAGATAATTGCATAGCTTCTACCGTTAACTTTAAATAATAAAAAGGATGAAAAATTGACAGAAAACAAAAACATAGATAACGCTAATGGTGAATTTGAAAACCCATTAGTGTGGTCATTATTTGAGGTGTTGCAAGAGTCAAAACAAGTATGGAAAGTGCATACGTTATCAACTCATCTGATGGAGAAGGGATTACTTAATCATTTAGATGAAAATCCTGAGAAAGACTTATTTAAACGCAATTTTTTGATCATGAATGCACTTTATCAATTGCAAAGTGAGCTGTATCCAGAGCAATGGTTACAAGTAGAATCCATGAATATTTTGTTGTTTCCAGTTTCAAAAACAACAGAAGCGGAATGCGTTATAGATAAAACACATCCTTTGCGTGAATACTATTTAGATTGGTCAAATTACCAAGCGAATGAAGATGAAGTAAAACGATTATTAAATGAGTTTTGGAGTAGTTATCGACGTTATCTTGGTGGGAATAGTATTAAAACGATGGATCGTCACCAAGCATTAAAGTTATTTGGCTTATCAGAAAGTGCAACGACAAAGGAGATCCGTAGGCAGTGGCGAAAACTAGGAATGAAGCACCACCCAGACAGAGAAACCGGTGATGCTAATACCTTTAGAATAATGTGTGAAGCCTGGAATATATTGAGATAGAGGTTGTTATAACTCAGGTTCTAATTTTTCTTGGAACAGCAATCGAGCTCTTAATCCTGGATAATTATCACTTAAACTGATCTGTCCATCGTGTAGTTTCATGACCGTATTAACTAATGCGAGTCCTAAACCAAACCCATGCTGAGTGCGACTCGGATCTAATCTAACTAATTGACCTAAAGCTCGTTCTCTGTCTTCGGGCTTAATTCCAATACCATTATCAGCAACAACGACACCAAAGCAATCAACAATGACTTCAATTACACCGCCTTCATGAGTGTATTTAATCGCATTATCGATGATATTAAATACTGCACGAAAAAGTAGGCTGGGATTAGCATACAATGGGCAAGGCATTTCGATAGTTAAATAAAGTTTCTGTTGTTTATCTAATGCCGTTGGTTCTGCAAATTCGATGGCGTCTTGAACTATTTTACTTAATTCACAGTGTTGTTTATTAACAGGAGTTCCGCCATTCTCTAAGTGATAAAGTTCCATCATGCCATTAAAAGTATCCAGCAGTAGTGAGAAATCTGATTGTATATTATCTAATTGTAATTGCTGATTAGAGGTTAACTTATCATCGTATAAAAGATCTTCAATTCGTAGTTTAATACGCCCCATTGGGGTTCTAAGATCGTGAGCCATATCAATGGTTAAGGATTTAAGTTTAGACTCACTGTGTTCCATTTGCTCGAGCATATTATTTAAATGAAGAGCTAATAAATCAAACTCATTCATATCAGGGCCTACTTTTAAGCGAACATTACGCTCACCTAGCATCACTCGGTTCATGGTTTGATTGACAAGGTTCAAGCGTTTAAGAATGTATACGGCAATTAGGATCGCTATTAAGCACAAAGCGATAAAGGGGAAAAAAGTTCCCCAGATAACAGAAGAGTCTAATTGTTTTTTAAAACTTAAGTAACGTTCTTGATCAATACCAATAATTAATTCAGAACCATCAGGAAGCTCAACTGTCGTTGCCCTCATATTGGGTAAATCATTATAGGCTTGATATTGTTTTATTTGAGCAATAACAGGGTAGGACGTTGCCGACGTGTCCGTTGGTGAAGGACTAGCATGATTAGCAATATGGTAAATATAACGGTTACTTTCTTTGCTGTTATTAATGCTTTGCTGAACAGCTTCAATGCCTTCAGCACTTGCGATGGCTTGAAGTTGTGAAGTCTCGCCACGTAACCATTCATCAAGGTTTTGGCTATATAAATGCAAAGAGGTTGAATACAGTTGATACAGCAATAATGCCATCATTAAGAATAAGCCAATAGCAAACCAAATTAAGAGTTTTAAAATAGATGAACGATAGAGCTCATCACGCTTGTCTAATAACATAGCCAGCCCCACGTACCGTTTCAATCAGGTTTACTGCGCCACCGTGTTCTAGCTTTTTACGCAATTTAGCGATATGAACATCAATAACGTTGGTTTTAGGATCAAAATGATAATCCCAAGCAGCTTCAAACAATCGCATGCGAGAAACGACTTCATCGACATGCTCTACAAGAAAACGTAATAAAATAAACTCTTTATTCTGTAATGCGATAGGGACGTTGTTTATTGTGACCTTTTGAGAGCGAAGATTAATGGTTAGATTATTGATCTGTATTTCATTTAGCGTATTTTCTATTGGGCGGTTACGGCGCAAGATAATATTAATACGTGCTAGCAACTCTGCCAAAGCAAAAGGTTTAGTTAGATAGTCATCACTGCCCGCGGTTAAGCCTTCAACACGCTGGTCTACGCTGTCTAGTGCGCTAAGAATAAGAACGGGTGTATTGTTATCCGTCGCTCTAATTGCAGATAAGACCTTTAAACCATCAAGGTTAGGAAGCATACGATCTAACACAATTAACTGATATTCACAGCTAATTGCCATCATTAAGCCTTCTTTACCATCACCTGAGCTATCGACAATAAAGCCTTCTTGCTCTAAAGCTTTAGCAATGAAATCGCGAGTAGTTTGATCGTCTTCTATAACCAGTATTTTCATAAATCTATCTCAACTATTTGATTAATTTAGTGTAACAAGAAAGAAGTGGAATTAGATAAATAAATAATGAAAAAGAGTTATTAAATGAAATAGGAATACATCATAAAGAGCCTTAAAGGGGGAAGAATTAAGACTCTTGAGTTGTACTCACATAACATCTGGTACGAATATTATGGAGGTTATACCAATTTAATTAAGCAATGGTTAGCTGCTTTATTAGTATGATATTAGGCTTTTAAAATTACTTTCATTTCTGCAGCAACTTTATCAACTTTTCCTAAGCCAATGATAACTTGTAAGCCACCTTTACCCATTGGAACCACACCCGCAGCACCAATTGATTTTAGTTTTGCGCTATCAGCAAGACCTGAATCTTTTACTGTTAAACGTAGGCGAGTAATACAGTTATCCACTTCTAGAATATTGTCTGCACCACCGATTGCTTCAATGTAGGCATTGGTTACATCTGTAATGTTCTCTTCTACTGAGTCATCTTTATTCATGTCTTCACCACGACCTGGAGTTAGGAAGTTAAACTTCTTAATCGCAAATCTAAAGATGGTGTAGTAAAGAACAAAGAATACAAGACCTTGTGGGATCAGCATATACCATTTAACCGCTAATGGGTTTTGGCTTGATAGTACAAAGTCAACGAAACCTGCAGAGAAACCAAAACCAGCCATCCATTCCATGCTTGCAGCGATGAATAGAGATAGACCCGTTAAGATTGCATGAATTAGGTATAACCAAGGAGCAAGGAACATGAAGCTGAATTCTAGCGGTTCAGTAATACCAGTAAAGAATGACGCCATTGCTGCAGCAAGCATGATAGAGAATACCGCAGCTTTATTGCGTTTTTCTGCACAGTGGTACATAGCAAGTGCAGCACCTGGTAGACCAAACATCATGATAGGGAAGAAACCAGCTTGGTACATGCCTGTTTGACCCGGAATACCAGTGCCGTTAGCAATAGACTGTGCGCCACCTAAGAAGTTTGGAATATCGTTAATACCAACAACATCAAACCAGAACACAGGGTAAAGCGCATGGTGCATACCAACACTTAGCATTAAACGGTTAAAGAAACCAAATAGACCAGCACCTACAGCACCCATTGATTGAAGTTGAGTACCAAATGAGATTAGCGCATCAAAAATAGCAGGCCATACGTAAAGCAGTACGAATGATAAAGCCATACCAGCAATTGATGTCAAGATAGGAACAAGACGTTTACCACTAAAGAAAGCAAGTGCTTTTGGTAGCTCAACCGTAGAGTATTTGTTGTAAATTTCAGCAGAAATAATACCAACAATAATACCGATGAACTGGTTGTTGATTTTAGCGAACGCAGCAGGAACTTGATCCAAAGGGATACTTTCAAGCTGGGCTACAACCGCAGGAGAAAGAAGGGTAGTAACAACGGTAAAAGAGATGAAACCTGCTAGTGCCGCCGAACCGTTTTTGTCTTTACTTAAACCAAACGCCACACCAATCGCAAATAGCATCGGCATCACATCAATGATAGCTCCGCCTGATTTAATCAAAAACGCAGCGAATACACTGTTGGCACCCCAACCCGTTGGATCCATCCAGTAACCAACACCCATTAATATCGCGGCAGCAGGAAGCGTAGCGACAGGAACCATCAGCGCTTTACCTACTTTTTGCATGTAACCTAATACATTCATATTGTATTCCTTAAAATTTAGTCTGTTATTTTTAAACTAAGAGAAGAGTACAAAAGAGTGGGTTAACAAAAGATTGTGCCAACATTAACTATAGTTAATGTTGGCACTTTAAGAATCAAATTGTGAGTGAGATCTAATTAATTCGAGAAGTAAATTAACCCGGGTGCCCATCTACGCGTTTTGACCATAACATAGGAGCAAAATACCAAACAAATAAGCCAAATGCGATAGCCCAAAGAGCAGCAGTGATGTTGATTAACTCCATCATATATTGAGGAAACAAAATAACCCCAAATGAACGGATAAACGCCGCTAAGATGATTGCACTATAAGCCAGTCCCATAGAGGGACCTTTGTAGATTTTGCGGCCAGTATGTCCCATAGTCACGCGAGCTATCATAGCTAAAATAACGCCGCCTAATGCACCAATTGCAAATAAATGAATTCCTGTATGAGAGATAAAGTAATCGGTGCTTAAACCACGTAACAGTAAACTTAATGGGATACAAAGATAACCAGCATGAAGAGACCAAACCAGCGGTTCACTCAGTGTTTTATATCCTTTCCAACGGATCATTCGGATCAATTGAGCAATACCTGCAATGACCATTAAATATGGACTTACTTGCTCTGATGTTAAAGGGAAAAAGCTCAAAATAAACAGCATAGCTAATGGGATATTACATAACGCATCTAACCAAAGTATTGGTTGAGCTTTTTCAAACTGAAAGCGACGTGCAGTAAAGAAAGGAATAACGCGTGCGCCCATCACAGAAAGTAGTAGCGTAAACCACCAAAGCATGGATTCCCAAACCGCAGCAGAAGTAAATGGCGGCATGCCTTTAATTGTTGCGTAACTAGCGAAGTTCGCGGCAATTGCGACTAAAAATAACGGAATAAAGAAAAAGTTACGAACGCCTTTGGTTTTGATTACACGAAATCCAACTTCATAGGCAATAGCGAGCATGAATAACGCTTCAATACTTGAAATTAACCAAAGTGGTGCTGAAGTCCAGAATAACACTCTTGGTAACAGCCATAATAAGACAATGAACCCGAGACGTTTATCTGAAGTTCCTTTAACACCAGTCCAATTCTGAACGGCACTTAACACAAAACCAGCAACAATCGCCATCGAAAAACCAAAAAGCATTTCATGTACGTGCCACCAAAGCGCAGGCACGTTTAGGTAGGTTGGTTGGCCTGTTTGAAATGCCCATACCCATACAGTGACAGCAATAATGGCATAGATACTACCTAATAAAAAAAACGGTCGAAACCCTAAACGCAGTATAGGTGGAATTCTTTCTTCGACAGCTTTATCTGTAATATTCATCATAAGATTTTCTCAATTCGTAAGGACAAAATAAGTATAACTGAAATAAAACTCAATAACATGTATTTTTTATGCATGTTATATTTCGGGTGTATTTTTAGATTACACAATAGAGATTGTGATCTAATTGTTAAATTTTAAAGTCCTTTATCGACAAAGAGAGTACTTTAGTTAAGATGAACAGATAAAAATATAAATATAAATGGACGTACTCATGAGTCAGGAAATTTACTTTGGTACAGAGAACAAGTTTAGCTTTAAACGCAGTACTTTAAATGCAGTAACGCGTTTGCATCACTTATTAATTCCAAGTCACGCGAAGAAGATGGGGCGTAAATTACTATTAACTCCTGTAAGAACTAAACCAAAAAACTCTGAACCAGAAGGGTTAATAAAGAGTAAGTTGAACTCATCTGAAGGTGAACTTAGTCTTTATCAACTTGGCTCTGGTCCTACTTGGGTATTGGCTCATGGCTGGTCGGGGAATTCGAGTCAATTCTATCCATTAATGGAATACATCGCATCGAAGGGGTTTACCGCCGTTGCTTTTGATCACCCAGCTCATGGTGAGAGTGAGGGAAAACATGCTCATTTACCTGCGTTTATTGAAGGGTTAAATGCGATATTGGATTCTTGTGATGATGTGGTGGGTGTCGTCGCACATAGTATGGGAACGGCTGCGGTACTGGAATGTCATCATGTGAAATTGGAATGGGTTCCGTTGCTTTTAATTGCACCAGTACTTAACTATACCGAAAATTTATTCCGTAGCATTGAGCGCTCTGGGTACTCAATTAAATTATTTAAAGCGATTGTTGGTGATATAGAAGATCAATACCAGCGTTCTATTGATAGTTTTAACCCGTATCAACGATTAACGCAAAGAGAAGCGCTAACCATCATTGTGCATGATAAAGAGGATCGCTTTACCAGTTTTGATCTTTCAAAATCAGCGTCTGAGCATATTAAGCATGTCACACTATACCCAACAACAGGTTTGGGTCATGGACGAGTAATGGCGAGTGATGAGGCGAAGAAAGCATTTGATGTATTAAGTTAACTTAAATCAATAAGCTGTGAGATAAAGCAGATGCATCGCAGGAGCTGAATGCATCTGTTTTTTATTTATCTAAATAACAACCGACGTAACGACGTTCTGTTCATCGTTAAAACAAACAAAGTAGATGCCCCAGCCGTTCCAAATACAATCACAAAATCTCTTAGTGCTAAAGTCAGTCCCATCATTCCGGTAATATTTAAGAACACAACCACAAAGAGTAGGTGGCATACATAAATACCAAGAACATGCTTGCTTAATGTGAAAGTGATAGGGTGATGACCGAAGCTCGGCTTTGATAACAATAGAAAAAACATGCCGATGCCAATTAATGGGGTACCGATTAAGAAATCATGCAGGTTAAAAGGAACGTCAAAACTTGTTAGCCAATAAGCCTCACTAAGATGAATAACAAAGCCTAAGACTAATAAGATAATCGCTTTTGTTGATGATAGTGTGATTGATCTTCTTCTTAATTCAAAGCCAATGACAAGCATTAAGGTACTAAAGAAAGGGCCATTCCTAGTAAAGAATGGAGTCCAAACTTCAGTTAATGTTTGGTAGCTGCCACCAGCAAGGCCATATACATACAAGATAACAGCAACAGGAATAAGCCATCTTGTTTTGTTAAAATGAACTAATAAACCAATAATAGCAACGGCGATAATAAGAGCTGGAATAAACCATAAGTGCACCATACCACCTTCCATAATTGCATTAAGAGGGTTCTGAGTTAGCCAGCTCCAATATCCTGTACGCTCCGCTAGATAACCGCTTTCAGCAACCTTTTTCCAGTTAAAAGGCATTACTAGGCATAAAAAACTCCATACTAACCAAATTTTAAGTAACGGAGCAGAGTAAGACTGTACTGTTTTTAAAGGAGCCGCAGTTAATTTAGGTTGAATAAAATAACCGGATAAAATGAAAAAGAAAGGAACGGCAAAACGAGTGAATTGATTAAAAGCATAGCCAAAAACAGGAATATCCTCCATCAGGAGATACGTCATAAATACTTGTGAGTGCAAAGCAATAATCGCAAACATAGCAATAAGCCTTCCGAGCTCTAAGCTTGCGATTTTTTGAGAGTTTTCCATTAAAATAACATCCTTAATTTTTTGCGTAATCTATCAAGGACTTTTAACAAAATATATGAGTTAGATTAATTCGTTGAGATTTTTGCATTGGATGTTTTCATAAATGAGAGGGTTTTCACATAAAACTATTGACCTTACCCCTAGTGGAAGCCTTAGTATCTGGCTAATTCTGAATATATGGATCATTTATAGTGTTTTCTTCTTTTTCTAAGTGGTTAGTGGTAAGCGTTACGCTGATGGCATTAGTGCTATCTAGTGTTGCTTACAGCTATCCAGTGAAAATGGAAGGAATGACCATGAACATGGCAATGCCTCAAAGTCAAATGTCGCCTATGAGTTATAGCATGCCTGATTGCCATTCACCAAAAGAGTCTCAAAGTAGTGACTTGGAATGTGATATGTCATCTATGTCGATGAATAATAATGACCATTGTTCTGATAAAGGTGATAACTGTTGTAAAACAGTATGTACAGTATCGGTTTATGCTTTACCTATCGGCTTGAATACTCAAATTAACTCATTAGCTTTTGCTATCAAATATGGTTTGTACAATGAACAGCCTCGTTCATTTTCATCTTCTTCCTTATATCGACCTCCAATAGTTTAATTCCAATTATATCTATTAAATCAATACGCTAAATAAGCTTTCTTATTTTCCGGTTTAATCATGGCACTGATCTGTCTTTACGATCATGTCGTTATTGGAAGGTTTCCATGAAAAATACAGCACGTAAACACTTTACTAAAGTGTGGTTAGCCTCTGCGATCTCGTTAATGATTTCAAATCAAGTGATGGCAGAAAGTCAGCTAACACAGCTTATCGAACAAGCACTCTCTTCTGATGCCAGTAGAGAGCAAATATACGCACAATCTCAAGTACTTCGATCTACCGGTATTGCGAGTGCAACGCTTGCCGATCCTACGCTAAAAGTCGGTTTTGGTGGTTTACCGGTGGACAGTTTTAAATTTGATGAAGACCCTATGACCAATATATCGGTCGGATTAATGCAAAAGTTTGGTCGAGGCTCAAGTTTAGACTTACAACAAAAGCAAACTGGACAACAAGCCGATGTATTAGCAATGCAGGTTCAAGTTCGTGAGTTAGAAGTGGCAAATGCCATTACTCAACTTTGGATTGAGTTGGGATTTTTACAAAAAGCAGAAGCTATTTTACATGAGAATCGTCAACTACTGTCAGAGATGGAAACCTACATTAAGACCAACTATTCGATTGGTAAAAGTGAAAGTCAGGACTTGCTACAAGCTCAGCTTCAATTGAGTCGATTGGATGAAAAGTTGCAAACGAATCGTCAGTTGCAAGGCCGTATCTATGCACAACTCACAGAATGGTTGCCTAATTTAGCCGAGCAAAAATCGCAAGGTATAAAAGCACTAGAGTGGTCGACATTGAATAAATTATTAAATTCAAAGGCAAGTCAAGATACTGAATTTTATGATTTATTGAAGTCGAATCCAACAATAAAAATGAGTGAATTAGCGATAACCGCAACCAAAACCAAAGTGGATATTGCCGATGAATCTTATTCACCTCAATTTGGTGTAGAAGTAATGTATGCCTATCGTCAAGCGAATGGCATGGGAGGTCAACCTGCATCGGATTTAGTGAGTGCTTATGTGACCATGGATATCCCGCTATTTACAGACAAACGTCAAGACCAAAACTATGCAGCTGCGCAATATCAAGTGGGTGCTGCAAAATCACAACGTGACGTATTACTTCGTCAAATGAACGCAAAAGTTAATTCGCTATTGGTTGATAAAAACAATCTTGAGCAGCGTCTTTCTCGTTATAACCATACTTTACTGCCCCAAGCAAAAGACAGAACTCGAGCCGTTGAGCGTGGTTATGAAAATAATACCGCACAATTTAATGATGTGATTTCAGCAGCCAGTGATGAGTTGAGTATTGAACTAGAAAAACAACGTTTATTCAGTGATTTAGATAAAACATACAGTAACTTAGCTTTTTATCTAAATGGCTTTGATTATCACGTTTCTGCGCCACAACTTTCGCCATCAGAGCAGTAAGGAAGAGAAAATGAAACCAGTTAAAATAGCATTACTTTCAATCGTGATTGGTGGCGTTATTGGCGCTTCGGGTATGAGCTTGTACTCAGGGCATGATATGGCGGCTATGACGATGAATAACAGTTCAGAAGTCGGTGCTGAGAAAAGTGAGCCTTTATATTGGGTTGCTCCTATGGATGCAAATTATCGTCGAGATCAGCCAGGTAAATCCCCAATGGGAATGGATTTAGTGCCTGTTTATGCCGATGAAGGACAAGGAGAGAAAGCACTAGCAGGAACGGTAACAATTGATCCAAGCGTGGTTAATAACCTTGGCGTAAAAAGTGCGTTTGTCGAGAAAACGATCTTGTCACCAAATATAGATACCGTCGGTTACATCGCATTTGATGAAAGTCAATTATGGCAAGTCAACGTGCGGGCTGCGGGTTGGGTTGAGAAACTGAATATCAACGCGATTGGTGAAAAAGTAAATAAAGGCGATGTATTATTTACGCTTTACTCTCCAGAGCTTGTAAAAGCACAAGAAGAATTATTAAACGCGTATCGCACTGGCCGCAAAGGATTAGTTAAAGGCGCAAGAGATCGATTACATTCTTTTGGCGTTGATATTAAACAGATTAATTCTATTGTTAGACAAGGTAAAGCAAATAAAAACATAGAGATAAAAGCAACATCTAGTGGTGTTATTGCAAGTCTGAATATTCGTGAAGGAGGGTATTTATCGCCTTCTCAGGTTGTGATAAGCGCGGGGCCTTTGGAAGAAGTTTGGGTAGATGCAGAAGTTTTTGAGCGTCAGGCACATTGGTTATCGTCAGGCAATAAAGCGGTAATGACACTCGATGCTGTCCCTGGAAAAAAATGGGAAGGCGAAGTTGATTACGTTTATCCGATTTTAGACCCAAAAACACGAACCATGCGTATGCGCTTAAAATTTGATAACCAAGATGGTGCATTAAAGCCCAACATGTTCGCAAACATTACAATTCATCCTAAAACAAAAGAGGAAGTATTGACGATTCCTCGCCAAGCGGTAATACGTTCAAATGGTATGGAACGTGTTGTATTAGATGAAGGAGAAGGTAAATATCGTTCAGTTCGCATCATTGCAGGCCGTGAAGCTGCGAATAAAGTTGAAATCGTTAAGGGATTGAAAGAAAGCGATAAAGTAGTTACATCAGCTCAATTCTTATTAGATTCTGAATCAAGTAAAACGGCAGAACTAAGTCGAATTAATGGACCAGAAAACAGTGTTTGGATCTCTGGAAATATCACCATGCTTATGGCTGATTTTGGTATGGTCACCTTTGCTCATAAACCCGTATCACAATGGGATTGGAAAGCGGGTGAAATGAATTTTTCGGTCGATAAAGAGATTGATTTAGTTTCTTTTCGTGAAGGTGAAGCGGTTCAGTTTCTAGTTCAAAAGATAAATGATGAATATCAACTGCTTGAGATAGAGAAAGAAGGGGAATTATTATGATCCCTGCCATTATTCGTTGGTCGATAAAAAATCGATTTTTAGTGTTAGTTGCAACGTTCGCCTTAGTCGTAGCAGGGATTTACAGTGTAAAGAATACGCCAGTAGATGCTCTGCCTGATCTTTCTGATGTACAGGTGATCATCAAAACAAGTTACCCAGGACAAGCACCACAAGTGGTGGAAGATCAGGTTACCTATCCGTTAACGACAGCCATGCTTGCGGTTCCGGGAGCTGAAACCGTTCGCGGCTATTCCTTCTTTGGTGACTCGTATGTTTATATTATTTTTAATGATGATACCGATATGTACTGGGCACGTTCGCGTGTTTTAGAGTACTTAAGTCAAGTCGCACCTAAGTTACCAGCAGAAGCAAAACCGACATTAGGTCCAGATGCGACAGGTGTGGGTTGGGTTTACAGTTATGTTTTACAAGATAAAACAGGAAAACATGATCTCGCTGAATTACGTAGTTTGCAGGATTGGTTCTTAAAGTATGAATTACAAACCGTTGATGGCGTATCGGAAGTCGCGACCGTTGGCGGAATGGTCAAGCAATATCAGGTTGAAATTGATCCTGATAAATTACGAGCTTATAACCTAACACTACAGCAAATTAATAAAGCGATTAAAGACGGAAATCAAGAAGCAGGCGCCTCCGTTATTGAAGTAGCAGAAGCTGAGCATATGGTTCGCACTTCAGGTTATTTAAGCAGTATTGAAGATATTCAGTCACTGCCATTAAAAGTAACAGATAAAGGAACGCCATTGCTGCTTGGCGATATTGCAGACATTAACCTTGGACCACAAATGCGCCGTGGGATCTCCGAATTTAACGGTGAGGGTGAAGCGGTTGGTGGTGTGATCGTGATGCGATTTGGTGAGAATGCCAGTGAAGTTATTGCTAACGTGAAAGAAAAGCTTGCTCAACTTCAGAAGGGATTACCAGAAGGCGTTGAAATAAAAGCGACTTATGATAGATCAACCTTAATAGACCATGCTGTAACTAATCTATGGGAAAAATTGGCAGAAGAATTTATTGTTGTTGCGATTGTTTGCGCTCTGTTTTTATTCCATATTCGCTCATCACTAGTTATTGCATTAAGTTTACCGGTTGGAATTTTAGCCGCATTCATCGTGATGCATTGGCAAGGTATTAATGCCAATATTATGTCGTTAGGTGGTATTGCGATTGCCATTGGTGCCATGGTTGATGGTGCAATTGTAATGATAGAAAACGTACATAAGCACATAGAGAAAACCCCATTAACAGATGAAAACCGTTGGCAAGTTATCGGTAAAGCTGCGGAAGAGGTGGGAACGCCATTATTTTTCTCATTACTTATCATTACGTTAAGTTTTGTTCCTGTCTTTGCGTTAGAAGGCCAAGAAGGAAAGATGTTCTCTCCATTAGCCTTTACAAAAACTTTTGCCATGGCAGCATCAGCAGGTTTGGCTATTACCTTAGTTCCAGTATTAATGGGCTATTTTGTTCGAGGAAAGATTCTACCTGAGAATAAGAATCCAATTAATAAAACATTAGTTGCATTGTATCGCCCGCTACTTAATGTGAGTTTGCGTTTTCCTAAAACGGTTTTACTTGTTGCTATCGTACTTATGGGCTCTGCGTATTATCCGATCTCTAAAATGGGCAGTGAGTTTATTCCGCCATTGGATGAGGGCGATTTAATGTACATGCCAACAACCTATCCAGGGATCTCAATTGGTAAGGCGAGAGAGTTACTACAACAAACCAATAAACTGATTAAAACCGTTCCTGAAGTTGATACCGTGTGGGGAAAAATTGGTCGAGCGGAAACCGCGACTGATCCGGCACCATTGACCATGATAGAGACGGTTATTCAATTCAAACCAAAAGATGAATGGCGTGACGGTGTCACAACGGAATCGATCAAGAACGAGCTAGACCAATTGATTCAATTTCCCGGAATTACGAACGCATGGGTAATGCCAATCAAAACGCGTATCGATATGTTGGCGACAGGGATTAAAACCCCAATAGGAATAAAGATAGCGGGACCAGATCTAAAAGTCATAGAGAAGATCGGCGCAGAATTAGAACCTATTTTAAACGACATTCAAGGTACAACCTCTGTTTATGCAGAACGTGTAGCTGGTGGCCGTTATGTAACCATAGATATAAAACGTCGCCAAGCAGCTCGATATGGATTGAATATTAAAGATATACAACAAGTTATTTCAACCGCTGTTGGTGGCATGAATGTAGGTGAAACCATTGAAGGGTTAGAGCGTTATCCGATCAATGTTCGTTATCCACAGTCGTATCGAGATTCTGTCGTTAAATTACAAAACTTACCGCTCATTACCGCTAATGGCGCTCGAATTGCGTTAGCTGATGTGGCTGATATTCGTTATGAAGATGGTCCTCCAATGATCAAAACAGAAAATGCACGACCTAATGGTTGGGTGTTTGTTGATATTGATGGTCGAGATTTGGGCTCTTATGTTCACGAAGCTCAACAAGCAGTACATGAGCAATTGGATTTACCTGCTGGCTATTCTCTTGGTTGGTCTGGTCAATACGAATACATGGAACGAGCAAAAGAGAAATTAACGACGGTTATTCCAGTAACTATCGCGATTATTATGCTGCTTTTGTATTTAAGCTTTAAACGAATGGCTGAGGTGTTAATTATCATGGGAACATTACCGTTAGCTATGGTTGGCGGTCTGTGGCTAATGCATATATTAAACTTTAATTTCTCGATAGCTGTTGGTGTAGGGTTTATTGCTTTGTCTGGTGTTGCGGTTGAGATAGGTGTGATCATGTTGGTGTATTTAAACCAAGCATGGAATGAAAAACAAATTAATGCACAAGAACATAATAATGAACCAACTCAACAAGAGCTAACTCAAGCGATTGAAGAGGGCGCTGGATTACGTGTTCGTCCTGTAATGATGACGGTATTAACAGTGATTATTGGTTTAATTCCAATCATGTATGGCTCAGGAACAGGGTCTGAAGTTATGCAGCGGATTGCCGCCCCAATGATTGGTGGAATGGCGTCAGCATTGTTATTGACCCTAGTGGTTATTCCTGCGGTATTCAAATTATGGAAACAGCGTCAGTGCCAAGGCTTTTAAAAATAAAGCATAAATATAACTATTTGAAATAAAAACATGAGTGACTTGTACTCGTGGTGGGAATAAGTCACGTAATAAATAATTAGATAAAAGGTGATTAAAATGAAAAAGACAGTATTAGCAATCGCACTATCATTAGTAGTAAGTTCGGCAATGGCAGAGATGGACCACAGCAAAATGGATCACGGTTCAATGGATATGAAAGAAATGGACCATTCAAAAATGAATATGAAAGACATGGATATGAGCAAGATGGAAGGTATGTCTATGGACGATATGAATGCGGTAGGTATGCCAGCAACAGGTATGAAACCAAACAAAGTTGTACACGTTATTCTATCTGATGATATGAAAATCACATTTAAAAAAGAAGTGAATATTGAACCAAATGACATTGTGCAATTTGTGATTATGAATACAGGTAAAATTGATCATGAGTTCTCAATTGGCAATGAAACAGAGCAATTAGAACATCGTGAAATGATGAAGAAAATGACATCAGGTCACGCACATGATAGTGGTAGTACAGTAACCGTTCAACCAGGTAAGGCAAAGCAAATCACATGGCATTTCCATGGTGATAATAACGTAGAGTTTGCTTGTAATATCCCAGGACATGCAGAAGCAGGGATGGTAAAAAAAGTAACGTTATAATGCTAATTAGATGATACGAAAAAGCGGTAAGGTGGGTGGCCTTACCGCTTTTTTTATATCAACACTTTATCTAGAAATTACAACTTAAAGAACGCCAGTTGCTCTTTTTGTTGTTCAGCTAATCGAGATAATTCATTACTTGCACTCGCACTTTGGCTAATACCAGTTACGTTTTGATTTACAAGCTCAGACATGTTTACCACGTTACGATTAATATCTTGAGTTACTTGAGACTGCTCTTCTGCTGCGGTAGCAACTTGAGTGTTCATGTCATTAATTGCAGTAATTGATTCAGTGATGCTGACCAACGCATCTCCCGCTTTTGCGGTTAACTCTTTATTTAATTCAAGTTTATCAAGACTCGTTTGCATACTGTCATTAGCTAAACCTGACTGTTCTTGCAGTGATTCAATAATGGTTTGAATTTCTTTGGTTGACTCTTGAGTACGAGCAGCGAGTAGACGAACTTCATCCGCAACCACCGCAAATCCACGACCAGATTCACCCGCACGAGCCGCTTCAATTGCAGCATTTAGTGCAAGTAGGTTAGTTTGCTCTGAAACACCACGGATCACTTCAACCACGTTATTGATCTGCTCTGATTGCTCTTTTAAGCGATTAACAACAACAGCGGCATCAGTTAGAGCGTTTGCCATGTCTTCGCTTGCTTGATTACTTTGAGTAAAGATATCTAAACCAGAGCGAGCAAGTTCGTTTGTATCACGAGCTGTTCTATCTGCTGACAAGGCGTTATCACTTACATTATCAGCAGTGCTAGATAATTCGTTAACAGCAGAGGCAACTTGTTCAATTTCACTGAGTTCTTTTTGTGAATTTACTTCTGATTCTGTCATTACAGCTGCCAATTCAGTTGATGCTGCTGCAACATCTTCACTGATACGAGATAGTGCTTCAACAGTCGTTTGTAGTTGAGTTGCGGTTGTATTTATGTCTTTGCTTAATTCAGAAATTTCATTATCACCATTAGCGTCAGCGCGAACGGTTAAATCACCTTCTGCTAAGCGACGAATGATAACTTGGATTTTTTTGATAGGTGTAACGATAAGGCCGGATAACCACCAGGCACTGATCATTGAAAGGATAAACACTGCTAAAATGCTTAAACTAGCATTAAACTTAACTTGTGTGTTTTTTTTATAACTTTCTAGCATAGCAATATCAGAAAGTTTATTTACTTGTTGAGAAAGGCTGTTGATAGACTCAATCATGAGATTTCCGATATCACGATACTGAGAGATTAAATTGCTATAATTTTCATTAACGGTAGCGCCACTTTCTTTTTTGTTTAAGTAATTAACAACTTTATGTGAAAACTGAACGTAATCATTAATATTAGAGCGGACTTGTTTTACGTCACGAGCGAATGTTTTTCTTTCTTCCATTTCATCAAGCAAAGCATTAATGCTACTTACTTTACTTTTTAGCTCGTTTGTAAAGTTGTCACGACGACTTGTATCATAAATAGCATAAACAGCACCTATACGTAACGGATAAACGATATCATCGACTTTAGCAAGTTGATCTTTGTAAAAGACAAAAGAATTAGTGTTGCTTGCAATGATATTTTGTTCTTCTTCCAAGGTAGAAGCAGTAAAACCTAGAGAAATAAATAAGGCTAGAGCAGTAAGGATGACGGGTAATAATATTTGAATACGTATCGACGTATTTTTTAAAGAAAATTGCATTTAAGCCTCTTATTTTTGAGAGAAAAGTAAATTGTGTAATATTTACGTCATGTTTTCGAAAATTTTAGACTTTTGTCACGGTTTTGTCGATAGTAATTGTAACAAGTTATGATTTTTTTTGCCTTTAATTATTGATGTATCAGTTAAGTATTTGTTCTAATGATACTAATTTTCAATCATTTCAATTTCATAGATTTCATCGGCAATATCTTGTGTTTTTCGCTCAATAATCGTTTGAGCATCAGCCAATCCTTGATTATAAAAAACCGGACCCGCTTGCTTAATTATAAAATCCAATAAGAATTCACCATCAAATTGACCAAGTTCTGTGTCTAATTCTTGTTCAAAATAGTCTTGGAACTTTTGCACAAGCTCGTCACGTTTGTTTTTAGGTATAGTAATTGTGCTCATTGTATTCCCTTAATGTTGATTATCTGTTTGGATCTTACTAATGGCTTGATTATACATAACCCATGCCATGAACCCTGCGAAACTATTACCCACAAGTGCTCCCATAAAGATGCCATACAAGCCAAATAAATTTGAACCTATCCATATCATGGGTAAGAAACAGATAAATAGACGAAGAATTGAAATCACTAATGCGCGCATAGACACACCAAGAGCGTTGCAGGTTGACACCATTAACATGCAAATACCTAAAGAGCCAAGGCTGATAGGAACCCATAATAAATAATGGTAAATAACATCAATGACATTGCTATCGGTACTTAGCAGGCTTGCGAGTGGTTTGGCAATAATAAACAGAAGGATCGCAAGACCAATCTGCCAACAGAGAACAAATTTAGCCGCGATTTTGATTAGCTTTTGAATCTCGTCGAACTGCTTCGCGCCTAACATTCTTCCAACCATTGGCGGAATCGACATGGTAAGTGCAAGTACGACGACAATAGTAAAAAATTCGATACGAGAGGCCATCGCCCAACCCGCAACGGCAGCTGCTCCAAAACCAGCGATAATTTTCGTTGCCATCATAGAAGAGAGGGGTGGCAGAAGTTGGCTCATCATTGCTGGGGCCATTACTGCGTTTAGCTCTTTAATGGATTGCAGGATATTGAGATCGTGCCATGAAAAAGAGATCCAGTGACGTTTGAAAATAGGGGGAAGAATGATACAAAAACCAATAGTGAAAGAGACTATCGTCGCCCAAGCTGCACCGTTTAAGCCTAAGTTAAATTGAAAAATGAAAATAGGGTCAAGGATCATATTTAGGATACTGGTCGCCATCATCATTAAGCCCGGTAGTTTAGTATCACCGTTGGCACGACACACACTATAAGCAAAATAGATCATAGCCCCTGCCCAGCAACTTGCTAACCATACTGGCCAATAACTATCGATTATGGGAAATACATTGGCTTCTGCGCCTAGTAGGCCAAGCAATAAACCTCGAGAGAACCAAATGAGCAGACACATGATAAATACCATTGCGGCACCCAGCGAGAGAACTAATCCGGCAAGCTGCTTGGCTTTTTTTATTTGTTGAGCGCCTAATACTCGTGCGATTACAGCGGTTGTCGCAATGCCTAATCCAACTTGCAAACCAATAATGACCATCTGTAATGGCATGGTAAACCCTTGAGCAGCAAGAGGAAGTATTCCTAGTTGGCCGATAAAGGCACTATCAACTAATTGAAAGCTCATTAGAGAAAGAACACCAAACATCATTGGCCATGTCATTTGAAAAAGCTGTTTTGAGAGAGAAGGACTTGGCATGATTAAAGGGTGCTCTAAAAGTATTGGTCGGCCATTGTACTGATTATAGAGTAAGACACAAACAGGAGTCTGATTACTTTTAATTTTATGATAAAAAGCCTCTATGAAAATAAATGCTTGTAATTATTCATAGAGGCGGAGAATAGGAACCTTATATTTAATTAAAAAATCTATTAAATGCTCGGCAGCAAAGAGCCAGGCATTAAGGTGTTGTACTTTGCTTCAAGCAGTAAGGTATTAGCTTTGGCTATATCTGGCGCAAAATAACGGTCTTTATCATAGAAATCAACACGCTCACGTAGCATTGCCTTTGCTTCTTCTATACGTTCTGAACTCTTATTTGGTGATCTAAAGTCTAGACCTTGTGCAGATGCCAATAGCTCTACGGCTAATATTCCACGCGTATTCTCAGACATATCCCCTAGGCGACGGCCAGCAAAAGTTGCCATTGATACGTGATCTTCTTGGTTGGCTGAGGTTGGTAAACTGTCGATAGAAGCAGGGTGAGCTAATGTTTTGTTTTCACTAGCTAGTGCAGCCGCGGTAACCTGAGCAATCATAAAACCTGAGTTTACGCCGCCATTATCAACTAAGAATGGAGGGAGTTTACTTAAACCATTGTCGATAAGAAGCGCCATTCGACGCTCTGATAAACTGCCTATTTCAGCAATGGCGAGAGCAAGGTTATCTGCTGCCATAGCAACAGGTTCAGCATGGAAATTACCACCAGAGATAATGTCACCATCATCAGCAAAGACTAATGGATTATCTGACACTGAGTTGGCTTCTACTTCTAGAGTGTCTGCCGAATTTCTTATCTGCTGTAAACAAGCCCCCATCACTTGGGGTTGGCAGCGTAATGAATAGGGGTCTTGTACTCGTTCACAGCATTGATGAGAAAGACCAATCTCACTATTTTGACCTAATAAATGACGATAACCTAAAGCGGCATCCATTTGACTACGATGGCCACGCACACGGTGAATTCGTGGATCAAACGGCTTACGGCTGCCAAGTGCGGCTTCTACAGACATGGCACCACATACGGTGGCTGCAGCATAAAGATCTTCAGCCGCAAATAAGCCTTCTAAAGCAAAGGCAGTAGAGGCCTGAGTTCCGTTGAGAAGTGCTAATCCTTCTTTTGGTGCGAGTGTTATTGGCTCTAATCCTGCTATTTCTAAGGCTTTTAGTCCTGAAATCACTTCGCCTTTATAACGAGCTTCCCCTTCGCCTAGTAAAACGGTACTCATGTGCGCTAAAGGAGCAAGATCACCAGAAGCACCCACAGATCCTTTTTTAGGAATGCACGGATAAACCTCTGAATTGACCAATTGTATTAATGCATTAACGACGGATGGGCGGATACCAGAATAACCACGTGAAAGACTGTTTATTTTGAGTACAATCATTAAGCGTACGGTGGCATCATTCATGAACTCACCGATGCCAGCAGCATGGGAGAGAACAATACTACGCTGTAGAGTTTCTAAATCTTCTTCAGCAATTCGAGTGTTTGCCAACAGGCCAAAACCAGTGTTAATGCCATAGACGGTTTTATCTTCACGGATCACTTGAGCAACCACTTCGGCACTGGTCAGCATATCGGGCAATGCATCTGGACTTAATGATAGCTGAGTAGGCTGGCGGCTCACTTCACGTAATTGTTTTAGAGATAACTTGCCTGGAATAATTTCTAATGAATACATAGTTCGTTTCTCGTTTCTCGTTATGGTTGTGATACCAACTCGTGTCTCTAGGTTGGTATTCTTTATAATTATTTTTAAAATTGAAATGTAGAGTTTATGTCTGTTGGTTTTATTCAGATAACATTGGTAAATCTAAGCCTTGTTCTTTGGCGCAATTAATCGCGATGTCATAACCCGCATCCGCATGACGCATGACGCCGGTGGCAGGGTCATTATGAAGTACTCGACCAACACGCTCTGCCGCATCATCACTGCCATCACACACAATCACCATGCCTGAATGTTGAGAGAACCCCATACCCACACCACCGCCGTGATGCAGAGATACCCAAGTAGCGCCCGAAGCCGTATTTAATAGGGCATTTAATAGTGGCCAATCAGATACTGCGTCAGAGCCATCCATCATGCCTTCGGTTTCACGGTTTGGACTGGCAACCGAGCCTGAATCAAGATGATCTCGACCAATGACAATCGGTGCTTTTAGCTCTCCATTTTTTACCATTTCATTAAAGGCTTTACCGAGACGTGCACGATCTTTTAAACCAACCCAACAAATACGTGCAGGTAATCCTTGGAATTGAATACGCTCTCGCGCCATATCAAGCCAGTTGTGCAGATGTGGATTATCTGGAATGAGTTCTTTTACTTTTTGATCGGTCTTATAGATGTCTTCTGGATCGCCAGAAAGGGCAGCCCAACGGAAAGGCCCAACCCCTTCACAGAATAGCGGACGAATATAAGCAGGTACAAAACCCGGAAAATCAAAGGCATTAGCGATACCTTTTTCTAAGGCCATTTGACGAATATTATTACCGTAATCGACAGTTGCAGAGCCTGATTTTTGTAAATCCAGCATGGCTTGAACTTGAATTGCCATTGATTTTTTAGCCGCTGATACAACAACTGATTCATCTTTTAAACGCATTTCAGCAGCATGTTCCATTGACCAACCCTGAGGAAGATAACCATTGAGAGGATCGTGTGCAGAGGTTTGATCGGTTGTTACATCAGGCACAATGCCGCGTTGAACAATTTCTGCATAAACATCAGCGGCATTTCCCAGTAAACCTACTGAGATCGGTGTTGCTGTCTGTTTTGCGTCTTCAATAATGGCAAGGGCTTCATCTAATGTGGTGGCTTTACGATCAACATACCCAGTACGGAGACGATAATCGATACGCGACTCATCACACTCTACCGCAAGCATTGAAAAGCCAGCCATGGTTGCCGCAAGCGGTTGTGCGCCACCCATACCTCCAAGTCCACCAGTAAGAACCCAACGCCCTTGAGCCTTGCCATCAAAATGTTGCTTTGCCATTGCAACAAAGGTTTCATAAGTCCCTTGAACGATGCCTTGAGAGCCAATGTAGATCCAACTGCCAGCCGTCATTTGACCGTACATCATCAAGCCTTGTTTATCGAGTTCGTTAAAGTGTTCCCAATTGGCCCAATGAGGAACCAAGTTGGAATTGGCAATTAACACGCGTGGGGCATTAGTGTGAGTTTTAAACACACCAACAGGCTTTCCTGATTGCACCATCAAGGTTTCATCGTCTTCAAGGCGAGTCAGCACTTCTACAATTTTGTCGTAGCATTGCCAATTTCGCGCAGCACGACCAATACCACCATACACAACCAGAGCATGAGGGTGCTCTGCTACATCAGGATGTAAGTTATTCATTAACATACGAAGTGGGGCTTCGGTTAGCCAAGATTTAGCGGTGAGTGTTGTACCTGTTGGGGCAATAATAGTACGAGTCTCATCCAATCTAGGGTTAGATGGCGATGCATGTGTCATTGTTGCTCTCCTTGCGAGTTAATAGATCTAAAAATAAAAGCATTACGCTTTCATTCCATGAGTAATGGTCCAAGCGAGTCTTGCTGCTAAGCGTGCTGTTTGATTATCAATATCAAAATTAGGGTTAAACTCAGCCATATCCGCTAATAGTAATTTAGGCTTACCGTGATGATTTTTAGCCTTCAAAATATGGCAGATTAGAGGCTCAATGATCTCAAGCGAAACCCCACGAACAGCAGGTGCGCTCACTCCGGGAGCCGTTGATGCAGGAAAAATATCGATATCTATCGTGAGATAAAGGTAGTCATTTTGGTCAATAAAGCGAGATAAGCCTTGTTGAATTAATGAGAAGTTAGCGTGTGTCATTTCGGTATCATCAAAATAGAGTACACCCAGATCATCCGCTTTTTGGTAAAGGGCTTGAGTATTACTGCCTCGGTTTAATCCTAAGCAGGCGTAATTAAATGGCCACCCATTCGTTTTACAATATTGAGCGATTTGATGAAAAGGAGTGCCTGAGGTGCCAAGCTGCTGTTCTGATGACCCTTCAGATAAGTGTTCTTTTTGTGGTGGATTTCGTAGATCAAAGTGCGCATCAAAGTTAATAATTCCAATGCGTGGTGGCGTTTTTTGTTGCTTTAATTCAGTAATATTTTTTAAATGACGCGCAATGCCTTGAAAAGAACCCCATGCAACTTCATGACCGCCACCAAAAACAATCACTTGGTTATGGTTAGAAAGGGCATGTTCAACACTATCACCAAGTTGATGTTGTGCTATTTCAAGTTCTGCATCATCACAGCAGATATCACCCCCATCAAAAATGGCTTTATTATGATGCCAAGCTAAATTGGTTAAGGCGCGTCGAATGATTTGTGGAGCAGAATAAGCACCAATACGCCCTTTATTGCGATAAACCCCTTCATCACAAGCAAAACCAAGCAACATGATCCCATCTGTGCTTGAACTCGTTGCTGCTGTAATTTTTTGATGCCAACGTAAACCGAGTTCACCATCTTCAGGATCAACTCTGCCTTGCCATACCGACATATCAATCATTGGCTTAGTTTTCATGAAAAAGGACTCCATCAACGACACGAGCGAGAAGGTCGGGTACGCCTAAGCGATATGACAGTTCTGCAGGAGAATCGAGTTGCCATAATGCGAAATCAGCATCCATGCCCACTTCAATCGTTCCGCGTGAGTCTTGCAATCCAAGTGCTTGAGCTGCATTGCAAGTTACGCCCCGTAAGGATTCTTCAGGTGTTAATTTAAATAAAGTGCAAGCCATATTCATCATGGTACGAAGCGAAGCTATAGGTGATGTACCGGGGTTGAAATCAGTGGCAATGGCCATGGGAACTTGATGTTTACGCAGTAATTCAATTGGTGGGAGTTTGGTTTCTCGCAAGAAATAAAAGGCGCCAGGTAAAAGAGTTGCTACGGTATTATTCTGTGCTAATACTTTGACTCCACCTTCATCAAGATATTCAATATGATCAACCGAAGAGGCGCCCATTGAAGCGACTAATGCACTACCGCCAAGATTCGATAACTGCTCAGTATGGCCTTTGATTTTTAGACCGTGCTCTAATGCAGCATTGAATACACGCTTGCATTGCGTAGTTGAAAACCCAATGCCCTCACAAAATACATCAACATGATCCGCTAATTTTTCCTTTGCTACTGTCGGAATAATGGAGTTACAAATTAGCGTAATGTAATCATCAGGGTTATTTTTGTATTCAGGAGGAAGGGCGTGAGCTGCAAGCAATGTGGCAGAGACTTTTATATCTGGAAGTTCAGCAATACGTTTGGCTACTCTAAGTATTTTTATTTCATCATCAAGCGTTAATCCATAACCTGATTTAATCTCAATAGTAGTTACACCGTCACGTTTCGACCCTTCTAGACGCTGAACTGCTAAATGGTAAAGTTCATCTTCGGTGGCTTCGCGAGTTGCGTGTACTGTTGATAAAATCCCTCCACCTTGTTTTGCTATTTCTTCATATGGGATACCTTGTAAGCGTAATTCAAATTCATTAGCTCGATTACCAGCAAAAACAAGATGTGTATGGCAATCAATCAATCCTGGAGTGACTAAGGCATGCCCGCAATCAACGATGTCTGGGTGACCGTGAAATATTTCAGAACAAGCAGGACCGACGTACTCAATTACTCCATTCGTAACTCCAATCATTGCATTCTTTATCACTTGGTAACCATCACTAGGATTAGAAAGAGGTGATTGCATTGTGACGAGATTGAGGTTGGTAAATAGTCTGTCCATATACACTTCCTATGATGACCAATATAATTAAAGCTTAATATGTATATACAAATTAATAGTCGGTTTTGAAAAGAAAGACAAGATAGGATGTAATGGAATTGTGATCATAAGAGCAATTTATAACCACTAAATACTAAGAATTGAGAGGATGATAAATAATTAGAAAAATGAAATTAAGAGGTAATTAGCGAATAGGTGATGAGATTATCGGTTCCATTATTATTCAACATGCCTATAGCTGAACGCCTAGGCATAGAGGGTCTGCTTGTAGGGAATACTAGAATTACACCTTGGTACGAGAGGTGAGTTTATATCTTTCTCCTGGATGATATAACAGCGCAATGCTTATAAGGTTGTCTTTACTCCACGTTCTGCGATTGAGTAATAAGCAAGGTGTATTGTTATTCATCTCTAGGAGCTGGGTAATATGAAATGGTGGGATAATGGCTTCAACCGTGTGCTCTATATCACTAAGAGGACAGGCTTGTACAAGGTATTCGTTAGGTGTTTGCTTCGTAAAGTCTTGCTCTATATAGCTAGGTGCAAAAATTGGATTAACCCAGCGTTCTTCAACTTGGATAGGAATATCATTTTCATAATGAACTATTTGGGTAAAATAAATATTGGTATCATTACGAACCCCGATATGGAGAGCAATATCATTACGCGCTAACATGGTTTCTATTTTTATGACTTTACAACTGTAATAATGACCACGTTGACGGACTTCTTCAGCAATATTTCTAATTTCCATTAGTGGAGATTCAGCTTTTTTGTGGCAAACAAATGTTCCAAGCCGTGGTGTTCGTTTTAATAATCCCTCAGAAACTAATTCTTTAATTGCTTTATTGGCAGTCATTCGGCTAACCGAAAATTCATTCGCCAATGCAACTTCGGTTGGGATCTTAAAACCAACAGGCCAAGCTCGGGTTTGAATCTTTTCATTTAAGTATTGCTTTATTTGTTGGTAGCGTGGCGATTGAGTCATAATAGTCTACTTATTAAATTGACTATACAAATAAAGCAATTTTTAAACAGAGTTGCAAGTTCATTATGTTAGAAATGTTCTCTATACGAAATAATAAAAAGGACGGAGCAATAAGAACCGTCTCTTATTTGGCTAGGGCTATTTTTTAGATGTTATATTGTGAAAATTTAATGTGCCGTAGTAGACTCCTGAACGTTAAGGTAGAGAGTTTAATGTAATGCATTTATTAGATAGGTTAAGTATTCGTCTTTTTCATGATGAAAGACAGAAGCAGTTTTCAGGTGACCATGCGAGAAGCTTAGGTTGGAGTTCAACTGAATCTCAGTTTTTACGTTTTAAAACCATGGTTAACACATTAAATTTTGATAATAAACGCGTACTAGATTTGGGCTGTGGCTATGGGGATTTTAAAACCTTTCTTGATATGAGCTGCTGTGTGAAATCTTATATTGGGGTAGATCAACAAAGTAGTTTTATTAGGCAAGCAAAAGCCAATTTTAAGCAGCAAATCAATTGTGAGTTTATTAAAGGGGATTTTTCATCAACCACATTACCAATTGTTGATATCGTGGTGGCGAGTGGTTCGCTTAATTATCGAGCAAGAAATAAAACGTATCATGCAAAAGTAATTAGAATTATGTATGAGAAGGCAGAAGAGGCAGTCATTTTTAACTTATTGAATAGTGATCATTTTGAATCTTCAAGTTTGTTGGAGGCACATAATCCAGAGCTGGTACTTAATTATTGTTTAAGTCTATGCCCAAATAGTGAATTAATTACTGGTTATACTAATGAAGATTTTACGATAGTCATGCGTAAGTAAAGCTAGCTTCATTAATGTTTAGAGACAAAAATGGCTAATCAAAAGATTAGCCATTATAGAATGTAATAAGTTTTTTTTCTTTTGTATTGATTATTTAAAGTCTAATAACTCAACGTCAAAAATCAGTACTGAACCAGGTTGAATAGAACCCGCAGCACGATTGCCGTAAGCCAAATTACTCGGAATAAAGAAACGCATCTTTTGACCAACAACCATCAATTGAACACCTTCTGTCCAACCTTTGATTACTTGACCTAAACCAAATTCAATTGGTTCACCACGTTCAACTGAGCTGTCAAATACGTCGCCATTGATAGTCGTACCATGGTAATGAACTTTCACTTTGCTCTTTGATGTCGGGTGTTCAATACCTGTACCTTCTTGAAGTACAAGATATTGAAGACCAGATGCCGTTGTTTGAACGCCTTCTTTTGTTGCATTTTCAGCTAAAAATGCGTTCCCAATTTCAATGTTCTCTTTTGCTGCTTTTGGGTTATTTACAAAGTGTTGAAAAAGCATATAACCAATAATGATAACTGCAATTGTGATGATGATTTTAGACACGATACTTCCTTATATTAAGATACTTATTCGAGTTAATTATTTTTCTAATAGGTAACGGATAGTTTCTGCGATTTTCTTAGGATCGTCATGACCACCAATTAATACGTTGTATTTACCGTTAACCACAAAAGTAGGAACAGAGCTGATACCTGATTGTTCAGAAAGCATTTTTGCGGTATCTACTTTTTTGATCAAAATATCACGTTGCTCTTCATTAAACTCGTAAGGACTTGTAAGGCCACGAGAAGTGAATGCTTTAGAATATGCTTCTTGTTGCTGGGTTAGAGTTGTCCCTTCACCCATTTGAGTTGCTGAAAATAAGTCTTCCATAAATGCGTGATCGGGTGTGCCTTCTACTTGCATTTCTGCAGCATAGTAGAACATAGCAGCAACATGTGCTGATTGGTTAAAAGTGATGTGCATTTTGTCTATATCTGTACCAGCTTCTTGGCTAATCACAGGTAAGAAGTTTTCCATGTTACGGCAATGGCCACAAGATAGGGCAAAAACTTCGGTTACTGGTGCAATAGAGTCAGTTGGTAAGGTGGTAGAAAGCACTTCATACTGAACGCCTTCTTTTGGTTCATTAGTATCACCACACGCTGTTAGAAAAAGGGAAGAAGAAAGGATGAGCAATAATGGTTTGATAATTGATTTCATGTAAATTTCCATTGATTATGATTATGAATGAAAATAGCATGATTTTCAGAAAGTAGAAATGAAATAGGACAACAAATGTCGTCCTATTTTAGTAAAATTGTGTAAAGAATTTATATTATTATACTTTACGTACCTGGATGATCATTCCCATTAATGGGTGATCAATGTAATGAGTTTCACCACTGCGCATTTTACGCTTTTCTTCCATGCGGTAAGATTTTAAGAACTCTTTTACTTCAGTTTCAGGCGTTACGTCTTCTAGGTGACCTAACTGAATATCCGCATTTGGATCTTCAATTGCTGTCGCTTCAGTAGATAATTCTGCGGTTTCCGTGGTTGTTACTTCGTCAGAATAAGTAGAGGTTGTTTCTGTAATAACGTCTTTTTCTTCTTTTGGTGTGCTGACGATAAATTCGTGTTGACCAGGAACTTTAAGGTCTAAAATCGTATTTACGTATAGGTAATGTTGAACGTAAACCTGCATTGTTCCATCTAACTCAAGAAGAGGGCCAGAAGATGGTGTTGTTGCTGCTGTATCTTCCTCAAGAGTTTCTGAGCCTTCAATAAGCGCAGGTTTTGGTGCGTCTAAAGGAACCAGTGATAAATCAGCGTTTGCATCTTCAATAGTTCGACCATCAGCAACAAAGCGGTCAGATAAATCTTGTCCAGCTTGGATGTGGAAGATAGGAGAACGAGATGAGCCTGAATCACCTTGGCGCCAAGCGACATGTACTAACGGTTTAAATCCAGCATGATTTTGCAGTTTAGTATAAGCTTCATTTAGTTTGTAGTAACCAGAAGGAAGCAGTGATGCACCATTACTGCTCATCATTTTTTTATCGCGGTATGAGAAAGCACGCTCTAAGTTAATAGGGGCAAGAATATCAGGCCATGATTCTTGGAAAGAGGATGGCTCAACATTGCGCTTAAAGATGATGACTTCAATGTCAAATTGACGAGCAAATGAAGGCCAACTTGCTAGTAAAATCAACGCGTATATAAATTTTTTCATTCAAACTCCGGTAAAATGCTTCTCATAAAGTCTCGGCTATCCATAGGTGAGGCTTAATATTTTATATTATTATCAATCTAATAGTTAGATTCTATTTTCGTAAAACAAATTGAGCAAGTCTATTACGTATTTAATTCGCACTTGTCTCTCTGTTAAGTCTTTTATAAATTTAATCTTAGTTGGTCCATCCAGAGCAAAACCTGTCGGATCTTTTTGCAATAATGACACAAGGAACATAGGGTTTATGTCAGCAGTAGGTTCAAATTCAATATAACCACCATTGCCATGGGCTTCTAATTTTTTCACTTTTAATGATGCTGCAAGCATTTTCACTTCAGAGCTGACTAATAATGTTTGAGTTGCTTCTGGTAATGAGCCAAAGCGGTCAATGATTTCTACTTTGAGTTCATCAAGCTCACTATTACTTACCACACTTGCAATTCGTTTATATAAAGACAGTCGTGTATTTACATCTGGAATGTAATCTTCAGGAATTAATGCAGGTAAGCGAAGCTCTACTTCTGTTTGTTCACGCAATAAATCATCTAACGATGGCTCTTTACCTTCTTTTAAGGCTTCAACTGCTTGCTCTAGCATTTCCATATAAAGGGTAAAACCAACAGATTGAATTTGACCACTTTGACCATCACCTAATAATTCACCTGCTCCACGGATTTCTAAATCGTGCGTAGCTAGTGTAAAACCTGCGCCCAAATCTTCCAATGATGCGATAGCATCTAAACGTTTGATGGCATCTTTACTTAATGCTTTAGGATGAGGTGTTAATAGGTAGGCATACGCTTGGTGATGCGAACGACCGACACGACCACGTAATTGATGAAGTTGTGCTAAACCTAATTTATCGGCACGGTCCATAATGATGGTATTTGCTGTTGGAACATCAATACCTGTTTCAATAATGGTTGTACAAACAAGAACATTGAAACGCTGATGATAAAAGTCACCCATAATACGTTCTAGTTCGCGCTCACGCATTTGACCATGAGCTAAGGTAACTCGAGCTTCTGGGATCAGTTTTTCAATCTCTTCTGCGGCGTGTTGAATAGTTTCTACGTTATTGTGGAGAACATATACTTGGCCACCACGTTTGATTTCACGCAGAATCGCTTCTTTGATCACATCATCCGCTTTTTCACGTACAAAGGTTTTAATCGCCAATCGACGAGCCGGTGGTGTTGCGATGATTGATAAATCGCGCATGCCACTCATTGCCATATTCAAGGTTCTTGGAATTGGCGTTGCGGTTAGCGTTAGAATATCTACGTCTGAACGCATCGCTTTTACTTTTTCTTTTTGACGGACACCAAAACGGTGCTCTTCATCCACAATTAGTAAACCAAGATCTTCAAACTTGATACTGTCTTGCAGTAATTTGTGAGTACCGATTAAGATATCCACTTTGCCTTCCGCAGTGGCAGCTAATATTTCTTTTTGCTCTTTGGCTGATTTAAAGCGAGACAACACTTCCACTCGAATTGGGAAGTTAGCAAAACGATCTCGGAAGTTCTCAAAATGCTGCTGAGCAAGTAGGGTGGTTGGAACTAATACTGCCACTTGTTTTTCGTTGTGTGTTGCTAAGAATGCTGCGCGCATGGCAACTTCTGTCTTACCAAAACCCACATCACCACAAACGAGACGATCCATCGCTTTAGCTTGGCACATATCGGATAGCACATCGTTAATGGCGATTTCTTGGTCATGCGTTTCTTCAAACGGGAAGCTTGATCTAAAATCAGCATAAGCATCACGATCTTGTTTAAAAGCAAAGCCCGGTTTAATTGCTCGTTTAGCATAAACATCCAGTAACTCTGCTGCGACATCACGTACTTTTTCTGCTGCTTTACGACGTGCTTTGCTCCACGTATCACTGCCCAGTTTGCTGATAGGGGCAGTTTCATCGGCTCCTGCTGAATATCGACTGATCAGATTTAATGATGAAACAGGAACATACAGTTTGGTTTCATTGAGGTATTCCAACATCATATATTCCGCTGGCATATCACCAACGTCTAACGTTTGAAGTCCCATGTAACGGCCAATACCGTGATCAATGTGAACCACTGGCTGACCAATTTTTAATTCAGCGAGATTACGGATCAGTGTATTGCTGTTTATTGATTTGTTATCACCACGACGGCGACGTTGAATTACTCGCTCACCTAATAAGTCACTTTCACAAATAAAAGCAACGCATGGGTTTTGAAGAATAAAGCCGTGTTCAGCCGAGCCAATCACTAACGTGGCTTTATTTTTATGGCCAACGGCGTCTTTCATTGAATCACAAATGGCAGGTTTTAATTTAATACGTGCTAATAATTCAAGAAGGGCTTCACGACGACCTTCAGATTCAACAGAGAAAATAACCTGACCACTGAATTTCTCATAGAATTGACGAAATTGAGCAAATGGTTCTTTATTTTGATGCTGAATTGCAATTTCTGGCAGTTCTAGTAAATCAGGATTAAAACGGCCAGCTTTTTCAATCTCAGGCTCTTTTGCCAGTTTTACACGCGGATATTGTTTGAATAAGCCAAACATATCAGAGGTATTTAACCAAAGTTCATTTACCGGCAACAGCGGACGAAGTGGGTCCACTCGACGTTGATCGTAACGGTACTCGGCATCGGCCAAGAAATCATTGGCTGATTTTTCTATATCACCAATAGTAACCAGTAATGTGTTATCTGGTAGGTAGTCGAACAACGTTTCGGTTTCATCAAAAAACAGTGGTTGCCAGTACTCAATACCTGCAGGCCAAGCGCCTTTACTGATTTGTTGATAAACAGACTCTGGCTCACGGCGAGCATCAAAGCGTTGACGCCAGCGAATACGGAAATCTTCTATCGCGACATCATCGCTTGGGAATTCATGAGCAGGAAGCAGGTTTATAGATTTTACTTCTTCAATCGTACGTTGGTTTTCAGGATCAAACTGACGAATGGTGTCAATTTCATCATCGAAAAAATCAATACGGTAAGGGTGCGCATTACCCATTGGGAATAAATCAAGAATAGAACCACGGCTAGCATATTCACCATGACTCATGACTTGGTCAACGTGTAAGTAACCGGATTTCTCTAGCTGCAATTTTAGCTTATCAAACGATAGGCGATCACCTACCTTTACGACTAATGCGTGTTTGTGTAGGAAAGATTGCGGTGATTGACGTTGTAATAAGGTACTAACAGGAACAATTAGCGTCCCATCTTTTTGCTGAGGCAAATGATATAGGCGCGATAAACGGTCAGAAATAATGTCCTGATGCGGAGAAAAGCTGTCGTAAGGAAGGGTTTCCCAATCAGGAAAAACCTCTACTGAACGTTGGCTAAATTGGTTGATTTCATTTTGTAAACGAAATGCCAACTGCGGTTCAGTAACCGCAACCACGACAGGGCCAGTGTGTTGTTGCTCAATCTCTGCAATCGCAAGCGCTAGAGAAGAGCCCGTAAGATTACCAATTGAGCGTGTATCATTGGCTTTGGTTGGTAACGGTAATGACAGTAAGTTTTTTATAGGCATCAGGATATTCAGTTATTAGGTTAAGTTGCGTTCTTGAGCTCGAAGTTTAAGCACTTTCTGTTGTTGAAAGAGTGCGGCTTTGATTAATAAATCTTGGTCGATATCACGAAGTAGGTCGTAAGCCATTTCAATGAGGTAGCCAGTTTCTGTTTCTGTGCATTGAGTTACTTTAGCATAACAGTAAATTGCTGCTGGTGGATGCTCAAGAAAAAGTTTTACTTTGGCTTTTTGATCTATATTCAGTGCGTTTTTGCTTTCGAAAGTAAATTTACTCGCTCCAAAGCTTACGGTTTTTTGGCGATAAGCTTCATCGTCTTGTTGAATTAACAAATAAGACAGTAGTAGATTCAGTTTTTGATTTTGATTGTTTAAATAATTAGCAAGGCGTTTGCCATCATCTAACTTTAGAAAAGAAAGCTCATTCTCAGAAACATCATCAAGTGAGCTGCATTCTTGAGCAACTCGAAATGGCGCAGGTATTTCACGTTCAAACGTTTCCATGTTTGGTAGTGCAGCATCGTTCGACAGAGGTTCAACATTGATGGTTAAATCGTAGTGAACCGAAAAGTATTCATTATGTGACATAAACGTCCCTCTATTATTATTTCTTGATTATGGCGAAGTCACTGGATATCAGCAAGTGTTTAATCGGTAACAATGATGAACAAAAGAGCAAAAAAAGGAATAAATACCAGTATTTTACGTGATAGACTGTATTCATTATTATAGCTTCAAAAAGCATGATTGAGAGAATTTATGTTTCATCCAGTATCAGTATTTATAGGGTTACGATATTTAAGAGGACGCTCTGGCGATAGATTCAGTCGTTTTATCTCTTACATGTCTACTGCGGGGATCACTATTGGGGTACTGTCCTTAGTGACGGTATTGTCTGTGATGAATGGGTTTGAAGCCCAATTAAAAGATAGGATCCTTGGTGTACTACCTCAAGCGGTAGTATCGACTATCGAAGGTCAGTTAACCCCTTTAGAAGACGATCGTAATTACGTAGCAAGTTTGCCTCATGTTACTCAAGTCACGCCTGTGGTTCGTGGTGAAGCGATTATTCAAAGCGCAAAAGGGTTGAGCGCGGGTATGCTTGTTGGTATTGATCCTAATGAATATGACCCTATTGCTTATGAATTAATTTCAGGCAATGTGCGTCAACTTAAAGCCGGAGAATACGGTATTTTCCTTGGTTCAAAATTAGCGCGAGAGTTAAGCGTTCGTTATGGTGACACCGTACGTATTATGGTAACGAATGCAAGCCAATACACTCCACTAGGGCGTATTCCAAGTCAACGTAACTTTAAAGTTGTCGGTGTATTTAATACGGGATCTGATGTTGATGGCCAATTAATGGTTGCGAACATTCAAGATACCGCTCGTTTGATGAAATTGAAAAAAGGTAATATTACAGGATGGCGCTTATTCTTTGAAGACCCATTTCAAGTGACAGAGTTAGCTAAATTACCGTTAGAAAAAAATATGACGTGGAGTGATTGGCGCGATCAACGCGGAGAGTTATTCCAAGCAGTAAAAATGGAAAAAAACATGATGGGCTTAATGCTTGGTCTTATTGTCGCTATTGCGGCGTTTAATATCATTTCCGCACTGATTATGGTGGTAATGGAAAAACAAGCTGAAGTTGCGATACTAAAAACACAGGGCATGACGAGTAACCAAGTACTCTCTATCTTTATGGTTCAGGGGGCAAGCAGTGGCGTTATTGGAGCCATTGTTGGTGGTACGTTAGGTGCATTATTTGCTAGTAATATTAATGTTATTCTTTCTACACTTGGATTATCGTTATTTACTGTTGGTGGATCTTTACCTGCACAGGTTGAACCATTACAAGTGTGCGTAGTCATTATTCTAGCAATTTTATTAAGTTTATTAGCGACCGTATTCCCATCTTATCGAGCGGCAGTCGTACAACCAGCAGAGGCATTAAGATATGAGTAATCCATTATTAATTTGTCAGGGTATTCGCAAGGTTTACCAAGAAGGCACAATGGAAACTGAAGTGCTTAAAGGGGTTGATTTTCAAATTAATGAAAGTGAATTAGTTGCCATTGTTGGTTCATCTGGTTCTGGTAAAAGTACATTACTGCATATTCTTGGCGCACTTGATGAGCCAACAGCAGGAACGGTACATTTTCAACAAAATGAACTGACAAAATTGAGTGCGAATAAGCAAGCAAAAATCCGTAATCAACATATTGGATTTGTGTATCAATTTCATCACCTTCTGTCTGACTTTAGCGCGTTAGAGAATGTGGCGATGCCGTTGTTAATTGGTGGTGTTCATAAGAAAGAAGCGGCACTACGTGCAACAGAATTACTTGAGAAAGTAGGTTTAGCTCATCGTATTGAACATCGTCCTTCAGAACTGTCAGGTGGCGAGCGCCAGCGTGTGGCGATTGCTCGTGCGTTAGTGAATAAACCTGCTTTAGTGCTTGCTGATGAACCAACAGGTAACTTGGATCATAAAACCGCATTAGATATTTACAATTTAATGCGCGAACTGAATCAAGAGTCAGGTACTGCATTCTTAGTGGTCACACACGATAATGAATTGGCGGCTAAATTAGATAAACAACTAAGCATGCAAGATGGCCGCTTTATTACTGAAACTGTTCGTTCAAATAGCAATCAAGAGCAGGAGGCGTAATGTTTTCACCGCTTTCTCTTTTTATTGGTGGGCGTTTTGCACGAGCAAAGCAGCGTAATAAAATGGTATCGTTTATTTCGATCTCATCGACATTGGGTATTGCTATCGGTGTTGCCGTTATCATTATAGGTCTTTCAGCAATGAATGGCTTTGAGCGCGAACTGCAAAATCGTGTGTTATCTGTTATTCCCCATGCTGAACTTGAAGGGGTTAAAAGACCAATTGATGATTGGCAAACTATGATGAGCCAAGCGAAAGAGCATCCAAAAGTGATAGGTGCAGCACCTTATGTTCGCTTTACTGCTTTATTAGAAAGAGGCAGTAAGCTAAAAGCGGTTGAAGTCAGAGGTGTTGAACCTTTATTAGAAGCTTCAGTGTCTAAGTTGCCTCAATTTATTGATAAAGATGCTTGGGATAAATTTGAAGCGAATAAACAAAGCGTCATTTTAGGTAAAGGCGTTGCTGATACCTTAAATGTTAAGGTTGGTGATTGGATCACTGCGTTGATCCCTGATGAAAATGCAAGTAAGCAACTCCGTTCACCAAAACGACAACGTCTGCAAGTTGTAGGCTTACTTTCGTTAGGTGGGCAAGTCGACCACGGGTTAGCGATTATTCCTTTAAAAGACGCACAGCAATACATTAATTTAGGTGACAGTGTCACTGGCGTGTCATTGAAGGTTAGCAAGGTCCTTGATGCTCAAAATATCGTTCGTGAGGTAGGTGGAACACTTACCGAGTACGTGTATTTACGCAGTTGGATTCAAAAGTATGGTTATTTATATCGAGACATTCAATTAGTTCGCTCAATTATGTATCTCGTAATGGTTTTAGTGATTGGTGTCGCTTGCTTTAATATTGTGTCTACCTTAATGATGGCAGTAAAAGATCGTTCTGGAGACATTGCTATATTAAGAACCATGGGGGCGAATGATGGGTTAATTAAACGTATTTTTGTTTGCCAAGGGATCTTCTCTGGCGTGACAGGCAGCTTAGCGGGTTCGGCACTCGGCTCCTTTGTTGCTTTAAATTTAACACCTATGATTAAAGGATTAGAATCATTAATAGGGCACCAGTTTTTATCTGGTGATATCTATTTCGTTGATTTTTTACCATCAGAATTGGTGTGGAGTGATGTTGCTATCGTAACAGGAACTGCAATTGTTCTCAGTGCTATTGCAACATGGTACCCAGCTAGACGAGCAAGTCGATTACATCCAGCTACGGTATTGAGTTCTAAGTAGAGAATAAGCATTGTTTGAATAAAAGGTCTCTAAAACGATTAGAGGCCTTTTTTGTATTTGTTAGGTTTTGCCTATCAATATAATAACTAAAACTGATTAGTAAAATTACGTTATTGTTTCTATCATAGATAAATACTTTGATGTCTACCGGATAGAAAAATAATGACAATATCGGACAACAATACCATTGTAATTTTTGGGGCTTCTGGTGATTTAACTTATCGAAAGCTTATTCCCGCTCTATATCATTTATACGCTAGCAATCAACTTTCTGATTCTTTCTCTATTTTAGGCGTTAGCCGAACTCAATATGATGATGAGTCGTATCGAGAAAAAATGAAGAACTCTCTGCAAGAGATGGAGAAGACGGATCCTGACACATTAGCTAAGTTTTGTGAGCATCTGCACTATCAAGCGTTAAATACTTCAGAAGTTCAAGATTACGCTCAGTTAGTATTAAAGTTAGATTTTTTAGCTGAAAAATATAAACTTGAACAACAAAATACACTTTTCTATTTAGCGACTCCACCAAGTCTTTACGGTGTTATTCCATCATGTTTGGCAGCTCATGGTTTAAGTGATGAGTCAAATGGTTGGAAGCGTCTAATTATAGAGAAACCATTTGGTTATGATCTGGCATCAGCACTGAGCTTAGGTAAAGAAATTCATCAGCATTTTGAAGAGCACCAGATCTACCGCATAGATCACTATTTAGGTAAAGAAACGGTTCAAAATTTATTGGTTTTACGATTTTCTAATGTCATGTTTGAGCCGCTGTGGAATCGTAATTTCATTGAATATGTAGAGATTACGGGGTCAGAGTTTCTTGGTGTAGAAGAGCGTGGTGGGTATTACGATGGCTCTGGTGCTATGCGTGATATGTTCCAAAATCATTTATTGCAAGTACTTGCGATGGTTGGTATGGAATCTCCATCAGCGATTAATGCGGATGCGATGCGTGATGAAATAGCAAAAGTATTGCAAAGTTTACAGCCTATTTCAGAAGATGATTTAAGAAATAATCTCGTATTAGGTCAATATACTGAATCTGAAGTAAGAGGTAAGTTTTTGCCAAGTTACCGTGATGAACATGGCGTTGCTGATGATTCTCGAACAGAAACTTATGTCGGTTTGAAAATGTTCATCAATAATTGGCGTTGGAATGGGGTTCCTTTTTATGTTCGTACTGGTAAGCGTCTTCCAACTCGCGTGACTGAGGTCGTTGTTCATTTTAAGAAAACGCCACACCCAGCGTTTGCTGCAAATGCACCAGAAAATAAATTAGTGATCCGTATTCAACCTGATGAAGGGATACAAATGCGTTTTGGCTTAAAAGAGCCTGGTTCTGGTTTTAAAGTGAAAGACGTATCAATGGATTTTCATTATCAGTCGTTAACTGAAACTACCATGTTAACCGCATACGAAAGATTACTCTTAGATGCGTTAAACGGTGATGCAACACTCTTTGCTCGTAGTGATGCGGTGAATGCATGTTGGAAGTTTGTGCAACCGATACTAGATTTTAAACAAGACCCTCAATCACTATTTGGCTACGCCTGTGGAACGTGGGGACCCAAAGAAGCCGATCAATTGTTAGAACGAGACAATAGAGCATGGCGTTTTCCTTGTAAAAACTTAACTGATACGGATTATTGTGAATTATGATAAATCATCAAATATTTCAAACACCAGAACAAGTTGTGATTAGCCTTGCTGATGAATTAAAAGCGTTAAGTAAAAAAGGCAAACCAGTACATGTATCACTCTCTGGTGGCAGTACGCCTAAGATGCTGTTTTCATTATTAGCATCAGAGCCTTACGCGAAGAGTATTCAATGGAAGAATCTCCATTTTTGGTGGGGGGATGAACGTTGTGTAGCCCCTGATGATGCTGAAAGTAATTATGGGGAAGCAAATGAGTTGTTGTTTTCACATATTACAATCCCAGAAGACAATATTCACCGAATTCAAGGTGAAAATGATCCAGAAAAAGAAGCGGTTCGTTTTGCACAAGAAATGCGTGATGTTATTCCCCAACAAGGCGGTATTCCAGTATTTGACTGGATTTTACTAGGTGTTGGTGCTGATGGACATACGGCCTCTTTGTTTCCAAACGTTATCGACTATAGTGATTCAAATCTTAGCCTTGTTGCTATTCATCCAGAATCAGGTCAGCGTCGAGTTTCAAAAACAACCAAAGTATTGCAAGCCGCAAAACGTATTAGCTATTTAGTTCTAGGAAAAGGCAAGGCAGACATCGTACACGAGATTAGTACAACACCAGCAGAGCAGTTGTCATATCCGGCAGCAAAGATCCAATCAACAATGGGTCAAACTGAGTGGTTTTTAGATTTAGATGCAGCAGCGCAAATCATTAATAAATAGAGTGCTTGCACAAGACAAATTTTGGAGAAATATATGAAAGGTGATATCGGTGTAATCGGCTTAGCAGTAATGGGCCAAAACCTTATCTTAAATATGAACGACCATGGTTTTAACGTCGTTGCTCATAACCGAACGGCTGCAAAAGTAGATGAATTTTTAGAGGGTCCAGCAAAAGGAACTAATATTGTAGGGGCTTATTCTTTAGAAGAGTTAGTCGAGAAGCTAGAAACTCCTCGTAAAATTATGTTAATGGTTCGTGCTGGTGATGTTGTTGATGCCTTTATCGACAAGCTTGTCCCGCTTTTAGATAAAGGCGATATCATTATAGATGGTGGTAACACGAATTTCCCAGACACTAACCGTCGTGTTGCTGCTCTTCGTGAGAAAGGCATTCACTTTATCGGTACTGGTGTTTCTGGTGGTGAAGAAGGTGCGCGTTTTGGTCCTTCAATCATGCCTGGCGGTTCACCAGAAGCGTGGCCATTTGTAAAACCAATCTTCCAAGCTATCTCTGCAAAAACAGAGAGTAATGAACCTTGTTGTGATTGGGTTGGTAACGACGGTGCTGGCCATTTTGTGAAAATGGTGCATAACGGCATCGAATATGGTGACATGCAATTAATTACAGAAGCATATCAGTTCATGAAAGATGGCTTAGGCATGACGCATGATGAGATGCAATCTGTCTTTATGGATTGGAATGAAACGGAACTAAATAGCTACTTGGTTGAGATTACTGCAGATATTCTTGGTTATAAAGATACTGATGGTGATCCATTAGTTGAGAAAATTCTGGATACAGCAGGACAAAAAGGCACAGGTAAATGGACGGGTATCAACGCGCTTGATATGGGCATACCATTAACTTTAATTACAGAGTCTGTATTCTCTCGTTGTTTATCAGCACTTAAAGATCAACGGGTAGAAGCAGAGCAATTATTTAATAAAACAATCGTCCCTGTTGAAGGCAATAAGAAAGCGTGGATTGACGCATTACGACAAGCATTACTTGCTTCAAAAATCATTTCGTATGCACAAGGTTTTATGTTGATGCGTGAAGCGTCAAATGAAAATGGTTGGGATTTGAATTATGGTAACGTAGCGCTTATGTGGCGTGGTGGTTGTATTATTCGTTCTGCATTCTTAGGCAATATTCGTGATGCTTATGATATCGACTCTGAATTATCATTCTTAGGTTCAGATGGTTACTTTAAAGGGATTTTAGAAGATTGTTTATCTGCATGGCGTAAAGTTGCAGCTAAATCGATGGAAGTAGGTATCCCAATGCCTTGTATGACCTCAGCGTTAACATTCCTAGATGGTTATACAACGGCTCGTTTACCTGCGAACCTTTTACAAGCTCAGCGTGATTATTTTGGTGCTCATACGTATGAACGTTTAGATAAACCAAGAGGAGAGTTTTTCCATACTAATTGGACAGGAAAAGGTGGCGATGTTTCGTCTACCACTTACAATTCGTAAGTTAAATTTACCTAATTACTAATTTAAAAGCCCTTAACTTATAATGAGTTAAGGGCTTGTTTTACTTATCTATATAAAGGTAGATTTTAATACAATTTTTTACGTCTATATCTCTTTAAGCAATAGCCACTAACAAAACTACCTAATGCGATAGCTAAGGTAATTACGGGAGCTGCCATTAAAGCCATCGTAATGTATTTAGACAGTTTTTCAGGTAAAAAAGAAAGAGAGTAACCAAAACCAGTAAGCAATAAAATCCAAATAATGGCACTCATCCAAGCAAAGTAATGAAAGCGAGCCGCTTTTTGCATTCTTAGTCCCATCATTAATGGTAAGAGGGGACGAACAACAGGAATAAATCGAGCAACAAACAAAGCAATAAGGCCATGCTTAGCAAGTAAAGAATCGACAGTTTGCAGTCTATGTGGTGGTACTGCATTAATCCATTTTTGAATGGTTGGAAATTTATGTAGCCAGCGTCCTTGAATAAATGCTAATTGGCTACCAATAGCAGCTGCCATAATGAGGCCTGCAGCAATCACCGGATAGCTAATCACATTAGCGGCAGCTAAAGAACCAGAAAGGATAACAACACTGTCGCAAGGAAGTGGTGCTGCAGGGATAAAGGCACTTTCTAGCCAAATAAATAAGATTAGACAGAAGTAAATCATCGCTGCACTGTTTGGATTTTGTAAAATAGTAAAATCTTGTTGCCAAAGAGCCGTTAAAATCGAAATAAATGAATCAAACATCGTCATTCTCCAGACGAAATTCAAGTAGTTAACTTGTTGAATAAGAATGATCGAGAGTAAGGTAAGTGGTTGGTAAAGTCACTATAAAAAATCACTGTCATAAAAAGTTCATATTAAGTATTTGACGCTCATCACTAATCTCGTTTTTTTCTTTTTAATCAGGTATATATATATTTTAAAAAGGAAAAAGTGAATGATCTTTAATTAAAAATCATTCACTTAGAAAGCGTTAACTATATGGACAATAAATTAGCTTATTTTATTTTTACCCAATAAAACTAATGTACGCTTGAAGAATAATTAGATTCGTAATGTCAATGAAGAAGGCACCAACAATAGGAACAACCATGAAGGCTTGAGGTGAGGGACCAAATCTAGAAACGAGTGACCCCATATTCATTACAGCAGTAGGCGTTGCCCCTAATCCAAATCCACAATGACCACCGACCATGACCGCGGCATCATAGTTTGAACCCATCACACGGAAAGTAACAAAGTAAGAGAACAGCGCTAACACTCCGGTTTGTATGGTTAAAATAATCAAGAATGGGATAGCTAGATCAAAGATATTCCATAATTTTAAACTCATAAGCGCCATGGCTAAGAAGAGTGATAGAGAGACTGTACCTAATATATCAACAGTATCAGTATCAATTTTACGAACCTTTGTTATTTCAAAAATATTGGTAATGAAAACACCAATAAATAGAGCGTAAACAAAATCAGGAATCTTAAGCCAAGTGATACCAAAGCTATTCACAAAACTACTTAAATGTTGTGAACCAGCAACGCATAACAACATGATAAATAGCATTTCAATAACTTTCTTTGCCGTTACTTTATCTTCTTCACGTTCGTTGTAGGTCACTAGCTCGGGAAAACGAGTATGTGTATCAACTCCTGTGCCGTATTCTGATTCTAAGTTGTGTTTTTGAATTAGTTTTTGAGCAATAGGACTTCCGATTAAACCACCCATTACTAAGCCAAACGTAGCAGAGGCCATAGCTAACTCTAGTGTATTTAAGTGATAGTTTTCTGCGAAGGTTTGTGACCAAGCGGCACCAGTACCATGTCCGCCAGATAATGTAATTGAACCCGCAATTAGACCTAATAACGGATCTAATCCCATTGCGCTGGCAAGACCTACACCTACGGCATTTTGAATTAAGATATAAAAAGAGGCGACAGCTAAGAATAAGAAAACCTTCGTTCCGCCTTTAATTAACTGAGTGTAGTTAGCGGCAAGACCTACGGTACTGAAAAACATTAGCATAAACGTATTCTGCAATGGCAGAGAGAATTCAATACTGATCCCCTGAAAATGCAAAACAGTAATAGAAAAAGCAACAATTAAGCCACCAACAATCGGCTCTGGGATATTGTATTTTTTGAATACCCCAATTTTAGAGTTGATGAAGTGGCCAAGGGAAAGCACTGAAATGGCGATTAGAAATGATTCTAATGCGCCGATAGATATAGTGTTTGTCATAGGTAGCTCGAAATGTAATATCAAACCAATGGGTGTGACTAGGAAGATCGAGATTATGATAACTTATTGATAATGTCACTATAAATATTTATGTTCATAATAAATATTCTAATAGCTTTTTAATCAATTAAGGTTTATAGGACTTATTTAGACATAAAGACATAATAATACCAAAGCAGATCCCTTGAGTGATCATTGCCGTTCCACCATAGCTGAAGAAAGGTAAAGGGCTTCCCATAACAGGAAGAATACCACTTACCATTCCCATATTAATAAAAGCGTACAAGAAGAAACTCAGAGCAAAAGTGCCACTGACTAGGCGATTAAATGAAGAATCACATTGATAAGCTAGCCAAATTACTCGACCGGTAATAAATAGATACAGGCTTAATAGCAGTACACACCCAAAAAAACCCCATTCTTCTGCATAAGTAGAGAAAATAAAGTCGGTATGGCTTTCAGGTATGAAGCCAAGTTGGCCTTGAGTGGCGTTTGTCCAACCTTTACCACGGATACCACCTGATCCTATCGCAATTAAGGATTGAATTATTTGATAGCCAGCGCCAAGTGGATCAGATTCAGGGTCAAGAAATTGAGTTACTCGTTTCTTTTGATACGCTTCCATTATAAAAATCCACAATATAGGGATTATGACTGCAATTCCGCCAAGAAACGAGCCTATGATTTTCCAACTCATCCCTGCAAAATAGAGAACAAACAGGGCGTAGATAATGGTAAAGATAGCGCCATCAAGGTCTGGTTGAATAAAGATTAATCCAGCAGGAACGGCCGTAACAAGCAAACAAATAATAATTTTTCTGATATCAGGACGGCCAGATTCAGCAACTAAAATCCAAGCAACCATTAATGGAATCGCGACCTTAACCAATTCTGAAGGTTGGAATCGGATTGGCCCAATAACTAACCAACGTTGAGAACCATTAGTACTATCACCAGCGATAATGACACCTAATAGAAGAATAACGGCTAATACATATAAGTAAGGTGTTATTCGCTCGTAAGTGCGTGGTGAGATTGATGACATGATAATGATACAGCCAACCGCAATTAAGGCCCGGATGAGGTGTCGCTCTAGCATAGGCTCACTAAAACCGCTTGCGCTCCATACCGTTAAGGTACCTAATAGCATTAAGAGTAGAATAGCAACGAGTAAAGCATAGTCAATTCGGGGGGTATATTTGAACATAAGTCAGTGATCTTTATAAAGCGGAGAAGAAAACACATTTACTATTTTAAATGCATAAGAGTTTTAAAAATTAGTGAAGTTATGAACTTTCGACGAATGCTTTACAGTGAAGACTAATAGATAGTGGCAATGAGTTGTTATGTATCATGAGAGTGTCTACAAAGAGTATCTAAGTTTAGGTACTGAAATTATGGCTATACAACCAATTTATAAGACAGAGAAAATAACGTTTTTATAGAAAAAAGCAATCTTTTACTTACGATAAACCATAAAAAAACGAGCATTGAAAATACTCGTTATGATATTTATATTATTGACGGGATAAAGATCTTAAAACTCAGCATTAACTTCAAATTCTATCTCATTATTTGTAATTGGATGGCGCAGTTTCAAATAGCCAGCATGTAAGTGCAATCGCGTTTCTTTAAAACCATATAGGTCATCACCAACGATAGGTGTATTCAAACCAGCTTGATGGGCGCAATGCACTCGTAATTGATGAGTTCTACCGGTTTTAGGGTAAAGGTAAATTTTAGTTCGATTGTTGTTACGTGATATTACTTTATAAGTCGTTTCAGCACTTCGTCCATGCCTATGGCATACCATCTGGCGAGGCCTGTCTTCCATGTCTCCCGCTAAAGGGAGATTGATCACGCCGTGTTCTGATTCAATATTACCTTCAAGAAGAGCGGTGTAACGCTTTTCAACAGTGCGTTCAATAAACTGCTTTTGTATGTGTTTATTCGTCTCTGCTGTTAATGTAAGAACCAGTAAACCAGAGGTGGACATATCTAATCGATGAACAATTAATGGCCCCGTTGCATTTGGGTAGCGTTCTTGGATACGAGCATGGACAGAATCCGTAATATACTTGCCCGATACGGATAGAAACTCGGCAGGTTTATTAACGATAACCATGACATCATCTTCATAAACGATTTCAAGCTCTTTCCCATAAGAAGGGGTTAGCTCTAAAGGGCTGTCATCTGTTTCAATACCATCTAACATGTGTTGAATAATCTCAAAGCATTTACTTTGGCAAACAGGATAGAGGTTTTTATGTTGGCGGATTTGATCATAAGGGGAAGAACCCCACCAAAATTCGCCTAAGGCTAATGGTTCGTAACCCATTTGAAATGCGGTTTGTAAGAGTTTAGGTAAATTTTGTTCACTTGAATATAAAATTGGATCTTGAGTCGTTGTTTTTAAATCATTAATATTAAACAGCTCAAATAGACTTTTTGAAATACCATTCTGATTCAGAAAGGTGCATGATTTCAATGATGCTAGTTTTAATTCTTTTATTAATTCGGAGTGTTCTTCTTTCTTTGATTTAATAATATTAAGCAGTTTGTTATGTCGCTCTGAAAACTCAGATACCGTTTCTTTCCAATGTTGTTTTAATGCTTTTAACTCACGTTTTTCACGACTGCTTTGATTACCTAGCTCACGAATGAATAGATTCAGATCTTCTGGTGTTAATGAGGGTTCAGTTTGTAATTCGGCTTCCTTTCGTGCTTGTTTACGCTGTGTTTTTGTTAAAGACATTGCGTGTTGTTGCTCTGTAATTTCTTTGTCTGATTGCTCAATGCTAGCGGCTAAATTTTTTGTCAGTTCAATAAACTCAAAGGAATTTTCTAATTCGTTGATATGACGGGTGAGTTGGTTAATCTCACTTTCTTGTTGAGAAAAATGGTGGTAATGTGCTGAATCATCAAAAATAGCATCAACAAAGAATGGCGGAATTTGTTCGTTATCAAAAGAATACAAAGGACAACCAGCATAAGATGAAAGGTAACCTAATTCATCTTTTTTATTCTTCACGACTAACACACCAAACATGACGCCTTGTTGTTCAAAATCATGCAGCCAAGTGGTTTGATTCTCTAAATAATGTTGTAACTGTTCTATCGCTTGTAACGTTAATGGGTGAGGCGTGTAGTAATATGGAAACGTAAAACGTTGTGGCAAGTCTTGATGCGCTGTTAAATGAGAAAACGGCGTAAATTTTTGCGATGCAATATGAATATTTGTCATTCTAAAATTCTGCCTCAACGTTAAATTCCATTGGCTCTTTTGTCATCGGGTGGGTTAGTGATAAATACCCAGCATGCAGATGGAGTCTGTCGGCTTTTTTACCATATAAGTCATCGCCCATTATTGGTATGTTTAAGCCAAGGTGATGAGCACAATGAACGCGTAACTGGTGTGTGCGACCTGTTTTTGGATAAAGGTACACTTTAGTTTTTCCGTCATTACGCTCAAGAACTTGGTAGGTTGTTTCTGCTGGTTTTCCATGTTCAAAGCAAACTAGCTGACGAGGTCTATCATAAAGGTCACCACGTAATGGTAAGGTTATCATTCCTTCATTTTGGGTTAATACACCATCAATTAATGCTGTGTAGCGTTTTTCAACAGTACGACTAATAAATTGTTTTTGAAGTCGTTTATGTGCTTTTTTCGTTAATCCTAGCACCATTAACCCTGAGGTCGCCATATCTAAACGATGAACGATTAAGCCTCCCGTTGCATTAGGGTAGCGTTGCTGAATACGAGTGTAGACCGAATCTTGAATGTTCTTACCGGGAACCGATAAAAAGTCAGCAGGTTTATTGACGATAAGCATAAACTCATCTTTATAAATGATTTCAATGTCTTTGCCTTCTGCTGGATTAGTTAGCAAAGGGTTTTCATCCATTTCTATACCTTCAAGCATATGACCTAAAATTGGTTGGCATTTACTCTGGCAAGAAGCATAGAATTTCTTGTGTTGACGTATTTCTGATTTAGGTGCAATTCCCCACCAAAACTCAGCTAAGGCTAGTGGTGTTAACTCATGGGCAAAAGCGTATTGTAATAATTTAGGCGCAGCACATTCTCCAGAACCGGCTGGTGGAATGTGATTCGGTGTATCTTTGAAAATATCATTCAAATCTTTTTTAATACCATAAGTATTTAAGAATTTATATTGCTGAAATAGTTTTTTTTGTAGAGCATTAGATAGATTTTTACGCGTTGTTTTTAATTGTGATAATTCTGTATTTAGCCGATCTAACTGATGCTGAATATTATTTACGTTTTCATCCCAAAAGATCTTAAGATCTCTTAATATATTTTTCTCTTTAATACTTTCTTTACTGAGCTGGATGATTAATTGCTCTAGGGCTATTTGAGATTTTTGAGTGCCATCTTGAGCTTTATTGTCTGCTGCTGCTCGTTGCTCTTTACGCGATTTTCTTCCTTCAATCATTACTTGTCGTTGTGCTTCAAGTTGTTTTTGAGAGGATTTAATTTCTGCTTGTAGGGTTGCAGTTAATTCTGCGAGTTGAGGATTGGCTTGTTGCAGTTTTATCGTTGCATTTATCTCTGTAATTTCAGCCAATTCAGCTTTGAAGAATCCATCTTCTTCTAACATATCAAATACCGGAGGAGCAAAACCCGGAAGATGATTACTGTCCGCTACTTTACCTGAAAAAGCAGATAAGTATCCGATCTCTCCTGATGAATGCTGAACTAACAAGACCCCAAACATTTTACCAATGGCTTTTTCGTTACTTCCTACAATAATATCTTGCTCTACACCAAAGTTATGCTGCCAATCGGTTTGTGACACTAAGTGACGTTGTAACTGATTTGCCGCTAATTCACATAGTGGATGTGGTTCATAATAAAATGGGAAGGTGAATCGTTCAGGCAAGGCATAGCTATTAATGGATTGTGTAAAAGAAGTAAAGCAAGGATCAGAAATTGGCATAATAATGTCTAATTAACAAGAGGTGAAATGGGGCGATGGTTTTAAACAACATAAGACAATACCAATCGTACCCTTGTTGCAAATACGATTGGTATAGTAATTAGAAATAGGTTGAGCCCGATGTTTTCTAATCACTGAATGCGCTTGGTTTACAAAAGCAGAGGTTATTCTGCCGCTTTTACACGGATTTTATCTTTACCAAACTTTTTACCATTTTCTGCTTCAATAGCCGCTAGAGCTTCTTCTTCGTTTGGCATTTCAACAAAAGCAAAACCTTTCGATTCGCCAGTTGTTTCATCTAAAACCAGTGTGCAGTAATCAAGTGAACCGTGAGCTTTAAACATCTCTCTTAATTCATATTCAGTTATTGTGCGAGGTAGGTTGCGAACTAGTAATTTCATGATTAACCGTTAAATAGTGATTTGAAGGTACGTTATAACAGATCTTAAGATAATGTGCCAAAGTGAAAAATCCGAAACAGAAAAATAACTGTTCCGGATTGGGGTTTAGCCCTCCACCCAGAGCGCTAAATTAGTTTTTTGTAATTAAATTATTTAGAAATCGTAACGAAGGCCGAATTGTAATTGGTCATCTTTGTTATCGATTTGCTCAAATTTATAGCCTGCATAAGTACGGAAGCTTTTATTTAATTTATAAATAGCTTCAATTGCAACATTATTTTCAGTATCGGTATTATCTACTTCTTGGAAGTTATAAACGCCTTGGAATACCCATTGGTCAAGTTTATAGGCCGCGGCTAATTCGTAACCACTTGCATCATTTTTATCTACTTCTCCAGTTGTAAAGAGACCAGATACCATGAATGCATCTAATGTGTAGCGAAGTGCCAAGTTGATTTGATCTGCATCTGCTGTTGTTAGTCCTGTTGAAGACTCTTCACCTGACGTATAACCTAAACCGATATCTAAGCCCATAGGTAATGCGTACATACCAGAGATACCAAAACTATCATTCTTTTTGGTATTACTTGCAATGTAGTTGGCTTGAATGGTTAGTGCATCAAACTCTCCTGAGTATAAGAAGTTATTTTCACGCTTGTCTTTGTTGCCAGCGGTTAAGTCGGCTGCATCACCGCCGAATGTCGCTAGGATATCAGTGTAATCAGTAAGCATGACTTGCGCTGAGTCTTGCTGGCCGTAAGAGAAATTACCAACAGTTGTGCTTAAACCTGCGAACAAGTATCGAGTGTTTACCGTGTTATTTTTACCGCTTCCAATCTCAACTTCATAGGTACCAAATGCGCCTAAGCTGTCATTAATTTTTGTTTTGCCTTTTAAATTAATACGAGCACGACTTTTATCTTCAAATGAACTGTCTGTTGCTGATTCATTATTGTCAGAAATATTTGCTCGAGCTTCGGCTCTGCCACCAACTTTTAATTGAGTGTCATCTTGATCATAAACGGTTGCAGCAAGAAGTGGTGCAGATACAAAAGACGATAAAATAGCGGTTGATAGTAGTAATTTTTTCATTAGATCCCATACCTTTAAAATGAACTAAAACAATCCGTTTTAGTCTAGTTATTTGCTTGGGATCTAAGATAGAAAAGATATATTAAGAATTGATGTAAGTTTTATTTAATATTTATAAAACTAATATGTCGGTAGTGTTACCGACACATTACAATTGATAAACTGCGTATTACAGTGAAGAGGGGATACGTTTGGTGTTTTTCTTGATGCGTTCTTCATCGGAAAGTAAATGACACGTAGCACAATTTTTCTTGCCATCAATTTTGTATTTTAAACAACAGGTTTCACGTTGGACATATAAGATAGCGCGCTGTTCTTTTTCTGCTACATTGATATGTGCTAGCTCTTTCCCTATATCTGGCATGATGTTTGATAACCATTGCTCGGCATTAGGAAGTATTTGTTTAGCGAGATCTGCAGAAAGCCCTTTTTCGGTTAAACGCATAAAGAAGACACTGACAGCCAGTGAGATACTTCCCCAAAATGGACGGTGCTTTAATCTTTCTTTTTCAAATAACAGACTTAATCCACCACCAATTTGCTGTATTAAATGAGTAAAGGCTTCATCTAACTGCTCGTGGGTAGCGACTACTGTAGATTGAGGACTTGTTGCTAAAGGATCGTTTTCAAGGCAAACAAAACGGCAGTTATTATTGATTTGTAATGATTTTATTTTTTCACCATTAGGTGTCGAAATGAAAATGTCATTAAATTGAATGATAGGTACGCGATTAAATTTTAAACGTAAAGCGGTTAAACTGGTAAAAAATTGATTATTGAATGATTTTAACCACATTGATGCGGCAACATTTTGGTTTACTTCATTCTTTTTACCAAACAATTCAATAGCATTAGATAAATTAGCAGGCAGCCACTCATTTAATAGAAGATCTTTATCATCAAGTTGCTCTTTGTTAATCGCTTTAAGCTTAAAATTATCGTCAGCATCGTGCAGCCATGCCAGTTGATCTTTTAAAGAGTGGCATGAGTTTGATGGTTTTTTACTGTGCCAAAGTGGCTGTAGTTGAGCTGAAATGTGCATAATAAAATACTTCTTAATTATTCTTATTTGTATTTAAGAGGCCGGGTAGACTACACCTAAACTTGCGTAACGTGAAGCACCTGTTACATCTGGCTCGTTGCTTGGTCTGTTATGAATCCGTTGATGTGCAAGCCATGCAAACGCCATTGCTTCCATGTTGTCACTATCTACATTGTAGTCGTTAGTCGTAGCAACTGCCCAATTAGATAAATGTTGTTGCAGTTTTTCCATTAGATATTGATTATGAGCACCGCCACCACATACAAGAAGTTTTGCTGCTTCACCAACATGAAATTTAACGACTTGTTCAACAATAGTAACGACAGTAAACTCTAATAATGTCGCTTGTATATCTTGTGGTTTGTATGGTTTATTTTCAATAAATTGAGCAAACCATTCTAAATTAAATAATTCACGTCCTGTGCTTTTAGGGTAAGGACGAGCAAAGTAACTGTGTTGTTTTAGTTGAGCTAATAACTCTTGAATCACGACACCATCACGAGCCCAATCGCCATTATGGTCATAGCTTTTTTGCTTATGTTTATAGATCCAAGCGTCCATCAACATATTACCAGGGCCTGTATCATAGCCAATTACGGAAGTGTCTTTTTGTAAGATAGATATATTAGAAATCCCCCCGATATTTAGGATGATATGAGTGCTATTTGGCTTACCAAATAAAGTGTGATGGAAGGCTGGAACCAGTGGTGCTCCTTGGCCACCTAGTGCCATATCCTTACGACGAAAATCAGCTACAGTATCTATGTTTGTTTTTGCTGCGATAATATTGGCATCCCCCAGTTGCATTGTGAATGGATACTGTGTATCTGGTGAATGAAAAACTGTTTGCCCATGACTACCAATTGCAGTAATACTTTCTGGAGCAACTGAGAGGGTATTGAGAAGATGTAAAGAGGCATCAGCAAATAAATGCCCTAAGCGATGATCAATTTCACCAACAACTTTTAAATTGGTTTCTTGGCCTGTGCAGAAAGATAAAATATCTGATTTTAATTGAGCATCCATTGGGTAATCAGCATGGCCAAGTAAGTTTATGGTTGTGCCATTTGTCTCAACTAAAACAGCATCAACACCATCTAAACTCGTTCCTGACATTAAACCTATGTATTTTTCCATTCTCATTTCTCCAACTGCATTTAATTTACACCAAGATAGTAATACTAAGATATTGTGCCATAAAGCGGAGAGATAATATTTAAACAATTCAACGTATTTTGAGTAATAAGTTCTAGATATAAGATTTTAAATTCATAAAGAGCATGATACTTTAAGCCTATAAAAATTAAGATGATTTGGAGAAATTTATGGGACCGTTATGGTTAGATGTTGAAGGATACGAGATTGATGCTGAAGAGCGTGAATTATTACAGCACCCAACGGTAGGGGGCTTGATCTTATTTGCTCGAAATTATCATGATTCAAAGCAGCTCGCTGCACTAACCGCGTCAATTCGTAAAGCGGCTGGTCGTCCTATCTTGATTGGTGTTGACCAAGAAGGCGGTCGTGTTCAACGTTTTAGAGATGAATTTACCCTTATTCCCCCAGCGCAAGCTTATGCCGAAATGGATAACGGTTTAGAATTGGCAAAAATGGCAGGCTGGTTATTGTGTTCAGAGTTAGTTGCTCATGATATAGATCTTACCTTTGCTCCTGTTCTTGATAGCGGTTTTGATTGTAAAGCCATTGGTAACCGTGCATTTGGTGATGATATTAATATCATTGTTAAATACAGCACCGCATTCATGAAGGGAATGAAATCAGCAGGTACTTCTACGACAGGTAAACATTTTCCTGGTCATGGTGGTGTGATTGCTGATTCTCATTTAGAAACACCTTATGATAACCGTGATAATATTTTTGAGTTAGACATGGCGATTTTTAAAGCTCAAATTGAAGCGGGTATTTTAGATGCAATGATGCCTGCGCATGTAATTTATCCTGAATATGACGCTTCTCCTGCAAGTGGCTCTCCTTATTGGTTAAAAGAAGTGTTACGTAAACAACTTAACTTTAATGGATTGGTTTTTTCAGACGATTTGAGTATGGAAGGTGCGACCATTATGGGCGGACCAGCAAAACGCTCTCAGCAAGCACTTGATGCTGGTTGTGATATGGTTCTTATGTGTAACAATCGCCAATCTGCGGTAGAAGTGTTAGATAACTTAGAAATTCAAACCGTAGAAAAAGCAAACGCATTATTGAAAACTAAGCATTTTGATAGAGCAACGCTATTAAACAGTAAAGAGTGGAAAACGGCGAATGAGAGCATTACCCGTGCTTATGATCGCTGGAAACCATAAATAGTTAACTTTGTAGAATAAAAGCGCATGATATTTTTCATGCGTTTTTATTAGAGAATGAGTAAACTATTAACGTATTAAAAATGCATATTCAAATTCAATAAATGGCACTCTCACTAATGGATGATTTACACATGACGAAAAAATTGACGATTCTTGATATAGCTAAAATGGCTGGTGTTGGAAAGTCGACGGTGTCTCGTGTATTAACCAATGATCCAAAAGTGAAATTAGAAACTCGCCTCAAAGTAGAGCAGATCATTAAAGAGTCTGGGTTTACTCCTTCAAAGTCAGCCCAAAGCATGCGTGGTGGTAGTCAAAAAGTCATCGGTATTATTACGTCTCGTCTTGATTCGCCTTCAGAAAATAAAGCGGTGAGTGCAATTTTAGAGGTAATTTATCGTCACGGCTATGATGCTGTGATTATGGAAAGTCAATTTGATACTCAAAAAACCAATGAGCATTTAGAAGTACTGAGAAAACGCAGTGTTGACGGTGTTATTCTATTTGGTTTTACAGAGTGTGATATGAGTGAAGTTGAACGTTGGGATGAGCGCATAGTTGTCATTGCTATGGATACCGATAAAGTCAGTTCAATTAACTACGATAACCAAGGTGTGATAAAGCAAGCTCTTTATCATTTATCAGAACTGGGTCTTACTAACATTGCTTATATTGGTGTTGATCCTAGTGATAAAACAACCGGTAAATTACGTTTAGATGCTTATTTGAGTTGGTGTGAGGAGCGTGAATTACCATCTCGATTTGCAACAGGGCAGTTAGATCACAAGAGTGCGTATGCGTTAGTTGATTCAGTATTAGATGATGATATTGAAGCCATAGTGTGCGCAAGTGATACATTGGCACTTGGCGTAGCTAAGCGTCTTCAAGAGTTACAACGTGATGATATTCAAATTACAGGGGTTGGTGGTAATGAGCTACTTTCTTTCTTATTCCCTAATATTATCAGCATTAATCCTGGCTATCAGCGTGCAGGGGAAAGTGCTGCGAAACAGCTTTTACAACAATTAGATGGTAGCGCAAATATTACTCATTTAACTCAGCCTTTATCTTTCTAAATTATCGTAAATAATACACTTTATTGTGATCTAATTCAATTTATGGGATTGTTCCCATTTATTTGTCCGGTCATATTTGCAAGTATGCTTCGAAATTCACTGGGAACATTCCCAATTTGTGCGAAATTATAATCAACGTGGACAAAGGTATGAGTAAAATAGAGAGAAAGGACGTACAACGTTTGATAGAGTTGATCGGGGGAACAGAGAATATTGCTAGTGTAAGTCATTGTTTGACGCGCTTACGTTTTGTATTAAACAACACTAATGGTGCTGACGTAAAAGCAATAGAAAAAATACCTATGGTTAAAGGTTGCTTTACTAATGCCGGACAATTTCAAGTTGTTATTGGTACTGAAGTGGATGAAGTTTTTTCCATTTTAAATGAGCTTTCAGGAGAGAAAGGAGCATCCAAAGAAGATGCCAAACTTGCAGCTCGACAAAATATGAATATTTTAGAGCGTGGGATCTCTCATCTAGCTGAAATTTTTGTCCCATTATTACCTGCGATTATTACAGGTGGTTTGATCTTAGGTTTTAGAAACGTCATCGGCGATCTAAGAATGCTTGATGGTCAAACATTAGTAGAAACGAGTCAGTTTTGGGCAACAGTACATTCATTTTTATGGTTGATTGGTGAAGCGATATTCTTTTTCTTACCTGTTGGTGTGTGTTGGTCAACGGTGAAAAAATTAGGAGGTACTCCGATTCTAGGTATTACACTCGGTGTTACTCTAGTCTCTCCTCAATTGATGAATGCGTACCTTATTGGTAAACAAGTACCTGAAGTTTGGGATTTCGGTTTATTTGTTATTGAAAAAGTTGGTTATCAAGCACAAGTTATTCCTGCCATGCTTGCCGGTGTTGCATTAGCCTTTATTGAAACAAATTTAAAGCGCATTGTTCCTTCTTATCTGTATCTTGTTGTTGTGCCTTTTGTTTCTATTATTGTGTCTGTCATTTTGGCTCACGCATTTATTGGACCGTTTGGTAGAGTGCTCGGTGATGGCGTTGCAGTGGCTGCAAAAGCCGCAATGACTGGAGATTTTGCGATTGTTGGGTCAGTGATCTTTGGTTTCTTCTATGCACCATTAGTAATTACGGGTATTCACCACACAACGAACGCTGTCGATTTGCAATTAATGCAAGAGTTGGGCGGCACCCCAATTTGGCCTCTAATCGCATTATCAAATATTGCCCAAGCTTCAGCGGTGGTTGGGATTATCATTATCAGTAAGAAAGATGGTGAGCGTGACATTTCAGTCCCAGCTGCTATTTCAGCTTATCTTGGTGTTACAGAGCCTGCAATGTACGGAATTAATTTGAAATATAAATTTCCAATGTTGAGTGCAATGATAGGTTCAGCAATGGCAGCAGCTATCTGTGGTAGTGCCGGTGTCATGGCGAATGGTATTGGAGTAGGTGGCTTACCGGGAATTCTTTCTATTCAACCGCAATTCTGGGGAATTTATGGTGTTGCTATGTTAGTCGCAATTTTTGTTCCTGCCATTTCAACATTGATTATGTATAAGCGTGCAGAAACTCAAGAGCAGTTAGCCGTTTCTGCAGCCTAGGTTAAGTAATTCTTATCATTACAGTACACACCTTCACATGGATAATATAAGTAAAGGTGTTCTCTTTTTAAGTAGTTTAGAGATATAAAATGACAAATTTAGAGTGGTGGCGTACAGCAACTATCTATCAAATTTACCCAAAAAGTTTTTGCGACAGCAGTAATAAAGGCACAGGTGATATAAAAGGTATTATTTCTAAATTGAATTACCTGAAAAAATTGGGTGTGGATGCATTATGGTTAACTCCTATCTATCAATCCCCAATGATTGATAATGGCTACGATATTGCTGATTATTATTCAATTAACCCTGATTTTGGCACCATGGCAGATTTTGATGAATTACTTGAAGAAGCAAAGTCTCGTGGCATACGCATTATTATGGATATTGTGGTTAATCATACATCGACAGAACATCACTGGTTCAAGTCTGCTCTTGGTGACAAAGACAGTGAATACCGAGATTATTATATTTGGAAAGATCCAGTTAATGGCAAAGAGCCAACTAATTGGGAATCTAAGTTTGGAGGTAACGCGTGGGCATTAGATGAAGCAACAGAGCAATATTATTTGCACTTATTTGCTAAAGAGCAGGCGGATCTAAATTGGGACAATCCTAAAGTTCGTCAAGAAGTAAAAGAAATAATCAGCTTTTGGGCAGAGAAAGGCGTTGATGGATTCCGTTTAGATGTTATTAACCTTATTTCAAAGCAGCAAGAATTTCTGAATGATGATGTTGGAGATGGGCGCCGTTTTTATACTGATGGCCCTAAAGTTCATCAATATTTACAAGAGATAAGCAAAGCTGTTTTTCAAAAGTATGGTTCTGTGACTGTAGGTGAAATGTCATCAACCACGTTAGAACATTGTCAACAATACTCAGCACGAGATGGCAAAGAACTATCGATGGTATTCAACTTTCATCATCTTAAAGCAGATTATATAAATGGTGAAAAGTGGACCAAAGCTCCGTTTGATTTTATATCTCTGAAGTCGATTTTTAATCACTGGCAAACCGGTTTAAATGGCAAGGGCTGGGGAGCACTGTTTTGGTGTAATCATGATCAACCTAGAGTGGTAAGCCGCTTAGGTAATGATGAAGAGTACCGTGAATTATCCGCTAAAATGCTCGCGTCATCAGTGCATATGATGCAAGGAACGCCTTATATTTATCAAGGTGAAGAGATTGGAATGACCAACCCACATTATACTTCAATCGAGCAATATCGAGACCTTGAAAGTACTAACATGTTCGATATCATGGTGAACCAGAAGAAATCTGTTTCTGAGTCTGAAATGCTTGAAATTTTAGAACAAAAATCTCGTGATAATTCCAGAACACCAATGCAATGGAATAGAAACAATAATGCTGGTTTTACCTTAGGTACTCCGTGGTTATCCGTGGCTAACAATTATCAAGATGTGAATGCAGAAAATGCAGTAAACGATCAAAACTCTGTGTTTTATTTCTATCAGAAAATCATCCAACTTCGTAAAGAGGTAGAGGTAATAACCACGGGGGATTACTATGATTTGATGCCTGAGCATAAGGAGTTATTCTGTTATCAACGAGAGAGTAATACGCATCGTTTAATTGCTGTTCATAACTTTTATGCGAATGAAGCGCCTGTCTCTTTTGATTTAAAAGGGAAGGACGTTAAGTATATTTTAGCGAATTATGGTGATGTAGAATTCACTCAACCTCAAAAAGAAATGATACTGCGCCCATACGAGTGTCGAGTGATATTGATTCAAAAGTAACTCTTATTTTGGTGGGAATTGCACTGTAAATAAAGTGGCTTATTATAAAAATTAAGCCCTGAAATCATAATGATTTTCAGGGCTTTTTGTTTAATTAATAGAGATAAAGATTAAGTGATTAACCTTACTCTTATTCAACCGTAATAATACGCATGCAGTTAGTAGAGCCAACGATATCCATCACGTCACCTTGAGTGATGATAACTTGGTCACCAGCACTTAATAGGCCTTTATCTTTTAATGCATTAATTGCAGCATATGTTGATGGTAAGCCAGAGCCTGCGCTTTCATCAAAGAATACTGGAGTAACACCACGGTAAAGTGCAGCACGATTTAGTGTACTTTCGTTACGTGATAATGCAAAGATTGGTAGGCCAGAGCTAAGGCGTGACATCATTAATGGTGTACGACCAGATTCAGTCAACGTGATCATCGCTGTGATGCCTTCCATGTGATTTGCTGCATACATAGTAGACATTGCAATCGTTTCTTCTGGAGTCGTGAAACGACGATCTAAACGGTGGTTAGACACATTTACTGTAGGTACTTTTTCTGCACCAATACATACACTTGCCATAGACATCACTGTCTCAACAGGGAAGTCACCCGCAGCTGTTTCTGCAGAAAGCATTACCGCATCCGAGCCATCAAGTACGGCGTTAGCAACGTCCATTACTTCAGCACGAGTTGGCATTGGGCTTGTGATCATTGATTCCATCATTTGCGTTGCAGTAATAACAGTACGGTTAAGACTACGAGCACGGCGGATAAGTTGTTTTTGAACACCCACTAACTCAGGATCGCCAATTTCAACACCCAGGTCACCACGAGCAACCATTACAACGTCAGATGCCATGATGATGTCATCCATTGCTTCTTCTGTAGCAACGGTTTCAGCACGCTCAACTTTAGCGACTAATTTTGCTTCAAGACCTGCTTCACGAGCTAAACGACGAGCGTAGTTCATGTCTTCGCCGTTGCGTGGGAAAGAAACTGCTAGGTAATCAACTTTCATCGCAGCAGCTGTGATGATGTCAGCTTTGTCTTTTTCAGTCAGTGCGTCAGCAGAAAGACCGCCGCCTTGTTTGTTGATACCTTTGTTGTTTGATAAAGGACCAGCAACGGTTACTTCAGTGTGAACCTTGTTACCTTCAACAGAAGTTACTTTTAGTTGAACTCGACCATCATCAAGAAGAAGTACGTCACCAGTAACAACATCTTGTGGAAGTTCTTTATAATCTAAACCTACAGAGTCTTGATTACCTTCGCCTTTTGGTAAATCGCTATCTAGTGTGAATTTATCACCAATAGCCAGTTGAATTTTACCGTCTTTGAACGTAGATACGCGAATTTTAGGACCTTGAAGGTCACCAAGAATAGCAACGTGAGTACCTAGTTTAGCCGCAATTTCACGTACTTTCTTAGTGCGCATGATGTGGTCTTCTGGGCTACCGTGTGAAAAGTTCATTCGAACAACGTTTGCACCCGCGGCAATGATTTTTTCAAGGTTATTATCACGATCAGTTGCAGGGCCAAGAGTGGTAACGATTTTTGTTCTACGTAGTCTGTTAGACATATTATCTCCAAAATGGATGTTATTGTGTTTATTCTGTGATCCACTAAACATATATCGAGAATGATGACAATTCCATGATTCAAACAAGGAAATTGTAAAAAAGTATCACGCAATCGCTAAATATTTGTGTGTTTGTATAGAAAGTCGCCAATTTCTTTTGATGCAGGTTTCAATACAAAGTTCGGTAGCTCGTGGTTTTTGGCTGATAGGCTGCAAGGCAATCGTAACATCGTCCAATAATTTTATATTCTCAAGCAGGGTATCTAGTTGCTCAATGTCTTTTGTTGTTCCCACTGGATGTTTAATTTCGTTTGCGCGCATTAAGGCTTGTTCTAATACAGGAAGCTTACCTTTCATATTGATTTTTGGTGACACTGTCACCCACGTGCTAACTGAGGTCAAAATAGGGTAGGTACCACTGGTTTCTATCTGACAACGGTAACCATGTTGTTCTAACTCTTCTGTTAATGGTGTTAAATCATACATGCATGGCTCACCACCCGTTATAACGATATGCTTTGCTGTATAACCTTGTTCATTAAGCATGTTTATGATTTGAGTGCTTGTTAGCTCTGTCCAGCTTGGCGCATCTTCTTTTTTCGCTAAAATTGTTGCTAAATCTGTTTTATCACTTAGCTCAACTTCCCACGTTTGTTTGGTATCACACCAAGAGCAACCAACAGGACAGCCTTGTAAGCGTAAGAAAATAGAAGGAACTCCGGTGAATGTACCCTCACCTTGAATGGTTTCGAATAACTCATTAATTTTAAATGATGGCGCTGACATAATTATTTTACTCAAATAAAAAACTATAAAAAATCGTAGGTGAAATACGTGCAAAAGTCGCATTTTCAGTAAATATTTCATAATCTTCGTGATACTTATCACGTAGGTTAATACTTAGACTTCACAATTTGTTCGCAAAGTAAAAAAATGAAATTAGACACAAATTTATTTACTGGAGATACACATGTACGTGGCCCAACCCGGACACATTGATCACTTAAAACAAGTAAATGCTGGACGGGTTTATAAGCTTATTGACCAACTTGGTCCTATCTCTCGAATAGACCTTTCTAAACAAAGTAATTTAGCTCCGGCTAGTATTACTAAAATTACACGCGAATTGCTTGACGCACACCTTATCAAAGAAATGCAGGTACAAGAAGCAAATAGTCGTGGTCGACCTGCGATTGGTTTAGAAGTTGATAATGAAGGCTGGCAGTTTTTGTCTTTACGGTTAGGACGAGGCTACCTTACTATCGCGTTGCACAGTCTTGGCGGTGAGCAAATTATTGAAGAAAGGCAAACGATTAAAGAAATAGAACAAGATGAGTTACTCGCGAAGTTACTTGCCGAGATTGAACTATTCTTTCAAAAACATTCTCGTATTTTAGGCAGGATAACAAGTATTTCAGTCTCTTTACCGGGGTTAGTTATTTCTTCTGAAGGGCTTGTTATTCAAATGCCACATTACAACGTGAATAATTTGCCTCTTGGTCCTAAAATTTATGAAGCTACAGGTTTGCCTGTCTTTATTGGTAACGACACTCGTAGTTGGGCATTAGCTGAAAAGTTGTTTGGTAACTCTCAAAGTTATGATAATTCAATTCTTGTTTCCATTCATCACGGTGTTGGTGCCGGTATCATAATGAATGGTGAAGTCCTACAAGGTAGAACGGGTAATATTGGTGAGATGGGGCACATCAAAATCAATAAATTAGGCGCTCGTTGTCATTGTGGTAATTCAGGTTGTCTTGAAACCGTAGCCAGTGCTAAAGCGCTTAGAGATCAAGTAACAAACCTGATTAATAATGGGCACCAAACGTCATTGAAAGGCAATGTGATTACGATAGAAAATATTTGTCTAGCTGCTAATGAAGGCGATATTTTAGCAAAACAAGTCATTACTGAGTTAGGGCATAATCTTGGTGAAGCGATTGCCATTATGGTGAACTTGTTTAACCCTGAAATTGTATTGATTGGTGGTGAGATAAACCTTTCTAAAGAACTTCTTTATCCTGTTATAATGGATGCAATACAAAATCAAGTATTGCCTTTGTATGCTAAAGATACAAAGTTAGTTGAAAGCCGTTTTTATACACAAGCGACAATGCCGGGAGCTGCGCTTGTTAAGCAAGCAATGTTTGATGGGTCATTACTGATGAAAGTGATTGAAGGCTAAAATATTACTGTATGTATGGAAACAAAGGAGCAGCCACTAAGCTGCTCTTTTTATTTGACTATCTTTTCAAACCATTGAGATAAGTTTCTAATGATTGCCTAAAAGAATTAGTATTAATCTGCAACTAGACTTCGCTTTTTAGAAACTCAACAAACGTATCAATATCTTGTTTTGAAATATCTTTATGAGTAACAAAACGAATAGGGTTACCAGCAGAAATTAAAATATCTTTCTCTTGAGCGTGTTGAACAATCGTATGTATATCGACTTTGTTATCTAAGCGAGCAAATACAATGTTAGTTTGAATGTGCTCTACATTGACCGAAAATCCACTCACATTATTAAGTTGTTCTGCTAAATATTTAGCATTGCTATGATCGACCGCGAGTTGTGGAACTTGTTCAGTTAAAGCAAGTTTACCAGCAGCAGCTAGAATTCCTGCCTGACGCATGCCGCCGCCCAACATTTTTCTAATGCGCCGTGCTTTTTGGATATACTCTTTAGTGCCCAATAATAAAGAGCCAACAGGTGCTGATAAGCCTTTCGATAAACAAATAGTCATACTATCAAAATGCTGTGCAATCTCTTTAATATCGACATTTAGTGCGACTGCGGCGTTATATACACGGGCGCCATCAAGGTGAAGTTGTAAATTATGCTTATTTACGAACTCACGAGCTTCGGCTAAATAGCTAAGAGGGAGGACTTTACCATTAATGGTATTTTCTAAGCTAAGCAGCTTGGTTCGTGCAAAATGAAAGTCATCTGGTTTAATCGCAGCTTCTAGCTTTTGAAAGCATAATGAACCATCAGGGTTATTCTCTACTGGTTGAGGTTGGATTGATCCTAAAACTGCTGCGCCACCGGCTTCATATTTGTAATTATGCGCTTGTTGGCCACATAAATATTCATCACCACGTTCACAGTGGGCCATCAAACCTAAAAGGTTCGCTTGAGTACCTGATGAGGTGAAAAGAGCCGCTTCAAAGCCATGTCGCTCTGCTGTCCATGCCTCAAGTTCATTTACTGTTGGGTCATCTCCATACACATCATCGCCAACTAAGGCGTTTGCCATTGCATCACGCATGGTTTGGGTTGGTCTTGTTACTGTATCTGAGCGAAAATCAATCATGTTACTTCCTTGCGTTAACCGTAATGTTTAAAATATCATTAGGCTGTTATTATTTTAGTGCTATTTTTATAGACGATAGCATAGTGTTTATGTATGTGAAAATAATGTCGACCACATCTTTTTACATACGCCAGCGACTAATATGACTCACTTCTGATTAAAAGATCTTAGTGATAGAGTTAAAGGTAACGATAAAAAAATGCATATCAAAAAGAGCAAAATTTCTAAATTACGACTAATTGATTAGTTAAAGTGATTGTTTATTAAGCGATTATGGAAATATGTAACTATAATGAGTAAAGGAATTACATTATACTCAATATCATATACGATCAGAATTGTAAGGGAATGTAATGCAAGGTAACTCAATAAGAACCAGTGCAGAGCGCGCATTGTTATCAGAAAGAATCCAAAAACTGACAACCGCCTTGTCTGATGGTGTATATGAGAGAGAAGACACAATGAGGCTGTGTTTGCTTGCCGCGCTTGCGGGAGAAAGTGTTTTCTTGCTTGGTCCTCCAGGTATAGCAAAAAGCTTAATTGCAAAGCGTTTAATTAAGGCTTTTGATAACAGCAGTTATTTTGAGTATTTAATGACGCGGTTCTCAACACCAGAAGAAGTCTTTGGTCCATTATCAATTCAAGAATTAAAAGACAATGGTAAGTATGTACGTTTGACTGAAGGTTATTTACCTAATGCTCAGGTTGTATTTTTAGATGAGATCTGGAAAGCAGGCCCTGCAATCTTAAATACTTTACTAACCGTTGTTAATGAAAAAACATTTAAAAATGGCAGTGAAATTCTTCCCGTTCCTATGCGATTATTGATTTCTGCATCTAATGAACTACCAGATGAAGACAGCGGTTTGGATGCACTTTACGATCGAATGTTAGTTCGCGTGTTCGTGAATCGTATTCAAAATAAAAACAATTTTAAGTCGATGTTAATGACTGGGACGATTCAAGAAACAGAAGTAGATCCGTCATTAGTCGTTACAGATACAGAGTATCATCAATGGCAAAAAGAGTTTGATGGCTTAACTCTATCTGAAGAAGTATTCGAAAAGCTTTTTGAACTTAAATCAATGCTAGAGAAACATAACTCATCTTATGATGATGATCTTTATGTATCCGATCGCCGTTGGAAAAAATCAGTAAAACTACTGAAAGCATCGGCATTTTTCAGTGGACGTGATGAAATTAATCCAATGGATCTGTTGTTGCTGCAAGACTGTTTATGGACTACGCCTGAAAACCGTGAACAAGTAAGGGACAGCATTCGAAAATTTGCTTCAGAAAAAGCATTTGATCAAAAAAATGTATCGATGAATATTGAGATGATACAAGCTGATGTTATTGAGATGGAAGCGGCGATATTAGTTGAACAAAGTATTAATTTTCATATTGAAGCTACGGGTAATCGATTAATGAAAAAAGAAAGCTTTGAATTTGATTTCCATAAAGGTAAAAGATACAGCGTAGGTTCTGCTCATCAATTAATTAAGTTAGTTATGCTGCAATCGAATATGTCTGTTTCAGAGAGTGAAAAGGGCGATAGCCGTTGGGTTTATGTAAATCCTGATGACATATCAAAGCAAATGAAAGAAGGCAAAGCTGTTGTTTATGGTTATGTGAATCAAAATCCAAATTTATGCGCGTTGAATTTAGAATTGGATGCAGATTCCAGGTTGGTAATCAAAGATATCGCAAATCGCTCTGTTCTTGTTGGTATGGTCGGTCATAATAATCCAGAGCAAAGCCAATTTGAAGAGTGGGAACAGAGTATTGCTTTAAACAATTCAAAATTGAATGAGGCTGATCATCAGTTAAGAAAAAGTAGAACTCAATTCCATGCGGCACTTCCACATAACTTTATTGAAGAGAATTTACCGTCTGTTATTGAAAGTAGTCTACAGTTATTAGCTCAACGAATTGAAGATTGTAAAACTCAATTTGAGAGCACAAGCCGTAGAGTACTAAACTTTAGTGAATATTACTCTTAGTATAATCATGTATTATTACTCATAAGGAAATGTATGTTAGGTGCTGACGCGTTAAATTTAGTTATGATGGTTGCAGAATCAGGGATGATAGATTCTTCGATCGCGGAGGTTTTATCTAGACCTCAATTTTTAACTGCAGCGAAATCAAACCCTAACATTAAGCCAACCATTAAAAATCATATTTTAAAATGGAGAGGTAAGGTTAAACACAAAATGACAAAAGTGTGTGAGACTGAACGTATTCAAGAAGAGTTGGCATTATATCAAGAAGTAATTCATTGGACCGAAGATGAGTTTTATCAGAAAATAGATAGTGTTGTTATTAAGTTAGAATGGCACTCCTCATTTTATATTGAAGCGAGTAAGTTGATTAACAACAACAAGGGGTTAATTAATCCAATGTTTCCTCGTTTCTTTTGTGAACGTTGGTATGAAAGCCTTTCTGATGCAATTAAGAAAGCACAGCTGACAGAATTAAAAGAAGATAAAGAGAAACTACTTGCCGACCTGTATCAGCGTATTGAGACCTTAAAAACAATGGAATCAGTAACGGCTGAAGGGGATGAGGCTAAGATTGGAAAGTTATGGGACATGGCATCAGCCAAGTTAACTAAATCCAATGTTGATATTATGAAGCTTCACGCACGTTTTTTAAGCAAAAATAAAGGGCTACAAGATATTGCTTCCAAACTTGGACGCATGGCAAATGAAGCGCCAAATCATGACCGATCTCAAGCTTTGGCTGAAGAAGTCAAAGTGGTGGAAGAGAAAAGTGATTTTGTTACTGATGATATTGTAGGTATACAAGAAGGGGATGATCTGAGTCGTTTATTACCCAATGAAACTCTATTTTTATCTCACCCTGAACTTGAGGTTATTTTTTATCAGCATCTTGTAGACAAACGTTTGATGAATTATCGAATGGAAGGGGCTGATAGAAAACTGCGGAAAGTTACCGCACACTCTAGAGCTGCAAGTGACGCATTAATTGAAAAGGGGCCTTTTGTTGTTTGTGTTGACGCATCAGGTTCAATGAGTGGCTTTCCTGAACAATGCGCTAAAGCATTGGCGTATGGGTTAATGCAAATAGCATTAGCGGAAGAAAGAGATTGTTATGTCATCTTATTTTCTACCCAACAAATTACCTATGAGTTAACAAAGCAAGATGGTTTGAAAGAGGTTGCGGATTTTTTATCGTATAAATTTCACGGTGGTACAGATTTAGAGCCGGTACTTGAGCAGTCGATTCAACTTATGCATGGTGATAAGTATAAAAACGCCGATTTGGTCGTATTGTCTGACTTTATCGCCCCGACGCAATCAGAGCATATTGATGCAATGGTTCAAGAAGTGAAACAACATCAGAATCGTTTTCATGCGGTTTGTTTATCTAAATATGGTAATCCAGCATTAATGGCGATGTTTGATCATACATGGTCTTATCATCCATCAATGCTAGGTAGATTAACGCAAATCAGATAATGCGTTATTCCCCATCTTTCACAAAGCGAACTTTACTAAAACCTAATTTAGTGAAGTAGCTGTGACGGAAGTCCTTCACTGCACCAGGATTGCTTGATGCCATTTCTACTTGTTTTAGCATGGTATCAAATTTAGAGATATCAATACCTTCAGCAGCTGCTGCTGCCTCAAATGGACCGTGAAATTCACGGAACGAGAAAGCAATTTCTTTCGTTTCTGATTTGTAGGTGTAACGAACGGTACGAGCCATTATTATTCCTCAAAAAAGGATGGCCGTAACCATCCTTTCTATTAATTACTTTTTGAATATTTCAGCAAGTTCACGTTTCATGATTGGATCACGACGTGCTTTTTTAATTTGCTTAACAAGGTCTTTAACACAGTTGTGTAAAACTTGATCAAGCAGCTGAGAGCGGTATTCCGCTTGTGCATCTTCATCCATGTTTTCAGGAAGTTCGATAGTTTCGAATTCCGCCATGAAATCATAACCAGCGTAGCTTTGGCTTAAAGAAACTAATGCGTGAAATTGCTCAAAATTGTCTAATACTTTTTGAGCACTTGCTGGCATTTCATCCCAAGATTCACGAACAGCAATTTCAGCTACTTCATGAACAGAAACAAGCATGTGCCACATTTCTTCAGGAACGCTTTCAAACTCAATTACTTTTTTAAGTTCTGGAGAGATAGTTGCTAAATCAATAGCCTCTTTTTGTGTGTTTTCAACTTCAGACATGGGCATTTCTCATCATATAAAAAATAAATGGTAACCAGACCAAAAAAAATGTCAATTCTATTCATTGCTGTATAGGAAAATAGCGCCCTAATTGTTCTATTTAGAAGCAAAAAAAAGGAATAAAGGTCACAAAAGAAGGGTTTAAAGTAAAGATATTGTCATCTAGGCCGCTAAAAGAGGTAGGAATATTATTACTCGGGTTAATCATGCTTAAAATTTTATCACTATGTACTTCATTGTTACTGATCGGTTGTGCTCCAATGGGGAACAATTTATTAGATACCGCTCCTAAGACTAAAGATGATACACCATTTCCAACATTTGAAGATCCTACTAATCAAACATTAGAAAAAGGTGAATCCGTTGATGCTGAAGTAACAAGCCCATTAACAGGACCGAATGGTGAATTGAAAGACGATGATATGAGAAAAGTGGCTAATCAGCTTTCTGAGCTTGGTGTTATTTATCATGAAGTCAATGGTGATCAGCTTGTTATTAGTATTCAAGAGAAAGTACATTTCTCAAGTGCCAAGGCAGAGTTAACGCCGTTGGCTAAAAATTTATTAAATAAACTGATATCTGTTATGGCTACGAAACCGGAACTTGCTTTAGTTTTAGATGGGCACACAGATAAAACTGGTAATCCGGATAGTAATCAGAACCTGTCAGAAATGCGCTCTAACGAAGTTCGACGTTACCTATTAGCAAATAGACTGGATGCAGGTCAATTGTATTCTCGTGGGTTTGGTGAGTATCTTCCATTATGCGATAACGAAACGATGTTAGGCCGTAAGTGTAATCGTCGTGTTGAAATTACAATATTAAAGATTCATTGGTAAAGATAAGATTAAAGATAGAGTAAACCAGATAAGGATATATCCCTATCTGGTTTACTTGCATTTTACTGAGCAGATATTGGTTGCTCTTGGTACGCCTTAGTACCCCACAGTGGAACAGTTGACAGACTATGTTTAAAGCTGCCTTCGGTCTCCTTTGTTGTGTAAGACAGATAGAGTAGGGTTTGATTTTCAGCATCGTAGATGCGTCTAACCTTCATTGATTTGAAGAAAATACTCTTAGATTGTTTAAATACCACTTCACCTGATTTAGATTTATCGATTGTTGCAATCATCTCAGGTGTGATATCACCCGTTTGGCGACATGAAATAGAGCTATCACTCGGATCTGCAAGGCTGAAGTCAGCTTCAACTGATGCAATGTGACAAGTAATGCCTGGGATTTTGTCATCATCCAAGTTTGAAACTTTGATATCTTTCATGGTGAACATACCTAGTGATACGTCACCGACTTCATTATCTGAACAAGCGGTAAGCATTGCGGTCAGACTTAGAGCAAAAATAATTTTTTTCATTAAAGATTCTCTGATTTTAAACGATATAGATGAGTGTAGCATAAGTGTTATTCGATTTGAGCATGGCACGATACTAAAAATATAAATGATGTCATGATGTTAGCATAGGGTAGTTAGGTGTATATGCGAACTTAAATGACAAATGGGTTTTTGAATTAGTCAAAAGTGTATTAGTATCTATTCTATAAAATACACATGTGGAGATATATCTTGAAAAAACAAATAATTACAGCTGCTATTATGGTTCTTTTATTAAGTGGCTGCAGCTCTCCATCACAACCAAGTGTATGTGTTCCAGACTTTTGTAATATTTGGGGTCAATGATTTTTAATGCTTGATTTTTATTGTTAGATTCAACGTATCTATTTAATTTAATTAGGCTATAATCAACGAGTTCAAGACATTGTTAGGATTTTAGAATGAAAGTATGTGGCGTAGAGCTTAAAGGTAATGAAGCAATCATCTGTTTAGTTAATAAATCAGATGGCATGATTGACCTACCAGATTGTCGTGTTGCTAAATTTGATATTACTGAGCCATCTAAAACGGAATCTATCCGTGATTTTCAGTTTAAATTTAAAAAATTGATGGAAGACTACCAAGTAGAAACGGTTGTAATTAAAGAACGCGTTATGAAAGGTAAGTTTGCTGGCGGCGCTGTCGGCTTTAAATTAGAAGCTGCTATTCAGTTAATTGATGCTGTTGAAGTTGAAGTATTATCAGCAATGGATCAAAAAGCTAGCCTTAAACGCGCACCAGAAATGCTGCGAGTAAAAGAAGTTGGCCTTAAAGGTTATCAGCAAGAAGCGTATGAAACAGGTTTTGCTTTCTTAAACTTATAATTTTTTGATTATTAAAAGGATGGATTAACCATCCTTTTTTGTAGGTGCTTATGTCTATAGATTTGAATACATTCCATCAGCAAAAATTAACTTGGTTAGCGAATCAAGTTAATGTCGACTTTCCTACGCCTGAAAGTGTAAAAGGTCGCGATGTCTACTTAAATCAAGAGACTTTAGATTCGGAAGAATATACCTACCTTTCGCCAGTATTCCCTGAAAATATATCAATTTTATTAGTTACTGAGCATCGTTTAACTATCCGATGGGCAATGACGGTAGCGAGTCAATGGGATACAGAGTATGACGATGTACTCGAATTTCTAACTCAAGTAGATTTGTGTGACGATTATCAACTATTTATAGCTTTAGATGGTATGAAACCTGTTGCCGCATGTGTGTCTCAAGCTTCTGATGATGTCATGTATGTTTCTGATGTTGTAGTAACAAGTGATGTTTTGACTATTAATAGCTTTTTAAGTGCAGTCATGGAGCAACAAACTGCTTTAACAGGTCATACGTTTACGTCTTGTATTCGAACATAAGCCTGTTTACTAATAAGCTAACCATAATATGCGTTACTTTTTCTCATTCTTAATGGCTTTTTTATCTCTATATCCATCGATTTCTTTTGCGCGATTGGTAGAGACTGAAAAGCCCATTAATATTCTTATCCTACATTCTTATAGCCCGTCTTATGAGTGGACTATGAACATAGAGAAGGGGATTCAGAACACCATAAAAAATGCAGATAAAAATATACGTTTATCTATTGAGTATATGGATTCTAAACGTATTGATAATAAGCAATATCATGCAGAGTATCAGTACTATTTGAATATTAAATATAAAATAGATTACTTTGATGCCGTTATTGCCTCTGATGATAATGCACTCAATTTTTTAATTAAAAACGCCGACAACCTTTATCCTGACATTCCTATTGTAGCTGTTGGTATTAATAATCTTTCCCCAGATTTAGGTACCCTGAAAAATCGATTAACAATCTATTATGAGCGGGATCACATATCTAAAAACTTAGAATTGGCACAATCGCTTTTCCCTAACGTCAAAACGATATATTTATTAAGTGATGACAGCTTAACCTCTCAGTTAATTCGTAAGCATTTTTTATCTGAGGCTGAGAAGTTCGCTCAATTAACAGTTAAAGTTATCAATGATAAATCATTAGAAGAAGCTACAGCTTTCTTATCTACAGCCCCAAGAGATTCAGTTGCTTTTCTAACGCACTATAATACTGAATTAAACAAAGGCCGATATTATGATTATGCCGCTATTGCTTCGGTATTATCTAAAAATAGTGCTATCCCAATCTTTGTATTTTGGGAGCATTATATTGGCTATGGGGTTCTTGGTGGCTATGTAAATCGCTCTTATTCATTAGGTGTGCAATCGATTTTATCGCTTCGTCAGAAATTGAATTTTACGATAACAGAAAAGGTGTCTAATTTTCCTTCTGCATGGGAAGGCTATCTTTTCGATTCAAGCATGGTAGAGCATTTTCATTTAAAAAGGCAAGAATTACCTCATGCTTCGAGTGTCGTGAATGAACCTTATTCTTATCTGTATGAGCACAGAAATATCATTAGTGTCTCTACGCTATTAGTAGTAATGATGCTTGGCATTATCATTACTCAATATATTGCCATACTACGTAAGAAAGAATTAAATGAAAATAAATCACACATATTGGCTCTACAGAGAAAAACATTAACAGTGCAAAAAGAAATGATAGAAGTTTTAGGGGAGGCGATAGAAACGCGTTCTGGTGAAACCGGAAGTCATGTTCGCAGAGTTGCTAAAATGTCTTGGCTTCTAGGTAAAATTTATGGGTTACCTTTATCAGAATATGAATTAATAGAAGTTATTAGCCCTATGCATGATGTTGGTAAAATAGGGGTCTCAGAGGCTATATTAGATAAGCCAGGTAAATTAACCCAAGATGAAAGAAAAATAATAGAGCAGCATACTGTTATGGGTTATAACTTATTAAGTTCAGGGGGCGAAATTATGCAATCAGCAGCAAGGATAGCCTTAGAGCATCATGAACGGTGGGATGGAAAAGGGTACCCTAATCAACTAGTCGCTGATGAAATTTATATTTTTGCTCGTATTACAGCGATAACGGATGTATTCGATGCCTTGATGAGTAAGCGTTGCTATAAAGAGGCATGGCCTCTAGACAAAGTTATAGCGCTGTTTGAAAAAGAATGTGGTAAACAGTTTGATCCTAATTTGTGCCAACTGTTCTTAAATAACATTCAAAAATTTGTTGATATTAGACAGGAATACCCTGATTAAATTGTATGAGATTACTCATCATTTAAACGAAACAAAGCCCGATAAAGTGATGTAGCGGGCTTTTTATTACTATTTAAACTATACCAATTGTAGTAAATAACTGATCATCGTAGCTGGTTAAAATGCTGAATCTGCTTACTTACTGTGATTAGTATTATCCAATAAAGCTAATGTAAGTTTGTAAAATAATCAAATTTACGATATCAATGAAAAACGCACCGACAATAGGAACAACCATAAACGCTTGTGGTGATGGTCCAAAACGAGAGACGAGTGAGCCCATGTTCATCACCGCTGTTGGTGTCGCGCCTAGACCAAACCCACAGTGACCGCCAGCCATTACCGCAGCATCATAATTTGACCCCATAACGCGGAATGTAACAAAATATGAAAACAACGCTAGGACTACGGTTTGAACTGAAAGAATAATCAGTAATGGAATCGCTAAATCGAAGATATTCCACAGCTTTAAGCTCATTAATGCCATTGCTAAGAACAGGGCAAGTGAAACCGTACCTAAAATATCAACTGTTTCAGTATCAATTTTATGGATCTTAGTAACTTCAGTGATATTCGTAATGAATACACCGATAAATAATGCATAGACAAAATCAGGAATTTTCAGCCATGAGATATCAAAGGTAGCAACAAAATCACCAAGGTATCCGGCACCAACAACACAAAGTAAAAGAACAAATAATGTTTCAATTACTTTTTTAGCGGTAACTTTATCTTCTTCACGTTCATTATAGGTAACAAGCTCAGGGAAGCGGCTATGAGTATCAACCCCTGTGCCATACTCTGATTCTAGTTTATGTTTATGGATAAGTTTTTGTGCAATTGGGCTACCAATTAAACCACCCATAATTAAACCAAAGGTTGCTGATGCCATTGCTAGTTCTAGTGTGTTTAAATGATAAGTCTCAGCAAATGTTTGTGACCACGCAGCGCCTGTACCATGACCACCAGATAGGGTAATTGAACCAGCAATTAATCCCATCAGAGGATCTAGTCCCATCATGCTTGCCAAGCTGACGCCAATTCCGTTTTGGATAATGATGTAAACAGAAGCAACTGCAAGAAAAATAAAGACTTTCGTGCCTCCTTTTATTAATTGCTTATAGTTAGCAGCCAAGCCGACTGTACTAAAGAACATTAGCATGAATGTACTTTGTAAAGGCAGTGAGAACTGTAAGTTAATACCTTTAAAATGGAGAGCGGTGATAGCAACCGCGACGATCAATCCGCCAATAATTGGCTCTGGGATATTATATTTTTTAAATAGCACAACTTTTGAATTGACCAAGTTGCCGAGAAAAAGCACCGCAATGGCAATTAAAAATGATTCAAGTGCGCCAATAGATAGAGTGTTTGACATAGTACTCCTAAGTTGAAATATCGATTCTTAGTTTCGTCTACAATAGTTAGCTTTTCGAAAAAAAATGAAGAATAAATGTATTTTAATGCATTATTCTGAATGATATTGTCTAATTTCAGGGACGGATAGTAGCATTTTTATCAACACTAGTGGGTTAATGTGGAGTAAAATATATAAACACACTGTTATCATTAAAGAATAATGTAAGTTTATTAGTAACTATTCATCGTAAAAAAGAACAATACTTCCGCCGCGAAGTGCACTACCTACGTTAAATGTGAACCCAATACCGACATTATCAACCAGAGATATCCATTTTCTCGTATCGATTAACCATGCAATATTGAACTCATAATAGAAATCAGTGCCAAGAGGCTCGTTCACATCACCACCTAGATCGACACGCTTCGCTTTTAAGTATAGAACTTGAGCAAAACGATTCCAATGAGCCATGTTATATCTTAATTGTAGACTATTTACAAAACGCCAGACTTCTGGATTTACATCTGAGCTAAAATCAGCAGAGCCACCAAAACCTTGACCATAAGCATAATGATAGCTGTTATTGAAACGCCATTCTCCCCAATCAGTTTCTTTTTTATACTGAAAGGTGATTTTAGGTTCAATCATGAAGGTATTACTTGAGACATTAAAAAAAGTACCATCAAAGTAGGGAGCTAAAGACTGACTAAATGCAGAGTTATACTTGTGGGTGTTTTTATAATGCATTAGGTGAAAAGCATTCCCCAATGAAATGGTCCAATTTTCATAAAACTCATAATTTTGAGCATATTCGGCATATAAGCCGAAAACTTCATCAACATCTGAATCTGGTAAAGATTTATCTTTGATCTCCATATCCACATCAGTATTTACATAAGAAGCACGAAGCGTTATTTCATGTGACCAAAGTGAATCAGGATCGTCGGTTAATGTAAATGTATAGGGAAGGGAGTAAACAGTCATTTGATTGCGAAGCTCAACAGAATCAGAACTTCCAATATTTTCATTATCACTTTCGAAGTAGTTATTTGGATTAAAATCGGCGATCCCGAATGTGATCATGTTGCTATCAGATAAAACAAGTGAGGCTGCGAAAGCTTGCTCGACTTGTCTTTCTGGCGTTAACTTACGAGCGATAGCTTTCTCTGTAACTAGATTTAATAACAAAATAATTAAGAGAGAATTTAATCCGCGCAATGTTTCAAGCCTTTTGGAAAGATATAAACATAATGTAGTAGAAAAAATAATAATTATCCACAAGAAATCAGTTTGTTATCTAATGTTTCGCAAAAATAACACGAAGAAAGAGAAGGCACAAAAAGTAAACATAAAATTGTACCTTCATTTAAAGTTGTTAGTTAGTCGCTAATGAATCCACCTGTCTGATGATTCCATAACTGGGCGTAAATACCACCTAGTTGTACTAACTCTTTATGTGTACCTTGTTCTACGACTTTGCCTTGATCCATTACCAATAATCTATCCATTGCAGCAATGGTTGACAAGCGGTGTGCAATTGCAATTACAGTCTTTCCTTTCATTAGCTCATCAAGACTGTCCTGAATTGCTGCTTCAACTTCTGAGTCTAAGGCAGAAGTTGCTTCATCTAAAATTAATAATGGTGCATCTTTGAGTAAAACTCGAGATATAGCAATTCGCTGACGCTGACCGCCAGACAATTTCACACCACGCTCGCCGACTTGGGCATCGTAACCTTTCTTACCATTAGAGTCGGTTAACGCTTCAATAAACTCATGGGCTTGAGCTTGTTTGGTTGCGATAAATAGATCTTCATCACTTGCATCAGGGCGACCGTATTTGATGTTATCTCTAATCGAACGATGCAGTAAGGAAGTATCTTGACTTACCATACCAATTTGACTGCGCAATGAATCTTGAGTCACATCTCTGAGATCATGGCCATCAATAGAAATAGAACCAGATTCTATATCATGGAAACGAAGCAACAAATTTACTAATGTTGATTTACCTGCTCCAGAACGACCGACTAGACCTATCTTTTCACCTGGTTTAATTTCAAGGTTAAGGTCATTAATTACCCCTTTATTTTCACCATAGTGGAAATTAACGTTATCGAACTTAATTGAGCCTTGAGTCACTTTTAACTCTGTTGCATCTGGCTTATCATTGATCGAAATTGGCTTTGAAAGTGTATTAATACCATCGGTAACCGTGCCTAGGTTTTCAAATAATGAGCTAATTTCCCACATTATCCAATGAGACATACCATTAACACGTAAAGCTAAGCTGATGGCAATCGCAATAGCGCCAATAGAAAGTACGTTATCAACCCACAACATAATAGATACAGCAGCAATAGAGAAGACCAAAAGGTAATTTATAATCTCAACTGAAATATTAATTCCTGTCGCTAAGCGCATTTGTTTATGCACCGTGCCCAAGAACTCTTCCATCCCTTCTTCTGCATATTCAGTTTCACGCTTGCTGTGGCTGAATAACTTCACGGTGTTAATGTTGGTATAGCTATCTACAATTCTACCTGTCATGGTAGAGCGTGCATCGGCTTGTTTCTCAGAAATCGCTTTTAGTTTAGGGACAAAATAGAATTGGATAGTAATATAAGCAGCAAGCCAAATAAGCATTGGAATCATTAGACGCCAATCAGCCTGGCCGACCATAACAACCATCGAGGTGAAATAAACTGAGATATAGACAAGCACGTCCAATAGCTTCATTACGGTTTCGCGAACGGCTAATGAGGTTTGCATTACTTTAGTGGCTATACGGCCCGCAAAATCATCAGAGTAGAATGATACACTTTGTTTTAATAAATAACGGTGTGCTTGCCAGCGGATCGCCATTGGGTAATTACCCAGCAAAGTTTGATGAGTAATTAAAGAGTGTATAAGAAGTAAAATAGGCACACCAATGACAACCAATAAACCTAACCAGATTAAAGTTTGGCCTTCTTGTGCTAAAAATGTGTCGCGATCATGTGTTGATAACCAATCAACTAATTGTCCCATAAAACCAAATAATGAGACCTCAATGATGGCAATAACAGCACTTAGTGATGACATTGCAATTAATGGAGTTTCAAACCCTTTGGTATAATGGCGACAAAATGCATAGAGCCCTTTAGGAGGCTGATCTGGTTCTTGCTTTGGAAAAGCGGTGGTGAGCCGTTCAAAGAAGTTAAACATACGTTAAGCCTTTAATTATTATATTGTTTCGAATTATTGTGAAATTGATTTTCTGAGAAATAACAGAGTATTCCCACATACTGTTAACATAACTCAAAAGTTCGACTTATGTAATTTATTTTGTAAATTAATCAATAAGTTTTCTTAAATAATTAGTACGATGAGACGCAGTAGAGGTATCATAAAAAGGATTTTATTAATTGCGAGCATTGTTATGAAAAAAATACCAACAAATATCATTACTGGTTTTCTCGGTGTAGGGAAAACGACAACCATTTTGCAATTACTTAAAAATAAGCCAGAAGGAGAGTCTTGGGCTGTTTTAGTTAATGAATTTGGTGAAGTTGGTATCGATGGTGCTTTTTTAACAGAAAGTGGGGCGATGGTTAAAGAGGTCCCTGGTGGCTGCATGTGCTGTACTGCGGGTTTACCTATGTCTGTAGGTATCAATGCATTATTACGCCAAAAACCAGATCGTTTGATTATTGAACCAACAGGCTTAGGTCATCCTAAGAAAATTATAGCTATTCTTCAATCTGAACATTATGAAAAATACATTGATTTAAAGTCAACCATTGGCCTTGTTGACCCTCGTAATTTGTCTAATGAGAAATACACAAGCAACCAGAATTTTAATGATCAGTTAAGTATTTCTGACGTGGTTGTTGCGACCAAAATGGACATTGCGTCCGATTATGATGAATGTTTATTTACTTCATGGGCAAAATCATTACCACACCAACCTAAAACCACCACGATTAACCATGGTGAGCTGCCTTCACATTGGTTAGATGAGAATAGAACGGTTGAATTAACGATTGAAGATCATCACCATCATCATGCAGAGCAAGAAATTGTTGAAATGATATTAGAGCCAGGACAAAAATTCTGTCGTAAAGAAAACAAAGGGCAGGGCTATGTGAGTTGTGGTTGGTTCTTTGGGGCTGAATCGGTATTTAATTTTGATGAGCTATTTTCAATGTTATCTGCGCTAACGGCTGAACGTGTTAAAGCGGTAATGAATACCAATAAAGGCTTTTATGCATTCAACGTCGCTAACGGTGTTGTTTCAGTTAATTTACTTAGTATTGATGGGATGGAATCAAAATTAGAAGTAATTGATAGTCAACTATTGCCTTGGGATCAGCTAGAGGAAGTGTTATTAAGTTTACTTATTGAAGAGTAGCAAGCTCAGTAATAAAAATAAAAAAGAGAGGCTAACTTAGGGTTAGCCTCTCTTTTTATTAGTGTGTTAAAAAGAATTAACGTTTGTTTTTCAAGTAACGTTTACGACGTTCTTCTTTTTTCTTAATTTGTTGTTCAACTTTAAGTGCTGCAGCAATTTCAACGGCTTCAAGTTCAGCCGGGATCATGTCAGGAAGTTCTAGGGTTAATTGACCTAATGTACCTGAACGAAGTTCATGAAGTAGAATTTCAGATGCTTTATAGATATTAATTCGTCCGCCAGCTTGCAAACAACCGCGGCTACGGCCAATTGCTTCCATTAACTCTAAATCGTTATCTGGTAATTCATCCAAGTTATAGCGTTCTTTTAAGCGCTCTGGGTACTGTTTTGCTAAATACTCAACAGTATAAAAAGCCACTTCATCGTAATCCATCGCTGTATCTTTAACAGCACCAGTAGCTGCAAGACGGAAACCACTGTGTGGATTCTCAACCTTAGGCCATAAAATCCCAGGGGTATCAGAAAGAACAACCCCATTTTGCAAATTAATACGTTGCTGACGACGAGTTACCGCTGGTTGGTTGCCGGTTACTGCAATCATACGTCCTGCTAACGTATTAATGATGGTTGATTTTCCCACATTTGGAATGCCCATAATCATGGTGCGAACGTTTTTTCCCATCGCTTCACGGTGAGGAACCAGCTTACGGCATCTTTCCATAATTTTATGGATTTCATCGGGGTTACTGGTTGTCACAGCCATTGCTGTAACGCCTTGCTCTTGTTCAAGGTGTTCAATCCACAGTTGAGTCACTTCAGGGTCAGCTAAATCACGCTTGTTCAAAACTTTAATACAAGGCTTGTCTTGACGCAGAGAGGCGATCATTGGATTCTCGCTACTGAAAGGGATACGAGCATCAAGCACTTCGATGATCACATCCATTTTAGGGATCACTTCCGCGATCTCTTTTTGAGCTTTATGCATGTGACCAGGGAACCATTGGATGGACATAGCGTGAATCCTTTAAAAATCAAAAACGCTATTTTAACGGCAAAGTCAAAAGAGTAAAGGGAAGTTACGCTGCTTGATGATTTTGTTGCTGTAATGGTAAAGGTTTACCCAACAAGAAGCCTTGAAAATAATCAATACCCAGTGATTTCATATCTTCATACTGTTTAGCGGTTTCAACGCCTTCAATAACAATTAATGCTTTTTGTTTTCTCGCTAAAGCGATGGCTGACAGAATAGGAGTAGTGTTGCCATTTTCATATTGAAGCAATACAGAACGATCAATCTTCAAAATGTTGGGTTCTAATAATGAGACGCGCTCTTCTGATGACGCTTCTGAGCCGAAGTCATCAATGGCAATATTAAAACCATGTGATTTAATATCCTCTATAGCACTTAATAATTTATCTTTATCATGGTAATGAAATTCAAGAAGTTCTAGTGTTACATATTGAGGGGATAAACCCAGTTCTTGAATACGAGATTCAAGTAATGATGTATTCAGAGTCGGTATTTTATTTATATAAAAATGGACTGCAGATTCAGGCAATATATTTAGAAATAGTTGAATATTTCTTTGTGAAAAAAGAGAAAAGTTTCGTATATGAATAATGCGGCTTAGTCGCTCAATATTGAGAATTTGTTCAACGGTTCTTGTTGCGTCTTTAAAAAACAAATCTGGTCGGATTGGTAGCATTTTGTTGTCATAAATTCGTAATAATGCTTCATAGCCAATAATGGTTTGTTGAGTATTAAAGATAGGTTGAAAAACGCTCTGTAATAAATAACCATCATATTTTGAATAATATGAGCCATCTTTACCTAAGAATAAATAGGTTTGAAATTACTCTTGAGTGACTAGTAGCATGCTTTACTCCATTAAATAGCATGCACTATTGATAACCGAATCATTAGTTTTTATCAAATTATGGAAAATTATTATACGACGAGAATCACGTTACCGTTGTACTTATCGCCACAGAGGCTAAGTACAACAGCAATTGTCTTTATGTTACACCGTCACGGTGACTTCATAAGAACCGAATTTACGGATATTAATGACACCAGTATCAAACAAAAGATATTGGCCTTTAATGCCATTCAATATCCCTGTTACTTCAGGATTTTTATCAAAATTATGGCTGACAATTTTAGTTGGAAATTCATTTACTGGGAACCTGATATCTAGAATGTTCTCATCCAGTAATTCAACTGAATCTTCACCATGCGCTGCTTGAATTTTAGTTATGGCTTCTTCGACTTGTGGTAATAATTCTAATGCAGCTTCTTTTAAAGCAAGTGGTTCATTATTACCTTTTAACAGTGTACGCCAATTGGTTTTATCAGCGATTAACTTAGCTAATTCGATTTCTACTAATCCTGAGATTAAACGGTTTTTAACTTTAGCTATTGGTAAACCTTGTGTTGCTCCCTGATCAATCCAGCGAGTAGGGAGCTGGGTATGACGTGTAATGCCGACCTTTAAGCTTGATGTATTTGAAAGGTAAACATAATGGTCGACAAAACAGTTATCTTCGCCCCACTGCGGTTCACGGCAAGTACCTTCAGCAAAATGACAGGTTTCTGGTTTCATAATACACATGTCGCAGCTTGCTAGTTTTTTCATACAAACAAAGCAATGTCCTTGAGAGTAACTTTTTTTGGTTTTCTTACCACAAGAGCTGCAAAAAATGTTGCCCGTATGAGTTAGAGTAATTGTTTTCCCTATGAATCTATTAAGTTCCACTTCCTCGTTGCCAACAGGTAGTCGGTATTGAACCGTACCATCAAGCAGTGATGCTCGCATTTTTGCTAATGTTCCAGTAATTTCTATGCTCATAGATTGTTCTACTTTTTTATAATTAAGTTAATGTTTTTATGCGTTAAGACTTTTTATTAGCTTATCCATAGTGTAGCAAAGTGGGAGGAGAGTATAAAAGTTCAAATGAAGATTTATATGTAAGGTAAAACGACACTTATGCTATACTCCGCCGCATTAGACCAGAATCACTGGTTATCCACCAATAATACTCGAAATTGGAGTGCAGCTTTTGCAATTTAAAGATTTAGGTTTAGATAATCGCCTATTAAAAAATCTCGCTCACCAGAACATCAAAAAACCAACAGAAATTCAGCGTAAAGCTGTCCCTGTTGCGATGGCAGGTAAAGACATTCTTGCATCATCAAAAACAGGTTCAGGTAAAACGTTAGCGTTTGTCTTGCCAATGCTTCATAAGTCACTGAAATCAAAATCGTTTTCTAAGAATGATCCTCGTGCAGTGATCTTGGCACCAACACGTGAATTAGCAAAACAAGTATATACACACCTACGTAGCATGTTAGGTGGGTTAAGCTATGACGCTACCCTAATTACGGGTGGTGAAAACTTCAATGACCAAGTGAATGCACTGCGTAAATTCCCTAAATTTATCGTAGCAACACCAGGTCGTTTGGCTGATCACCTAGAGCATCAATCTTTGTTCTTGAATGGTTTAGAGACATTAATCCTTGATGAAGCAGACCGTATGCTTGATTTAGGCTTTGCTGAGCACCTTCAGAAGATCCATAAAGCGGCAAACCACCGTCGCCGTCAAACATTAATGTTCTCTGCAACTTTGGATCATGATGCCGTTACTCAGTTTGCTGGTAATATGCTTGATAATCCTAAGTTTGTTTCTGTTGGTTTATCAACAGATGAACATACTGATATTACACAAAGCTTTTACTTGTGTGATCACTTAGATCATAAACAAGCTCTATTAGATAAAATCATTGAGACGGAAAAATACTTCCAAATCATGATTTTTACAGCAACTCGTGCCGATACTGATCGTCTAACTGAACTACTTAATGAGCGCAAGCTTAAAGCGGTAGCATTAAGTGGTGATATGAACCAAACCGCTCGTAATAACATCATGAGTCAGTTTGAGCGTCGTGCACACAAAATTCTAGTGACGACGGACGTTGCCTCTCGTGGTTTAGATTTAACTAGCGTAACTCACGTTATCAACTTCGATATGCCAAAGCATATGGAAGAATACGTTCACCGTGTTGGCCGTACTGGTCGTGCTGGTAAAAAAGGGACAGCAATTTCTCTTGTGGGCCCAAAAGACTGGGAAAGCTTTAAGCGTATAGAAAATTTCCTGCAGAAAGAATTAACGTTCTCAGTATTTGAAGACCTAAAAGGTAAATTCAAAGGTCTTGTACCTAAGAAGAAACGTACGTTTGTTAAGAAAGGCGACGCTAAGAAAACGACAGCGAAACGTGGTTCTCATAAACCAAAAGCGGCTAAGAAGCGTGATAACTCATTCCACACTAATGTAGCAGTGGGTGACCAAGTGTTTATGCCGAAGAAAAAGCCAAAAAAATTGGTTGTTGATGACGAATAAGACTTACTTTTAAGTTTCTTTGTTTAAGACAATAAAACTTAAAACAATAAAAATGCCAAGTGAGTTATCTCACTTGGCATTTTTTATATTAAGCTATGCAGAATATAAAATTATAAATATTCACATAGATAAGCGGTTTCAAGGCTTACTTTTACATCAAAAGATGAATTTCCTTCAACTGAGAAATTTTCTCCTGAAGAGAATAAAACCCAATCAACGTCAGTTGTTCGTTTGATTTCTAGCGCGCCAGTTACGACAGTCATTTTCTCTGCAGCATTTGTTCCAAACGTGTAGTTACCCGGTAACATAACACCAACAGAAATAGCATTGCTATTTTGTTCAAACCCAATTGATTTTACTTTATCTTCAAAATAGCTATTAACACTTAGCATGACGCATCCTTGTAATTAAATTTCCATTTAACAATATGTTATTCATTGTTTTTTTTCAACTGTTACTTTACATAGCCTAATGACTGGATCTGCTTTGTGGTAGATTCAGAATTTATATAAGAGATAAATTCGTTAGACTGTTTTGATAAAGTGCCATTTTTAAAAACAAATAGAAAAGGGCGAGAAAGTGGATATTTATTATCAATAATAGCTTGAGGTGTTGGTAATTCATTATCGATTTTAACAACTTGTAGCTGAGCAAGGTCACCAATAGAACCCGCAGATGTATACCCAATAGCATGAGGGTTACGAGCTACAATACTTTTAACCATATTTGTTCCATTGACAACAATCGTATTTTTACTGATATCAGAAACAGTAAAAGAGTTGATTTCTTTGGTTAATCCTAGATTACGTTCAAATGAAAAGCGCGAACCAGAGGCTAATTCTCGAGTTACTACTGCTATTTTTTTATCTTCTCCACCGATTTCTTTCCAATTAGAAATGTCACCGTGGTAAATTTTCCAAATATTTTCAGCAGAAAGTGTTTTTATTGGATTATCAGGATGAACAACAACAGCAATCGCATCATAAGCAATTAATTTTGAAGACAGTGTTTCTTTTTCAGTATCAGATAGCTGCCTAGAGCTAATCGCTAGGTCTACTGCACCAGTATTTAGCATGGTAATGCCCGCGCTAGAGCCAATACTTTGAAGGTCAACATCATGATCAGAACTGTGATTATATTTCTCAATAAAAGGTTCTAATAAGGTCGATACCGAAGTGGAACCTGCTATTGTTGTGTTCGTGTTGGCTGCAAATGTGGTAGAGCTAAAAAGAAAGCTGGCCATAATAGTAGTGTAGGATAACGCTTTAAACATGATCTGATCTCATTAAAGAAAAAAAGCATAATAAAACGAGAGTGTTACACCACTGTGACAGCTCTTTACTAAAGTTGTATTTGTTCTCTAAATTCTTTTGGTGTCATTCTAGTTACTGCTTTAAAGGTAGTGCTAAAATGAGCTGCTGTTTTAAATCCTGTTTCATAAGCGATTTCTGTAATGGTTTTTCTTGTTACTCTAAGTTGTGTCGCTGCGTGATTTATGCGTTTAACCTTAACTAGATTAGCAAATGATAACTTATCAGATTGGAGTTTTCGCTTTAAGGTTGAAGGTGACATTCCTAACTTAGGAGCAACGGTATCAATCGTTAAGTCTGAAGCGATATTTTGTTCAACATATCGAATTAATTGTTGAGAGATAGTCAACACTGAAATTCTATGTATAAAATCTAATAACTCAGGATGTTGATGAACCATTTCACTTAGAATAGCTAAGGTCATAAACTCAACAGTATCTGGCGATGGATTATCAGACAACTGTTCTTTTAAAAGAGAAAGGAGAGAAACAAGGTTTGTGTCAGATTGATTAAAAATAAATGATTCACGAGTTGAACTTATATGATCTTCAGCGTTGCTGTAGCTAATAAAACGCTGAAAAATAGAGCTATCAATAACGAGAGATTCAGCTGTAAAGTTGCCAGTAGAGGATGAAATATCAATTTTAGATATATCGCCAGAGCTATAAAGTAAAAAATCACCACTGGTGAGTATGATAGATTCTCCTGCTTTATCTTGATAAGTAAATTCACCAGATTTGACCAGAAAAATACCGTTACGAACAACAGGGTAACGATCAGACTTTCTTCTCATATGAGAATTGAATTCGTGTAATTGGACTGGAATCATCTTGAATTTCCTCTTAAATACTCGGAATTTAGTGTAAACTTACTTATTGAAAAATCAAGAGCATAAGCTCACAGTCTCAATATTTGAGTTCATATTAAGACTTATATCAATCAAATGAACGGTGCTTTATGGGTAGTCCACGTTTACGTACACAATTTGAAAAACTGTATGAGCATTATCACCGAGCTTCTTCAGGGGTTCAGATCGATGATATTGCAGATTTATTATGCTGTACTCGTCGAAATACTCGTATGGTTCTCAAGAAAATGTCTGATGAACATTGGATTGTATGGCGACCAGCTGTGGGTCGAGGAAAAAGCTCGATCTTAGAGTTTATTTCAACTCCTGATTCTGTTTATTTATCTCTAGCGAAGCAAAGCATTGAAGATGGTAAACTTGATGTCGCTTTAGAGATCCTAGATGGTAACCAAGATGCACTATTAGATCTTATTCATAATGTGCTTGGTATATCTCACGAAAAAGGAAAGCAAGTTGTAAAGCTTCCTTATTATCGCCAACTCCATATTCTTAAACCCTCTTTAGCGATACGTCGTTCAGAGCAACATTTAGTGCAACAGATTTTTAATGGATTAACTCAATGGAATAAGAAAGGGGATATTGAAGGGGATATAGCGCATCATTGGGAAATGATAACGCCTCAACATTGGCGGTTTTATATTCGCCCAAGCGTCAGTTTTCATGATGGCAAACTACTCTCTTTTGATGATATCAAAACCACTTTTTCCTCATTAAAATCTAACTTTGTATTCAGTCATATTAAAGAGATTACAACGCCTAACCTTAATGTTATTGATTTTATCTTAGCTAGAGATGATCACTATTTTGATTCTAAATTGGCACAATTTAATGCTAAAATTATACCTGTTTCAGCTCATGTTACCCAAGATTATAACCGACTTCCAATTGGCACAGGACCTTATAAAGTTAGCGAAAATACAGATAAAAAACTGATCCTTGTCGCTAATGAAAACTATTTTGGATACCGACCATTAATTGATTCTGTTGAAGTTTGGATTTTACCTGAAGTCGCCCCGATACAATTAAAATTAGGCTTAGAAGTTTATGAAGGCTCCGAGTTATCACCAACGTCATATGGTGAAAAAGTCGATGTTGATAGAGGGTGTAGTTATATTTTATTTAATAGAAAATCAGGTATAACGAAAGATGAGAATTGGCAAGCTTACTTAACACAAACGATTACGCCTTTGTTGTTACTGAGTGAACTACAGAACTCCAGTATGAATGGGATTGGGCTTTTTAACGCTTATGGATTGTTACCTGGTTTACAGCATTGCTTAAATCGCCCACAGAACCCCTTTATCACACCAGATAAAGGAAATGCTGTGCATTTAGGGTATGAAAATGAACACCCTTTGTACCCTTTACTTGGAAAGATCATTAAACAGCGATTAGCTCAAGATGGCATAACTTTAAAGATTCATCCATTTGATACACTCGATCTTCTTGATGAAGAAAAAACGGCTAATATTGATATTTGGTTACGAGGTATGAGTTTAGGAACACAATGCCCAGAAGCATTGTTGTCATGGCTATTTGCCTTTAATGAAATAGAACGAGTCATGCCTGAAGAAGAGTTTGAGCATCTCTCATTTTTAATTGAGGAATGGCAATCATCATCTCAACGACATTTTCCTGTTAATGAGATATGTCGCTATCTCGTTGACTGCGGGCAAATTACACCATTGTTTCATGGTTGGATGGGAATAAGTGAAGATGCCAACAACAGTATACAAAATGCATCATGCAATGGACTTGGGTGGTTTGATTTTAATACCGTGTGGATAAAGCCTAACTTTTAATCGAGTTGCCAATGATATGAGCTATTAACACATCATTGGCTAACTTGTCTTTAGTATGCTTTCTGCTGATAAAACTTACGAATAGCTTGAGCAAGCTTTGCTTTTGTATCTGGCGTTATTGGGCAAATGTTTTGTTTTGGTAATGTATTTAATAACTCTTTCACAAGCTCATTTATAGGCTCAGGAGATTCAGCTTGCCAAGTACTCAATAAATCATGATTGATGTGAGAAGGTAGTGAGCCTAACGTACCCACATCATTCTGATCGTGCATTAGCAATCCAGCTGTGGTTCCTTTATCTAACGTTAATACCTGATAAAAATAGAGAGTATGATAGTCCAATTGCTGCTGTTTCTGAACATCTGTTGGAGGCGTTGCTGACACAAAATGTGAACACAGAATATGAATATAGGTATTAATAACTTTTGTGGCAAACTGATGAGCAAATTCAGTACCGTCTTCATTCATAGGATTAAATCCTTCTAAATAGAAATGGCTGACTCCTCTGCGTTTTTTTAGTGCTGGAATGTCAAAGTATTGATTCCCTAGCTTTGTTCCCTGAGAATAATAATTTTTCGATGCTACTTTTAATGTTTGATCAAAATATTCTTTATCATTTTTGTCAAAATGGGATGGATTAAGATCTGCCATTATTCTCCAATAGCTTGAATCATCTTTAAGTGCTGTCCAGCTAAAATGCATATGTATAGAAGGAGTAAGTGGGTGTGAGGGGTGAATAATCGTTGATAGAGCAGTAGCACTATCGTAATGCTTATCTGTTTGTTCTTCATAATGTATTTGCGACACATTGATGGATGCTCGATTAAATAATCCACCTTCAAGCGCTTCAAAACGTTTACCTCCACCGTGAAGTCCATTATCTCGTAGCCATTCAACCGGTGTAAACTCAGTATTAATTGAAACCAAATTACTGGCTTTGGTTAGTTCTGTTTCAAAATAGGATTGAACCCCAGTCAGAAGATGTAATACTTTTTGAGCTTGAGGGTGTTGAGCATAACTACGCATGAAAGATCCTATAAAAACAATAAATCAAAAAAGTCAGATGAATTGAGTGTAAGATAAAGTCCTTATTGATAGCAACCTGAGAGCTTGAAATTATAGATGGCAAACCAAATAAAAAAGGCCCAACAAAAACGGTGCAGATTTATTGTTCTAAATGTAAAGCCTTACTTTATAAATACAGGAAAGGAGGAAAGGGTTCTTTGGTTAAGTGCTTTATAGAACGTATTGTTGAAGACTATACCAACACGGCCTGTTCGTGTCCTGAGTGTGGTGTTGTATTTGGCAGAGATATGTTAATAAGAGGCACTCCTGCTTATAAGATGATTGGTGGAAAAGTAACAATGAAGTGACATAAACTATTCGTATTCTAACTGATTTATAATATACTGATTAAAGTCATCTTTATTTTTACTGTATTTTATAGGACTTTCTGTTGATAGATAAGCGCTTGCTATTTTCTCTGTTGTTGATGACAAGTTTCTCTTCTCATGCCGTGAGCTTAGCTACAAAAATCGACAGTTTCAAAAAAGCGTTTAAAAAAGAGCAAGCTATCGAAATATATGACATTCGCCTGATACAAAAAGAATATCCCACAGTATTATTGTCTCCCGATACACTGTTACCACAAACGGCCTCATATCCTTATAATCAATTACAACAATTATATCGAAATGCTCAGACTTGTACTGGACCATGGCCGGTTAGTCCGCTCGTTGGAGAGCCTTTAGTTCTTATCCGTGCATTGTGTAAAGGGATAAAATTACCAACAAGTTGGTTTGCTCGATCTGGTATGATCCATCCTGGTGGTGGTACGTATGCTTATCGTTATGTTCAGAGTCACCCCAACCGATTAAGTCAGTTAGAACCTTATATGCACATCAAAGAGCGAACATTAGGTGCAGAAGGAACATTATTACATCATTTGCAAGAAATGGATGATACAGCTATCAGAGCTATTATTAGTGGTTCAGATACTATTATCGCTGATAAATTATTATGGATAAGAAAAGGCAGTCGATACTACTTATATCCAATGAGCTTAAAGCAAAAGAACTTAGATAAGTTTGAGCTTGATATGGTTGAATTTAAAGAGGGTGACAATTGTTACGTTCGAAATGGTAATGTGTGCTGGCAAGAAGAGAGTAACTCTAAAACGCTCTCCTACATTGTTTTATTTTTAGTCTTTGTAAATTTATGCTTAGCGGTTGGTTGGGGGATATCTCAATGGAACGGTAAGCGAAGAGAAATGAAAAGCAGAATGTTAGTACTGCAAATACTAACGCATGAATTGAGAACCCCAATTGCAAGTTTAGGCCTAACGGTTGAAGGGTTCAGAAGACAATTTGAATCATTACCTGAATCGTTATATGACGAATTTAGGCGATTATGTGAAGATTCTAGACGGTTACGTCAATTGGCCGAAGCAAGTAAAGATTATTTACAATCAGATGATAAAGGGTTTGCTACAGAGTGGATCCCTTCGGTTGAAGAGTGGCTAAGTTACCGATGCATGGAGTACAGCCAACCAGTACAATTTAAGATAAATAAAGACTCTGCCATAAAGGTAAACATTTATTGGTTGGGTAACTGTATAGACAACTTGATTAGTAACGCACACAAATATGGTATTCAACCCGTTACTTTAAGTGTTACTGTTGATAATAAAAAATTAAAAATTGAAGTCATTGATGGCGGACAACTAACAAAAGCAAATTGGAAAGAACTAAAAACTCCTTTTGTTAGCAAAGCAGGGTTAGGGTTAGGCCTAACAATCGTAGAGTCAATGATCAAAAGAATGGGCGGCACCATGACACTTCAGGGGCCACCAACGACTTTTATACTGGAGATACCTTGTGAAACAGACAATCCTACTTATTGAAGACGATAAAAACTTAGCTGATGGCTTAATCGTTAGCTTGGAAGAAGCGGGATACCATTGCCTTCATTCAGAAAATGCAGCAAATGTATCAAGTCTATGGCTTGATGCTGATATTGTTATTCTCGATCGCCAGTTACCTGAAGGTGATTCATTAACTTGGTTACCTCAATGGAAGCAAATTAAAGATGTTCCTGTTATTTTATTAACTGCATTAGTTTCGGTTAGAGACAAAGTGACAGGTCTTGATTCGGGCGCTAATGATTACTTAACAAAGCCTTTTGCGGAAGCTGAATTATTAGCGCGTTTACGAGCGCACTTACGTTCACCAGAGTCTGATGATGCAAAAACCAAGCTTGTTGTAGGTAACTTATCAATAGATACATCAACAAGAGACGTTATTAACTCAGGTGACAGCGTCACGTTAACGAGAACTGAATTTGATTTATTGCTTTTCTTAGCAACAAATTTAGGCAAAGTATTTACTCGTGATGAATTGCTTGATCAAGTATGGGGTTATAATCATTTTCCAACAACACGAACTGTTGATACTCATATCCTTCAATTACGTCAAAAGATTGTAGGGATAGAGATAGAGACACTGCGTGGTGTTGGCTATAAAATGAAAGCATAATAATGCTATTGCGTCAGCTTCCACAAAAAATTGCCATTTTTATTATTGGCTTTTTTTGTTTAATACATGGAGCGGTAGCTAACTCTGCAGACTGGTTTAATGAACAGTCTGCGCTTTTTACTGCCCATAAACAATTCCTTGAAGGTAATACTTTAAAGGGTTTTTCTACAGTAATTGAAGTGCTACAGAGCTCAAAAGATAACAATATTATTCAAAATATTGATAAGCTCATGGGGGTGGCCATTTCAAATAATTGTGGTCGTGATCTTTCAACAATAGTGGTCCCTAAATGGCTAACATCGTTGAGTGTACAAAGAGTTATAATACAAAGCCCCGGTCGATTACATCATAGAATGATCGTCCAATTTGATAGTGAAAAAAGTATTTCATCCATCTCTTTTATAAAGTGGCCAGATGAAGAGTTATTGGTAAATCCATCAGTGAAGCGGGTGCCGACTCAAGACGAAGCCGTAACACAATATATCTACGCGAGTGAATCTCTTAATAACCGTGTTAAGAGTGGTCTATATAAGTTAATTATTACCGCTGATGATAAAGAAAAGACTCAATGGGAAACATGGATAGTATTAAGTACTCCTAAAACTGAAATGGCAGTATCTTGGCTAGGTAAAGAAAAGTGGAAGACAACACAAACAGGACTGCTTAAATCAAATTGTCCATTACCTGAAATGTCGGTCGCTATTTATGATCATCAAGACAATGAATACATAAAGTTATGGGAAGAGAAGTATGAAGAGAAATTCCCTAAAAGTTTACCGTCAACAAATGTACTACCTGGAAGCTACATTTTAAGTGTTTCATTTAACCATAAGCGTTTTCAAGGGCCCATTTCGATTCAAGAAATAAAAGCAATTACAAAAGTCATCAATTTTGATGCATCAGAAAATGTAGAGAGCAACTAATGTTAGATTTACCAACGTTAACTCATGAAGAGCAACAACAAGCGGTAGAAAAAATCCAAGAACTAATGCGTCAAGGTGTTAGTAGTGGTGAAGCAATTAAAATGATTTCAGAGCAAATACGAGCAGAAATAGCTGAGAAAGCGAAGAAATAATATGAAACCGAGATCTTAGTATCTCGGTTTTTTATATCCATTCATCATTTATTTGTATCTTCCTTATCTATTTTAAATATTAATATAAATGTTTAAATTCCTCTAAAGTTACAATGGCGAGAGTCGATAAAGAGTTAACTATCTTTATTAGGCTTATCAAAAATGAAACAGTGGATAAAAATTGGCTTACTTTCATGTGCAACAGTCGCTTCTTCACCAGCATTAGCAACTAACTTTAGTGTTGATGGTCGTATTGATGCGATGGGTAGTGCAGGTACAGCATCTGCCGATTATCTTACTGGTGTCTTTTATAACCCCGCATTAATTGCTATTTATAGTCGTAAAGATGATGTAGGTCTTCTACTGCCAAGTTTTGGTCTTCAAGTTGTTGATAAAGACAACATGATTGATGATCTTGATAGCTTAATAAACGCTTACGATAAGATAGACGTTCCTGGAGCAACAAAAGCACTGTCTGATTTGTCTGAGGATACCGCACAAATTCAAATGGGGACTGCAATTGCAATAGCTATCCCTAACCGTTATTTATCTATGAACTTTTATGCAAAAGCTTCATTGGAATCTGTTGCTATCGCTGATGTAGAAAGTCAATCTTATGGTGCTTTACCGGATCCTGCATTAGCGAATGTTCTTGATATATCATATGCAACAGTCGATTCTGCTGCTATTGGTATTACAGAAATTGGGGTAGCTTTTGCAGGTTATACTAATTTCTTAGGTCAAAATTTAACTATCGGCATCACGCCAAAAATTCAGCAAAGTTACACTTTTAATTACAGTGCATCAGCTGTCGACTTTAAATTTAAAGATATCACAGATAATTATGAAACAGGTGAAACTAACCTTAATTTTGATGTTGGTACTGTATGGTTTCATGGACCATGGCGCTTTGCTCTTGCAGGTAAAAATTTAATATCTCAAGAAATTAAGACAAAAGAATCATCAATAACGGTAGGCTTATCTGACGCTGAAATAGGTAAACTTGTTGGTGATCCTAGTTATACTGGTGGACCTGGAAAACAAACTCGTATGACTCAATATACTTATAATATGGAACCAATTTATACCGCTGGTATTGCCTTTATGACGAACTACTTTATTTTGACCGCTGACGTTGATCTTAATGAACAAGAACGTTTTGTTGAATTAAACGATAATATGCAGATGCTAAGAATTGGTGCTGAGTTTGACCTATTATATCAAATTCAATTACGTGGTGGTTTTAAGAAAGATCTAGCAGGTACATATGATGATGCATTTACGGCAGGTATTGGCTTCTCGCCATTGAATATGTTTCATTTAGATTTAGCTGCAATCTATTCAGTAGATTCAACTTATGGTGTCTCAGTCAATATGGCTTACGAATACTAAATCTGTAATAATGGGGCACCTTACTTCAATAAGAATTCATTATGACTAAAAAAGCAAAAATTGGCATCGTAACCGTTAGTGATCGTGCAAGTGTTGGTATCTACGAAGATATTTCAGGCCCAGCAATCATTGCAACACTGAATGATTATTTAACGTCAGAATGGGAACCAGAGTACGTAGTTATCCCAGATGAACAAGATGTGATTGAAAAGGCGCTGATTGAATTAACAGATGATAAAGGTTGCTGTTTAGTGGTAACTACTGGTGGCACTGGTCCGGCAAAGCGTGATGTTACACCGGAAGCAACAGAAGCAGTGTGTGATCGTATGATGCCTGGTTTTGGTGAGTTAATGCGAGCTGAATCTCTAAAGTTTGTACCAACAGCTATCTTGTCTCGCCAGACGGCAGGTTTACGTAAAGATTCATTAATCGTCAATTTACCAGGTAAGCCAAAGTCAATCCGTGAATGTTTAGATGCTGTTTTCCCTGCTATCCCATATTGTATTGATTTAATGGAAGGTCCATTTCTTGAGTGTAACGAAGAAGTGATTAAACCTTTTAGACCAAAAGCAAAATAATCATATCTTTTAAAGAATTTAAAGCCAACATGTCTGTTGGCTTTCTTATTAGCAACTTTTTTCTTTTCGTAATTTCTTTAATGCCTTTTTCTCTTTAAGTCTCTCTTTGTATTCTTTTCCTTCGCTAAAGCTAAGTAATTTATTCACGTGAGTAAGGGTTCTATTGAGAGTTTCGCAACGCTTTGGTTGGTGCTCTTGATAATATTTTTCAACGCTTTTAGCAAGACTAAACGAAGAAAAGAGTAGTAGGAGTAGAACACTAATAGTTGGTTTCATAGTTACGCTCAAAATAAGTTAGTTAGTGATAAAGGATATCGTATTCGAAAGATAAACATCTCTTCATTATCATTGTTTTAAGTTCGATATAAAATATTCAAGAAATTAATGGTAATTGATAAAAAGATAACTGTTACAGCGATCACTTTGTCGATTAATTACTTAAAATCAAATGAACCGTATGGGATGTTTTTAGCTATACTGTTGTTCATTAACCTCGCTGGCTATATCAAATAGCGCATCTTTAGATTCGATGGGGCTTCTTATAAATTACGATGCCATTAAATATTATTCCTAAAGCATAAATGTTGATGCATTTAGATCATTTACCTGTTATTAGAAGGGAATATTAATGAAATGGATAGAAAAAGTATCGCTACGGAGGCGGTTATCCCTGCCAATTATCGTATTTACCGCCAGTCTATTCATTATGCTGCAAGGGTATAATTACGTATCGAGTTATGATACTCAAAAAAAGAACCTGATAAATAGAGTTAAAGTGTTATCTAACGGTGTCAGTATTAATTTGCAATCCTCTTTATGGAGTAATGACAAAGTACTAGCAACGGAAATTCTACATGCTTTTAGTGTTGATGATGAAATTTTACAAGCGCTTTTAATTAAAAAAGAGGGTTCGTTATTCGCAGAATTTCGTAAAAATGAGGCAGTAATTAAAGAACCTAATATGGTATTACAAGAAAAAATAATAACGGAGGGTTATGCCGTTGGTCAGTCTGCCATTTATGTGCTCATGCCAGTCAAGCTAGGGAATAAAAAAGTCGCTCAGATACGGTTAATTGTCTCAAAATCAGAGTTGGATACGACAAGTAGACAAGCCTTACAGGTAACCTTTATTTTATGTTGTCTCATTATCGTATTCTGTTATTTCTTCATATCAAAAATTAGACATTTGATTACGACACCCGTAACAAACCTTAATCACGCAATGAGAGGGATTATTGAACGTGGTGAATTTAATCAACGTCCAGAAGTAATGACTAAAGATGAGTTAGGTGATCTTACATTCTCATTTAATAGAATGGCTGATAGATTAGAAGAGCGTCAAAATCAGCTACGCTTTGTTTTTAATAAAGTTGAACACGAACGAGATTTTGGAAAGCAAATTATTGCAGCAGTTCAGCATGGACTTTTTGTTGTTGATAAGGAAGGAAAAGTCCTTCTTTCTAATGATGCCTCTAAAAAATTATTTCCTAGATTAACGAGAGAGAATAGAGTTGATGTTTCTTTTCTGGATATTTTAAATCCGTTAGAAAAAAATACGTTATCCGGTATTCTTAAAACATTTAATGAAGTAGACGATTTACTCGTAAAAACACTTGATAACTATGCATTACAAATTACAGCTAGGGTGTTATCAAACAAAGATCAATTATTATTCTCAGTCGTTGATGTGACTGAATCAGTTAAAAGTAGAACTCAGCAAAAATTGGCTGCTAATGTATTTAAAAATAGCCAAGATGGTGTGCTAATTTTTGATTCATCGGGTAACTTAACGTTAATTAACCCTGCGTTTACAGAAATTTTTGGTTATGAACCAGAAGAATTGATTAATTTATCGATGCAAGAGTTATTTGATGGCCACCACTTTACGATGTCTAAGGAATTGATAACAGAATCGATTTATCGCTTTGGTCAATGGCATGGGGAGGTATTAGAAAAAGACAAGCAAGGTGACGAGCTTCCCTTATATATCAAAGCAAGTAAAATTATTGATGAAGAGCAGTATGGAGAAGAGAGTTACATTTTCATCTTTACGAGCTTATTTGATTCTAAAGAAAAAGAACGACTTGATTACTTAGCGCATCATGACACACTAACAGGTTTGCCTAATCGTTCTAAATTTTATCAAACAGCAAATAAAATCATCACGATGAATCAAGACTCAATAGGGCATATTGGCTTGTGCTATTTAGATTTAGATGGATTTAAAGCTGTGAATGATACTTACGGCCATGATGCGGGAGATGAAGTACTAAAAGCGATCGCAAAACGTCTTGATCACTCTATAAAAGAAAAAGGCCTAGCGTGCCGATTAGCAGGGGATGAATTTGTTCTTTTTATAAATTCGGTTGTTAATGAAACTCAACTTATTGAATTATCAAATCGAGTTATAGAATCAATTAAACAACCTATTTATTATCAAGATAATAGATTGTCTGTTGGTGCAAGTATCGGCATGACTATTGCGAAATATAGCGATGAAAAAGGGGTCGATTGTCTATTAAAAGAAGCAGATAGTGCTATGTATCAAGCAAAACTTGCAGGTAAAGGTCAATACATTTTTCATAATAGTGAAAAAATGTTTACAAAGTTGAATTAAATCTATTTAACTTATTTTTATTGATGGTATATTAAGCAGGTTGATTATTTTACACTTAATTAGGATAGGTTAATGGAAATTTTATTGTTAGTTGCATTCGTTATTGCTGGTGCAATTATGGTAAAAAAAGAAAAATCTGAGCAATCTAAATAATATAGATAACCCTTTTTTAAACACTTTATATCTATATATAAACCAAGATAAATCATATGTTTATCTTGGTTTTTTTTATTTAAGATTAGTCATTTAATCGAAGGTACATCTCTACAACACCATCTGCCATTTGAACATCAATATCAAAGCCAAAGTGTTGAGCTAAACCTATCATTCCTTGATTTGATGGCATTGTCATTCCAGTCATTACTTTAATGCCTTGCTCACGGCAGTAGCGGATGATTTTATCCATCAGAATTTTGCCTAAGCCTAATCCTTTTAGATCGGATCTAACTAATACAGCAAACTCAGTATTGTTATTATTAGGGTCAGATAGTGCACGTGCGACTGCCAATATTACCTCTTCGCCATCAATTTGTTTTGTCGCGACAAAAGCCATTTCACGATCGTAATCAATTTGCGTAAAGTTTGCTAACGCTTCGTGATTAAACTCCCCAACATCAGAGAAGAATCGCTTATACAAATCTTCATGTGATACTTGAGAAATAAAATTAGCGTGTTTTGGTTCATCTTCGGGAAGAATAGGGCGCAATAATATCGTGCTGCTGTCTTTTAACAATGTAAGCTCTTCGAGTTCATTAGGGTAAGGACGAATCGCTAAACGTTTATGAATATCTCCCGTAAAGTGTTGTACCTTCATTGATGAATCAATAATAGTGAGGTCCATACCAGAAATGAGCAATGGATGAATATCAAGCTCAACGATCTCAGGACAATCAAGTATCATTTGGGAAAGACGCACAAGAAAGGCACTCAAATCAAATAGACTCATCTTAGTTGGAGAGTTTCTGTTTTGAATTATATTTTCTTTAATTGCGTATTTTATTAGATTTTCAGCAAGTGCCATGTTCAGTGGTGGTAAGACTACAGCAGCATTATTATTGAGATCCCACTCGGATCCACCTTCACCTAACAAGATCACAGGACCAAAGACGGGATCTTGACACACTTTAATTCTCAATTCTTGTGATCCTGCTCGTTGAGCCATCTTTTGTACACTAAGCCCAGAGATTCTTGCTGCTGGATAACTTAGAGAAACACGATCAACAATAGACTGTGCGGCTGAGATGACTTCTTCTTTAGTATTTAGGTTGAGCATTACCCCTTGAACATCAGATTTATGAGCAATATCAGGTGAACGAAGTTTGACTGCAACGGGATAGCCAATACTTTCAGAAATATAGCCAGTTTCGACCGGTTCTTCTGTAATCCAAGTATCTAGAGTTTTAAACCCATAACACGAATAAAGTGCTTGTGTTTCATGCGTGTCTAATTCAACAAGATCGTGAGACACACAATCATCTAGCCATTCTCTTGCCATTTGCGCATCATGTTTATTAATATGACCAGAGGAAACGGGGGTTTCTATTAATAGTTTTTGATTTCGGTGATATTCCACTAAATGCAGAAAAGCTGATACCGAACTTTCTGGTGTTCGATAAGTAGGGATTCCTGCTTGAGTAAAGCTTAATCGCGCTTCTTTTGAAGAGGTTTCTCCAGACCAATTAGTCAATATAGTAAACTTTGATTTTCGTTTATGGTTTTTAATTAACTCGATTAGTTTTGAGGCAGTTCTAGCTGCATTAGATATTGCTGAAGGGCTGTGCATTATTAAGATCGCATCACAATCGTCACTATCTAATAGAGCATTGACGGCATCACAATAACGCTGTGCATCAGCATCACCGCCAATATCAATAGGATTTGAATGCGACCAATTTTGTGGTAATTTTTGATTAAGTTGCTCAATTAATAATTCTGTTAATTGTGCTAATTTCCCACCTTGTTGCATTAAACTATCAACGGCCATGATTGCAGGTCCGCCACCGTTTGTAACGATGGCTAAACGACGCCCTCGAAAAGGTATGGGATGAGCAAGGGTTTCTACTGCAGCAAATAATTCATGTGTATTAGATACTCTTAGCATCCCAGCCCGTCTTATTGCTGAATCATAAACAGCATCTAAACTTATTTCACCATTGGTATGCAGTTGCGCAGCCTTACTTCCTGCAATAGAGCGGCCGCTTTTTACAACTAGAATTCGTCGATTTCGAGCTGCAGCTCTTGCTGCAGACATGAAGCGACGCGCGTCTTTTATTGAATCAATATAAAGTAAAATAGCATCGGTTTTAGAATCAGTGCATAAGGTATCGAGTAATTCACTAAAATCAATATCAATCCCATCACCAAGAGAAACAAAGGCTGAAAACCCAATTTCTTTTTCTTTAGCCCAATCTAAGATAGTGGTACACACTGCTGCGGATTGTGAAATAAAAGCAATATTTCCTTTATTCGCATTAATAGGTGAAAAAGAGGCATTAAGATTAACCCAAGGAAGGATGATACCAAGACTGTTCGGTCCTAAAATACGCATTTTATATTTAGTTGCAATACGAGCAGCTTCGTAAGGTAAGGGTTCTCCAATACCACTACAATGCAAATTCATATCAGAGGAGAGAATAATGACAAGCTTGACGCCTTTCTCCCCTAATTGTTCAAGTATCTTCATATTCTCTCTTGCTGGAGTACACAAGATTGCAAAATCAGGAGTAATTGGAAGTGATTCAATGTCGTTATACGCTAATATTCCACAAATAGAATGATAATGTGGATGGACTGGCATTATAGGGCCATCAAACTCCCCATCAAGTAGATTACGCATAACAATATGCCCTGCTCGATCTGGATGGATTGATGCGCCAATTACCGCAATAGAGCGAGGCCGTAACAGTGTTTTTAAATCAGACATTGTGACTCCCTTAATCCTTATATAAGAATAAGATAGCCGAGATCAAATAATTTGGCTCTTTGGAGTAATATAAACAAAAGCTAGCGCACAAAAACACATCATTTATCGCTTATTGAGTATAAATTCTGGAGTAATTGAACAGTTACAAGGCTAAAGACTTGATTGTCAGTTATATCAGGTGCAGAATTAGGAAATCAGCATGACTATAAATTGTGAATTAAAAATGAAAAGAATCATTCCTATTACGTTAACCGCACTGCTAGCAGGATGTTCAAGCAGTTCGTATACCACAAACATTACGGCAGAATCTTCAGAAGAAGTGTATCAAGTAACTCAACCTATTGAGCAAGAAGACACTACTTTCCAAGAAACTGAAGTTGCTGTAGTTGAGCAAACTGATGCAGAAAAACCAGTCGTTAAATTAACACCAGAAGAGACAACAACCGTTGCTGAATCTGATGCTGCAATTAAGATCTTACCGCCAACGCAAAAACAACAAGAAATGCATAGCCGTTATGGTTACACATTACAAATTTTAGCATTAAGCCGTAAAACAGATCTTACTGCTTATGCAGAAAAACTTGCAGGTGAACAGCCTGTATGGATGAACCGTAAAACAGTAAATAATATGCCTTGGTATACCATTTTATACGGTGATTTCGCTACGCCAGCAGAAGCTCGTGAAGCAATTAAACAATTGCCAGCAGACATCCAAGCATATGGCCCGTTTGTCCGCAGCATTAATAGCATTAAAAGTTCAGATAACCCTGAACTACATAAATTAAATTAATATTGAATCGGTGTGCACTAAGTACACCGATTGTTTTTTATAGTGAATATTATGACTCATATCCTTTTACTTTGTGGCGGCAGTGGTACTGAACACGAAGTTTCATTGGTTTCTTCAAAATACATTTCTCAACAACTTTCAGAATTAAATATCTTTAAAATTACGCATCTAGAAATCAAAGATGGCGCTTGGTACCATATTGAATCAGGTTTAAAACATGAGTTACGCTCTGATAAATCATTACTTTGTGGTGATGATAATTTGGGCTTGGTTGATTATGTTATCCCTTGTATTCATGGCTATCCGGGTGAAACTGGTGACATTCAATCAATGCTTGATATGTTTGGTATTCCTTATTTAGGTTGTGACGCAGAATCAAGTACGAACAGTTTTAATAAGATCACATCTAAGCTTTGGTATGATGCACTTAGTATTCCAAATACGCCTTATTTATTCTTAACTGAAAATAATGAAGAGACACATAGCTCGGCATTAGCAGCATTTAAGAAATGGGGCGGGTTGTTTGTTAAAGCGGCTTGCCAAGGTTCGTCAGTTGGTTGTTACAAGGTAACTTCTGAATGTGAACTATCACAAGCAATCGATGATGCATTTGGTTATTCTCACCAAGTATTAGTTGAAAAAGCAGTAAAACCAAGAGAGTTGGAAGTTGCCGCTTATGAAATTGATGGGCAGTTATTCACAACACCTCCAGGTGAAGTAACGGCTCCAGATGGCGCATTCTATACGTATGATGAGAAATATGGCAGTGGCAGTCATTCAACAACAAGCTTAACAGCAACTAACTTATCTGATGAGCAAGTAACTCTTATTAATAAGTACAGCCAGAAAGTCTTCACTCAAATGAAATTAAAAGATTTATCTCGTATTGATTTCTTTTTAACTGAAGATAACGAAATATTCTTGAATGAAGTGAATACTTTCCCAGGGATGACGCCGATTTCTATGTTCCCGAAATTATTAGAAAATAACGGTGATTGCTTCAAAACTTTCTTAGAAAAAGCGATTTTAAACGCAATAAAATAAGACTAATTTGCCCTAATTATAGTTAAAGCCTGATACTTAATCAGGCTTTTTTAGTTTTAAAACGCGACTTTTGCCTTTCAGAGTGTTCAATATTACCTATGTATTGGTTTGGCATCGCAGGACTTACCCAGCGGCCCATTTCTTGGATCTCATGGATTGAATAACCACTTTTAGCAAGTTCTTTGGTTGCTCCTACACGTGCAGATAATCCTGAAAACTGAATGTCTAAATTCAGTAATTCATTTGCACGACGAAAAACACGATAAATTGATGAATCGTTTAAATGCTTATCTGATACGTTTTGGTGACGATCAATCGCTCTAAATAAATACCCATTCCTTATTTGTGATGCATCAATCCAATTGGAAAGAAGGTGGTTTGTGCTTTCTGAGAGTGGGTAATAACATTGCTGTAATTTTATCATTCCATTGTTAGCTTCATCGAAGCACACATCATCCAATTGTAAATCTCGGAGTTCTCCACGCTTTAGTAATAATTCAAACATTAAATGCCAAATACACAAGTCACGAATATCTTTTAGCTCAATAGAATGAAAAAGCAAAGCTTCTAACTTATCAAGCATCTGCACTGTAATACCTTCAGTCTGCTTGTTGTCATCTTTTTTATCTAAACGGATTTTACCTAAAGCGACTTTTACCTGTGCGGTTTTGGTTGGGTCTTTAAAATCAAATGCAGTGTGTATATGTGAGATGGAAACGAGTGAACGCTTAATCGAGGCAAGTTTTTTTTCTTTTGCTTGTTTCTCTATAAAGATTCTAATTGCTGTTGTAGAGGCGGGTAGAGCAACTACATGATGTAATTGACAAAATAGAACAAAGTTATTCCAATCATTTTTAAATGAAAGCAAGCTATTATGTGAATACCGTTTGCTCAAATGAGCCTCTAATGTCCCAATATCTAATTCAGTTGAAAGGAAGATGTCTTTTACCATTCTAATGCACCATAACTTAGCTTTATACGCTAAACTATACCATAATAAAATTGACATAAGATCACGAAACTTAAGTTTTTAACTAGTATAAAAGAATGAAATAATTGAATCTAGTACTAGTAATCAGGACAAAACAAAGAGTAATAAGTATGAAGAAATCATTATACAGAGGATTCTTTATTGAGAATAAAACAGATATTCCTGATGATTGGAAAGTATTGATAAAAAACAAAGTATTACATGGTCACTTAAGTGCAGTAAAAAAAAGCATAGATTGGTGGAACGATACCGGATCGATCATTCAGCCTAAAGAGTTCGGTGATATGGGCGAAACTGCTGTTAATGAGCAAAAAAATAAAAGCCAAGTTGAAGAATACAAAGGCTTTGCTATTAAAAATGATACTGACGAAGCAAAGAATTGGTATTGTTTATATCATGGAAAATTAGCCAAGGGCTCATTACCTGCAATAAAAAGGTTTTTGGATAAACACGAAAAATAATTTACAATTCCACATCATTAAAAAAACGAGATTAATTATGTCTTTAGTATATTCAACGGATGTCGGTCGAATTAAACAAGAAGAAGTAAAACAAGAACGTCCTAAAGGTGATGGTATTGTTCGTATTCAACGTGAAACCAAAGGCCGTAAAGGCAAGGGAGTTTGCGTAGTTACTGGACTTGATATGGAAGACACACAACTTAAACTTCTGGCCGCACAACTTAAAAAAGTATGCGGTTGTGGCGGTGCTGTAAAAGATGGCGACATTGAAATCCAAGGTGATAACCGTGAAAAGATTAAAGACTTTTTAACTAAGCAAGGCCATACCGTTAAACTTGCTGGCGGTTAACTTAAAGAGTTAAATGAACGCTAATAATCAATGGATAAATACGAAGTATTATTTAATGATTATTAGCTATTTTATGGTAAATACGATTACGGTTAAATGGATAAGCTTTAAGTAGATGAAATAGAGAATGGGGAAGCATATATAGATATTATCTAGATACACCAAACCCTATTTAACATAAGATATATAATGCGCACTTGTGGCGTATTTTATTATTAAGCTTAATAAACTCTAAATCAGCTTCGTTCTTTTCTTTTAATGTCCATTACAGTTTGAGCTTTCAAACAAATCAAAATGTGGTATTGAAAGATTTATACTATGACTTAAATGGCCGTTAAACGCATAAGTAGTACCAATGCTTAACCCAAGTACTGCTACTATTATTAAGAATGTTTTCTTCATTATTTATTCCTTTTTTATGCAAATTATTTGCTTCATATTCATTATCTACGGTATTTTTATGCATAAAAACGTATTTACTTTGCTTTACGTAGAAATAAGATTTCTTGCTAAAAACTGAAAGATTTAACCGATTTACCTCATCTAGTTTACCAATTGGAAAACCACCGTTTACCCATTAGATACCAAATGCAAAAGTTATTGGAAAAATTACAGTATTCTCACCGCATTCCTTTTTCTTGTGGTATAAACTTGGCATAATACAATCACAATTAAACAAACAGGCATAATTATGAGCACTGCAAAAACTCTATTAACTCGCTGCGATTCTAAATGTGAACTATGTGGTTCAACTAACTCTCTAGCACCATTCGCAGTTCCGCCAAAAACTGATATCAACGTTGATAACTGTGTAATGATCTGTGATACATGTACAGCACAAATCGAAGACTCAGCTACAATGGATGTTAATCACTGGCGTTGTCTAAATGATTCTATGTGGAGCCAAGTACCAACTGTTCAAGTTATGTCTTACGTTTTATTAAGCAAACTAACTTCTGAGTCTTGGGCTCAAGACGCTCTAGATATGATGTACGTTGAAGAAGACGTTAAAGAATGGGCTGAGAAAGCACTTCTTTCTGACGGTGAAAAGCCACGTGACATCAATGGCGTTGAACTTAAAAAAGGTGACGACGTAACGGTTACTAAAGACCTTCCAGTTAAAGGCACTAACCAAGTTATCAAACAAGGCACAGTTATCCGCGGTATTAGCCTTGGTGACGACCCTCGCCTAGTTTCTGGTAAAGCTAATGGCGGTCAATCTATGTATGTAATCGCTGAGTTCTGTCGTAAAAAGTAATTCATTACTTAACAATCTGACAGACTAAAAAAGACGCTTAATTGCGTCTTTTTTATGTCTGATATTTAATCCCGACTCCATTCATAAACATCTTCATTCCCTTTTCTTTTGAAAAAATTCGAATGCTGCTGTTTAAATTGGTCTTTCTTTAATTCTTCAATGGGCCAATTTGAAAAATCTTCTGATGACGAGAACTGTGTCGTTTCTATTTTAAATTGTGAAAGATTTTTGGCTGCAGTTCTAAATAAATACGACTGCCCATTATCCTCACACACAAATTCAACGTTATTAATAGAGCTATCATTCAACTCGACAGTTGCTGGCATTGTTGATTTTGGTTGACAGTTCTTTTCATGAATCACAGTAATCTCAAAAGTGTTTGTGTAGGTTACATCTACATAAGTAGCAATCTTATTACCCTTATCAACACGTCTGAATATAAGTTGCTTAGTATTGTCGGTTCTTGCAGTTTGAATACCATTAGAAAATGGTTCATAGTAAAGCCAAGACCAGTTCCATTCCATATGTCGCGCTAAGTAATTAAGCTGTGATGAAGAGTGTTGCCATAAGACACTTAATATTAAAATTGCCCCCGCGATTATGATAATAAAAATGGCTTTTAGCATTAGAGTTACCGGTAGATAGACGAAAACTTAATCTTAACATAAGATTAAGTTACTAACTATTTTATTCATTATCATGCATAGTTAATCGAAACCCCTTGTATTACCCCCGAAAATTTTCTAACTAAATGAATATTTATTATCATTTCAGTTTTTTAGGTGTAAAAAAGCCGAGATAAATAATCTCGGCTTTTTTATTAAATCAGACTAACCATTAATACAAAGATTAAAGGTGCTTACTGATCTCCACACAACTTTCTTTAGCATCACCGAAAAGCATCTCAGTGTTTTCTTTAAAGAATAGTGGATTCTGAACACCAGCATAACCTGTGTTCATTGAACGTTTAAATACAATAACATTTTTCGCGTTCCAAACTTCAAGTACTGGCATGCCAGCTATTGGACTATTTGGATCTTCCATTGCTGCAGGATTAACCGTATCATTCGCACCAATAACAAGAACCGTATCTGTATCAGATAAGTCATCGTTGATCTCGTCCATTTCAAGCACGATATCGTAAGGCACTTTAGCTTCTGCAAGTAATACGTTCATGTGTCCAGGTAGACGACCCGCAACAGGATGAATACCAAAACGAACATTGATACCTTGCGCACGAAGTTTTTCTGTAATTTCATGAACTGGATATTGAGCCTGGGCTACTGCCATACCGTACCCAGGAGTGATAACTACTGATTTCGAGTTTTTAAGCATTTCTGCTACTTCTTCAGCTGTTGTTTCACGGTGTTCACCTTGCTCTTCATCAGAATCTGAAACAACAACATCTTGACCGAAGCCACCAGCAATAACACTGATGAAAGAACGGTTCATTGCTTTACACATGATGTAAGACAGAATCGCACCTGAAGAACCAACTAACGCACCAGTAACAATCAGAAGATCGTTTGATAGCATGAAACCTGCCGCTGCTGCTGCCCAACCAGAGTATGAGTTAAGCATAGAAACAACCACTGGCATATCAGCGCCACCGATTGAAGCAACCAAATGGTAACCAAATGCAAAAGCAATTAGTGTTACTAAGATAATTGCAAACATACTGCCTTCAACACTAACAAAATAGTAAAGAAGTGCTACAGAAGCGATTAATGCAATTAGGTTTAATTTATGACGATGTGGTAACTGAAGTGCAGATGAACTAATTACACCGCGTAATTTACCAAATGCAACCAAAGAACCTGTAAATGTTACTGCACCGATAAAGATGCCTAAGAACACTTCAACTAAATGGATATTTAATAGTGCGCCTGTAAGCTCACCATGGTCAATATAACTGTTGTAACCAACAAGTACGGCAGCCATACCAACAAAGCTGTGAAGAATTGCCACAAGTTCTGGCATTTCTGTCATTTCAACTTTCTTCGCATAATAAATACCAATTGCCCCACCCATTGCCATAGCAACGATGATCCAACCTGTACCCGCCGAATCAGGACCAAAAATAGTCGCAATTAAGGCAATCGCCATACCAGTAATACCGTAATAGTTACCGTTACGTGCGGTTTCTTGTTTAGACAGACCGGCTAAACTCATGATAAATAGAACGGCAGATACAATATATGCTGCTTGAACTAATCCTGCTGACATTATTCTACCCCTTACTTATCTTTACGGAACATTTCAAGCATACGCTTGGTTACAGCAAATCCGCCGAATATGTTAATACTAGCGATTAGAACTGCAATAAATGCTAAGAATGAAACGACACCATTACCCTGACCCACTTGCAGTAACGCACCTACAATGATGATGCCTGAGATCGCATTAGTTACTGACATTAACGGAGTATGCAGTGAATGACTTACGTTCCATACGACATAATAACCAACAACACATGCCAAGATGAATACCGTAAAATGAGCTAAGAATGCAGCTGGAGCAACAGACGCTACCCATCCAAATGCAGCAATACCTGCACCGATCATTCCGAACTTTTTAACAGGAGACATTGGTTCTTCAACTTTCGGAGCTACCTTAGCTTTTGGTGCAGTTTTTGCTTGAGGTTGAGCTGAAACTTGAATTGGCGGCGCAGGCCATGTTACTTCGCCCTCTTTAACAACAGTAACACCACGAAGAACAACGTCCTCAAAATCGATATTGATGTTGCCGTCTTTTTCTTTACATAGAAGTTTAAGAAGGTTAACTAAGTTTGTACCGTAAAGTTGTGATGATTGTGTTGGTAGACGACCAACCATATCAGTGTAACCCACAATTTTTACGCCATTTTCTGTTGTGATTACCTGGTCTTTTACTGTGTACTCACAGTTACCACCATTAGCAGCAGCCAAGTCAACAATCACACTGCCCGCTTGCATGCTATCAACCATTGCTTTAGTAATTAGCTTTGGTGCAGGACGACCTGGGATAAGAGCGGTTGTAATGATAATATCAACATCTTTAGCTTGAGCTGCATATAGCTCTTCTGCTTTTTTATTGAACTCATCAGACATTTCTTTTGCGTAGCCATCGCCAGAACCAGAGTTTTCTTTGAAATCAACTTCAAGGAACTCTGCACCCATTGATTGCACTTGTTCTTTAACTTCTGGACGAACATCAAATGCACGAACGATTGCGCCAAGACTACCAGCAGCACCGATAGCAGCAAGGCCAGCAACACCAGCGCCAGCAACAAGTACTTTAGCTGGTGGAACTTTACCTGCAGCCGTAATTTGACCTGTGAAGAAACGACCAAACTCATGCGCAGCTTCTACAACTGCACGGTAACCTGCGATATTAGCCATAGAGCTTAAGGCATCTAACGCTTGTGCACGAGAAATACGAGGAACTGAATCCATCGCTAGAACGTTGATGTTCTTCGTTGCTAATTTAGCAAGTAACTCTTCATTTTGAGCAGGCCAAATAAAGCTAACCAAGCTTGCGCCATCTTGAAGAAGCTCAAATTCATCAACACCTGTTTCTGCGTTAACTTGAGGAGCGTTTACTTTAAGGATAAGTTCTGATTTCCACACATCATCACAAGACACAATCGTTGCGCCTGCTTTTTCAAATGCAGAGTCATCAAAGCTCGCTAAAATACCAGCATTAGTTTCTACAGCGACTGTAAAACCAAGCTTTAAAAGCTGCTCAACCGTTTTTGGAGTGGCAGCAACACGGGTCTCCCCCGCGAGTACTTCTCTAGGTACACCAATTTGCATAGTTATTCCTTGGCTATTGGCATGAATTTATTCCTTCGTTTTATCGAACAAAAGGGATTAATTCAAGTGTTTTGTAATAAAATGACATAATTTCATTACATTAAAATTGATATCTGCTTATTCTCACCTCTATTAGGTAAAAAAACAACATTTTGATGACAAAGCAGAGGTCGAACCACTTTTTGTTACTGATTGATTTTGAAGAATAAGTATAGAGTAAAAAACAAACGATATTCTAATCCATATCAATTCTATTACGTTTACTTAAAGATTGACTCGCCCATCTGATCTATTAACATTTTGGCTTTGCTAAGCATTAATTTATCAGCATCACTCTTTGAGGAAATAACATCAGAACGAATAAAACGATGTTCTTTTAGCTCACCATTTATCTCTTTTGTTACTTTTCCAGCAATGCGAAATTGAGCTCCGTCAGCCTCTGAGTTAGGGTAAATAAGAAAGGTTTTATATTCAATAGCTTCGATGACTGGCTCTTGCTTAGTTGAAGAGCCAAATAGACGTGAAAAAAGCCCCATTTCAGTTTCCTTGTTGAAATAAGGCTTATTATACCCCAACAATAAGCGATTTAAGTAATAACTATTTCGTTATAAGTTAGGTGACATTGTAGTAATTAAGACTCAATAGTAATCGTTATTCTTTTTCGTCAAACATTTCACTAATTGGAGTGATACGAATTTCAATACGGCGATTTTTTTTACGGCCATCGGCATTCATATTAGTTGCAATTGGTTCTGCTTCACCAAAACCATAAGTATTAATTCGGTTAGAATCAACGCCCTCTTTAGTCAATAAATCGAGAACTGAATCCGCTCGTTTATTCGACAGTGACATATTAAATTTTTTACTTCCTTGACTATCAGTATGCCCAGCAATAAAGACTTCTGATTCCGGTTTATCTTTTAATAACTTAGCTAAGTTTGATAAAACATTTTTACTTTCTTCTTTTATAGTAATACTGCCTGAATCGAAACTTTTATCTCCATTAAGAAGAAGGATAATTTCGTTATTAGATCGGGCAATGCTCCCCATATCACTAGTGATGAATTGATTTAATTCCTCATTGTGATAATCAACAAAACTTTCAATTGTCGGTGTTTCTTTAATACCACCCGTTTCATCTTCGGATGTACTTTGACAGCCCGCTAAAAAGCTTGCTGCAATAATCAATCCCAGTATCTGTTTTTTCATTATATAAATCCCTAGTCCAACTATGGGATAATCTAACAAACTTCGATTACAGTTTCCTGCTCAGTAAAAATGAAATCGAGACACTTCAATTTGATGTGAAATTATGCTGTTACTCAGTATCATTATTAAGATTTATTTCGTTTACTGATAAAAAACAAAAGAGCATAAAGAAGGCATAAGCCATAGAGACCGCTCATATTAAGAAGTACACTCGATAAACCAGCTCCTTGCTGATTTAACTTTAAAAAGCCATTAATCGCAAAGCCACTTGGTAATGTATGCATTAAGTCAGTTATTAAACTAGGAATAAGCTCCGTCGGCCAAATGAATCCAGCACTAAAGACGATGGGCATAGAGCTAAACAAAACCACCAATAAAAGACTTTCTGGTGTTGGTAACCATTGAGCAAGTAACATTCCCAATAGGATGACGGCAGAGATAAATGGAATCAATAAAACGATCAATTCTAACGCGGTGGCAAAGCGACTAATATCATAATGATTAAAGACAGCCCCAAAGTAGAAACACGCCAACACTAATTCAGAAAATAAGAAGATACCAAAACGTACAATTAAATGTGAGATCGTGCTTTCAGACACCTTGCTCGCTTTTTGTCGAACACCAACCGCCATTAGTAATGTCTGCTGTAAAATCAATACAAAAACCGCAGGAACGACGTATTGAACATAACCCATATTGTGGTTAAACACAGGGACATAATTTGATTTAAAAGGTTGAAATGTATCTATTGCTGCATTAATGGGAGTACCATCAATCGTCATGTGTGCTACACGATATTCAGCCGAAAGCGTTCCGCCTGCTTTCATTAAACCTTCAATAATTGTTCCGTAAATTAAAAAGTACGATGCATCACCTGCATATGCGACTGTTGGTGCTTGGCCAAGTTGTAATTGAGTTGAAAAGTCGTAAGGAATAATGAGAAAGCCACTCACGGTTTTATCTAAAAATTGCTGCTTAGCTTGGTTTATGCTTTCGGCTTGTTCAACAACATTAAGCTGTTGAGACTCATTAGCCATACGAATAAATTGTCGACTTAGAACTGATTTATCCATATCAAAAACCGTAATTTTTTGCTCTTCAGGACTTTGATTTAAATAAGGTAATGGGTATAAGAATGCATAAAATAATACCCCGCCGACCATCGCAAGTACAATCGTACTATTGCTAAAAATAGCCTTTGCTTCATTTTTAACTAACGTGAGAAATGACATAAATTACTTCCTTAGTCGCGAAATAAGCAGCACTAAAGGCAATGTGAATAACAAAAGAATACCAACATGAGATAATGTCTGATTAAAAACATAGCCATAATTAGCTTGTTCTATTTGAGAGCGAACAAAATGACTTGCCGGTAAAATAGAGTGCCAGAATGTAGCTAAACCATTCATGTCCGTAACAGGAAAAGTAACCCCAAGAAAGGCAAAACTAGGCGCAGTATAAGCGCCAGAAATGCTCATCGCTTTGACTATATCGTTTGTACCATAACCAATAGCAGTACCTAAACTAATACATGCGAACGTCATTGCACTCATTGTCATAAGAAACGTACCTATTTGGGCATCAAATGGGAACCGTAGAATCCCATATAAGAAGTAAAACAAAACAACGCCCAATGACATTCCAATAATAAAATACACAGCAACAAATTGTGCGATGCTATTCAATGCTTGTGAATCAAACCATTCTCTTATACTTTTCTTATTACTGTGTACCATTTCATTTTTCATTGCCCAAATCATGCCCACAATAAGGGCCATTTGCCAAATTGCAGGTAAGATTGCAGAAACCAAAAATTGATTATAACTGCTGCCTAAATTGAATAGAGGCGTTACTTGGACTTTGATCGGGACTGCTGAATTGATTGCATGAGTCCACGTTGATTTCTTCGTACTTAATGTTTTAACGGCTGCTAGTTTCGCTTGAGTCGTCATATCCGTTTGCATTAGCGCTGAACTGATTTGCTTTGCTATAAGAATAAACTGTCCGTTATAAAATCCAGACACTTGTGGACTCTTTCCTAATAACACATCTCGCTCAAAATTTCGTGGAATTACGATATAACCATAATTATCACCATTCTTTAGCGCTTGATTTGCTATCAACATATTAGGTTGAACAGAGTGAACAGCTAATGTGGGGGTCGCATCGTAATCACGAGTGATCATTCTTGATAAACTTGATTGATCAAGATCCACCACATCGATGGGTAATTCTCGGACAACAGATGCAGAGAATACCCACCAAATAATCAAGGATAATACTAATGGCAGGCCAAAAGTAACAGCAATTAGCCACGGATTTGAGCAATAAGAACGCCAGAATGCTTTCATAAAAAATCAACCATAACCGATGATACACAAAGTTAATCAAGCTTAACTATGGCACTCATTCCTACTCGTAAATTAGGAATTTCATTAACAGGGTGCGCTTCAATCTCAAATGTTTTTAAATCGAAGCCTTGGCTATTGTCAGTCGCACGCCACGTTGCATAATCCCCCATCACCGCAATATGTGTGATCGTAAAGAGAACGGTTTGATCTAGGGCCGGTAAATAAACGTCTATTTGTTGATCTTTTTTGTAATTTTTCAGCTTATCTTCACGAACATGAAAGACAGCCCATGCTTGTTTTATATCAATAACACTAACAACAGGAAATCCTTGGGGTGCAATTTCACCTGCGTTAAGCATTACTTGAGTGACTTCACCGTTGTACCAGCTATCAATTTTGGTATCTGCGACATAGGCTTCAACTTCTGCAACTGACCCCATTGCCATTTTTACTTTTTCATTAGCAGCACGTTTTGTTTGAGAACGTGCACCTTCTTTAGCCATTTGATACATTTGATAAGCTGCACTTTCTGTATATTTTGATGCTTGCCATTGAGTGTAGGCCTCATCTTTCTTTTGCTCTGCAACGACACCATCTTTATATAAGTTATTTACACGTGCATAGGTTTTTTCAAGCAACTTATTTGCTGCTTTTGCTTTTTGCCACTGATCTTTTGCAGCTGCCACTTGTTGCGTTCTCGCTCCTTGTTCAGCTTCTTCTGCCAACGCACTTGCGGCAGCCTCTCCAGCTTTAGCTTGAGCTAGCTTAGCTTCAATTTCAGGACTGTATAATGAGAATACGGCTTGTCCTTTTTCAATCATCTCGCCTTTTTTAACGTATATGTTTTCTATACGACCAGGGACTTTAGACGATATATTATATTGTTCAGCTTCAATCTGACCTTGAAGTAATTCTGGTCGAGGTTGATATGCAGCCCAAAAGCTATAACCTACCCACCCGATAACACCAATAACAACACATGAACCTAGAATCTTTTTTGGTGAACTCATTATATTACCCTTGTCTTGCTTGAAGTTGATATTGAACGAACGTATCGGTTTGATTACTTAATGCCAACAATTTAACCAGTGAGATGACATAATTAAACGATGCTAATGAACGCTGAGTTTTAATACTGGCTAAATATAGCTCTGCGTCTACGACATCCAATGACGTAGACAGTCCTTGCTTAAACGCCTTCTCACGTAACGTTACATTTTCTTGTGCTAATTCAATACTAGACGCTAAACCATAATATTCATCTATTGCTTGAAGCGCTTCTCTATACGTTTTTTCTACCAGCAAAGAGAGATCTTGTTTTGCTTGTTTTTTCAAGTACTGAACTTGTTGAATCGCGCTATGAGCTGCAACCACTTTTTCTGAACGGCCCTTGTTATCTAACAACGGGACATTCATACCAACACCAACCATCCAATCAGGGGCTATTTCTGCAGATAAGCTGTCTCCCTCATATAGATTATAGTTACCATACAGGTACACTTCTGGGTAATATCGACCTTTCTCTGCTTTAACTAAACTCTTAGCTTGGACTTCTTTGGCATCTAACAATGCAAGACCTGGGTAAGTATCTAATGTGCTATCAACAAATGAATTAAGCTGTGGAAGCGTTTTATTAATAAATAAAGCAGTTTCTGGAGTGACAACGTCACTAGTTTGTAACATGCGTAATAACGCTGCGTTTGCTATATCACGATCTTGCTTTGCTTTACGTAAATCAACCTTTGCTTTGTCGTAAGAGGCTTCAGCTTGTAAACGTTCCACTCTTGCTATTTGGCCTTGCTGTTCTAATTTAATTGCATTATCACGATGCTTTGCAAGGCCTTGCTCTACTTCACTGTAGGTTTTTACGACTTCACTTGTTAAAACAACACTAAAGTAATATTTAGCTAGATCTTCATAAGAGGCTTGCTGCTTCATTAATAATTGATTACGAGCTTCTTCTGTTTTCCCTTTTGCTGCACTTTCTGCTGCGGATATACGACCACCAGTAAAGATTGGCCAGATAGCACGTATCGAACTAGTAAAAATATCACGCTCAGTCAAAGTTGATGTTACTGGACCGACCAATTGGCTGAGAAATGGGGAATTTGAACCTGTACTATCTATAAGCTGTTGGCCAGAAACGGTTACGTCATCATCTAAGTAGGTATAATTTGCACTTAAGGTAATAGAAGGAAGATTAAGATCAGAAGTGCCAGAGGCTAAAGCTTCTTGACGTTGAACATTAGCGCGTTCGGCAGCAATACCATTATGGTTTTTGAGCACATTTTGCCATGCACTATCAAAATCAACTGATTTAGCACACACGGACAAAGAAAGTAATGTTGTTAATAAAGCAGATATTCGTGAAATTTTTAGCATAAACCCTCCAATTAATAGAGTATAAACTCTAAATGGTTTAGTATGCAAAAAAAAAGCTCATCGAGGGTATCGATAAGCTTTCAAAAAGTAAATATTATTACTTCGTCATACGGATTAGAGACAAGCCAATTAGCCACTCTAGATCTTTACGGCTCTCTTCGCCGTATAAATCTTCAACCATTCCGTATAAACGTTCAATACCATTACTAGCAAATTCATGTGCATTTGCAGAAGTAACAATATGGTGGAATAAAAGGCGTAGAATTGCGCGGAATTGCTCATCTTCTAGAGAGGCAATCCAGCTGTCGATAAATGCTTGTTTATCACCTTGCATTTCAAGACGTTCAGCAAACAAACGGAAAATACGGCCATCTAATGCAGCGGTAAAATCTGTTTTCTTTGGAAAATGATGGCTGATACCAGTTCTTGACACGCCAGTTTGTTGGCTTAGCGTTGTATATGACATCTTGTCATAGCCTAAGCGTAATAGTTGATCAATAACCGCATCCATGATTTTTTGGATAGTGATTTCAGTATCTTCTTTACTTCTTTTTGGCATAATAAGCTCTTCTAATGTGATTAGTCCATTAAGAAATCAATCATAAAAATTAACTCAATAGAACATAAGGTTAATTTATAAGATTCAACTCCATTTGTATTATTTTTTTATAAGAATTTGCACGATAAACATAATAACAGTAATCTGACTGTTAATTGCTTCTCAAAATTAAGAACCGTTAGTTTAACCAAAGTTCAGCTCACCGTTTATTCATGCAACCAATTGTTATGTATATATTCTCCTTTATACAGTATGGAATTACAATACACCACTCTGGATTCTGACAAAGATTTGTCATAAAGGTTCATATTTTGAGATTCTCATCCCAAGTAATCGTCCTGTAATGGAAAATTTAATCAATTGTTACTAAATGCTCTTTGATAAGAATATTATTTTAAATGATAGTTTTCTGATACAAAGAAGCATAATATAAAGACATTGTAACTATTGAGGATATAAGAATGACTTCTGAAGTTGAGCAAAATGTACCATGTGATGCTTGTGGTTGTAGTGCAGAAATGGGTTTTGTTATTAAAGAAGGCGATGATGTTGCTGAAGTAAGCATCTTTGCAGAAAACAAAGCGCAACTAGAAACTGAATTCGCAAATTACTTGTCTCTTGCAAAAGAAGTATGTAACGAAGTTGAACACAGTATTAAACTATCTGAAGATGAAAAGGAGCTACACGCTCGCTTGAAGTTTTCTTGCAGTGCTGAAAAATTAATTTATGAATTAAAAACACGCTCTCTGACTCGATAAGAGGGACCGTGAGCACCTAAATTAGAAAAAAGGCTTTCGATTATGAAAGCCTTTTTATTAATTTGTTATGCCGATTAAGCAGCTTGGATATTGCTTGCTTGAGGGCCTTTTGGACCTTGTTCAACATCAAAAGTTACTGCTTGGCCTTCTTTCAACGTTTTGAAACCGTCTGATTGGATCGCGCTAAAATGTGCAAACACATCTGGTCCATTCTCTTGTGCGATAAAACCAAAACCTTTCTCTTCGTTAAACCATTTTACAGTACCAGTTGCTTTAGACATTACGTCTCCTTAACCTTTAAAAGTTGAATTACTTGCGACTTTATTTATCGCGGCGGTATTAAATACCGAATTTCACTATATCAAATGTGTTTTCATAAAAAAAATGCAAAAATAAGACTCATATCACTGAACTGAAATTAAACTTATTTAAGTTTTAGTCGATAACAAAGTAAGCCATTAATACTAAGTTGTCTTTTATATGCTCAAATTAAATATTGCTCTCGTTATCTTCTTTATCTCAAGTGTTAGCTCTCCATTATCAATGGCCGAAATGCTTAATAAGCATCGCCTTATTAATCATATTGATAGCTATGGAAACATAAGTTTACGGAACACAAATTATACTGAGCTACCTAGTGACTTAGAGCTTAAAGGCAATGTAAATCTAGCCAATAGTAAGATCATTAAATTACCTAAAGGCCTTATTATTGATGGTAATCTGAATCTAGCAAATACCACGATTAAAACGGTCCCTCGTGGAACTCAAGTCAAAGGTTATTTAAATCTGGCAGGTACAACTCAGCTTAAGCGCTATACTCGTGGTATTAAAGTCGCTGGATTTATTAACTTTGCAGGCTCTGGGCTTACGGAATTGCCACCACGCTTAACCGTTAATGGGGATTTAAGCGTGATTAGAACACCTCTTGCTCTATTACCAAAGCAACTAACGGTGAAAGGGAATTTATATCTTGGATATTCGAAAGTTACTGCCCTGCCTGACGATCTAATCGTAAAAGGGAATATCTACCTTGGTGGCCAGCAAATTACTGATTTTCCTGAATCAATAAAAGTAGATGGTTATATTTTTAAGTAGTATTACAATAGAGTAATCATTTTTCTTTAGGTGCGATAATGTTAGACAATCTACATCAAATGGTGATCTTTGCAACGGTAGCTAATGAGTTAAATTTTACTCGTGCTGCTGAGAAATTAGGGATATCAAAATCTCACGTATCTAAACAGATAAAAGCATTAGAAACCCGTCTAGATTGCCAGTTAGTTCAACGTAATAACCGTTCTGTTTCTATTACTGAATTAGGCCAGCAATACGCAGAATACAGCCAAAAGTTAATTGATACCGCTTATGAAGCCGATGCTTTGCTTGATGCCCATCATGGTCGTATCTCTGGGGTATTTAAAGTAGGTATCGCACAATCTTTTGGTAACCGCCATATTATTCATGCGTTAGCCGATTTTCAGGCGCAATTTCCAGAAGTCGAATTAGAAGTAAGTCTTTTTGATCACAAACCAAAGTTACTTGAAGATGGATTAGATTGTTGGATAGCCATTCACGATAATATTCCTGAAGGCATGATTGCTCGTAAAATTGCAGATTGTCGCTTTATTGTAGCTGCATCGCCAAGCTATATTGAACAGCATGGTCTACCTTCTCGCCCTGCTGATCTAGCACAACATAAATGCATCGCTTACCAGAGTAATGAACGTAAATTTAATGAGTGGGAATTTACTCGAGATGGCGTTCATCAAGTGGTTAAGATTCAAAGTGTTTTTAAAATAGATAACGCCTCTGCCATTTTAGATGCAACAAAAGCTGGTGCTGGAATTTCGTATTTGGCGAGTTATTTATTAGAAGATGAATTTGAAAACGGAAGCTTAGTTCGTCTATTAACAGAATGGAAAGCGGATATGGTGTTGCCAATTTATGCAGTCTACCCTAGGCGCCAGCATTTGCCCCCTAAAGTTCGTACCTTTATTGACTTTTTATCCCAACAAGTAGGTAATCCTCCTCACTGGGATAAAAAGCTATTTCTTTAATTCTGTTCTTTTGTTGCCGTTATTACTGTGCGTTTTTTACTGGGTTAGCATAAAGCGCACGTAAGAATGGTTGTTCTTCTAAAGATAGTTGTGCCAATTTCTCTTCTAGCTCACGTTTAACTTCAGCTGTTACTTCGTCCGACTCAATATTTGCAGCAGCATAATTGATTGGGAATAAACGATAATTCTGATTAATTTGTTTATCCATCACCTCTGCTAGTTCATCAGCAGACTCTGGCGCCGATGTGACAACGTCACCAAAGTGAATATGAATACGCTTTTTATGTCCAATGATCCCTTTAATGATGCTATCTATATCTTCAAATTCCCCTTTTTCATAAGAGCCAAGCGTTGCTACTGCATTTAATTCTTTGGCCTTTTGAACATCTAAAGGATCATTTTCGTAAGAGATAGATACCGGAACAATTTTTAGACTGTCCATGTAATCAGAAAAATTTTCTTTACGTTTTCTACCTTCGACATGGAACATTTTCAAAATAGCAGGATCAGTGAAATCATTTCCATCTTTTGCTCGCCCTTCTTTTTGAGCTATCCAAATTGAATTATTTGTTTCTAATGAATGCTTAATATAAGAAGACAGCAATCCAAGTGCTTTTAACATTTGCCGTGGTGCCTTAGCTGAGCGCTTAACAATGAAGCTTTTGTTTAACTTCATTAGCTCAGTACTGCACGATTTCTTCAGTAAGTTATCACCAATTGCAATTCTTACCGTTTGCATCTTATTGTTATATAGAACCCAATTCATTAACGCCGGGTCCATTGCGATATCACGATGGTTAGACACAAACAGGTAAGCCTGATTTGAGTCCAACGAGTCTAACCCACTGTAAGTAATTCCATTCGTTGTTTTTTTAACGGTCTTATTCAAATAAGAGGCTACGTTTAGTTGAACGTCCTCAACGGTTGTGATTTTTGACAATGAACCACGTAATTTATAACGAAGTAACGGTGCTAAAAACCAAAATAGAAACTTAGACGCTGATGGAAACTTATAATGCAGAATGGCGGTAATGAATTCATCATCAGAAATTAAACGCTCAATTGCAGCAGGAACTTCGTCATCATTATACGGGCGAATTTCTTGATAGATATCTTGTGTGGTCATTTTTAGACTTCTGGTTACCGAAAAAGGAAGTAAGGTCGTATTCTACTTGATTTTATCCCTCTTGTACGTGATCAATTACAGAGGTCGTACCATTGCTTGCTAAATATAGTGCTTATCATTGAGAATCCATTGATTTTTGAATGAAAATCAGTAAAGTTACGAGCTCAAATTTAGAGGTTACTATGAAAAACGCAATTACGTTTCAGTCAGAGACACATTCACATCTTCTTTATACGACTCGTAAGAAAAAGAATCATTATGAATTGATTTCGGTACAGACCGGAGCTGTTCTAGTTCGCCTAGGGAAATGGGAATATTTAGTAATGCCTGGAGAATCGTTTTGGTTACCTTTTGATGCACTAAGTGCAATGACCGTTGTTCCTAATTCTACAATTTCATGTATTCAATTTTCAATTAGAACCCGTGAGTCATTACCTCACCAAGGTGGCTATGTGGAGATGACACCTCTTCTTATTGCGGGTTTAGATAAGTTACACTCACCAACGATATCTGAGCAGGCTCAACAACGTTTATTGTCTGTTATGCAAGATGAGCTGTTAGAAGCGTCTCTACATACTGATTTATCGGAAGAGTCAAAAAGCATTAATACTTATTTATCAGCATTAACAGAAAATAAAACCACCAGTGGATACTCGGTATCTCCTGATATGATGATGACGTTAAAAGTGCGTGAAGCAGACAAAATGCGTAAATCAGGTGCTAAAAATGACATGATTGCTGCACGATATTTCTCTGGTAATATAGATTTTCTTTTGCAAGCTAGCTCAATTTTAGCTTAATCAAAAAACAGTATTGTTTGTAGAAGCTCGTAGAAAACCGAAGTAAGTCATTCACGAACAATACTGTATTACTGGAATGGAATCTCAAATTGCATAAATACTTGATCATCTGCACTATCATGCCAGCGATAATCAATACGGAAACGAGGCGTTTTACCTTCATCTTCCCCGCCAAATGCTAAGCTTAATTGCAAACCATAGCTTTCTAGCCATTCTCCGTAAGATTTAAATTCTTCAATTTTTTTATCGTAATACTCTTCTGGTTGCCAAACCGCAAACCCTACTGCACTATCACTCAAATACCCTGTTAATAATGGGTCATCACCAGTGCTGTAAGCCCATTTATCCCAGTAACTTTCTTCAAAAAGATCATCTTCAATTTTCTGAGTCATGTCTGTTAATTGAGTAATGAACTGATTAACCTCAAATAAGGGTATTAAACAATTTGAATTACTTGAATAAATTTGACGAGAATAGCTGTCATAACTTTCTTGAAAACAAGTCGCTTTATCCTCTGCACTCGCATGCAGTGGTATAACAATCATCAAACTTAATAAGCTGACTTGTCTTTTCATAAATAACTACTCGTATAAGCGATGCGCAGAAATATATTTTTCTACACCCTTTGTTGTTAAGTGAGTAATTGACTCACCGTGTTGTATTGCTGTTCTAATATCTGTACTTCTTACTGGTAATGTTTCAGGGCAAGCCATCACGCTCCAGCGTTGCACAATTTCATCTGATTTATAAAACTTACCGAATTGCAGTAAGTTATCTGGTCCGATGATAAAAGTAATATCGGCATCATGCTGCAATTCTTGAAGCTTATTTAGTAAAGAAAACGTAGTCACACTTTGGTCTGGAATGTAGATCTCTTTTTCAAGAATTGATAACTCTACATTACTCATATTCAGCTCATCAACAAAAACAGAGGTCATTTCAACTCGCGTTTCATAAGACAGCATCGTTTTACCCCAAGCATGTGAAATACTCGGTACTAATAATACTTTATCAAAATGGCTTAATCGCTCGATTATGCTTTTATGCCCAAGGGATGGAGGATTAAAAGCACTACCAAATACAGCTATCTTCATTAATGCATCTCTTTACTATCGATATTATTAATTAGCATAAGTGAAAATTGTGTCGATGACCATCCCATAACGCTATTAAACTGTCATTAATTGGTTAAATTCAGTATGATTATTCCAATTAAGTGTGAACTGTCTCAATAGAGTAAAGGAATGAGAATGCAGCAGCAGATTGTTGAAGAAATGAAAGTAAAAGTATCAATTGACCCGACTCAAGAAATACAGCAACGTGTCGATTTTATTAAATCTAAGCTTATTCAATCTCATTGTAAATCGTTGATTCTTGGGATCAGTGGTGGTGTTGACTCAACCACGTGTGGCCGTTTAGCACAAATTGCAGTGAATGAGTTAAATGAAGAATCTCAATCATCAAACTATCAATTTATCGCCGTTCGTTTGCCTTATGGAGTACAACAAGATGAAGATGAAGCTCAACTTGCTCTTTCTTTTATTCAACCAAGCCATTCTATTAGTATCAATATAAAAGACGGTGTTGATGGTTTGCATACTGCAAATCATATTGGACTTGAATTAAGCGGTTTATTACCTACAGATAAATCTAAAGTCGACTTTGTAAAAGGCAATGTAAAAGCAAGAGCACGTATGATCGCACAATATGAAGTCGCTGGTTATGTTGGTGGATTAGTATTAGGTACCGACCACTCTGCTGAAAACATTACAGGCTTTTATACTAAGTTTGGTGATGGTGCGTGTGATTTAGCCCCTTTATTTGGCTTAAATAAACGTCAAGTTAGAAAAGTTGCCGCAGCACTGGGCGCGCCGGAACAATTAGTAAAAAAAGTACCAACTGCAGATTTAGAAGAATTAGCACCACAAAAAGCAGATGAAGATGCACTAAGTGTCACTTATGATCAAATTGATGACTTTTTGGAAGGCAAAAAAATTGATGCCGAGGCAGAGGCAAGATTAATTAGAATCTATCAACTGTCTCAGCATAAGCGTCTACCTATTCCAACGATTTACGATTAGTCGCTAAGAACAGGAAGACTTCCACTTTTATTGACCAATGCTTCTTTTGAGGCTTTGGTCATTTTTTTTATACGGTATTCATATCGTAGCGCGAGTGATTTTGAATCGACTTGATACGACCACTCTAGCGTTAAAGGTCCTTTACCTCTTAAATATTTCGCTCCTTTCCCTGTTTGATGCATTAGAAAGCGACGAGATAAGTCATTAGTAATACCGCAATATAGAGTATCTAGCCGAGTTCGAACTAAATAGATACTCCACTCTGTATTTGCTTTAGTCACTTTAACTAAGCTAAAACATCGTTGATTAATTGCTTTAGTTCTGCGACTTCAATTCGTAGTGCAGTCACTTCTTGTTCTAGCTCATCGAGTCTTTGTCCATTGTCATTACTAACTTGCTCTGAATCAGTGTGAGTATGATTTAGAACAACACTGTCTGTTATTGCACCACAGAACAAATGGCCATATCTTGCCTCTCGTTTCCCTGGTTCTTTCTCAAGTTTCACGACTTTTGGAGATGCGTCTTCTGAGCATAATTTATTTAATACGCTTTCTACTTGAGCAACGTTATCAAAGTCACATAAACGCTGAGTTCGAGTGCGTAGCTCGCCCGGAGTTTGAGGACCTCGCAAAAATAATACGCACAAAATAGCTATTGCTTGTTTTGATAGTTGAAGACTGCCAAATTCAGTATTACAAAAACGGTGCTGATATTTAGCTACTCTTGCATTACCACGAGTTTCATCAGTCACAAGTCGATCATTTATTAGTAAATTAACTGCATCAAGGACCTCTGAATCCGTCATAGATGTTACCGGGTCACGGTTACTCTTTTGATTACATGCCGTCGTTAATGCATTGAGTGTTAATGGATATTGCTCTGGTGTTGTGATCTCTTTTTCAATTAAACAGCCAATAACACGAATTTCTGCTTGGTTTATAATTCTCATTCTTTACTTCCTTCTACTTTAATCGATTATGCATACGATAAAAAGTGTGAGCACTGTTACCAAATACTACTGTTAACTCTGTAATTAGTAGCTATCCCCTGTTCTATTCATGATAGTATTCTTTCGTTAGTTTAATATCAATTGGAGAAACACACATGGGCCTTTTTAGTAGTCGATCTACCTCTGCCTCTTTATCCATTATCGCTAAAGGTTGTCGTACTATTGGCAATATCGAATCAGAGCAAAGCATTCAAGTTGATGGTTTCATTCAAGGAAATATCATTACAGATGCAGAAGTAATAATTACTCCGACAGGTCGAGTGCAAGGTGATATCAAAGCAAGATTAGTATTAATCAATGGACTAGTTGAAGGTACGTGTCAGGGGGGAGAAGTAAATATCCAACCTAAAGGAAAATTTAAAGGCACAATGCAAACTCAGCAGTTAACGATTGAAAAAGGTGGATTGCTTATCGGTGAAAACCGTGAGATTGTTGATGTTGAAAAAGTAACAAAACTTTCTCCAAACAATCAAGAAAATGAACAAAAAAGTAAAGCCAGTTAATAAATGGCTTAATTCAATTTTTTTAGCACTGTATTGATCTTGTTATTGTTTTCATTACTGCATTTATGATTTAATCAAGATAGTAGCTATTAAATATTATAGGAAATTAAAATGAACAACGTTTTTGAAATTATCAACCAAGCTCGTCGTAAAAATAAACTAAAACGTGAATTACAAGACAACCAAAAGAAAATTCGTGATAACCAAAAGCGTGTAACATTGCTAGAAAACATGCTTGATTATATTCACCCTACTATGTCTACTGACGAAATCATTGCTGTTGTACAAAACATGAAAGCTGATTACGAAGACCGTGTAGATGACCACATCATTAAAAGCGCTGAAATTTCAAAATCTCGTCGTGACATTAGCCGTAAGATCCGCGATCTTACAGAAGCTGATAAAAAAGCAAATAAATAATACTGAAGATATAAAAATGGAGGCTTATTAGCCTCCATTTTTTATTGATTCATTTTTTCAGCTAACGCTTCAGAAGTCACATCTTCTACAGCAAGAAACATCGATTTTATTTCCCCTGTTGTACTCCTCATTGGATTTAGCGTGACGTTTTGGTACATGAACTCACTTTGTTGAGTAATCGGCCTTACATTACGACAACGAAATAGATAAGGTCTTTGTCGCCAAATAACGAAACTACGTGCACCTAATTCAAAAACAGGTTTCGATTTCGCTTTAAACCAATCTTCATTGATTTCAGGGAATACATCAAACAATGATGTCCCCATAACATCGTGCGCTTGTTTAGCACTGTGATGAGTCATAAACCCATTCCAAAGATGAATATTAAATTCTTTATCTACTACAATTAAGCCAACATCAACATTTTGCACCATGTCGACCATCCAATGAAATTGCTCAAACTCAGCAGGAATACCATTCATTATTCATCATCCAATAAGTAAGCAAGTTTGTTATCTAAGATAGGCAAAGATTCATCAACTATCATCAGTAACATGTCGCATTTAATGTTAGTTCCATCGATATTGTAACTGACTTCAAATGCCATAATTCGATTAAATGAGCCTTTTGTTGATTCAACTACGCTATCAACGGAAATATGCTGACCAAGTAATACAGGGGCACTTTGAAAAAAACGAACTTCTGCTTGCTCGCCTACCCCTTTTAGGAATGCACCAACTAAGATGTTAGAAACATCCATTAATAACTCTAATTCTAAACTTGTATCACCTGATTCTGGGTAATCCATTAGTTTAAGAAGATCACTCACACTTGAATCACTTAATAACACTAACGCTTCGCCAGCGATACCTTCACCACTGAAACCTTGACATACACCCGACATGTCTTCATTACTGGCTAAATGACGTAATGTCATTTGTAATTCACTCATTTCAAATAAATTAACGTTGGGTAAAGGCATGTGAACAAACACATCGAAGTGACGAGCTAAAGAATCTGCTGCGCGACCAATTGCAACGTTCGCCACTTCTAAATATATATCTCTACGGCGTAATTGAATCTGCATTGCAGCTTGTGACGAATACATTAACTGACGTTCAGGATTGATTCCGATTGAAGTTAATGTTGATATTAGTGTCGCTTTATCTACTGGTTTTTTTATAAAGGCTTTTGCCCCAAGCTCAGAAACTCGTAATTGTGCTTTTGGCTGAATATCACCTGAGACAACAACAACTTGAGTATTAAGCTTACGAATATTGATTTGCTCTAACGTACCATAACCATCAAGCTCTGGCATCGTTAAGTCAAGAAGCAAAAGATCGAACGCATCTGCTTCAAGTTTGGCAATTGCATCCCAACCATGGTGAGCAAACTCTATTTTAGCTCCCCATGATGAAGGTATAACTCGCGCAAGCTGTTTGCGTGCTAATGCTGAGTCATCACAAATTAAGATGGAAATGGCCATCTGGGAACCCTTATAAAATAAAACTATCAATACTATAGCAAGAAATCTAATTCATAGATACGATACAGCATAATAAAAAAACGAAAAAAAGGAGCTAAAGCTCCTCTTTTCATTTGAATTTTTTGGTTTAATTTAAGCTATCTCTTGACGCTTTTTAAGTAATGGTGCTGATATTTTTGCATCTTTAATTCTAAACCAAAGATAAGTTGCGACAATAGAGAAGAACAAATAAGACACTGAAAAAATAAACGGTGACGTAATTAAATCCGCCTCCATACTAACAATAACACCAGTAATTGTTACTGCGATCTTAGCAAATAAACCTAGCATAAGAAGTAGTAATGCCATTTGTGGGTATCGTGTAGTTCTAAACGCAAACCAATGACAACACCCAACAGCTAAAGACGCAATACTTAAGCCTAAAATAAAAGAATGAAAATGCTCGGCAGCAGCAACGCCACCTAATGTTGACACTAAGAAGATAAAGAATAATTTCATAATACACCTCGAAGATTAATTGAGAGCATCCTTTCAATTTTGAAATCTTTGTTTACGCTATATTCTATCGCTTTTCTTTTTAAATTCAACTATATGGAAAAATATTAAATGTGAAATATATGTTACCAAAAAGTCGTTTTATGCCATTAAAAAATAATAAGCTCTATGTTAAATATAAATGTCTTAAAAGTGGCACGCAAAGTGTAAATTTTCTGTTAAATACACTTAATTTTCGGTAAAAAAATAATTTGAAAAAAATGTATTTTTTATGAGCGGATACAAAAAAAGCACTCAAAAATGAGTAATGCCAGTCAGTTAAGCGAACATCAATAAAAACAAGGGCTTCAGACGAATTTATTACAATCATTCTGGAGCCCTTGTTGTATCTATCTTTCACTCTCTTAACGGGTACTTTGCCATATCTATTAGACATTGAATAAATAGTGCATAATTACTCAATAAAGTGACTAACTGATCGGCATTACTCAAAAATGAGTGCTTTTTACTAGTAAAGAAAAGTTTAGGAAATTAAGCTTGAGAAGCTGCTACGTAATTTTCTAATTCTTCAACTTGTACTGTTGTGATGTAGTTACCATCTAAATAGAAAGCAACGCTATCATCCGTCTTCTCGCCACGTAAAACTTGTTGTGTACCATCAAGTAACGCAACGTGCATTTCTAATGTGTTTTCGTCGATTTGCTTAAACGATGTACTTTTTACATTGTTGTTAACTTGAAGTGGAGCAACTGGAGCTTTAGTCATCGACGAATCAATTTTGTCATTTACTTTAAATACCGCGCCGCCAACATCTGTATCAACAACTGCAGGACCTTTACCAGTAATGATGTTTTTGCCTGTCCAGAATTCAATTGAGTTAAAGATGAAAAGGTCAGCAAATGCTGCAACACCATATACAGGTGCTAATAGGATGTATAAACCTTCACGAGCATAACGGTTATCTACTGCCTTAAGGTTGCCAAAAGCAACAAGTTTAGAAACACCCATTTGACCCATACAGCCTGTTAATGTTGTTACGCCTAGTGCCACTGCTACTGCTATTTTAATCTTTTTAATGTTCATATTTTTCTCATATTTATAGTAATGTTTTACGCGGCGGATATTAGCAAGCAAATGATAATAAAAAAAGTCTTAAGATCAGAAATTTATAGAATCCTGACAATAAAATGCCACTAATCGTCAATTTAATGATGATGCCAAATTTGCAATATTAGATTGAAAAAATGTGGTGTAATTTTCATACAAACTATTCCAATACCTATGAAGTACTGATAAACTCCGCGCAGATTTACGTGACGAACGTCATATTTCTAAGAAAGAACCATAAAAAAACATACATTTACTTGTAATAAACTTTCAACTCACTGAGATTGCGATGAAAAATATCGATAAAGCAATGCGTATCCTGCTAGCAGGCTTCTGTATTAACCTATGTTTGGGAATTCTTTACGCATGGAGCGTATTCAACAAAGCTCTTGTTACTGATATGGGCTGGACCGCTTCACAAGCGTCTCAACCTTATGCGACTGCAACAATCACTTTTTCTATCTGCCTTTTAGTTGCAGGTATTCTTCAAGATCGCATGGGTCCACGTTTAATTCTTATCTTCGGTACAATTTTAGTTGGCCTAGGTATGATCGCATCAAGCTTTGCTGACACAGTATTTATATTGAACTTAACATTTGGTGTAATGACTGGTGCTGGTATTGGTTTTGGTTACGCATGCCTTGCTCCTTCTGCTATGAAGTGGTTTCACCCTTCTAAGAAAGGTATGGTTAACGGTTTAATCGCTGCAGGTTTTGGTCTTGCTGCTATTTACTTAGCACCTGTAACCTCTGCACTTATTTCAATGTACGGCATCCAAACTAGCTTTTTAGTTCTTGGTATAGCAATCCTTATTATTGCGGTTCCACTAGCGACAACAATTAATAATCCACCTGAAGGCTACCAACCTGAAGAACCAAAAGTAAAAGCAGGAAAAGCGCCTGTTGCTACACGTAAACCAATGGATTTAAACTGGAAAGCAATGCTTAAAACGCCTCAATTTTATTCTCTATGGATTATGTATGCATTTGCTGCTTCAGCTGGTCTTATGATCATTGGTAACATCACAACGATCGCAAGCATGCAAGCTAACCTTCCAAATGCAGTTTACTTAGCGTCTCTTCTTGCTGTGTTCAATTCAGGCGGTCGTGTTGCTGCAGGTATGCTTTCAGATAAAATTGGTGGTGTTAAAACACTACTTATCGCATTTGTTCTACAAGGTGCAAATATGGCGTTATTCAGCATGTATGATAGTGAAATAATGCTTATCGTTGGTACTGCTGTTGCAGCTGTTGGTTACGGTACACTTCTTGCTGTATTCCCGTCACTAACTGCTGAATTCTACGGCCTGAAAAACTACGGTACAAACTATGGTGTTCTTTATACATCATGGGGGATCGGTGGTGCTATCGGTGCTGCTGTTGTTGGTTATTCAATGACTCAAGGCGGTGATTATGCACTTGCTTACACTATCTCTGCTGTAATGGTTGGTGTTGCTATTGTTTTAGCACTCGTTACAAAACCAATTTCTGAAGAAAAAGCACAACAGCTAAGTCCTGCTACTGCTTAATAAATTCTTAATAAAATCAAGCCCGTTTACCAGTAGGTAAGCGGGCTTTTTGTTTTTTTCCTTATTTATTATTACAATAACACTATCTCTTTATTTCATGGATGTGCTTATGCTTTCTAAACGCTCATTAATTATTTTCTTTGTCGTTATATTCTCGGGTTGTGCAACCTACGCAAGTTATAATTATGATCAATTATTCGGTGAACAAAATGTTCAACAAAGAATGCATGAATATAATTCTCCTGAAAGCCTAAATTATTTAGCTGACATTAAACCTCTTATTGATAAACGTTGCGTAGTTTGTCATGCCTGCTATGACGCACCTTGCCAATTGAAAATGTCTTCTGCTGAGGGAATAGATCGCGGTGCTCACAAATCACCTATATACCAAGGCACACGGTTAGTTGCAGCTAACCCTACGCGCCTATTTGAAGATGCTCAGATAACTCAAGAATGGCGTGATATTGGATTTACTTCTATTTTAAATGAACGTGAGCAAACTGAAATCGCAAATACTGACGCCAGTGTTATGGCTCGCATGTTAACTCTAAAACAGAATAATCCGTTAGAAAATCAAGTCCAATTAAGCGGTTATGATTTCTCTATCGATCGTGAGCAACAGTGCCCAACCATTGAGGAAATGGCAGATTATGAATCTCAGTATCCAAACAGGGGAATGCCTTATGGAATGCCAGAGCTAAGTAATCCAGAACACGACTTACTTATGTCATGGCTTAAACAAGGCGCAAAAATGAGTGATATAGCCCCTTTAACGGAGGATGAAATTACAAAAATCACACGTTGGGAAACTTTCTTTAATGGCGATTCATTAAAGCAACAACTGACAAGTCGTTATCTATTTGAGCATTTATTTTTAAATAACCTGTATTTTTCAACAGACCCTACTACGCTACGTTTTTTTAAGTTGGTACGCTCTGCAACTCCACCAGGAGAGCCTATCTCTCTTATTGCAACTCGTCGACCTTACGATAACCCGAAAGTTGAACGAGTTTATTATCGTATAACGGCAGTTCGTAGTACTACTGTTGATAAAACACATATGCCCTATTTACTTGACCAATCTCGATTTGAGAAATGGCAACAATGGTTTGTCGACTCTAGTTACACCGTAACTAAACTTCCTAGTTATTCTACTGATATTGCAGCAAATCCACTAACCACATTTGTAGATTTACCGGTGAATTCTCGTTACCACTATTTACTAGATGAAGCACAAGATACTATTCAAGGATTCATTAAGGGCCCTGTTTGTCGCGGACAGTTAGCTTTAAATGTCATTAACGATCACTTTTGGGTATTCTTTGTTGATCCTGAAAAAGCGGATAATCCCGGAGTCGAAAAGTTTTATAAAGAACAAAAAAATAACTTAACGCTTCCTGCTGAATTAGACAGTACAACGGTTCCGATCACTAGTTGGATTCAATATTCACGTAATCAAGCACGTTATTTGGAAGCGAAAAATACTTATTTAAACCAAGTATTCGATAATGGACAACACTTAACACCAGAGCTTGTTTGGAGAGGTGGTCAAAATAATGATAATGCTGCATTAACTATTTATCGCCATTTTGATAGTGCTTCTGTTATTAAGGGGTTAAACGGCCCTACACCAAAAACCGCGTGGATCATTGATTATGCTTTATTAGAACGCATTCATTACTTGTTAGTCGCAGGATTTGATGTTTATGGGAATTTTGGCCACCAGTTAATGACACGTATGTATATGGACTTCTTACGAATGGAGGGGGAAAGTAATTTCTTAACCTTATTACCAAAAGAGACCCGTCAAGAAGAGTGGCAAAGTTGGTATCAAAACCCACCACCACAACTAAGTAAATATATGCAGCGTGATGTTCAACCTTTTGACCAACCAACAAAGATTCAATATGTGACGGACAATCCTAAAGCTGAACTGTTCTCTTTACTGCGTAAACATATTGGTACTAACACATCAAAACGTTACAACGTAGCAAACTCAAGCTTAGAGAGTATTTCACAACACACGTTACAGAAAATAAATAAGATTAAAGGCAATGGCTTACAGCATTTACCGCAAATCATAACAATAAAGATTATTGCTAATTCGGATGAGCGCAGTGAATTTTTTACTTTATTAAATACCAGTGCTCATAAAAACATCTCTTCATTATTTAATGAAGAAAAAAATCGAGATCCTAAGCTTGACCACTTCTCTATTTTATATGGTGTCGTTGGTAGTTACCCTGCCGCCTTTCTAGAATTGAAAGAATCTCAATTAATTCGCTTTGTTAGCGAACTTAGTCGCATTAGTACTGAGGAGGATTATGTTAAACTTCTCGATAACTTTGCAATTAGACGCAGCTCAGATAAATTTTGGGCTTACAGTGATGAACTAATCCTGTGGTATAAAAAGCATTACCCGATAGAAGCGGGACTGCTAGATTACAATCGCTTTGAAAATCGCTAATTCTTATTGTTGATCATTGAAAAGCAAGTGAATTCAGGCACACTTGTTTTTTTAAAAGGAATTTTTCTTGATAGAGTCTCTATTTATACATTCTCTTGATGCGTTCAGTGATGATTACAAAGCACTGTGTAAACATCATTACCCAACAATCCATAACAGGGGAATGTCACCTGCTCATTTAAGCTCTGCGTTTCATCGTCGACTAACCTCTTTAGCTACGAAGGAAGGAAAACAGGTTAATTGTTCGCTTTTTTTACATGATATTGATCATCACCTTTATATCTACACGCTATTAATCGACACTAAAAAAGTATGGTGTGTTTATCCCTTATTCCTAAATGCAAAAACGGAAGCTAAAACACAAATATTGCTTGCGATTAACAAACTGCTTAACGATGGCGATCTGAAAAAAGAAGATTACGTAGCGATATTATGTGACCACTGGTTTGATAGAACTCGCAGCAGTAAAACACTATATCATTGGTGGAGCGGTCACTTGCCACTAGCTAATGAGCCTTATGCTGAGCAAGGGATTCAAAATTTATCTTCAGAAGAGAATTTTGCAAACATACTTGGGGAGAAGTTTAAGCTAGCATGCCTTAATCACTCTATATATCACCCATTAGAGTCGAACCAACAGCATGCCTTACTTAAGTACTTTCTTTGCTTTGCTTTATTTCAATATTAAACAAACCTAATGTTACTATTATCCCAAAGGTTCTTTCTCTGATTCCTTGACAATATGCTCTAAATTAATGACCCCTTTACAGCCTAAATTTTCTATTTGGGTTTTATGTAACTGAGTACTCAAATAAAACCCATATTGATAATGCGTTTCTCCTTGCTCTGTTTTACATTCTTTTCGGTAAACAATGTCGCCAATCATACTTGGAAAAGAGCGTATTCTTAATTCACAACTCCCTTCTTGTAATTTTCGTTCACTAGTAAATCCAAAGCCTTTTTTTGAAACATCCATCAATTTCACACTGACAAATGGCATTAAACGATGAGCCCAAAATATTTTCGCATTAACCGATTTTTTACATTCAAATCTAGGCCAACGGCGTTTCAGTAAAAATTCCACATATCACCCTGAAGAAGTCGCTATGCCCCTATTTTCAACAAAAAAGGCGGATAATTCAATAAAATTATCCGCCTTTTACACCGTATGCCATAATATATTTTGGTTCAGTTAGTAATTAACCAAATCTATACATACCTTAAATGTAAATAAAATAATTCACTATACGCTCTTGTCACATCCTTTTTATTTAATAGACTTGAGCTAATTCTATTGGATACCCTCTTTCTGTCGCTAACCTTTCAGCTTCTTTTTCAATATCTAGTAACTTAAACTCAGGAATGATAGATACCTTATTAGTCAGCTTAATCACTCGCTTAATCTCTTTAGCACATTCAATTGCTGAAGAAGCTTTAACTATCTCCGCTCTGAAATACCCATCTTCCGTATAAGAGATATTTGCAGCTCGTAATGTGACATCCCCACCGGGGATCTGCTGTGCACCATATAAAGGCTTACCAGCTGGCGTTGCTTCAATAAAGTCTGGCATAAATTGCGAAAGGTGGTTAATCGCCCTTTGGGTTCTCTCTGTTTGAAGTAATACATCCCAACCCGTAGTCAGCTTTTTATTGAATGCTTCTGGTAGCTTAGGTTGTGCTGACAGATCACAAGATCCAGATAAACCACCTTTAAATAAAGTGATTTCTTCCGTCATACCATGCAGTTGAAAATAACCATTTGGATATGGGGTAAACTGCGCCATACCTTGTGGTGTTCCACGCTCACCATGGAAAATAATTTCAGGCCATTTACCAAATTGTGGTTTATCCCATTGAGCCACATAAGCGGCTTTAAATTCAACGAGTCTCTTCCTATGCTTTTTGGCTAAATCATCAATAATTCCTGTTTTAAAACCTGCGCTATTAATGACATAATCAAATTCACAAGCGTATTGTTGCTCTGAGTATAAATAGCTGAGTTTCCATACTGACTGCTCTTTTTTATTTTCAGTTCTTGAAAGCTTGTTTACACTTGAAGAGAAATGTAAAGTGAGATTATCTAGACTCGATAACGTCAGTTGCGCGGTTGCAGCCATACGGAATACACTCAAACCATACTCTTGCACTAGTGCTATTGGATATTTTAATTCATTTAAATCGACTTGATTTGCAAATGCAATTAACCAATCATCAAGAGATTCTGGGGTTGGCGTCGGTGTACATTGTGCAATTTTCTCTAAATCCTCTTTATTGTATGTTTTAAAGTACTCTTCAGACGGCCCAAATACTTCATTAGCGCCATTTTGTTGGATTAAATGTTCATAGGTTTGTTGTAATAACTTCAATCTTGGCAGTAATTCTTCAGGTTGCCCCGGGTCATTTTTAGGGACGGCAATAACGGTAGGACGAATGTTGACGGTATGAGGAAAATAACGAACAGTTTCGATAGACTCTGTTAATAAAGCAATGCATTGTTCATCGGAGATCTCTCTGTATAGATTACCTCCAGCATGAAGGTGGCAAATAGGTGGGCCGTTGACCAAACTAGTGCCCTGCTCGAACACCTCAAGATCAACGTCATATTGTGATAAATACATAGCAATACTAGAGCCGGCAATACCACCACCAATTATAGCTATTTTCTTACGTGGGTACGTTTTATCCATCTTATTTTTATCTATCCAAGGCTATTTTCTTATTGACTTAACTATTTTACTTCGCGTCACAAAAAAATAATAGGATATAGTAAAAAAAAGCTTGCCTCACGCTTTATAGCCTTAATATTCAATTCGTTAACCTGTTATTCAAATAGTTACCCACAGAAATTGTGGATAACTGTGAGTAACTATCTATCCCCAAAAGGTTAGATTTAGAATTCGAACCACAACACCAAGAAAGAACGAACTAACCCCAATGCGATACCATTTATGCTCTTGGATTGATAACTCTATTCGCTTAACAAATAAGATACACGCACCACTCCAATCAGAGGTTCTTCTTCCATATTGAGTAATAGCAAACAATAGACAGATAATCCCTATCCCGATTAAGAGGTTTTCCAAAATGGTTACAATAACATTCACAGCAGTACTCCTTTACGTATTATTAGCACTACTATGACTTGAAAGTCGTAAATATGTAAATTAGCCAATAGTCTTAGAGTTATTTTCAACATCAAGAGGAAAGATGTTCTTATTATGACTGTGTTTTTGTTATACTCCTCACAACTTTATTTGATAATGTGAATGTAATGGAACAGCTTGAAGCCAAACTAAAAAAATTAGAAAAAAGAAATTACCGTAGCTACACCTCTATTAAAGGTGAGTACGATTTTACCGACTTCACTTTGTATATTGATAACGTTCAATCTGACCCATACGCTCCGCCTTCTCGTCTTCGAGCGAAACGCGCTTGGTCTCTAACTCATCTTCAGTGGCTACAAGAGACCTCTCTTGATTATCAACGTGCTGCTCGTGATTTCCTAGCTCGTCATTTTAGTGCGCTACTTGAAAAAGACGCAACGCTCTCTATTGCATTATCAGGACAAACTGTTTTAGACCATACTTCAGTTATTTTTGATGAAGAAGGTATTGAACTTCGTTATAACATGAACCTACCGGCTGATGGTCGTGAGATCTTAGCGAAACGCGCGATTAATATTTTGACATTCCATATGCCAAAATACGTTCGTCGTACTTTATTAGCTCGTGAATTACCAATTGAAGAGCTAAAAACGCACTGCCAAGTTATCGTTGATCAAGTTGCGCTGCGTCGTCAGTTAGCTGAGCATAATTTAGTGGCTTTCGTTGCAAATGGTAGTATTTTACCTCGTATTGCAGGTAATAATGATCGTCCAATGAAAGACGCGATTGCATTTCAAAGTCCAGCGTCTCTTGAAGTTGAATTATCAACACCTAACCGTGGCTTAATTAAAGGCATGGGAATACCTAAAGGCATTACGCTTATTGTTGGTGGTGGTTTTCATGGTAAATCAACATTACTGAATGCATTAGAGCGTTCAATTTACGATCACATTCCTGGTGATGGCCGCGAATACATTGTGACTGAATCATCTACAACGAAAATTCAGGCAGAAGATGGACGTTGTGTTCACAATTTGAACCTATCGAACTACATTAATCACCTGCCTATGGATAAAGATACGACGTGTTTCTCAACTCAAGATGCTTCTGGTTCTACATCACAAGCTGCATGGCTTCAAGAGTCACTAGAAGCCCAAGCAAAAACATTGTTGATTGATGAAGATACCTCAGCGACTAACTTCATGATCCGTGATGAACGTATGCAATCATTAGTAAATAATGGCGCTGAGCCTATTACACCATTAGTAGATCGCATTGGTCAGCTGCGCGACGAGATGGGCGTGTCTACTATTCTTGTTATGGGGGGGTCTGGTGATTACCTTGATGTGGCAGACACCGTTATTCAAATGCACGACTATCAAGCAGTAGACGTTACTAAAAAAGCAAAAGAAGTTGTTGTTTCTCACCCGACTACACGTGTAAGAGAAGGTTCCGAGCATTTGCTTCCAACTCAAACTCGTCAACTAAACCGATCTTCTCTTCAGGCTATCCTGCAAGAAGGTAAATTCCGTATTCAAGCAAGAAACAAGAATACACTACGCTTTGGTCGTGAGTTAGTTGATATTACTGCAATGTCTCAGTTGCAATCATCTGCACAAGTTCACGCCATTGGCTGGATGTGGTTCCAATTATCTCAAACACCTGGCTGGGAATTAAATCCTGTTGAGTTTATTGCTCAACAACTTCACGATAATTGGCACGAATTAATGCCTAAACATGGTGACTTAGCTAAACCTCGCGTGATTGAAGTAATGGCAACATTGAATAGAATGCGAATAGCTGACTTTAAGTAATTTTCTATTATTTTAAGCCTCCGATTACGGGGGTTTTTTGTATCCCACCCTTCATATTTAATATATAACAAACAACTTGATTACACTTAAGATACAAAGCACTAGTTAACACTGCATAAAAGTGAATAAATACTTTTTTTTAATGAATAGTATTCCACTTTCAAAAAAAACAGTGTAATCTTCATGTTACTGAATGAATACGGAAGTTTAGTGAATAATAATGCTAAGGATTAGCTTTTATTAACTAGTAGTAATTTGAGAGATTTATGCAAAATTCAAGTGAGATACCCCAAATGAGCAAGAAGAAGAATCTTCTAATGTTTCTTATCCCGTCATTAATAGGTTTATTCCTGTTTATGGCTCCAATTACGTATAACGGTGATATCACAATACCTGTTGCTGTATTGGCAAAATCAATTCAGGTATTATTTGGGGACTATTTAGTTACTATCGTTACAGGCATCGTGATGTTTATGTCTGTTATCACCATTCTAGCTAAAATCGTTAAACCTAGCATTATCACAAATAACGCCTTTTTGTTTGGTTTACTTAACCCTACCCCACTTTGGTTTGTGGTTCGCTTGATTGGTGGCGCAGCTGCTGCAATGGTTTTCTTTCAGGTTGGTCCTGAAGCAATTTGGGAGCCAAACACCGGTGGTTTAGTTCTTAATGATCTTTTACCTGTTCTTTTCTCTGTATTTATTTTTGCTGGCTTATTGCTTCCTTTACTGCTTAATTTTGGTTTATTGGAATTGTTCGGTGCTCTTTTAAGTAAAGTTATGCGCCCTGTTTTCAATTTACCTGGTCGTTCTGCTATTGACTGTATGGCTTCTTGGTTAGGTGATGGCTCTGTTGGTATTCTTTTAACCAGTAAGCAATACGAAGAAAAGTTTTATACTCAACGTGAAGCAGCTGTTGTTGGTACGACATTCTCTGCAGTATCAATTACTTTTAGCTTAGTTGTTATTGCTCAAGTTGAATTAGAAAGCTACTTCTTACCATTCTACCTGACGGTATGTTTGGCTGGTGTTGTTGCGGCAATCATCATCCCTCGCCTACCGCCTCTTAGCCGTAAGAAAGACTTATTCATCGACGGTACTGAACGTGCAGCTGATGCTGAAGTTATCCCTCAAGGTTATACTACCTTCTCTTGGGGGCTTGAACAGGCAATGAATAAAGCATCTAAAGTAACATCTATTCGTAATGTATTTAGTGAAGGTGTTAAAAATGCAGTAGATATGGTTTTTGGCGTATTACCTGTAGTAATGGCGCTTGGTACTATCGCTTTAGTTATTGCTGAATATACGTCTGTATTTTCTGTATTAGGCCAACCTTTTATTCCTTTCTTAGAATTACTTGGTGTTCCTTATGCAGTAGAAGCCTCTCAGACGATTGTTGTTGGTTTTGCAGATATGTTTATTCCATCAATCATTGCGGCTTCTATCGATAGTGAAATGACTCGTTTTGTTATTGCTGCAATGTCTGTAACTCAACTTATTTATATGTCTGAAGTGGGTGCATTACTGCTTGGTAGTAAAATCCCTGTTAACATTTTTGAGTTATTCGCAATCTTCATTCTACGTACTCTTATTACGTTACCAGTTATTGCTGGTATGGCGCACTTAATTTTCTAATCTGTTAATGGATATTAGTTAATATATCAAAGGCGGTCTCTAATGAGGCCGCTTTTTTTATGTTTATTACACTAGATACCAATAAATAACAGAAAGCTATTTCAATAAAAAAGGTTCATCGCAGATTAGCGGGAATTGAAAACAAAAACGGCAGTTAGTGGTAAAGTTACATCGCCAAACACAACTTTTCACAAACTGCCGTTTTCATGCCAAATAATACTTTTTTATCATCATTCTGGAAAGGTTTTCAGATCGTAAAGTCTCATAAAACTGATTCATTAATCTCTATAACCTTAAAGCCTGATTCCCCAGCATTCTGCTCTTGCGGGCGACTCTCTGAATTTACTCACGATACTCAGTGGCGAACTATTAAAGACGCTATGATATTAGGAACTCCAGTTGAAGCTAGATCGTAACAATAACCGACACACGCTTACCGTTTAAAAACTCACTCGGACTCAGAAAATTTAATGCCTTTCTAGGCCTCGAATTAATCAAAAACTCTGCCTGTTTAATCTCTTTTGCTGCAAGTTCTCCAATGGCCATTCCCTTTGGGAAAAAACGTCTTAGTAAACCATTGGTATTCTCATTCAAACCTCGCTGCCAGGAATGGTAAGGTTTAGCAAAATAAATGTCACAGTTCAGATGCTTAGCTATCTTAGCATGACCCGCAAACTCTCCGCCATTATCAAATGTGATTGTTTTGCAAAGCCCTTTAAAGGGCTTCATCATGCGATTTATTCCACGAGTAACGGCTTTTTTGGACTTACTGCGTACTTTACAGGTAACTAATAGCTTAGATACTCGCTCTACCATCGTGACTAAATACCCATCTTGGCCATAAACTGTATCACCTTCCCAGTGGCCAACTTCTGATTTATCGTCAACAATTGTAGGCCGTTGAGAGATATCAACACGGTTAGGGATTAATCTTGCTCCTGCTTCTACACCTTTACGTAGTTTGTATTTTTTACCTTTTCGAGCAAGCATTCTTTGCCAATGCTCTCTTTTAACTACATTGTAAATCGTACTGCAACATATTGTATTTTCTATTTTTTCTTTACGCATCCGTCCAGATATCTGCTCTGGACTCCAACCAAGTCGCAGGTATGTTTGAATAATTTTCTTATTCTTTTGGTTACATTTTGTATGCTTAATTGAAAGTGTTCTTTTTTGAAAAGCATGTCTATGCGCTTGCTCGGCAGAATAACTTCCAGCAGGACAGCGTCGTAATTCCCTTGAAATGGAACCATTGCTCCGTTTTAATTTTTGTCCTATTTCCCGAGCAGAAATACAGTGTGTATTCCAAGCTTCAATCTGGTATCTTTCACTTAGTGTCAGTTGCTTATATTGGTGTCCCATGGGATTACCTTAGTTGATTGTGTGAGAGCTTGAAGCTTATAGGCAACTGACTCTCTAATCTATACCAAAGTGTGTCGGTTATTCTTGGGATCTAGGGAACTTTTGATTCAGACTAGGCGCATTACATGTTCGCTATGTGGTACAAAAACGGAAGCAATATCTTGGCTTAAACCATACTCACGCCTGACTAATCGATTGATAGAATATATTGAACAACTGCTGCCTTTGCTGCCGATTAAACATATTTCAGAACTGACTGGAGTACATTGGCACACGATAAAGAACATTGATAAACAACGACTTAAACGAGTTATCCCTGACATACCATGGGATAAATTACGTCAACTAGTGATGGATGAGTTTGCCATATTTAAAGGACATCGATATGCAACAGTGATTGCCGATGCGCAGACACATCAAGTGCTTTGGATTGGTTTAGGTAGAAGCCGAACTGATATCAGGCCTTTCTTTGAAGAGCTTGGTGAGCATGCCGAAAATATCGAAGCAGTAGCTATGGATATGAATACAGCTTTCGATCTCGAAGTGAAAGCTCATTGCCCTAATGCGCGTATTGTATACGATCTTTTTCATGTGGTAGCCAAATATGGACGAGAGGTAATGGATAGAGTTAGGGTAGATCAAGCGAATCAACTCAAAGAAGACAAAAAAGCTCGTCGTTGGATTAAGCGTTCACGCTGGATCCTTTTGAAAAATAGAGACAACCTAGACGCAAATCAACAGAGTTATCTAGATGAAATACTTTCGGTAAACCACGATTTAATGGTGACTCATTTGCTAGGAGAGCAATTAAAAGAGCTCTGGTATTGTGACTCAGAAACGCAGGCAATAGAACTATGGGATGTATGGTGGCAACAGGTAAATGAGAGTGGGATCCAACCATTAATCAGTTTTGCACGAAAGTTAAAACCATACCTTCACGGAATTGTTAGTTCGGCTTTATATCGATTAAATACATGTACACTGGAAGGAATAAATAACAAAATTAAGCTGATCAAAAGAATGGGGTATGGCTACAGAGATACAGACTATTTCTTTATGAAGATAAAAGCGGCTTTCCCCGGAAAGCCGCGATGAACCATAAAAAAGGCCTAAATTTCTTTAGGCCTTTAAGAGGGTTCATTTAACTGCACAATAATGCACTAGTTTCATTTACCGAATATTCTTATTTATAAAAAGCTTCAACCGTGCCTTTTAGTGTGATCATCAGAGGCTGACCACGACGATCTAGTGCTTTTGGTGAAGGGATTTTTACCCAACCTTCACTGATGCAGTATTCTTCAACATCTGTACGCTCTTTACCATTAAGACGAATACCAATGTGATGCTCAAAACATTCTGCTACATGATGCGGGCTACGAGGATTGCCAGAAAGGTGATCAGGTAAAGCTGGTTGCGATTTAATATCGTTCATGTTTGTTGCCTATGGAAAATAAAAAGTGCGCTATTGTAGACAATATAAGCCTAAGCCTCAAGAGATACTGATTCTATTATCATAAATGTTGAAGAACTTCGCTTCTAATTAAAGTAAAATCTTGATTTAAAATTGGTTTTATCGCAAATGAAAAATGGTTAATTATAACGATTACACTAGTGCTAGTTAGTAGTGGTGTCTTTAAAAGTTAAAAAATTACAGAGTTAGGAGTAATGATAAAAAAAAAGAGATTGCACTGATTAATATGGTAAACATATACTTAAAAAGTGGCCCAGCTGCCAATCTGGGCCAAAAAACCACTATTTACAGGATAACTTCTTACTAAAAGAGTAAAATAGTAGCTCTAAACAAAATCATTACGGTTGGAGTGAACCATAACAAAAATAGGTTATAGACAGGAACAGGTTCTATTTACCTCATTACGTTGCTAATCGACGACTGTAATTTATTATATGGATTAGATTTCTACTGTGAAATCTAACAGGTTACCTCAGCTTTAACTTCATTTATGGACTGAGAATCTTCCGTATAAGTCAGTTCGGCTTTTAGTCGACGGAGAAACAATTCCATTACAGCCTTACACCAACAGTTACCTTTACGACTCATACTTGGCTTAATTTTAACTCCTTAATCACTGAAACTAAAGGCAAACTGACAATACCGAGTGTAGGTAATCGTGTTGATGTATTTGTTATACGATTAATTTGTTAATCTTGGTATTTACATTCATCATGTGTAGAGCTGTCAGATATACACATTACTAGGAAAATTTCTTCATTCTCTTCGTATAACTCTGTGTTAATAAAATAGCTAGACAGCGGTAAATCAATAAGACTATCTATGTAAGGAAAACTGTTACCTGTACCAATGAAATCAGTTACAGACTGTTCACTATTGGTTACGCTACCTTCATCAAATTTCACTTTAATTATTGGAGTAAAATTTTCATATCCTGATATGACTGCCATTGTGAACTGACTATTATCTATACCAATAGTCAGATAACCATACGTCCACGGTGCATTAGATATTGTAAAAATTGACTGTTTTCTTACATTAGAATTTGGTACTCGTTTAATTATTTCATTACTCCAATAGCTATCAATATTAACATTTCGCTCAGTTGACTCATTTTTAACGACAAACTTTATAACCCCCTCTTCATTATCGGTAATATTGTCAACATTTGCAGAACTCAAAGATGAAATTAAAAAAAATAAAATAACCCAAGTAGTTTTTAAGAGCATATTACACCTCATACACAAAAAATGAATTGATAATATATATGTTTTTTATATGTTTAAGGTGTAATATTTTACAGGATGAAATACCAATACAGGTGCTTCATCGCATAACACGTTTGCTACTATGCTGATTAAGCTGAACTTTACCACTTAAAGCCTAGAATACAGAATGCAGCAAATCGTATTGGTGCGATTGTTATACCTTTTATATGATTGGTGAAAAACCCAACCTGTAATGATTTACAGTAATAACGTAACTAAAATTGTAATAAGCTCATTATCAATCATTCAGTAAGAAATAGATAAACAAAATATCTAATCTCTTAATTTGTCATTAAAATTTTAATTAACTACCAGTATGGAGTTTGTAGTAATGAATCATAACCAAGAGTCACTAACTAGTAAATTTGGTTCTCCTTTTGAACGTGTCGAACAAGCAATAAAGTCCGTTCAACAAGGTAATGGCATTTTATTACTTGATGATGAGTCTCGTGAAAATGAGGGAGACCTTATATATTCAGTAGATTACCTAACTTCAGAACAAATGGCTTTAATGATCCGTTCTTGTAGCGGTATTGTATGTTTATGTCTTACAGAGGATAAAGCTGATTACCTTGAACTTCCACCAATGGTTGAACATAATGAAAGTGCAAATCAAACTGCATTTACAATTTCAATAGAGGCCAAAAAAGGAGTTACTACAGGTGTATCAGCCACAGATAGAGTAACAACAATTAAAACCGCTTGTAAAAATGGCGCTCTTCCGCATGAACTTGCAAAACCTGGACATGTTTTCCCTTTAAGGGCAAAAAATGGTGGTGTTTTAACTAGACGAGGACATACAGAAGGTACAGTCGATTTAATGCGACTAGCAGAGTTAACTCCTGCAGGCGTTTTATGTGAAGTAACCAACGTTGATGGTTCAATGGCTAAAACCCCAGAAATAATTACTTTTGCTGAACAACATCATTTACCAGTATTGACTGTTAATGATATTGCTTTATATCGACAAGAAATGAGCAAATAAATTCCATCTAAGGCATCACTTCAAGATTGCCTTAGGTTGGAGTGCCCCACAAAATTAAGCTCAAATTTACCACTTAACACGGTAAACCAAAAGAAACCTAGAATGCCGAATGTAGCAAATCGTGTTGATGCATTTGTTAACTGCGATTCAATTAGTAGTGATAACGACAAGAAATTATCGTCAAATGTGAATCATTAACGGCATAAACCAGTCTATTTGTATCATCAATCCTACGTGACCAAAAACCAGCTAAGTTTTCTTTCAATGGCTCTGGTTTGCCAATGCCTTCAAACGGTGAACGCTTTGCATCTGTGATTAACTTATTAATACGTTTGAGGGTTTTCTTACCCTGCCCTTGCCAATATAAATAATCATCCCACGCTTCATCAGTCCAAGCTAACATTCGACTCATTCAAGCAAGCCTCTTTCCGTAGTTTGGTCAGCATTGTATTGAGCAATTGATTTGTTTAAATGAGCAGCATTCGCAGGAGAACGTGATAAATATATCGTTTCCATTAAACTGTTGTAATAGTCCATAGACATTACAACCGCGTCTTCAGAATCTCGACGAGTGATAACTGTGCAGTCTGCATCATTAACCACGCCATCAAGAACAGATTTAAGACCATTTCTGGCTTCAGTAAAAGAAACTATACGCATAATTACCTCTTTGTTGAGTTGTACTTAATATTGAACAAGTATAATTCATAAAAACAAAATGTACAATATATTGCACAGGTAACAAAGAAGCAGTATAGTGGTCTAATAGTTCCGGACACCTCTATAAGTTTTAGTTATTATGTCACTAGAGGTGAATATGAATAAGAAAAATACACGTAGAACGTTTACTCTTGAGTATAAACAAGATGCAGTTAAATTAGTTACAGAGCAAGGCTATTCAAGACAGAAGGCAGCTGACAGTTTAGGTATCTCATTAAGCGCTATCACTACCTGGGTTAGGCAAGAATCACCAATAGGTGATTCAAAAGAAGCTAAATCAGTTCCTAGATCCCAAGAATAACCGACACACTTTGGTATAGATTAGAGAGTCAGTTGCCTATAAGCTTCAAGCTCTCACACAATCAACTAAGGTAATCCCATGGGACACCAATATAAGCAACTGACACTAAGTGAAAGATACCAGATTGAAGCTTGGAATACACACTGTATTTCTGCTCGGGAAATAGGACAAAAATTAAAACGGAGCAATGGTTCCATTTCAAGGGAATTACGACGCTGTCCTGCTGGAAGTTATTCTGCCAAGCAAGCGCATAGACATGCTTTTCAAAAAAGAACACTTTCAATTAAGCATACAAAATGTAACCAAAAGAATAAGAAAATTATTCAAACATACCTGCAACTTGGTTGGAGTCCAGAGCAGATATCTGGACGGATGCGTAAAGAAAAAATAGAAAATACAATATGTTGCAGTACGATTTACAATGTAGTTAAAAGAGAGCATTGGCAAAGAATGCTTGCTCGAAAAGGTAAAAAATACAAACTACGTAAAGGTGTAGAAGCAGGAGCAAGATTAATCCCTAACCGTGTTGATATCTCTCAACGGCCTACAATTGTTGACGATAAATCAGAAGTTGGCCACTGGGAAGGTGATACAGTTTATGGCCAAGATGGGTATTTAGTCACGATGGTAGAGCGAGTATCTAAGCTATTAGTTACCTGTAAAGTACGCAGTAAGTCCAAAAAAGCCGTTACTCGTGGAATAAATCGCATGATGAAGCCCTTTAAAGGGCTTTGCAAAACAATCACATTTGATAATGGCGGAGAGTTTGCGGGTCATGCTAAGATAGCTAAGCATCTGAACTGTGACATTTATTTTGCTAAACCTTACCATTCCTGGCAGCGAGGTTTGAATGAGAATACCAATGGTTTACTAAGACGTTTTTTCCCAAAGGGAATGGCAGGGTTCCCGCATGTTATTTACGCGGATTTTCTTAATTTTTCGGGATAAAAATTTAAAAATAAGTTGAATTTGGCGATCTGACGTGATCTTATACTGTTTAGATAACTAAATGAGATTCAAAAGATGAATTACGACGAATTCAAAGACCATTTTAACATATTAAGTGATAGCCGTCAGAAACGAAAAATCACTTACGATTTCTTCGAAGTTTTGTTCCAAGTGGTGACAGCCCAGGGTCCACGCATGAGTTGCTAAAATGTTAAATTACAGCTAAGTGCCAAATAATACCATCTCTCTAAAGTCTGTATTAAGTGCACATTTCAACTGCCGTTTCTTTAACGTTCCTTTTAAATCCACCAATTTTATGAAGTTCATACACATCTGGCGGATCCTAGATAAATTCTCTGCAGCATGCTGATACATTATCTTACTGTCGTCTTCTTTCATTACGCTATCCAACCACCAATGCATACTTTCTACACCCCAATGGCCTCGGCATAATTTACCAAACTCTTCTGCTGATAATTTCTTAGATGATATGAAATATCTAATACCTAAAGACCCTGAGTTACTTTTGTTATGTTTATTATAAGTCACTGCTATACATAAACTTTCTAGACCGTCCCAATCAACAGAGAAGTCTCCAAATGCTTCTGTAAATGGCACAACATAATAAGACCTAACCATTTTTCTTCCGCGCTTACCGACTTCTTCCGTTTCAAATTTATCACACTCTAAATGAGCAAGTTGAGCAAAAGAAAATTTATTTAAAAACATATTACGTAAGCGTTCTTGGTTACCTTTCACTGCTAATAAGTAATCACCTTCTCTATTAACAATATCTGCTGCAATTGTTCTCTGACAGCCCATTGCATCAAGACTAATAATTCTGTTTTTAACTTTAATTAGCTTTAGTATTTCAGGAATTGTCGTTATTTCATTGCTTTTGGAATCTGTTTTTAATTGGCCTAAAACCAAGCCTGTATCAACAGAATAAGCATTTACCATATGAGTTAAGCATTTGTTTTTACTATAGTCATATGTTCCTCTTAATGATTTCCCATCAATCGCTACATGAGTCGTATCTAATGATTTTTCATGCTGAATATCATTGCACCACCGTGTAAAACAAATTGAAAATTCATCGGGGTCAACCAAACTAACTATTCGAGCAATGGTATCGTGACTCGGTACTCCATGAGAGTAATCGCTAAATTTTCTAAACCACGTTAAATTCTCTTCACCAAAGGTATCTATCTCGTCCCAGGTCTTCATTCCACACAACATTGCGGTAACCACTTGGAACATGACTTCAAAGAAATTATACGTCGATTTTCTCGACTGACGTGTATCGCTTAATATGTTAAAATGGTCTTTAAAATCGTCGTAATTCATTATTTTGTCTTCTTCTGTTTTGTTAACAGTATAAGATCATTTCTAAACTTCGAATTCAAGCTATTTTAAAAAATTATATCCCGAAATATTAGGAATCACTGCGTAAATAACATGCGCGGACCCTGGGTGACAGCCATGTTGTGTGGAATGAAAACCTGGGATGAGATAGAAGCCTTTGGAGAAGAGAACTTAGAATGGCTTAAAAAGTTCAGTCCATATTTATCAGGCATTCCAAGTCAAGATACAACGGCTCGCATTGTTGGATTGGTTGACCCAGATGAATTTTCTCTTTGTTTTACTCGATGGTGTAACGACATTCAAAATGAAAAGTCGTTAGAAACCAATCATATAGCTATTGATGGGAAGTCTTTAAAAGGCACGTATGATTATAGTAAGAAGAAATGCCTAACACATATGGTTAATGCTTATTCTGTTGATACTGGTCTGGTTTTAAGTCAACTAAAAACGAGCTCGAAATCGAATGAAATAAAGACTATCCCTGAGTTGCTTAAATTAATCAGAGTTAAAGGTCGAGTAATTAGTGTTGATGCAATGGGTTGCCAGAGAGCAATTGCAGAGCTAATAGTTGAACGTAAAGGGGACTATTTAATGTCAGTAAAAGACAATCAACCAAGTCTCCATAAGGTTTTTACTGAACACTTTTCGTTAGGGCAATTATGCGATTATGCGAGTGATTCTTTTGAGGAAGAAGAAATTTGTCTACGGGGTCGTAAGACCTTAAGAAGTTATATTGTTGTTCCATTTACGGATAAATATGGAGATTTTGCCTCTAAATGGAAAGGCTTAAAAAGTTTATGTATAGCAACGACTTATCAACAGAAAAACGGAGAGCCTTCGGGAAGTTTAGGCGTTAGATACTTCATTTCTTCTAAGGAAATGAAAGCAGAAGAATTTGGCCAATTATGCCGAGGCCATTGGGGCGTAGAAAGTATGCACTGGTGGTTGGACACTGTAATGAATGAAGATAACAGCCGGATCATCTACAAGCATGCATCAGAAAACCTATCTCGAATTCGTCAAATGTGTATGAATTTTATTAAGCTTGTAGAGATGAAAGGGACATTGAAACGAAGACAATTGAAATGCGCGTTAAATACTGAGTTTCGAGAGAGAGTTTTGTTTGGTACTTAAGGGTTTTTAACAATTTTGTAACTCACGAGGGAACCCTGCTTCATCCCTACCTTTAAGGAAGGCCTTTATTACACACCTTTCTTCTTCACTAATAAAAAAACCATTTTTATCAAATTGTTCGAATAAAAATTGATGAGAAATAGTGTCAAAAAATTTTGAAAAATCGAACTCTGCAACAAATAATCTTGAATTTTGAGCCAATTCAACAGCGATATCTTGTATAGCAAAATGCACATTGCGATCATCACGATAAGCATACGAAAAAGAACTAAAGCGATGCTTATTTTTTGATAATAACCGATGATAGAAAAAAGTAGAAACCGCGGCATCTGGAATTTGATAGACTGCAACTTCTCTATAACCACCAGATGATTTAGCAACATCATTTTTTGATGGTTTAAAAGGTTTATATGTTTTATCTGCTATTTTTTTTGCTATTGAATAAGCTATAGTTTTAGCATGTTTTTTAACATAAAACGGGTTAAATTTTTTATCCTCAGACCACTGAGGTGGTCTAGCTACTTTTTTAAGATTTTGAGGTGATGAAGTTCTTGTTAATTTTCGCTCATTTTCAATATGTAGAGCATTATGATATGAATGATGTCGTAGAGCTAGTTTGTCTGCTTCATTATCAATATACCAAGTTATTTTCTCATGCAAATCCACTTTGTTTCTCCTAATCGAGTAGGGTGAGGCTTTTGCCTCATCCCTCTCACAGAACCGTACGTACGGACCTCGTATACGGCTCCTGCAATTTACTATTTCTTAATAAAAAGAAGCGAGTACACCTGTTTTAACTTCGTCTATTGAATACAAGCCTAGATTTTTGAACCACTGATTAGGCATCGCATAGCTTGCTAACGGACTCGCACTGTTTCGCCATGAGTCCATTTTTATGGACTTAAATGGCGGTTTGTACTTTAGTTGCTTAAGACGACGATGCAATCTGCACGGCTTCTTCCACAAACTCATTTGTACCGCTCGCAATCTCCGCCTTATCCAAGCCGCAAGGCTTTTCAGTGTGCTCGTAATATTGGCTATTTTGAAGTAGTTTACAAACCCTCTGAGCACTGGATTCAGTTGCTTTAGCACTCTCGCTAAATTCAATCCTCCATTACGCTTGGTGAGTTGTCTTACTTTCGCTTTTAATGTTTTGAGCTTCTTTTCTTGAACTGCAGTGTAATTTGTAAAAATTTCCACTCCCAAGAATTTAATACCTGTATCGCTATGTGCTATATGGGTTTTCCGCTCATTCACTTTAAGTTTTAGCGTTACTTCTAAAATATGGCTAGCTACTTTTAATGCATTCTCTGCACCCTTTTTCGAGGTGCAGAATATCAAAATGTCATCCGCGTATCGCACTATTCGATGCTTACGCCTCATCATTTCTTGATCGAATTCATCTAAGTAGATATTAGCAAGTAGTGGACTAATCACCCCACCTTGTGGACTGCCTATTACACTATTCTGCCAGTTTTCACCAACCATGACTCCACTTTTTAGAAATTGACGGATCAAGCCTAAGATACTGCCATCCACGATGCGCTTTCGCACGAACTTGATTATCAGATCGTGGTCAAGCATGTCAAAGCATTTAGACAGATCCATATCAACAACATGCCGCTTATTATATTTACGTATAAAGAGTGTAGCTTTGCTGATGGCTTGATGACAGCTTCGCCCAACCCGATATCCATAACTGGATGGATGAAAGTTTGGGTCAAATATGGGAGTCATTATATTCGTTAAACATTGTTGAACAATTCGGTCTCGAACTGTGGGGATCCCCAATAACCTGATACCGCCATCGTCTTTGGCGATCTCAACTCGTTTTACGGGCCGCGCTTGATAGCGCTTTTCTTGTAGTTCAAGTAATAGTTTTCTGAGCTCTACTTCCAAATTTTGTGTGAAATCATCGATACGCTGCCCGTCAATACCAGCTGCGCCTCCATTCTTTCTCACTTGTTTGTATGCCACGTAAAGCGCTTGCAGTGATAGCATGCGCCCGTAAAGGCTATAGTGTACTCTCAAATTATTATCTCACATCACCTGCTGCTGACTTTATTTATGTTGGTTAGGTTTATTTCGTTGTCGCGTTAAGTTTTCTAGCAAGGCTACGCCCTTTTATTCGCAATATGCTTAACCGCCTCTATGCCTCTAGTAAAGAGAAACACTTACTCCCCGTGCCCAGTTCTATTCACAGCTTTAGTATCACCCTTAGCCATTAAAATAGAGACTTTACCTTATTTGGTAATTCGTGAACCCATCATAAATTACGTCACTTTAAGGTAATTTATAAATCACTTCCCCCCTTCGCAATCAATAAGTGCTTTTGGCTCAAATTGACTCTATCAGATATATTACTGATAGTCGGCTTGGTTTTGTCCTCCACACCATCACTGGCTTTCACAGGCCTAGCCTTACTCACTACTACGGGTTCATCTGCCACCTCACATCGGCATTAGATCTTGAGTTTCTTCTTGAATCTAAGCCACTTACTGACAATTAAGTTTAGATGCCAGGCTTCCCCAGTTATTGCACTGACTCCCTGTTAGATATGCCACCCTCAAGCACAGAATTGGTCTGACTAAGTATTGGGCTTCGCGCTATTTTGGACGCTTACCCACCAATCCCGCCGAAACAGGTTACGGTTAGTTGTGTACATCTAACTTCCTATGGCTTCCTTCAGACCCCACCGTTGGCCAGTGACGCCCTTGCCATTCAGATTGTCTTCCCCTTAGTCGGGGTGACTCTGCTATCTTGCAAGCAGACGGGTTTGCCAGCTTTGCTGGGCAAACAAAAAAACCCAGCTTTCGCTGGGTTAGTTCCACGGACGCAACCTACGTAAAAGATAGTCACTACATACATTGATGAGATGTTTTATCCATCAATGGACTTGCCTAACTACTAATATTATATATTAATAATCAAGTATTAAGGTCGTCCGCTTGCCTCTATAGGCATGCGTGCATTAAATCAAAATCAAACATACATGTCAATAGAGTCTAGGCATTTAACGCCTGCATAACACGTTTGCTACTATGCGAATTAAGCCTAAATTTACCACTTAATACGGTAAACTCAAAGAAACCTAGAATGCCGAATGTAGCAAATCGTGTTGATGCATTTGTTATGCGACTTTAGATTACCAGTTTTATCTTAAATAGCGTAACCTTGTTTTTCAGCCCAATTTCTAAGCTGAATAATTAAATCCTTTGTTTTATTTTCCAACATTCCCATTTCAGTATTATTTATCTGCCCTAGTAAGATAGGGGATGTTTTTCCACCGTCATACTTCCAATATGCTTCATATAAATATATTTTACCGTCATAACGTCCATCAGGTTCTTTAGGTTTAATTACAAGTTGCACACTTTGTTTATTCTTTGGTACTGAATTTTGCACTTCCGTTATTTTTTCTACCATTTCCATATCCTATTTAAAGCTTATAAAAACTTAAATTATTTACGTTCAATTACTTTGACTTCATCATTAGGAGAAAACCATGCCATTTTTATGCAGCCATCATGATAGACAGGAATAGCAAAAAAAGCACCATCCGAAACGATTTGTCCTACTATTTCACATACAACTTCATTTTCATTAAATTTATAAAGAACTTTCCAACCTATCATATTGTTTTCCTTGTCTAAAAAAATATCTGTGATTAATTGTAAACTACATTTATATTTTATCAGAAATAGGTTTAAATACACTAACTATTGATTGTACCTATCAATCCAAATAATCGCATAACGCCTGCATAACACGTTTGCTACTATACAGACCTAGCTGAATTTTAACGCCTTAATCACTGAAACTAAAGGCAAACTGACAACGCCGAGTGTAGCAAATCGTGTTGATGCATTTGTTATGCCTGAAACTAGACTCAGATATCAAGATACTGCATAATTATACATATAAATAAATCTTGAGTATCGTTATGAAAATTAATTCAATAAAAATCAAAAATTTCAAATGTTTTGAGTGCATAAACCTTGATTTTGACTCACAATTTAATGTACTTATCGGAGATAACGCTACAGGTAAAACCTCTATACTTGACGCTGTATCTTTTACTATTGGCACTTACTTCATCGGAGTAAGAAAAGTCACTAATGATAGTAAAATTGAATTAAGACCTTTGAAAGTATCTGAAAAACGACGAGTACTCACAAATACTGAAATCAACTACAAGCTTCCATTTTGTATTAATACCGACATATCTTTAAACGGTAAAGAATTTCAGTGGTCTAGAAGTACAGATAAAGTTTCTGGCGGTTCTACTACTTATAAAGAAGCTCATGATTTTATCAACGAAGCTATAGCTCTATGTAGCCATATGTCTACTGAAGAAGATATTACGGACTTACCATTAATTGCTTATTATGGTACCGAACGTCTATTCAATGAAAGAGCCCAAAGAAACCAAGCCACAAAAAAAACAACTAAAACTGATGGCTATGATAGCGCCTTAGATCCGAGAGCATTAGAAGAGCGATTTATTTCTTGGTTTTCTCAGGAAGAAGATGAGGTTCTTAAATTTAATAAAGATAACTCCCTTTACAATGCGTTTGTAAATACAATTAGCACAATGGTACCTGATTGGAAGCAAATTAAATTTAGTTGGGCTCATGAAAATATATTAGGTCAAATGAATGATGGCACTTGGACATCATTTGATATGCTGAGTAGTGGTTATAAAAGTATTATTCGACTAGCTGGAGATATCGCCTATCGAGCAATAAAACTTAACCCGCATAAAGGAATCAACGCTGTAAAAGAGACTCAGGGCATTGTATTAATAGATGAAATTGATATGCATCTTCATCCTACATGGCAAAAACAAATCGTAAGCTTACTTAAAAAAGCATTTCCAAAAATCCAATTTATCGTCACTTCACACTCACCTTTTATTATTCAATCGATGACTAAACATGAATTAATTAAATTCAATGACTACAAAGTTGAGGCAACCTCCGATAACGTTAATTTAAAAGGATTAGAGGAAATTATTGAAGATGAGATGGATGTAGAAGAAGTTAGGCGAAGCCAGAAATATAATCTTTATTTAAAGCTCTCAGAAGAATATTTCAAATTAGTAAAACTAAATACCTCTAATAACGAAGAACACTTAAATACTCTAAAATCTAGGCTTGATGAAATATAATTAGAATTTAAAGATGATCCGACTTTAGTTGCATTATTACGTGTAGAACGCCAGATAGGAAAAATGTAATGAGACCTATAACTAAATCTCGTCATATTCCTAGCTCATATGTGCATAATCCATATGGCGATGCTAAAGATGAATTAATTGAAGCTATTGGTGGATACTGTAGTTATTGTGAACGCCCAGGATACTCTTCAGCATTAGATGTTGAGCATATTAGAGATAAAAAAACGCATCCAAGAAGACAATTTTTGTGGCGCAATTTTATTTTAGGTTGTAAAAACTGCAACCCAACTAAAAGTACAAAGAGTGTTTTAAACATGTATTTCCCAACAGTCCATAATACATTTGAAATATTTAATTATGATAGTTTAGGTAACGTTGACATTAACATTACATTATTAAACACTCAAGATAAGCAAGATAAAGCTCAGAGATTAATAAATCTCGTTGGTTTAGATAGAAGACCTGGTCATGCTGAATTTAGCACGAAAGACAAACGATGGAGCGATCGACAAGATGCTTATCGCCTTGCAGCAAAATATTTACCAAAGTACCAAGCTAATGAAGTTGATGCCGATGCTATTATTGATTTAGCGTTAACAAAAGGATTCTGGTCTATCTGGATGAGTATTTTTGCTAGCGAAATAGTAATTATCCAAAGATTAAAAGATGAATTTGTTGGAACAAACCTATAAAAACTAGGTGTGCTACTTTAACAAGAGTGCGCACTTAGGCATAACGCCGCAATAACACGTTTATTACTACGACGACTTAGCTGAATTTTACCGCCTTAAACACCGAAACCAAAGACAAACCTACAACGCCGAATGTAATAAATCGTGTTGATTGCTTTGTTATACGGCACAGATAAAATTAATTGTGTGGAACCAAGATATTACCTACAGTTACATTAACTAAATACGGTTATGATACTTACAACCGACACAAAACCAAGAGAGCAGAATGGACGCTATTGCTCATTTAATTATCATTTTAAGAAACCCATTTGCATATAAAATTGGACGCCTAATTGTTTCAACTTTAAGCATTGGTAAATTGTCCATTCAACCATTACCAACTAAGTTTACCGCTAATTTCGTACAAGCCTTCGATGAAAATAAGGTCGTAGAAAACCAAGAGAAGCAAAACTACTCAATATCATATGGAATTGCCATTTCAATTGGTTACGTCGTAATCGTAGCTATATTTGGAACCCTATTATTTTATAATATTGATGGGTTGATTGAAGCCTAGCTATCGATGTAAAACACCCGTATAACGCCTGCATAACACGTTTGCTACTATGCAGATCAAGCCTAAATTTACCACTTAATACGGTAAACCAAAAGAAACCTAGAATGCCGAATGTAGCAAATCGTGTTGATGCATTTGTTATGTCATTAACGATGATAGAGTTACTTACTCTTTTATATCACTTTTTTCACGCGCTTTTAGCTTTCCTGTCTCGATAGCTTCGCTTACCTTGGAAATACCATTAAAGATACCGCCACCAACTTTCTCTTTACCTGATGATGCGGTTTTTTCTACCGATTCTTTCACTGACTTTCCAACAGGCTTAGCATAAGCGCTTGTTAAAAAAAGATAGATAGCAATAATCGCTATCGGTAAAATAATAACTTCCATAAAACCTCAATAAGTGTCTATAGCCACTAACTAAATGTTATAGCTATAAAATAGTGACTGAATGAAGCTAAAATACCTAAATGATATTAAACTCAAAGACATTCATATCTAAACCAATTTTCCGCGCGGAATATACACCTAAATGCTCAACAAAGGAATAAATTTGAACGACCATTCGATGACATAACGCCGCAATAACACGTGCGAACGACCGACTTTCAAAACCAATTACACTCCAAACCACAAACGCCGAGTGTAATTAGCATCGTGTTGATTGCTTTGTTACACGATCTTTGTCAACGCTTCGCTTTAATTGGTAAAGAACTGATTTATCAATAATATTTAAAAACCAATTCTAAATTACAAAAGCTAATTTAGCGAACAAAAGAACCGTTCAACTACAAAAACTGCGAAACGAAGCAATCCTTTTTCTAGCACCATTTTAACGATTTAGTTTCAGCAAGTTTGGGGCTGATAAACCAAATATCCTAACCACAATTGGGATTGAAAATGCTACGAGCAAAGCACGAATGCAGGATAAAATGAGGCAACACCAAAAAACAATTGAAGCGTGAATTGGTTTCTGAAATCCATGAACTTTTGGAAATAATGGTCAATTGCCGAACCTGATGAAACGAATATTGAAAGGCAACAAAGAAAAAGGAAAACCACCCTACTTTTACATCTAAAAATCGAATGGTTCTATCGCTAAACTGAGCCAAAAAACTGCAATCTTTAGTTCGTGTAACGCCGCAATAACACGTGCGAAAGACTGACTTACAAAACCAATTACACTCCAAACCGCGAATGCCGAATGTAAATAGCATCGTGTTGATTGCTTTGTTATACGAGCCTTGCTTTCGCTCCGATAAACTTGGTAAAGAACTGATTTACCAAGATTTGCTGTTAAACGATTTTAATTAGACTGACTCAATTAAGCGAGCAAAATATCCAATCAACGGCAATAACTGTGAAACGAAACAATCCTTTTTTCTTACACTATTTGTACGACTTGGTTTCAGCCAATTTGGTGCTTATAAACCAAATATCCTAACCACAACTGGGATTGAAAATGCTGAGAATAAAACACTGATGTAGGCTAAAATGAGGCATAACCAAAGAACAATTGAAGCGTAAATTAGCTTCTGAAACGCCTGAATTTGGGGCAATAATAGTTCAATGCTGAACCTGATGAAACGAACACCAAAAGGCAACAAAGAAAAAGATAAACCACCCTACTTTCACGCCTAAAAAGCCAATGGTTCAATCGCTGAACTGAACCAAAAAACCAGGGTTCCCTCGTGAGTTACAAAATTGTTAAAAACCCTTAAGTACCAAACAAAACTCTCTCTCGAAACTCAGTATTTAACGCGCATTTCAATTGTCTTCGTTTCAATGTCCCTTTCATCTCTACAAGCTTAATAAAATTCATACACATTTGACGAATTCGAGATAGGTTTTCTGATGCATGCTTGTAGATGATCCGGCTGTTATCTTCATTCATTACAGTGTCCAACCACCAGTGCATACTTTCTACGCCCCAATGGCCTCGGCATAATTGGCCAAATTCTTCTGCTTTCATTTCCTTAGAAGAAATGAAGTATCTAACGCCTAAACTTCCCGAAGGCTCTCCGTTTTTCTGTTGATAAGTCGTTGCTATACATAAACTTTTTAAGCCTTTCCATTTAGAGGCAAAATCTCCATATTTATCCGTAAATGGAACAACAATATAACTTCTTAAGGTCTTACGACCCCGTAGACAAATTTCTTCTTCCTCAAAAGAATCACTCGCATAATCGCATAATTGCCCTAACGAAAAGTGTTCAGTAAAAACCTTATGGAGACTTGGTTGATTGTCTTTTACTGACATTAAATAGTCCCCTTTACGTTCAACTATTAGCTCTGCAATTGCTCTCTGGCAACCCATTGCATCAACACTAATTACTCGACCTTTAACTCTGATTAATTTAAGCAACTCAGGGATAGTCTTTATTTCATTCGATTTCGAGCTCGTTTTTAGTTGACTTAAAACCAGACCAGTATCAACAGAATAAGCATTAACCATATGTGTTAGGCATTTCTTCTTACTATAATCATACGTGCCTTTTAAAGACTTCCCATCAATAGCTATATGATTGGTTTCTAACGACTTTTCATTTTGAATGTCGTTACACCATCGAGTAAAACAAAGAGAAAATTCATCTGGGTCAACCAATCCAACAATGCGAGCCGTTGTATCTTGACTTGGAATGCCTGATAAATATGGACTGAACTTTTTAAGCCATTCTAAGTTCTCTTCTCCAAAGGCTTCTATCTCATCCCAGGTTTTCATTCCACACAACATGGCTGTCACCACTTGGAACAAAACTTCGAAGAAATCGTAAGTGATTTTTCGTTTCTGACGGCTATCACTTAATATGTTAAAATGGTCTTTGAATTCGTCGTAATTCATCTTTTGAATCTCATTTAGTTATCTAAACAGTATAAGATCACGTCAGATCGCCAAATTCAACTTATTTTTAAATTTTTATCCCGAAAAATTAAGAAAATCCGCGTAAATAACATGCGGGAACCCTGACCAAAAAACTGCATTCTCAGAGTTCGTATAACGCCTAGAATAATGCGTGCAAACGACGGATTAATAGCGCTAAATATACTTTAAACCGCGAATGCCGAAGGTTACAGCATCGCATTGATTCGATTGTTAGATATGCCGATTGTGATGTGGTTGCAGCAGCTGTTAAATTTTCCGAGCAAGCCTGCGCCGATGTCTTTGTAATTTCTATATACTAAAACAAGAAAAATCACACTTTTCACAATCTAAAAAAACATCCCATTTCAAACATATAAACCAACTAGCACACGATAACTGGAACCGCTTGCAGCAGCAAGCTTTCTACACGAAATAGAATAATCCTTATCACATTTTCGATGAAAAAATAAATTCACCGTTTATCACTCTGAATCGAGCCAATACCGTAACCTTGCCTCCACATTCATCACAACATGGTACTTGCCCTTTGCTTTCCGCGTATTCTCGCCATAATAAAGGACTAATGTCCTTTATCCGCTCTTGGCCAAGATACTGTCGAGCTGTATTCAGTCTCTCTCTACATCGATTATGATACAAACCAACAAAGTGATATTGCTGTTTTTTCGGTATCGCTATATGACTCAATATACGCTCAATAAATTGATTAGGCTTTAGCCTAAGCATTTCTGTTTTCTTTGTTTGATGAGACTTATACCTAACTCGCACTTCCTTGTTTGATACATGCATAATTTGACTGTTTTTTATGGCTCCGCCACGAACATACCTCGCTAAATATTTAACGACTCCAGCACCATGGGAGTACGGTTTGGTACAATGAACTACCCAATCAAAAACGCCCCATTTATTAAAAAGGTTAAGTACATTTTGCTTAGAAAGTGATTCAGGGTAATTTAACTCTCCTTTATTCATTGCTGCGCGTAGCGCTGCAATGAACTTACCGCGAAACAGCTTCATCATCACTCTTGCAGGAAACAGAATACTTTTCTTTGGCTCAACCCAACCATCATTACCTAATCCTCCATGGGTAACTAAACAATGAATATGAGGGTGAAACGTTAAATTTCGAGCCCAGGTATGTAGGGCTAAAACACACCCAACCTTAGCACCTAGAAATCGCTCATCCGCGCTTAATATCTGAATAGTTTTACGAACAGAATCGAACAGTGTTTGCTGGCATAACGCTCTGTTATATTTCCATATTTCATGCAACTCATGCGGAAGAGTAAATACCCAATGATGATGAGAAGTATCTAAAATAAACGAATCTACTTTTTTAAGCCATTGCTCTCTTTTGAGAGCACCACACTGTGGGCAACTTCGATGCCCACAGCTATTGTACCAATAGCCATTGAGGTGCCCATTATCACAATACAGCGCATGACCTCCCATCGACGAAGTTCGACAAGATGAAAGCCGACTGATCCCCTTAAGTTGATATAAAGGGAGTCGATGGTTCTTCGAATATGATTCAAACCTTTTTTGCAAAAAGGTTTGAACTGTATGTTTACTCATACAGTAAACATAGTAAATCTAACCAGAAAGGAGATGTTTAAGAGGGAGAATTACGAGGCAGCGCACTCTTCGAGCTTGCTCGGCAGATTTAACGCCTACATAACACGTTTGCTACGATACAGACTTAGCTGAATTTTACTGCCTTAATCACTGAAACTAAAGACAAACTGACAACGCCGAGTGTAGCAAATCGTGTTGATGCATTTGTTATATTCACTCTTACGTCTAAGTGAATAACTGACCGACTGTTTTCATCGGAATGAACATTCTTACACGACCATTGATTTCACAAAGAACCTCGAAACCATATTTTGCGTAGAATGACTCCGCTTGTTCAGTTAAACAATCAACAACAATGGCATAAGCTCTCATATGAGAGTTAATTTCCCAAAGGTATTCGAGAGCTTTGATTAAGCTAACTTTACCTAGCCCATTTCCATGAAATTCTTTATGAACTGCCAGTTGAGCTAAAAGGAAAACAGGAATTGGATAGCGTGGTAATTTTTTAGCCATCGCTTGTGGCAACGTATCTCGGCTAATTGAACTTGGCGCAATACTATAAAACGAACAAATTGGATATTTTTGATTTGGTAATGGTGCTGAAGCAGGTAAAACCATGGTTCGGCTAATACCTGCTTGCATATGTTTCGCAGCTTGAGTTTGGATAAAATCGTTTAACTCTTTTTCTCCACAGTCAAATGACGCTCTATCGTGCTGCGATTTATCCAATTCTTTAAAAGTCTTGGAATAACTCACTTAAAGTCACCATTTTTAGTAAATGCAGCAGCTTCAAGTAATGCTTTATTCGGAGCCTTAGCCTCGTCACAAGCAGCCATGAATTGGTCAAATACATTTGCTTCAACAGTGATGCTTTCATGATCAGAAATCACCTGAGTTGAATCTTCGTCCATTAGGCGAACAACATATTCTGTTAAGCTTTTTAAACCAAGTAAAGCTGATGCTTTCTCAGCCTTAGCTTTGATTTCTTCATCCAAACGGATATCAAGTCTTGCAGTAGCCATAAAACCTCCAATTGTACGGAGTAATTCCGTAATTAACCTGAGTATAAGATTTAAACGACCAAACTGCAAACTGTACGGAGCTAATACGGATTTAATTTTTAAGCTTTGTGAATATAACGCCTGCATAACACGTTTGCTACTATGCAAATCAAGCTCAAATTTACCACTGAAAACGGAAAACTCAAAGAAACCTAGAATGCCGAATGTAGCAAATCGTGTTGATGCATTTGTTATACGGCTACCCAAAGCGTGAGGCTAACTTCTTGTAAACTGCATCTTTATCTCGTTTTCCAATAGCTAAAACATAGACAACAATTTCGTCATCAATAACCTCATAAGCTAAACGATAGCCTGCTGTGCGTAATTTGATTTTATAGACAGAATCATAACCACGTAACTTTGATGCCGGCACATGAGGATTTTCAAGACGCTCAATTAGTTTCTTTTTAAACTGGCTTTTAATCGGTGGAGCTAATTTACTCCACTCTTTTTGTGCTGCTGGTAGGAATTTTAATTTATAAGTCATCGATATTTACTTCCACAGCATCTGATAAATCAAGTCTGCGGCTTTCAACAAGCTGAGAAAGCTCGTAATCATCTAACATGTCCATTAGAAATTCGTAAGTTTCAGCAGGCACTAAGTAAGCCGCTGGTTTATTGTGATTTAAAATAGCTATAGCAGAGCCATCAGCTTCGTTCAAAAGAGCTGTAGGATTCTTCTTTAACTCTGAAATACTTGCGGAACAATCAGCTAGAACTTGTCTCATAACGCCACCAAATTAGTATTAAATTAAGTGCTAATTTTAGACCTTTTTAATGTGAACTGCTACTTTTTTCTTTTTGCCGTATAACGCCTGCATAACACGTTTGCTACGATACAGACTTAGCTGAATTTTAACGCCTTAATCACTGAAACTAAAGGCAAACTGACAACGCCGAATGTAGCAAATCGTGTTGATGCATTTGTTATAAGCGACTCAAATTTTGCCAGTAACCATAAAGACCACTGATGTCTGACGAACACATTAAACTCATTGCGCCCTTGATTTGGTCATCGCTCCATTGCCACCATTTCATTTCTAACAACTGAGCAATTTCACTTTCAGTAAAACGATAACGAATATGTTTAGCCGGATTAGAGCCCACAATTGAATAAGGCGCGACATCTTTAGTTACGACAGCTCGACTTGCGATAATTGCACCATCACCGACTTTTACACCGCTCATAATCATTGCTTCGGTGCCAATCCAAACATCATTACCAATTACCGTGTTCCCTGAACGTTCAAAACCATCTTTAGCGTCCGAGAAATTTTCATTCTCTTGATAGAAAAACGGAAACGTACTGACCCAATTATTTTGATGTCCTTGATTGCCTGCCATCATAAAAACAGCACCCGAACCAATTGAGCAATAACTACCAATAATTAATTTATCAATATCCGTTCTATCAGCCAATAAATAACGAGCACAATCATCAAAGCTATGATTATGATAATAGCCAGAATAGTAACTATGCTCACCCACAATGATATTAGGATTAGTCACTTGTTCTTTGAGTGATTTACCCACAAAAGGGCTTTCAAAATAATTGTTCAACCTAAATCCTCTTTTAAGCTTATAACGCCTGCATAACACGTTTGCTACGATACAGACTTAGCTGAATTTTAACGCCTTAATCACTGAAACTAAAGGCAAACTGACAACGCCGAGTGTAGCAAATCGTGTTGATGCATTTGTTATATGCTTAACTCATGAAGCTGAGAAATCGTTCTAAAATTGGAGTGACTTTCTTTTTCCAAACCTTGGGGGTTAAACCAAACCGCATTTAAACCAGCCTCTAACGCTGAAATAACATCTTTTTCAAGTGAATCACCAATCATTGTAAGTTGACTAGGTTCAACACCTAACTTATTCGCTATTCTTTGATAAAATTCAGAACTGCCTTTTGATAAACCAAGATTTGATTTACAGAAATAGCCTGAAATGAATTGAGATAATCCGACTCGTTCAAATGCCAACTCAATATCCTGAACACTGGAATCATCAGCACCAGTTGCCACATAAAGCAAATGTCCTTTCTGGGATAACGAAGCTAACATTTCCGAAGCACCATCTACGGCTTGAACGGTTTCCCAATCACACATTTTTCCTGGAACATTTGGAAAGTCGACCATTAAAGTGTCACCCCAATCGAACAGATAAGCTTTTCTCATAATGCCTCCTTGCATATAACGCCTGCATAACACGTTTGCTACGATACAGACTTAACTGAATTTTAACGCCTTAATCACTGAAACTAAAGGCAAACTGACAACGCCGAATGTAGCAAATCGTGTTGATGCATTTGTTATGTGACTATTTCCGGTTCCGTCTGTAGTACCGCGTTTTTTCCAATTGCTGCACTTCCAATTTTGATTTTATCACTTGGAGCTCCAAAAGTTCATCGAGCTTTGGTTGAAGTTTGTAATGCCAGCGATGAAATCCATAAAACATTGTAATTAACCCTATGAATATTACAGACATTGATACATTTAAATTGAAAGGTTTGTTGGCTTTTAGTAATTCTATGATTTTCTCCAAAGCCTCCTTCTGTATTAACTCATAAGGTGTTGGTTTTTCGATATTTTCGTACTTAGCTAACTAAACGATGCTACTAATATATTCGCTGTTAAAGTTTGTATAGGACGAATTAAACATATAGCACCCCGTTATCGTCAACAACAAACCGAACAAAGCCAGAAACTTATAAAGATTGTCTGTTGGAAGGCTACTAATATTAGAACTGATCATGCTTAACTACTCCTCTGGTCACATAACGCCTAGAATAATGCGTGCAAACGACGGATTAATAGCGCTAAATATACTTTAAACCGCGAATGCCGAAGGTTACAGCATCGCATTGATTCGATTGTTAGATATGCCGATTGTGATGTGGTTGCAGCAGCTGTTAAATTTTCCGAGCAAGCCTGCGCCGATGTCTTTGTAATTTCTATATACTAAAACAAGAAAAATCACACTTTTCACAATCTAAAAAAACATCCCATTTCAAACATATAAACCAACTAGCACACGATAACTGGAACCGCTTGCAGCAGCAAGCTTTCTACACGAAATAGAATAATCCTTATCACATTTTCGATGAAAAAATAAATTCACCGTTTATCACTCTGAATCGAGCCAATACCGTAACCTTGCCTCCACATTCATCACAACATGGTACTTGCCCTTTGCTTTCCGCGTATTCTCGCCATAATAAAGGACTCATGTCCTTTATCCGCTCTTGGCCAAGATACTGTCGAGCTGTATTCAGTCTCTCTCTACATCGATTATGATACAAACCAACAAAGTGATATTGCTGTTTTTTCGGTATCGCTATATGACTCAATATACGCTCAATAAATTGATTAGGCTTTAGCCTAAGCATTTCTGTTTTCTTTGTTTGATGAGACTTATACCTAACTCGCACTTCCTTGTTTGATACATGCATAATTTGACTGTTTTTTATGGCTCCGCCACGAACATACCTCGCTAAATATTTAACGACTCCAGCACCATGGGAGTACGGTTTGGTACAATGAACTACCCAATCAAAAACGCCCCATTTATTAAAAAGGTTAAGTACATTTTACTTAGAAAGTGATTCAGGGTAATTTAACTCTCCTTTATTCATTGCTGTGCGTAGCGCTGCAATGAACTTACCGCGAAACAGCTTCATCATCACTCTTGCAGGAAACAGAATACTTTTCTTTGGCTCAACCCAACCATCATTACCTAATCCTCCATGGGTAACTAAACAATGAATATGAGGGTGAAACGTTAAATTTCGAGCCCAGGTATGTAGGACTAAAACACACCCAACCTTAGCACCTAGAAATCGCTCATCCGCGCTTAATATCTGAATAGTTTTACGAACAGAATCGAACAGTGTTTGCTGGCATAACGCTCTGTTATATTTCCATATTTCATGCAACTCATGCGGAAGAGTAAATACCCAATGATGATGAGAAGTATCTAAAATAAACGAATCTACTTTTTTAAGCCATTGCTCTCTTTTGAGAGCACCACACTGTGGGCAACTTCGATGCCCACAGCTATTGTACCAATAGCCATTGAGGTGCCCATTATCACAATACAGCGCATGACCTCCCATCGACGAAGTTCGACAAGATGAAAGCCGACTGATCCCCTTAAGTTGATATAAAGGGAGTCGATGGTTCTTCGAATATGATTCAAACCTTTTTTGCAAAAAGGTTTGAACTGTATGTTTACTCATACAGTAAACATAGTAAATCTAACCAGAAAGGAGATGTTTAAGAGGGAGAATTACGAGGCAGCGCACTCTTCGAGCTTGCTCGGCAGATTTAACGCCTGCATAACACGTTTACTACCAAGCAATTATACTAAAAATTGACGCTTTAAAACGAGAAACACTCGACAACCTGAGATGCCGAGTGTAGTAAATCGTGTTGATGCATTTGTTATGCGCGCTCTATCAGTTGCCCACTATTTTACTGGCCCTTTATCGAATTGCTTAAGACCATCATTAATATCAAACCAAGGCGCTTTTGAAGCAACAAAGATATGAAAGTTAGGTTTATGCGTTGGTGTGCTGTCCAGAATACCTAAACGGATATTATGTTTACCGCCGGTGATTTTTCTAGAAAATAAGCTTGAACCGCAACACTTACAAAATGCTAGTTCTGTTTCCTCACTTTTGGAGTAAATGGAAACAAACTCCTCACCTTTTGTAAATGCAAATTTTGACGATGAAACTCCACCAACTGATGAGTAATCTGAGCCAGTAAATTTACGACACTCAGAACAATGACAATTTCCCATATAATCAAAATCATCTGGGACTTCAATTCCAATTTTTCCACATAGACATGAGCCAGTTAACATTTCCATTTTTCCTCCTAAGCGCATAACGCCTGCATAACACGTTTGCTACTATGCAGATTAAGCCTAAATTTACCACTTAATACGATAAAACCAAAGAAATCTACAATGCCGAATGTAGCAAATCGTGTTGATGCATTTGTTATAACGCAGTTCTCAATTTAGACCAATGACTCAGCCAACCTTTCGACGTTACACGGTCACTGAAGACTTCTAAAGAACGCTTAGGATTATGTGTAACCTGCAAATTGAACAACGATTCAAAGCCAAAAGCAGAAATACATTCATATTTACCATTGCCTAATTTTCGTATGGCTACCGCTGTTTCTTTTTCTGGCCAATAACTCATTGCGTCGATAATACTTAAATACGGTTTATCACCATTTCTTTTGTGCATGATTGCTTGATTACGCACTTCCCAGTTCAATTCTGGCATCAATACAGAAAGCTGGGATTCGATTAATTTGTAGTTTTCAGGATTAGATTCAGTTTCATCGAAATAAATAACATCAACGTCATTCAAAGGCGTTGATACTGATTTCTGATGCAAATGATCCCACACCAAATTTCGGACGAAACCTGCGGCTAAATAACAATGAGGTAAATTGAGTCCTCGAACACAATCAAGAGCCTTGACCCTCAATTCATCTTTCTCAATTAATGTGATGATTCTATCCATATCCACCCTGCGTTATAACGCCTGCATAACACGTTTGCTACCATGCAGATTAGGCCTAAATTTACCACTTAATACGGCAAACCAAAAGAAACCTAGAATGCCGAATGTAGCAAATCGTGTTGATGCGATTGTTATGTAACTTTGTCATCGCGAGAATAAACATGATCCGCAAACAATTCCCCACCAATTTCATAAGCATCTGGAATAATGCGATCAAGCTGAAACCCACATTTAAGTAACACTTTCTCTGATCCAATATTCCCTTCAGTTACCACAGCTTTATAAGCATTTATTTCTTGAACCGACGCAGCCCAATCCAATAGCCCAGAAAGAGATTCTGAACCATAGCCATTACCATAAAATTCAGGTAATAAAAGATAACCGACTTCAGAAACATTATTTTCAACAGTGAAACCCGTGATACCAACAGAGTCTCCTGATTGTTTATCAAAAATAACAAAGCATAACCATGAACTGGAATTCACATTCCATGGAACTAATCGAGATTCAAATTTCTCTCTGACAACCTCAACATCTGGCTTATCAAAGCACAGTGAAATAACTTCAGGATTAGAATGTAGTTGTAAAAATAACGCCCAATCGTTTTCTGTAATTACTTCCATTTTCAAACGTTTAGTTTCGATTTTCATACCATTGGGCTCCTGTTACATAACGCCTGCATAACACGTTTGCTACGATACAGACTTAGCTGAATTTTACTGCCTTAATCACTGAAATTAAAGACAAACTGACAACGCCGAGTGTAGCAAATCGTGTTGATGCAATTGTTAGCCGTCGAACTCAACCCTTTTTAGCTGACCTCTAATAGATTGAACTTTATACATTTTACATTTTGGATAATTAATCCGAATAAAATTAACTAAATCATTTTGCTCGCCATCATCGATCCTAGCGGAGAAAGTTATTGATACCAATTCATCTTTATAGAATTTAAAATCACTATGCCTTTTGCCCTCATTAGAGCGCCTGGTTATTACTCGCCACTCTTTTTCATATTCCCATTTTTGTGTTTTGGTGTAATAAATTGCGTCAGTAGTTTTTTCCAATAATTTACTTCGTTCATTATATAACAAAAAATCTAGAGCAGAGCCTAGATGAGGGATTCTATCTGTATAAGTTACTTTCTTCGCCATCTGAAAAGGAGTATCTAACTCTTCAATATGACGAAACTCAAACATACAACCAGTATGGTTATCACCATAATGTGCCCACATAACCTCGTTATTATTATCTTCAGATAAACAAAAAATGCGTAAATCGCCATTATTATACTTTTCTGTTTCTCGACGAAGGTTATCTTCTAAGCTTGATAAATTAAGCTCTATTGCTGCTAATTCGTCATAAAGTGTTTCTTTATCGACCCCCTGCTTTTGCGATATTTGTATAATAGATGCCAAAAACTGAGAATCAACAGAGAGCTGTTTAGATAAGTGCTGCTCACCATAAGCAATACTCAGAATAGTTTTCAAGTAATCCGCTTTACATTCTTCAATTGAAGGTGAAAATGCAGGCATTCTTTGAAGCTCATTGATGTCGTTAAATGAACTTGGGCATGACCAGCGAAGCTTCTGAGACTCAAGAACTAGCTTTGCTGTATTCGCACTCATATATTTATATAAATAACTAGGTACTATCAATTTTCCTCCTAGACGGCTAACGCCTGCATAACACGTTTACTACTAAGCGATTATACTTAATATTGACGCCTTAAAACGATAAACACTCGGCAAACTGAGATTGCCGAGTGTAGTAAATCGTGTTGATGCATTTGTTATATTTCGTTCTCCACCAAATTCGTAGGTATATTAATAAACGAACCGTCACCAAATTTACCAAGACTATATCTAAGAGGAACACCTGTTTTATGTAGATTAATTTGAATAACATAACCAGATTGAGATTGAACTTTATCCTTTAAAATCATTGCATTAATTTCAAGTTCTTCAGCAGACTCAATCGAATCAAAACTCGGTAAATTAATTTTCTTCCCTATAAGCTCTTGTAGTTCTATATCTGATGATATCGAAATTTGATAAGGGATACTTACCCTAAATTTAATAACCTCATTTGAATTAACAACTAAAGGGTAATCAAGTGCAATCCCCTCTCTAAATGCCGTCAATTCACACTGTTGAGAGCATTTTAGTGTAAATACATTATTATCCAAACTAGCCGTTAAAAGATTTATTGAACTAATGTAGTCCGCCTGACCACCGCTATTATTGATAATCCATTCATATTCAACAACAAAAAACACTTCATTTTTACTTACTGACTGCAACTCAAAATATGAGGAAGGTACTGGTATCAACATACCTGAAATATTTGCGTTTGTTTTACTAACTTCATACGCATACGTTTTTTTAGCAATCTCATTTTGTTGCTGCGTTGAAAAATAACTATGCACGAGGGCAATGCAGCTAATTACAAGAGCAATAAGGTCTACATTTTTTCTTAACCACATAAAGATAACCTATGAGAAATTGGTGTGCCCCACAGAATTAGAACACATTCTATACTTAGGTTATACCTATCTGGAGGCTACCATGAGCAAGCATTATACTAAATCTTACCCTGAAGAGTATCGTAAAGAAGCTGTTCGACTCGCAGATCAAAAAGATAGAACGACGGCTTCCGTCGCGAAGGAATTAGGGTTACACCCTAATCAAATTTATAACTGGCGCAGACAGTTTAACCTTCTGACAAATAAACAGTTTACGGTTCATGATGGTATCGATTATTCAATAAAAGAAAACTCAGAAATGCGTAAGATGAGAAAAGAGCTAAATGACCTAAAAAAAGAGAATGAGTTCTTAAAAAAGGCAGCGGCGTACTTTGCCAAAAACCAAGAGTAAAGTACGCTCTTATTCGTGATTTTAGAAGTAACTATAGTGTTCGTTTTCTTTGCCGAGTTTTAAAAGCATCTTCAACTGGTTTTTATGCATGGCATAATAAATCATTAAGCAAAGCCTCCAAAAGGAGGCTAGACTTTGAAAAGAAGATATTATCAACCTTTGCTGAGTTTGAGGCTAAATACGGCTCTAGAAGAGTTAGGAATGAGCTTGTAAAGCTAGGATATCCTTGTTCAACTAATTATGTAGCAAAGATCATGAAGGATCGAGGTATTAGAGCCCATAACGGAAAAGGCTTCCGTTATGGACGACGAGTTGAATCAACTCGTAATGTGGTAGGCAACATTTTAGACCGGCGCTTTACCGCTGAAAGCCCCAACGAACGTTGGACAACAGATATTACGTACATTTGGGTTAATGATAAATTTATGTACCTGGCCGTTGTTATGGACTTATTTTCAAGGAAAATAATTGGGTGGTCATTAGACGACTCAATGACTGAGGTTCTTATTTCAGATGCATTAAAAATGGCCTTCCGTCGAAGAAAGATTAAACAAGGTTTAATCATTCATTCAGATCGAGGAGTTCAATACCGTTCTAACAATTATCAAGAACTTATAAATGATAATGGTTGCGTCCAAAGTATGAGTCGAACAGGAAACTGCTGGGATAATGCAGCAATGGAATCCTTTTTCAGTCGACTAAAAGTCGAACTGATTTACCCAAAGAATTATCAAACAGTTACCGATGTTCAAACTGGCATATTTGAATATATTGAGATCTTCTATAATCGTAAGCGCAGTCACTCAACATTAAACAACTTGAGTCCATTTGAATTTGAAAGTAAATTTGTAAAATAAAGTGTTCGCTTTTCGAGGGGCACACCAAAATATAACGCCTGCATAACACGTTTACTACTATGCAATTATACTTAATATTGACGCCTTAAAACGATAAACACCCGGCAAACTGAGATTGCCGAGTGTAGTAAATCGTGTTGATGCATTTGTTATACGCGCTGCTTAATTGAACTGCTCGCTAATTGTTTAGTTTCTGATAAGTTTTGATACCAGTTATTAAAAACCAACTCAAATTCAGTAAAAGATATCGTACCAAAATCAAAATGTCTGTATCGATTTAATACATCAATCACTTTCTGCTGATTAATTAATTGAGACGTAAATCTGACTGCTGTTACATGAGCTGTACTAAGTCTATATCTGCTATCTATCGTGGTGTGTAATGAAGATTCTTTATATCTACTTCTAAATTTATTTCGTAACTCACTCAAACCTTCCCCAATAGGAAAACCTTGAATTAAAACGCAAGATGTTGAGGTTGTTACCCCCTCAAATTTAATATTTATTGGCTCTGAGCCTTGCATGCATTGTTTAAAAATTTCAACATATGAAAAATCGTTGATGTCATCCAATTGGAATCCAGATATGCAGCTTATGATAGAGAGAATGGTTAGATGTAATTCTTCTTCAGGATAATAATATTGAGCAGGTTCGACTTTCTGTAATTCACATAAGAAATCAGTTATCTTTCGACTAACTTCATTATCATTATTTTGTAGATAAGTTAAAACAGTAACACCTCTTCGAGTATCGTTGGGATCACTAATGAGCGTATCAATAACACATTGACCACTTTCTATTTTTGGATAGGAAGAATCCCACATTTCATCATAAATTGTCTTTAGCACTGATACTTCCTCACCAAATTAGCGTATAACGCCTGCATAACACGTTTATTACTATGCAAACCAACCTGAATTAACCGCCTTAATCACAAAACTAAAGACAAACCCAGAACGCCGAATGTAATAAATCGTGTTGATGCGATTGTTGTGCGTGCTTACTTTCGGCTTGGCTAGCTTGGTAAAGAACTGCCCTGCCAAGATTTTTTAATGTCCTGATTCTAATTTACCGATACCAATTAAGCGAACAAAATGTTCTTAAATTGCGAGATAAAGTGAATGAAAAATAAATACATTTTCAACGCCATTTGAACAACTTGGTTTCAGCTGATTTAGTACTGATAAATAAACCAAATATTCTAACCACAATAGGAATTTAAAATGCAGTGGTCAAAAATAAATATGAAGCATAATGAGGAAAAGAGAGTCATTCGCTTTATAAAATGGAATGACTCCGATGGAGATCATAATTACTAAATACAGCGAAAGCTGAATGTTCAAAGAATGAACAAATAAATTAGTAAATCATTTGTTAACTTAAACAAAGCCCTATTTTTTTACAAAAATAGCGATCCCTTTCACACGAGTATAACGGTCTCCAGAAGTAGCAACACCGAAGTTGTTCGAATCAGCATTTGAACTAATGTTTCTATACATAGTAACAGTACCACTACGCTCTCTGATTTCAGTCAAAAGAACAGCATTAGCCCCAACTTTAGCGGCTTCTTTTTTCAATTGCTCCATAGCCTCATTAACTAGCGCACCATCACTCTTAAAATCATGTCCAGAACTAGCGGAAATCATTGCGATTTCTTCATAACTTGTAGGAGCTGTTCGATATAAACGAATATCATCAATATTTGTTTGTTGGCGAGTGTTACCAATAACAATTGATGAGCTATCAACTATAGTACATCCAGAAAGTAACAAAACTAGACTAAGTACCACACCCTGAATTTTATTAATCACATTTAATCCTATTGATTTTTTATTGTTAAGCTTAATTTTATAATTTACTACCAGACTTAAATTGCCGTATGAAACTGAAATAGCCAAGCGTAGTAAATCGTATTGATATGTTTGTTATGTGCTTACCACATGCCTAATTTCTATTTACGATTATGACAATGATACTCGCCTGTTTTATGGTTTGTGTGGCAACCATTTGAATCAGTACCGCCTGAATGAGCTATCGCTCCTGAAGGTAGGCCAAAACAAACTAGCATTATCAATACTAATTTTTTCATTTTATATTCCTAAATATACAACCATCATTATTAATGGCGGCGGAGTATGTAGTTTTCTATGAGAAAAAAACATGATGTAGATCATTGTTTTTTTGACTAGCATCTATATTTCATAATAATTAAAGATATTAATGAAATTAGTTTCGCATCAAATTTACACCTCATAAAATAAGATAATATTCGTCAAACAAAATAATCAAATTCGCAAGAATTAAAATAAAAATGCTAATTAAACTAGAACTACAAGCCCTTGATTTCAATGATGGCCTGTACAAATCTTTAAGATTAAGTACGCACAACGCCTGCATAACACGTTTGCTACCATGCAGATTAAGCCCAAATTTACCACTTAACACGGTAAAACCAAAGAAACCTAGAATGCCGAATGTAGCAAATCGTGTTGATGCATTTGTTATAAGCACACTCTCACACGGTTCATATGAACAAATTGAGCATCTTCTGATATGACTTGGAAACCAAATTTACGATATAAACCGCCTACTCGATTGCCTTGCAAATAACACAACTTCACTGGTTTATTTTCGCTATCAGCAAACTCTAAACATTGGCTTAAAACCTGACTTCCTATTCCTTTCCCGTGAAAACTTGGTAATAAAAAGAAACGGCAAAAATAGAAATGGTCGCCTTTGTTTTGAAGTAAATAGCTACCTACGGCTTCACCTGACATTTCAATGATGGTTGGTTTTTCCTCATCCCATTCATCTTGATGCATTTCACGTTGGATTTTATCGTCCCAACCAAACACGGCCTTAATGGGCTCAAATTCAGCCGCCTTTTTAAGTTCAAATAAGAACTCAAAATCACTATCTTTCGCTGAACGCGTAGAAAATTTCAAACCTTTACCTCTGGCTCAAATAACCTTAATAAATCGGTGCTTATAACGCCTGCATAACACGTTTACTACTATACAATCATACTTGAAATTGACGCCTTAAAACGAGAAACACCCGACAACCTGAGATGCCGAGTGTAGTAAATCGTGTTGATGCATTTGTTATATTATTTGATTACACCACAAACTAAACGAGCGCCTCCGCCCCCTAATGCTTTAGGATGATCAGAATGATTGTCGCCACCTGCATGGATCATTAAAGAGCGACCAGATAGGTTTGGAAGTGTAACTCGAGGAGCTAATACAGGCTGAACTGCATTCCCATCCATATTAATATACAACGGTGGTAAGTCACCTAAGTGATTATCGTTAGACCATGGGAAACCATGCTGGCCAGTCTTCATCGGATCATAATGTCCACCGGCGGCTCCACCTAAAATCGTTTTGCCATTTTTTTCAGATGTATCACATGAGTTATTTTCGTGAATATGAAAACCATGCAAACCACTTGGTAATCCTGATAAATTAGGTGTAAAAACAACACCATACTCATTTTGTTCTATTAATATAGAGCCTATCATTTTACCTGAATCTAAATCCTTCATATCAACTGAAATATTAGATGCGTTAACTGCCATTGATGCTAAAAATAAAGTAGAAAATAAAAGTTTATTCATCATGAAATTATCCTTAATATTAAATTTCCATTACTTTATAACACGATAAATCCATTTCAAATAACGATTAAAACTCCATTTATCAATCGCTTTTTTCGATAGTGAGATTACCATCAAAAAATAATATAACGCCTGCATAACACGTTTGCTACCATGCAGATTAAACTTAAATTTACCACTTAACACAGTGAACCTAAAGAAATCTAGAATGCCGAATGTAGCAAATCGTGTTGATGCGATTGTTAGCTTTTTTGTGATGATGCTAACTTTTCAATTAACCCTTTCTCCGGCTTCACAGTAAATGTCTGCCCTTGAGATATATGAACCCAAAGTTTAAGTGATCGCAAATTATGCTTCGAGGTTGATGTGACTGATTTAGGAAACCTCATAATCCAGTCCTCATCGTTTCCCTGAGCATTAAATGGTACTGCAAACGTTGCATCTTCGCCTTCAGTCAGGGTTCCCTCGTGAGTTACAAAATTGTTAAAAACCCTTAAGTACCAAACAAAACTCTCTCTCGAAACTCAGTATTTAACGCGCATTTCAATTGTCTTCGTTTCAATGTCCCTTTCATCTCTACAAGCTTAATAAAATTCATACACATTTGACGAATTCGAGATAGGTTTTCTGATGCATGCTTGTAGATGATCCGGCTGTTATCTTCATTCATTACAGTGTCCAACCACCAGTGCATACTTTCTACGCCCCAATGGCCTCGGCATAATTGGCCAAATTCTTCTGCTTTCATTTCCTTAGAAGAAATGAAGTATCTAACGCCTAAACTTCTCGAAGGCTCTCCGTTTTTCTGTTGATAAGTCGTTGCTATACATAAACTTTTTAAGCCTTTCCATTTAGAGGCAAAATCTCCATATTTATCCGTAAATGGAACAACAATATAACTTCTTAAGGTCTTACGACCCCGTAGACAAATTTCTTCTTCCTCAAAAGAATCACTCGCATAATCGCATAATTGCCCTAACGAAAAGTGTTCAGTAAAAACCTTATGGAGACTTGGTTGATTGTCTTTTACTGACATTAAATAGTCCCCTTTACGTTCAACTATTAGCTCTGCAATTGCTCTCTGGCAACCCATTGCATCAACACTAATTACTCGACCTTTAACTCTGATTAATTTAAGCAACTCAGGGATAGTCTTTATTTCATTCGATTTCGAGCTCGTTTTTAGTTGACTTAAAACCAGACCAGTATCAACAGAATAAGCATTAACCATATGTGTTAGGCATTTCTTCTTACTATAATCATACGTGCCTTTTAAAGACTTCCCATCAATAGCTATATGATTGGTTTCTAACGACTTTTCATTTTGAATGTCGTTACACCATCGAGTAAAACAAAGAGAAAATTCATCTGGGTCAACCAATCCAACAATGCGAGCCGTTGTATCTTGACTTGGAATGCCTGATAAATATGGACTGAACTTTTTAAGCCATTCTAAGTTCTCTTCTCCAAAGGCTTCTATCTCATCCCAGGTTTTCATTCCACACAACATGGCTGTCACCACTTGGAACAAAACTTCGAAGAAATCGTAAGTGATTTTTCGTTTCTGACGGCTATCACTTAATATGTTAAAATGGTCTTTGAATTCGTCGTAATTCATCTTTTGAATCTCATTTAGTTATCTAAACAGTATAAGATCACGTCAGATCGCCAAATTCAACTTATTTTTAAATTTTTATCCCGAAAAATTAAGAAAATCCGCGTAAATAACATGCGGGAACCCTGCAGGGTCCGCGCATGTTATTTACGCAGTGATTTCTAATATTTCGGGATATAATTTTTTAAAATAGCTTGAATTCGAAGTTTAGAAATGATCTTATACTGTTAACAAAACAGAAGAAGACAAAATAATGAATTACGACGAGTTTAAAGACCATTTTAACATATTAAGCGATACACGTCAGTCGAGAAAATCGACGTATAATTTCTTTGAAGTCATGTTCCAAGTGGTTACCGCAATGTTGTGTGGAATGAAGACCTGGGACGAGATAGATACCTTTGGTGAAGAGAATTTAACGTGGTTTAGAAAATTTAGCGATTACTCTCATGGAGTACCGAGTCACGATACCATTGCTCGAATAGTTAGTTTGGTTGACCCCGATGAATTTTCAATTTGTTTTACACGGTGGTGCAATGATATTCAGCATGAAAAATCATTAGATACGACTCATGTAGCGATTGATGGGAAATCATTAAGAGGAACATATGACTATAGTAAAAACAAATGCTTAACTCATATGGTAAATGCTTATTCTGTTGATACAGGCTTGGTTTTAGGCCAATTAAAAACAGATTCCAAAAGCAATGAAATAACGACAATTCCTGAAATACTAAAGCTAATTAAAGTTAAAAACAGAATTATTAGTCTTGATGCAATGGGCTGTCAGAGAACAATTGCAGCAGATATTGTTAATAGAAAAGGTGATTACTTATTAGCAGTGAAAGGTAACCAAGAACGTTTACGTAATATGTTTTTAAATAAATTTTCTTTTGCTCAACTTGTTCATTTAGAGTGTGATAAATTTGAAACGGAAGAAGTCGGTAAGCGCGGAAGAAAAATGGTTAGGTCTTATTATGTTGTGCCATTTACAGAAGCATTTGGAGACTTCTCTGTTGATTGGGACGGTCTAGAAAGTTTATGTATAGCAGTGACTTATAATAAACATAACAAAAGTAACTCAGGGTCTTTAGGTATTAGATATTTCATATCATCTAAGAAATTATCAGCAGAAGAGTTTGGTAAATTATGCCGAGGCCATTGGGGTGTAGAAAGTATGCATTGGTGGTTGGATAGCGTAATGAAAGAAGACGACAGTAAGATAATGTATCAGCATGCTGCAGAGAATTTATCTAGGATCCGCCAGATGTGTATGAACTTCATAAAATTGGTGGATTTAAAAGGAACGTTAAAGAAACGGCAGTTGAAATGTGCACTTAATACAGACTTTAGAGAGATGGTATTATTTGGCACTTAGCTGTAATTTAACATTTTAGCAACTCATGCGTGGACCCTGAGTGTAGTAAATCGTGTTGATGCAATTGTTATAAATCTTTGAAATTTTTCTTAGTTTCTTCAATTAACCAATCTGATACCTCTTTGATAAGAGTATCGGCAAACCCCTCAATTAGTTCATCACTATTTAAGTTTATAACCTTGTTTTTCCAATTTAAACACTTAGGACTAGAGATAACGCCCCAATTAGTGCTTCTTAGGAGTTCATAGCTAAAATGTATACAGAGTTTACACTTTGAATATAAGACAACAACATATAAAGCAGCATTCTCAACAGCTTCAAATTTTGGCTTAAACTCTATTCTTATAATGTTTTTTTCACTATCACTACTATATGGATATTCAAAGCCGACAATAACACTCCTAGTTTTCTTTACACTTTCAAGTTTATATTCTTTTTCTTGCCTTAAGGACGAATGATTAGCAATCAGTCTTTGAATACTACTCTCAAATAGGCCACTATTTGAAAATGGAGAGCTTGATGGTTTAGATGGCAACGCTACATACTCTTGAACTTCAAACTCTTCTTTTTCCATATCTACAGAGCAGAACAATTTTAAGTCTTTATTTTGTTGGATCCATTCACCAATAGCCTTTCTATTTGGCAGATGGTTTTCATTTACAACATCTGACTCAACATCAAAAACTGAAACAATATCTTCAGGCCAACGGTTTTTTGATAATGAATCAAAGAAATTATTTATATTGCTGTAAGCTTTTTCCTTATTACAATAAAACTGTTCAGACTTAGTCTTTACCAGTTCTACAAAAGATGATTCAGCTTTCTTTTTAAATTCACCTGCACTGCTAACAGAAGTAAGACCAAATTTATCATGAATAATGCCATGCGTTTTTTTTGTAACTAAACCAAAATTTTCTAAGTATGTTGCTTGTGATATAAATATTGGTTTTGGAGCCCCTCTATTTTCTAAGTCATCTGCAACATAAGAAATTAAATCACTATATTTAAACTCCCCCTCTCTTTCGAGCAAGGCAGAAAAAATACTTTCTGAGAAATAACTGAACTCTTCTCCTGCTTCTGATTCCTTATCTTCCCTTGAAGAAAATAGGAAATAAAGATCATTAATTTTGTTTTTTTTAGCTGATGACTCTAATTCTGATGCTTGACTATTCGCACTTTTAATATAATGAGTACCACTAAAACAAGCATCTACAAATTTAACACATAAATTTGGAGATAAATTTCTTATTAGATTATCTAAGTATGTATTACTCAATGATGTTGTTGACTTTTTTGCTCGATCAAAATCATAACATAGGTAATGAAAGTCTTCATCGAATCTTTCCCCATGCCCAGAAAAATAAAACACAAATTCTTCAACATCACTGTTTTTATGTTTTTCTATAAAACTTGTAATCTGTGTTTTTATGTCATAACAAGTTAAGCTATCATTAATATATAACGCATCATCTATCGATTTAATATCACTCAATACAGTATTGAATAGATCGGCATCATTCTTACATGCAGGTAAGTTAGGGTATGTATCATATTTATACTCTGATACACCAATTACTACGGCTAATTTCATTTAGTTAAGTTATTTAAGAGACATATAACAATCATACTAGTAAATGCGTAGATTTACACTAACCAGTGATTTATTGATTTGAACATTTATGATGCACATCAAGCTCACGGTTAGATTTTGGTGTGCCCCTCGAAAAGCGAACACTTTATTTTACAAATTTACTTTCAAATTCAAATGGACTCAAGTTGTTTAATGTTGAGTGACTGCGCTTACGATTATAGAAGATCTCAATATATTCAAATATGCCAGTTTGAACATCGGTAACTGTTTGATAATTCTTTGGGTAAATCAGTTCGACTTTTAGTCGACTGAAAAAGGATTCCATTGCTGCATTATCCCAGCAGTTTCCTGTTCGACTCATACTTTGGACGCAACCATTATCATTTATAAGTTCTTGATAATTGTTAGAACGGTATTGAACTCCTCGATCTGAATGAATGATTAAACCTTGTTTAATCTTTCTTCGACGGAAGGCCATTTTTAATGCATCTGAAATAAGAACCTCAGTCATTGAGTCGTCTAATGACCACCCAATTATTTTCCTTGAAAATAAGTCCATAACAACGGCCAGGTACATAAATTTATCATTAACCCAAATGTACGTAATATCTGTTGTCCAACGTTCGTTGGGGCTTTCAGCGGTAAAGCGCCGGTCTAAAATGTTGCCTACCACATTACGAGTTGATTCAACTCGTCGTCCATAACGGAAGCCTTTTCCGTTATGGGCTCTAATACCTCGATCCTTCATGATCTTTGCTACATAATTAGTTGAACAAGGATATCCTAGCTTTACAAGCTCATTCCTAACTCTTCTAGAGCCGTATTTAGCCTCAAACTCAGCAAAGGTTGATAATATCTTCTTTTCAAAGTCTAGCCTCCTTTTGGAGGCTTTGCTTAATGATTTATTATGCCATGCATAAAAACCAGTTGAAGATGCTTTTAAAACTCGGCAAAGAAAACAAACACTATAGTTACTTCTAAAATCACGAATAAGAGCGTACTTTACTCTTGGTTTTTGGCAAAGTACGCCGCTGCCTTTTTTAAGAACTCATTCTCTTTTTTTAGGTCATTTAGCTCTTTTCTCATCTTACGCATTTCTGAGTTTTCTTTTATTGAATAATCGATACCATCATGAACCGTAAACTGTTTATTTGTCAGAAGGTTAAACTGTCTGCGCCAGTTATAAATTTGATTAGGGTGTAACCCTAATTCCTTCGCGACGGAAGCCGTCGTTCTATCTTTTTGATCTGCGAGTCGAACAGCTTCTTTACGATACTCTTCAGGGTAAGATTTAGTATAATGCTTGCTCATGGTAGCCTCCAGATAGGTATAACCTAAGTATAGAATGTGTTCTAATTCTGTGGGGCACACCAATTTATAACGCCTGCATAACACGTTTGCTACTATGCAGATTAAGCTCAAATTTACCACTTAACACGGTAAACCAAAAGAAAACCTAGAATGCCGAATGTAGCAAATCGTGTTGATGCATTTGTTATGTTTATTAACTAACGTTGCGTGCAATCATTAATATTTCATCCGCAGAATATAGATTAGTAATCGTTGCTTCCACTTCTGCGCCTAATGTTGATCTATACAATTCTTGAGCAAAATTATCAGCTCTCGTTGTAACAAAAATATGTTTTAGTACTGAGTCATTCTCTGCCAACTTAGCTTTTACTAATGGTAAAGAATTCATGATTAAGCCACGTCCTATACCTTTTCTTTGGTGATTAGGAGAAACAGCTAATTGTTCAATTTCCATCACGACTTCAGGACGAAAACCACTTTTTTGAGTCCAAATAATATACCCAATAATCCCATTGCTATCTTCAGCGACAAAACACAAGACTCGTGGGAAAGCATTGAAATTACACACCAACCATTCATAAGATTGTTTTTGTCTTACGAAAGCTAATTTATGTACTTCTGCTGTATCATTTAAATCAGACTGTTCCATTAACCTTACTTTCATAAGTACCTCAATTTATTGGATAAACATAACGCCTGCATAACACGTTTGCTACCATGCAAACTAAGCCTAAATTTACCACTTAATATAGTAAACTAAAAGAAACCTAGAATGCCGAGTGTAGCAAATCGTGTTGATGCATTTGTTAGCTGTATCTAGTAATACCATTTAACCTTGTGTGCTCCTTTATTTTTGAATAAATCCTGGAGTATTTCGGCCTTTTTTATACTTGCCTTGTCAGTCAGGGCTGCAATCGCAAGTGTTATAAAAGCGAATGAGATTAAAGATGCTAAAAACCATAATGCGCCATTAAACATATAATATTTAGTTTCAAAAATTGAATCTATATTGAAATTTTTAATGACGTACAGCCCGAAAAATGCTCCAGTCATAGCAAATACCCAATATAATATATGAGCAACTATTGGCCTGAACAAACGTTCCACCTTTCTCCGCTTAGGGTTTTGATACTTATTTTTAAATATTAGAATACTATTATCCAATATAAGGTATTTCTTAGATGAACCATATAAATCAATAGCTAAGGTTGGGTTTGGAAGATTTAAAAGAGCTTCTATTGTCTTAAAATTAACGAGTAATTTAAAATGGCTTCTAAACATTTGTTCTGCGATTAAGCGACTAGCCCCATTTGAACTATCAGAAATTGATTTACATAATAACTCTAAGCTTTGTATTTTAAAGGTACGATTCGATGCTAATACATAATGAGCCAGTTTAAATAGTGGTAATAATGTCAACGTCGTCATAACTACTGTCGCGACAGCTGGGTATTCATTTAATAGTTCTTTCACGAGGTAAATACTCCTTTGATACAGCTAACGCTGGCATAACACGTTTATTACTATGCAAACCAACCTGAATTTTACCACCTTAATCACTAAACCCAAGACAAACCCAGAACGCCGAGTGTAATAAATCGTGTTGATGCGATTGTTGTGCGGACTTACTTTCGGCTTGGCCAACTTGGTAAAGAACTGCCCTGCCAAGATTTTCTAAGCCTAGATTCTAATTTACCGATGCCAATTAAGCGAACAAAATGTTCTTAAATTGCGAGATGAAGTAAATGGAAAACAGATACATTTCTTACACCATTTGAACGGCTTGGTTTCAGCAGATTTGGAACTGATAAACCAAATATCCTAACAACAATTGGGATTGAAAATACTGCGAGGAAAACACTGATGCAAACTAAAATGAGGCATAACCAAAGAACAATTGAAGCGTAAAATAGCTTCTGAAACGCTTGAACTTAGGGAAATAATGGCTAATTTGCCGAACCTGATGAAATGAAAACAAAAAGGAAACAAAGAAGAAATTTACGCTTACTAAGCCGAAGCTACGAAAGCCGCGATCCTATTGATGAACCGTGCAAAAAATTTCGGACTCAGTACGCACAACGCCTGCATAACACGTTTGCTACTATGTAGATTAAGCTAAATTTACCACTTAACACAGTAAACTCAAAGAAACCTAGAATGCCGGATGTAGCAAATCGTGTTGATGCATTTGTTATAACTCTGTGATGCAGTTTGATACTGTAAAAATATACTCAGACTTTTCGTTTATCCCAATAATAATACGCTCCCCATCAAGATATGAAATATGAGCATTATTAGGGAGAGAGCAATAACTATAAGCTTCCATTTCAAAATTATAGGCAAACCACTTAGTAAATACTGCTACTTGATCTGTATACCAAGAGTTATCTCCTAAAAATGATGTCGCTATAAAGAAAACGGTTAAGCTAGCAAAAATACGACCAAGTAAATTAAGAGCTGAGACTTCTTTCATTAAGCTCCATATTTCAAAGTTAACAATCTTTTTAGCTGATAACTCTTTAATAGAAAACATTGCACTAAACATCGATATTAGCATCATTGGCATAGCTAACATGGTCAATGAAATCGCTGCGGTGAAAGGAACCGTTAATATGGATACCATTGTTATGGTATAAGTAAATGGTGAACTAGGAACCTCTAAAATCGAATTCACAGATATTGAAGCCATAGCTACATTCAATGTTGTGGCAGCAAGAAAAGCCAATGCCATTAATGGTTTCGCATACAATATTGAATTTAAATTATCTCCCCACTCACGAATCCAAACAATAAACCCGTAAATCAAAAAACTAGACACAATCCAGTATGAAGGGAATGGGAATGTTTCAGTAAGTAATATAGATAAAGGGAAAAGTATCAGTGCAATAAGGTACGCTGACTGTTCATTAGATAACTTCCCTGTTTCCTTTTTTAGAACACTAATTAGATCCATTTAATTTACCTAAAAGTTATAACGCCTGCATAACACGTTTGCTACTATGCAGATTAAGTCTAAATTTACCACTAAATACGGTAATCCCAAAGAAACCTAGAACGCCGAATGTAGCAAATCGTGTTGATGCGATTGTTAGCTGTGATTCAAATTGTTCAATATAAAATTAACCCTTTCGTTTACTGTACCAAAAGGAACTTCAATTAACTCATAACCCGACTTTTCATACGCTAGGACCATTTCTTTATAAGTATCAACCGCAATAGCAAAATCTTGTTTACGCTCGCTATCATTGGTAAATATTTCTTTCCAAGGGGGAAAAATGAAAACTTTCGAATGATATTTAAAATTAGATATCGCCGAAGTTAATTCATCAGATAATTTGATTTGTTCAAGATTTGAATAACCGATTATATCAATAATACTTCGGTCAAAGAAAACTAATCCATTTCGACTTTGATGCTGTTGATAAGATGCAATTTCAAATTCAAACATCGAATCACGAAAAGCTTCTTTATTAGCCCAAGGTAACGCATCACCTTTTTGCTCAACTTGAGTTTGGATGACTTTGCGACCAGCCTCTTCAGAACAAAAGAAATCCCGAGCTTTCAGCTCATTAATAACTGTCGTTTTTCCAGAGCCTGGACCACCAGTAAATACTATAAAATTATCTTTATACAAAACTTCTCCTCGAAACAGCTAACGCCTGCATAACACGTTTGCTACTATGCAAACCAAGTTGAATTTTACTACCTTAATCACTGAAATTAAAGGCAAACTGACAACGCCGAGTGTAGCAAATCGTGTTGATGCATTTGTTAAGCGTATTATTTATAGCTACTCATCATAATAAAAAAGATCATATTTACCAGAAGTAAAGCTTACATCCATGTTTAACTTTGCGCCTAAGTCGTTGATTAAACTAATTACAGACTTTTGATATTTCAGCATATTTGTATCTGAGAAGTCTTGTTGGTATTTAGGAGCAAAACTAAAACCGATATATCTGATAGGCGCTTTAAAATGAACAAGATAATTTCGCAATTCAAATAATTGTGACAACGAGTCTCGCCAAGGTAAAGAACCATAATTAATACCGTTCATTTTACAAAGATACTTAATTTTACCAATCGTGGTTTTATAATCTTTTTCATCTATTTGTTTTGTGTGTGGGCACGTCTGCCAAGCTAAATTAACAAAACCCTCAGCAGAAATTGCCCAACCTAAAACAGCTTCGATACAAAGTGATATTGTATTTTCATCATGCATACCCGGCGCATTAATATAAAAATCAGCACCCGTTTCAGGAACTGAATCTCTAACAGAAACAAATTGAGCTAATGCCTTTTGCCACTTTTCATTAGCATTTTTAAGCATTAACTGCTCTACATTTAATCTATAACCGTAACTCAAACCTTACTCCAAATACGCTTAACGCCGCAATAACACGTGCGAAAGACCGACTAACAAAACCAATTACACTTCAAACCGCGAATGCCGAATGTAAATAGCATCGTGTTGATTGCTTTGTTATACGAGCCTTGCTTTCGCTCCAATTAACTTGGTAAAGAACTGATTTACCAAGATTTGCTGTAAATTGAGTTTAATTAGACTGGCTCAATTAAGCGAGCAAAATATCCAATCAGCAGCAATAATTGTGAAACGAAACAATCCCTTTTTCTTACACCATTTGTACGATTTGGTTTCAGCAAGTTTTAAGCTGATAAACCAAATATCCTTACCACAATTGGGATTAAAAAAGCTGCGATGAAAACACTGACGCAGGATAAAATGAGGCAAAACCATGAACAATTGAAGCGTGAATTGGTTTCTGAAACCCATGAACTTTTGACAATAATGTTTAATTGCCGAACCTGATGAAATGAAAACTAAAAGGCAACAAAGAAAAAGGAAATCCACCTTACTTTCTCGCCTAAAAAACTAACGGCTCAATCGCTAAACTGAGCCAAAAAAATGCATTCTTAGAGTTCGTGTAACGCCTGCATAACACGTTTACTACTAAACAATTATACTTAATATTGACGCCTTAAAACGAGAAACAATCGGCAAACTGAGATTGCCGAGTGTAGTAAATCGTGTTGATGCGATTGTTAAGTGCACTCTGGCAGCAACAATGAAATATCGATTTTATTATGATAGGCTAACCAGGGTAAGAGCGTGAATGCCTAACTTTTAACCACTTCGTTCTGAGTACCTAAAATTTTATCAAGATATGCAGTATCCGCGTATGCTCTGCGTTGTTTACGTCGAATGCTCTTATTTTCACTTTTTTCACTTCTTAACATATTTAATGCAGCATGCCTCAGTACACCTAGATTTTCTGCGCTATTATCTTTATAAATCTGACACTTATCTTCATTCATTGTAACGTCTAAAACCCAATGGAGTTGATTCTCTATCATCCAAGATTACGAACTGCTTGTGCAAATTTCTCACTCGTTAGACTTGCTGAACTAATATAATATCTAAACTCGAGTGAGGTCGTCTCTGTGCCTCGAGATTGAAATCCAATGGCAACTCCGACGGTTTTTAAACCGGCCCACTCTGGAAATTGTTTTGATAGTTTTTTAGCGTCTAATACATAATATTCCCTAACGTCTAATCGGCCATGCTGCTCTTCTATAGTCATTGGTGAGCTTGTATTTAAGACCACGTCACTAAGCTGCTCTTTGATCGCGTCATGAAGTTTTCGTTGGTTTCTTTTAACTGAAAGAAGGTAGTCACCACCATTATCAACAATGTTAGTTGCAATTTCTTTTTGACAACCCATCGCATCGATTGTAATTAAACACCCTTTAATATCAAGTTGTTGGAGTAATTTCGGGATTGCAGTAATTTCATTTGATTTCTCATTAGTTTTAATTTGACCTAACACTAATGAGTTTTTTGTAGCAAAAGCGCTAACCATATGAACACAAGACTTTCTGTCATTACGGTTATATGAACTGCGTAATGTTTTCCCATCAATCGCTATTATTTCTGAATTAAAGGCATGCCTAGATCCCAAGAATAACCGACACACTTTGGTATAGATTAGAGAGTCAGTTGCCTATAAGCTTCAAGCTCTCACACAATCAACTAAGGTAATCCCATGGGACACCAATATAAGCAACTGACACTAAGTGAAAGATACCAGATTGAAGCTTGGAATACACACTGTATTTCTGCTCGGGAAATAGGACAAAAATTAAAACGGAGCAATGGTTCCATTTCAAGGGAATTACGACGCTGTCCTGCTGGAAGTTATTCTGCCAAGCAAGCGCATAGACATGCTTTTCAAAAAAGAACACTTTCAATTAAGCATACAAAATGTAACCAAAAGAATAAGAAAATTATTCAAACATACCTGCAACTTGGTTGGAGTCCAGAGCAGATATCTGGACGGATTCGTAAAGAAAAAATAGAAAATACAATATGTTGCAGTACGATTTACAATGTAGTTAAAAGAGAGCATTGGCAAAGAATGCTTGCTCGAAAAGGTAAAAAATACAAACTACGTAAAGGTGTAGAAGCAGGAGCAAGATTAATCCCTAACCGTGTTGATATCTCTCAACGGCCTACAATTGTTGACGATAAATCAGAAGTTGGCCACTGGGAAGGTGATACAGTTTATGGCCAAGATGGGTATTTAGTCACGATGGTAGAGCGAGTATCTAAGCTATTAGTTACCTGTAAAGTACGCAGTAAGTCCAAAAAAGCCGTTACTCGTGGAATAAATCGCATGATGAAGCCCTTTAAAGGGCTTTGCAAAACAATCACATTTGATAATGGCGGAGAGTTTGCGGGTCATGCTAAGATAGCTAAGCATCTGAACTGTGACATTTATTTTGCTAAACCTTACCATTCCTGGCAGCGAGGTTTGAATGAGAATACCAATGGTTTACTAAGACGTTTTTTCCCAAAGGGAATGGCCATTGGAGAACTTGCAGCAAAAGAGATTAAACAGGCAGAGTTTTTGATTAATTCGAGGCCTAGAAAGGCATTAAATTTTCTGAGTCCGAGTGAGTTTTTAAACGGTAAGCGTGTGTCGGTTATTGTTACGATCTAGCATGTGATATATCAAGCATCCAATTAATAAAACACTGGTTAAATTCTTCTGGCTCAAGCCTTGCGATTATACGAGCAATGGTGTCGTGAGCAGGTATACCATCTGGCAGTAGATTTTTTGATTGAAGCCAGTTTAAATGTAGATTTCCGAAGTCTTCAATATCTTCCCAGCCTTCAGCACCAGTGATAACGGAGCATAGAGTAAGAAATATAACATCAAAAAGGGAGTAAGTAACTTTAGCTTGTTGGCGAGGGTCATTAATAGAGGAAAAACGTTTAGAAAATGCTGATATCACAGGGAATAACTCCTTAAAAGGAGTATAAGATCATAGTCAGGCTAGCTCGTCAAATAAAATTCAGTTGCTTAAAAAACGTTCGCGATCTCGCCCTGGTGCTTATAACGCTGGCATAACACGTTTATTACCATGCAAACCAACCTGAATTTAACTGCCTTAATCACGAAACTAAAGGCAAACCCAGAACGCCGAATGTAATAAATCGTGTTGATGCGATTGTTGTGCGTGCTTACTTTCGGCTTGGCTAGCTTGGTAAAGAACTGCCCTGCCAAGATCTTCTAAGCCCTGATTCTAATTTACCAATAGTAATTAAGCGAACAAAATGTTCTTAAATTGCGAGATAAAGTGAATGGAAAACAGATACATTTTTTACACCATTTGAACGGCTTGATTTCAACAAATTTGGAACTGATAAACCAAATATCCTTTCAACAACTGGGATTGAAAATGCGGCGAGGAAAACACTGATACAGACTAAAATGAGACATAACCAAAGAACAATTGAAGCGTAAAATAGCTTCTGAAACGCCTGAAATTAGGAAAATAAGGGCTAATTTGCCGAACTTGATGAAATGAAAACCAAAAGGCAACAAAGAAGAAAGGAACGCTTACTAAGCCGAAACTACGAAAGGCGCGATCCTATTGATGAACCGTGCAAAAAATTTCGGACTCAGTACGCACAACGCCTGCATAACACGTTTGCTACGATACAAACTTAGCTGAATTTTACCGCCTTAATCACTGAAACTAAAGGCAAACCGACAACGCCGAATGTAGCAAATCGTGTTGATGCATTTGTTATATTTTTATTTTCTCGGCAACTGTAACACTTTCCATTTGATTACCACACCACACGAATAATTTGTAAAAATTTTCCATATGCTCAGGAAGAAGATGAATTTCATTAGACTCGTCGTCATTCAAAGCAGCTCCATCTTCATGATGTAATTTATTACGAATATTTCTATAAATATTCAATCCATTAGAGTAATTTGAAGGGATATTAATTTTATTTTCAAGAAACCAATCGGATAGAGAGCGCTTTCTGGTTAATGTAATACCCAGTTCTTTAATATGAGCCTCTAAACAACCCTCATATCGACAAAAAAATGACCAGCCTAATTCAATTAACATAGAATTGATTTGAGATTGATTAAGAAAAGTAACCCCATTTAATGTAAGAGGGAATTTTTGTTCAGTGCTTGGGAGCGATCGAACTGCAAAAATGTAAGCTGCATGAGAGTGTCTAAGTTTAGATTCCAATGTTTGTTGCATATATTTCCTTATACTTTCGAAATTTAATAAAAAATTGGTGTGCCCCACAGAATTAGAACACATTCTATACTTAGGTTATACCTATCTGGAGGCTACCATGAGCAAGCATTATACTAAATCTTACCCTGAAGAGTATCGTAAAGAAGCTGTTCGACTCGCAGATCAAAAAGATAGAACGACGGCTTCCGTCGCGAAGGAATTAGGGTTACACCCTAATCAAATTTATAACTGGCGCAGACAGTTTAACCTTCTGACAAATAAACAGTTTACGGTTCATGATGGTATCGATTATTCAATAAAAGAAAACTCAGAAATGCGTAAGATGAGAAAAGAGCTAAATGACCTAAAAAAAGAGAATGAGTTCTTAAAAAAGGCAGCGGCGTACTTTGCCAAAAACCAAGAGTAAAGTACGCTCTTATTCGTGATTTTAGAAGTAACTATAGTGTTCGTTTTCTTTGCCGAGTTTTAAAAGCATCTTCAACTGGTTTTTATGCATGGCATAATAAATCATTAAGCAAAGCCTCCAAAAGGAGGCTAGACTTTGAAAAGAAGATATTATCAACCTTTGCTGAGTTTGAGGCTAAATACGGCTCTAGAAGAGTTAGGAATGAGCTTGTAAAGCTAGGATATCCTTGTTCAACTAATTATGTAGCAAAGATCATGAAGGATCGAGGTATTAGAGCCCATAACGGAAAAGGCTTCCGTTATGGACGACGAGTTGAATCAACTCGTAATGTGGTAGGCAACATTTTAGACCGGCGCTTTACCGCTGAAAGCCCCAACGAACGTTGGACAACAGATATTACGTACATTTGGGTTAATGATAAATTTATGTACCTGGCCGTTGTTATGGACTTATTTTCAAGGAAAATAATTGGGTGGTCATTAGACGACTCAATGACTGAGGTTCTTATTTCAGATGCATTAAAAATGGCCTTCCGTCGAAGAAAGATTAAACAAGGTTTAATCATTCATTCAGATCGAGGAGTTCAATACCGTTCTAACAATTATCAAGAACTTATAAATGATAATGGTTGCGTCCAAAGTATGAGTCGAACAGGAAACTGCTGGGATAATGCAGCAATGGAATCCTTTTTCAGTCGACTAAAAGTCGAACTGATTTACCCAAAGAATTATCAAACAGTTACCGATGTTCAAACTGGCATATTTGAATATATTGAGATCTTCTATAATCGTAAGCGCAGTCACTCAACATTAAACAACTTGAGTCCATTTGAATTTGAAAGTAAATTTGTAAAATAAAGTGTTCGCTTTTCGAGGGGCACACCAAAATATAACGCCTGCATAACACGTTTGCTACTATGCAAACCAAGCTGAATTTTATTGCCTTAATCACTAAAACTAAAGGCAAACTGACAACGCCGAGTGTAGCAAATCGTGTTGATGCATTTGTTATATTTTTATTTCTTCTGTGACCACATAATAACCACTTGGGTGAATGCAGACTTTTAATACTTCCACATTTGGAAAATATATTTTTGCTATAGCTATTATAACTTTTTGCTGTCCCATCGGCATTTTCTCGCCAATATAGATAGCTTTAAGTGCATCGGTTGAATAGCGATGTAAACCTTCATTATGTGAAAGAAAACGCAATTCACTTTCGTAAGTCCATTGCTCATGTTTGGTTAAAATAGGTCGACAATATTTAATATTACCTGGATCTAAATAGTCTACAAATTCAAACTCAGAAGGTGAACTAACGTAATCTACAGTACTCCATGCAACTTTAGAGTCATTTTCTTTAAGAGAACTATAAAATTTATTAGCAGAAAACTGTAGACAAAAACCTGAGAAACCATTGCCGTAGTGTGACCACATTAACATATTTGCATAATTTGGATAAGGGTACTCGGGTATATCTACTGATGTCGAAAATACACACAATGAGTCAAAAAAAGCATCGCGTTGAATTTTTAACTCATTTATTGTGTCAGTCATCTTAGTAATAAACGAATCACCATCAGACAAATATCTTTGCATAACGACTTCGGTTGCTTGTTCGGGTGTTTTTTGTCCTTTCAAGAATTCAGCGCCAAACTTGATAAATTGTGTTATTTTTTCATCCTCATTTTTAGGTTCACTAGCAATAACAAAGCCTTCAAACGGATCATTGAGGTTTTTAACTTTTGAGAACCAAACTGAGCTATCAGCTAAGGCTGAAATTGAATTCTCATTAAATGATGTAAATTTATAAATACGGTTTGTAGGAAAAACCACCTTACCTCCAAAAAAAATATAACGCCTGCATAACACGTTTGCTATTATGTAAATTAAGCTCAATTTACCACTTAACACGGTAAACCCAAAGAAACCTAGAATGCCGAATGTAGCAAATCGTGTTGATGCAATTGTTAGCTGCGTTTCTACAGTTTAAATATACTCGATTTCTTTAATAATTAAACAAATTGAAAAGTTTAGACTAAAAATGAAAAGTCAAAATTTGAATTAATCGATGTTATTGATTACTTGATAGGATTTGGATTGTAAATGAATTTAGGTAGAAGCCCAAAGAGCTTTCGCCCTCTAAACTTAACCCTGCACCTACACCAGTAGCTACGACACCTGCACAAACCGCACTCACCCCATTTAATAATGAAGCCATTAAAAATCTTACGTTTTGCATCACTTTTTCCATAAAGCCACCTCTCATTTTCATTGTTGTTACGTTCAATAAACTAACTAAGTAGTTGCTAGATCGTAACAATAACCGACACACGCTTACCGTTTAAAAACTCACTCGGACTCAGAAAATTTAATGCCTTTCTAGGCCTCGAATTAATCAAAAACTCTGCCTGTTTAATCTCTTTTGCTGCAAGTTCTCCAATGGCCATTCCCTTTGGGAAAAAACGTCTTAGTAAACCATTGGTATTCTCATTCAAACCTCGCTGCCAGGAATGGTAAGGTTTAGCAAAATAAATGTCACAGTTCAGATGCTTAGCTATCTTAGCATGACCCGCAAACTCTCCGCCATTATCAAATGTGATTGTTTTGCAAAGCCCTTTAAAGGGCTTCATCATGCGATTTATTCCACGAGTAACGGCTTTTTTGGACTTACTGCGTACTTTACAGGTAACTAATAGCTTAGATACTCGCTCTACCATCGTGACTAAATACCCATCTTGGCCATAAACTGTATCACCTTCCCAGTGGCCAACTTCTGATTTATCGTCAACAATTGTAGGCCGTTGAGAGATATCAACACGGTTAGGGATTAATCTTGCTCCTGCTTCTACACCTTTACGTAGTTTGTATTTTTTACCTTTTCGAGCAAGCATTCTTTGCCAATGCTCTCTTTTAACTACATTGTAAATCGTACTGCAACATATTGTATTTTCTATTTTTTCTTTACGAATCCGTCCAGATATCTGCTCTGGACTCCAACCAAGTTGCAGGTATGTTTGAATAATTTTCTTATTCTTTTGGTTACATTTTGTATGCTTAATTGAAAGTGTTCTTTTTTGAAAAGCATGTCTATGCGCTTGCTTGGCAGAATAACTTCCAGCAGGACAGCGTCGTAATTCCCTTGAAATGGAACCATTGCTCCGTTTTAATTTTTGTCCTATTTCCCGAGCAGAAATACAGTGTGTATTCCAAGCTTCAATCTGGTATCTTTCACTTAGTGTCAGTTGCTTATATTGGTGTCCCATGGGATTACCTTAGTTGATTGTGTGAGAGCTTGAAGCTTATAGGCAACTGACTCTCTAATCTATACCAAAGTGTGTCGGTTATTCTTGGGATCTAGGGTTACATAAAATAATCATCAATGTGAGAACGGTTATTACGCCCAATGTGTCGAGCTGAAGAATCGAACTCCAGACTTCTGCCTAAATCCACTTACGCTATACGATATCCTAAATTAAAAGTTATCGCAATAGCAGCTAACGCCTGCATAACACGTTTACTACTATGCAATTATACTTAATATTGAAGCCTTAAAACGAGAAACACCCGGCAAACTGAGATTGCCGAGTGTAGTAAATCGTTTTGATGCATTTGTTATGTAGAATTTAATGCCATTTAACATCAACATGGTGCTCTAATTTTTTTACTTGTACCCAAAAATCTAAAAATAATTGCTGATCAAATATAAACGATTTTTCATACTTAAGGCGCTGGCCAGAAAAATTCAAATAAGTAGAATTTTCAATATCTGTAAGTATTTTAACTATATCGTGTTCAAGCATGTAGTAATACGGTTTAATTCTTTCTAGCTGGGATTCAATTGGTAATGTCGTATCAAGAATTAATTGATCAATATTAGTTTCAGCTTTTATATCATATTGCATGTAATAGGACCTAAAGCCTTTCAAAGGTACATTCAGCAAATCGACATCTAGCAATTTTGTTAATTCTTCACGAGATAATTTATTTACATCAGGCATCGGTCGGCAAGATGTATTTGGATACAAAACAGAATTATGAATAGCTACGTTTACCTTTGATATTATTCGCTCTAATTGAGGGTTTACGATATTCATTATTTTCTTCTTTTCAGCTCGATCCTTAAGAGTTACGGTCAAAAAAAAGAAAATATAACTCGAAAAGATAGATAAAACAAAGCCACTCAATGCTTCACCTACCGTACTTGAACCGACAAAAAAGCCAGCACCGAAACAAACAAGAACCAAAGCAATAAATGCCACACCAACAGGGTAATCAATATTCTTCATGCTAACCTTATAAATTCTACATAACGCCTGCATAACACGTTTGCTACGATACAGACTTAGCTGAATTTTACTGCCTTAATCACTGAAACTAAAGGCAAACCGACAACGCCGAGTGTAGCAAATCGTGTTGATGCGATTGTTAAATGAACTCTTACTGCAAACCACGGTCATTGAGAACAAATTGGCGTAACTCGCGCTCTTCCCTCATGACGTAAAGAATATATACAATATCATCGTTGGTTACTTTGTAAAAAATACGGCATGGCGGCAATACAATTTCACGATAATCTAAATAAGGAAGCTCAGGAACACTACGGCCTGATAATGGAAAATCCTCTAAACGCTCAACACGATGGAAAACTGATTGAACTAACGCCTTAGCCGCTAAGATATTATTAATAGCGATATATTCTGCAATTTCGTCCAAATCTAATAATGCTGATTCAGTCCAATTAATTACAGCCATTTATTCATCTTCTCTTTTGCGACTTCATGAGAAACTACACGATTATCTGAAATTGCTTTTTCACCGCGAGCAATACCTTCAAGAATAGCAATTCGTTTTTGCATAAACTCGTAATCATCAACATCTAACAAATAGGCAGACGGTTGACCGTGCTCTGTAATTAACACTGGTTCTTTTGAAGCATGAAGCTCAGAAAGAATCTTGGTTGCTTGACGTTTTAATGTAGTGACTAATTCAACTTTCATATTCAGTTTCCATTATCGAAAGAACAAAGTATCACTATTGTATCACTTAATTATCCATTGAGACAGTTCATTTAACGCCTGCATAACACGTTTACTACTATGCAATTATACTTAATATTAACGCCTTAAAACGAGAAACACCCGGCAAACTGAGATTGCCGAGTGTAGTAAATCGTGTTGATGCGATTGTTATGGCGATATCACTTAACTAAATTATTGGGGAATACTTTAGATTTAACTTCTGAAGAAAACTCCGTTGCTACATTCAAAATAGTTTGACTCAAGTATGTATATTGTTTAGAAAATGGAGGCCAATAATCACCAAAACCTAATACATCATTTATAACCAAAACCTGACCATCACAATCAGTGCCTGCGCCAATACCTATAGTTGGTATATGTAAATCATCAGTTATAGATTTAGCAAGTGTAGATGGAATGTGCTCAAGAACTATCATAAAAGCACCAGCGTCTTGAATTGCTTTAGCATCAGTAGTAACTACTTTGGCTTCATCAGCAGTCTGACCTACTTTTTTGAAATTCTTTGCGGTTTGAGGAGTCAAGCCAGTATGCCCAATAACTGGTATTTCATTTGCTACTAAATGAGAGATGATATCTAACTTTGCACCTTCCAACTTAATACTATCCGCACCTGCTAATATTAATCTTTTAGCATTAATCAGAGCAATTTCTGGTGTTTTATCTGTCAGGTATGGAAGGTCACCAATGATATGTGTGTGAGGAGCACCACGACGAACCGCACCTACATGGTATTCCATATGTTCAATGGTCACTTCTCTAGTGCTAGAGAAACCCATCTCTACCATACCAACAGTATCTCCAACGAGAATTATAGGAATACCAGCAGCTTCAATACTTTTAGCTACGGGAAACGTATATGCCGTTAACATCGGGATCAATTCTTTCCCTTTCATTTCAATGAAAGAATTTGGACTTATTTTCATAAATTTACTCTTATATATCAATTGATAACCTATCGAGTATTATATATCACTTTTTTATTTTTCTAACATTAATCTACTTATAAAAAATAAGACATTCTTAATCTACGCCATAACGCCTGCATAACACGTTTGCTACGATACAGACTTAGCTGAATTTTACTGCCTTAATCACTGAAACTAAAGGCAAACCGACAACGCCGAATGTAGCAAATCGTGTTGATGCATTTGTTATATGCTACAGACTTAGTTAGCTTGATTTAACTGCAATAAGTCCCATTTTGTACCGTATAAGTCTTTAAATACAACAACTGTGCCGTATTCTTCGATACGCGGCTCTTCAGTAAATTCTACACCTTGAGCTTTCATAGACTCATAGTCACGCCAGAAGTCATTGGTTTGAAGAAATAAGAAAACACGACCGCCAGCTTGATTGCCAACTGATTTTAATTGGTCATCATTACTTGCTTGAGCCAATAGTAAATTTGTACCCGTTGAATTAGGTGGAGATATTTGAATCCAACGCTTACCACCGCCTAAATCAGTATCTTCGACAAGTTTAAATTGTAGTTTTTTGGTATAAAATTCAATTGCATCATCGTAGTTTTCAACAACTAAGGCGATATTACCAATTCTTTGTTCGATGGGCTTATTCATTTGTGGCTCACTACAGTTCAAAAGTAGAATTCTACCCTATTTAGCTCATAAACTCATTTTTGCATATAACGCCTGCATAACACGTTTGCTACCATGCAGATTAAGCTCAAATTTACCACTTAATACGGTAAACCGAAAGAAATCTAGAATGCCGAATGTAGCAAATCGTGTTGATGCGATTGTTAAACGTTACACAGCGCGTTGAAGTGCCAATAAATCACAACCCATAATTGCATTAAGGTTTGCTGTGATTTTTTCAGGTGACCAATTCCACCATTCCAATCGTAATAATTCATCGATAACTGATTGTTCAAAGCGTTGTTTAATGTGGACTGCTGGATTACCGCCACAAACACTGTAAGGAGCAACATCTTTTGTTACTACAGATTTAGACGCAATGATTGCACCGTGACCAATTTTAACACCCGGCATTATTGTCGCGTCATAACCAATCCAAACGTCATTACCAATTTCAGTATCACCCTTAAATGGTAAATCACCTTCTTTTGGCATCCCTTTTTCCCAGCCATTACCAAAGATATAAAATGGATAAGAAGAAAAACCTGAAGTTTTATGGTTTGCGCCATTCATGATGAATTTGACATCCTTTGCGATAGCACAAAATTTTCCAATTATCAGTTTATCCCCAACGAAAGGAAAATGATAAAGGACGTTACTTTCAAAATTTTCAGGTCCGTCAGGATCATCGTAATAAGTGTAATCACCAACGATAATATTTTCATTGGTAATGAAGTTTTTCAAATAACCAACTTGAGGGTAACCCGTCATTGGTTCTTTATTATTAGGATTTGGTCCAAACAAAATGTATCTCCTTATCTAGTGACGTTTAACGCCTGCATAACACGTTTGCTACTATACAAACCAAGCTGAATTTTAACGCCTTAATCACTGAAACTAAAGGCAAACTGACAACGCCGAATGTAGCAAATCGTGTTGATGCGATTGTTATAGCTGCTTAACCCCAACATGTAAAGTTAAGACAAGGATCTAGCCCAAATAGTTAATATTGTGAAATTCAGTCAAATTACCTAAATATTCAGTAAAAATGGTTACTATTTTTCAGGTACCATTTAGCTAATAATAAATTAGGATTAATAAAGAATGGCTGAGCACAAACCTGAATACCCATTTCCTCATAAACGTTCAATGTTTTGGGAAAGCCCCTCAACCAATATAACTTATGATGAAGCGGTTGCTCAATATGAAGCTCAACCTGCTGCCGATAAAAAAATGCAACGTAACCCTGTCGTGTCCGAAAGAGGGTTAATTCATCAAAAGCAAATGACTGAACGAAAAGCTCAAAACGAAGCCGCAATGAAAAGCTTTCAAGAATCACAAAAAGCTAAAGCTTACGATTTTCCTTTAGTCACCAAAGAATCTAAAGCTGTGCAAGCATTAGATAATTCTTGGGACTTGGAATGTTCACTAGAAGATGAATTAAACAATAATCATCAAAATGTCGTTATTTTTGATTTAGTGGACACGCATAAATTATTAAATAATTTTTGGGTTGATGCAGGAAAGAATACGGCAGCCTTAGCTGCAAGTATCAATTCCGCAAATGGTTGGTTTCAACATACCACTCCAATTTTTGATGCGAAAAATCTAGTTAAGCAATTTGGTGATATAAACATCAAAGCTGACATAGTAGAAAGCAAAGGAAAGCAATTTATTGCTTTTTCAGGTAAAAAGAACGGTAAAGAAATTATGCACGCACTAGTGAATGGTACGCGTATTAATATGAACGGCAAAAAGTACCCAATTAACAGTCCAAAAGTACAACAAGTCGGCTTAAGCCCAAAAGCAAGAGCAAATGGATTCAAAGGTGCTGGAGTTTTAACTTTTGTAGTCTCAGCAAGTATTGCGACAACCAATTTAGTGTTTAAAGATGATTATCATTTAGTTGATTGGTTTGGTAATGTAGGTTCAGATATGTTCAAAGCCTTATTACAATTTGGGGCAGGTGAAGCGGCTCTATTTATTATTCTCTTATTTGGTGGCGCAATCTGGGTTGGATTAGTTGCTGTCGCCCTAACCTATCTAACAATAGAAATTCTTTGGGGAGAATATAAAGTTTCAGATAGCATTGTTCAGGAGTTAAAAAATGTCGTTGAAAGTTAAACTAAGATTATTAGGTATTCCATTTATTCTTTTCATGTGTTTTATATGGTGGATTCCTACACTCTTTGTTTGGAGTGATTATCAAGCATTACTCCATCACCAAAATGAAGTGAGGTTGTCTTTGATTACTTTATGGGTACCAATTGGGGGGCTTGGAGCTTTAATTATAATATTGATCCAGTTTCCCGTTGCCATGTTTTATGGAAAAAAAATCAATGATGTTTTTTCTCAAAAAACAATACAACTTTCGAATAAAATCTGTATTGGCTCTGCAATATTAGGTATCTTTTTCGCGATAGGTTTCAGTTTCTATAGTTTGAATTTATTAAATAAATATGGATATGAATATAATTCAAAATTAACCAAAATCACTCCAACTGGAATCCATTTGATTTATTTGAAAAAAATCTAAAAAGAAGCGGAGCTATACCACATAGTTTCGCTTCAACTTTTATTAAAAAAGAAAGCTATAACGCCTGCATAACACGTTTACTACCAAGCAATTATACTTAGAATTGACGCCTTAAAACGAGAAACACCCGACAACCTGAGATGCCGAGTGTAGTAAATCGTGTTGATGCATTTGTTATAAGCGATTTTATGATTCGTTCAAAGCAACAAGACCTGCTGCTAATAAACTTGCTATAGCAACATTTTGATACGGGTTTTCTTCAGCGGGAGTAAGCATACTTGCTAAAGCAGTAGCTCCACCGATCGCTTTTAAATAGTTATTATCACTTTTTAATGCAATACCAGCACCTAATGCAATCAGCATATATTGTTGTATTTGCGTACTTTCAATATCTAAACCATGACACAATCGTGCAAAATGCTCACAATTTGATTTAATCAGGTTATAAGGCATTCCAATATAGCGTTCCGCCTGTATAGCTGCTTTTTCCGGCTCTTCACTTGTAATTTCATTACAAACGATAATTGTTTTTCCTTCACTAAAATCATCATAGTTTTCTTTGATTACTTTTAAATGAGTTTTAGAATTATGAATAACGTTACCAATTCCATCGGCAATGCCATAATGAAAAAATGATCCGAAATCTAATTTTAATACTGTCCCTGCTGTATACATTACTATTTCCTTATTTTGATTAATTTACTGAGCTTATAACGCCTGCATAACACGTTTGCTACGATACAGACTTAGCTGAATTTTACTGCCTTAATCACTGAAACTAAAGGCAAACCGACAACGCCGAGTGTAGCAAATCGTGTTGATGCGATTGTTAAATGAACTCTTACTGCAAACCACGGTCATTGAGAACAAATTGGCGTAACTCGCGCTCTTCCCTCATGACGTAAAGAATATATACAATATCATCGTTGGTTACTTTGTAAAAAATACGGCATGGCGGCAATACAATTTCACGATAATCTAAATGAGGAAGCTCAGGAACACTACGGCCTGATAATGGAAAATCCTCTAAACGCTCAACACGATGGAAAACTGATTGAACTAACGCCTTAGCCGCTAAGATATTATTAATAGCGATATATTCTGCAATTTCGTCCAAATCTAATAATGCTGATTCAGTCCAATTAATTACAGCCATTTATTCATCTTCTCTTTTGCGACTTCATGAGAAACTACACGATTATCTGAAATTGCTTTTTCACCGCGAGCAATACCTTCAAGAATAGCAATTCGTTTTTGCATAAACTCGTAATCATCAACATCTAACAAATAGGCAGACGGTTGACCGTGCTCTGTAATTAACACTGGTTCTTTTGAAGCATGAAGCTCAGAAAGAATCTTGGTTGCTTGACGTTTTAATGTAGTGACTAATTCAACTTTCATATTCAGTTTCCATTATCGAAAGAACAAAGTATCACTATTGTATCACTATTGTATCACTATTGTATCACTATTGTATCACTATTGTATCACTATTGTATCACTATTGTATCACTATTGTATCACTATTGTATCACTATTGTATCACTATTGTATCACTATTGTATCACTATTGTATCACTATTGTATCACTATTGTATCACTATTGTATCACTATTGTATCACTATTGTATCACTATTGTATCACTATTGTATCACTATTGTATCACTATTGTATCACTATTGTATCACTATTGTATCACTATTGTATCACTATTGTATCACTATTGTATCACTATTGTATCACTATTGTATCACTATTGTATCACTATTGTATCACTATTGTATCACTTAATTATCCATTGAGACAGTTCATTTAACGCCTAGAATAATGCGTGCAAACGACGGATTAATAGCGCTAAATATACTTTAAACCGCGAATGCCGAAGGTTACAGCATCGCATTGATTCGATTGTTAGATATGCCGATTGTGATGTGGTTGCAGCAGCTGTTAAATTTTCCGAGCAAGCCTGCGCCGATGTCTTTGTAATTTCTATATACTAAAACAAGAAAAATCACACTTTTCACAATCTAAAAAAACATCCCATTTCAAACATATAAACCAACTAGCACACGATAACTGGAACCGCTTGCAGCAGCAAGCTTTCTACACGAAATAGAATAATCCTTATCACATTTTCGATGAAAAAATAAATTCACCGTTTATCACTCTGAATCGAGCCAATACCGTAACCTTGCCTCCACATTCATCACAACATGGTACTTGCCCTTTGCTTTCCGCGTATTCTCGCCATAATAAAGGACTAATGTCCTTTATCCGCTCTTGGCCAAGATACTGTCGAGCTGTATTCAGTCTCTCTCTACATCGATTATGATACAAACCAACAAAGTGATATTGCTGTTTTTTCGGTATCGCTATATGACTCAATATACGCTCAATAAATTGATTAGACTTTAGCCTAAGCATTTCTGTTTTCTTTGTTTGATGAGACTTATACCTAACTCGCACTTCCTTGTTTGATACATGCATAATTTGACTGTTTTTTATGGCTCCGCCACGAACATACCTCGCTAAATATTTAACGACTCCAGCACCATGGGAGTACGGTTTGGTACAATGAACTACCCAATCAAAAACGCCCCATTTATTAAAAAGGTTAAGTACATTTTGCTTAGAAAGTGATTCAGGGTAATTTAACTCTCCTTTATTCATTGCTGCGCGTAGCGCTGCAATGAACTTACCGCGAAACAGCTTCATCATCACTCTTGCAGGAAACAGAATACTTTTCTTTGGCTCAACCCAACCATCATTACCTAATCCTCCATGGGTAACTAAACAATGAATATGAGGGTGAAACGTTAAATTTCGAGCCCAGGTATGTAGGGCTAAAACACACCCAACCTTAGCACCTAGAAATCGCTCATCCGCGCTTAATATCTGAATAGTTTTACGAACAGAATCGAACAGTGTTTGCTGGCATAACGCTCTGTTATATTTCCATATTTCATGCAACTCATGCGGAAGAGTAAATACCCAATGATGATGAGAAGTATCTAAAATAAACGAATCTACTTTTTTAAGCCATTGCTCTCTTTTGAGAGCACCACACTGTGGGCAACTTCGATGCCCACAGCTATTGTACCAATAGCCATTGAGGTGCCCATTATCACAATACAGCGCATGACCTCCCATCGACGAAGTTCGACAAGATGAAAGCCGACTGATCCCCTTAAGTTGATATAAAGGGAGTCGATGGTTCTTCGAATATGATTCAAACCTTTTTTGCAAAAAGGTTTGAACTGTATGTTTACTCATACAGTAAACATAGTAAATCTAACCAGAAAGGAGATGTTTAAGAGGGAGAATTACGAGGCAGCGCACTCTTCGAGCTTGCTCGGCAGATTTAACGCCGCAATAACACGTGCGAACGATTTACTTACCAAGCCAATTACACTCTAAACCGCGAATGCCGAGTGTAATAGCATCGTGTTGATTGCTTTGTTAAACGTACATCTAACGGCTAGTGCGATACTTAACCAATGACGGACTTTCACAATCGATTGTTTCAATGTAGATATTACGTTCCTTCCACATGACTTCAATATCATAAAGACAAAACGAATATTTAGTTGGATCTACAACCCAAACCCCATTAACTTGAACTGATACTGAGGTAAATAGTTCATTATCATTACCCCACCAAGCTAAAACCAAATACTTACAACTTGCACCATTATGAAAAATAACGAACGCTGCAGTTTGATCCCATTCAAGAGTTATTTCAGATTTAACCTCTGTTAGTCGTTGATGAAAAGCGACCATATTAATTGGTTCTTCATTTGCTGAAATGGTATAAATCTTAACTCCATCCGCATCTAGCCAACCTTGCTCACCTTCCAGTTTTCGTAATTTATACATTGTACCTCCTTGTACGATTAACGCCTGCATAACACGTTTGCTACCATGCAGATTAAGCCTAAATTTACCACTTAATACGGTAAACTCAAAGAAACCTAGAACGCCGAATGTAGTAAATCGTGTTGATGCATTTGTTATCTGCCATTTTCACATGCATTATTTCACAATGAATGCGTTTATTATTAAAAAAGATATAATCGCCTACAAAATAACCTTGACGATTTACAAGTTCAAGTCTAATATAAAACGTAAATAAGGAGCCCAAAATGACAACATCAACTTTAGTCCATGAAGCAACTGATAAATACAAAATCAACTTCAGCCAGAAAGATAAGCTCACTCAAGCTCTATCTGCTCGTTTGATTAATTTAATGAATGAAGTTTTGTCTGGCGTATCAACAAATGAAGAAGTTGTACAACTACTTGCTATGACTGATACAGAATGCCTTACAGAAGTAACGTTAAAACTATCTCAAACAAGAGCTAGAGTTACTCAAAGGGAATTAGAAAAATTACAACGAAAATTAGAAGTTAAAGAGCGTTTTTACGCAGATCTACGAAATGAAGGAGGACTCTATAAAGCAAATGAAGTTAGCAAAATTTTAGGGGTATCAAGACAAACAGTAAATAACCAAAGAGAAAAGTCTAAACTATTGGCTATTCCTCAAGGCGGTGACTATGTTTATCCTTCGTTTCAATTTACCGATAGTGGCAAGGTCCCATATTTTGAAGAGTTGTTAAACGAAATGAAAGCGCTGTCTTATGTATCTCAAACTTCATTTTTTATAGATGAAATTGAGATTGAAACCAACCAATATAGAAAACCTATTGATATGTTAAAACAAGGTTTATCACAAAATCACTATAAGCAATTACGAACTCAGGCGGTTTTGATGGGTAAACACATTGCAAAATAAAGCACCGCCTATCACGGTGCTTTTGTTAATTAGTCGAAGTAAATATCAACATTGAAAATCTCAGATAAAATATCCACAATCTCCATATTGTTGTATTTCCAATAACTTGGTAGATGCGTTTTTTCAACATAATCAGCTAATGGATTCATACTGACCGTTTGAAATAAATCATCTTGTGTTCGTGACGGTGATTCCCACAATGCTAAACATTTATCAATGTCACTATGACGAGAGGTATAAGCCAAACCATCAATACCGTAACTTGAGTTTTCTGAAAAAAATTGAGTAATTGCTTGACACAGCTCATAGTTCAAACCTGTCATTTCATCCAACGGAATACCAATCTTTGCAATAAAAGCACTAACATCCAATACTGTAATTACTAATTTTGTAGAACTTACAGTAAGCTCTTTAGCTAAAATATCACTATGACCAAAACGAATTTTCTTCATCGGAACACTACGATTACGACAAAACGTTTCTCCAATAGCATCTAATTCCGCCAAGCTAAAATAACCTACTTTTAACTTATAAAGTGGGTCATTATAACGACCTAAATCTCCACTTGGTGCGTGCATAAAGTACGCCTTTAGTTTTCCTTTAGGCTGAACACGATATAAGAAAGTGTTTAGAGCATATGTTCTTGTTGGTAGTTTATTGCTTTTTGCTAATTTACGTAATTCGGCGATTAGCATCGCCCCATTCAATGTTGCCATAAATAAGTAACCCTTTTTGTGTATTTATATATTTTCTCATAAGCTTTCCTTTTAGTTTGCTTATGTATTAAAACCCATTCTCTATTTGAAAATGGACGTAATTTCCACATTTGTGGAAATTGCATATTATCACAAAAAAATTACTTTCCAAACAATACGTTACAATCACAGGTCACTTAATTACTTAAATTATAAAGGATGCTACTTATTTATACTTAATGTTAATTGTGACATTAACCAAAGGCAGATAACGCCTGCATAACACGTTTACTACTATGCAATTATACTTAAAATTGACGCCTTAAAATGAGAAACACCCGACAACCTGAGATGCCGAGTGTAGTAAATCGTGTTGATGCATTTGTTATAAGTACATCACACCGCAAAACCAAAGTGACTACCATCTGACATTTCAACATCAAGACGTAGCTTGCCACCCGTTGCTTCAATATATTTTTTTAATGATGACAATTTAATATCTTGCCCTACTTTTTCCATACCAGAAATAGTCGGTTGTTTTACACCCATAGCTAGAGCCAATTCATTCTGAGTTAAAGAAGCTCTTTCACGTAACTCTGCTAAATGAATGTTTAATAACATTTCTGTTGCCAACTCTTGAGCTTGAGCAACAACTTCTGGCTTTTCATTCGCCATTATTTCTTGAAGTGTACGTGCCATATTATTACCCTCTATTATTCAAATGAGCTTGAAATTCTTGATCTGCTATTGGGATCATCTGTTTGTAAAAACGTTTTTCATTACCGCCTTTGTTACCAGCACATAATAAAATACCTTTACGCTCAGGATCGAAAGCAAAAAATGCTCTCAATGGATCACCGTTACTTTGAACACGAAGCTCTTTCATATTTGTAAACTTCGAGCCATAAACAGTATCAGCGTAAGGTCTAGAAAGATGCGGACCTTTATTTTGAAGTAACAACATACCTGCGATCACATTTGCACGTTCTGAATCGTTTAGTGAATCAAACCATTCATCAAATGTATCCGTAGTAATAACTTCCCACATAATAATCCCCTACAACCTTAATATAGGCTACATATTATATAGGATCAAACCTATAATCAAGTATTGATGCAAATTTGTACTTATAACGCCTGCATAACACGTTTGCTACGATACAGGCTTAGCTGAATTTTACTGCCTTAATCACTGAAACTAAAGGTAAACTGACAATGCCGAGTGTAGCAAATCGTGTTGATGCATTTGTTATGTATATTAATTACCCATACTGATTCTTTTAATCTGCTCTCTCATTCTTTGTGAAGAGCCTGCACAATAATCACTTAATTCATTAAAATCTGTGTCATATGCAGGAAGATTCTTAGCAAGTTGAACCGTTTCTGGAAGGATATTCCAAGAGTCATCTACACGTTTGAAAGTAATAACATTTTTTCTATCATCGGTTTCGATAAGTTTAAATTCAGCTACAATTTCCATTTTTCCGGCTTTCAACTGTTTTAGGTAAAATCGGCGATCAAGAAAAAAGGAACTTAAACTCGGTTCCGGACTTTCCATCGAGATATGCCATGTAAGAGGAAGAGTATCACAAACTCTTTTACTTAAAATCTCGCCATTAACACCACCATATTGATCAACGCTTAAACTCATAGTTACACGTGGCTGATTAAAATCTAACCCTAACTCTCCACCATCCAGCAAATATTCAGTGTTATTTGACCAATTCCCTGAAAGTAGTTCTGAGTCATATAGATATACCTTTTTAAAATCATTATATGAGTTAGGAATATTCGTAATATTGTCTAAAAAACCACTAAAGTTAGTAAGAAAACCTAAAACAAACACACCAATATACTTCAATGTTGAGACTATTTTTTTATTCATTAATTATCCAAAAAACTTAAGAATATACATAACGCCTGCATAACACGTTTGCTACGATACAGACATAGCTGAATTTTACTACCTTAATCACTGAAACTAAAGGCAAACTGACAACGCCGAGTGTAGCAAATCGTGTTGATGCATTTGTTAAATGGCTAATTATAAATATCCCTCAGCTTCCTATGCTCATTATTACTTAAAGGTATATATTGAAGACTAAGATCTATTTGATGATTGATATTATAAAGCTTTGGTAAACCACCATTTTCATTAGCAACATTCACATCGATGACCTCCTCTGAGCGCTTAACTAATTCATTAATCAGATAATCTAAATGACGAATTAATTGGTCTGAGAGACTAAACATTGCTTCTGTTAGTTGTATATAATCGGTGAAATCAATATAAGAAACTTCATTTTTAAGCTTTTCATTTTTAAATTCAAATGAAAATTTGGGGTCTTTTGCTCTACACATAGCTATTTTTATATGTTTATCATAAATTTTATTTCTTTGTTTTAGTACGGATACAAATCCAAAAAAGTTATATTCAGCTGCGGAAAGATTACCGACGTTAAAGCAATCATAGTTTTCAACTTCAATATCATCATTTGAAAAGTCAGATGACAAAGCCTTATTGACAAAAACAATTTTAGCGAAATCAATTCGAGAAAAACTACTATCTACCATTATTTTTGAATGCGAAAAAATACGGTCTGAAGTATTAATCCTCATAGATGGTTCAATTTCTCGTCGAATTCTTTGAGTAAACTGAAGCCATTCTTGTAAAATTGTTAATAGCTCATAATACGAAAAGTACTGTTCCCTTTTCTGATTTTTAATAGCTATTTTATTCATATTGTCAAATGCAAGAAGAGCTGTAATACAAGCAATAAATACCCCGCCCCAAATCACCATCCAACCTCGTGAAAAATGCGGATGTAAATCAAACGTAACAGAATATCCACCGACCAAAAAAATTAACCATACAAAAAAACACAATCCAGCATTTTTAACTAAGAAATTATCGCTCATAAAATAAAAAACCTAATATTATTATCTTTATATATTACCACTAAAAAAATAATTACCTTAGCCATTTAACGCCTGCATAACACGTTTACTACTAGCAATTATACTTAATATATACGCCTTAAAACGAGAAACACCCGGCAAACTGAGATTGCCGAGTGTAGTAAATCGTGTTGATGCATTTGTTATAACTAAATATATGCCCGTTCTGAAAAAAGAATAACCCCTGATGACGGGCAAAAAGATTTATTAACCGATTCGATTAACAATAACACTTGAGTTTCAATTTCAAAATAATCATTTCTTGGATGGAAACCAATATTAATTCCAAATTCATGTAAGACTTTTGTCATTCTTTGCTGATGTATTTTGTATCTGAATGATCCATTTATTGCTATTTTAGACTCTGTATTTGAAGCCAAAATATTCTCATTAATATTTACAACTCTAGAACGATAGTCATCTGATACTTTAATACTTCCCTTTCTTGAATGCTGAAATATCGAGTTATACCAACCGTAAATATCAATAGCAGACAAATTTAATCTATCATGTTTCGATACTTCTATCGTCAAATATTCTTGGAATATCTGCAAATGAGCAATATGATTACTTAATGCATTAGAACTTACATTATTCATATATGTATGAACAGCAACAATAATGCCACCAACAGTTGCAAAAGTTCCGACAAGTGAAACTAATGAAAAAAACGATTCTATTGAATACTTATAAAGTTCTTTTGTAAACTTTAGACATTCGTTTGTAAAACAAATATCTAATTCATAAGACTTAGTTTCATATACAGTCGAAATGACCGACACTATGATAAAAACTAACCCTATGGCAACAATAACTCCAAGACTAATGTATAAACGTTTAAAAAAGTTTTCTGGATTTACCATTTTCAATATCATCATAATGTGGTTTGATTTGATTTAAACGGAAACGTAACTCAATCGCAGATTGATGAAATGTCCGATTCAATATATTTAATCGTTCTTGTGCCATATAAAAACGCTTCTTATACCAATAAGTTTCTTTTTTATTTTCATAATCAGATTCTAATCTCTTAACAGATAAATTTATTCTTTTTAAATCTGTCTTAGAAGGTAAAGGATATATTTTATTTAACTTCTTTATTAGTACCTTATGTTTATTGTGGCCTACTCTTTTTAATTTATTAACTCGACCTAAACAGCGATTAAAATCTTTTCGATATGCAAATGTCGTACGATACCCAACTTGAGAAGCCAACTGTTCAATGTTATGAACTGAAGCTCTAAGTTTTTTAATTTCATTTGCTGGATACCTTGGCTCAGAAAAGTTGACTCTCATTCCATGTACCAATAATGGTGTAATTGAAACGTATAATATTTTTGTTTTTGAATGGTTAATTGGAAGATCTTTATCCTCTAACATTCTCGTGATATGTGAAAGAGCCATATCAAATTGAAAATTTGATACCTTAGAAGAGACTGTAATATCATCAACCAATCGGGTATAGGTTAACTTGTATCGCTGTAAGCGTTCAACTAATTGAGGTTCTGTATCCCATAGACATAAACTGGCTATATAACTTGATGTTAATGCTCCTTGTACCACCCTCTCTTCAAAACAGCAAATATCACTAAGCACATCAGCAACCTCTTCACTATATTTAAAGAAATTAGTAAATATTTTATGTACATGATAAATATGTATATTGTCGAAAAAGTCTTTAATATCTAACTTCAAGATACTTTTAGATTCACAATGCTGAGCAGCACAACTAACATAATCTTTTCGCTTAATTACTTTCTTATGTTCATCTTTAGTATTTGGAATCGAGCCAAAAATATAATCAGGCCAATGAATGATTTGTGTAAAAATACGTCGATTAATTCTGCGCTGGACTTTACGTAGAAGGTAATGAGGTTTATAAATTACTCGATAACTACCATCACTTTTTTCAATTAGATCACGAACATACCTTTCTGTTGGTTCAAGTTTTGATATGAGATCTAACTCTGCCTTAGTAATATCTAGGGCTTCGCATAGTTTAGAAACTGTTGCTATTGAACGATCTGAAGTTTTTTTAGGATGGAGATTCAACATAATAACCACAATATAAGCTTAAGCCACTCTTTATCCAGAGAATGAGAAATAGTGATGTATTCACTGACTATATTTACTAACTGCCACTATTCCTCTGGCAAAGCTTATCGTCCTTCGCTACTCTCGGTCCGAAGGGGCGAGCGGAGCGCATAGGGTGCGGCTTGGCACAAGCTGAATCGAAATTCAGCGCTCTCTTTTTGTGAAAAAAGAGCATTAAGTAAATACATAAAATTGTCAGTTGCAACAGGTAAGCGAAACGCTTACGCATTGCATATTGTAACACTAACTTATTACTACGCAACTAAAAATTTAGTTATAACGCCGGCATAACACGTTTGCTACGATACGGACTTAGCTGAATTTTAACGCCTTAATCACTGAAACTAAAGGCAAACTGACAACGCCGAATGTAGCAAATCGTGTTGATGCGATTGTTAAGCGCTTCCAACGTTAGATCGTAATACTACGACCGGTTGGGAAATATTCTAAGCGATCGCCAAGCACGCCTTTTAGAATATGATAGGCTTTCATTCCTGTGCAGTGACCTGTATACAACTTATCTATTGGATAATTTAAGATAGATTCACCAATTTCTTCGATCTGCTTTTTAGTCCCACCAATACTATTAAATAATGGTAATCCGACCAAGTGAAAACCACCAACAACTGCTTTGATTTTTGTATTTGGGAAGTGACTAATTGCAGTATCTATCATATTCAGAACACCGCTATGAGCACAGCCAGTAAATACGATAAGCCCGTCATTTTCTTTTACGACGAGTAATAATTCATGATCGAAGCTATCAGGTTTGCAACAACCATCAGATTCAGTAAAAAGATATTGATTACCTTTTGGCTTAGCATATTTATTACTTAAATCTGTGATGATGAAAATATTAGGAGATATTTCAGTCATTTGATTAACAAAGATTAGTCGACTAGCACCTTTGACCAATAACTGTTTATTTATGCCAACATTGCTTTTAAAGCCAAATGTTTTGAATAAATAATTGGTTTCTTCGCATTCACGAAAATACACTGGAGCTTTCAAGTTACGATCTAAAAAGTGAGTAACCCCGTTACAATGATCATGATGACGATGTGAAATAACAGCTGCGTCTACATTGTTAATATCAACATTCAATAAAGTAGCATTATCACAGAAAGCTTCACTGCTTCCAGCGTCAAATAATATACTTTTTCCCATTGTGCTTGCGTGAATAGATAACCCTCTTTCTATCGCTAGGTCAGTTCGATTATTCAATCTTGTATTATCAATTAAAGATGTCAGTATCATAAGGGGATTACCTATAAATATAAATTTGAGCCTTAGCGCTTAACGCCTGCATAACACGTTTGCTACTATGCAGATTAAGTTCAAATTTACCACTAAATACGGTAAACCCAAAGAAACCTAGAATGCCGAATGTAGCAAATCGTGTTGATGCATTTGTTATATGCATTTAATAAATTTTAACTTTTCCTTGAACCACATTTTTCGTGTCCTATAGTGTTTAAGTGATTCAGAAAAAGTTGTAGTTATTATTGTTGTCGGATCACTTATTATTTCAAACAACGTCAATAGGTATAATATAATGCACAGAGATATAATTGGTTCAATTTCAAATGACACAAATAGCACTTTATTCTTGAAAGAAGCAAAGTTAAAACACGGAAAGTGGCGTGAAAATGGTCAACCAGATAAGCAAGTTCTTATTGATGATACAGCAACCTTTAATGCTGGAAAACAAACAGGTGCATCTTACGGCGTAACTGGTCAAATTGAATATAGTGCCGAAAATACAGCTAAATACACACTAACCTTTAACAATCCCTACTCAGGTGATAATTCTGCATCCTTAAAATGTGAATTTAAAGGTGAAACTTACACTCTCAATGAATTTGTTCGCTATAACAAAACAGACCAACCGATGAACCTGACAGTTAAACTGGTTTCTATCGAACAGTTTGTTTCAGTAACAACTAGCTAGAAAATAAGCCTTAATGATTTGGCTAGTCATTAAGGCTTATATTCTCATTTTTTGCATATAACGCCTGCATAACACGTTTGCTACCATACATACCTAGCTGAATTTTACTGCCTTAATCACTGAAACTAAAGGCAAACTGACAACGCCGAATGTAGCAAATCGTGTTGATGCATTTGTTATAACGCAGTTCTCAATTTAGACCAATGACTCAGCCAATCTTTCGACGTTACACGGTCACTGAAAATTTCTAAAGAACGTTTCGGATTATGTGTAACCTGCAAATTGAACAACGATTCAAAGCCAAAAGCAGAAATACATTCATATTTTCCATTGCCTAATTTTCGTATGGCTACCGCTGTTTCTTTTTCTGGCCAATAACTCATTGCGTCGATAATATTTAAATACGGTTTATCACCATTTCGTTTGTGCATAATTGCTTGATTACGCACTTCCCAATTCAATTCTGGCATCAATGCAGAAAGCTGAGATTCTATTAGTTTGTAGTTTTCAGGATTAGATTCAGTTTCATCGAAATAAATAACGTCAACGTCATTCAAAGGCGTTGATACTAATTTCTGATGCAAATGATCCCACACCAAATTTCGGACGAAACCAGCGGCTAAATAGCAATGAGGTAAATTGAGCTGCCGAACACAATCAAGAGCTTTAACCCTTAATTCATCTTTCTCAATTAATGTGATAATTCTATCCATAACCACCCTGCGTTATAACGCCTGCATAACACGTTTGCTACGATATAGGCTTAGCTGAATTTTAACGCCTTAATCACTGAAACTAAAGGCAAACTGACAATGCCGAGTGTAGCAAATCGTGTTGATGCATTTGTTATAACCATCTGATAATGTTACTGAAACCGTAACTGTTTACCTTCAACATTATAATCACTACCTTGATCATCTTATTTCCAGCAAGTCATGCTCTTTGGCACCGATAACTATCAATTATTTGCTTTATTTTTTCTTCGTAACAATAACGTAATTAACTAGAGTTAATCCAATGACAAAACACCAAAATTGTAAGCTAGGTAGCACCGTTGAAACAGATCCAACAAGTAAACCAGATCCAAGCCCAATTGCAATTTTTTGAAGAGTTGTCATTTTCAAAGTCCTTTTTTATTCAATGATTACTAAATAGCTGCAATCTATAGTATGAAATCAATTCTACCTTAACTATCACTTAAACAATTAATATTTAAGTGTATTTGAGAAATATCTCACCTAGGTTATAACGCCGCCATAACACGTGCTGACGACCAACTTTCAAAACCAATTATACTTCAAACCAAAAACGCCGAATGTTATAAGCATCGTGTTGATGGCTTTGTTATACGGCACAGATAAAATTAATTGCGTGGTACCAAGATATTACCCTCAGTTACACTAGCTAAATACGGTTATGATACTTACAACCGACACAAAATCAAGAGAACAAAATGGACGCTATTGCTCATTTAATTATCATTTTAGGAAATCCATTTGCATATAAAATTGGACGCCTAATTATTTTAATTTTAAGCATTGGGAAATTGTCCATTCAACCATTACCAACTAAGTTTCCCGCCAATTTCGTACAAGCCTTCGATAAAGATAAGGTCGTAGAAAACCAAGAGAAACAAAACCACTCAATATCATATGGAATTGCCATTTCAATTGGTTACGCTGTAACTATGGCTATATTTGGAACCCTATTATTTTATAATATTGATGGGTTGATTGAAGCATAACCATCGATGTAAAACACCCGTATAACGCCTGCATAACACGTTTGCTACCATGAAGATTAAGCTCAATTTACCACTTAACACGGTAAACTCAAAGAAACCTAGAATGCCGAATGTAGCAAATCGTGTTGATGCGATTGTTATGTTTCGCCCTACAACGACTGACCAACTTCCCAAACGCACGCTACACAAGATACAGGTTTTACATACCTACTTTGTTTGGTATCGAACGTTACTTTATGAAGTGGCTTTACTTGATAATTAGGTAAACATTCAATATATGCTTGACGACCATCATCAGGTAATTGATGGTTAAATACGTCGACTAGAGCACAGAATAATCTTATACACTTTTCTTCTTTGATCCGACCAAGTTTTTCAATATCGTTTTGATATGCTGTCGTTGTATCTCGCAACTTAAATTCAATTGCTATGGTATAACCAGAATCCAATTTAAAAACTAAATCAGTTGGTCCGCCATTTTTAAGATCGCATTCCCTACACCATTCAACTGTCGTTTCACCAAAGATACTCTTTGATTCTTTGATAATTGCCTTACCGCATTCATATGCAAAAGCTAACTCAGGCATATGAAATATACCTTCCTGTGAAATATCAGATAGTTCTTTATTTTCACTCTCAGCCACAGAGCAGATTATCTGAGCGATACGATTAATATCCATATTTTCCCTTTAGAAACTGGTGTGCCCCTCGAAAAGCGAACACTTTATTTTACAAATTTACTTTCAAATTCAAATGGACTCAAGTTGTTTAATGTTGAGTGACTGCGCTTACGATTATAGAAGATCTCAATATATTCAAATATGCCAGTTTGAACATCGGTAACTGTTTGATAATTCTTTGGGTAAATCAGTTCGACTTTTAGTCGACTGAAAAAGGATTCCATTGCTGCATTATCCCAGCAGTTTCCTGTTCGACTCATACTTTGGACGCAACCATTATCATTTATAAGTTCTTGATAATTGTTAGAACGGTATTGAACTCCTCGATCTGAATGAATGATTAAACCTTGTTTAATCTTTCTTCGACGGAAGGCCATTTTTAATGCATCTGAAATAAGAACCTCAGTCATTGAGTCGTCTAATGACCACCCAATTATTTTCCTTGAAAATAAGTCCATAACAACGGCCAGGTACATAAATTTATCATTAACCCAAATGTACGTAATATCTGTTGTCCAACGTTCGTTGGGGCTTTCAGCGGTAAAGCGCCGGTCTAAAATGTTGCCTACCACATTACGAGTTGATTCAACTCGTCGTCCATAACGGAAGCCTTTTCCGTTATGGGCTCTAATACCTCGATCCTTCATGATCTTTGCTACATAATTAGTTGAACAAGGATATCCTAGCTTTACAAGCTCATTCCTAACTCTTCTAGAGCCGTATTTAGCCTCAAACTCAGCAAAGGTTGATAATATCTTCTTTTCAAAGTCTAGCCTCCTTTTGGAGGCTTTGCTTAATGATTTATTATGCCATGCATAAAAACCAGTTGAAGATGCTTTTAAAACTCGGCAAAGAAAACGAACACTATAGTTACTTCTAAAATCACGAATAAGAGCGTACTTTACTCTTGGTTTTTGGCAAAGTACGCCGCTGCCTTTTTTAAGAACTCATTCTCTTTTTTTAGGTCATTTAGCTCTTTTCTCATCTTACGCATTTCTGAGTTTTCTTTTATTGAATAATCGATACCATCATGAACCGTAAACTGTTTATTTGTCAGAAGGTTAAACTGTCTGCGCCAGTTATAAATTTGATTAGGGTGTAACCCTAATTCCTTCGCGACGGAAGCCGTCGTTCTATCTTTTTGATCTGCGAGTCGAACAGCTTCTTTACGATACTCTTCAGGGTAAGATTTAGTATAATGCTTGCTCATGGTAGCCTCCAGATAGGTATAACCTAAGTATAGAATGTGTTCTAATTCTGTGGGGCACACCAAAACATAACGCCTGCATAACACGTTTGCTACGATACAGACTAAACTGAATTTTACTGCCTTAATCACTGAAACTAAAGGCAAACTGACAACGCCGAGTGTAGCAAATCGTGTTGATGCATTTGTTATGTGCGTTTCAATTTAGACAGATGTTTTTGATATTTACGCTCTCGAAAAAACCATGAAATTAGACTTGTTGGTATCAATACACAAATTGCAATTGTGATATAAATCGCTGATTCTTGTATTGATGATAAATACCACACAGAAGATGGGAAAATAAAACCAGCAAGAATGTGTCCAACAAGTAAACCAAATAGAGCAAGACTAGAGTTACGTATCATATAGCTAATCATTCCTCTTTTACGTTCATTTTTCCATTTGTGAAATTCAATATCAGGATCTTTCATAAAGCTTAACCTTATATCGTGAACTAGATTTCAATTGAGTCATTAAGAATTTAACGATACTGTTAATCTTCATTTCTCAAGCTAAGAGATTATACTCTTCATGATAAATAAAATACGCTCTACTCAATAGAAAAGAGAAGAAGCTCAAACAATAAAAAAGCACATAACGCCTGCATAACACGTTTACTACGATACAGACCTAACTGAATTTTAACGCCTTAATCACTGAAACTAAAGGCAAACTGACAACGCCGAGTGTAGTAAATCGTGTTGATGCATTTGTTATATGCAAATCACCATTGACTAAGATCGAACCCAAGCATGAATGCAGCCTTATCTAAATTTCTAAACTCTTTTTGATTAAAATCAACTGTATCAAGCTCGGCCATATAACGAATAAACCAAGACGCTTTCTTATTCGCTAACATTTTCCTCTTTTCATTTGGGCTTTTATAAAGTTGAAGTAAGTCAACTGCAGGCTTTTCCATAACTCTTATACGAATTTTTCCATCGCTATTTTTTACATTGCCACCAAACGTTAATAATCCTTTACTGATAATTTGTAACTCTAGCTTCTCTTTGTCGGTTAAGGTATTACAGAAATCTAACAATACTTGATTAATAAATGCTGCAACTCTTGAATCATAGATCGTAGTGTACTGAAACATAAAAGAATAAACTTTAGTCCACCCACTTGACCAAATTACTTTAAAGTTCGGTTCACTAAGATTATTATCATCTTCAAACCACTTTTTAGCTTTATTCAAGTAACATCTTAAGTCACCTTTCCGATGAAGCTTTAAAGCAGATAATATATTTGATTTTTGAACATCACCCCAATCAAAGATTTCAATACAAGTTATGAGTAGATCTTTGTTATCAGCTAAGCTTTTAGCATCAAGTATATTGATAGGTAAATCAATAGATACTTGATATTCACTTTCACCAATATAATTGTATTTACATCCAGCATCGTGGATCGAGTTGAATTCAGTCGTTAATTGATCGTTATAATTAATCCTGAAATTCCTATTTGATACTGAATTCAAATAAAAATAATTGAACCCTAATCTTTCTAGCTTATTTTTAAAGTCATTGTAATTAATACCGTATCCCCCCTTGCATATAACGCCTGCATAACACGTTTGCTACGATACAGACTTACCTGAATTTTGCTGCCTTAATCACTGAAACTAAAGACAAACCGACAACGCCGAGTGTAGCAAATCGTGTTGATGCATTTGTTATGTGGCTATTACCAATTAACGCAAATATCACTAATAGACAATGGATCTAGCAGCTTAATTCTCATAACTTTAAGAATACTTGAACAAGCTAATGAGAGGTCATCAAGCCCAATACTTTTAGTTTGATTAATAGTTAAGTGAGCTACACCATTATTTGTCTTGAGAGTGACTTCTTTGATGGCTGTGATTTCTCTCTCTGTCAAAGAGCTGAAGATATAATCCGCATTTGCACTATTAGTAGAGGGCTTACTAAGACCAAAGCTTTCAATCGTAAGATCGTCAGGACGCGCATTATAAGACTGTAGTGGTAAGTTCGTAGCTTTTACCGTGTAGCCCAAAAATTGCACCATAACTCTAACCATTGTAATCCCAGTATCTAGAATAGGATCGGTTAAGTCTCGGTGATTAGATCCTACATTGATCTTTAAATTTCCAAGTGTGAACTTTACATTTTCAAAACTTTCACCAGAAGCAAACATTTCTTGACTAATTTTTCCACATAATGAAATCTCTTTAAGTCGCGGCTTGATACGTTCATTTACAGTTCTAATTTTTTCTGTTTGGGTTGCCAAAAGATGCATAGTTGCCTCAATAGTTATTATGAAACTTTATTCTATCATATTGATTTAATATACTTTGTGATATAGATAATCCTCTGACACTTTACAAATTCTACCGAGTTGTCCTGCCACATAACGCCTGCATAACACGTTTGCTACGATACAGACCTAGCTGAATTTTAACGCCTTAATCACTGAAACTAAAGGCAAACTGACAACGCCGAGTGTAGCAAATCGTGTTGATGCATTTGTTATGTGCAAATCACCAACTACCATTTTAGCTATTTTTGTGGAAATAATTCGAAAAGAATAACTTCTAACGATGACAACTCTAATAAAAAGGTGTTCTTTTGAGTTGTTTTTAATAAAACGGAATCATGTCCAGATAGATGACTATACCTTTTATCTAAGTGCTGTCCAAAAGACTCCTCAAGTCTAATTAAACACTCCTCTAACAAAGTAACTTCCTTTGCCAGGATTTCTAGCAAAGTAAAATATTTTGCCAATATAACTGTCATTTTAGTCAATACAAGTTCACGCATAGCTCTAATAGTTTCCTTTTGCTGTGGTGAGTTATGACTAGATACATTATAAATAGAATATTGGCTTTCAAAGTCAGCTTTTATTCCATCAAGACTATCAATATTAGTGTTTATGATTTTTCTTATGTTACTTGAATGTAATTCTCTACAAAAATTACCTATACACTCATTGATGATAACTTGATCGTTATCCTTTTTGTTTTCTTTAAATTCAGGACTCGATATTATTTTTTGAGAAAAAACACCTAAATCTAAGCTAATTTCAAGCTTACTTGTAACATCTTGTCTAGATAAACATAAATAGTGAAACAATTGATATAAGTCTTGAGCACCAAGTTTATGTATTTCATTAGTTATTTTTGACGTAAAATTGTGACTATTGGAAACATGACGTTCTTTTTTGAACATTTTTAACCAACTTGAAAATACTTGATCTTCTTTTTTGGTTTTATATGCTATTTCTAGTAGCCGATAAATTGTGTTGAATTCATTAGACTTATCAACACGATGCTGGCTTAATATAAATATTAATCCATTATATTTATCTATTTGATTGTTAGCTTTAACTGTTTCTTCTTTTCGGTCAAGATTATCCTGACGTTTACTAAGTTTAGAGTTTTGATATATAAGTAAAATCAATGTAACAAAACCACTTATCGAAGCTAACCAAGTGCCATAGTTACCAAATTCACTTGTTGTTGTAAAAAATGACTCGGTTAAGGCTTGATCTGAAAACCGACCGAGAAAAAAGAAACCAAAGAAAATACCAACAACACCACACAAAAAGCTAACCAGATATAGCACTACAACCTCAACTTAAAATACAATCAAACAAAGACTCTTATTTTAAAGCAACCTATAAGCACAACCAAATGATTATTCTACAAGGTAAACGTTCACAATTAGCACATAACGCCTGCATAACACGTTTGCTACGATACAGACTTAGCTGAATTTTACTGCCTTAACCACTGAAACTAAAGACAAACTGGCAACGCCGAGTGTAGCAAATCGTGTTGATGCATTTGTTATATGCTACAGACTTAGTTAGCTTGATTTAACTGCAATAAGTCCCATTTTGTACCGTATAAGTCTTTAAATACAACAACTGTGCCGTATTCTTCAACACGTGGTTCTTCAGTAAACTCGACACCTTGAGCTTTCATAAACTCATAGTCACGCCAGAAATCATTAGTTTGAAGAAATAAGAAAACACGACCGCCAGCTTGATTGCCAACTGATTCTAATTGGTCATCATTGCTTGCTTGAGCCAATAGCAAATTTGTTCCTGTTGAATTAGGTGGAGATATTTGAACCCAACGTTTACCACCGCCTAAATCTGTATCTTCGACAAGTTCAAATTGTAGTTTTTTGGTATAAAATTCAATTGCATCATCATAATTTTCAACAACTAAGGCGATATTACCAATTCTTTGTTCGATGGGCTTATTCATTTGTGGCTCACTACAGTTCAAAAGTAGAATTCTACCCTATTTAGCTCATAAACTCATTTTTGCATATAACGCCTGCATAACACGTTTGCTACGATACAGACTTAGCTGAATTTTACTGCCTTAATCACTGAAACTAAAGACAAACTGACAACGCCGAGTGTAGCAAATCGTGTTGATGCATTTGTTATATGCGCCTTAAATTGTTAGTGCTTTTATTGCTCGTTCGACACCAAGGCGTGGACTGCTAATGACTGGAATAGAGACGTTAACATTATTTTGAACCTCAGACATTGAAGCCTGAGCTAATACGATTAAGTCATACTTTGTCTCATTAGAGGTAATTACGGCACTGATTTGCTCATAATATTGTTCCATTTTGCCAGCTAGAAAGTAATCCCATGCATTTTCAACACGGCACAAAGTAAGCTTAGATTTTGAGTTGTGTTTGGCTAGCGACTTCAACAACAGTTCACGAGTTGGCTCTAAAGTACTTTCTAATGCCGCAAGAACCAAAATATTATTTCCATTTTCAACAGCAAAGTCAGCCATTGCCTGATCGACTCGTTGAACTTTACAACCATTTAAGTTATCTATTTCTTCAGCAATGCCACCAATCGATGAACAAGTGATCACAATGACTTTGCTGACTAAACTCAAAGCTTCCAACTGGGCTAGAAGGTTAGATTTTAATATCGAATCAACACCAAACTGCTGAGCATGAGTTAACAATGACTCATCAACAATATGATTTATAAGCAAATTAGGCGAAAGCTCAGCAACTAATGAACCAAATTTTTCAATATGAACCTGACCTGTATGTATAAAAGAAATATCGTATTTCACTTTTTTCATCCTTGAAGCATATAACGCCTGCATAACACGTTTGCTAATATGCAGATTAAGCTTAAATTTACCACTTAATGCGGTAAACCCAAAGAAATCTAGAATGCCGAATGTAGCAAATCGTGTTGATGCATTTGTTATAAGTTACTCAACGCCCATTTCACTTTGCTTTAATTTCATCAACTCTTGTTTTAAAACATTTGATAAAATATAATCTTGATTATGTGTTGCAAAAAAATCAAAGATATCAACTAATAAATCGATACAAGTATTAGGCGTCAGCCATTCATTTTTAGTTATGTTATATTTCCCGAAATCTGTACTTTTGTTATGTACAAAATGATTTCTTGTGATTTTTAAACTTTCAATCCTAATAGATAAATCAGTAATACTATTTTTATCTTCCGACGTAGAAATTAATTCGATAAACTCATCTTTTATATTTTGTTGAGATACTTTGCTTGCATACGTCTTTGAACGTATAACACAAGCATAGTCATAAAAATAAGCTTCTAAAACCATTCCTGTAAAAACACTCGCTGTTATCGAGCGGTCAAAAAATTCAGGATATTCTTGGTTAATAATTTCAACTTCCGGAACATGACCAAATTTAGAATGCATTTCTTTCACTTCTAAACAATAGTGTTTAAATTGGAACGCTACTATTTTTATTAACTTTCCTAACCCACTTGCTCTATACTGCACTAATTCATCATCTTGTAACTTTAGCATTTTACCTCACAAACTTATAACGCCTGCATAACACGTTTGCTACCATGCAGATTAAGCCAAAATTTACCACTTAATACGGTAAACTCAAAGAAACCTAGAATGCCGAATGTAGCAAATCGTGTTGATGCATTTGTTATATTGCCTATTGATAAACGACATGAAATCGTTCCAATACAAGAACCATGTCCTCAGTAGGCTTAATATTTAACTCTGAACATTCAGCAGCAAAGAAACGCCAATGAGCTTCACGCCACCATGTTAATGAACGGTCGCCCTCGCCTTCTGCATAAGCAAAATCAGCCGTAACTTCGTTATATTTACACGTTTCAACTGAATCAATTTCAATGATACAAATTGGTTTTCCATTCCAATCAACGACCACTTGTAAGTGACCAACGGTTGGAATTGGTTCTTCACCAGATTCATACCAAACGTTTAAACTACAAGTTGCTGTCTTTTGACCAATTCGGATTAATTCCGCACATAAATTGGCATTATGCTCATCAGCACAGAAATAGTCTGAACTGAATGATTGATATTTTTTACGCTCAGTTTCAGAAAGTGAACTAAGATATTGATTCAAGTAGATTTGAGACTGTTCTTCCATGAAATCCTCTTAACTATTTTCGCAATATAACGCCTGCATAACACGTTTGCTACTATGCAGGCTTAGCTGAATTTTACTACCTTAATCACTGAAACTAAAGGCAAACTGACAACGCCGAGTGTAGCAAATCGTGTTGATGCATTTGTTATGTTCGTTCTTAATTGGTTCGTTTTAAATCCAATTTAGCAATTTTCATTACTTTTTCTAAAGCCAATTTATGTTCTTGATATTCTTGCTCGAAAAAATCAAACTTAGGCTCATTATAATAATCAAGTTGTTCTCGTTGTCTTAATTTGCTGAGAATATCCCCTGCCTTATCAGATATATAAAATGTACCAATATCCGTTGCTTTACTTAAAGATGATGAAGCTAAAATATATTTATGCATCAATTCAGATTCACGTTCTTCTGATAAACCAGTACCTTGTCCGTAATCTTCTTTATGTACACGGAAGGCTAGATCGTAACAATAACCGACACACGCTTACCGTTTAAAAACTCACTCGGACTCAGAAAATTTAATGCCTTTCTAGGCCTCGAATTAATCAAAAGCTCTGCCTGTTTAATCTCTTTTGCTGCAAGTTCTCCAATGGCCATTCCCTTTGGGAAAAAACGTCTTAGTAAACCATTGGTATTCTCATTCAAACCTCGCTGCCAGGAATGGTAAGGTTTAGCAAAATAAATGTCACAGTTCAGATGCTTAGCTATCTTAGCATGACCCGCAAACTCTCCGCCATTATCAAATGTGATTGTTTTGCAAAGCCCTTTAAAGGGCTTCATCATGCGATTTATTCCACGAGTAACGGCTTTTTTGGACTTACTGCGTACTTTACAGGTAACTAATAGCTTAGATACTCGCTCTACCATCGTGACTAAATACCCATCTTGGCCATAAACTGTATCACCTTCCCAGTGGCCAACTTCTGATTTATCGTCAACAATTGTAGGCCGTTGAGAGATATCAACACGGTTAGGGATTAATCTTGCTCCTGCTTCTACACCTTTACGTAGTTTGTATTTTTTACCTTTTCGAGCAAGCATTCTTTGCCAATGCTCTCTTTTAACTACATTGTAAATCGTACTGCAACATATTGTATTTTCTATTTTTTCTTTACGCATCCGTCCAGATATCTGCTCTGGACTCCAACCAAGTCGCAGGTATGTTTGAATAATTTTCTTATTCTTTTGGTTACATTTTGTATGCTTAATTGAAAGTGTTCTTTTTTGAAAAGCATGTCTATGCGCTTGCTCGGCAGAATAACTTCCAGCAGGACAGCGTCGTAATTCCCTTGAAATGGAACCATTGCTCCGTTTTAATTTTTGTCCTATTTCCCGAGCAGAAATACAGTGTGTATTCCAAGCTTCAATCTGGTATCTTTCACTTAGTGTCAGTTGCTTATATTGGTGTCCCATGGGATTACCTTAGTTGATTGTGTGAGAGCTTGAAGCTTATAGGCAACTGACTCTCTAATCTATACCAAAGTGTGTCGGTTATTCTTGGGATCTAGGAAGTAACTAATCATGTCATAAAGTGCATTGATAATTTCCTCATATGCTTGTTCACTGCGTGTTACTTGAGATTTATAACTCTCCAACTTCACATCATACTCATGCTTAATCGATGCATTTAAACGAGTAATCAACCAATTTCGACTCAAATAAACACCTATCGACGTAAGAGTAACGGTCGACATAGAACCTAAAATCGCAACTAAAAATGTTTCCATATAACCTCTTAATTAACTCGTAGAACATAACGCCTGCATAACACGTTTACTACCAAGCAATTATACTTAAATTTGACGCCTTAAAACGAGAAACACCCGACAACCAGAGATGCCGAGTGTAGTAAATCGTGTTGATGCGATTGTTATACCATTATGACTCAGAAGTTGAATTTTGTGGCCTTTGACCTTCCTCTGGTACATTTTCTCGGTGACTTGCTTCTTGAGATCTAGAAGGACGTAAAAATTGAGCACCATTTAAACTTTTTTTCTTAATATCCTGCTCACTTGATACCATTTTTTTTATTTCATTTTCATTCATTATAGATTCCTTTTTATGATTATCCGTCAATGCTAAACCACCTATAGATAGCATGAAAACAATTCCAAGAACAAAAAATATCATCGCTATTTTATCTAGCCAGCAAAGAATAACATCATCCTCACAATTATCTTCCGTCAAGATTCTTTTCAAAAAATTGGCGTTTCTAGTAAAAATGAACAGTACCGATAATATACTTATTAAAAAAGCAAAAACTGCTAGCAAATACATTGTTATTGCTAGAGGTGTTTTTGCTCCTACCGTTGTTGCAAGTGTAACGAGAAAACCAACTCCGATTGTAGATAAACTCATAATATGCTTATCTTTTTCAAACTTAGTTGTATACCAAGCATTTAAAGTTACATTATAAAATGCAACCTCTTTTTGCATTAAAGTTTCATTATCTATCGACATAATAATTACTTAAAATTTAATCCATATAAGTTTACATAGCTTTGATTTAAATTCTACGTTCTTTAACTAAACGCCAATAATGATTACCTAACGATGTCAATCTGCAACTTTTTGATTCCATTGCAGCAAAATACATATAGTCGGAGTTCACTGGCACAACAAGCCCTACACTTTGTAATTTTTGTAGTTCTTTGAAAATGGTAACATTTTCATCGGTTGCATAAGGTTTAACTACAGGGTTCCCGCATGTTATTTACGCGGATTTTCTTAATTTTTCGGGATAAAAATTTAAAAATAAGTTGAATTTGGCGATCTGACGTGATCTTATACTGTTTAGATAACTAAATGAGATTCAAAAGATGAATTACGACGAATTCAAAGACCATTTTAACATATTAAGTGATAGCCGTCAGAAACGAAAAATCACTTACGATTTCTTCGAAGTTTTGTTCCAAGTGGTGACAGCCATGTTGTGTGGAATGAAAACCTGGGATGAGATAGAAGCCTTTGGAGAAGAGAACTTAGAATGGCTTAAAAAGTTCAGTCCATATTTATCAGGCATTCCAAGTCAAGATACAACGGCTCGCATTGTTGGATTGGTTGACCCAGATGAATTTTCTCTTTGTTTTACTCGATGGTGTAACGACATTCAAAATGAAAAGTCGTTAGAAACCAATCATATAGCTATTGATGGGAAGTCTTTAAAAGGCACGTATGATTATAGTAAGAAGAAATGCCTAACACATATGGTTAATGCTTATTCTGTTGATACTGGTCTGGTTTTAAGTCAACTAAAAACGAGCTCGAAATCGAATGAAATAAAGACTATCCCTGAGTTGCTTAAATTAATCAGAGTTAAAGGTCGAGTAATTAGTGTTGATGCAATGGGTTGCCAGAGAGCAATTGCAGAGCTAATAGTTGAACGTAAAGGGGACTATTTAATGTCAGTAAAAGACAATCAACCAAGTCTCCATAAGGTTTTTACTGAACACTTTTCGTTAGGGCAATTATGCGATTATGCGAGTGATTCTTTTGAGGAAGAAGAAATTTGTCTACGGGGTCGTAAGACCTTAAGAAGTTATATTGTTGTTCCATTTACGGATAAATATGGAGATTTTGCCTCTAAATGGAAAGGCTTAAAAAGTTTATGTATAGCAACGACTTATCAACAGAAAAACGGAGAGCCTTCGGGAAGTTTAGGCGTTAGATACTTCATTTCTTCTAAGGAAATGAAAGCAGAAGAATTTGGCCAATTATGCCGAGGCCATTGGGGCGTAGAAAGTATGCACTGGTGGTTGGACACTGTAATGAATGAAGATAACAGCCGGATCATCTACAAGCATGCATCAGAAAACCTATCTCGAATTCGTCAAATGTGTATGAATTTTATTAAGCTTGTAGAGATGAAAGGGACATTGAAACGAAGACAATTGAAATGCGCGTTAAATACTGAGTTTCGAGAGAGAGTTTTGTTTGGTACTTAAGGGTTTTTAACAATTTTGTAACTCACGAGGGAACCCTGGGTTTAACTATAGAGTGCGGTACGTTTTCTTTGTTTGTATCTTCAAATGATGGATCTAATTGAAATTCATCTTGGGCATTTGGAAATAATTTTATTATTTTCCTTAAAATACTAAGAGGAACTTGCGGCGTTACCTCTCTTAATGAGGTAAATCTGGTCACATTTGTTTTAAATACAGGTCTTTGTTGCCACGCACCTAACGCTTGATCTATATATGCATAAATACCACCTGGTGATACATGGCCTCGCAAGTCTGCGGCTCCACCTTGAAGAGCATCAATTAATAGGTTGGTAAAAACACCATAACCATTAATTTCTAAAGATGCCTCCTTTGCGCTACTTGCAGTTAATATAGTTATTCCTTCATTAATTTGCATTGCACCACAACCTTCAGTAGCATTTCCAAATGCACCAGAATGACAGCAATCCAAGATAATAATCTTATTTTTCACTTTCGAAGCATTGGCTAGTTTCAGTATTTCATCCATTGAAATACCTTCATCATATTGATCATGATCAGGGGTGACCAAATAGCCACCTAGCTCATTCAAAAAACCATGCCCAGAAAAATATAATAATGCAGTATCACTTTCTCCAGAAAATAATTCTGAGATCATGCCTTTTAATTTTGATTTGGTTTTTACATCAGTCTCTAGTCTTACATCAAAATTAGGAGCCCCGTCACCATGGGTTTCTAAAATAGATGTAAGTCCAGCTGCATCATTGATGCAGCCTTTTAGTGGTGCTGATGGGTAATCATTAATACCAACTACCAGCGCTTTTTTCATTTATTTTTACCTTCACCCATCATTTGAGTAATTGCACTTTCAATTCCGCTCCAATTCCAACTGATAGTTCGGTTTCTAGCTAGTCCTTTAGGCAAATTACTTTGCGTATTAGCACCATCAACATATATACCAAAAACAGGAACATTTTGACTTTTGGCCATTTCAATTTCTTTTCCAACACCAGTAGCACTCGCCATAGTTTTACCAGATAACACTATGACCATGTTACATTTATTAATTTTATCTTTAACGATACTTTCCCATTGAGATTGAGGCATAGCAGATTTTGCAGACCAATCTTCAATAGAAAATGGGGTTTTAGAGTTTTTACTTTGCCCAACAAAGAGAGTTTTTTCTGTTTCGTTATGATCGAAATCAAAACTGATAAAAGCGCGAGGATTTGCCATCTGAAGTTGCTCCATTATTATTACAGCTTACCATTAAGCCTACTTTTTATATGGGTATTGTTACTTTGAATTTCAATGATGTTATCTAATTTTCTTTAATTCTGTAGGATTAACCCATGGTATAACGCCGCAATAACACGTTTGTTACTGCACAAACCAGCCTGAATTTTAACGCCTTAAACACCAAAACCCAAGACAAACCTAGAATGCCGAATGTAGCAAATCGTGTTGATTGCTTTGTTATGCGCGACTTGACTAATTTGAATTTTATACCATAATCACTATATTATTTGGTATTTTATGGTTAAGGCAATGGCTAAAAACACAAGTATTACTTTAGGTGATCATTTTGAAGGCTTTATTAGCTCACAAATTCAATCTGGAAGATACGGCTCAACCAGTGAGGTTATTCGATCTGCATTACGTTTACTTGAAACACAAGAAACAAAATTGCATACATTACGTAACTCTCTTATTGAAGGAGAAGAAAGCGGGGTCGCTGATTACGATCTAGATTCATTTATTAATGAACTTGATAGCGAAAATTCAAAATGAAGCCATTCACATTAACGATTTCAGCAAAAAATGATCTTAAGGACGTAGCTATATTTACGGCTCGTCGTTGGGGAAAAGAGCAACGAAATATTTACCTTAAACAGTTTGATGATTCTTTTTGGTTGTTAGCGGAAAATCCAGATATAGGTAAAGGCTGTGATGAAATTAGGAATGGTTATCGAAAATTTCCCCAAGGTAGCCACGTAATATTTTACAAACAAACAGGTAGCCAACAAATACAGATAATTAGAATCCTGCACAAAAGCATGGACATCTCCCCTATTTTTGGCGCATAACGCTGGCATAACACGTTTATTACCATGCAGACCAACCTGAATTTAACCGCCTTAATCACAAAACCCAAGACAAACCCAGAACGCCGAATGTAATAAATCGTGTTGATGCGATTGTTGTGCGTGCTTACTTTTGGCTTGGCCAGCTTGGTAAAGAACTGCCCTGCCAAGATTTTCTAAGCCTAGATTCTAATTTACCGATGCCAATTAAGCGAACAAAATGTTCTTAAACTGCGAGATAAAGTGAATGGAAAACAGATACATTTCTTACACCATTTGAACGGTTTGGTTTCAGCAGATTTGGAACTGATAAACCAAATATCCTAACAACAATTGGGATTGAAAATGCTGCGAGCAAAACACTGATGCAGACTAAAATGAGGCATAACCAAAGAACAATTGAAGCGTAAAATAGCTTCTGAAACGCCTGAACTTAGGGAAATAAGGGCCAATTTGCCGAACCTAATAATAACGAAAACCAAAAGGCAATAAAGAAGAAAGGAACGCTTACTAAGCCGAAACTACGAAAGCCGCGATCCTTTTGATGAACCGTACAAAAAATTTCGGACTCAGTACGCACAACGCCTGCATAACACGTTTGCTACGATACAGACTTACCTCAATTTTAATGCCTTAATCACTGAAACTAAAGGCAAACTGACAATGCCGAGTGTAGCAAATCGTGTTGATGCATTTGTTATACCTGTACTACCCTTTGAGTATAATGCTCAAAAGCAACAACTTTATCGTAACCTTCAGATATATAAAGAGACTTAGCCTCTATATTATCAACAGAAGTAGCTAGTTTCACGGTTAGAGCCCCCGTTTCAATAGCAAACTGTTTTACGCGTTGAAGAAGTGACCGAGCAACACCTTGTTTTCGTGCTGATTCATTAACAAACAAATCATTGAGATACCACATTCGCTGCATTGAAACGGATGAAAAAGAAGGATAAAGTTGAACAAAACCCAGCGGCCGATCTTCACTCGAATAAGCAATAAAAATTACCGAATCAGCATTATTTAATCGTTCTAATATAAACTGTTGAGATTCAAATAAATTCTCTCGTTGTCCGTAAAACTGTCGATAAGCATCGAATAAAACCGAAATATCATCTAACTCACTAATTTTACATTCTATTATTTTCATTGAAATCTCCCTATTTCAGAAAAAGGTATAACGCCGCAATAACACGTGCGAACGACCGACTAACCAAACCAATTATACTCCAAACCGCGAATGCCAAATGTAAATAGCATCGTGTTGATTGCTTTGTTATACGAGCCTTGCTTTCGCTCCAATTAACTTGGTAAAGAACTGATTTACCAAGATTTACTGTAAACTGAGTTTAATTAGACTGGCTCAATTTAGCGAGCAAAATATCATTTCACCAACAATAACTGTGAAACGAAGCAATCCCTTTTTCTTACACCATTTGTACGATTTGGTTTCAGCCTATTTTGAGCTAATAAACCAAATATCCTCACCACAATTGGGATTGAGAATACTACGAGGAAAACACTGATTCAGGATAAAATGAGGCAAAACCATGAACAATTGAAGCGTGAATTGGTTTCTGAAACCCATGAATTTTTGGCAATAATGGTCAATTGCCGAATCTGATGAAATGAAGACTAAAAGGCAACAAAGAAAAAGGAAACTCACCCTACTTTCACACCTAAAAAACTAATGGCTCAATCGCTGAACTGAGCCAAAAAACTACGATCTTAGAGTTCGTGTAACGCCGCAATAACACGTTTATTACTACGACGACTTAGCTGAATTTTACTGCCTTAAACACCGAAACCAAAGGCAAATCTACAACGCCGAATGTAATAAATCGTGTTGATTGCTTTGTTAAACCGCAATGACACGCTATAATGACCGAATAATCAACCTAATTAGAGACTATTATGACTACTAGAATTTTAGCTGATGTTGCAGCAAGCATTACCGAGTTTAAAGCTAACCCAATGAAAGTGGCTTCAAGTGCTTATGGTGAAGCTGTTGCTGTATTAAACAGAAATGAGCCTGCATTTTATTGTGTACCAGCAGAAGCTTATGAGCTATTGATGGATCGAGTTGAAGATCTAGAACTATTATCTCTTGCCGCAGAACGAGAGAATGAAGAAACTATTTCGGTAAACATCCATGACTTATAAGTTAGATTTCAAAAAGAGCGCATATAAAGAATGGAATAAACTAGGTGCAACGCTTCGTGAGCAATTTAAGAAAAAGTTATTAGAACGCTTAGATAATCCTCACGTGCCAGCGTCAAAACTATCAGGCGCTGATAATTTATACAAAATTAAGCTACGACAATCTGGTTACAGGTTAGTATACAAAGTTGAGGATGACGTAATAATTGTCACTGTTTTAGCTGTTGGCAAAAGAGAACGCAGCGACGTATACAAAAAAGCGATGCACCGAATTTGACCATGGCGGTTTAACGCCTGCATAACACGTTTGCTACCATGCAAACTAAGCCTAAATTTACCACTTAATATAGTAAACTAAAAGAAACCTAGAATGCCGAGTGTAGCAAATCGTGTTGATGCATTTGTTAGCTGTATCTAGTAATACCATTTAACCTTGTGTGCTCCTTTATTTTTGAATAAATCCTGGAGTATTTCGGCCTTTTTTATACTTGCCTTGTCAGTCAGGGCTGCAATCGCAAGTGTTATAAAAGCGAATGAGATTAAAGATGCTAAAAACCATAATGCGCCATTAAACATACAGGGCGGGATCGCACTTTGTTAAAAAATATGATCTAATAGTGCCAAATCCATAATCACGCAGCCACTTTGAACTTAATCGAACACCTATCAGTCGTCCAAGATACCCGATCAGACATTAATCAGAAGCATGACCTTATTGACGTTATGTTCCTTGTAATTAGCGCTATCACATCGGGGTGTGAAGGCTGGCAAGATATTGAATTATTTGGAAAAGATAAATTAGATTGGTTGAGACAATACAGAGCATTCGAACATGGCATTCCACGCCGACATACAATAGCTCGTATTTTACGTTCAATTGTTGCTGAATCTTTGCTAGAAGCGTTAGCCCTTTGGATTAATGAACAACGCACGAGTCAAAACAAGCCGATTATAGCATTCGATGGAAAAGTGTTGCGTGGTTCATACCGAAATGACAAAAAAAACGCGTTACAATTGGTCACAGCCTACGATACTGAACGTGGTCTTGTATTGAGCCAAAAGCCGACAAAGAGCAAGAATGGCGAGATCAACGTTGTACGCCAAATGCTTGATGTTATTAACGTAAAAGACAGTGTCATCACCATTGACGCTCTGCATTGTCAGCGCGATACACTGGAGAAAATTGCAGAAAAAAAGGCTCACGTTGTTGTTCAAGTAAAGAACAATCAGCCCAAATTAAGAGCGGCTGTTGTTGACCAATTTCAAGCTGTCTTTGATGCAGGTAAAGAGAAAATAGTTACCGAAATCAAAGAGAAGCGCCATGGTCGCAGCGAAGAACGATACGTATTCCAGTTAAAGGCCAAGTTACCCGAAGAGCTTGCTAATAAATGGCCGACGGTACGAAGCATCATAGCGGTGGAACGGCACAGAGTGATCAATGGTAAAGGCAGCGTAGACACCTCATACTACATAAGCTCTATGTCTCCAAATCACAAATTATTAGGCCACTATATCCGTCAGCATTGGCGTATTGAAAACAGCCAACATTATGTTTTAGATGTTGTTTTTAAAGAAGATAGCTCGCGAATAACGTTAGATGGTGCAGTGGAGAATATAGCGTTATTTAGACGCTTTGTTATGAACATGCTGAAGCAATGCGATTGTGGGGCACCAAGCCAAAAAGTGAAGTTGAAGAAAGCTAGTTGGAATGATGATTATCGGGCTCGAATCTTCTTTGGGTTATAAATTAATCAAAGTATGCTCGCGCCCTGATTAAACATATAATATTTAGTTTCAAAAATTGAATCTATATTGAAATTTTTAATGACGTACAGCCCGAAAAATGCTCCAGTCATAGCAAATACCCAATATAATATATGAGCAACTATTGGCCTGAACAAACGTTCCACCTTTCTCCGCTTAGGGTTTTGATACTTATTTTTAAATATTAGAATACTATTATCCAATATAAGGTATTTCTTAGATGAACCATATAAATCAATAGCTAAGGTTGGGTTTGGAAGATTTAAAAGAGCTTCTATTGTCTTAAAATTAACGAGTAATTTAAAATGGCTTCTAAACATTTGTTCTGCGATTAAGCGACTAGCCCCATTTGAACTATCAGAAATTGATTTACATAATAACTCTAAGCTTTGTATTTTAAAGGTACGATTCGATGCTAATACATAATGAGCCAGTTTAAATAGTGGTAATAATGTCAACGTCGTCATAACTACTGTCGCGACAGCTGGGTATTCATTTAATAGTTCTTTCACGAGGTAAATACTCCTTTGATACAGCTAACGCCTGCATAACACGTTTGCTACTATGCAGACCTAGCTGAATTTTACTGCCTTAATCACTGAAACTAAAGGCAAACTGACAACGCCGAGTGTAGCAAATCGTGTTGATGCATTTGTTATGCAAATTCTACACAGCTAGTTAAGCGATAAAGGATGACTGTCAGAATTAAAGAAAGATACCTCTATTTTTGAGCCCGCAAAATATGCCTTAATACTACTAGCAAATGCAAGTTTATCCTCATCTTGCATGCCGCTATATACACTAACCGCTAATCTTGTAATGCTACTTGCCTTAATCGCTGATAAAATATGTTCATCGTATTCTTTATCTAATCCATGACCAAAAACGATTAAGCTGTCATTCATATCCATAAGTGATCCATAACAAAAGCTTAGATAATCATTTTCACGAATGCGTCTAAGTTTCATTTGAGACTTACCTTCTGATATAAATAAAGGAATAGTTTCCAAAGTCTTTTCACCAACAATTTGTTTAATTGAAGTTTCACCAGTAGCTCTAACTTTTTGAGTAACTCCTGACATATTAGTTCTCAAGTGTAGAGCACCATGCAAATAATAAATCGGTGACTTATTATCAAAAATTTTAGCATCACTAGCATCAAATGAAGAGACCGCTCCCCAAAAGTAATCGCAATAACCTATAAAATCATTTGCCATAATTGACCAATAAGGTATTAAATCATAATTCGTAGTGAATATTGCCTTATAACCTGTTAAAGCCTTCTCTATCTTTCTAACCGGCACATCCTCATAATCGACATGGGCTTTATTAACCGCTTCAATTAATGATTTACGTACATTATAGTAAAGGCTCTCGATTGCATCGATATTCCAAAAATTAACTAGATACGCATGATAAATTACACGTAAAACCTCTTCAAAGTTAACAGTATCAACTCTTCCTTTTTCAAATAAACCTCGCGCATGAGGATACATTCCAATCTGATTCTTATCCACAATTTCAAGCAAGGAGTCATATCTGAAATTGCGACTAATACCAATACTAAAACCATTTCCGAGTAAGAGATTAGCCCACTCTCCAGTTTCAATATCTTTCCAATCCTTAATCATAAATACTTACCTTTTTAATTTGCATAACGCCTGCATAACACGTTTGCTACTATGCAAATTAAGCTCAAATTTACCACTTAATACAGTAAACTCAAAGAAACCTAGAATGCCGAATGTAGCAAATCGTGTTGATGCATTTGTTATACGATTTTTAATAATCGACAATCTCAATTAAATAACTATTTTCCTTTAACTTAGCTCGTTTAATGATCATGTCCGGATTGACAGATTTACCTATACCTGTAACCAATTTTTGTTGGTCTTCTGGCATTTTATCACCAATAATTATTTCGCATAACGAACTTACGCTATAGCCATGTAAATTACTGTCTGACATCGAAAGAATTCTAAATTCATTTTCATAACGCCATGACTCCGATTTACTAGCAATTGTACCAACCACATAATCAATATAATTTAACTCTGATACGCCAAGCATCGCTGGAGATTCAATGAATTCATTTATATCGATAATATTAGGTGTATTTTGGTAACTCACTTTTACGGGTCTAATAACTCGGTCTGAAGCTTTATGAATATCAGCTTGCAGTTTTTGGCTATCAAAAACTAAGCAAAAGCCTCTTAACCCATCAGCATAGTGAGACCACATTAAGTTGTCAGTTATAGGGTCACAATCATTATCAGATAATGATAATGAAATAACTTTCGAGAGCTGAATTAATTTTAAAACTATATCAAATTCTGACTTAGCTAATTTTGACAAAAAATCAGGATGAGAAACGTCCAAATGTTCTAAACCCAGTTCTTTTTGTTTTTGCTTCCTTTCTTCTGGATTGATGTCTTCGTTATCTTTCCATTCAACTAAATTTTCCCAAAGCTTGTAACTCGTATCAGAAATTGACTGTTCAAGAACAAATACTCCTTCAAATGGATCGTTAAAAGAACCTATATCCGAGAACCAAAGTTGAGAGTTTGCTAATGCTGATAGACTATATGTATCAACAGCTCTAAATTTATATAATTTTGAAATTTTAACTATCCTCTAAATCGTATAACGCCTGCATAACACGTTTGCTACGATACAGACTTAGCTGAATTTTACCGCCTTAATCACTGAAACTAAAGGCAAACTGACAATGCCGAGTGTAGTAAATCGTGTTGATGCATTTGTTACACCTCGTTTTGAAATTTGATTAAATTCATTGGGTAATAACAAATACACTTTTCATCAGAAGAATAATAGGCTTGATAAAAGCAAAAATCATCGCGTTTACTCTCTCTACATTTTTCTTCTATGATCTTAAGGATTTTTAATTTATCTTCTTTACTAGTTTTAATTCCAAAAATAATTCCCTTAAGAGATTTAAATTCATAATTTAAAGACCGATCTTTAGGCTCAGAAAAACTGTCAAATGAATTTTCTAAAATTAGTCGATATTCATGTTCATAAGACCAATCTTGAGACTTGATAGCAATATCTCGATAGAAATTGTTCCAATAGTTATCTCTCCATTTATCTTCGGAATCCATCATATTATCCGCACATTTACTTATTTCACCATCTAATGAATACCACATTGATTGAATCGTAAATGTAGGCAAACGTCCAAGCATGCGAAAGAAATCAATTTCACCATAACCTTCTACATAATTTATAGGGTAAAACTCCCGCTTACTAAACCCATATGTTGGACCGTCAACTGAAGAATAACCATTTCTTCCTTTCAAATTTAAAAAATTTTTATTATCAATATTTTCTGAAGAAAATATGAGGCACGCACCTGAGTGATTATCACCATAGTGTCCCCATACAGATGAACTTTTACATTCGGACATAAAACAGGCCGTGTACCACTCAGGGAAAACTAATGTTTCAAGTTGTTCTATATATGCATCGGGAAAATCAACTAGGACTAAGTTTTTGTTCTTTGTGCTTTGATTAAATATACCATTATATGTATGGATTAAATCCATTTGATAAAAGGTACTTCTTTGTGCAGAAAATAAAGCATTAACTACCTTGTCTCCATCAATTGATTCTTTTAAACTTTTTTCTAATTGACCAATAAAATCAGTATCAATTAAATTTTTAATTGCTTTATCAGAAGAAGTTGCTTGCTTTTCTCTTTTTGGTATTAAATTGTTACTTTCATACACGTTAAATATTATATCGAGAGCAAATTGATGCACATTATTGAGGTAAAAGAATAATTCATTTTTTCTAATTGGCGTTGTTCTATTTGAAATATCTTCAATTAACTTCAAAACATTTTTGTTATCAAAAAAATCATTTACCATTTTTTCAAATAATATTTTATATTCTAATGTTGGAAATAGTGCATCATTTGAGAGTACTAAAATGTCTTGTTTAGATATTGGATGCTCTTCACCCGAAATTAAAAGTAAAGAACTTAACTTTTCTAGGCATAGAAGATAATGTTTGAATAGATTACGCCACACAATATAATCACCACTCCAATACATATCCCTAAACCCTTCCATAGGATCATTTAATGATTCTGGATCTGCAAAATAAATACTTTGATTTTCTAACTCTTGAAACTCCCCTAACAAACTACTAATTTTTCTAAATCTATAAAACTCATTACTCATATTTATTTCCTTCGCTTAGAGGTGTAACGCCTGCATAACACGTTTGCTACGATACAGACCTAGCTGAATTTTACTGCCTTAATCACTGAAACTAAAGGCAAACCGACAACGCCGAATGTAGCAAATCGTGTTGATGCATTTGTTATAAGCACATTCTCACACGGTTCATATGAACAAATTGAGCATCTTCTGATGTTACTTGGAAACCAAATTTACGATATAAACCGCCTACTCGATTGCCTTGCAAATAACACAATTTCACTGGTTTATTCTCGCTATCAGCAAACTCTAAACATTGGCTTAAAACCTGACTTCCTATTCCTTTCCCGTGAAAGCTTGGTAATAAAAAGAAACGGCAAAAATAGAAATGGTCGCCTTTGTTTTGAAGTAAATAGCTACCTACGGCTTCAGGGTCCACGCATGAGTTGCTAAAATGTTAAATTACAGCTAAGTGCCAAATAATACCATCTCTCTAAAGTCTGTATTAAGTGCACATTTCAACTGCCGTTTCTTTAACGTTCCTTTTAAATCCACCAATTTTATGAAGTTCATACACATCTGGCGGATCCTAGATAAATTCTCTGCAGCATGCTGATACATTATCTTACTGTCGTCTTCTTTCATTACGCTATCCAACCACCAATGCATACTTTCTACACCCCAATGGCCTCGGCATAATTTACCAAACTCTTCTGCTGATAATTTCTTAGATGATATGAAATATCTAATACCTAAAGACCCTGAGTTACTTTTGTTATGTTTATTATAAGTCACTGCTATACATAAACTTTCTAGACCGTCCCAATCAACAGAGAAGTCTCCAAATGCTTCTGTAAATGGCACAACATAATAAGACCTAACCATTTTTCTTCCGCGCTTACCGACTTCTTCCGTTTCAAATTTATCACACTCTAAATGAGCAAGTTGAGCAAAAGAAAATTTATTTAAAAACATATTACGTAAGCGTTCTTGGTTACCTTTCACTGCTAATAAGTAATCACCTTCTCTATTAACAATATCTGCTGCAATTGTTCTCTGACAGCCCATTGCATCAAGACTAATAATTCTGTTTTTAACTTTAATTAGCTTTAGTATTTCAGGAATTGTCGTTATTTCATTGCTTTTGGAATCTGTTTTTAATTGGCCTAAAACCAAGCCTGTATCAACAGAATAAGCATTTACCATATGAGTTAAGCATTTGTTTTTACTATAGTCATATGTTCCTCTTAATGATTTCCCATCAATCGCTACATGAGTCGTATCTAATGATTTTTCATGCTGAATATCATTGCACCACCGTGTAAAACAAATTGAAAATTCATCGGGGTCAACCAAACTAACTATTCGAGCAATGGTATCGTGACTCGGTACTCCATGAGAGTAATCGCTAAATTTTCTAAACCACGTTAAATTCTCTTCACCAAAGGTATCTATCTCGTCCCAGGTCTTCATTCCACACAACATTGCGGTAACCACTTGGAACATGACTTCAAAGAAATTATACGTCGATTTTCTCGACTGACGTGTATCGCTTAATATGTTAAAATGGTCTTTAAAATCGTCGTAATTCATTATTTTGTCTTCTTCTGTTTTGTTAACAGTATAAGATCATTTCTAAACTTCGAATTCAAGCTATTTTAAAAAATTATATCCCGAAATATTAGAAATCACTGCGTAAATAACATGCGCGGACCCTGCCTACGGCTTCACCTGACATTTCAATGATGGTTGGTTTTTCCTCATCCCATTCATCTTGATGCATTTCACGTTGGATTTTATCGTCCCAACCAAACACAGCTTTAATTGGCTCAAATTCAGCCGCCTTTTTAAGTTCAAATAAGAACTCAAAATCACTATCTTTCGCTAAACGCGTAGAAAATTTCAAACCTTTACCTCTGGCTCAAATAACCTTAATAAATCGGTGCTTATAACGCCTGCATAACACGTTTACTACTATGCAATTATACTCAAAATTGACGCCTTAAAACGAGAAACACCCGACAACCTGAGATGCCGAGTGTAGTAAATCGTGTTGATGCGATTGTTAGGTTTATTTTGTCAGCATCAGTTATACCGACCTAATTCACCAATAATTTTACTTGCTTGACCTTTTAAGCGTATTAATGACTCATAAGCTTCGTTTACCTTTGCTGTTTCACCATGCAGTGGTATTGATAATGTATTTAATATAATTTTTTCACGATTATACGCGGCAGGGTGAGATCGTGAACGTTTTTTAGTCAATTTAAAGATCGATTTGACGATCACATTTAGTTGTGATCATATACTCCCTTTTTAGGGAGAGCATCATGCATATTGACCATTTTAAAGAGCATTTTCACACTGTTACTGACCAACGCCAAAGTGCGAAGACCACTTATTGTCTGTTTGAGGTTCTATTTGGCTCTTTATGCTCTGTAATCGCAGGAGCTAAAGGGTGGTTCGATATTCGTGAATATATTCTTGGGCATCATGACTGGTTTAAACTCAATGGATTGTTTTTAAATGAAATTCCTGCTGATGATACTATTGCACGCATCATATCTACTATCGAGCCTAAGCAGTTTCAAGAATGCTTTATTAATTGGATGTCTTCAATTCATACACTAACGAAAGGTCAAGTGATTGCTATTGATGGAAAAACACTTCGAGGCTCCTACAATCGTGAAGATAGAGCCAGTACCATCCATATGATCAGTGCCTACGCTTCATCAAATAAACTCGTGCTGGGGCAGTTAAAGACCGAACAAAAAAGTAATGAAATTACGGCAATACCAGAACTAATACAGATGCTCGACATAAAGGGAGCATTGATAACTATCGATGCAATGGCATGTCAAACCAAGATAGCAAAAGTCATTACTGACAAAGGCGGAGACTACTTACTTGCAGTAAAAAGTAACCAAGGAAAGCTTCGTAAAGCAATAGAAAAAGCATTTTCAAAAGAGCGAGCAAACATGGCAGATACTGTTGTTTTTGAAGAAAGTCATGGACGCATCGAATCACGTCAATGTTATGTATTAGGGAGTAACAAGCTTGAGGGTGACTTCAGTCGTTGGGTTAGCCTAAAAAGCATAGTAATGATTGAAAACTTTCGTTTTGAGAAAGGAAAGAAGCTAGATTTAGAGTACCGTTACTACATTAGCTCAAAGGAGCTGAGTGCAGAGCAGGCTGCTAATGCGGTTAGAGAGCATTGGGGTATTGAATCTATGCATTGGGTACTTGATGTTAGTATGAATGAAGATGCGTGTCAGATATACAAGGGGCATGGTTCAGAAAACGTAGCCTGCTTGCGCCATATGAGTCTGAATATGCTTCGAGAAGAGCCGACTAAACTCAGTATTGTCGGAAAGCAGAAACGCTGCATGATGAATACCTCTATGTTAGAGGCAGTATTAAACGCTGGTTTTAATAGTATGGCTAAAAACTAAACACTCATGCGGTCGCCCTGTTATACGCGGCCACACTATTCCCGATTTTATCGTTTAATGAATATGCTAAAGTCTCAATATAAACAACGTCACCTTGTGATGAACAGTCTAATTCTACTTTTTGCTGATTTAAGGCTCCTGCATAAACAGCTTGTGCCATTTTTAGATCTAATTTCAAATAGCAAAGAATTGGTTCGACTACATACTGTGACTTGAATTCATCCTTGTATTTTTGTCCTTGCATTTTTATTGAGTATCTAAAATCCAATTGCTTAGTCAGCACTCCAATAAGTAAGCCCAATGAAGTCGTTATCGCGCCAACTATCACACCACTATTTTCAGATAAAAAATTTTCTAGATCCAACACTAACCACCTATAAGTATCCAAACGATTAAGAGTAAATAACTTTAATTATTTAATATGTCTTCAAGTAAGGCTTTCGCACTATTTGAAGGATAGCGGTCAAAGATTAAGTGTCCATTTGGAAACTCATAAACACCTACCTCCTTAAGAGACAGATTATTATTTCTAGCATATAAGCACGCTCGTTTAATATTATTATTCTCACGTTGCTTACTTTTACGTAAATCTTTAAGTATCGAACCAGTTTCAGTATTCATTTAACTCTCATTTTTAGATTTTAAACCTAACGCCGCAATAACACGTGCGAACGACTTACTTACCAAACAAATTATACTCTAAACCGCGAATGCCGAGTGTAATTAGCATCGTGTTGATTGCTTTGTTATACGAATTTCTCAACAGATAAAGTGACTAACTTCTCATCATTATAAATTACTACTGAATCATCAATTTCCATTCCTAATTTTTCAAGGATTTTAATTGATGGGATATTATCTTTTACTGCCACACCATATATCTTCTGATGATTACCCAACCCAAATGTAAACCTCAAAACAGCGTTAGCAGCTTCATATGCATAACCCTTTCCTTGAGCGTTTTTCATAAAGCCATATCGAATATCACTACATTCAACATTTGGCGAGGTTTCTACACCAACATAACCAAGCTTAACCTCTGGATTAACTTTTGAATAAACAATAAAAGAACCAAAACCCAGCTTCCAGTGTTCAATTCTTTTAGCTACATGCTGAAAGATTTCATCATCATTATAAGGTGCAGATTTTGGAAGATATTGGCTCATCAATGGGCAAGACATGATTTGCTTATAGATATCAATATCCTCAATCATTACTGGTTTTAGTATTAGCAGGGCGAGAGCGTGAATGGCTAACTTTTGTTCATTAAAATATTAACCTGACGTTTTGCATAAGTAACCGAGTTCAATAGAGTTGAGATACTATTAAATTTTACTTAATAATAACGTTACAAATTGACAAAGAATTACATTCTCAACAAAATTTCAACTCACGCTCTTACCCTGTTAGTATTAGCCGTTCTGTCTCGATCATCCTTGTATCCACCTTATTCGTATAACGCCTGCATAACACGTTTGCTACTATGCAAACCAAGCTGAATTTTAACGCCTTAATCACTGAAACTAAAGGCAAACTGACAACGCCGAGTGTAGCAAATCGTGTTGATGCATTTGTTACACGATCTTTGTCAACGCTTCACTTTAATTGGTAAAGAATTGATTTACCAAGATTTACTGTAAACTGAGTTTAATTAGACTGGCTCAATTTAGCGAGCAAAATATCATTTCAACGACAATAACTGTGAAACGAAACAATCCCTTTTTCTTACACCATTTGTACGATTTGGTTTCAGCCAGTTTGGAACGGAGAAACCAAATATCCCAACAACAATTGGGATTGATAATGCTGAGAAGAAAACACTGATGCAGACTAAAATGAGGCAAGGCCATGAACAATTGAAGCCTGAATTGGTTTCTGAAATCCATGAACTTTTGGCAATAATGGTCAATTGCCGAACCTGATAAAACGAATATTAAAAGGCAACAAAGAAAAAGGAAACCCACCGTACTTTCACGACTAAAAAACTAGTGGCTCAATCGCTGAACTGAGCCAAAAAACTGCGATCTTAGAGTTCGTGTAACGCCTGCATAACACGTTTGCTACGATACAGACCTAATTGAATTTTACTGCCTTAATCACTGAAACTAAAGGCAAACTGACAACGCCGAGTGTAGCAAATCGTGTTGATGCATTTGTTATGTTTCGCCCTACAACGACTGACCAACTTCCCAAACGCACGCTACACAAGATACAGGTTTTACATACCTACTTTGTTTAGTATCGAACGTTACTTTATGAAGTGGCTTTACTTGATAATTAGGTAAACATTCAATATATGCTTGACGACCATCATCAGGTAATTGATGGTTAAATACGTCGACTAGAGCACAGAATAATCTTATACACTTTTCTTCTTTGAGCCGACCAAGTTTTTCAATATCGTTTTGATATGCTATCGTTGTATCTCGCAACTTAAATTCAATTGCTATGGTATAACCAGAATCCAATTTAAAAACTAAATCAGTTGGTCCGCCATTTTTAAGATCGCATTCCCTACACCATTCAACTGTCGTTTCACCAAAGATACTCTTTGATTCTTTGATAATTGCCTTACCGCATTCATATGCAAAAGCTAACTCAGGCATATGAAATATACCTTCCTGTGAAATATCAGATAGTTCTTTATTTTCACTCTCAGCCACAGAGCAGATTATCTGAGCGATACGATTAATATCCATATTTTCCCTTTAGAAACATAACGCCTGCATAACACGTTTGCTACGATATAGACCTAGCTGAATTTTAATGCCTTAATCACTGAAATTAAAGGCAAACTGACAACGCCGAGTGTGGCAAATCGTGTTGATGCATTTGTTATGTCACGACTAAAAGTTGGGTACATATTCTCCATCTGGGTATGGTAAATATGAATTAACAAAGCGCATAAGCAATAAATACTTTTCAACTGAATCATAAAACTCGTCTTTACTTCCAATTGGACGATCTTTATACGCGTGAATAGCATTACGCCTCTGTTGAACAAGTTCAATATATTGGTACCATTCTTTATTAAACAACTCTTTTTTTCTTATGAACTGTTTCAACTTCTCCAAAGTCATCGAATCTGGGTCGACTTGCTTTCCTTTGTTCGAGGTTTTATCAATATCATTTAAATAATCTTTATAAAAGACACTCAAAAATAATTTAAGTGTTCCCTCAATTAAAGCACCTAGATTGGCCCATGCAAGAATTAATTGACCATCATAACAGTCTGGTTCAAACTCCCACTTTAATAAAGTTTTAGAAAGCGATACCTGCCAATCTAAACGTGATTTTGACATTAAATCAGCGGCTTCTTTAGGTGCCCATCCATGGCTATTACTCCAAAATACTGCTAATTGCTCGTTACCCGAGATTATACTCTTAACATTTAACTCAAACATTTTGATCCTTAGTGACATAACGCCTGCATAACACGTTTACTACTATACAGATCAAGCTGAATTTTACCGCCATAAACACCGAAACTAAAGACAAACCTACAATGCCGAATGTAGTAAATCGTGTTGATGCGATTGTTATGGCGCAACTTGCGACAACCGTAGCAATATACTACAATAATGAAAATCAACTTTAAATAGGATACTTACAATGGCTACAGCAAGCATCAGATTAGACCAAGACCTTGTGCAAAAAGCTACTATTATGGCTAAAGCATTCAGTCGCACCGCACCAAAACAAATTGAACACTGGGCTAAAATTGGTGAAATGATGGAAGATAACCCAGAACTATCATATGAGTTTGTAAAACAAGCAATTATTGCCAAAGCTGAAAAAGAAACAGGAAAATTGGAGAGCTATAGTTTTGGCTAATATAACTCAAATTTTACAGACACCTACATTTAAGAAAGCAGTAAAAAAGTTACATAAAAATCAAAAGACGGATCTTGATAATGCAATTAAAGAATTAATGAAAGAGCCATTATTAGGAGAGCAAAAAAAAGGTGACTTGTCATTTTTACGTGTCCATAAATTCAAAATGGTTAAGCAATTAACACTGCTTGGTTACAGTTACGAAGATGGCACGGTCACCCTTGAGCTAATGGCATTAGGATCTCATGAAAATTTTTACCGTGATGTTAAAAATATCTTCTGAGCCATAACGCCTGCATAACACGTTTGCTACGATACAGACTAAACTGAATTTTACTGCCTTAACCACTGAAACTAAAGGCAAACCGACAACGCCGAATGTAGCAAATCGTGTTGATGCATTTGTTATACGAAATTACGCACGGAATCCCCATACTGCATCAATGAGTTTGACCATTAATTCTTTAGATACACCGTTTTCATCAAGCTCAGGCATATATTCAACAAAATCAGCGCCTACAAATTTAGAACTAGAAGATATTGTATGAACTAGATGCAACACTTCCCTAGCCGTTAAACCACCTACATTTGGAGTTGCACAGGCTCGAAATATGCTGCCATCTAAAGCGTCATAATCAAATGACAAATAAACATGGTCGTAGTCTTGTTCTAATTTTACCATTAGGATTTCAACAACCGTATTGAAACCGTGTTTTTCAATAAATGGCATATCATAATTAGTAATGTTCAACTCATTAATTAAGTCAAACTCATTACGCATTAAATCTCGCACACCAATATAGTAAACATCTTCGGGCTTAACTTCGAGGTCGGTTGGAATGTTCCATTCATTATGAGGATATTGATTCATTAACAGAGCAAGAGGCTTACCGTGCAAATTACTATCTAAGCTGTTATTTATGTCGGCATGAGCGTCAACCCAAACAACAGCGACTTTCTTGCCCTGTTCTTTTTGGTAAAATTCCATCGTTGCTTGTAACGTGCCAACCGCAATAGAGTGGTCGCCACCAATTGTGATAGGAATACGATTATTCTGATAACTATTTAAAAGTGTAGATTTCAAATCATTTGCATAGTGATAAAGTGCTTTATCTTTATCGCCGTTATCGATGAAGTTTTTAACTTCAGCCGTTACAGCAACATCACCTAAATCAACGATATCTGAAGCCCAGCGTTGAGTTCTAACCTGAATCCAATCGCTAAGTCCTACCCATGAACGTTCATCCATTTCACGAAGACCATCAACCGTGTTTTTTTCAGTTGTCACACACCCAAGTTGATTAAAAGGTGCGCCAATAATATCAAAGCCTTTTTTCATAAGTATTCCATACACTTAATTAAGTCCATTTCGTATAACGCCTGCATAACACGTTTGCTACCATGCAGATTAAGCCTAAATTTACCACTTAATACGGTAAATTCAAAGAAACCTAGAATGCCGAATGTAGCAAATCGTGTTGATGCATTTGTTATATGCGTAAATCATTTCTTGGAGAGCTTAAACCATATTCTTTTTGATAACTCCCAAATTGATATTGAAAGAACAATTAGAAATATTGCATCACCACCTAAGAAGTAGGAGATAACCAGAATTAAAATTACGATTATTATTGATGTAATAATTAACAATAAGCGATCAGGCATTAAGCAACTCCGGATTTTGAGATAGCACAGTTTCTAACCATGAACCTGTAATTCCATTATCACGACCAAAATCTAACACTTGCGATAAAGAGCAGCTCGTATTTTTATAAAATGACCTTGCCGAACTACCAATTACAGCGCCAGCCCAAAATGCAGCATAAACTCCAGCACCAACAGTTCCTGCACGGGCAACGGCTGACAATGGAACTCTAGGGTTACTTGCTAACGTTATTACTTTATCAATTCGATCAATCATAAGCCAAGAAAGAGCACCTGCTCCCACTACATTTTCAGTAGTTGGAAGGTTTAAAAGCTTAAGGTTCTCATCAATATCATATTTAAATGAGTTTAAATCCATTGAACAGCTAGCCATGATATTCTCCATTAATTAAAAAGAAAACTATACCAACAACCTACATTCCATCGATTAAAAATACTTATTTTATCGAGCTATAGCTAAAGATATAAACTAATAAATCAATCAGTTACATTATTAAAACCAAAGAAGCATATAACGCTGGCATAACACGTTTATTACCATGCAAACCAATCGGAATTAACCGCCTTAATCACAAAACCCAAGGCAAACCCAGAACGCCGAATGTAATAAATCGTGTTGATGCGATTGTTGTGCGTGCTTACTTTCGGCTTGGCTAACTTGGTAAAGAACTGCCCTGCCAAGATTTTCTAAGCCCTGATTCTAATTTACCAATAGTAATTAAGCGAACAAAATGTTCTTAAATTGCGAGATAAAGTAAATGGAAAACAAATACATTTTTTACGACATTTGAACGGCTTAGTTTCAGCTAGTTTGGAACTGATAAACTAAATATACTCGCCACAATTGGGATTGGAAATGCTGCGAGGAAAACACTGATGCTGACTAAAATGAGGCATAACCAAAGAACAATTGAAGCGTAAATTAGCTTCTGAAACGCCTGAACTTGGGGAAATAAGGGTTAATTTGCCGAACCTAATGAAATGAAAACCAAAAGGTAACAAAGAAGAAATTTACGCTTACTAAGCCGAAACTACGAAAGCCGCGATTCTATTGATGAACCGTGCAAAAAATTTCGGACTCAGTACGCACAACGCCTAGAATAATGCGTGCAAACGACGGATTAATAGCGCTAAATATACTTTAAACCGCGAATGCCGAAGGTTACAGCATCGCATTGATTCGATTGTTAGATATGCCGATTGTGATGTGGTTGCAGCAGCTGTTAAATTTTCCGAGCAAGCCTGCGCCGATGTCTTTGTAATTTCTATATACTAAAACAAGAAAAATCACACTTTTCACAATCTAAAAAAACATCCCATTTCAAACATATAAACCAACTAGCACACGATAACTGGAATCGCTTGCAGCAGCAAGCTTTCTACACGAAATAGAATAATCCTTATCACATTTTCGATGAAAAAATAAATTCACCGTTTATCACTCTGAATCGAGCCAATACCGTAACCTTGCCTCCACATTCATCACAACATGGTACTTGCCCTTTGCTTTCCGCGTATTCTCGCCATAATAAAGGACTAATGTCCTTTATCCGCTCTTGGCCAAGATACTGTCGAGCTGTATTCAGTCTCTCTCTACATCGATTATGATACAAACCAACAAAGTGATATTGCTGTTTTTTCGGTATCGCTATATGACTCAATATACGCTCAATAAATTGATTAGGCTTTAGCCTAAGCATTTCTGTTTTCTTTGTTTGATGAGACTTATACCTAACTCGCACTTCCTTGTTTGATACATGCATAATTTGACTGTTTTTTATGGCTCCGCCACGAACATACCTCGCTAAATATTTAACGACTCCAGCACCATGGGAGTACGGTTTGGTACAATGAACTACCCAATCAAAAACGCCCCATTTATTAAAAAGGTTAAGTACATTTTGCTTAGAAAGTGATTCAGGGTAATTTAACTCTCCTTTATTCATTGCTGCGCGTAGCGCTGCAATGAACTTACCGCGAAACAGCTTCATCATCACTCTTGCAGGAAACAGAATACTTTTCTTTGGCTCAACCCAACCATCATTACCTAATCCTCCATGGGTAACTAAACAATGAATATGAGGGTGAAACGTTAAATTTCGAGCCCAGGTATGTAGGGCTAAAACACACCCAACCTTAGCACCTAGAAATCGCTCATCCGCGCTTAATATCTGAATAGTTTTACGAACAGAATCGAACAGTGTTTGCTGGCATAACGCTCTGTTATATTTCCATATTTCATGCAACTCATGCGGAAGAGTAAATACCCAATGATGATGAGAAGTATCTAAAATAAACGAATCTACTTTTTTAAGCCATTGCTCTCTTTTGAGAGCACCACACTGTGGGCAACTTCGATGCCCACTGCTATTGTACCAATAGCCATTGAGGTGCCCATTATCACAATACAGCGCATGACCTCCCATCGACGAAGTTCGACAAGATGAAAGCCGACTGATCCCCTTAAGTTGATATAAAGGGAGTCGATGGTTCTTCGAATATGATTCAAACCTTTTTTGCAAAAAGGTTTGAACTGTATGTTTACTCATACAGTAAACATAGTAAATCTAACCAGAAAGGAGATGTTTAAGAGGGAGAATTACGAGGCAGCGCACTCTTCGAGCTTGCTCGGCAGATTTAACGCCTGCATAACACGTTTGCTACGATACAGACCTAGCTAAATTTTACTGCCTTAATCACTGAAACTAAAGACAAACTGACAACGCCGAGTGTAGCAAATCGTGTTGATGCATTTGTTATATGCTACAGACTTAGTTAGCTTGATTTAACTGCAATAAGTCCCATTTTGTACCGTATAAGTCTTTAAATACAACAACTGTACCGTATTCTTCAACACGTGGCTCTTCAGTAAATTCGACACCTTGAGCTTTCATAAACTCATAGTCACGCCAGAAATCATTAGTTTGAAGAAATAAGAAAACACGACCGCCAGCTTGATTGCCAACTGATTTTAATTGGTCATCATTACTTGCTTGAGCCAATAGTAAATTTGTACCCGTGGAATTAGGTGGAGATATTTGAACCCAACGCTTACCACCGCCTAAATCCGTATCTTCGATAAGCTCAAATTGAAGTTTCTTAGTATAAAATTCAATTGCATCATCATAATTTTCAACAACTAAGGCGATGTTACCAATTCTTTGCTCGACGGGCTTATTCATTTGTGGCTCACTACAGTTCAAAAATAGAATTCTACCCTATTTAGCTCATAAACTCATTTTTGCATATAACGCCTGCATAACACGTTTGCTACGATACAGACTTAACTGAATTTTACTACCTTAATCACTGAAACTAAAGGCAAACTGACAACGCCGAGTGTAGCAAATCGTGTTGATGCATTTGTTATATTGCCTATTGATAAACGACATGAAATCGTTCCAATACAAGAACCATGTCCTCATTAGGCTGAATATTTAATTCTGAACATTCAGTAACAAAGAAACGCCAATGAGCTTCACGCCACCATTTTAATGAACGGTCGCCCTCGCCTTCTGCATGAGCAAAATCAGCCGTAACTTCGTTATATTTACACGTTTCAACTGAATCAATTTCAATGATACAAATTGGTTTCCCATTCCAATCAACGACCACTTGTAAATGACCAACAGTTGGCATTGGTTCTTCACCTGATTCATACCAAATATTTAAGCTACAAGTTGCTGTCTTTTGACCAATTCGGATTAATTCCGCACATAAATTGGCATTATGCTCATCAGCACAGAAATAGTCTGAACTGAATGATTGATACTTTTCACGCTCAATTTCAGAAAGTGAGCTTAGATATTGATTTAAGTAGGTTTGAGACTGTTCTTCCATGAAATCCTCTTAACTATTTTCGCAATATAACGCCTGCATAACACGTTTGGTACTATGCAGATTAAGCCTAAATTTACCACTTAATACGGTAAACCCAAAGAAACCTAGAATGCCGAATGTAGCAAATCGTGTTGATGCATTTGTTATAACCATCTGATAATGTTACTGAAACCGTAACTGTTTACCTTCAACATTATAATCACTACCTTGATCATCTTATTTCCAGCAATTCATGCTCTTTGGCACCAATAACTATCACTTATTTGCTTTATTTTTTCTTCGTAACAATAACGTAATTAATTAGAGTTAATCCAATGACAAAACACCAAAATTGTAAGCTAGGTAGCACCGTTGAAACAGATCCAACAAGTAAACCAGAACCAAGCCCAATTGCAATTTTTTGAAGAGTTGTCATTTTCAAAGTCCTTTTTTATTCAATGATTACTAAATAGCTACAATCTATAGTATGAAATCAATTCTACCTTAACTATCACTTAAACTATTAATATTTAAGTGTATTTGAGAACTATCTCACCTAGGTTATAACGCCGCAATAACACGTGCGAACGCTATCATTACCAAACCAATTACACTCCAAACCGCGAATGCCGAATGTAAATAGCATCGTGTTGATTGCTTTGTTATGTGCGATTAACAGAATGGATGTGAACCAACTTTATAATGCGCTAAAGATACTAAACTTAAAGTATTTCGATGTTTTGGATAGTCTTTAGGGAAAATCCCACCATTCATCGGATTATAATTAGTACCAGCCTTGTTATAACCTTTCTTCTTACAGAAACTCTCAACTGCAGATAAATCATGCCAACTAAACACCGTTTTATTACCATTTGAATTAATGACCGTTATATATTCATCATTAAAGTTCAAATCAATCGCTGAACGACCACCAAGTGTAGGTATTGTTAGTTTTTTTAAATTAAGTAAATCTTGATTCGATTTTGACATTGTAGAGTAGACCTTATTATAAATCCCATGACACTATACCGCACTTTGGATTGTAATTTAATCTTTAAGCACATAACGCCGCAATAACACGTGCGAACGCCTTAATTACCAAACCAATTATACTTCAAACCACAAACGCCGAGTGTAATTAGCATCGTGTTGATTGCTTTGTTATACGAATTGCTCAACAGATAGAGTGACTAACTTCTCATCATTATAAATGACTACTGAATCATCAATTTCCATGCCTAATTTTTCTAGGATTTTAATTGAGGGGATATTATCTTTTACTGCCACACCATATATCTTCTTATGATTGCCCAACCCAAATGTAAACCTCAAAACAGCGTTAGCAGCTTCATATGCATAACCCTTTCCTTGAGCGTTTTTCATAAAGCCATATCGAATATCACTACATTCAACATTTGGCGAGGTTTCTACACCAACATAGCCGAGCTTAACCTCTGGATTAACTTTTGAATAAACAATAAAAGAGCCAAAACCCAGCTTCCAGTGTTCAATTCTTTTAGCTACATGCTGAAAGATTTCATCATCATTATAAGGTGCAGATTTTGGAAGATATTGGCTCATCAATGGGCAAGACATGATTTGCTTATAGATATCAATATCCTCAATCATTACTGGTTTTAGTATTAGCCGTTCTGTCTCAATCATCCTTGTATCCACCTTATTCGTATAACGCCTGCATAACACGTTTGCTACCATACAGACTTAGCTGAATTTGACTGCCTTAATCACTGAAACTAAAGGCAAACTGACAACGCCGAGTGTAGCAAATCGTGTTGATGCATTTGTTATGCTACATCCAATTATTCGTCGACGAATCTTCAAATAAAATGGTTGAAGCACCTTTTCGAGATACGACGTAACTCCAGCGTTTAGCCGCAATTTCAATATACTTTACAGCCGAACCTTTAGCTAAACCTAATTCTCTATCAACATCTGTATATTTGATTGCAGATCTATTGTCACGACTAGGGCGCTGACCCATCCATGATTGGATAAGAGAAATACAATCATTTTCATCTGTTATTAAGTCTAAATCACTAGACTCTTCCTCAACTATTGCAAGTGAGATACTTTGTTCAATAGAAACAGTTTTTAATCCTAGCTTTCCAATTACCTTATTAATTCGATTACAAGCAGGGCCTAGTGAGGCGACCAAATTACCATCCTGTCTTTCAGCATCAAATGTTGCTGGTGTAATACCAAGTAAGTCTGTAGGAAGATGAAAGTCTTCCTGACCACGCGGAATCACGATAAAATTACGCTCACGCCCTAACCCACCAACAAATAAACCTAATTCAAAAACCACATTATCTCGAACCGTTTTTTTAGATTCGCCTCTTAATTCTGTAATATCATCAGGCGAAAAAACAAACAGACCGAAATCAGAATCTTCTAATACATCCATTAATGATTCCATTGTATATTTATTCAAATCAAATACACCCTGGGACCAAACTGTCACTTCTACAAAGTGCTCTAAATTTTCTTGGATTGCATAAGCTACATCCAAGTTTTCAACTGATGAGCCAATAAACAACTTAGGCTTCATATAGTCACTCTCCTTTTAAAATTTCACACTGTGGCATAACGCCTGCATAACACGTTTGCTACGATACAGGCCTAGCTAAATTTTACTGCCTTAATCACTGAAACTAAAGGCAAACTGATAACGCCGAGTGTAGCAAATCGTGTTGATGCGATTGTTATGTGTGTTCTTATTGAACCAATGAACTTTTAAGTACGAAATGATCATCGATCGTTTCAATTACTGTCCATTTTAGGTTTGAATACAATGCAGGAATATGAGTAAAAACCAGCAACTCTGGCTCAGTCATTTCATTAACCATTTTTTCAGCATGATTAATCAATTGTGAGCTAATTCCTTGCTTACGATTTTCCGGTTTAATAAAGACAGCATTAATCCAAACTGCCTGATCTTGAGTAATTGGAGATAGAAAACGAGTAAAAACTAAACCACCAATTAATTCACCATTTTCTAAGGCAATAATAGGATTTGGGATAACTTTTCCATCCTTTGTTGTAGCCAGTGGTTCAACATCATCCCACTCACTTTCAAACCATTGATACAATTCAGATAAATACGGTGAATTACTTTCAACCGTTTGAATTAAAACCATAATTACTCCATAAAACCTATCATTTCCGTGAAAACACATAACGCCTGCATAACACGTTTACTACTATGCCATTATACTTAATATTGACGCCTTAAAACAAGAAACACCCGACAACCTGAGATGCCGAGTGTAGTAAATCGTGTTGATGCGATTGTTAACTGCGCTTTTCAGCTTTAGTTACACAAACAGAAAACAGCTCTTTCATTGGCACATAATTACAATGATAACCATGGATATTTGCGGCTACCCACTGCTCAGAAGTAATACCAGAAAAATTAATATTGTAACCACAGTTGATTGCAATATGCTCAAACAACAAACGTTGGGCACGACCATTTCCTTCACGGAATGGATGTAAAACATTAATATCGCAATAATACTCAGCTAATTTAGTAAGAAATTCATCGTATGGTAGATCTACTAAATACTTATCTTTTTCTAACATTGAAAATAGATTATTTGCTTCTTTTTCAATCCTAGCTACATTACAGAAACGTGTATTTCCCTTTGAAATATCAATCGTTCTTAACTCGCCAGCCCATTCAAATAGATCGGAGAATAACATATGATGAATTGAACGCAGATAGCTGAAATCGTAAGGAGGCAATTGAAACTCTACATACATTGCAGCTAACGTTGTTAAATCACGTTCAGCAGCCTCTAATACCGCTTCATTGTTGATATTGAGCTTATTAACAAGAACCGAACTATTTTCGTAAGTATAAGGATCTTGTGTTGTGCCATATTTATCAGCCATTGAGCGCCTCTAACGAATTTACGTTTGAGTATTTGTTTAACAAAATTTGACGTTGTTGCTCTCTGTCGAGTGATAAATCGAAATTACTAGCAACATCATGCCCCTCTAAACGCATACTTTCTTTAAAGTTATCCATTTTAACTTGCTCGAAATAGGCATGCTTTTCTTCGTAAGAAGAAAGCATTGAATTACTTGGCATAACTAAATCAATATCATTAAGTTGAGACTGGATCGCCTTCCCTGATTCAAAAACACCCCAGCTATTAATAGAAAAACGGAAGGTTCGACCCTGGCGCTCTCTTTGAATGTTTAAGCCTAAATTTTCAACTAATGAATTAACTACGGATTGTACTTTACGTTCAGAAATCCCTGTTGCAGCCACGATAGCTTGAGTATTTGGAGATTCTAATCGTGTCATTGCAGCTAAAACTAATAATTCGTACTTCATGCTTACCTCGCACATTTATGCGGAAATAATATCAGTTTACTACTCAAAGAGAATGATTACCATATTTGAAAGCTAAATTAACAAAGAAGCAGTTAACGCCTAGAATAATGCGTGCAAACGACGGATTAATAGCGCTAAATATACTTTAAACCGCGAATGCCGAAGGTTACAGCATCGCATTGATTCGATTGTTAGATATGCCGATTGTGATGTGGTTGCAGCAGCTGTTAAATTTTCCGAGCAAGCCTGCGCCGATGTCTTTGTAATTTCTATATACTAAAACAAGAAAAATCACACTTTTCACAATCTAAAAAAACATCCCATTTCAAACATATAAACCAACTAGCACACGATAACTGGAACCGCTTGCAGCAGCAAGCTTTCTACACGAAATAGAATAATCCTTATCACATTTTCGATGAAAAAATAAATTCACCGTTTATCACTCTGAATCGAGCCAATACCGTAACCTTGCCTCCACATTCATCACAACATGGTACTTGCCCTTTGCTTTCCGCGTATTCTCGCCATAATAAAGGACTAATGTCCTTTATCCGCTCTTGGCCAAGATACTGTCGAGCTGTATTCAGTCTCTCTCTACATCGATTATGATACAAACCAACAAAGTGATATTGCTGTTTTTTCGGTATCGCTATATGACTCAATATACGCTCAATAAATTGATTAGGCTTTAGCCTAAGCATTTCTGTTTTCTTTGTTTGATGAGACTTATACCTAACTCGCACTTCCTTGTTTGATACATGCATAATTTGACTGTTTTTTATGGCTCCGCCACGAACATACCTCGCTAAATATTTAACGACTCCAGCACCATGGGAGTACGGTTTGGTACAATGAACTACCCAATCAAAAACGCCCCATTTATTAAAAAGGTTAAGTACATTTTGCTTAGAAAGTGATTCAGGGTAATTTAACTCTCCTTTATTCATTGCTGCGCGTAGCGCTGCAATGAACTTACCGCGAAACAGCTTCATCATCACTCTTGCAGGAAACAGAATACTTTTCTTTGGCTCAACCCAACCATCATTACCTAATCCTCCATGGGTAACTAAACAATGAATATGAGGGTGAAACGTTAAATTTCGAGCCCAGGTATGTAGGGCTAAAACACACCCAACCTTAGCACCTAGAAATCGCTCATCCGCGCTTAATATCTGAATAGTTTTACGAACAGAATCGAACAGTGTTTGCTGGCATAACGCTCTGTTATATTTCCATATTTCATGCAACTCATGCGGAAGAGTAAATACCCAATGATGATGAGAAGTATCTAAAATAAACGAATCTACTTTTTTAAGCCATTGCTCTCTTTTGAGAGCACCACACTGTGGGCAACTTCGATGCCCACAGCTATTGTACCAATAGCCATTGAGGTGCCCATTATCACAATACAGCGCATGACCTCCCATCGACGAAGTTCGACAAGATGAAAGCCGACTGATCCCCTTAAGTTGATATAAAGGGAGTCGATGGTTCTTCGAATATGATTCAAACCTTTTTTGCAAAAAGGTTTGAACTGTATGTTTACTCATACAGTAAACATAGTAAATCTAACCAGAAAGGAGATGTTTAAGAGGGAGAATTACGAGGCAGCGCACTCTTCGAGCTTGCTCGGCAGATTTAACGCCTGCATAACACGTTTGCTACCATACAGACCTAACTGAATTTTACTGCCTTAATCACTGAAACTAAAGGCAAACTGACAACGCCGAGTGTAGCAAATCGTGTTGATGCATTTGTTATATGTGTTCGACTAAGCCTGATGAAAGAGCAAATTTACGACCTTCACTGGTTAAACGATATACCATTGACTTAGAAATTCGGTTCGAGTGACCAAACCGCATATAATTAATAGAAACAAGATCCTCTATAGCCTGATTTAAATACGGGCGTAATTTCGCATCGGAGTAATGGATCTGTGCAGTATCAAAACTTTCACTGGCATTTCCTACCGCAGAAATTAATATGCTTAAAGCTTCTTCACTTAATTCTATTTCCTTCCCTTGATCCTCAAATTCGAGTTCAATGTCCGGATCTTCAAAAACACCTTCAGCTTTAATCACTGCTTTCATCTTAGTACACGCGAAAGATAGTGCCGAACTCAAATCCTTATCCGAGCGATTTGAATCATAATCAGCAATAGTTACTCCGGCTAAATCCGTTGGTATATGTAAATCTACATCTCTTGGTTTTACGATAAAACATCGCTCTACGCCTAAGTTACCAATGAAAATACCCAGTTCAAAAAGCACATTATCTCGTACTGCGCTTCGTGTATTTCCACGCATTTCTAAGCCATCGTCCGGAGTAAATATAAAAACCCCGAAATCTGATGAATTTGCACGCTCAATTAGTGTTGTTAAAGTTATACTTGATAATTGAAATGCGTTTGACCAGAGCGTATTCTCCGAAACATACTCAAGGTTGACGTTTACAGCTTCTGCAACATCTAAGCCTTCTACTGATGATGCTATAAACAATTTGGGTTTCTTATTCACTATACCTCCTAAACATATAACGCCTGCATAACACGTTTGCTACCATGCAAACTAAGCCAAATTTACCACTAAATACGGTAAACAAAAAGAAATCTAGAATGCCGAATGTAGCAAATCGTGTTGATGCATTTGTTATACGATTAAAGTCTTCACAATTTAATTGTATTGAACTAAATGAATATCATTTTCCGCTAATATATGTTTTATATCTGCTAACTGTAACTTAGTTAAATGACTTTGCTGATTATCTAAGTCTAAAATCCAACCCTTTGATAACCATTTTTTTAAATGCCATAAACTAGTTTTTGACGCTACAAAATAGCCAGCAATACAAGCTAAAAAATAATAAATACCTAAATAGGTATAATCTTCACCAACAGCTAATGAATTATATGCCCCAAAAAAGGCAATGGTAGATGAAAGGAATGGATTTATTGCATCAAAAATCATGGATGGTAAAGCTGCACCAATAAAGAAACCAACAGAGTTAGAATCAAGTAACCAATCCTGCATACCTAAAAAAAGTCTACTGATAAGTAATATCATAGCTAAAAAAAGATATACAAAAGTTCCTTTTATATCTCTTTTAAATAATGTGCTACCAATTCCGAATACTAGTGTCGAATAAGAAAAACCAACTGATATCGATTTTTTTAAAACAATATCATTAACTTTTTTTGTTAATACAACAGTGTACGCCATGTGTTGCCTCGTAAGTATTATTCAAATTTTGAACTGTCATTTCAAAATGAATAAGTAATCAAATTAAGCGTCGCATAATCTACGTTTTAGTGTCATTAGTCTAGATTAATTTGATTAGCTTTATTGATATAAATCAATTTAAAATTAAAACGGTATTCCTATCAAAATCGAACTCGTATAACGCCTGCATAACACGTTTGCTACTATGCAGATTAAGCCTAAATTTACCACTTAACTCGGTAAACCAAAAGAAACCCAGAATGCCGAATGTAGCAAATCGTGTTGATGCATTTGTTATGCCTTGCTAAACTCAATACAAACATAGGAGAATCATAATGAATATATTAGCCGAACAAGAAAAATTAAGAACACAAAAGTGGGATGCTCATAGAAAGGCATTAAAATACTTTGAAAAACGAGCTAAATTATACAATCTAAAATTTTTAGATAAAGATTTTTCATATACGGAGAAAAATGAAATATCAAAAGGTAAGCCCCATTAGAGGGGCTCAGTATTACCAATCATCGTAGTCTGTTTTCATCGGATTCCATTCCTCAGATTTCTGACAGATGTCGTGATACAAACTTAGCACAGAGTTGAACTCCTTGGTCAAAGTTGCACCTTCAACTGGGTCTGTACATTGTAATAGTAATTCGTCTAATTCCTTCAATCGCTCATTGAGTACAGAGGCAAATTGAAGTTCATGGTCTAAATTACTTTGCTGCTGTTGCGTCTTGCTATGTTGTAAAGTCATAAATGACCTCCTTCTTTGGTTATGGTAAAAATAATCAATATGTAACTCCTCGATTATGCTATTGTTTTTAAAAACGTTAGCAATAATTTAAATTTTGAGAATTACTCTAGATTTACTTTCTATCACACTCAAAGCGTCTGCTATTGCAGCTTAGCAAACGAGGGGAATATATAGAATACAAGCCTATATGTCAACAAGAAAGGCATAACGCCTGCATAACACGTTTACTATTATGCAATTATACTTAAAATTGACGCCTTAAAACGAGAAACACCCGACAACCTGAGATGCCGAGTGTAGTAAATCGTGTTGATGCATTTGTTATGAAACACTGCCGATAATTGCGCTTAACTGCGCTAATAAACCAGTTGCAACTATACTTCCAGTGGTACCTTCAATAATATTTCGCACACTTTTAAGGCATTCGGATAAAATGATTTTCTTTGGCTTTGGGGAACCTAATTGATGATCAATAGTAGATATTTCAGCATCAAGCTCAGCTTTATCATTTTCGTTTAAAGTAAGTTTATCCACAGATAATTTAAGAACTTCTATAAACTGTGCAATATCATCATTACTAATTGTAAATTCAAGTGTTTGCTGAGAATGTGTTGAAGCTTGTTGTAACTGGGAATTTTGCATACTACCAATATTATTTGTAATATTAGTTACAACGCTTTCAGCAGCTTGTTTTTCGTTACTTGAAAAAGTCATACCTTCTCCTTTAATACCTTTCTTCTCAAGTTCTAATGACCAATTAAGAATCTCATTTCTTAAAGAATCTAAAACGCCATGTATTTGATTTATACCAATTTGAAGAATTGGCTCCATTGGAACATCCATCATTCCCATGAGATCATCACGTGTCTGAGGTGGATAGTTCATTGTTAATGTTCCTGATGTATTCAATTTAACGAGACTTTCAAGCTCAGCAATGGGCTGAGATATAGATCTGGACGATAAAAGACTAGATAATTCTGGATCTCTAATATGAAAAGGAATTAAACCTCGCATTGGATTGTTTACTTTCAATGTACCACTAATTTCTCGGTATCGAGGAAGTTCCACTTCAGCAACAGAATAGCCATTTAATTCTTGTCTAAGCCAATCCTCAATATCTACAACCCCTAACTTTCTTGATATAACAAGAGCTTTTCTCAATAGATTGGTAATATCAATTTTATTATCTAAAGCATCTCTTTGTAATTCTAATACTAACCCTGACATTAACTACATCCTCTTGTTTCATAACGCCGCAATAACACGTGCGAACGACCGACTTTCAAAACCAATTACACTCCAAACCACAAACGCCGAGTGTAATTAGCATCGTGTTGATTGCTTTGTTACACGATCTTTGTCAACGCTTCGCTTTAATTGGTAAAGAACTGATTTACCAATAATATTTACAAACCAATTTTAAATTACAAAAGCTAATTTAGCGAACAAAAGAACCGTTCAACTACAAAAACTGCGAAACGAAACAATCCTTTTTCTAGCACCATTTGTACGATTTGGTTTCAGCAAGTTTTGAGCTGATAAATCAAATATCATTGCCACAATTGGGATTGAAAATATGGCGAGTAAAACACTGACGTAGGATAAAATGAGGCATAACCAAAGAACAATTGAAGCGTAAATTAGTCGCTGAAACGCCTGAATTTAGGACAATAATAGTTCAATGCCGAACCTGATGAAACGAACACCAAAAGGCAACAAAGAAAAAGATAAACCACCCTACTTTCACGCCTAAAAAACTAACGGCTCAATCACTGAACTGAGCCAAAAAACTGCTATCTTTAGTTCGTGTAACGCCTAGAATAATGCGTGCAAACGACGGATTAATAGCGCTAAATATACTTTAAACCGCGAATGCCGAAGGTTACAGCATCGCATTGATTCGATTGTTAGATATGCCGATTGTGATGTGGTTGCAGCAGCTGTTAAATTTTCCGAGCAAGCCTGCGCCGATGTCTTTGTAATTTCTATATACTAAAACAAGAAAAATCACACTTTTCACAATCTAAAAAAACATCCCATTTCAAACATATAAACCAACTAGCACACGATAACTGGAATCGCTTGCAGCAGCAAGCTTTCTACACGAAATAGAATAATCCTTATCACATTTTCGATGAAAAAATAAATTCACCGTTTATCACTCTGAATCGAGCCAATACCGTAACCTTGCCTCCACATTCATCACAACATGGTACTTGCCCTTTGCTTTCCGCGTATTCTCGCCATAATAAAGGACTAATGTCCTTTATCCGCTCTTGGCCAAGATACTGTCGAGCTGTATTCAGTCTCTCTCTACATCGATTATGATACAAACCAACAAAGTGATATTGCTGTTTTTTCGGTATCGCTATATGACTCAATATACGCTCAATAAATTGATTAGGCTTTAGCCTAAGCATTTCTGTTTTCTTTGTTTGATGAGACTTATACCTAACTCGCACTTCCTTGTTTGATACATGCATAATTTGACTGTTTTTTATGGCTCCGCCACGAACATACCTCGCTAAATATTTAACGACTCCAGCACCATGGGAGTACGGTTTGGTACAATGAACTACCCAATCAAAAACGCCCCATTTATTAAAAAGGTTAAGTACATTTTGCTTAGAAAGTGATTCAGGGTAATTTAACTCTCCTTTATTCATTGCTGCGCGTAGCGCTGCAATGAACTTACCGCGAAACAGCTTCATCATCACTCTTGCAGGAAACAGAATACTTTTCTTTGGCTCAACCCAACCATCATTACCTAATCCTCCATGGGTAACTAAACAATGAATATGAGGGTGAAACGTTAAATTTCGAGCCCAGGTATGTAGGGCTAAAACACACCCAACCTTAGCACCTAGAAATCGCTCATCCGCGCTTAATATCTGAATAGTTTTACGAACAGAATCGAACAGTGTTTGCTGGCATAACGCTCTGTTATATTTCCATATTTCATGCAACTCATGCGGAAGAGTAAATACCCAATGATGATGAGAAGTATCTAAAATAAACGAATCTACTTTTTTAAGCCATTGCTCTCTTTTGAGAGCACCACACTGTGGGCAACTTCGATGCCCACAGCTATTGTACCAATAGCCATTGAGGTGCCCATTATCACAATACAGCGCATGACCTCCCATCGACGAAGTTCGACAAGATGAAAGCCGACTGATCCCCTTAAGTTGATATAAAGGGAGTCGATGGTTCTTCGAATATGATTCAAACCTTTTTTGCAAAAAGGTTTGAACTGTATGTTTACTCATACAGTAAACATAGTAAATCTAACCAGAAAGGAGATGTTTAAGAGGGAGAATTACGAGGCAGCGCACTCTTCGAGCTTGCTCGGCAGATTTAACGCCGCCATAACACGTGCTGACGACTCACTTTCCAAACCAATTATACTCTAAACCAAAAACGCCGAATGTTATAAGCATCGTGTTGATGGCTTTGTTATACGGCACAGATAAAATTAATTGCGTGGAACCAAGATATTACCCTCAGTTACACTAACTAAATACGGTTATGATACTTACAACCGACACAAAACAAAGAGAACAGAATGGACGCTATTGCTCATTTGATTATCATTTTAGGAAACCCATTTGCATATAAAATTGGACGCCTAATTATTTCAATTTTAAGCATTGGTAAATTGTCCATTCAACCATTACCAACTAAGTTTCCCGCCAATTTCGTACAAGCCTTCGATGAAGATAAGGTCGTAGAAAACCAAGAGAAGCAAAACCACTCAATATCATATGGAATTGCCATTTCAATTGGTTACATCGTAATCGTAGCTATATTTGGAACCCTATTATTTTATAATATTGATGGGTTGATTGAAGCCTAACCATCGATGTAAAACACCCGTATAACGCCTGCATAACACGTTTGCTACGATACAGGCCTAGCTGAATTTTACTGCCTTAATCACTGAAACTAAAGGCAAACCGACAACGCCGAATGTAGCAAATCGTGTTGATGCATTTGTTATGTGCGTTCTTACTATTTAAGTGCTTTTATTTATAATTCAGGCTAAGAAAAAATTCGGTGTCTTTCTTTATAAAATAGCTTAAAGCACAACAGCCAAGATGAAATTAAAAAGAACAGGGCTGCTTTATCATACTTTTTACCAATCTTGTTAATAGCAAGCTCTCTAAACGCTTCCACTTTAATTTGCTCATCAGCATAATCAAGAAACCACCAACCAATGGCATGAATTATAAAAAATGCAATAATTCCAAACCAAAAAGCTGCCTGCATTTTCCTTGAGTATATGAAAACGGTGACAAACTCAGTTAACCAACCTCTCATCTAATTACATCCTTGTAAATATTAATAACCTTCGAGCACATAACGCCTGCATAACACGTTTACTACAAAGCAATTATACTTAAAATTGACGCCTTAAAACGAGAAACGCCCGACAACCTGAGATGCCGAGTGTAGTAAATCGTGTTGATGCATTTGTTATACGAATTTATACTGTTGAACTAACTTTATAAACTCTTGAGAATAATCATCTGCTAGCTTGGTGCTGTATGATAAATTTAGAGTTTCTCTATTACTTGTTGCAGCTCGATTCGTCCAATTATATGAACCTTGCAGAACTACCCTAAAATCAACTATACAAAACTTATGGTGCATTAATTGCCTTTTGGGATCAACTGCTATGAGTTCTATAAATGGATTTAGATAATTACCGATACGATCATTCTTTGAATCTTTGCTCATAACTACACGAACATTAAGCCCCTGCTTTACTTTTTTCACTAGTGCATCAGCTAGATCTCTATCAGTAAACCAAGCAACCGCAACCCAAATAGAAAATTTTGCAGATTCAATTACTTCTAAAAGCTTTTCTTTATGACCTATAAAATACTGTTCTGAAAGCAAGTCTTCACTCCGATAAAATCCAGATTCAGGATTATCAGCGATTTCATATAGATGATCGATTAATGCAAATACACTTGTTTTTAGTTCTCGAGCCTCCCACATATGGCGTACATTCGTATTGATATTATCTGCATCAGCAAGTAACGCTGCATTGGGAACACGCTTTACACTGTACAAAAATCGATTAACAACCTGAACAAAGTCTCTAACGTGACTTTCTTGAACATTCAAAAAATCATCTTCGCTACAGCTATCAAAAGGAAATTCAACGACTTCATTTGCTAGGTTAAAAATTTTCTGATCTATTTTCATACTCATCACTTATTTTATTCGTATAACGCCTGCATAACACGTTTGCTACGATACAGACCTTGCTGAATTTTACTGCCTTAATCACTGAAACTAAAGGCAAACTGACAACGCCGAGTGTAGCAAATCGTGTTGATGCGATTGTTATGTTGTTTCTCCAAGCGCCTGTTTAAGCTCATTAATTGCATAAGTTAATTTAAGATTCGTCTGAGGAACTCTGTTAAGTTTCATTCCGAGATCAACAACGTCAATTTCAGACAAACCACCTTCGGAGTCAATCCATATGCTATACAAATATATTAGGTCAGTCATAGAGCCAACCTTACTTCTATTATCAGTTTTAGTGTATTGAATTATCGTCTGGTTATCAGAAAATGCAGCAATCGCCTGAGGACTAATACCTTCCGCTTTCAACTGCAAACATAGTCCTTCAAGAAAGTGCTTTCTTAACGTTTTGATGTGCTCTTTTCGGACACCAATAATGATAAATGAGAATAAAGTTTTCTCTTCCATAAAGACTAAAACTTTACGGCGATTTTGAGTAAAAGAGTTAACAAACCAATTACCTAGAACAAACCTTTCAGATTCAATTTCATTTAGGTCACTTGGTTTCAGGCCAATGAAATCTTGAACTTTTTTGGTACATTTAAACTGAAACATAGATCACCCCAAGGTACTGAAAAACCTTATTTTACACCAACAACATAACGCCTGCATAACACGTTTACTACTATGCAGATTAAACTGAATTTTACCGCCATAAACACCAAAACCAAAGACAAACCTACAATGCCGAATGTAGTAAATCGTGTTGATGCATTTGTTATGTGTTTGAACTTAAAGTAAATTCCATTTCAATTAGCCCATTCACTTCCACGGTTTGCGTAAACCCTTTTTCTTTATATAACTTGATTGCTGGATTTTCGTTGAACACACGAAGAAGTAACTTTTTCGATTGATGCTGTCTAGCGTGATTTATAATCATATCGAGACTTTTCGCACCGATACCCTTACCGTGAAATTCTGGGCTTAACTGTAAATCTCGGAGAAAAGTGGTCGATTCGTTATAGCTAAAACGAACAATACCAGCTCGATGATTATCCGCAAATATTTCAAAGTTATCAAATAGTTCCCAATTTTTGATAAACAGATTACTGTCCCAAACAATATTCCGAGTTAAATAATAACTAGCCATATTGGACTGAGTTAGTGACTCCGCATATTTTACCTCAGAAGCTCTTTTAAACTGGATATCCATACTTACCCCTTGGGAACACATAACGCCTGCATAACACGTTTGCTACTATGCAAATCAAGCTCAAATTTACCACTTAACACGGTAAACTCAAAGAAACCTAGAATGCCGAATGTAGCAAATCGTGTTGATGCAATTGTTAGCTGCGCCTTTCCAGTTTGAATGACAAACTAGCTTTTACTGCCAACCACTCACTATTAATTATTGAAAATACAACGGTATCTCGATAGCTACCATCAGCCATTTGTTGATGATTTCTAATTACACCGTCCTGCTTTGCCCCCAAACGAGCTATTGCATTACGTGAAGCATGATTATGCCAATGAGTACTAAACTCAACTGCAATTGCTGAGAGGTTTTCAAATGCATGAGAAAGAAGAAGAAACTTACATTCAGTATTTACTGATGTTCTCTGGTAACTTTTCGCATACCACGTATAACCAATTTCCACCCGTTTATTCACACAATCGGCATGGCATAAACGAGTTGTACCGATTATGGTTTGAGTCTTATTATCAACGACAGAAAAAGCCAAAGAACGTCCAGCGTCTTGTTCGCTTAAAGCCAATTCAATATAACTGTTTACAGTCTCTTCATTTGGTATTTTTGTATACCATAAGTCCCAAAGTTCACCATCAGAAGCAGCTTCAATTAAAGCTGATACATGCTCGCTCTGTAGTGGAATTAATGTAACTGTTTTACCTTTAAGCTCCGTAACGGAAAGCCATTTCTCACCTTGCATACTAAAATCCTTCTTTGAAGCAGCTAACGCCTGCATAACACGTTTGCTACCATGCAGCTTAAGCCTAAATTTACCACTTAATACGGTAAACTCAAAGAAACCTAGAATGCCGAATGTAGCAAATCGTGTTGATGCATTTGTTATATTCACTCTTACGTCTAAGTGAATAACTGACCGACTGTTTTCATCGGAATGAACATTCTTACACGACCATTGATTTCACAAAGAACCTCGAAACCATATTTTGCGTAGAATGACTCTGCTTGTTCAGTTAAACAATCAACAACAATGGCATAAGCTCTCATATGAGAATTAATTTCCCAAAGATATTCGAGAGCTTTGATTAAGCTAACTTTACCTAACCCACTTCCATGAAATTCTTTATGAACTGCAAGTTGAGCTAAAAGAAAAACAGGAACTGGATAGCGCGGTAATTTTTTAGCCATCGCTTGTGGCAACGTATCACGGCTAATCGAACTTGGCGCAATACTATAAAATGAACAAATTGGATATTTCTGATTTGGTAATGGCACTGAAGCAGGCAAAACCATTGTGCGGCTGATACCTGCTTGCATATGTTTAGCAGCTTGAGTTTGGATAAAATCATTTAACTCTTTTTCCCCACAGTCAAATGATGCTCTATCGTGCTGTGATTTATCCAATTCTTTGAAAGTTTTGGAATAACTCACTTAAACTCACCACTTTTAGTAAATGCAGCGGCTTCAAGTAATGCTTTATTCGGAGCCTTAACCTCGTCACAAGCAATCATGAATTGATCAAATACATTTGCTTCAACAGTGATGCTTTCATGCTCAGAAATTACCTGAGTTGAATCTTCGTCCATTAGACGAACAACGTATTCAGTTAAGCTTTTTAAACCAAGTAAAGCTGAAGCTTTCTCAGCCTTAGCTTTGATTTCTTCATCCAAACGGATATCAAGTCTTGCAGTAGCCATAAAACCTCCAAGTGTACGGAGTAATTCCGTATTTAATATGAGTATAAGATTTAAACGACCAAAGTGCAAATTGTACGGAGATAATACGGATTTAATTTTTAAGCTTTGTGAATATAACGCCTAGAATAATGCGTGCAAACGACGGATTAATAGCGCTAAATATACTTTAAACCGCGAATGCCGAAGGTTACAGCATCGCATTGATTCGATTGTTAGATATGCCGATTGTGATGTGGTTGCAGCAGCTGTTAAATTTTCCGAGCAAGCCTGCGCCGATGTCTTTGTAATTTCTATATACTAAAACAAGAAAAATCACACTTTTCACAATCTAAAAAAACATCCCATTTCAAACATATAAACCAACTAGCACACGATAACTGGAACCGCTTGCAGCAGCAAGCTTTCTACACGAAATAGAATAATCCTTATCACATTTTCGATGAAAAAATAAATTCACCGTTTATCACTCTGAATCGAGCCAATACCGTAACCTTGCCTCCACATTCATCACAACATGGTACTTGCCCTTTGCTTTCCGCGTATTCTCGCCATAATAAAGGACTAATGTCCTTTATCCGCTCTTGGCCAAGATACTGTCGAGCTGTATTCAGTCTCTCTCTACATCGATTATGATACAAACCAACAAAGTGATATTGCTGTTTTTTCGGTATCGCTATATGACTCAATATACGCTCAATAAATTGATTAGGCTTTAGCCTAAGCATTTCTGTTTTCTTTGTTTGATGAGACTTATACCTAACTCGCACTTCCTTGTTTGATACATGCATAATTTGACTGTTTTTTATGGCTCCGCCACGAACATACCTCGCTAAATATTTAACGACTCCAGCACCATGGGAGTACGGTTTGGTACAATGAACTACCCAATCAAAAACGCCCCATTTATTAAAAAGGTTAAGTACATTTTGCTTAGAAAGTGATTCAGGGTAATTTAACTCTCCTTTATTCATTGCTGCGCGTAGCGCTGCAATGAACTTACCGCGAAACAGCTTCATCATCACTCTTGCAGGAAACAGAATACTTTTCTTTGGCTCAACCCAACCATCATTACCTAATCCTCCATGGGTAACTAAACAATGAATATGAGGGTGAAACGTTAAATTTCGAGCCCAGGTATGTAGGGCTAAAACACACCCAACCTTAGCACCTAGAAATCGCTCATCCGCGCTTAATATCTGAATAGTTTTACGAACAGAATCGAACAGTGTTTGCTGGCATAACGCTCTGTTATATTTCCATATTTCATGCAACTCATGCGGAAGAGTAAATACCCAATGATGATGAGAAGTATCTAAAATAAACGAATCTACTTTTTTAAGCCATTGCTCTCTTTTGAGAGCACCACACTGTGGGCAACTTCGATGCCCACAGCTATTGTACCAATAGCCATTGAGGTGCCCATTATCACAATACAGCGCATGACCTCCCATCGACGAAGTTCGACAAGATGAAAGCCGACTGATCCCCTTAAGTTGATATAAAGGGAGTCGATGGTTCTTCGAATATGATTCAAACCTTTTTTGCAAAAAGGTTTGAACTGTATGTTTACTCATACAGTAAACATAGTAAATCTAACCAGAAAGGAGATGTTTAAGAGGGAGAATTACGAGGCAGCGCACTCTTCGAGCTTGCTCGGCAGATTTAACGCCTAGAATAATGCGTGCAAACGACGGATTAATAGCGCTAAATATACTTTAAACCGCGAATGCCGAAGGTTACAGCATCGCATTGATTCGATTGTTAGATATGCCGATTGTGATGTGGTTGCAGCAGCTGTTAAATTTTCCGAGCAAGCCTGCGCCGATGTCTTTGTAATTTCTATATACTAAAACAAGAAAAATCACACTTTTCACAATCTAAAAAAACATCCCATTTCAAACATATAAACCAACTAGCACACGATAACTGGAACCGCTTGCAGCAGCAAGCTTTCTACACGAAATAGAATAATCCTTATCACATTTTCGATGAAAAAATAAATTCACCGTTTATCACTCTGAATCGAGCCAATACCGTAACCTTGCCTCCACATTCATCACAACATGGTACTTGCCCTTTGCTTTCCGCGTATTCTCGCCATAATAAAGGACTAATGTCCTTTATCCGCTCTTGGCCAAGATACTGTCGAGCTGTATTCAGTCTCTCTCTACATCGATTATGATACAAACCAACAAAGTGATATTGCTGTTTTTTCGGTATCGCTATATGACTCAATATACGCTCAATAAATTGATTAGGCTTTAGCCTAAGCATTTCTGTTTTCTTTGTTTGATGAGACTTATACCTAACTCGCACTTCCTTGTTTGATACATGCATAATTTGACTGTTTTTTATGGCTCCGCCACGAACATACCTCGCTAAATATTTAACGACTCCAGCACCATGGGAGTACGGTTTGGTACAATGAACTACCCAATCAAAAACGCCCCATTTATTAAAAAGGTTAAGTACATTTTGCTTAGAAAGTGATTCAGGGTAATTTAACTCTCCTTTATTCATTGCTGCGCGTAGCGCTGCAATGAACTTACCGCGAAACAGCTTCATCATCACTCTTGCAGGAAACAGAATACTTTTCTTTGGCTCAACCCAACCATCATTACCTAATCCTCCATGGGTAACTAAACAATGAATATGAGGGTGAAACGTTAAATTTCGAGCCCAGGTATGTAGGGCTAAAACACACCCAACCTTAGCACCTAGAAATCGCTCATCCGCGCTTAATATCTGAATAGTTTTACGAACAGAATCGAACAGTGTTTGCTGGCATAACGCTCTGTTATATTTCCATATTTCATGCAACTCATGCGGAAGAGTAAATACCCAATGATGATGAGAAGTATCTAAAATAAACGAATCTACTTTTTTAAGCCATTGCTCTCTTTTGAGAGCACCACACTGTGGGCAACTTCGATGCCCACAGCTATTGTACCAATAGCCATTGAGGTGCCCATTATCACAATACAGCGCATGACCTCCCATCGACGAAGTTCGACAAGATGAAAGCCGACTGATCCCCTTAAGTTGATATAAAGGGAGTCGATGGTTCTTCGAATATGATTCAAACCTTTTTTGCAAAAAGGTTTGAACTGTATGTTTACTCATACAGTAAACATAGTAAATCTAACCAGAAAGGAGATGTTTAAGAGGGAGAATTACGAGGCAGCGCACTCTTCGAGCTTGCTCGGCAGATTTAACGCCTGCATAACACGTTTGCTACCATACATACCTAGCTGAATTTTACTGCCTTAATCACTGAAACTAAAGGCAAACTGACAACGCCGAATGTAGCAAATCGTGTTGATGCATTTGTTATAACGCAGTTCTCAATTTAGACCAATGACTCAGCCAATCTTTCGACGTTACACGGTCACTGAAAATTTCTAAAGAACGTTTCGGATTATGTGTAACCTGCAAATTGAACAACGATTCAAAGCCAAAAGCAGAAATACATTCATATTTTCCATTGCCTAATTTTCGTATGGCTACCGCTGTTTCTTTTTCTGGCCAATAACTCATTGCGTCGATAATATTTAAATACGGTTTATCACCATTTCGTTTGTGCATAATTGCTTGATTACGCACTTCCCAATTCAATTCTGGCATCAATGCAGAAAGCTGAGATTCTATTAGTTTGTAGTTTTCAGGATTAGATTCAGTTTCATCGAAATAAATAACGTCAACGTCATTCAAAGGCGTTGATACTAATTTCTGATGCAAATGATCCCACACCAAATTTCGGACGAAACCAGCGGCTAAATAGCAATGAGGTAAATTGAGCTGCCGAACACAATCAAGAGCTTTAACCCTTAATTCATCTTTCTCAATTAATGTGATAATTCTATCCATAACCACCCTGCGTTATAACGCCTAGAATAATGCGTGCAAACGACGGATTAATAGCGCTAAATATACTTTAAACCGCGAATGCCGAAGGTTACAGCATCGCATTGATTCGATTGTTAGATATGCCGATTGTGATGTGGTTGCAGCAGCTGTTAAATTTTCCGAGCAAGCCTGCGCCGATGTCTTTGTAATTTCTATATACTAAAACAAGAAAAATCACACTTTTCACAATCTAAAAAAACATCCCATTTCAAACATATAAACCAACTAGCACACGATAACTGGAATCGCTTGCAGCAGCAAGCTTTCTACACGAAATAGAATAATCCTTATCACATTTTCGATGAAAAAATAAATTCACCGTTTATCACTCTGAATCGAGCCAATACCGTAACCTTGCCTCCACATTCATCACAACATGGTACTTGCCCTTTGCTTTCCGCGTATTCTCGCCATAATAAAGGACTAATGTCCTTTATCCGCTCTTGGCCAAGATACTGTCGAGCTGTATTCAGTCTCTCTCTACATCGATTATGATACAAACCAACAAAGTGATATTGCTGTTTTTTCGGTATCGCTATATGACTCAATATACGCTCAATAAATTGATTAGGCTTTAGCCTAAGCATTTCTGTTTTCTTTGTTTGATGAGACTTATACCTAACTCGCACTTCCTTGTTTGATACATGCATAATTTGACTGTTTTTTATGGCTCCGCCACGAACATACCTCGCTAAATATTTAACGACTCCAGCACCATGGGAGTACGGTTTGGTACAATGAACTACCCAATCAAAAACGCCCCATTTATTAAAAAGGTTAAGTACATTTTGCTTAGAAAGTGATTCAGGGTAATTTAACTCTCCTTTATTCATTGCTGCGCGTAGCGCTGCAATGAACTTACCGCGAAACAGCTTCATCATCACTCTTGCAGGAAACAGAATACTTTTCTTTGGCTCAACCCAACCATCATTACCTAATCCTCCATGGGTAACTAAACAATGAATATGAGGGTGAAACGTTAAATTTCGAGCCCAGGTATGTAGGGCTAAAACACACCCAACCTTAGCACCTAGAAATCGCTCATCCGCGCTTAATATCTGAATAGTTTTACGAACAGAATCGAACAGTGTTTGCTGGCATAACGCTCTGTTATATTTCCATATTTCATGCAACTCATGCGGAAGAGTAAATACCCAATGATGATGAGAAGTATCTAAAATAAACGAATCTACTTTTTTAAGCCATTGCTCTCTTTTGAGAGCACCACACTGTGGGCAACTTCGATGCCCACAGCTATTGTACCAATAGCCATTGAGGTGCCCATTATCACAATACAGCGCATGACCTCCCATCGACGAAGTTCGACAAGATGAAAGCCGACTGATCCCCTTAAGTTGATATAAAGGGAGTCGATGGTTCTTCGAATATGATTCAAACCTTTTTTGCAAAAAGGTTTGAACTGTATGTTTACTCATACAGTAAACATAGTAAATCTAACCAGAAAGGAGATGTTTAAGAGGGAGAATTACGAGGCAGCGCACTCTTCGAGCTTGCTCGGCAGATTTAACGCCTGCATAACACGTTTGCTACGATACAGACTAAACTGAATTTTACTGCCTTAATCACTAAAACTAAAGGCAAACTGACAACGCCGAGTGTAGCAAATCGTGTTGATGCATTTGTTACACGATCTTTGTCAACGCCTCGATTTAATTGGTAAAGAATTGATTTACCAAGATTTACTGTAAACTGAGTTTAATTAGACTGGCTCAATTAAGCGAGCAAAATATCACTTCAACAGCAATAACTGTGAAACGGAACAATCCCTTTTTCTTACACCATTTGTACTATTTGGTTTCAACCAGTTTGGAGCTAATAAACCAAATATCCTCGCCACAATTGGGATTGAGAATGCTACGAGGAAAACACTGATTCAGGATAAAATGAGGCAAAACTACGAACAATTGAAGCGTGAATTGGTTTCTGAAATCCATGAACTTTTGGCAATAATGGCCAATTGCCGAACCTGATGAAATGAAAGCTAAAAGGATACAAAGAAGAAAAGAAACCACCCTACTTTCACATCTAAAAATCGAATGGTTCAATCACTGAACTGAGCCAAAAAACTGCTATCTTTAGTTCGTGTAACGCCTAGAATAATGCGTGCAAACGACGGATTAATAGCGCTAAATATACTTTAAACCGCGAATGCCGAAGGTTACAGCATCGCATTGATTCGATTGTTAGATATGCCGATTGTGATGTGGTTGCAGCAGCTGTTAAATTTTCCGAGCAAGCCTGCGCCGATGTCTTTGTAATTTCTATATACTAAAACAAGAAAAATCACACTTTTCACAATCTAAAAAAACATCCCATTTCAAACATATAAACCAACTAGCACACGATAACTGGAACCGCTTGCAGCAGCAAGCTTTCTACACGAAATAGAATAATCCTTATCACATTTTCGATGAAAAAATAAATTCACCGTTTATCACTCTGAATCGAGCCAATACCGTAACCTTGCCTCCACATTCATCACAACATGGTACTTGCCCTTTGCTTTCCGCGTATTCTCGCCATAATAAAGGACTAATGTCCTTTATCCGCTCTTGGCCAAGATACTGTCGAGCTGTATTCAGTCTCTCTCTACATCGATTATGATACAAACCAACAAAGTGATATTGCTGTTTTTTCGGTATCGCTATATGACTCAATATACGCTCAATAAATTGATTAGGCTTTAGCCTAAGCATTTCTGTTTTCTTTGTTTGATGAGACTTATACCTAACTCGCACTTCCTTGTTTGATACATGCATAATTTGACTGTTTTTTATGGCTCCGCCACGAACATACCTCGCTAAATATTTAACGACTCCAGCACCATGGGAGTACGGTTTGGTACAATGAACTACCCAATCAAAAACGCCCCATTTATTAAAAAGGTTAAGTACATTTTGCTTAGAAAGTGATTCAGGGTAATTTAACTCTCCTTTATTCATTGCTGCGCGTAGCGCTGCAATGAACTTACCGCGAAACAGCTTCATCATCACTCTTGCAGGAAACAGAATACTTTTCTTTGGCTCAACCCAACCATCATTACCTAATCCTCCATGGGTAACTAAACAATGAATATGAGGGTGAAACGTTAAATTTCGAGCCCAGGTATGTAGGGCTAAAACACACCCAACCTTAGCACCTAGAAATCGCTCATCCGCGCTTAATATCTGAATAGTTTTACGAACAGAATCGAACAGTGTTTGCTGGCATAACGCTCTGTTATATTTCCATATTTCATGCAACTCATGCGGAAGAGTAAATACCCAATGATGATGAGAAGTATCTAAAATAAACGAATCTACTTTTTTAAGCCATTGCTCTCTTTTGAGAGCACCACACTGTGGGCAACTTCGATGCCCACAGCTATTGTACCAATAGCCATTGAGGTGCCCATTATCACAATACAGCGCATGACCTCCCATCGACGAAGTTCGACAAGATGAAAGCCGACTGATCCCCTTAAGTTGATATAAAGGGAGTCGATGGTTCTTCGAATATGATTCAAACCTTTTTTGCAAAAAGGTTTGAACTGTATGTTTACTCATACAGTAAACATAGTAAATCTAACCAGAAAGGAGATGTTTAAGAGGGAGAATTACGAGGCAGCGCACTCTTCGAGCTTGCTCGGCAGATTTAACATTTATTTATACCAAGCAGATTCGCAATTTCTTCCGAGTCTATCCCACCACAATCAAATCAGTCTATTTTACTTTAAAACCAAAAAATTACCTTCTTTTCAAGCTAAAAAAACACTGAAATATCTGAATATGATTCGTATATCTCATTTTTATCACCTGGTGTATGTAACTGATTAATCTAATATTTCCATGAAATTAATAACTGCATTACAAATATACGAAACTAAATTGCGAGTTCAATTTAGACCGCTACACTCACTCTATCATTCACAACAACCAGTTATTATGGATATTCCATTAAACCTTAATCCAAGCTCACAACGTTTTACAGATCAATTACGTATTTTTATTCGTACGCGTGGCCTCGCCTATAATACAGAAAAACATTATATTTACTGGATAAGTAATTTTATTCGTTATAAAAATTACATATCAAAAGATGATATCGAGGCATTTGATATCCCAAGCTACCTCGAACATCTTGTTATAAAGCAAAATGTGTCTCCTAATACACAAAAAACGGCATTAAATGCCCTGATATTTTTATGTCGTGAGTTTTTACAGCAATCAGTCGATAACTTGGATTTTAAACGCTCTAAAAAAGCAACTAAACTGCCAACAGTATTTACTCATAATGAAGCTATATCTGTAATAAACGAATTAAAACATCCTGTAAAATTGATAGCACAACTGATGTATGGCAGTGGATTAAGAATAAACGAATCGTTACGCCTCAGAGTTAATGATATCGATATAGACAAAAAAATCATTACCATTAAAAGCGGAAAAGGAAATAAAGATCGAACATCAATCTTACCTGACAGCGTTATTAAAGCGATTAAAACCCAACTCGATTTTGTAAAACAACAGCATAAACTCGATGCTTTAAATGGCAACGATGAAGTTTATATGCCTTACGCTTTAGCTGAAAAATACCCAAAACAAGCCAAAAGTTATGGTTGGCAATATGTTTTTCCATCACCACAGTTAAGTAATGATCCTCGTTCAGAAAAATATCGACGCCATCATCTGTTAGATAGAACGGTTCAATCTGCTGTTAGAAAAGCAATACAAAAGGTTGGTATAGATAAGAAAGCAAGTTGCCATACATTTAGACATAGCTTTGCTACACGAGTTTTAGAAAGAGGAGCAGATTTAAGAACAATACAAGAATTATTGGGTCACTCTGATATCAAAACGACCCAAATTTACACGCATGTTATTGGTCTACATTTTTCAGGGACAAAAAGTCCACTGGATTTCGACTAATAACACTTACATCTCATATTGGCGATGTTTTAGTGAGTAAAAAATAGCTTTTACTGCTTTCGCCAAAAAAATCACTGCGATAATAACAAAAACTTTACTCGCAATAAAGCCAGGGGCTAAATATGAAACGATGGCAAAAAAAGCACCGATAAGTGCAGATAACATCCACTCTTTTTGCATGATTACATTACCAACCGAGCCATTTCAATTCCTGAACCTTTTACTCCATCGATGTTTTCAATAATAGAATCATTGATGAATAAGATATCAGCTTCAATTTGCTCTGATAACCATACTGATTTTGCATCCAGTGTTGGTAGATTATCCCAATCACGATTAATCGCATTTGCTAGACGAACGGTTGCCGCTAATGGAGAATAAATATTATCTATTTTTGGTTCATACTGTTCAGAGATAGCAAAAACCAATTCTTCAGAAAAAGACCAACTCTCGGCCAATTTAGCACCTAAAATTGCGCTATCAGTACCAATCGTTGAGCGTTGTGCTGTAACTTTATTACTGCCGGCTTCAATCTTTTCAAAAATAGTTGGAACTTGTTCAGCCATTACCGTGTAAATCATTAAATCGCCAATATTATGTAACATGCCAGCAGTAAAGGCGCTATTTGGATTTACTGAACAACTTTGAGCTATCGCTTTACTCAGAATCGCTACTTCAAACGTCTCTTGCCAGAACATTTCTAAGTCAATCACTTCCACGTACGGGAAGGCACTAACCAGAGATGATGCGATAATCAATGTTTTTAACGGTTCAAGACCCAAACGCACAACCGCTTGATCAACGGATGAGACACTTTTGCCTCGAGAAAAGTGTGCAGAGTTCGCTAAACGAATAACACGAGCACTAACCACTTGTTCCATTGAAATAATGCGAGCCAGTTCTTGAAGCTCTACTTCGGGATCATTCACAAGTTCCATCATCTCACGGATCACTTTAGGGATCTTTGGTAACTCATGCGCATGACTTAAAATTTCATTTTGTTCCATTTTCTTCTCCACAACAAGTCGCTACTTTTTCTTTTTCATCACGGCAACAGTAAAACGACTGGTGCAGACTAAGCGTTCTCGTTGATCTCTAATATCAATTAGCCAAACTTGGGTTGTTGCACCTAAATGCATTGGTTTTGCAGTGGCGTAAACTGTACCTTCTCGTACTGCACGAATGTGATTGGCATTTATATCCAACCCCACGCAATATTTTGATTCATCAACACACCAATTAGCAGCAATAGAAGCAACTGACTCGGCTAGCGCAACAGAAGCTCCACCATGCAGCATTCTAAGAGGCTGATGCACTGTTGAATTTACTGGCATTGATGCTGTAATGGAGTCATCAGTGTACTGACAATACTCAATATTTAATGCTTCCATCAAGGTATCTCGTGATGTTGAATTTAATATTGCCAAGTCCATCGGACGCTTCCAAATACTCATCGCCTATCCTTAAATTATCTTTGCTAATGTGTATCGCCTCAGTTTACACCCAACAAACCAGATCAAAAACACATTTTCACTTGTTGTCTGCTTTTAGTAGCTGATAAACTTCACAAAATTTTCCACTTTCTAATTAATAGGCTTGATATGTTAAATAAAAGCATTATCACTAATTTAATCTCACTACTCTTGTTAGCAGTCGGTTATTACATGCAACAAAATACTCTGTACTATATTGGCTTATTTGCTTTTTCTGGTGCATTAACAAACTGGCTTGCTATTCATATGTTGTTTGAGAAAGTCCCTGGCTTGTATGGTTCTGGTGTTATCCCTGCGCGTTTTGAAGAGTTTAAAGCCAGTATCAAACATTTGATGATGGAACAATTTTTCACAAAATCAAATGTAGATAAGTTTTTGTCTAAAGAGATGACATCGGCAACGAATATCAATCTAGAACCTGTAATTGAAAAAATCGACCTATCACCTGCGTTTGATTCTTTAGTTGAAGTCATTATGAATTCTCAATTTGGTGGCATGCTAGCAATGATGGGCGGCAGTGAAGCAATTCAACCGATGCGCGACCCTTTTATTGAAAAGATGAAGATTTCGATTACAGAGATCAGCCAGCAAGATCAATTCAAACTCGCTTTGAAAGAAGAATTAGAAAGCCCTGCGATGATGGATGATATTCAAGTCACTATTGAAGAGATCATTGACCAACGTCTTAACGAACTCACACCTAAATTAGTTAAAGAGATGGTTCAAGATATGATTAAAAAGCACCTAGGTTGGCTTGTAGTTTGGGGTGGTATCTTTGGTGGTGTGATTGGCCTTTTATCTACGCTAATACAATAATCCGATTTCAAACATATAAATACAAAAATGCCAGCCGTTCAATTGAAATGCTGGCATTTTTATTTAGATAAAGAACAAATTCAATAATTAGTGAATTGGGGCTTCATCATCTGCATTAAACTTACCAAAATGCGCTTCAAGGATTTCAGGAGTCAACTCCCCTGCTTCTTCAAGGCGTTTAAGCTCTGCAACAATCGCTTTTTGCTCTTCTATAGAAGGCAGTGCGACTTCTGGTTGATCTGAACCTTGTTGAACCATATCTTGCAGTTCTTTTTCGATATCACTCATGATTACTTTCTCAATTCATTAAAACAATTATGGCGATTCTACAAGAAATCTCCGTAAAAGGTAAACCTAAAGCGGTCAGTTATATTTTAAATGCACCAACTAATTGATCTAATCGTTGTGAAAGTTCGTTAAGTTGTTGACTCGAATCAGCTAATTCTTGTGCTGTTGCCGTTGTTAACTCGTTAATGCCATTGATCTCTTCGATATTCTGGTTAATCGTATACACCACGGTTGATTGCTCTTCTGTTGCTGTTGCTACTTGCGTATTCATGTCTGAAATATCAGTAATGCTTAACGCAATACCTGCTAATACGTCAGTTGCTGTGTCTGCAGATTGAACACCACGAGCCGTTACAGTGTGACTTGCTTCCATTGCCATTACTGCATTTTGAGCTTCGGTTTGTAGTTGGTCTATCATCTTTTGAATTTCATTAGTAGATTCAGACGTACGGCTTGCTAATTGGCGAACTTCATCAGCCACCACTGCAAAACCACGACCGTGCTCACCAGCTCTCGCAGCTTCAATTGCTGCATTCAATGCCAGTAAGTTAGTTTGGTCTGAAATACCTCGAATAACATCAAGAATAGAACCGATGTCTTGCGTTGTTCCTGCAAGTTGTTCCACCACATGACTGACTTGAACTAAATCACCTTCAAGCTGAGTAATAGCATCACGAGATTCAATCACAGTTTGGCGGCCATTTTGTGTACTCACTTCAGCATTGCTTGCCGATTGAGCTGCATTTGCCGCATTTGAAGCGATTTCATTAATCGTACTGCCCATTTGATTAATCGCCGTAACCACTTGTAAGGTTTGATCGCGTTGCATTTCACTGTTATCACGCGTTGAGGTTGCTTTGAGTGCAACATTTTCTGCTGTGGTATGCAGTACATGCCCAGTTTCAACAACTTCAGAAACTGTTGCGTGAATTTTCTCAACAAAGCCATTAAAGCCTTTTGAAAGCTCTGCAATCTCATCATTTCCTTTCACTTCAATGCGATGAGTTAAATCCCCTTCACCTTCACCAAGCTCATGGAAGCGGTGTGCTAATTCTTTAATTTTATTCGTGATCGAGCCTGCTCCCCAAATCGCTAATGTAATAAAGATAGCAATGATCACTAATATAGATAGGATGATTTCTTCTGTTGAGCTATAAAGACTTTCAAATACTTCACCTACAGGCACTTCTGCAACAATAAACCATTCCATTGATGGGATATAATGAGAAGCGATAAAAATCTCTTTACCATTTTTTTCAATGCGGCTTAAATTAAATGCTTGTTTGGTTAACAATGTTGATGCTTCTGCACTCACCAGATTACGAATTGATTGTTTTCCCATGATACTACTGTCTTTATGAATTTTAATGTCACCATTAACATCCATTAAATATACAAAACCAGTCTTCTCAATTCTAAAACCGTTTAATAATGACACCATATCATCAAGAGATTTAGATAACCCTGCCATTGATGTACCATTTAGCTGCTGAAAATTAACAAACAGTTTCACTTCACCATTTTGCTCAGTAAAGACATTCAACATTCGCTCAGGGCCATTTTGAGTAAACCCAAAAAACCAAGCATCTTGTTGCTGAGTTAATTGACGTAAAAAACCGTCTTGATTCCAATAATACGCTGTTTTACGGTTTGCTACTGACGCATCATTCAATTGATGTTGTTGTTTTAGTTTATTCAGTTGAGCAATCAGTATTGTTTGATCTTCAGGTGAAATATTAGGGTTTGAAATAGCATCAATAATAAATGGATTATTTGCCATTTGCTCTGCCGCACAGGGCGCGAGCATACTTTGATTAATTTATAACCCAAAGAAGATTCGAGCCCGATAATCATCATTCCAACTAGCTTTCTTCAACTTCACTTTTTGGCTTGGTGCCCCACAATCGCATTGCTTCAGCATGTTCATAACAAAGCGTCTAAATAACGCTATATTCTCCACTGCACCATCTAACGTTATTCGCGAGCTATCTTCTTTAAAAACAACATCTAAAACATAATGTTGGCTGTTTTCAATACGCCAATGCTGACGGATATAGTGGCCTAATAATTTGTGATTTGGAGACATAGAGCTTATGTAGTATGAGGTGTCTACGCTGCCTTTACCATTGATCACTCTGTGCCGTTCCACCGCTATGATGCTTCGTACCGTCGGCCATTTATTAGCAAGCTCTTCGGGTAACTTGGCCTTTAACTGGAATACGTATCGTTCTTCGCTGCGACCATGGCGCTTCTCTTTGATTTCGGTAACTATTTTCTCTTTACCTGCATCAAAGACAGCTTGAAATTGGTCAACAACAGCCGCTCTTAATTTGGGCTGATTGTTCTTTACTTGAACAACAACGTGAGCCTTTTTTTCTGCAATTTTCTCCAGTGTATCGCGCTGACAATGCAGAGCGTCAATGGTGATGACACTGTCTTTTACGTTAATAACATCAAGCATTTGGCGTACAACGTTGATCTCGCCATTCTTGCTCTTTGTCGGCTTTTGGCTCAATACAAGACCACGTTCAGTATCGTAGGCTGTGACCAATTGTAACGCGTTTTTTTTGTCATTTCGGTATGAACCACGCAACACTTTTCCATCGAATGCTATAATCGGCTTGTTTTGACTCGTGCGTTGTTCATTAATCCAAAGGGCTAACGCTTCTAGCAAAGATTCAGCAACAATTGAACGTAAAATACGAGCTATTGTATGTCGGCGTGGAATGCCATGTTCGAATGCTCTGTATTGTCTCAACCAATCTAATTTATCTTTTCCAAATAATTCAATATCTTGCCAGCCTTCACACCCCGATGTGATAGCGCTAATTACAAGGAACATAACGTCAATAAGGTCATGCTTCTGATTAATGTCTGATCGGGTATCTTGGACGACTGATAGGTGTTCGATTAAGTTCAAAGTGGCTGCGTGATTATGGATTTGGCACTATTAGATCATATTTTTTAACAAAGTGCGATCCCGCCCTGCTCTGCCGCAGAAGAGATAACCGCGACTTCTTTATCAACTTCACCACCAATTTGTTTAAGGATGGTAGGTAACTCAAGCGTCGTTAAACGCTCATCAAGAGTCTCGAATGCTTTGGTTTGGGCAACAATACCCACAAGTGAAGTCGATGCAATAATCGCTATTACGATGCCTGCTACGAGTTTCTGTTTTATTGTTAGATTAATCATAATTTTTCCACCGATAAAATAGATTTTCCATATAACGGCAGAGCGTACCATTAATTTAATAAATAACTACAATTTAATTCATTAGCTAAATGGTTGAATAATCAAAATTAAACCTCATCTATTAAGGAACTAATGTGATTTTAATAAGTCACAAAGAAATAATTACTACATAATCCAGAAAATGGGTGATATATGCCAGCGTTAAAAGTTCAACAATTACAAACTTATCTTGAATCTCAAGTCATTGGTCAGCCTGCATTAGTGAAGCAGTTATTAATAGCCCTTCTTGCTGATGGTCATATTTTAGTTGAAGGTCCTCCTGGCCTTGCTAAGACGCGTGCCGTGAAAATTTTGGCTGATTCGATCGAGGGGGATTTCCACCGCATTCAATTCACCCCTGATTTATTGCCTTCAGATTTAACCGGGACGGATATTTATCGCCAAGAAACGGGAGAATTTACCTTCCAGCCGGGGCCTATTTTTAATTCATTGGTTCTTGCGGATGAAATCAACCGTGCGCCAGCGAAAGTGCAAGCGGCAATGCTAGAAGCAATGGCAGAGAAACAGATCACTGCCGGTCGTAACACGTATCAATTACCAGAACTTTTCTTGGTGATGGCAACGCAAAATCCGATTGAACAAGAAGGGACATACCCTCTACCAGAAGCGCAACTTGACCGTTTCTTAATGCATTTAGATGTTGATTATCCGGGCGCAGAAGACGAATTGGCGATTCTGCGTTTAAACCGTGGTGAAGCCCTAGGTGAACAAGCTGAGAAACCACAGCCTTTAGCGCAAAGTGAAATATTTAAAGCGCGTAAAGAAGTGCTGTCGATTTACATGGCGCCTGAGATTGAGCAATACATTATTCGTATTACTATGGCGACGCGTAAGCCTGAACAATACTGCCAAGACTTAGCGAAGCAACTAGAAATGGGCGTAAGTCCTCGTGCAACGTTAGCGCTTGACCGCTGTGCTCGTGCACATGCATGGTTAGCAGGTCGTGATTTTGTTAGCCCTGAAGATGTACAAGCGATGGCCTACCCTGTGTTACGTCATCGTTTATTACTTAGCTTCCAAGCACAAGCTGAAGGGACAACTGCAAATAAAGTGGTTGAACGATTATTGCAAATGGTTGCGGCTTCTTAACGTCGTAAAGTAATTATATGAAAAAGACTACTCTATCGCTGCCACCACACAGTAATGGCGTTACCTTGTCACTGAATGAATTGGTTCACTACAAAAACCATTCATTACAGTGGCTACCGCCATCTCAATCTGTCTGGTCAAAAATGAATGGCAGCCACCAAAGCCGACAAAAAGGCCGTGGTATGGATTTCTCGGAAGTACGTCAATACCAACCGGGCGATGATATTCGCTCGATTGATTGGCGTGTAACTGCACGTACCGGTAAACCTCATACCAAACTCTACAGTGAAGAGCGTGAGCAACCAACCATGTTGTTTATTGATGTCAGTGATACCATGCGTTTTGGCTCTCAACTGCTGTTTAAATCTGTACAAGCTGCGCATTTTGCCAGTTTATTAAGCTGGATAACGCTCGCTGCAAAAGATCGCGTCGGTGGGATCATCTTTAATGGATTATCGACCTTGGATTGTAAGCCCTCTTCTCGTCAGAAAAGTGTGCTGCAATTTATGCAATCCATCATTGAACAGCATAATACCAACAGTGACTCAGAGCCTTTAGATACCGCACTGCAAGCTAGCTCATTTGCCAAGGGGTTAAGTCAGTTACAGCGTTTATGCCCTAAAGGCAGTGAGATTGTGATCATCAGTGATTTCTATGCACTAACCAATGAATGTAAGGCTATCTTCAGTCAACTGAGCAAACACAACCGTTTACAGTTTGTGATGATTAGCGATCCGCTTGAGCAAGGCTCTACTCGCTTTAATGGCGCAGAATATGTCTCTGATAATAAACGTTCTGCATGGTTAGATTTTTCGTCATCATCGACCAAAAAAGCATTAGAGCTGCAGGCTAATCTTCATAAAGCGTATGTACAAAACATGGCGATGCAATTAGGTATTCAGTTGCACTGTTTGTCATCAGGCTTGCCGTTATTATCGCAACTAACGTCATCACAAGATCCATCACAACAAGATAAAGGAGCCATGTAATGTCTTTATCTTCAGCCCAACAAGCACCAACAAGCAATGTATTACCATTAGCGGATATTCATTTACCTGCCGCGCCACCGTGGGGGTTATCACTTACAGGTTATGCCGCCATCGTCTGTGTGTTATTACTGGTTATTGCCATCGTTTGGTTTATACGTCGTCAACGTCAAAAAAGCGTCTTAAAACGTATAGCATTACAGCAGTTATCACAATTAACACCGCAACAAACCAGTGACATTGCGCGTTTATTAAAACAAGCCGCGTTAAGTCACTTTCCTCGTGAGCACATTGCATCACTACATGGATTAGCGTGGTGGCATTTTGTTGAGCAACAATTACCCGTGAAAAAACAGGCCAATGTTCATTTCTCATCTCGCGCAGAAATGCTAGATCAAGCGTTATACGGACAACAAGCATTATCAGAAACCAATCAACAACGTTTCTATGATGATGTGCGTTATTGGCTATCTCATGCTTTACCGGTAAAAAAAGTAATAGCAACAACATCAACAAAAGGACATCAACATGCTTGAATTCGTTTGGTGGTGGGCATGGTTTTTATTACCTATTCCCTTCCTGTTTTACTTTTTTGTTCCAGAAAAAGACGTAGGTAGCGCAATTCATCTTCCTCGGTTGCCAGAGCAAGGGGAATATAAGCAACCGAATAAACGCATCAACATTGGCTTATTGTCCGTTGCTTGGGTGTTATTGATTGCCGCCTTAGCGCGTCCGGTATGGTATGGCGATCCGGTTGATATTCAACCAGAACACCGTGACATGATGCTAGTGGTCGATTTATCTGGCTCAATGGCGGAAGAAGACATGCAAACCGAGAATGGGGATTTTGTTGATCGCTTAACTGCGGTTAAAAAAGTCGTGTCTGATTTCATAGATGAGCGTAAAGGCGACCGTCTTGGTTTAGTATTGTTTGGCGATCACGCTTATCTACAAACCCCACTCACCTTTGATAGAAAAACCGTCGAAGAACAACTAGACCGTACTGTTCTTGGTTTAGTGGGACAAATGACCGCCATGGGTGAAGGCTTAGGACTTGCAACTAAAACCTTTATTGAAAGTAATGCCCCACAACGAACCATTATTTTATTAAGTGATGGTGGCAATACTGCAGGAGTACTCGAACCATTAGAAGCGGCGCAACTTGCTAAAGACAACAATGCCAAAATTTATACTGTCGGTATTGGTGCGGGTGAAATACAGGTTCGAGGTTTCTTTGGCAAACAAACCGTCAATACCGCGCGTGATTTGGATGAGAAAACCTTAACTGAAATTGCAACCATGACAGGTGGACAATATTTCCGTGCACGTAATGCCGATGAGTTAGCGCAGATCTACCAAACCATCGACCAACTAGAGCCCATTACTCAAGCAACACAAACCTGGCGACCGCATGAAGAGTGGTTCCGCTATCCGTTAATGGGCTATCTGTTTTTCTTCTTTATTATTGTGGGAGTAAGAAAGCGTCATGGCTAATTTTACTTTTCTCTATCCGCTGTGGTTTTTAGCTCTTATCCCTCTTGGGGTATTGGTGCTTATTCAACGTAAAAACAAAAACACCACAGGGCTGATTGCACCGCACATTGCCAAACAATTGGGACTGACTCAAAAGACACAAGGCAATGGCTTTACGCTTGGCTTAGTTCTCGCATGGTTATGTGTTACTACTGCCCTCGCAGGTCCTAGTTTTGGTTATAAAGACTCACCAAGTTTTCAGCTCTCAGGTGCCCGAGTGCTTGTGATGGATATGTCTCGTTCTGTGTATGCGACCGACGTAAAACCAAATCGTTTAACTCAAGAGAAATACAAAGCGAAAGATTTATTGCCTTACTGGAAAGAAGGCATGACGGGGTTAGTCGCTTATGGCGCAGACAGCTATCTGGTGAGTCCGTTAACTGAAGATAGCCAAACGCTCAATAACTTAATTACTAACCTATCGCCAGAGATCATGCCTTATAAAGGGAAAGGCAGTAACTTGTTAGCGGCGGTTGATCAAAGTATTGAGATGATGACCAAATCAGGCCATCAACAAGGTGACATCATTGTTTTGACTGATGGAATATCAAACCAACAGCTCGATAAAGTGATGAGTCGCGTTAAAAGCACCAAATGGCGAATCAGTTTATTAGGCATAGGAACTAAAAATGGTGCGCCAATTGAATTGTCTTCTGGTCAGTTGCTCACCGATGCTTCAGGTAAAACGGTTGTCGCGACACTGGATTCAGACCCACTAGTCACACTCGCACAAGCAACTAATGGTGTGGCTCAACTTATTCAATCAGATAACAGTGATATTGAAGCTATTGCTCGCTTAACTAAAACGCCAGTAGAGCAAGTGACACAAAACAGCGATACCCAGGTCAACAGCCGTGCCAATCATGGTTATTGGCTGCTTTTCCCATTGGTACTGTTCTCACTGCTTTGTTTTAGAAAAGGGATGTTCTTAGCGTTATTGTTGGTGCTATTGCCTGTCGATAAATCCATGGCAAGTACTGATATATCAAACCGCTTAATTTCTGATGATTACAGCGCTCATCAACAATTTGAACAAAAAGACTATCAAGCAGCAAGCGAGCAGTTCAAATCCAAACAATGGAAAGGAGCCGCTCAATATAAGGCTGGAGATTATAAAGGCGCGATTGAAAGCCTAACGGGTCTTGAAGATACTCAATCTCAATACAATCTTGCGAATGCCTTGGCGCAAAATGGTCAATTGGAAGAAGCGAAAGAGAAGTACGAGTCTTTACTAAAAACCGATTCAGAGATGAAAGATGCAAAGAAGAATCTTGATATCGTCAATAAAGCACTAGAGCAAAAACAGCAACAGCAACAGCAAGACGATAAAAATAAACAATCGGATCAAAATAAAGACGACAAACAAGATAAAAAACAGGATAAACAAAACCAAGAGAATAAAGACAGCAAAGACGGCTCTGAGCAATCTTCAGATTCAAAAGACTCACCATCTCAAGATCCACAGCAGAATCAGCAGAATCAGCAGAATCAGCAGAAAAATGAATCTCAATCTGATGATAAATCACAGTCTGATAAACAAGATAAGTCAGAGGCTTCTTCTCAAGAACAGCAACAAAAAGATCAAGCTAAAAAGGAACAAGAGAAGAAAAACAAAGAACAAGCCGCACAAACTCGTGATGAGAAAGAGAAACAACCTAAATCGGACGAAGAAAAAGAGCAACAAGCTCAAATGCAATCACAACAAGCAAAAGCCGACAGTGACGCCATTAAAACCGATCCTCGTCTACAAAAATTAGAGCAATCAGGTGCAAAAGAAGATGAACTGCTGCGCGCCCTATTGTATCTGCAAGCAAAACAACAAGAAGCACCACAAGCTTCTGAAAATGAATGGTAATTTAAATGAGTATAAGACCAACCAGTCCCTACTCTACTGTAAAGAGTTCGATAATGAAGGCTTCTATGAAAAAGACAGCGCTGATAAAGAAAGTGATTTTATTTACGACCTTATGCGTTAGTGGTATTTCGGCAAGTTACGCACAAGCCATTGCAACGGTCAGTAAAAATCAAATCACTGAAAACGAAGTGATTAAGTTAATGGTATCTGTCGATAAAAGTGCAGACCAAAGTAAATTTGACCCTAGTCAACTCGCGCCTGATTTTCGCAGTGGCCAAGTCAGCTTTGGTAGTTCACGATCGCTAGTGAATGGCGATTACAGCGTACAAAGCCAGTGGACGGTTTCTATTGCCCCAACCAAAATGGGCACGTTAACCATTCCGAGTATGGATGTCGCAGGTGAGCAAACTAACCCAATAACGATTCGTGTGACTAAAGATGCGACCGCCCCAAAAAGCAGTGACGTAATCAAAGTCAGTGGTGGGTTAACCAAGGATGAATTGTATGAAGGCGAAACCGCTCAATTTAATGCCAAGATTGCTATTTTTGCAGATATTCGTCGTTTAAAAGATCCAAACATCATTACTCCACAAGGGAGTGGTATTGAGTTCTCTCCTATCGGAGAAAGTAAACAATACCAAACCGTAATTGATGGACTGCAAGCAACCGTAGTTGAACAAGCGTTTAGTGTGAGTGCAAACCAAGCCGGTCAATTAAGCTTTGATGGCTTGGCTTTCACTGGTGGCTTAGTACAAACTGATCGTTATGGCCGTAGTACTAAATTAATTCCACTGAACGTTAGCCCTAAACAGTATCAATTAACCGTATTAGCAAAACCCGCGGATTTCACAGGGACTTGGTTACCGACTACGGATTTAAAATTAGGGCAACAATGGTTAGTTGATGGCAAGCCACTAACAAGTACCACTGTAGAAGCGGGTACTGCCATTACTCGTCAAATCACCCTAATGATGGCAGATGTCCCACCAGAGAAATTACCAACGCTTGATATTAATTATCCTAAATCGGTTCGCATGTACGATGAGAAACCCGTAATCGGTAAAGACAGCCAAGGCAATAGCGTAATGACCATTAAACAAGTGATCATCCCTCATGCCAATGGTACGGTTCAATTACCCGCGGTTTCGATTCAATGGTGGAACAGTAAAACACGCCAGCCTGAGGTGGCAAAATTGGATTCATTGGCATTAACAGTGACCCCAAGCACTCAAATTAGCGAGCAAAAGATCGAGAGTCAAACAAATGCTCAACCTAAGAGAATACTAAAACGTGAAGTTGAACATGGTTTTTGGCCATATACAACGTTGGCTTTTGCTCTTTTATGGATATTAACAGTAATTGGTTGGTATATTAGCCGAACAAAAGGACACACTAAAAGCAACAATCTTGAAGGCAATAAAGTGATCATTGCCAATGGTAGTAAAGCTCTTATTTCTGCACTTGATAACAATAATATAATTCTTGCACACCAAATAATCTCAGATCATCATGAGCAATGGCGCAAGCAAGGTATTGATGTTGTTGAAGTTAAAGGATTAACAACCAAACTAAGTCAGCAAAAATACGCAAAAAATAGAGATAATAGCGCTGAAAAACAAATTATTAGCGAGATTAAAAAGAAATTAACGACTCTTAATAAATCCTTTCAACCTGATGTAGAACTTGAAAGATTATAACGGTTTTTAATTTCACTTAGCGTCCTTTCATTAAGGCTCGCGAGCTCGTCTCGCTGGCCTTTTTTATACATTGAATTCTGCTAGTCACACCTACTTTTAACATTATCTCTATCTTATTATTTACATTACTCTTTATTCATTAAACAAATTAAGCGTCATATCACATTACGTCCTACCCTACGCAAACGATCCCCCTCAAATATTCATATAAAAAAGCATGAATAATCACACAATTTTTTATTTTTGATTGACATCTATCTCATAAAACTCAATTATCAATACATCAAATGTTCACTACCATCGCATTTGCTCAGTATCATCTGAAACGGTGGCAGCGAGACGGATTTTCAAAGAAGATGCTCAAGCAGCATGTGATCAGTAAGGGTAAGTAGTATGACAACTAAATTAGAACAACTTCGTAAACTAACAACAGTAGTAGCAGATACCGGTGATATTGAAGCAATCGCAAAATACACACCAGAAGATGCAACCACTAACCCTTCTCTAATTTTAAAAGCAGCTCAAATCGCAGAATACGCACCACTGATTGATACTTCAATCGCTTATGCAAAAGAGCAAAGCAACGACAAAGCACAACAAGTGCAAGATACGTGTGACATGCTCGCTGTGAGCATCGGTAAAGAAATCCTTAAAGTAGTACCTGGTCGTATCTCTACTGAAGTAGACGCTTGTCTTTCTTACGACACTGAAGGCAGCATTGCAAAAGCTCGCCAACTGATCAAAATGTACAACGATGCTGGCATAACTAACGATCGCATTCTTATTAAACTGGCTTCAACGTGGGAAGGTATCCGCGCTGCTGAAGTTTTAGAAAAAGAAGGCATCAACTGTAACCTAACGCTTCTATTCTCTTTCGCTCAAGCGCGTGCATGTGCTGAAGCTGGCGTGTTCTTAATCTCTCCTTTTGTTGGTCGCATCATGGACTGGTACAAAGCAAAAGAAGGTCGTGATTTTGAAGCAAGCGAAGATCCAGGCGTAATCTCTGTTGCTGGTATTTACAACTACTACAAAGAACATGGCTACAACACAGTAGTGATGGGTGCAAGCTTCCGTAACATTGGTGAGATCCTTGAACTTGCAGGTTGTGACCGTCTAACTATCAGCCCTAACCTACTTCAAGAGCTTGAAGAAGCAACTGGCGAAGTTGTTGAGAAACTGATTGATACAAACGGCAATAAAGAACGTCCTGCTGCAATGACTCACGCTGAATTCTTATGGGATCACAACCAAGACCCAATGGCTGTTGAGAAACTGGCTGAAGGCATCCGTAACTTTGCGGTTGACCAAGGTAAGCTAGAAGACATGATCGCATCTAAGCTATAAAACATAATTTCAAATTGGGCTGATATTCATCGGCCCTTCTTTTATTCAAATATTCGAGTTAATCATTATGAATCGTAAACATTTAGCTAATGCTATCCGTGCTCTAAGCATGGACGGCGTACAACAAGCAAACTCTGGCCACCCTGGCGCACCTATGGGCATGGCTGACATCGCTGAAGTTCTTTGGCGTTCACACCTAAACCATAACCCTGCAAATCCTGAGTGGGCTGATCGCGACCGTTTTATTCTTTCTAACGGCCACGGCTCTATGTTGATTTATTCTCTGCTTCACCTAGCAGGTTATGAGTTACCAATTGAAGAGCTTAAAAACTTCCGTCAACTGCATTCTAAAACTCCAGGTCACCCTGAGTACGGTTATGCACCGGGTATCGAAACAACAACAGGTCCTCTAGGCCAAGGCATCACGAATGCAGTTGGTATGGCGATGGCTGAAAAAGCATTAGCAGCACAATTCAATAAAGAAGGCCACGACATCGTTGACCACTTCACTTATGCATTTATGGGTGATGGCTGTCTGATGGAAGGTATCTCTCACGAAGCGTGTTCTTTAGCGGGTACTTTAGGTCTTGGTAAGTTAGTTGCTTTCTGGGATGACAACGGTATCTCTATCGATGGTGAAGTTGAAGGTTGGTTCTCTGACGATACACCTAAACGTTTTGAAGCGTACGGTTGGCACGTAATTTCTGCTGTCGATGGTCACGATGCTGACGCAATCAATGCCGCTATCATCGCAGCTAAAGCAGATCCTCGCCCTACTCTGATCTGTACTAAAACTATCATCGGTTTTGGTTCTCCAAACAAACAAGGTACACACGACTGTCACGGTGCTCCACTAGGCGCTGAAGAAATTAAAGCAGCGAAAGCACAATTAGGTTGGGAGCACGACGCATTTGAAATTCCGCAAGAAGTTTACGCAGAATGGGACGCGAAAGAAGCAGGCGCAGCTAAGGAAGCGTCGTGGAACGAGAAATTTGCAGCTTATGAAGCAGCATACCCAGAGCTTGCAGCCGAGTTTACTCGCCGCGTAAACGGTGATTTACCAAAAGAGTGGAAAGAAAAAGCATCGGCAATCATTGCTGATCTTCAAGCTAACCCTGCAAACATCGCTTCACGTAAAGCTTCTCAAAACGCACTAGAAGCATTTGGTGCTATGCTACCTGAATTTATGGGCGGCTCTGCTGACCTTGCACCTTCTAATCTAACTATGTGGTCTGGTTCTAAATCGCTTGAAGCAACAAACTTCTCTGGTAACTACATTCACTACGGTGTTCGTGAATTCGGTATGACAGCTATCATGAACGGTATCGCACTACACGGTGGTTTCGTACCATACGGCGCGACTTTCCTAATGTTCATGGAGTACGCTCGTAACGCAATGCGCATGGCAGCACTGATGAAAGTGCAAAACATCCAAGTTTACACGCATGATTCTATCGGCCTTGGTGAAGATGGTCCAACTCACCAACCAGTTGAGCAAATCGCTTCTCTTCGTCTAACACCAAACATGAGCACATGGCGTCCATGTGACCAAGTTGAATCTGCAGTGGCTTGGAAGCTAGCAATTGAGCGTCGCGATGGTCCATCAGCACTTATCTTCTCTCGTCAAAATCTTGCACAACAAGATCGTGATGCAGAGCAAGTAGCTAACATTGCTAAAGGTGGCTACATTCTTAAAGATTGTGAAGGCCAACCTGAGCTAATCTTTATCGCAACAGGCTCTGAAGTTCAGCTTGCGGTTGAAGCGGCGGCTCAACTAACTGCTGAAGGCAAAGCGGTACGTGTTGTATCAATGCCTGCAACTGATGCATTTGATAAGCAAGATGAAGCTTACCGTGAATCAGTACTTCCATCAGCAGTAACAAAACGTGTTGCTATTGAAGCGGGTATTGCTGACTTCTGGTTCAAGTACGTTGGTTTAAACGGCAAGATCATCGGTATGACAACGTTTGGCGAATCAGCACCGGCTGAAGAACTATTCAAAATGTTTGGTTTCACTACTGAAAATGCAGTGAAAACAGCAAAAGAATTGTTAGCTTAATCACTAAATAAAAAGGAGCTACTCGTATTTAACGATTGGCTCCTTCAAAAAAAGCCCCATTATCTTACATAGATATGGGGCTTTTTAATGTCGATAGATAATTTAGTTTGCTAATACTTTGGTTTTATATCTATCTGGTTCTGTAGAGTTTTCTGGCAACGTTTTAAAACGTTTATGTAACCACATCCATTGAGACGGTTTTTTCTTTATTAAGCGTTCGATTTCCTGATTAAGAACCGTCGCAGCTGTAATTGCATCTCTACGTGGGATCTCTGCACTTAAATCATCACCCACTTCTAACGTATAATGCCCAGCTTCTCTGATACTCGTTCCAGACATCACTGCACATTTCGTCATATCAATTAAAAAGCTTGAGCCTGTTGTTGTTGCTGCTTCTTGAACCGCAAAGAATGGAACAAAAACAGAGTTACGTCTCCCATAATCATGATCAGGCAAGTACCACAAACGATTACCAGACTTAAGCACTTTAATCATGCTTTTTACATCATGACGATCAATCATTTGATGGCCTTTACGCGTGCGTCCTCGGTGCTGAATAAACTCATAAACAGGATTACTGTTCGCACGATACACACCATAGCCAGGAGCAAAAAGACTAAAAATACGAGCTGTCATTTCTAAATTTAAAAAATGACAACAAACAACAAGCACACCTCGTCCCTCTTTTTCTTGCTCTAAGATCTTATCCTTACCAATAATAGAGATATGACGCTTAACTCGCCAATCAGGCCAGAACCAGGCCATTCCCGTTTCAATCACTGCCAAGCCAGTATTTTTAAAATTCTCAAGAACCAACTTTTCTATTTCGACGGATGAATACAGAGGAAAACATAACATTAAATTCTTTCTAGCTATATCTGCACGCTTCTTTAAAAAGTGTTGAGACAAACGACCAATACCACCACCTAGAGCTTTAAGCATAAAAAAAGGAAGTGCGTTAACTAAAAAGGCAAGAAGAGAAAAGGATAGCCACACTAACCAATATTTTGGAGACAACAGCGCCCATGAAAATTTAGGACTTGGAACTGTTTTCATTTTTTAACCTTATTAAAACTAAGACAATAGTCATAGTAATGCTACAAAAGTGTAATTTTAGTAGAAAATCATAGATAGCTCAATTTAAGTTTATCTAATTTGAATAATTTAATATGAAAACTTATATTGAAAAGATAGGTAAGCATATTACCTATCTTGTGGAAAGTATGACTTCACTCGAATAATGACCAAATATATAATATTAATTATTTAACATCATCATTATTTACAGTTTCATAAATTTCTTTTAATAACGTTGACTCTATATTAACCAATCCATTAGAAAGATGTATATAATTACCATCTGTTACACTTAGTAATATATTCTTTCTAATTAATTCACTTTCTTTAGATTCTTTATTTTGAAAATGAAAATGTTGTATTTTTTCATAGACCATTTCTGATATTTGGTCTATTTGCTCTTGAGTTAAACAAACACGAGACATTCCAACTTCAGGTCTATAATTCTGAGATAATACTTCTAATCTTAATTTTTCAGTAAAGAGTTCATCTAATTTTGAACCTTCAAAAAACGTATAATATGGAGGTGTTAAAAAACAAGGAACACCATCTGAACGTAGCTCCAACAAACCAAGTATTTCAAGAGATCTTAAATAAATGTAAATACTTTGCTCAGATAAATCAGATTCTTTAGCAACCTCTTCAACCGAGCTCCCCTTCACATGAACTTCATAAAAGAAATCATAAAGATAAGGGTGGTTAAAAAACACCTCATCTAAGACTTCGGTTCTTGTCCCTTCTTCTTTATTATGAATATCACGTGCAATTTGAGAGAGTTCCTCTATATTGGTATTCAATACCGTCGCATATTCCATTAGTTTATCTATGCCTATAGAATTACTATGAAAATGACGTTTTAATGTCGATATAGGAACATTAACTCTTAATGACAATTCATTATAAGTTAGATTGTTTTCCTTAAGTTTAACTCTTAAAGCATTTAATAATAGACTTGCACAAAACCCCATAACTACTTCCTTGCTGTTATTAAGCGATTAAAATAACGTTACTGTATATTATTCATAATTACTAGCTTAGTTTCATTATTTGGTGTTATGAAACTCAAAAAATAAAACCTTACTATCAATAAATGTATAACCTGTTGCGTATTCACCGCATCAAAGGTTACAAATATGTTACATCGTCAATATTATGACGAGACCATAATTAAAATAACAATGTCAGTTTCTGCTCATAGATGAGCATTATTAATACATGGAAGTCACGCATGCAGACAAGAAAAATAAATGTGTCAGTGCTGTCTAGCTTTATTGCCTGCACTTTAGCACTAGTACACCCAGCATTCGCTGATGAAGCAAGTGAATCTAATGACATCAAACAAGAAAGCATATCATGGGGCGGGTCCTTATCCCTAGGTTACGACAGTAACTTTTTCCAAGAGTCGGATTATCGTTCAAACAGAGCGGTTTCATTCCATGGTTCACTTTATTTAAGCTTTTGGGATAATTACTCCCTATATGCCAATTCTGGAGGCTACCGTACTTTACAGTATGCAGAAGCATATTACTCAACAGACACAGTTATAGGATTATCACGTTCGTCATTATTCACTTTTGGAGAGTCTGGAAAAATAGGAATGAGCGGTCAATTCTCAATCCCTACTTCTGAATTTTCACAAGACAGCCATTTAAATACTGCTTTTAGAGTTCAAACCCCAATCTCATTTAAGCTTTTGGATATTAATATGACTGTCGCGCCTAGGGTACGTAAAAACTTTCACCAATATACAACCTCTCCTACTGGAACCGTGAATATCTCTTGGGGATTATCACTGCTTCTCTCTGCAAATTATTCTTATGATGATGCTTTTTTCTTTGCATCAGCCCTGGGCGGGACCTCAATCAATTACAACGGTCGATGGGCTGACGGGTACAGCTATGGTGGCAGTTTTGGGGCTGGCTATAAAGTACTCGAAGACTTATCAATTTCTTTAACCTTTGCTTCTTCAGGCGTATACACGGATGCAGCGCAAGGCACTCTAGGTAGCTTTGACATTTTTGATGAAGCCAAAGCAACTTACTCACTTGGAATGACCTATTCATTTTAAGGAAGTACAATAAAAACAGGATGTTAACGTATGAATTATAGAAAACTTTCCCTAACAGCAGCAATCGCAGTTGCCCTTACAGGTTGCGCTCCAGAAGAACAGGAATACGATACACTTGATAAAGACTTAACCCAAGTTCAGGTGCAAGATCTCCGCGTAGAAGGTCGCTGGTTCTATGCGCCAACTACAGGTGCAGCACCTCGCTTTGCCGTAACACAGTTCCCCTTCTTACAAGGCATGGGAAGATACGTTGAACTTTGTTTTTCAGATGAAGGGTTAGAAGTTCGTGGTTACGATAATAACAATCCGGACCTTACCCTACCAAAAGATAAAAATGGATTCTGTTTGCCACAAGACCAAAATAACATCGGTTCAGATGACCAAGTTAACTTTCCTCATGTCATGACCATCCCTGGAAGCTACGCAAAATATCAATGTCGTGAAGACAGCTATGGAGATTGTACTAATGTTGAAGAAACTGATTCAGATCCAAACCTTGGCAATACCACCTTTAGAAACAATACCCATTTTACGCCGGATCCTGAATCAACACTTGTTAGTGACTTAAACTGGGATGAGTTATATGGAACCAAAGATGGCTTAACACCTCAAGGCTCACCAGAAGTGATCTCGTGGGAGTTTGATCCAAAGAAAGGTGTATTAAACTTCGAACTTGAACAAACATTTAAGATCAATTTTGACAAGCTATCTCGCTATATGGATTGGTCGGCAATGGAAGAAGAGATGGCAAAAGGCTCATTCAAATCTCGCTTCTATTACTCTCTAGTTCATGAAAGTCATTTAGCATCAAGTGACTATCAACCAGTGCTATACCCTGTTAATGATGAAAATGACATTGGATTTTTTACAACAACAACAAAGAAAAAAGACCCTACAACTAACAAATATGATTCTGTTACTTACTTAAATCGTTTTAATCCAAACAAAGGCACAATCAAGTATTATTTGTCGGATAACTTCTTTGAAGAAAAAAATAAAATCTTTTTAGATTCAACAATTAAGACCATTAATAAAATGAATGAAACTCTACGCTTACTTGAGTCAAATTCAAATAAACCTATGCTTGAAATTGTAAACAAAACTGAAGGTATGGGCATTCACGCGGGTGATTTACGTTATAACGTGATTAACCTCGTTGATGAGCCACTAGATAATGGTTTATTAGGCTATGGTCCATCTATTGCTAACCCTATTACAGGAGAGATAATCAAAGCTCACGTAAATCAATATTCAGGGGTTGCTAGAACTGGCGTACCTTATTATTGGGATAACATGGCCCGTTTATACAACCGCGGGCAACTCGAGTTAAATGGACTTACCTCTGTTGATGAAACACCTACTGTTGCTTCTCGTATCGCATTACAAAAAAATAAACAAGTTGCATCAAACTTAGAAATAAACCATGCCGGTCATAACCATGTTACAACCTCTTTAGATGAGCAAAACGTCATTCAACTTTTAGCTCAACAAAGCATTAAAAACAAATTATCCCCAACAAAACTTGGGCAAATGCATGATGACATGGACCTAGAAAAAATTGTTCAAGCTGAAGAAGATCGCATTGCATTTTGGAGCGAAAATAATGTTTATCCTATTGAAGCCTCTTGGGTATCTTCTTCAAGTAAAGCTGTTATTGATAACCTACCTTTAACTGATGAAGGTTACTTTACTACCGTTACTGATAGTGAATCGGGCATTGTAACGAAAAAATTAAAAGCGTGGTCAGATTTACCTAAAAATCTAAAAACAATCGCAGCGGATGCTATTACGGTAACAACATATGCAAATACACTCGTCCACGAAATTGGTCATAATGTAGGCTTACGTCATAACTTCAAAGGATCTAATGACATTGATAACTACTTATCAAAAGAACAATCTAAACTTCTTGGGTTGAGTAATGTGCCGGCATACAGTTCAACCATGGATTATGCACCAAGTATGCTAGATGAAATCCCTACATGGGGATTATACGACTTAGCTGCGTTTAAATTTGCTTATGGTCGTAAACTAGACCTTGTTGAAGCCTCACCAATGACTCATGAGCAACGCTCAGCAGATGGAGGCGAAGCTGCATACTCTAATTCTTTTTATCATAGATACGGTACAACAGCTGACAATAATTCTTTAATGGTTTGTACTGAACAATCTGCCATTCTTAATAATTCAGGTCAACCAACGGGCCAATCAAATTATACGTGTGATTTCTCTCGTCTAGATACTGCAGCATTAAATGGCAATCCTCAAGCAGAGCACGGGGTGCTTTACTACCTTGATGACATACTTGGCTTCACACGTAAAGCCTATGCATTCTGTACAGATGGTAATGTTTCCTTAAACAGTGATTGTAACCGTTTTGATGAAGGAACTAACCTTCAAGAAATCGCTACGTATCAATGGCAACGATACCTTGATAGCTATGATTCAAGAAATGCTGGATTGTACCGAGATGGAATGTTCAATTCAGATTACCCGTCATACATTATCCGCCGATTCCGTGAAATGAATACGGTTCGAGATATGATTGAAGATAATGAACGCATTGATACCTTATTCCATGACTATGGTGATGCATCACCTTCAGATAAACCGACAGAATTTTTACAACGAGTTGCCGCTAATCCAAGCACCTGTACTTACTCATCAGATAAAGAACTTACTGCAGGAAATTCATGGCTATGTGACTACGCTTATGGTGCAACTAAGGCTTCTGAGTTCTTTTTAGATATTTTAAGAACACCAGAGTCACAATGTATAATTACAGACCGCTTAGGTGTTATGCGTAGTATCTCTCTTGGAGAAACATTGAGTGCCCAAAGCTATAAGATACCAAGTGACTATGATATTACTCGTGCAAACTGTTTTGATGAAGTAGCAAAACCAATCATTGAAAGCTTACATGGCGCTACTGCTATTCATGCAAAATCAATTAACTCTAAGTTTTTAAACTCAGTGAGTTCATTTGACCCAGCAAATCCATATTCAAATGCAGTTTCAGTACTCGGCATGTGGCCAGACAAAGGGCTAGCAAGCGATCAATTAGCTCGTCGCTATTCTTCACGTCATACCGATGAAGCAGCTTATGCGTCATTGCTAGATTTACCTGGGGTAAAAGCTGAATACGATGCAATCATGGCACATTTAATTGCCAAAGAACCATTGGTTAATGCAGTGGCATTTGTTGACAATACTGGCGCAGTTTATGAGCCAACAATTGATGTGAACTTACATGTCACACAATTGGTTGAATCATTGCCTCCACTACCTCAAGGAATTTTAAATTTTTATAACTTAAGTAATTACGCACGTACAGACATGTCAACCATGATCTTATCTATGGGTACAGACATGATGACAACAAGAGACTTTACCTTTGCTGAAACGGCTAAGAAACAAAGGAATAGTTTAACAAAACAATTGGACCACTATGGCTTATTAAACGATGATGCTATTACCGTTTCTTTAGAAGGTATTAGCTATAAAATTACTAAAGATAATGTTCTAGCAAACCGTATTGCTTCTAAACTATTTACGAGCGAAGGTTACAATGCAAAAGTCGCACTAGACCAAACATCAGCTGAAACACTAGATTCCATTCTATCAGCATGGGAGCCCGTTGCTGGATTTCAATCAAATTTCCATACTCCAATACTTGCTTTAGATGCCCCATTTATTGAGCTTATTGTAAATTCATATAAAGCACAAATTGCCTCAGGTGAAGCCGATTTAACATTTGAAAAAGTCGTTGATGGCGTACTAGCTCAAGACGGTGTCGTTTATGACGCTGAGACTGATATGATTACTTACAATGGTGGAAAATCTCACACGAAAAACAGCGTAACCGTTATTATTGACTATACATTAGCTTATGTGAATGCAGGTCTAGACCCTCAATTACTAACCGCAAGTTTTGCTTTATATAATGGTTACACTATAGCCAGTGATACTGAGAGGTTTGCTTGGACGCTAACACACAGCATGGTTACCTCTTACTTATCAGGTGACTATACAAATATGGTCGGACAACATTACGAAACCCTTCGTAAACTACCAGTCAAAAACGTATATTAATTTAGTTATTATAACATCTCTAAAAAGCCAGCTATCACGCTGGCTTTTTATATTCCAAAACAATAAGAATCTAAAGAACCGTAATCACATCTTTAAACGCTTTACGAGACTTAGGTAAGGATGCATTATAATCTTCACTTGCATGATGATAACCAATCGCTAAAGCAACATGGCACTCATACCCAGCGAGTTCGTCAGAAAAAATCTCATTCAATAATTCAGAATCCACCCCTTCCATTGTTGTTGAATCGATGTTTAATCGAGCTAACGTATGTAGAGCATTGCCTAACGCTAAGTACACTTGAGGTTTAGTCCATGCTTTATGTTGACCATTCTCATCACAATTTAATTCAACAAATTTAAATGAACCAAATGCCGCTTCTTTTTGCTCTTCAGTGATTCGATTATCTTGCACCGCTTTATTCAATACCAGTTCGTAATCATTACGTGAATATGTCAACTTATTAGCAAACAAGATCACATGAGAGCACGCTTTAATATGGTGCTGATTAAACTGATGCATGTTAGCAAAAGAATCATGCATCCGTTGTTTTGCTTCCTCAGACTCGATAACAACAAACTTCCATGGTTGAGAGTTAATTGATGAGGCAGATAGGCGTAATGCTTCTAATAACACAGCAAGATCATCTTGAGATATTTTTTTACTTGGATCGTATTTCTTCGCGGTATAACGACTTTCTAAATCATTGATAATCTCATGTTTCATAATCATTCACCTATTATCAGTTCAATTCAGTTAAAATTTTAGTAATACGAGTGTACACACCAACGCTAACGAGTCAATTTACTCATCAATCGTGACCTTATTACGTCCACTTTCTTTAGATACATACAACGCAGCATCAGCACGCTTATAAGCATCTGTAAACGAAACATCATTAGCAATAACTCCCCCCAAAGAAATAGTTACGGGAATCCCTTTTATCTTTTCCTTTTCAATAGCACATCGAATGTTCTCAGCTTTTTTTTCTAATCCTTTTTGAGACAAAGAATCAAACACAATAATAAATTCTTCGCCACCCCAACGGATCGCGATATCTTTAACTTGGATATTATTTAAAATTCGGTCAGCGACTTCTTGAATCACATCATCCCCTTTCTTGTGACCATAGGTATCATTGATACGCTTGAAATGATCAATATCAATTAAGAGCAATGAATGAGATTTCATTTTTTGTAATCGTTTTTCATAATAATCACGACGATAAAAGCCAGTCATACGATCAAACTGTAGCAAGTATTTACGGCGATTAAAGTTCAATATTAAAAAATAAAGTGTGAAAGAAAATAATAAAGATGGGAATAATACTACTTTAACGATATCAACCAACTTGATCCCTAACGTGATTTTTTCTTCTTCTGAACAAGGTAAAAATAATGATTTTTTATAGCGACTTCCTACGTCATGACTATTAATAACCGTGTTATATTTATCATTAAATTGAGTCACCATATCTGAAAACAAAGACGCTTTAAGATCAATTACTAACAGTGAATCTAAATGTTTATTATTATATATAGAATAATAAATCGAGCGTACTTCTTGATTAGTTTGTTGTTCAATGTACTTTTCAGTTAACTTTAAATTACACCCATAAAAAGATTGATATGTTGCATTAAGACTTTTCTTATCAACAATATCTTCTATCACATTTTCATGATTAAGCCCTTTAAAAAACATTTCATATTGTTTTCTAAGAGGGTCAAAGTGCATGTAGTTAGAAGGACTTTGGAAAACAGCAACAGTCCACACATTATTACCAACTAACTTCTCCAACTCGACTCTTAACTTTCTGATCCCTGGAGACAATACCTTAACTTGGCTATCACGATTAACAATAATACTAACGTTATTTCGGTCATAATTTCCCTTTTCTAAAAATGTTGAATCAGTATTATTATAATAAGAAGAAAAACGGCGAGTTATGGAATAGATATCTTTATAATCCTCAACAACACTCCGCTCTAACCGATTTAAAGATATGACATTAAAGAAAAAATAAGATATTGAAAATAAGGAAATAATCACACACAGTATCTTTAAAAAAATAGAGATACCTTTCGTTATTTCCTTTTTTTGTCTACTTAGCATTTGTTTTCCATCACAAAAAAGAATCAAATATATAGTAAGAAGTTATCATATCAACGTCGAATCTCATAAAAAGAGATAGCCTCTCGATTTTGAGACCAAAAACGAAATTAGATAACAAAATCATCAATTGTCTATATACATCAACAACATCCCATCAGTCATTAATTCAGCAAACCAATACTTAGCTTTTAAAAAACAAACCATTATTACTTGCAATTTACAAAAATGATTATTTTTACATTCGGAATGATATTAGTGATTTTTCTGTGAAGTTAATAGATTTTCTATTAAAAAATATATGCTAGGGTTTTATTCACTAACTAAAAAAGGAGAAGGATTATTATGAAACCTGAATTTGTGTACAGCGTTCCTGAAGAATTAGGCTCAACCGGCCAAGCTACAGCAGAAAGAGAGGCTGAGGCACTTTACTCTGAATTAACGGACAAGGGTGCTAGAAACATGACAGAAATTAAAATTGAAATAAAAGACATGAATGTCATTGCAAGTTGGGTTATAGATGGTGAAAGGTATTATAATAACTAATCCCTAGCCTATAAAAAAAGGGCCGCAAAAATGCAGCCCTAAAATTTGTCTTATGCCTCTAAAATAAATATTACCGTTTATTCGAATTTCACCACCGCAGCCTAATGCAAGACGAGATAAGTCATCGGCATGAGTACTATTAATGATGCAGTAATTGCCGCTTGCTTCCGTAATCGCGGTTAAATCCCCTACTGTTAACTTATGCGGTTGTTCAGGGTTTAACTTGTTGCGTAGCATTGTTGGGTTTATTCCACACTGCTTTGCTACTTGTTCCATGTTTTCTGAATCTGCAAATGCGTAACATGCATTGTCAAAAGCATTTTGTTTAGGCTCACGTAAATCGCACATTGAGCTATTCCTCTATCTGTCCGATACTCAAATGACAAAACCAAGGGAAACCAGAACTACAATTGCAACGATGATTTCCAATGTTGTCGGTTCGTTTTGGTTTGATTGGTTAGCCATCGCGTTAACCCAAGTAGCTAAGAGCTTCACGAGTAGCAAGCTCTTGCATTGCAATTACGTTTACTAATGGGGTTTCTTTAGGTAAGGCTTTCTTTTTAAGGATCAATTTACCTTGCGCAGCCCAATCTTTAAGAGTGCGTTTCGGCATACCTGAGTGACGAGAATATTCGTCCAAAGTCATAAATGGTGCAGGAATAACTATTTGAAATGACAACATGGTGGTATCCTTTATGGTTATCGAATTGTTTAACTTTGTTTGCAACCGTACAACTCCGCCCGAGTTGATAATGCAACTTTAGATCGAGAATGCAACTTATGCAAGCTAAAATTGAAGCTCCAGACTATTTAAATGGTCGAGATGTCGTAGAAAACTTAAAAAACGTGACGAAAAGTAGAGATTTATTAGCTCTTGCTGACGTCATCGGCGTACCAAGATCTACAATCTCGACATGGAATACACGCAACATGACTCCTTTTGAAGTGCTAATTCGCATTCATTTGGAAACTGGTGTGTCAATGAAGTGGCTTGCATTAGGTATTGGCGAGGCTTTTCCTGAAAGTGAAGAATCTAAAGTTGCAAATGCAACATCGATTGATAGCTTTAGATTGCGTTCAGGAGTCTTGGAAGAAACAAACTCGTTTGTTTTAGATAAGAGCATCTGTGATGAATTAGAGACTGAAAATCTAATTTTAGTAAAAGAAGACTCTCAAAGACTGCTTATTGATAAAGAATCTATACATGCAACATCTGGAAAGTATTTAATTGATATGGATGGTTCGTTCTCGATCAACGAACTACAGCGCCTACCGGGTAAGAAATTAGCGATCAGTTTTAATGGCTCTACTATTAATGTATCAGAAGATGATATTAAGGTAGTTGGCCGTGTGGCTATGGTGATGGGGAAGGAATAAAAAGGAGGCTTCAGAGCCTCCCCTTTTATTTATTGTTGGCGTAACCACTCCATTTCATCGACTCCATTACGGCTTAAATCACCAACAATACCAATAACTCGACTTTGTGCTTGTAACTCACCAAGGTCTCCAATCCATTGATATTTCTTTGCTGGGGTTTCTGTATTTTTAAATATCAACCTAGAATGTTGATCCTCTTCACATTGAACTCTTCCATCGATACTTGGCTCAAAACATATATGATTTAATTCATAAAATTTATTCTGTGTTTTTAAATTTATATGGCCAGTATTATCCATATTAGGAATTATTAAATCATAGTTACGATCTGTATTTTCTAATCTTTTTAATGGCGCAAAAGAAAACTTATGAGAATCAGTTAGTCGAACTGTATCGCATTTTGGTGTAACGCATAAAAAATATTCCTCAGAACCAAGACAATAAATAATAGAACCCTGAGTTAAATATGGTTTACTGTCTGTTATATCATCAGAAGTACGTCGAAATAATGATAAAACAGACAGATTTCGAATAGAATCTAGCGCTTTATTTTCTTCTGAATAAATATTAAAAACATCTTGAGTAAATGATTTTAAAATTTTATCTACTTTAGTTTTTGATAGCATACTTAGCTGCGGAGTACTATTATCGACTAATGATAATAAAACCTTATATAGCCCAATATCTTTGTTATCGCTTGTATAACCATCTTTTAAGATCTCGAGTGCTTTATCTTTCGTAAAATTAATTTTACTTCCATTTATAATTAATTCTTTTTCTATCATGCGTTCATTTTTTATTAACCACTTATTGATAGATTCGATTCCTAGACACTTACGATCTACTTGTGAAATTGAAAGCAACCCTTTTAAATATGTCATAAACATATCTAACACAAATAGCTCAGCATCTTCTGGTGATGGCAACAATGAACGATGAGTCAGATATCCAGCATCAAGTGTTTTAGGAAACTTAGCTGTTATTTTTCCAATATTCTTTCTTATTTCCGATGCCGATCTCATAGCAAACGCAGGGATTAAACCATCAACTAAAGTTGCAAAACTAGTTAAGGCAACCTTTGGTAAATCTTTTTCTTGAAGAACTCTTACCGCTTGTATTGTTTCAGGTTTATTATAAAAAACAATAGATAAATTATCTGAGTTAATTTCTAATTCAGTCTCTTTATTTAAAGATTCATTAGGCAAATAATTCCACAACTCATCTCTTAGATTATGTAAATCAGATTCACCAGTATAAATTACAATTGTTCTTAATCTTCCACCAATACTGTTATCAATACTAATAATTTTCTTTATAATGGCCTTACTGTAGCTAGAATCACGATCTTTAAGCATCCAGTCTAAGATAATTAAATCTGCAGCAAGAGCTACACCTTCAATATTTTCCGCGAATGTTTCAGCATTATCATCCCCTAATTGTGGTTGATATAGGCCAGGTACAATTCCTTCTTTGAAAAAAGCATTGGTTAACTCTAGAGCATTTAGATCATGACTAATTCTAACTTCTCCTGTTTCTGTTTCTGTTTCTGTTTCTGTTTCTGTTTCTGTTTCTGTTTCTGTTTCTGTTTCTGTAAGTCTGAACGGTGCAGTTGCATCAGGTTCAATTAAATTTTCATCCACAGTGATAACATTAGATCCAATTCCTGTCATATCATCAATGATTAAAACAGTTTGAATATAATCCTTAACAATATCATTGCAATGCGTTTGAAAAGTAGCCATTATTTATTCTCCAACTTCATTTGCTTTATCACAAAGCATGGAGATATTTTGTTTTCTTCTCCATTAACCAACTGAATATCAAACTCTTCTTTATTGAGAGTTTCTTTACTTATATAAAGCCCCATTCCTCTACCGCTCTCTTTTCTTGAGAAAGTAAATTCGAAGATTCTATCTTTATCAACTGTAGCTATACTTGGACCATTATTTGAAATGGTTAATCCACCAAAACCTACATCTAAGGATATTTCCTTATTAGGGTTATCTTTATCTGATTGATAATTAAGCCAATATATCGCATTATCCACAACATTAATAAATACAGGTAAGAACGTTGATGGGAAGACTTCTGTCACACTAACTGTAAAATCATGACTAACACTCCACTTTATATTATGACGCTTTAATCTCTCATCAAATATATCTTTTAAATACTTATCTATTTCCTTTCCTGATAGTTCAACTTTACTTCTATAAAGCCGTCTATTTAAAGGAGTAAACATTTTCAAATAACCATCTAAATGAGAAAAGCTATGCGTTATATTAGAATAAAGTGAATTTAATTTAGGGTTTTTATCTGCCCATGGTTTCAACGACTTAATTGAATTCCGTACGTTTTTAGCTGTACTACTAAATTCATGTTGAATTATACCTAAAGACATTCCTAATTGAGCGAATTCAAAATACTGATTAAGGGAACTTTTAACTTGTTCATTTTCATTTTCTAAAGCAACAAGTGTATCTATTGAATTTGTTTCACCTGATTTTAAATCATTTGCTATAAACTCAATAGCATCACGCATTTTTATAAAATACTCATCAGTTTGAGTATATATATCCTCAATTCTATTCTCCCATTGTTCAATTAACATTGAAGATTCATCATCAGGCAAAGTATCAATAGGAGTTGAGTTTATTTCACTCATTACTAACGAAAGTGTATTACTTAACTCTACACTGCGTTCTTTTGCTTTAGCTTTTATTGCAACATCAATTTCCGCAACATTTCCTGTTAACTCTTTCTTGTATTTTATTATATTTTTATTAAGACTTTTCTTCTCATCATTCAAAATACCAGTAACACGATCTCTTAAGCTAAAAGATAAGTCATTATTCATAAGATAATTTCTAATTTCACTTTCAACAAATGTCTTTAATGGAATAAGCACATCATCATTTAACTTTTCTTTTGTTTGAAGATAAGCACTCCACTCTTTTGTAAGAGATTCATTCAAACCAATATTTGGTTTTGTTATTTTTGATTTTTTTAAGACCTCAGTTAAATCAATTTCTATTTTTTTTCTTAACTCATTAATAGCATTATATTTATCTCTATCAGTCCAAGTGTCAGAAATGTTTTCTAATTCTGTAGTAACAAGATTCATAATCTCATTTGATAACAAAACAAACTCATTATTATCATAAGCTTTAAAAAAATCATCTATTTCATTTTTAAACGTGACTTTTTTCTCTTTTATTGTTTCTTTTCTTTTTGCTAATGCGGCTTTTTCTCGATCATTATCGCTTTTTAATTTATCTTTTATTTCAGAAAATCGTTCATTAACCGAATCCTTACGGAAAAAATCACTAGCTAATTGTGAAAAAAAGTTCTTAAGTATTGCTTTAAACTGATTGTAAGCAATATTTTCAATTAACCCTTCACGTCCAGCTTTCTCATTTAAATTAATATTAACATCATGTGAAATATCGATAGAACCGAACATTAATCGATAAGAAAAAAAAGCTGTCCCAGCATTTTTTGAACGCTCTTCTTCAAATCTTAAAAAATCAAATTCAGGTTTACCATAAGGTAGTACTCTAATACCATCTTTATACAAATACAATCCACCATACATACCTAGTTTAGATTTCATGTCTGTATAAACTTCTGTAGGAACTAGAGTTTCTGATGGTAGGCCTTGTATATAAGAAAACTTAATTTTAAATTCCCCACAGCGAGTTTTAGCTCCATAGTTTTTATTCCAATTTATAATATGCTCTTGCGGCGCTGATTTATAAACTGTTACAAAACCTTTGAATTGACCATATTCATCAAACTCACCTTCAACATAATGGTCTCCATTACCTGCATCTTCAGCGGTAAAAAAACCTTCTTCAATAAGTTCTTCTGCGGAGTTTGTATTATTATGAATACGAAACTTAGTTTTCAAATTGAATTTTGAGTTAATTGATAAAGAATTAGAGAAACCAACAAGTATTTTTTGTAACTCTGTTGTTCCTGTTTTCTCATCAACTTGAATATCAAGATCAAGTATTTCTTCTGACGGCATAATGATAAAATGAGTGCCTTTTCCAATACCATCTAGCTTTGGCAAACTTATTTTTGAATCATCTTTAGACGTTAATTTCGTCCAATTAGCTTCTGTTTCCTTTTGAAGATTTTTAAATAAGATCTCAGGTGAAAATGAGAAACGTGATAAATCGTTTTTGATTAATTCAAAAACATTCGCAGGAATAATTTTGCCTAAGCCCTTAAGGCTGTCAAGCAGTTCATTTACCATACTGTCAAGGTCTTTTACTTTAGGTAAAACACCTTCAGGAAAAGTTCTCGTTGGTATAGTTATATCTGATAAACTAATATCAGGTAGTTCAAATTGGCTCCAATGAATTAAAGCAACAACCATATCGTGCAAGCCATCTTTACGTTCTGCACGACTTAAAACCAAAACTTGGCGACCAATAGAAGCTATTGCTAATCTGCCAATGCCTTTTTCCCCCATTAAAGGACGTTCAGACATTCCTTCAGGGATATATTCTGACTTTCTATTTACTCCATACTTGCTAGAGGTACCAACTGTAAGCCACTTTGTTATAAAATCATTCTCGGTCATTCCAATCCCATCATCTCGTAATGTTACGAGCTTTTGTTCTTGGTAATAATCAATTTCTACATTTTTTGCATACGCATCATGCGCATTCTTAAACAGCTCATGAATCGCTGTTGGGATACCTGCAATTTGCTGCCGACCTAACATGTCTACAGCCCTAGCACTGACGGTCATTTTAGCCATTATTAATTATTATCTCAGTAAGTTATATACAAAAAAAAGTGCCTCACATTGTAGGCACTTTTTTCAATTCAATCCACAGCAGATAGTATTTATGAGGATTAGCCCCAATAATGGGGGGACCGCATTACCTATTTGCTTGGCCTGCTCTGTCGATGAACCATAAAAAACAAAGTCATCGGGAAAAGTTTGAAACCTTGCTGCATGTCTAAGGGTTATACCGTGATTCTTCCACGGATGAACAAAACGCCCTTTCGATGGGTTATTACAACCTGTAGTAATTGTATTACTTGGTTGATGTATAAAAATTCGACCGTATACATCTTTATGACCTTTATACCCGTTAGAATGGCATTTTAGTCGGTGCTGCTCTCCAGCATCTTCACGGCTACCATTTAATGGAGTATCAACAAAGCGTTTCACCATCATTTCGCTTGGTTTCATAAACACATTACATGGATCGTTTTTATCAACTTCAAAACCAAACTCTAATTTTCGCAACGAATTTAAAGCTTGTTCTTTAGTTAATTTCGTTTTCGTTAAGAAATACTCTTTAACGAAACGATTTAAATATTGTTCAGGTACGGCTTCAAAAACCGTTGATGCAGTCTTCCAACAAGGCGTAAGCCCTGATGTTGGTGAAAAGTGAGTTGCTTCTGGTGGAAAACTAACTGTGCTATTTATATCTTTTCTAACGCCATGTATAAAAACTCTTTTTCTATTCTGAGGCACACCAAAATCTTTGGCGTTTAAAATACCGCAAAACGTTATTTCATAGCCTTCTTTAGCTGCAAGCTGTAAAAATTTATTTAAAAAATCTTCATGTCGCTTCCATAATAAACCAGCTACATTCTCAACTAAAAAAGCTTTTGGCTGAAACTCATGAACAAATTCAAAATAGCGTAACAAAAGTGCATTTCTAGGATCATTTACGCCAGCATTATTAATTCTATGTGTTGAGAACCCTTGGCATGGTGGACCACCAAGAATTAAATCTAGTTCCCCAGCCTTTAAATTTAAAGACTCTCTCAAAACTGTTGGGTCAACTAGATTAATATCTTCATTAAGCAGTTTAATTGGCTTCTTATCTTTTAAGATGAAGTTTTCTTTATAAGTATTTGCAGCTGCCTTATCAAATTCTATTGCGGCCACAACCTCAACTCCAGCATTATGAGCTGAAAGAGTAAAACCACCTGCGCCGGCAAACAAATCTATTGCTTTTACTGTCATTAAAAATACCTACAAATTACTAACCGGCACATTCTACCGAGTTATTTCATAATTACCATTCTTACTCAATTAAACGCTGATTATATAATCGTTCTATGTACTATTTGTACGATATAAAACATTGTTAAACACTGAGCATGATTTATACTGTATAAAAACACAGTTAATGCAGATTTTACTATGGCTATTCGCAACTTAAAAGACAATTCAAAGAAACCTTGGCTCGCCGACTTCTACACGAACGGTCGTGAAGGTAAGCGCATTCGTAAACGCTTTACATCTAAAGGTGAAGCCACTACTTTTGAGCACTACACATTAAAACAAATAGAAGAAAAACCGTGGAAAGGCGATAAACTTGAAAACCGCCGTTTATCTGTGCTTATTGAAATTTGGTTCTCTATGTATGGCGTAAACCTATCTAATGGCCAAGTTATCTATCAAAAATTTGGACACATGGTAAAAGCCATGGGTAATCCTGTAGCCTCAACTTTTACCGCGAAAATTTACGCAGAGTTTCGCCGTAAACGTATGGCTGGTGAAATTAACTTTGTTGACCGAAAATGGCAAAAAGGCGCACCAAGTATTGCGACATTAAATTCTGAACTGGCTCGTTTTAAAGCAGTATTTGAAAAGCTTAAAGAGCTGGGTGAATTGAAAGGCCCAAACCCCTTAGAAAGTATTAAGCCATTTCGTGATCATGAAAGACCAATGAGCTTTTTAGCAAAAGAAGAGATTGCTCATCTACTTCAAAAAGTATCTGAACATAAACGTAAAGATATGCTCAAAATTGTTAAAATATGCCTATCTACAGGCTCGCGTTGGAATGAAGCGGCACAATTAACGGGCAATCAGCTTTCTAAATTCAAGATCACTTATACCAATACAAAGAATAAGAAAATTCGCTCTGTTCCCATCACTGAAGAGTTGTATAACGAAATCCATAAACCGACATCGGGTAAACTGTTTGAAGAGTGCTATACCCCTTTCTGCTACATATTAAGAAACAAACTTGATATTGATTTACCAGCAGGCCAAGCCTCTCACGTTTTACGCCACTCTTTCGCAAGTCACTTTATGATGAATGGCGGTAATATTTTGGTTCTTCGTGACATTCTTGGTCATGCCGACATTCAAATGACCATGCGCTATGCTCACTTTGCACCAGATCATTTAAGCGATGCCATTACAAAGAACCCTTTAAGCTACTTTTAAGTAATTCACTAAATATGCATAATTAATCACATTTAAAGGATGTGAAAAATAAAAACTTGGATCTGCGTAGTCATTTTGTAGTCATTAGCCATTTTTAGGCCATCGAGTAGGGTGAGGCTTTTGCCTCATCCCTCTCACAGAACCGTACGTACGGACCTCGTATACGGCTCCTGCAATTTACTATTTCTTAATAAAAAGAAGCGAGTACACCTGTTTTAACTTCGTCTATTGAATACAAGCCTAGATTTTTGAACCACTGATTAGGCATCGCATAGCTTGCTAACGGACTCGCACTGTTTCGCCATGAGTCCATTTTTATGGACTTAAATGGCGGTTTGTACTTTAGTTGCTTAAGACGACGATGCAATCTGCACGGCTTCTTCCATAAACTCATTTGTACCGCTCGCAATCTCCGCCTTATCCAAGCCGCAAGGCTTTTCAGTGTGCTCGTAATATTGGCTATTTTGAAGTAGTTTACAAACCCTCTGAGCACTGGATTCAGTTGCTTTAGCACTCTCGCTAAATTCAATCCTCCATTACGCTTGGTGAGTTGCCTTACTTTCGCTTTTAATGTTTTGAGCTTCTTTTCTTGAATTGCCGTGTAATTTGTAAAAATTTCCACTCCCAAGAATTTAATACCTGTATCGCTATGTGCTATATGGGTTTTCCGCTCATTCACTTTAAGTTTTAGCGTTACTTCTAAAATATGGCTAGCTACTTTTAATGCATTCTCTGCACCCTTTTTCGAGGTGCAGAATATCAAAATGTCATCCGCGTATCGCACTATTCGATGCTTACGCCTCATCATTTCTTGATCGAATTCATCTAAGTAGATATTAGCAAGTAGTGGACTAATCACCCCACCTTGTGGACTGCCTATTACACTATTCTGCCAGTTTTCACCAACCATGACTCCACTTTTTAGAAATTGACGGATCAAGCCTAAGATACTGCCATCCACGATGCGCTTTCGCACGAACTTGATTATCAGATCGTGGTCAAGCATGTCAAAACATTTAGACAGATCCATATCAACAACATGCCGCTTATTATATTTACGTATAAAGAGTGTAGCTTTGCTGATGGCTTGATGACAGCTTCGCCCAACCCGATATCCATAACTGGATGGATGAAAGTTTGGGTCAAATATGGGAGTCATTATATTCGTTAAACATTGTTGAACAATTCGGTCTCGAACTGTGGGGATCCCCAATAACCTGATACCGCCATCGTCTTTGGCGATCTCAACTCGTTTTACGGGCCGCGCTTGATAGCGCTTTTCTTGTAGTTCAAGTAATAGTTTTCTGAGCTCTACTTCCAAATTTTGTGTGAAATCATCGATACGCTGCCCGTCAATACCAGCTGCGCCTCCATTCTTTCTCACTTGTTTGTATGCCACGTAAAGCGCTTGCAGTGATAGCATGCGCCCGTAAAGGCTATAGTGTACTCTCAAATTATTATCTCACATCACCTGCTGCTGACTTTATTTATGTTGGTTAGGTTTATTTCGTTGTCGCGTTAAGTTTTCTAGCAAGGCTACGCCCTTTTATTCGCAATATGCTTAACCGCCTCTATGCCTCTAGTAAAGAGAAACACTTACTCCCCGTGTCCAGTTCTATTCACAGCTTTAGTATCACCCTTAGCCATTAAAATAGAGACTTTACCTTATTTGGTAATTCGTGAACCCATCATAAATTACGTCACTTTAAGGTAATTTATAAATCACTTCCCCCCTTCGCAATCAATAAGTGCTTTTGGCTCAAATTGACTCTATCAGATATATTACTGATAGTCGGCTTGGTTTTGTCCTCCACACCATCACTGGCTTTCACAGGCCTAGCCTTACTCACTACTACGGGTTCATCTGCCACCTCACATCGGCATTAGATCTTGAGTTTCTTCTTGAATCTAAGCCACTTACTGACAATTAAGTTTAGATGCCAGGCTTCCCCAGTTATTGCACTGACTCCCTGTTAGATATGCCACCCTCAAGCACAGAATTGGTCTGACTAAGTATTGGGCTTCGCGCTATTTTGGACGCTTACCCACCAATCCCGCCGAAACAGGTTACGGTTAGTTGTGTACATCTAACTTCCTATGGCTTCCTTCAGACCTCACCGTTAGCCAGTGACGCCCTTGCCATTCAGATTGTCTTCCCCTTAGTCGGGGTGACTCTGCTATCTTGCAAGCAGACGGGTTTGCCAGCTTTGCTGGGCAAACAAAAAAAAGGCCGCTCAATGCGACCTTTCATTATTCGTTATTTCCGAAATATCGAGTTATCACTCTTTACCGAAAACGTTGTTCTCTTGCTCTTGTACTCGGATGAAAGTAGTACGCTTAGTTAGCTCTTTAAGCTGCGCCGCGCCTACGTATGTACAAGTTGAACGTACACCGCCAAGGATGTCAGAAATCGTTGTATGAACTGAACCACGGTATGGTAATAGTACGGTTTTTCCTTCAGCTGCACGGTACTTAGCAACACCACCTGAGTGCTTGTCCATCGCGCTTTGTGAAGACATTCCGTAGAATTTCATGAATTGCTTACCGTCTTGCTCGATAACTTCACCGCCTGACTCTTCGTGACCTGCTAGCATACCGCCTAGCATTACGAAATCAGCACCACCACCGAACGCTTTAGATACGTCACCAGCACAAGAACAACCACCGTCACCAATGATACGACCACCAAGGCCATGTGCTGCGTCAGCACATTCAATGATTGCAGAAAGTTGTGGGTAACCAACACCAGTTTTAACACGTGTAGTACATACAGAACCAGGGCCGATACCTACTTTAACGATATCTGCGCCAGCTAGGATAAGTTCTTCAACCATATCACCAGTAACAACGTTACCCGCAGAAATTACTTTGTCTGGGAATTCAGCACGTACTTTTTCAACGTATTGAACTAAATGCTCAGAATAACCGTTTGCGATATCAACACAGATAAAGATCAAGTCATCTGTTAATGCCATGATATCTTTTGTTTTCTGGAAATCAGCTTCTGAAGTACCAGTAGAAACCATTGCATTTTTAAGAACTGATGCATCATTCTCTTTTACAAAGCCAGCCCAATCTTCAACAGTGTAATGTTTATGAATTGCAGTCATTACTCCGTGCTCAGAAAGTGCTTTTGCCATTGCGAAACTACCAACAGAATCCATGTTAGCTGCAATTACAGGTGTACCAGACCATTGACGACCGCTATGCTTAAATGTAAAATCGCGGGTTAATTCGACTTGAGAGCGACTTTTCAGTGTTGAACGCTTAGGACGAAATAGTACATCTTTGAAGCCTAACTTTAACTCTTGTTCGATACGCATGATAAATTCCTCGTATTATCGATACTGGCTCTACTATCTCTTGTTGCCTTTGGCAGAAGGCAGTTAACAAACCAAGATAGCAGGCACAAAAAAACCGGAGCGCTGGCAGGCGCTCCGGTTTTCAGTATTATAGGGCCGGAAACTTATTTCGCAAGCCTGATAATTCATTTTTTTTTGTGATACTATTGATAAATCTGCAAACAAACAATTATTATCAGAACATCCCACCAAGAATATAGTAAAATCCAGATAAAACACCAACAAGACATCTTTTTCAGGATTTTATATCAGACGAGAAGTTGCACGTTTTTACTACAACCCGACAAAAGTAAACGTTTGCTATTTGAACCATAAAACGAAAGTGATCTAGATCTCAACTTTTTACTATATTCATGAATGTTAATGAAAAAACTTGTGATATAATCTCGGAAAATTCACTTATTAACTGATCTTTAATTCATGAAGTTTCCTGGCCAACGTAAGTCTAAACACTATTTTCCTGTTCACACTCGCGATCCATTAGTGAATCAAATCAAACAAACACCTAAACTTGAACGCACCCACCTTATCGGTGTTGGTCAAACTATTGTCGATATTGAGGCAAAAGTAGACGATGATTTCTTAGCGCGTCACCAGTTAAGTAAAGGCCATTCATTGGTTCTTGAAGAATCAAAAGCAGAAGCTTTATATAAAGAACTGTTTGAAAGAAACTTGATCAGTCATGAGTATCCTGGCGATACCATTGGTAACACCCTTCATAACTACTCTGTTCTAGCAGACAGCAAATCTATTCTGCTAGGGGTAATGAGTGAAAACATCAAAATCGGTTCTTACGCTTATCGTTATCTATGTAACACAACAAGCCGTATGGACTTAGATCACCTGCAACCAGTTCAAGGTCCTATCGGCCGTTGTTACACCTTGATTTCTGAAGATGGCGAACGTACGTTTGCGATCAATGAAGGTGACATGAACCAGCTTTGTCCTGCTCACGTTCCTGAGCATATTTTTGAAAAAGCCTCTGCATTAGTGATTTCTTCTTACCTTGTTCGTGGTAAAGAAGGCGATCCTATGATGGACGCGGTTCAAAAAGCGATTGAATGTGCAAAATCTCATAATGTCCCTGTAGTGTTAACGTTAGGTACTAAGTACGTTATTGAAGGCAAAGCAGAATGGTGGCAAACCTTCTTGAAAGAGAATGTAACCGTTGTTGCGATGAATGAAGAAGAAGCTGAAGCTCTTACTGGTGAGAAGGATCCCCTACTTGCAGCAGATAAAGCGCTAGAGTGGGTAGATTTAGTACTTTGTACTGCAGGCCCTGTTGGTTTATACATGGCTGGCTTTACTGAAGAAAGTATTAAGCGTGAAACTGACAAACCATTGCTTCCAGGTAATATCCCTGAATTCAACCGTTTTGAATACAGCCGTCCAATGATGAAAGCATTATGTACTAAGCCAATTAAAGTATCTTCTCACATTGCCCCTTATATGGGTGGCCCAATGGAGATTAAAAACACGAATGGTGCTGGTGATGCTGCTTTGTCTGCCCTATTACATGATATGGCAGCTAATTACTACCATAAAGAGAACGTACCAAACTCGAGTAAACACGATGCCGAGTATTTAACTTACTCTTCTTTCTCGCAAATTTGTAAGTACTCAAACCGTGCAAGCTACGAGGTGTTAACTCAGCACTCTCCACGTTTATCTAAATCAATGCCTGAACGTGAAGATTGTTTAGAAGAAGCATACTGGGAGCGTTAAGCAATTTAGTACTCTATATAAATAATAAAAATCCGACGTTAGGCGTCGGATTTTTTGTATGTATTATTTAGTCCAATATAAATAATGTTAAGTTCGGTAAAGTACTTTCACTACGTGCCAACCGAATTTGGTTTTCACTAAATGCGGAACCAATGTTTCACCACTAAAACACACTTTATCAAACTGCGGTACCATCTGGCCTTTTTTAAATTCACCTAAATCTCCTCCTTTTTTACCTGAAGGACAGTTAGAGTATTTCTTCGCTAATACGTGAAATTTAGCGCCTTTTTTAAGCTGCTGAATAATGTCTTCTGCTTGTTCTTTATGCTTAACAAGAATGTGTAGCGCTGCTGCAGTGCTAGCCATGAATACCTCAAAGTGATCTTAGATAAATTTAGTCTAATTATATCGTTTATATAGCAACAATTGATAGACTCACCTTTAAAAAGTATCTCAAAAAAACTACAATCGCATCCAGAAAAATAATTATTTCCACAAGGCTATTATTTATGAAAAGCAAAGCGAACCAATCTCAAGGGATGCTGCTATTTAAACTCACACTAACACAGCGTTTTGCCATTGGTACGTTAAAAGTTCGTGAGATTGTGCCTTTTCAAACTCTCACTTCTATTCCCTATTCTCACCATCATGTATTGGGAACTGCAACGATTCGAAATATGGCGATCCCAATCATCGATATGTCAGCAGCAGTTGGTTTTAGACCACTTCAAGAAGAAGAATTACAAGACTGTTATATCATCATCACAGACTGTATGCGCACTGTGGTAGGGTTTGCAGTTAGAGCTATCGATAAAATCATTGAGTGTGATTGGAAAGCCATTGAGGCATCACCAGAAACCGCAGGGGCAAATGTATTTGTTACAGGGATAACTCGAGTTGAAGACAAAATAATTCAACTTTTAGATGTTGAACTTCTATTATCAAAAATCTACCCAGAAGATACCTCAAATCTTTATCCTATCTTGGCGGATGTAGAAAGAGAGAAACTCAAAGCACTTAATATTCTATTAGTTGATGATTCGTTTGTGGCACGTAAACAGCTATCAACGGCTTTAGACAGTATTAATATTATTTATCATGTTGCAACTAACGGGCTTGATGCTTATGAAGTTCTAAAGCGAGCAGCTGAAGAAAATAACCCATTTGATATTGTGGTCAGTGATATTGAAATGCCGGGCTTAGATGGCTATGAGTTAGCGTTTGAAATTCAAAATGACACTAAACTAAAAGACGCTTACGTTATTCTCCACACTTCTCTTTCAAGCGAAATTTGTGTTGAACAAGCCAAGCAAGTTGGTGCGCATGAGGCGTTAACTAAATTTGAAGCAACAGAGCTAGTTCAAGCCATGCTGCGTGGTGCTAATCACAATCAAAAGAAATAATACCAACCCCAATAATTATCCGATCATTATTACTGGTTAAATGTTAGTCAACTAACCACATAAAAAAAGCCGCGTTAATCTTCATAAGATAAAGACTAACGCGGCTTTTTTATATATTAGAATTAGCTCTCTCGGCGATTAGAAATACAAACGTATAACTGACACAGCAACACAACCAGGTCTGCGGCATTTTTCAATTTCAACTTTAACTTCAGTTTCAATTTCTAAACCACGCTTAATTGGAGTTACCGACATTAATGTACTTCTCGCACGAATTCGTTTACCTGCTTTTACAGGGTATGGAAAACGCACTTTATTTAAACCGTAGTTCACTGTCATTTTTGCAGTAGGAAATAATAAGTTATCGCTGCCTACGTTGTCTGTTAATTTTGATAGCATTGAAAGCGTTAAAAAGCCATGAGCAATAGGTGTTTTAAACGGAGATTCTGCTGATGCTCTTTCTGGATCAGTATGGATCCATTGCATATCTTCGGTTACAGCACCGAATTGATTAATACGTTCTTGATCCATCATTGACCAATCGCCAATGTGGATTTCTTCGCCCAAACGAGCGGTTAACTCTTCAAATACAGCTTGAGTATCTAGATTCATTTCTATTGGCTCAGGTTGAACTACATCTTGCTGCGGTCCATTTGCAGCACGTTTGTGTTCTTTAACCCATGAAATAATGTGAATATTATTGGCTTTCTGTAAAAATTCAATCCAGTAATCCTTAATGGTTGGTGACATCCAGTCTTTTAATTCAAACGGATGTTTCGCCAGATATTCACGCTTATGCTTTAGAAAATCGACAACCTTCATAGAGAAACCTTATTTGATATCTAATAGTAAAAACAATGCTTAGTAAGTGCCAGAATTATAATTGTGTTACACATCACGTTTTTATGCAAACACTTTTCTAGCTTACAAGCGTTCGCTAGAACCAAGTTTATTATTAAATTACAAAGACTTGTTGATAATGAACACTGTTCAAAAAAGATCAATAGTGAGAAGTAAAACTCATTAATTTTCTCAAAATCACCAAGAATGTATTCTAAATAAACCAATCACAAAAAATGAAGAACAACCAAACTGAAGCTATTTCCCCCATACTTTTATTAATGTTTAGTGTAAGTTTTATGAAAATTCCAATTTTTATTATATTTTATACATAAAAGCCCTCTAACTGATTAAGCATAGAGGGCTTTGTAAAGCAGTTAAACAGAGCTAATCAATAACTAATGACATTAACCACGATAATAACGTTGAGGAACAAACGGCATTTTTTCAACTGTCATTGCTAGTTTTTTACCACGAACCTCAGCAAATACTTCAGTGCCAATAACAGAAAGATCTGTTCTTAAATACCCCATTGATACTGGCTTCCCAGCAGTAGGTCCTGCAGTACCAGAGGTTATAACTCCAACTTCAATATCATTCGCATCAAACAATTTACAACCTTCACGCACTGGTGCTTTAGTTTGACCCACTAAACCAACGCGTTTACGATTTACATCTTTCGTTTCAATTTGCTTTAAAATGATATCTGCACCAGGGAACCCACCAGCGCGCTCACCGTCTGAACGACGATTTTTACTGATACCCCACAGTAAACTTGCTTCTACTGGCGTCGTTGTTGTATCTAAATCATGACCATATAAGCATAAGCCACACTCAAGACGCAGCGAATCTCGCGCTCCAAGGCCAATCCACTCGACTTCTTCAAAAGACGTTAGTGCTTGTGCAAGCTCTGCGGCTTTATCATTTGGCACTGATATTTCATAGCCGTCCTCACCTGTATAACCAGAGCGGCTGATATAACACTCGATACCATTAATATCAATAACGGCCGTATCCATAAACAGCATAGAAGCAACAGAGGGTTGAAGTCGTGACAATACATCTGCCGCTTGTGGACCTTGTAGTGCCAATAAAGCACGGTCTTCAATTACTTCAAGTTCAACACCTTCAGGAAGGTTGGCTTGTAGGTGTGCTATATCTTGTTCTTTACAAGCTGCATTCACTACGACAAATAGGTGGTCGCCAAAATTAGCCACCATTAAGTCATCCATAATACCGCCCTCTTCATTTGTGAAGAACGCATAACGTTGTTTCTGAGAAGGAAGGTCAATAATATCAACAGGCACTAACGCTTCTAATGCCGCGGCAGCACCTTCGCCTGTTAATCGAAGTTGGCCCATGTGCGATACGTCAAACAAACCTGCAGCATCACGCGTGTGAAGGTGTTCTTTTTTTACACCAAGTGGATACTGAACAGGCATATCATAACCGGCAAATGGCACCATTTTTGCGCCAGCAGCTACGTGCATATCAAAAAGTGCAGTTTTATTTAGTTGTTCTGACATCTTCTTTTCTCCATGTGCCATCTCTGGCTGATTTTGTCGTTATCTTTCTAATTAAGTAGGCGTTTATCGGTTACGCTTTATTTTGCAGTAACCCAGAGAATTTGAGCGTCTTCTTCGCTGATTGAAATAAGTACGTGTCCCATACTTGCTTCATAATAAACACTATCCCCTACTGCTAAATTAACCGGTTCATAAAATTCACTGTAGAAACAGACTTCACCTTCTAGAACCAATAAAAATTCTTCTCCATCATGGCGAACCCACTCTGCGTACGCATCAAAATTACGCGCTCGAATACGGCTTTTAAATGGCATCATCCTTTTATTGGATAATTGTGTCGCTAATAATTCATGTTCATAAGTCGCTGTGGGATGAGGCTTACCTTGCTCAACACGTGTAATATCTCTGCGACCAACCGCGCCTTTTTGCTTAGGTGGTTCGAATATTTGCGGTATGTCTATATCCAGCCCGCAAGCTAACTTGTGTAATGCTTGAAATGTAGGAGATATTTGCTCATTTTCAATTTTAGAAAGCGTTGAGCGAGCAAGCCCTGTTCGTTTACTTGCTTCTTCTAACGTCAAGCCAAGTTGAACTCGAATGTCTTTTAATCGCTTACCAAGATTTAGCGGAGCAATCGGTTGCTCTTCGCTATTTCTCTCTATTTTAACGACCTTTGCTTCTTCCATTATATTTTTAGGCTGGTTCAAGCGTTTCTCCTTGCTCATTTAAGCATCCAAGTTGCTCTATTAATATTCATCTTAAGGAGGGAAATTGCGAGATAAAAAGCAACACAAATGCTTAAATAGTGCGCTAGGTAACAAAACGGGAAACAAAGTTTCTTATTGGAAACTTGACGGTTGAATGTTGCATTTCACACTTGTATGTTTACCAGATGTAATCTTATGGCCGTTATTAATACAGATAACACCTTGTTGAGTTCCACTTAATATAATTCGCTTAATGCTAATTTTTCTCAAGCATTGGACTAAAAACCATTTGCTAAAAACAATTCACACTGGAGAAGTATCATGGAAAAAGATCTTAAATTTACAGCAAGCCACGAATGGGTACGTGAAAATGGCGATGGCACTGTAACCGTTGGTATCTCAAACCACGCTCAAGGCCTACTTGGTGATGTTGTATTTGTAGACTTACCTGACGTTGATGACGAAGTAACTGCGGGAGAGAATTTCTCTTTAGTTGAATCTGTAAAAGCGGCTTCTGATATCTATGCACCTATTTCTGGTGTGATTGTTGAAATCAATGAAGAGCTAGAAGACAGTCCTGAACTTGTTAATGAAGAACCATATGAAGGCGGTTGGATTGCTAAAATAAAACTGTCTGATGAAGGTCAACTTGAAAGCCTAATTCCTGGCGATCAATACCTTGAAAGCATCGAAGAAGAATAAAAATAATTTAAAGGATTAAGATCATGAGTCAGCTTCTTCAACAATTAGGCACGGATAACGAGTTTATTCGTCGCCACAATGGTCCCGCTTCTTCACAGCATCAACATATGCTCAATACGGTTGGCGCTGAAACACTAGAAAAATTAATCGAAGAAACCGTACCAAGCTCAATACGTTTACCTCAGCCAATGCAATTACCTCACGGCCTTTCTGAAAATGCCATGCTTGCTGAGTTAAAACAAATAGCTCAACAAAATACGCTCAATACAAGCTATATCGGCCAAGGCTATTACAATACACACACGCCAAACGTAATTTTGCGTAATGTATTAGAAAATCCGGGCTGGTATACCGCGTATACGCCTTATCAACCTGAGATCTCTCAAGGTCGTTTAGAAGCGCTACTAAATTACCAACAAATGGTGATGGATTTAACTGGTCTTGATATTGCTAACGCCTCTTTGCTTGATGAAGCAACTGCGGCTGCAGAAGCAATGACACTGTGTAAGCGTGGTGGAAAAAATAAAAGTACCACTTTCTTTGTGGCTGACGATGTCCACCCACAAACATTAGCGGTAATTAAAACCCGTGCGAAATTCATCGGTTTTGACGTTGTTGTTGATACTGACTCAAACTTAGATTCACATGATGTGTTTGGTGCCCTACTTCAATACCCTGGCACAACGGGTGAAGTAAAAGATTTATCAACACTGATTGAACAAGCTCATGCTAAAAAGACCCTAGTAGTTGTTGCCACTGATCTTCTTGCTTCAGTGCTTCTTAAACCTGTTGGTGAAATGGGTGCTGATATTGCCATTGGTAGCGCACAACGTTTTGGCGTACCAATGGGATACGGCGGTCCACATGCCGCATTCATGGCTACGCGCGAAAAGCTAAAACGTTCAATGCCAGGTCGAATTATTGGTGTGTCGGTTGATTCAAAAGGCAACCAAGCACTGCGTATGGCAATGCAAACACGTGAGCAACACATTCGTCGTGAAAAAGCGACATCAAACATTTGTACAGCCCAAGCGCTGCTAGCAAATATGGCCTCTTTCTACGTGGTTTACCACGGTCCTAAAGGCTTAAAAACCATTGCTCGTCGTGTACACCACTTCACAGCTATTGTTGCAAAAGCACTTCAATCAGCAGGGTTTGAGTTAGCACACCAAAGCTTCTTTGATACATTAACAGTTAAGACTGAGCAACAAACAGATATTCTGTACACCAAAGCATTAGCAGCAAGCATCAATTTACGTAAGTTTGATACTCGGCTTGGTATTAGCTTTGATGAAACCACAACAGTGCCTGATCTTGTTGCACTACTGACGGTATTTGGTGTTGATAATGCAGAGTGTGATACGCTTTCTAATGAAGTTGGTGCTGATGAGTTTGCCGCAATTCCAGAAAACTGCCGTCGTACTTCTTCATTCTTAACACACCCAGTATTCAACACGCACCACAGTGAAACACAAATGCTGCGCTACTTGAAAAAGCTGGAAAACAAAGACTTTTCATTAACTCACGGTATGATCCCGCTTGGATCTTGTACGATGAAGTTAAACGCTGTTGCTGAAATGCTGCCGGTAACATGGCCTGAGTTTGGTGGTATTCACCCATTCGCACCATTAAACCAAGCTGCTGGTTATACTACATTAGCAACGTCGTTAAAATCGATGTTATGTGAAATCACAGGCTATGATGAGTTTTCTCTACAACCTAACTCTGGAGCTTCTGGTGAATACGCAGGTCTAATCGCGATCCAACGTTACCACCAAAGCCGTGGTGATGACCAACGTAATGTGTGTCTAATTCCAAGTTCTGCACACGGTACAAACCCAGCAACGGCTTCAATGGTATCCATGAAAGTCGTTGTGGTTAAATGTGATAACAACGGCAACATCGATATGATCGATTTAGCTGAGAAAATAGAAAAACACCAAGAAAACCTATCAAGCATCATGATCACCTACCCTTCTACACATGGTGTATATGAAGAGCAAGTTCGTGAAGTGTGTGACATGGTTCATGCTGCTGGTGGTCAAGTCTATCTTGATGGTGCCAACATGAACGCTCAGGTTGGTTTAACTAGCCCTGGTTTTATTGGATCTGATGTATCACACCTAAACTTACACAAAACGTTCTGTATTCCACACGGTGGTGGCGGCCCGGGTATGGGTCCTATAGGTGTTAAATCTCACCTAGCACCTTTCTTACCGGGTCACACTGAGAACGGTGTTCAAGGTTCAGATTATGCTGTATCGGCTGCGGATCTAGGCAGTGCCTCTATTCTTCCTATCTCATGGGCTTACATTGCTATGATGGGTGAAATGGGACTAACTGAAGCAACTAAAGTGGCTATCTTAAATGCCAACTACGTGATGGAGCGTTTACGCCCGCACTACCCTGTTCTGTACCGTGGTACGAATGGCCGTATTGCTCACGAATGTATTATTGATATTCGTCCACTTAAAGAGGCTACAGGGATCAGTGAAGAAGACATTGCAAAACGTTTAATGGATTTTGGTTTCCATGCGCCAACCATGTCATTCCCAGTGGCAGGAACGTTAATGATTGAGCCAACAGAATCTGAAGACTTAGCTGAATTGGATCGCTTCTGTGATGCGATGATTGCTATTCGTGAAGAGATGAACAAGGTCCAGCAAGGCGAATGGCCATTAGACAATAATCCACTAGTAAATGCACCGCATACTCAAGTGGATCTGATGTCTGATGAATGGGATCACCCATACACTCGTGAAGTGGCTTGCTTCCCATCAACTCAAGCAAAAGCTTCTAAATACTGGCCTACCGTTAACCGTGTAGATAATGTATTTGGTGACCGTAACTTGATTTGTTCTTGCCCAAGTATCGAGAATTACGAAGAGTAGTTTTCTAGCGATAGAATCATTTATAAATACAATAAAGGCAAGCCAGTAGGTTTGCCTTTTTCTTTCCTTAAAACTGAGAGTTATTAACTGAACAATAGTTCTTCTAAATTCGATTATTTAACGTAAAAACATGACAAAAGGCATGGTTAAAAACCAGTATGGTGATAAGATTCACCCCAATATATGGCTTATTTTATGAAGTAAAAAACACGTTACTTTATATTAATCACGATGATTTACTTCCATTGCCCTTCATTCTTTTTTAACATTTTTGGGGCTCGTAATTGGATCATTTATTGGACATTAATCTTTGAAGACCAACAATTACCCTAATTCATTAAATACACGATTTATCAACCTACTGTCAGTATTTAAAAATAAACTGACATCAAACAATAATGAGTCATACTCTTATGTTTATGACCTCTCGGCCATTGCATTATTACTATTACCGCTAACGTTATCGAATGCACTCGCCATACTATTAGGGCATACATTTAACGTTCTTGAACTGCCTTTTTTCTCTGGATTGTGTTTTCATTTATCCAATTTATTAATCAATATTTATCCACTTTCATTTTGTGTTATTGCTGGTTATTATTTATCCCATAAAACCACATTTAATAGCGCTCTCTTTATTATCTATTCATTGGTTCTTTTTTACCTTGTCTCTATAGAAAACGACAGCCTTTCTACCGCTTACTACTTTCCGAACAATCCATTAATTGCGTTATTAAGTGCTCTCGTCACTTTTGTTTATTGTACCCGCTTCAATTTACTGCAACTTGAACCACAAGCATTAGATTTTTCATCCCGTTTATTCAAACATGTGCTGCATTTTTTCGTTTTTATCGGCTCTGCATTGTTCTTATCTAAAGTAGTGGTTAAAGTAATCGAATACTTTACATCGCTGATTAATGGGTTAAGCCTTGATCCTTTGACTTTTTCAGGAGGATTGATTTATCAAACCTTACTGGGCTTACTAGGCGCAATAGGGATTAACGGCCACAACATGCTGTTTTCCATAAAGCAAACTATCTACTCTGCTACACAAGAAAATATGACAGCTTGGGCTGCTGGAGAAACGTCTCTTAATATCATTAGCCAGGGGTTCTACGATGCTTTTATGTCAATGGGCGGTTCAGGTAACAGCATCAGCTTATTATTGTGTGTGTTAATATTCTCTAAAGAGCGTAACCACATCATGCTAGCGTTAGCTGCGTTACCATTAGTCATTTTTAATATTAACGAAGTTTTATTGTTTGGCTTACCTATCATTTTTAATCCACTCCTTATTATTCCATTTGTCGGTTTACCTTTAATTAGCTTTCTTATTACTTATCTTTGCATTTCATCTGGCCTTGTTTCTCCCGTAGTAGAGATTGTGAACTGGATGACTCCACCATTATTTAGTGGCTATATCGCAATGGGTAATAATATCGAAGGAACCCTGCTTCAATTATTCATCATTATTGTAGGTGTTTTTATTTACCGCCCTTTCTATCTTTCTTTTGCTGGTAAATATTCAATTCGTTTAAAGTCGACAATGTCAGAAACATTGGTTGAAAAAAGTATTTTTACCAATCTATTAGACAATGTTAGAAGCTCAGCAAGTAATAGCTTAAATAAATCTTCAGCTCAAAAGCGACTGGCCACCTTGCTTCACCAAGGCGAGTTATTAATGCATTACCAATTATTACAATCAGTACTGAATAAAAATTCTTTTTCATTCGAAGCATTATTGCGTTATCAAGATAAAACCGGAAAACTACATCCACCAACTTTTATCTGTGACTTTCAGTTATTAAACATGATGCCAATGCTAGATAAGCTAGTCATTGATAAAGTATTATTAGATATGCAGCAGATGAAGCTGTCAGCACAACATCGAGTTGCCATTAATATTTCGGTTGCGTCTATTGAAAAAACTGATTTTGTTTCCCACTTACTGGCGCGATTAAGTCATTTCTCAATTCCTCCACAGTGGTTAGAGCTAGAAATAACAGAAGAAGCCATCTTGAGTGATAACCTTGCACTACTACAAACGATGGAAAACTTAAAATCACACGGAATTAAAATATCAATGGATGACTTTGGTACCGGTTATGCTTCATTCCCCCACTTAAATAAATACCCATTTGACAAAATTAAGCTAGATCGTTCTTTACTACAGGATGCAGTAACGCCAAAAGGAAAAGAGCTTTATCAATTAGTCACGAAAATGGGTGAAATTGCTGATTGTGAAGTCGTTGCAGAAGGCGTGGAAACCACTGAAGAATACGAATTCGTAGCAAAATGTGGGGTTGACGCCGTGCAAGGTTATTTACTGGCAAGGCCACAACCACTTTCAGCAGCGCTTAAACTCATAGAGCAGCATCAACGAATTAGTATTCGTTAAACCTATTTCACGCTATTGCCACATAACTAAAACAGCAGCAATGGCAATTAAAAAGAGAGCAAATATGTCTTTTCTCTTAATGCTTTCTTTTAACCAAAAGAAAGAGATCAAGATTGTAAAAAACACTTCAACTTGACCAAGTGTTTTTACTAATGGCACAGTTTGTAATGACATAGCGCTAAACCAACCCAGTGACCCAATAAAGCTTGCAATGCTAGTCATCACAACTAATTTAGGTTTGATAAACATTGCTTTTAATGTATTACGGTCTTTGACTAACATATAACCCACAAGTAATAATGTTTGTAGGAAAATAACCAATAATAATACCCAAGCAGCACGATGAGGGAATGGAAGCGTTAATGTTAAACTTGCCTCTCTAACCCACAATGAGGTTAAAGCAAAAGAAGTACTGCAGGCTAAACCAATTAACGCAGTTTTTAATGAAATACTACGAATACCATTGGGACAGCTCAACATAAAAACTGCAATGGCTCCGACAGCAACCCCTAGCCAACCGAATAACGATAATGAAGTACCAAAAAAAAGAACACCCAGAAAGGCAGCTACTGGCGCTTCACTTTTGGCTAACCCAGCACCAATCGCAAAATTCTTTTGTTTAAATAATACCACCATCAATCCAGTTGCAAGGATCTGCATGATTGAAGCACCAATAATAAAGAGATAGGAATACGCAGTAAAAGTAGGCAGAGGAACTGTCTGATATAGGTAAAGTGAAAACAAGTAGAGTGCTGCAAGTGGGCTGGCCCATAAGAAGCGAGACAGTGTAACTCCAATCACGTTCATTTCTTTACTTAAACGACTCTGAAACGCATTACGCCATGATTGGCTGAATGCCGCCAGTAAGGTAAAAAGTATCCAGCTCAAAATAATCCTTTATTTAGCATTTAAATCTCAATAAAAACCAACTTAACTCTATTTTTGTAACATGTGAAGTCACTCTCCTCATTTAATTAAATAATAAAAAATTACGTTCCAAATAGTAATGAGATCTACACCACAAATACCTACTCTTCTATTTTTTTAAATTGTAAATTTACAGATTATAAAATACATTCTTTTCTTTTAAAAACAAGAGAGTAAATAATAATGACAAGCTTTAAAGAATACAAAGTAATTCACTTAGTCGAAGGCGGTTGTGGCACTATCTTTTTAGGCGCTAGTGGTGTTCCAATTCAAAAAATGGAAGCTGAACTAAACAAACACGCCCAAGATGGTTGGCAGTTAGCGTTTCAAATCGTAGAGCAAAAACGCTTTCTTCTTTTCTGGAAGCGTGAAGCCGTTATTATTACATTAGGTCGTTAATGATCGCACAACTGTCTATTACCTTGATCCGCTCCTATCAACATAAAGGTGGGTCAAAGAAGCTATTAAATCTTGCATGCAACTTCGAACCAACCTGCTCTGAATACACAAAACAATGTATTGAAAAATATGGAGCCTTCAAAGGATGGAAGTTAGGCTTACAAAGAATAAGACGCTGTAACCAACCGGATTTGGTTGAGGTGATTTATGACGAGGTTCCGTAATGAATTTTCTTGGTAATTTAAGCGAATTAGAAGAAAAAGAAGAGCTACTTAGAAAACAGGTGGCTGAATTATCTAGTGAAGAGCGCAAAATATTTTATCAAAAACAAAGCGAACAGCTTAAAGATCCTGATACATATGCGACTCTGAATTATTTATTTCTAGGTGGGTTTCATCACCTATATTTAGAAAAATACTTATGGTTCTTTGGTGAGTTATTAGCCTTAATTTTAAGTCTATTCTTGATTTTCTCTGGCGAAAATTTTGGATTCTGCATCTTGATTGCAATTGCAATCATAGAGCTTCCTCAGTTATTCTTTTCTCAAAAAATAGCAAGAGATCATAACTACAAACTCTCTTGTGCACTATTAGAAAAAATCAAAAACAAACTTTTCATCTAGGGCATTTTCTGCCCTATTTTATCATTGTTCTATAATCTGATGGCGTATAAGTCGTTTTATTCTTAAACACTCGATAAAAATAATTCACATCTTGAAAACCACAACGAGTTGCTACCTCTGTTAATCTGAAGGTATATTTTTTCAACATGAATTTTGCACGTTCAATTCGAACCCATGTAATGTAATCCGCTAATGTCATGTGCCCTTGCTGCCTAAACATTCGTGACAGATGATTCGGCGAAATATTAAATCGATTCGCGATATTTGTTCTGTCTATGTTGCGATGGAAATTTTCCTGAATATATATACATATCCCTTGATAGAGATCTTCACTGCGTTTTTTCGGAGAGATCACATCATTCGGCTCACCTAGCATTGCATTACTGTAACTTAATAGAGCAAGCAGCAAGTGCTCGTCCATCGGTTTTTTCTTAGGCTCTCTCGCTAACGCATTCAACGCTTCTAAAATATTATCGATCGCATGACCTGTACGTGTTTGGATACTGTATTTCTGCACATCGTAAAAACCGGAGTCCCCTCTGTGTTTACTCACCAAGCTAAAGCCCACCTGACGACGACCAAATAACAAACTCAGTACAGAACAGTCTTCATCCCAGCTTGGTTTATTCCAACAGTTTGGTGGAATATATAGGGCATCACCCGCCATCACTTTAATCTCTGTAATGCCGAGATCTGGGTCTTCAATTTGATTTAAATATTCACCACTGACGACTAACTCTAAACGAGGAAAGTTTACCTGATAGCTAAATTGTGGGGGGGTGACTTTATCACCAGCAAACCAGATCTGGTTGAAGCTTTCTCGCTCAGACAAAAGTGCTTCTAGCACACTATTAAATACAACTGTCATTTCATCTCATACCAAATAGATTTAATTAACGCTACTTTTATCCACTAGAGTTCAGGAAAACAAAAAATAAAGCGTGAATAATTAAATAGAAACCGACCACAAAAAACACCTAACTAACTATTTATTAAATGCTTTTTTGACTAGTACATTATAGCCATTTGGTTTTATAAAAATAAGATCTTAATCACACTTGCCGCTACAGGATACAATAATCCAGTAAATGCCTTTCTAACACACTTATCAATAATCCCTATCCATCCCACACTATTCCCACTTAAGTAAATCATAAAAAACGGGGAATAAATCATGATCACCGACTTAATTAATGAACAACTCATTTGTTTAGATCTTAAAGCAAAAACAAAAGATGACGTATTTTCAGAAATGGCTGAGACGTTACACCAACAAGGTCGCATCAATGACAAACAACAATTTTTGGCAGATATCTATGCCCGTGAAGAATTAGGAAATACAGGGTTTGAAGAAGGCGTTGCTTTGCCTCATGCCAAAAGTTCGGCAGTTATTTCACCAGCAGTAATGATCGGTGTCAGTAAAGAAGGCATTGAGTACGGCGCTGAAGATGGGCTCCCATCTAAATTATTCTTCATGATCGCATCTCCTGCGAATGGTGCTGACCATCACATTGAAGTGCTAGCTGAACTTTCTTCTAAGTTAATTGAAGATGGTTTTATTGAACAATTCCTTAAAACTACCTCTTCAAAAACCGCTCTTGAACTTCTACTTCAAGAATCTGAAGCAACAGATGCTGTAGAAGCAAACAACGGTTTTCTTATTGGTGTTACTGGTTGTCCTGCTGGTATTGCTCACACTTATCTAGCTTGCGAAGCTCTCGAAAAAGGCGCAGCAGAGCTTGGTTACAAAATCAAAGTCGAAACTAATGGCTCTATTGGTGTTAAAAATAGCCCAACAGCAGAAGAAATTGAGCAAGCCGATGCCATTATTGTCGCCTGTGATAAACAAGTTGATCTTACTCGCTTTGCTGGGAAAAAATTAATTCAAACCAACGTAAAAGCACCAATCAAAGACGCGAAAGGGTTAATCACTCAATCACTGACTCAACCTCCTTTTGTAGCTGAGTCATCATCTTCTTCAAGTGACACTAAAAGTGCCGCATCTCAAACTCGTTCAGATTTATATCGCTATCTAATGAATGGGGTATCTCACATGATCCCATTCGTTGTAACTGGTGGTTTATTAATTGCACTTGCATTAGCACTAGGCGGTCAACCAACAGAAAGTGGAATGGCAATCCCACCGGGTAGCCTATGGAATAAAGTGCTTGATGTTGGTGTTGTTGCCTTTACCTTAATGATCCCTGTCCTTGCTGGTTACATTGCTTACGCGATTGCTGATCGTCCTGCATTAACACCAGGGCTTATCGGTGGTTGGATTGCTAACAACGGTTCTTTCTATGGTGCAGATGCAGGCACAGGCTTCATTGGTGCCATCATTGCCGGTTTACTGGTTGGTTACTTTGTTAAATTTATCGTAAGTATTAATTACCATAAATTTATCCAACCACTTGTGCCAATCATGATTGCCCCAATTGCTGGGTCATTGTTTATTTCAGGTCTGTTTATCTTCGTTATTGGTGCGCCAATCGCAAGTTTAATGGATTCATTAACCGTGCTTTTGACTAACTTGAGCACTGGTAATGTTGTTCTACTTGGCATCGTGTTGGGTGGTATGGCGGGCTTTGATATGGGTGGTCCATTCAATAAAGTCGCCTTCCTATTCTCTGTCGGCATGATTGCAAGCGGCCAAACTCAATTTATGGGTGCGATGGCATGTGCAATTCCTGTTGCTCCACTAGGTATGTCTTTGGCTACTGTTCTTGGTCGCAAGTTCAATATCTTTGAATCATCAGAAATCGAAGCAGGTAAAGCGTCTGGTGCGATGGGTCTCGTTGGTATCTCTGAAGGTGCAATTCCATTTGCTGCACAAGATCCAATCTCAGTTATTCCGGCAAACATGCTCGGTTCAATGACAGCGGCAGTAATGGCATTTTCATTCGGTATCACTAACAGTGTTGCTCATGGTGGTCCAGTGGTTGCCCTACTCGGTGCGATGAATAAACCAGTCCTTGCTATCGCTTGTATGGCGGCAGGTACTGTCGTAACTGCTCTGGTTTGTGTCTCTATTAAAAAGATGCGTCAAAACAAAAACGTCACAGTAGCAGTAGCTTAATTGTCTTGTGGCACCATCGACCAATCTCCCCCTGTGCTTGATGGTGTCACCCTAATATTATACGAGTCCATTATGAACGCATGTAAAAAGCACTTTTTTTACCCGATGAATAACGTCATTCAAGATTATGCTTGGGGTAGTTATACTTCTATCGAAACTCTTTTTGATATCAAAAATACAACTGAGAAGCCTCAGGCTGAATTATGGATGGGAGCTCATCCAAATGGTTGTTCTTTTGTGACAATCAATGGGAATTCAGTATTACTTTCTGATTTAATCAATGAAGATAAAGACGCCTTCTTATCTTCACCTACTGCACAAAGCTTTGGTGAACTGCCTTATCTTTTTAAAGTACTCGCAGCAGAAAAAGCCCTCTCAATTCAAGTTCATCCTAATAAACAACAAGCGATGGACGGATATGATAAAGAAGAAAAAGCAGGCATTGCAATCAATGCATTTAACCGTAATTACAAAGACAACAATCACAAACCTGAGTTGGTTTATGCCTTAACGACTTATAAGGCAATGAACGGTTTTAGAGCATTTGACGACATAATATCGCTGTTTACTTTAATGTCATTACCTTCGATAGACTCTCTTGTTACTGAATTTTCTCAAGATCCAAGCTCTAACGGACTAAAAACATTCTTTAAAGCCATTCTATCTCTAGAAGGTGAAGCAAAAGACACCGCTTTAACTGAATTAGTTAACTTCGCATCACAAAATACCGATGAGTTATTTATTCAAATTCAAGATCTCATTGAACAATACCCAAATGATATTGGTTTATTTACTCCATTGATGCTGAATGTAATTACCCTTCAACCGGGTGAGGCGATGTATTTAAAAGCATGTACCCCTCACGCTTACATTAATGGCACAGGTCTGGAGATTATGGCTAATTCTGACAATGTATTGCGAGCAGGGCTAACACCTAAATTCATGGACATTGATGAGTTAATGGCATGTACTGAATTTGACAGCATTCCTCAGTCAGCATTATTGATGCAACCAATAAGTATTGATGGTGGGATGAATTACCCTATTCCTGTTGATGATTTTAAATTCTCAGTGCTAACTCCTAGCACAGAATTACCATTAACAACTCAAAGTGCCGAGATCTTATTTGCTATTGATGAAGATATGATCGTAAATCATCCGTCTGGAGAATCGGTTTCTGTGTCTAAAGGTCACTCGATTTTTATACCGGCTTACACAGAGCAATATACATTACAAAGCCAGGGTAAAGTTGCAAGAGCCTTTAATTAACGTTGTAAATAAAACACCAATCTAAATCCCCCTAAATAGCTAACGAGTGACTCCTTTTCGTTGGCTATTTTTTTTACTCTTGGCACATAGCATGAAGCAACAATGCTTGTAATCCCATTGGTTGTCTTGTATTTACAAGTCTTTGACTAAAATCGGAAGACAACATACTACGGGTTAATTTAGTCGCGCTTATGATCATATCTCGAGTAGGATTCTCAGGTAAAACTAAGGCAATGACTAAGTTAACATCCCCCATTTTAGAAGCCCAATCTATAGAGTAATCACTACGAATAATAGCGATGGTCGGCCTATCAACTAAAGATGTGATCACATGGGGTAACGCAATTCGTCTCGCCATCGACGTGGACGAACGCTCTTCACGTTTAATAAAAAGAAGTAATAACTCATCCGTTTCTTCAGGACAAATCAATAATGATAATCCTTTTAAAATTTCAAACTTTGAGAGTTGGGTTTGGGCTTTTACGTAATGGAAATTAATGTCACATTTTGGGGTTAATTTAGGGTGTTTATCGACAATTGCTTCAGAAAAATCACAAGACTTATCTGAGGCAATAAAATCAAAACCTGATGAGAGCAAATCTGTTAATACAAAGTTTGCCCACTCCGCATCGATACCAACCGTAACTAATTGACAAAAATCGCCTTCCGTTAATGCTAATTGCAATAAACCAAGAGAACTTGATACATCAGAACGGCGATCTCGGGTGATATTTTCAATATAAACCAAACATTTAAACTTTTTCGCTAATCGAGCCAACTGACTTGCCAATTTAGGAGGCAAGCCACTGTGTTTTACAAAGAAGGTTATTCGATAATCATTTGTTACGGATTCAATCATGAAAGATGCTTGGATAAAATTCGGTCAACATCCGTCAATACTAACTCAATATTGTATTGTTTTGTATTAATCCCAACAAAACGGTTTTTATTTGCGATTTCAATATCAGAAGCAATGATCACAACGTCCGCATTCACGATATCAGCTGACGTTAATTCATTTTCAATTCCCATTGCTCCTTGCGTTTCCACTTTAATGGATACACCATATTTTGCTGCGGCTTTAGTTAATACATCGGCTGCCATATAGGTGTGTGCAATGCCCGTAGGACACGCAGTTACTGCCACAATTTTCATGATTTACTCTTAAAAAGTACAAACTAACGGTATAATAAAATGCTTTATATCAATGGATAACGATTAGAATCACACTTTATAATTCAGGGTACAATAATCCAGTAAAAGCCTTTTTTGTGCTGTATTCTAAAAAGAGATATTTACTTACATTACACCTAATAACTACAATATAATCAATAATGAGCAAATCATGAACATCCATTCTCTTATCGATACCAACGTTATTTGTTTAGATCTCAAAGCGACCTCTAAAGAGAGTATTCTTGAAGAGATGGTTCAGATTTTGGATGATGCAGGCAAACTCTCTGATAAAAAACAATATTTATTAGATGTTTGGGCTAGAGAAGAAATTGGAAATACTGGATTTGAAGATGGTATTGCTATTCCTCATGCAAAAAGCTCTGCAGTAATCACCCCCTCAGTGGCTGTTGGTATCAGCCGTCATGGTATCGATTATGGTGCCGAAGATGGCGAACCTTCAGATATCTTTTTTATGTTAGCGTCTCCTGACGGTGATGATACACACCATATCGAAGTATTAGCTCAGATATCTAGCCGTCTGATTGAAGATGGCTTCACTGAAAAACTTAAATCAGTATCAACCGAGGCAGAGGCTCTGGCTCTTTTTACTGACAATATTAAACTAGAAGAAGAATACACTCCTAATCAACCTCCCTCTGTCTCATCAGAGAAAAATACATTACAGCGTCGATTAGGGCGAGCTAAAGAACACCTTTTATTTGGTACTTCGCACATGATCCCCTTTATTGTTGCTGGTGGTGTGTTGTTATCTCTTTCCGTTATGATCTCTGGACATGGTGCTGTTCCGACAGAAGGCATATTAGCGGATATTGCTCAAATGGGCATTGCTGGCTTGACCTTATTTACCGCGGTATTAGGCGGATACATAGCCTACTCTATTGCAGATAAACCCGGATTAGCTCCTGGTATGATCGGTTCTTGGATTGCCGTTCAGCAATATAATACAGGGTTCTTAGGCGCGATTATCATTGGTTTTTTTGCAGGTTTCGTTGTAAGAGCTTTAAAGCAAATCAAATTACCAGACAGTATGACTTCTCTTGGTTCTATTTTTATCTATCCACTTATTGGTACCTTTATTACTTGTTCTGCTGTGATGTGGGTAATAGGTGCTCCTATTGCTAGCACCATGACGTTATTAAATGAATGGCTTGCAAGTATGGCAGGGTCTGGAAAAGTGGTTCTGGGTGCCATTCTTGGCGCAATGACCGCATTTGATATGGGCGGACCTATTAATAAGGTGGCTACTCTATTCGCTCAGACTCAAGTAAATACCCAACCTTGGCTCATGGGTGGCGTCGGTATTGCTATTTGTACTCCTCCTCTAGGCATGGCTCTTGCCACTTTCTTGTCTCCTAAGAAATTCAAACGTGAAGAAAGAGAAGCAGGAAAAGCCGCAGGTATCATGGGAATGATTGGCATTACTGAAGGGGCAATCCCATTTGCTGCTGCTGATCCTGCTCGTGTTATTCCGGCCATCGTTGCAGGTGGTATTGTGGGTAATGTTACTGGGTTCTTATTTAATGTACTTAACCACGCCCCTTGGGGAGGGTGGATTGTTTTACCTGTTGTTGATGGGAAATTTGGTTATGTCGTAGGTACATTAATCGGGGCAATAACGACTGCTCTTATTGTCATATCCTTGAAGAAAAATGCGGTTGAAGATAGCGATTTAAAAGGACAACAACTTATTTTTAGCTCTGTAAAAGACGAAGGCACAGCAGATGTATTAGCAATAACCGCTTGCCCTTCAGGTGTTGCTCATACCTTCTTGGCAGCAAAAAGTTTAGAAAAAGCAGCTCATACTTTAGGCATAAAGATTAAAGTAGAAACTCAGGGAGCTGATGGCATTAATAACCGAATAACCCCTCTTGATGTTAAGAACGCTAAATTTGTTATTTTCGCACACGACGTTGCCATTAAAGAGCCATTACGCTTTAAAGGAAAACGAGCACTTGATGTTAGTACAAAAGAAGCAATGTACAATAGCGAGCAATTACTAAAAACACATTCTATTAGTTATAAGCGCTATACTTTGTAGCACAGAACTGGCTCTATTTTTGATTTCCTTAAAAAAACCAAAAAAACCACACTGACATAACCACTGAATTATCAGTGATAATAACTATTCAAATAGTGATTCCGAGTGTTTTTTTATAAAGCCGCCCTACCGTATTGAAATAACAAATTAAGTTGATATTTTGGCAAGATAAATAAGATGTAACAAAAATATTTTGCTAGAGGATTAACAAAATGGCTAAGCCAATCCAACTGGGTTTTATGGCTTTATTACTGGCTTTTTCTGCTTCAACATTTGCTAAAGGCGAGCGTTATGGTGCAGTGGCTAATATGAAGACAATTGAATCTACTGAGTACGAACAAGGAATGAGTGGCGAACTCAGCACAATCAGTTACGGTTTAGTTCATACCCGCCCAATAGATGAGAATAATAACCGTTGGCGTTGGTGGCTTGGATTTAATTATTTGTCTGACTACATTGATGCGCCAGCTAATGGGGTATATCAAGAAGTAACAAATTACGAACTTCGAATCGTCCCTCAATTCGCACTCGGTAACTGGTGGGCATTCACACCCTATGTGGGCGCGGGATTATCTCTTGGGTACAGTCAATATGGTGACCGCTGGGAAGTCGATGAAGACGGTTATAAGTACGGCAAGCAACTTGATGATATTGACCAATTTGAAGTCGGAGCAGTGTTCTCTTTTGGTACCGTCATTAAAATTGGCAGTAACCCTGATGCCCATCTTCAACTGATCCCTCAAGCTTCTTATATTCAACCTCTCTATAATGATGGCCTAGGTGGGCTTGAGTTATCCATCGCATTATTATTCTAAGGGGTTATTGTGCATTTAAATCAGCTCACTCTGTTTATTACAAAATCTCCTGAAGAATACACGGGCGGAAAACACATTGAAATGCCAGAAAGTGGAGGTTCACTCGGTCGAAATCCAAGTAATACTGTCAGTTTAATCGACCACAATCGCTTTATTTCTGGTTCTCATTGCATTATTAGTATTTATGGCGATACTTACTATCTTAGCGATGTAAGTACAAACGGCACGCTTGTTAATGGTAATAAACTACTAAAAAATCAACCAATCTCCTTATACGATGGCGATACGATCATTCTTGGGCGCTATGAAATCAGTATTGCTCTAGAAAAACTGTCTAACTCCGTCAATATTGCCGCAGATATTTCCGAAGAAACAGATTCTATCGATCCTTTAGCGAACCTTGCAGAATACACCGTTGATGATAAAGAAGATAAAGGTAACATTGCTGATCTATTTAAAGAAACTCGGATAGATAAAGTAGACAGCTCAGATCCTGTCGCTCATTTAAACTTCAAAACTCAAACAAGCAATGATGAGCACCTACTTCATGGCACTGAAAAAAAAGCGACGATAAAACCAACAGAGGCCGTTAATACTCGTCAATTACTTGATGACAGTAATAGCGTACACGCTGAGTTTGATATTCCAAACCTTATTCCTGAAGATTGGTTTTCAACTGATTTTAATGATCTTACTTCATCAACGTCACAACAAGAAATACCTCAAACGGTCCCAATTCAGCCAGTTGTAGAGCCTAAAGTCGCTCATCAAGAACAGCCTTGGGAAGACGTAACCCAAACAATACAATCAACAGCGACAACAGTAGAAAGAGAAGAGCCTTACCCTTCTCGCGATGTCATTACGCAAGATGCCCCATCTCAACAATCAGCGTATATTCCAGAAGTCAGTCACGATATAAAAGCGGCATTCTTTAAAGGGCTGGGCGTTTCTGAATCTCAAGTTGAACAAAGCGATGCGCAATTCTTCCAGCAAATGGGGACATGTTTACGCTTATGTATTAATGATTTACAAAAAGATCTTACCGAATTAAGAACAATAAAAGAAACAGAGCAAGACACATCAATCACCAATATTGTTGAGTTGATGCTGTCATTAAATCAACAAAAACTTTTGTCTCCAAATGAATTAATCGAACAAATCCTTGATGAATTGGACAGTCACAAATTCAAAATGGCTCAAGCCACTAATGATGTGATCAACCAAAAATTACAATCCTTAAATCCTACAGAATTTGCTCAAATCGTACGTTCTCAGTCGAGATTAAAAAGTAATGGCAAATTATGGAAAGAGTACGTCGATTTTTATCAAAAAAACAATCATGACAAAGTGGATATTTCTAGTTTAGTTGTGCAACAGAAAATCAAAGAACAATATTCTAAGAAATTAAAGGCTTAACATGCGAAATCTACTCATAGTTACACTGGCTTTAATTCTTTCTGGTTGCACCATGTGGGACCAATTTAAAGAATCAACAGGCATAACACCAGAGACGTCATCAATCGAATTGATTATTACTGCAAACAGCATACTTAATGTTCGTGAAGGTGGTCAATCTTCTCCTGTAATTCTGAGAATTCATGAACTTAACTCCCCTGTATTATTCCGTAACCTCGATTTTTTTGCTCTGTTTGAAAATGATAAAGCGTCATTGGGTGATGAATATATTAAACGTTATGAATATCAAATACAGCCTGGCGACGTTATTCACGAAACCTTAGTACTTGATCCTGAAACGCGAGCTATTGGATTCTCTGTCGCCTTTCGAGACATTAATGGATCGTCGTGGCGCAAAGTCGAATTAATCGAAGAAAAAAGCGAATACTTCTTAAAGCTAAACCTAAAAGAAAGTGAACTTAGCTCCAACAATACTCGTGGTATTGAACAAACATATTTTTAAGGATATCAACAATGTCATTATATAACCCTGTCGTGTGGCAAGATGGAATGTTTATGAAGCCGCAGCATTTCCAGCAGTTAGATCGCTATCAAGGCAAACAAAGTGGAATGCTAAGTGGGTTTGAATCTCCTCTTCATTGGGGAATAAAACGCATTGAAATCAATACCGAATTATTGGCTTTAGGTAAAATAGGTATCACTCACGCTGAAGGGATCTTGCAAGATCGCACTCCTTTTGATCTACCACTTCACGCTTCATTGCCAGAAGTAAAAGATGTTGATGCTTCTATTGCAAATAAAGTCTTATATTTGTGCTGTCCTTTGCCATCAGAGCGCTCTGAGCTATTCGGTACAAGTAAAGACGGCGCTCGTTACACAATGCACACTCAAGATGCGGTAGATGCATGCTATGACAGTGAAGAAATTGCCAATATCACCATTGGTAAGCTGAATTTTTGCTTAATGTACGAAGACGAAGATAAAAGTGCCTATACCTCTATTCCTATTCTGAAAATTTCAGAGGTAAAACCTGACGGCAGTATTATTCTAGATACATCATATATTCCTACTTGTATTGATATTAATGCCTCAAGTGTGCTTAAAAAATTCACAACCGAATTTGCATCTATGCTCCGTCACCGTGCTGAATCGATTGTTCAACGTTTAGGCGTTGTTGATCAGCAAGGCGTGTCTTCGGTTTCTGACTTTATGCTTTTACAAGCACTTAACCGTTATGAACCTCTATTTTGGCACTTTGCTAATATTGAAGGTGTGCATCCAGAAGCTTTCTATCGTGTTCTATTGCAAGCTGAAGGTGAATTAGCCACGTTATGCTCGGCGTCTCGTCGTCCACAAGAGTTTGTTCCTTACAACCACGGTAACTTAACAAGTTGTTTATCAACGATCCTGAATAACTCAAAAATGACCTTGAGTGTGATGTCTGAGCAACGTGCTATCCCGCTTGTTCTTAAAGAACAAGGTTACGGTATTCGTATTGCGCCAATTTCAGATAGAAGTATTGTTGAGTCAACCACCTTTATTTTGGCAGTTAAAGCAGACGTTACCTTGGATATTCTTCATACCCAATTCGTATCTCAAACTAAGATTGGCTCTATTGATAACATTCGCGAACTTATCAATTTACAGCTACCTGGTATTCGTATCAAACCAATGCCAGTTGTACCTCGTGCTCTGCCATATCATGCAGGCTACACCTATTTTGAGTTGGATAAATCAAGTGAAGAATGGGCAGCACTAAACAAGGCGGCCGCCATTGCGGTTCATGTTGCTGGTGACTTTGCGAACCTATCACTGCAACTCTGGGCTGTTAGATTATGAGTTACACCGAAGACGATGTAACCGTCGTACTCTTTCAACCAGAGCCGGGCAAACCAATGGAGGTGATGCCCGCTCCTGATTTGTCTCGCAATATATCCGTCAGTGAGCTAAACATCACCTCGATGGGAATAAACCCATTAGTTGATCAGTTCTCATGGCTCATTGCAAGCTTATCTTGTATGTCTTCTATCCCTTGGCTTGATGACCCAATGCCCTTTCGTGAACAAGTGGCTCGTGAAATCCGTAAAGGCGAGCGCATGCTAAATGAAATGGAGGTCGACCGCGCTTCTATTTTGGTTATCCGTTATTGCCTGTGTGCCGCAATGGATGAATCCGTATGCCGACAAGAATGGGGAGCAAACAGTAACTGGAGCCAAAACAGCTTATTGTCTGAGTTCCATAATGAAACCTCTGGTGGTGATAAGTTTTTTGTCATTTTAGAGCGATTAAAAGCGGATCCAAAAAAGTACCGTCACGTGATTGAGTTTTTGTATTTATTACTGCAACTCGGCTTTAAAGGCAAATACGGTCGTGCTGAGCGTGGTGCAGAAAGCTTAGCGGATATAGGCAATACCATTTATCGTCTCGTACGAGATGAACGCCTTGCTGAACAAGAAAAAGTCACTTTAGTGGATGTAAAATCCAAATACTTAAAAAAACCATTAAAACGAGTATTGCCTCCAAAGGTAATTATTGGAGTAAGCACGGTACTTTTTGCTGCCTTATATGCCGCAACGTACCTCATTATTGACGTTCGCTTTCAGAAGCTATTGTCAATTTATCAATAAATGACTCTGGGATTTTATCCCTTCAATTTTACAGATAGGTAATTCAATTATGGGCGTAACGGTTGCAGCAAATGGTATTGGCTCGGCATCTAGTATATCCGCAGGGCAAATCTACATTATTTACAAAGAAAGTGCTGATGATTTTGTAATTAATTCACCAAGAAGTATTAATCCTCATTATCGAAAAAACCTTACCGACGATGTATTTTTCGATCTTGCAGCTCAAGGAAAACATTAAAGAAGCCAAAAAATCAGAAGCAAAATGTGCTAACAGATTACACGGAAAGAATTTATCTCGTCAAATTTCGGGGATCGATTTTCGATACCTGGGAAAAGAAGATACAATAAAAGGTAATAGGAAATTAATTACATTTAGTCAACAACATTGGGAGCCAAAGGTAGGTCAATGAATAAATACAACGAAGAATACTATATAGTTTTTGATAATTATAACGATGAAACTCTTTACCTTAGCCCTTTACAAAAAACATTTGATAGAAACTATACCTATACAAAAGCAATTATGGGGCAAGATCCCTTTTTTTTGAAAATGCATATAAAGATAAAGACTTATTAAACTCAATACAAAGACCAATTAACAATGCACACTTAAATCTAAACTACCCTATTGTTTCTGATAAAATAAAAGATGACATAAACAATTTTAAAATTGATAATTTCCAACTTTACCCAACAATCATAATTGATGACAATGGTGATTTTTATGACAATTTCTGGTTTTTTTTTAATATTGTCAATAAGACAAATGTATTAAACTTAAAACATTGTATTATTGATGATTATGATGAAGATGAAGATCATAAGCGACATGATATAGATAAATATTATCTTGATTCAAATAAATTAGACGTAATACCAAAGGAACAGCGCTTAGTGCTCATCCCAGAAAAAGTGGTGTTCCAGTTTTCCTCCATCAAAAAATAGTTGATATTTTTAATAAACATAAAGTAGATACTCTAAAGTTTATTAAAGTTTCGGAATGGGAAATAGGTAAGCAATTCTAGTTCCTTAATCATAAACACCAGTTCTTTCGCTGGTGTTTTTGCTCCTACTAATTTTATACTTCTTCAATACAAAATATCTATCATTTTAATTAGACCACATAGAATAAGAAACAAACACTATGCGACTTCAGTGACGTATGATAGCCTAAAAAACTAATATTCTTGTTAGTGTTTTTATCTTACCTTTAATGCATTCAACCACTACATACAAAATACCTATCACCTTAGTTACTTTTTCTATTATTTTAGTGAGATTTAAAACCTTTAATCGCATAATATTATTATACAATAAATTCATATAAAAATATTATGGCTAACCAAATAATCGCATTTATTGCAAGTAATCAATTAAAAGACAGAAAATTCACACGATTGGTTTTTAATACAATCATTCTGCTTATTACACTTACAATCATGACTCTTGATGCATCTGAGAACTATGATATTGATAACCTACTTACTGATGTAATAGACAGGATCATTATCTTTACCAGCATTTGTTATATGAGTACTTTGTATTCGTATGGTTACAAGAAGGCTCTATTTAAGCATCAATGGCAATTATTCCTCGTGTCTTACCTAACAGTTACGCAAGCTATGTATATTGTTGGTTATACTATTTTTTCTTTATATGGAAAAGTCACCATCTTATTTTTACTACCTTACTCTATATTTTGGCTATTATTCTATTGTTATATTATCTATACAATTAACAATCTAAAAAATGACTTAGAAGAATATATATAAACTAAAAAAGCCAGTGAGTTCACTGGCTTTTTATATCAAAAACAAAATCAATTACGCTACTTTTTTATTAATCCAATCATCACGATATACAAAAGCAACGCTATCATTTAAGGACACAGTTCTACTTACTGTTGTTGCATTTACACCAGAAGCATTTATACCATCAAGAGTAATTGCTATATTAGAATTTCTCCAAGCTGAAATATCTTCCGTAGTCGTAGTCCAAGTACCATCTCGTTGTACCTGTACGGTTTGATTAAAGTTCTTAGCACCTTGATCTACTGATTGAACAATAATATTAAGATTGTCCCCTTCAGCAAATCCTAAACTTGTGCCAGTGATAACTAAACGATCAGAATCATCAGTTCCTATAACATCATCTCCTGCTACAAGACCTAGTGTGATCTCGGAGTTATTGCAACTTGCTCATTATATGCATCACCTTTATTACCAAACGCATTTTCATAATCTGCAGAAACGATTAAGTCTTTATAGCTTTCAGCACCTACATTTAAAGAGGAAATAGTCCCTATCCATTCAATAGCAGGGGCCGTCACAGAGCTAAAATCAATCGGTTGGCCTAAAGTTCCACTTACATTAGAGACATTTTCATTAAATCGGATAGTTACTTGAACACTATCACCATTTGACGGTGTTACCGGATTTAACGTGACACTTGAAACCGTTGGCTTCGCTGCTGAAAGGGTCGCCGTCTCTGTCACTGCTTCAGCAGCAATACTATGTTGATTTGAACCAGTAACTGTCGCCGTTACTTCACCATCAGGCCAACCAGTTAAATCTTGAGCCGCCGTACTCCAACGGCCATCACCTTGAACATTGGCTTCCGCGGTTTTCGTTTGTGCATCAACGTCGTTACTCAACACTAACGTTACTTTTTGGTTGTCATCAAATCGAGAGGTGTCACCATTAACAACAACATTCGTAACGTCGCTGCTGTTGATTACACCACCTGAAATTGCATCTATTGTAATACTAGGAATAAGATACAATACCCCGCTTGTATCTATACTCCCTACATTACCGAATTTATCAGTATGCCCAGATATCGTTAATATTGCTTCAGCGCTACTACTGACCGGAACATCCACTTGCCCAATCCATTGGGTTGAGTTTTGACCTGATATCCATGTAACAGTGTTCACTCCAAGTTTAGCCTCCGCATTTAATGTCTCTTCAGAAAAATCGATGGTTATATTTACAGAGTCGCCACTATTTGCATAAGTAGGTGAGAAAGTCGCCTGCGTTATCAAGGGGCCACCATTATCGACAAAGTAAGATGACATAATAACCTTACCCGTATTATTCCCAATAATGTCTTGAGCTTCTGTCTCAATTTCAAATTTAAAAACATTGGGATAATTTATGTTTTTAGAATCGATAGTAAATGTATATACCTGACGATAGTTATTACTTCTAGAGCTATCTAACTGAAAATCAATATTAGCATCAGTGCGCTTTAATGGATTACCTGCATACCAATATACTTTATTGATAGGAGCAGTATCCGTTGTATTTATACCGCCAATATCTTCAATTGTTAATGTTGATTTGACGATACCTGAAATTGTAAAATCATTACCTGTAGGATCGGAAATAACGACACCATCCGGTTGAATATTATCAGGGGAAAGAGTCAAAGTAGGTGCATTTTTATCAATACTTTCCCCTACTGAACCAAATACACGTACACCATTAACCACTGGGTCAGCCAGAGAGAAATGATCGGCCTGCTTTAAAGCGATAAACTCTTCAACACCATATTCTGTTGTCGTAATATCAAAGTAAGTTTGAGCTAAATCAGTTCTATATATATCTTCATTTAAATTCTGGTTACCAATAACAATTTGTCCATTAGCACCTTGACCATCAGCCTTGCCATCCGTTAATAAGTCATCATAAATTGCTACGGCATAGTCAATACTATCAGTTTCAGATGCATTCCTAGATGCCATATCACCTAAACTTTCAACCAAAAAACGATGTTGATAATTGATACTAGGTTCAGTAGGAATGACACTATCTAACATCTCATTTGTTGCATACTGACTCTGGGTAGGATTAAAACCAAAGAATGAATTTATTTGTGTATCTAAAGCCGAATTTACATCATTTAAAAGTTCTTTCGCTTTGGTTGAGGTTTGATAAATAAGATCTAATCCATTCCATTGATTCTCAAATAAACTCGTTTGATATGTAGATAATTCATCAATATATAGAACTTGAGATTCAGCCTCAGAGAAATAAACACCAACATTAGCAATTTTTGATGGAGACCCATAATTAAAATCAATATTCTTTCTTGCTGATAAACCCGATTCCCATTGGTAGTAATAGGCTCCTGGGTTGGCCTGTAAAACTACTCTAAAAAAGTCATAACCAAAAGGGTTATAGGTCATTTCACATTCCGCAACATCAAGTGATTTTCCACCTGAGTTATTATCTACTTGTACTGTGGTACAACTCTTAAGAGAATTAAAATCATTATTTGCTTTCATTCCTTCAATTTTTGCCGTAACACCAATAAAAGGGGTCACCACTTTTAATTTTGGCTGATCAAACGTAGATCGGAAGTAAACATCAAGCGGTTCACTAAAATTACCAGAAGGATCTCCTACCGTAATACTCAATTTTTGAGAATAGGTTTCAGTTGTTGAGGTAAAGGTTGTTCCAAGGACATCTTTAGTAAAAGGAATATAATAAATAACCTCTGATACCCTTCCATCAGCCTCTTTAATTAAAGCTTCATGAGGTATGCTAGCCTCTACGCTATCTGTAGACGCAACTGTATTTTTACTCGTAACAAAATCATATTCAATCGCACCTGTACGTTTCCGAAAATAATCAACTCTTAATGTTAATTTATCCGCAGAAGAACCATAAGTGCCTGATGTATAAGGATCCGAAACTCGAACTTTTATATAAGGAATATTATTATCTTTAAGAAAATTAATATTAAAATCAGAAAAACTAGTGCCACTCGCGATCCCATCAGAGGCATAAGCAAAATTTATTTCTAGGATCTCCGTTGCATCATCTACCGTATCTTTGGTATACGTATAATCAGAATAAATACCCAATCTCGATGCATCAAAGCCACCAAGTGTCATAAAGTACATATCTGCATTAATTTCATCGGGATAAGAGACGGTTTCTCGAGGTAACTGATCATCCTTATAAACAATAAATTCGTCTTTTCCTATATTTCCTAATATATCTTCTGCTGTGATATTAAATGCCGTACTATCTCCGAAAGAATCCGTACTATAGATCTGACTAAATTTACACCATGTATTGACGCCGTCATTAATAGGAGAACAACTTAATAATGTTGGTTCTTGTGCTCCTAATTGAACGCTAATACTCTGTATTTCACTCGGATTTTTCTTTATAATACCTTCCAATGTATAGCTAGATGCTGTTGATTTAATCGCATCAGGAGAGATAACCTCAATAACTGGCGCAATATTATCCCAATCAAATTGAATCTTGACACCATTAATATTCGTATTACCAATTACATCTTCAGCGTAAATGACCAACCGTGATTGTACAAAATCATTGTCTTCAGTATCTGCATCCAACCTATCTATCGACTCGGTATAAATGTCCACATTTTCTTCTGTGTCCCGAACTCCTGATTGAAAGTTAGTGAGATCTAATTGACAATATATTCCAGAATGATCTTTAGGACATTCTTCTAATTCAGTCCAACGATCATCAAGATCTGACTCCATCTTCCATTCAAGAACCACTCGATTACTATCTACACCTATTTCATCAATTAATGACAATTTAATAATATCGGTACCAGATAAAGTGTCAGAACCTAACCGAGTCACCTCCGGAGGATCTTCATCAATAGGAATTGAAGCTCTTGGAGCAACAACACTGTTAATTGAACCACTAGTTCCAAAATCATTTATTTGTCGACTAAAACTTTCATAATCGGAAACTGGTGTTCCAGATACATTTAATTGGTGATCACTAGTAACAATTAAAATATGCTGTGCCATCTCATGTGAATAAAGATCAGAGGTAATAGGAACTTGCCCAAAAGAGATATCTTTCAATAAACCAGAACTGTCTAATTCAAGCCCATTAAGCTCCCCGTCAGCAACAATATCCCGATAACCAATATCTGCAAGGTGATAAGAAGTATAAAGTTCTTCACTATCATTTCCTGGATATTTTTTAATTAAATCATAAGAATAAGAGGAGTATCCAACCAACAATGCACCATACTTATGCCCTATAGATGCAAAACTACTTTGCCCTCCTGTCGTGATATCAATAGGTATTGTTGTATTCACATCAAAACCATACATACCTCTATACATTGCAATCGCATTACTAATCGCATTAGCTACATTATTACCTTTACTAATATAATATTCAGTGAGTCCAGCGACTTGGTATGTTAGTGGCGTAATCATTATTGGTACTTCTGTTCCTTCCTCATAATTAACCACACTCGACATCACTATTGATTTATTATTACTTGCCGAGACAATATTTTTAGTTAGCGGATCACGATACGCTCCTCCCTCAGCTTTAACAAAAAGCGGCATACTCGATGAATCAAGGCTTATAGAATATTGACCAGACGGATTAGTAATTGATTGCCCTAATTTCCGTCCTAATTTCCCATTATTGTATTCCCATACAGTAACCGTAGCACCCGAAACTGGCGCGTCAAATACATAACCAGAGACTGAACCCATAGTACGTACTGGTGGAGATGTATCTCCTTTTTCTCCCCCACAAGATGTAATAAAGGATAGAAATAAGATACTAATAAGTAATTTAAATAACGAGTTAAGACGCATAAGGCTATTTTTAGTAATTAAGGGAGATATTTGGAGGTATTATATTTACTGCTTTTAAAATAACAACATGTCGATAAGAGTGGTAATATAGTTAAAATGACCATGAATTTAGTTAAAGTAACTATTGCATTAACCTGAAATTGCCAACAATGATTTCAAACCCTTTATATATCACCTAAATAAAGGCCTATTTATCTTTAAAATAAATGGTGTAGAATCGTAAAATCAGTATATTAAAAGTCAATTCTATGAAGTCTAAATATTTTACATTCATTTTTATCAATCTATTTATTCTTATGTCTGGATTTTACTTTATCTATAATTCTTCAAAAATTAACCAGAAGATAATACCTGAACCTCAAATACACCTTCCAATTAAAGTAAAAAAAGTAAAACATATTTTTTCTGGTGAGGTAACCACATCTTTCTTTAGCTCAGCATTAAACAGTGGTTTATCTGTAGATCATATTCTAACGCTGACTGAATCACTTAAATATAGCATCAATTTTGTAAGAGGTATCCAACATGGAGATAAATTTAAAGTGATTCTAAATAATGAAGCAACAAAAATAGACACATTAATCCTTCATTTATCAAATCAGATACTTATAGCAAAGGCAGATAAAAATGGTGTATTTCACGACCAAAATGGAGTTAATTTAAGCAATGACAGTATAGTTAGACCGCTAAAGAAGCATTATGCTATAAGTTCTCACTTCTCTAATCATCGAACTCACCCGATTCTTAAACGAATTCAGCCACACTTAGGGACTGATTTTAAGACCCCAGTTGGAACTCCTACCTTCGCTATTAACAAAGGTGTCATTATAATTTCAAGATACCACCCAATAGCTGGTAATTACATCGTTATACAGCATGATAATTCAATTAAGACAAGATACCTCCACCTTAACAATAGAATGGTCAATAAGGGTGATGTTGTATATAAAGGACAGAAGATAGGATTAACTGGTAACACAGGTAGAACTACTGGTCCCCATTTACATTTCGAGTACTTAAAAAATGATATTCCCATAAACTTTGAAAAAACAAATAAAAAGAGTATTTGACATAACTATAATAAATGTAAATATACAAAACTCAGATAACAACAAATCAATCATAACTATCATATTTAAAACGAGTATTCGCCTGATAAATGAATAAACCGAAGAGATAAGAGCTGCAGGTTAAAAATAAAATCAATTATCTCAATTATCTCAATTATCTCAATTATCTCAATTATCTCAATTATCTCAATTATCTCAATTATCTCAATTATCTCAATTATCTCAATTATCTCAATTATCTCAATTATCTCAATTATCTCAATTAAGGAACAAAAGAATAATTAATGTAAATATTAATAGTATACACTTTGGCTTTTGCGTGGTAATTATGTGAACCAAGATCACATTTGCACGATATACGTAGACATTTGCACGATATGCGTAGAAAAACATTATTTTTTTATATTCATTTTATATTTTAGTAGTACAATTAAGTTATATTATATAAGAGCACATAAAACATAATAATACATGACCACATGTAGATAATTGTTATTCGCTAGGTTGGAAAAACTCATGAATCTTCCTGATTTTGCACGGCGCCCTATTAGCCAAAATTTGCCTTGTGGGGTAAACCCTAATGCTCTTGACGACTTTTCAGAAATTAAACGTCAAGTTAATAAGCTTAATACAGTTACGTCTAAAATTTCATGGAAAATAGTTCATTCATTATCTAAAAATATCCTACTTAATGAAAGTAAAGACATCCGTTGTGCTTGTTACTACACCGTTTCAGCAACTCATGTGGATGGACTAAAAGGATTTGTTGGTGGTTTACAGGCATTATTCGATATTTGCCTCATTTATTGGTATTCCGCTTACCCAGAAGAAAGTAAGTCTACTGCTCGAATTGGTTCAATCGAGTGGCTGACTGAGCACGCCGTCCGTAAACAAAAAACATTAAAGATATCTCCTAGTGACTTACCTTTAATTGAAGAAGGACACAAATTAACACTTAAGATAGAAGAAGAATTACGCTCTCACTATGGAACAAAAAGCCCCTCTTTAGGAGGGATCCGTCGTATTTTCTCTCAGTGGATAGAAGAAATCCAAATACAAGAAGAAAAAGAGAAGAAAAGAGAAGAGTCCAAAGATAAAAAAAGCAAAAACACAGCGGAACCTAAAGGGATTAACGTTAATCTATCAATGCCAGCAATGAAAGCCCCTGTAACTAAAGTGGAAACCACTAACAAGCCAGAAAATAATTCAAAACCTTTACTTATCATTCTTATTGTTCTTGGCTTTTTTCTTTGTATGCTGTTCGCTAATTTTTTCTATAGCGACAATCAAAAAAGAACATTACGTGAACAAATAGAAACGGCCAACATCGACGACATTGTTGCCCTTCTCCCCGAGTTAGAGCGTAAAGAAGATCCGATTAAACAATCGATCAAGTCCGATATTATCAAGCGAACTCAATGGTTAGTTTCAGGCTGGGAATTAGATCCTATAAGAGTGAATCAACTTCCAACTCTAACCTTTGCAGTAGATACACTGAAAACAATTTACCCAGATTCAGCTGCAGCAAAAAGTATGCAAGAAAAACTCACATCGCAAACCATAGAATTTGATAACGCATACAAGCGTATTAACCGCCAGTTTTTAAAATCAAGGACGGTGTTTGCTAACGCAAAATCTCAAGAAAAATCCATCATAAAAGCATATGACTACAGTAATTCTTTATTCCCCTTACTTGGTCGAATTGAATATGCAGAGAAAAAAATGACATCGGCAGAGATCGATAAAACACAGCGTTTACTCAATATTTACCAACACAAAATAAATACGCTAAAAGAAGAACTTTAGCCTTGTAACTCACTGTATTACTAACGTCAAACATAACAAAAAAGTAAAACTATGAAAAACACTTTAGTTAGAAGCCCGTTACTACTCTCAACACTTATTACTGTTTTTATACTGGCTGTATTATGTGGTTCTTATCTTCTTTGGTTTCCAGAAGCCGAAGTTATGCTTGTGTGGGGAACGGCGGGAGTCATTGGTCTGCTGTACTTATTATTTAATCTTACTTTATATATAAAAAAACGAAAAGGTAAGAATAATCAAGATATTGAGACAGAAGAAGAAACTCTATCAATGGTACTAAAGCCATTACTGCATAATGCCAAGCAAAAACCAATCTACTTAGTGATTGGTAATAAGGGATCAGGGAAAAACCAATTCCTCCATGTCTCTAATGCTATCAAACCAATGGATAAAGTGAAAAGTGTAAAAAATGACTTTTTTGAATGGTCTGAATCCGATTCTGCCGTCTATATCAAACCAAATCATCGTCTTGTTTTTCAAGAGATCTCAAGCACTGACAGTCTATTATGGCGAGCATTAATAACAGAAGTCATTAACCATAAACCAAGAAAACCATTTGCTGGTTGTTTATTATTAATCGATTTTGAATTCTTGATCGTCAATGAAGATGAACAAACTGACTATACACTCAACATACTTCTACAACGTTTAGACTCAATTAAAGAAAGTACAGGAGCTACTCTGCCTCTATACCTTGTGATGAGTAAATTGGATAAATTAGAAGGGTTTAAAGAGTACATCCATTTTAGCCCATTAAAATCAAGCATTGAGTTCCTTTCTATTCCATTAAAAGATGCGAAAGGTGCCATCCTAGATTATTTTCAAGATAGCTATAAAAACATCGTAAAAGTGATGGAAGTAAGTGCGCTCGACTCTTCATCACACACAAACAACGTCGATGAAAAACAAATAATTCTCGCTTTTCCTAAACAATTTGAGTTATGCCAAACAGAAATAAAACGCATTATTGAGCGTTTAAACGATTTAAATCAAGGCTCTTATTCTATTGATATTAGAGAGGTATTCTTCAGCTCAAGTCTTCAAGGCGGTCGTAAATATAACTTATTAGCAAAAAGCTGTAGTAATTACTTTAATTTACCAATCATTGCATCTGAACATGGGCAACTCACCGAGACTCCTTACTTTACTCGATTCTTAGTTGACTCAAAAGTATTGCCTGAAGCCGACTTTTCTAGTGAAAACCAAAATTACTTACGCCGAATTCAACAAAACAGTCGTTTGGCTTTCTTGGTCTCTGTTGTTGTTCTTACCAGTGGTAGTTATTTTTTATTTCAAGCGTTAGAAAGTAATTTGCAGGTAATTAACCAGTTAATTGATGTAAAAGGCAGCGATCATGAGCAATACAACTCTGCCGTATTCGAATCACAATTAACCAATGCTCAAGAAGGGATTGAACCGACTTATGGAACCTGGTTAAGCGGAAACAAAGCGCTTGATGACGAACTTTTATCGATGAAAGTCAGCCGTTTAGAACCAACAACTAAGATCGCATACCGAGCACTAATCGAGCAAATAAATACACAATTAATGCCGATTATTTCGGAAGCGTATCGAATTCAATTAACTAAAAATCAAAATGATATCTCCCTCTCTCTCCCTCTATTAAAGGGATACTTGATGTTAAATCAACCAAGTAAACGAGACATTCCTTACTTAAAACAGCAGACCTTTGATGTACTAACTCAATTACATTCAAGCCCTGAGACTGTAAAGAAAACCATGTCTTATTTGGATGCTTATTTCCGTACCAAGTTCATACCAATTTCCATTAACATGGATCTGGTTCGTGCGACTCGCCGTAACCTTCTAGCAAAATCAAACGTTGATTTGGTCTACCTTCAAATCTTAGAGCAAGCTAAAAGTTCAGATATTGATACGCTTAATCTACAGCGAGCGGTTGGGTTTGATTTTAATAATATTTTTAAGAATCCGATCAACAATAAGAGCTTAAATATCAACAAACTATACACGTCAACTGGGTTTAGTTCGTTCTATCGTCCACAAGTAGATTTACTCTCAAAACGAGTCATCTCCGACAACTGGGTGCTTGGATTATCAAAAAACATTATTCCAAGTAACGAAGAGCAAGAAGAATTTAAAGATAAAGTTCGTAAGAAATATACCGATGACTATATTAATTACTGGCGTAACGCGCTAAGCGAATTAAAAATAAAATCATACGACAATATCTATGACTTGACGAATGCGATAGATCTTATTTCTGGTCCATCATCACCAATGACAACGATCTTAAAACAGCTGTACGCAAATACACACTATTCACCGACTGGTGACATTGGATCGTTACTGGATCCAAAAAAGAATTTAAAAAATACTTTAGAAACAGCAACTGAGGCCGTAAAAGAGATAGTTAAACCCGATTACGTTTTAATGTCTCGAGTTGAACAAGCGTTTTCTTTATTAAATCAATTACAAATAAATGAAACGAAAAACTCCCCTACCCCTTGGGAAGATATCTTAACCTCTTTGAATTCATTGAGAACATACATTAAGGATATTGCTGATTCTCCAAATGTACATCAAGCAGCCTTAGACGCTGCAAGAGCTCGAATGATAAGATCGGAAGCCGACCCTCTTATTCGACTTAAACAAATTGCTCAGAAATCACCAGAGCCAGTACGCAGTTGGTTACTTGATATAGTAAATCAAACCTGGTCTGTGATGATCACAGAAGCCAAAAAAGGCATTCAAACAAAATGGTACAGTGAGGTATACAGCGTTTTCCGTCAAACTGGGTTAAACAAATACCCATTTGATGTTAATGCAAAAGAAGATATTTCATTAGAAGATTTCGAACAATTATTTGCCACTGGCGGCATATTAAATGTGTTCATTAAAGATAATCTTGCACCATTTTATGACACCAATTTATGGACGGCAAAACGAGTAGACGGACAAGTCATGTATCTATCGCCTGAACTGCTCGTTCAATTACGAAATTACAATATAATACGCAACACAATGATCAATAAAAGCACCAATAAAGTACACATCCCTTTTAGTACTAAAGTTGTTGATCTTGATTCAAGTGCAATCCGAGCAAACATCAATGTGGGAAGCCATATGATGAGTTATTACCACGGCCCAAGTAAGGTCCAAGAGTTGCAATGGCCACCACAAAACGGAGATTTTGAGGTCAAAATTACCTTACAAGACGTAACAGATGAGGGTAAACAACATACCCTTTCTGAAAATGGACAGTGGGCTATCTATCGATTATTAGGGGATTCTACACTCTCTGATGTCACCAATAGTAGCTTTGTTAGCCATATTAAAGTGAGTGGTCGTGATATCAGTATGAAATTCACACCATTAACACAAAACAACCCATTTACTTTCTCTGAGCTATCGAACTTTAAGCTCCCAGAAGTAATTAACTAAGAAGATAAATTAAGGCAGGGAGTAACATGTCAAAGATGAATCTACAGGACTTAGATAAGTTAGATCGGAGAATTATCTCCAATCTTTTATCAAATGGTAGAGAATCTATTGCGAACTTATCACGTAATGTTGGGTTGTCTAGAACAGCCGTTGCAGAACGAATTAATCGCTTAGAAAAGACAGGGGTCATAAAAGGGTATACAGCCCAAATACGAATAAATAGCGAGAATCATGCATCTTGTTATTTGTTAATTTCGTGTGTGGTTGGACAAAAAGATGGTGTCTCAGAAGCACTGAAAGAAATCCCTGAAGTAAAGATGACCAGTATTGTTGGTGGGACTTATGACATTATTTCTTTGATTGAAGCGCCCGATTTACATCGAATTCATTATCTCTCTAGTGAAATTGAATCGATAACGGGCATTAAAGAAGTGAAGAGTACTATCGTTTTACATCAGCCTGTTTGCCGATAAGTATTCCTAAGTCACTTAAAACTATTATAGAAAGCGAATAATAAGCGCCAACTTGTTGTTCGTTTTCTATCTTATCTATCTTTAATTACTGCCTACAATTTTAATGATTGTATCCTCCTTATCGATATTCCCTAGCCAATACGTTTGACCTAACACATTCCCAATCCCATCCCCTAATTCGTTCTCAGGAATAGTATTGTTCTTAACGGTTAACTTAAGATCCCATGCCATCGGGTCACATAAGATAAACTTCATTAGCCCTATTAACGTCTTGTGCAGTCGTCCTCCTGGTAAAAAGTTGGTATACGCATCAAAATCAATATCATCGATACATAAATTGAACTTTCCAGTAAGATCCGCCATGCTCTTTCCTAGGTGCAAATCATTCCCTAATTGACAGTTCTTTTGATTCAACTTATTACGTTGTGAATCGGCGATCGTCACTCGACGATATACCCACTCTTCAATGTAAACATTGGGAAGTGAAAAGTAATGGGAAACGATACCAGAAACAAGCTTTGGTGAACGAGTACGCGTGGATAACTGGTTTACATAGGAAAGTAATTTCGCTCTATCTAAATCAACATCATTATTCTCTTGAATAACACTCGACAGACCAACTAAATGTAATAATCTTCCTGAGAATGGGTCCGTTGCATCACTTTGATATTGAATATGATAACGGTACTTTTTCCACACTCGATAAAGCATACTAATGTAACGATGATGAAAAAAATCAAAGAAATCTTTTACTGGATTATCGTCACTGTCTCGCCCTGCTAACTTTTCCGTATAAGACGCTGGTAGCGGAGAACTTGAGCCATGCAAGCCGAGAAAGTTCACTTCAATTTTTGTGTACACCTGATCATTACGTTCAACCTGAGCGATGTATTCTATATCGCTCTTGGGGAAACTCAGTTTTGGTGACACACTAAACTGTATGTACTCGTTTTTTACGTACTGATTTTCACCAATCGCATTAAATTCAATACCTGGAAAATTTTGATAGTGTTTCTCCAATAAAGATACCGCTTGGAAAAAGCTGTACTCGCAAGGTTTATTAACAATATATTCAATCATAATATTGTCTGTTGCCCAGTTAAGCTCGGCCATTCATATTCTTCACCCGTATCCTCATCAAACACTTCAAGCTCAGTAAATGAATTGATACTCGAATACAATCGAATAAACTCGTTTAGAATACTAGCGAGTAAATACATATCCCCTTCATTAACAAAGTACGTTGAGTTCATCGCAACCTTAAACTTAACACCACGAATAGCAACGCCACGAAAGACTCTATCTGTTGGATTCATACTTGCGGACCTAATACCATCAAGGCGGTGTATAGAGGCTCTGTGAGCCTGCCTATCAACACGAGAATGGAAATCATAGGTTGAGAGTAATACTTTTAACACATCAATATTAGCGAGTGATAAATAGTTCAACGACATATTGGCAATAAGCTGCCACTGTAACTCTCCATTCACTTGTGGGCTAACTGACTGAGTCGGCTTTGTTATATTGCTAAACGTGGCATAGGTTGGTGACTTGTGTGTGGTATAAATAACATCCCCCACAGATAAGCGCTCAGCTAAATCTGCATTGCTGCACACTAATTTAAGTAACACGGTTTCTGTCCCTAAATCCGATATTTGATTGTTGTGCGAATGAAAAGAGATATAACGTTCTAGCCCTCGTCCATTAATTCTTTCACTGACTTTTGTTTTATAAAAATCTCGTTTATCGCGCTGATTTATTTGATGTTCAAACGATTCAAATTCAATTAGCTGTTTCCTACGGCGCTCTGCTTTACTCCAACTTTCTACATTTTCAACTGAGTAAACTTCATAGTGCTCCTGATTTGAACTTTGAGGACGGACTTTATAATCATTACGTTGGTGATCAAGACGGATAGGATCACCATCTTGTTCGAATAAGTTCACCGCTGGTGTGCAATGCAATTTTAAATGCTTATCTTTTAAAACCACTTCAGAAGGCAAGGCTCTCGAAAAAACAAAGGACAATTTGACCGTACTGCGCTGTGGTATCCCGCTTAACCATTCAAGACCTTTAATATCAAAAAACATGAATTTATCAGGTAAAGAGAAGTACTCTTGTAATAAGCGATACCCTGAAAATGAGTTTTTGCTGTATGGCAAAATTGCTTCATCGTCATCAAAGCCCACAGGGGTAACTTGATCGGCTCGAATACGATGTTTATAACCGCCACCAACATCTAACTCTACATACTCTAAATAGCGGAATAACCAAAGATATAAACTGCGAGTAATATGCTGCTCACCATTTAAATGAAAACGTAATGTATCTAATTTTATGCGAGACAGTTCTAACCCATTATTTGCTGCTAATGTCACATGAACAGAAGAATTGGTGCGACTGTTATTTTGCTCTATCTGTTGAATACTAAGTGGATATAAAGCAACGTCATAACACGTTCTAAATAAGCATTGAGTGCCTTCAACTTGCTCACTTGCCATTTCTGCACCACGGTTTACGATGGTCTTTTCTGTTACGCTTCCTGAATGAGGAGTCAGTTCACTAATGCACATTGAAGGCACTGAACGCATGTAATGAGGCCAAAGCAATGAGATTAATGACTGTGTTAATTCTGGTAGTTCATCATCGATTTTTTCGCGAACACGACCGGTTAAAAAAGCAAAGCCTTCAAGTAAACGCTCCACATCGGGATCAAAGGTTCCTTCAGATAAAAAGTTAGTCAGCTTAGGGTGATATTTTGCAAATTCACTGCCTGCTTCTTTTAAATAAGCCAGTTCATCTTGAAAATACTTACTGTTACTCACTACTCTCTCCTACTAAACGTTAAATTGTCCATCGACGCCCATGAATATATTAATTGACATTGGGACTTTACCGCCGTTGTGCATTACTTCTCCGCCAATACCAAAGCTTAATTGCAGTGGGTTGTGATTATCTTGGCGATAGTGAACCTCAACATTTTTCAGTCTTGGTTCAAATTTTTCAATTGATGTTCGAATGTTTTGCTGAATATTACGAACCAAATTCGTGTTATTTGATAGCACATCATTAAAATCAGGCAGTCCGTATTCATTATCTATCATGGCGTTCCCTGCGTGAGTATTCAGTAAATCAGCAAGGTGGAGATGAATTGATTCTATCAGATGTTTGTGGGAGACCACTTTCTCATAGCAGTTTTTTGGTTCGCCCAATTCAATTCGCTCTAAAAGCCGGTAACCTTTTTCCATAATGACTTCTTAAAAAATAAGCGATCGGCTCAACCTGACCGCCTATATACGGTGACAAATTAGTTCTGATCTAATTTACCAACTAGTGACAAGTCAAAACTTGCCCCCATGTATTTGAAATGCGGACGTACAGACATTGATACTTTATACCAACCTGGATCGCCTTCAACTTCAGATACTTCCAGTTTTGCAGCACGTAATGGACGACGGCCGCGAACTTCTGCTGGTGGGTTCTCTTGATCAGATACGTATTGACGGATCCACTTGTTTAATTCAATTTCTAGATCAGAGCGCTCTTTCCATGAACCAATTTGTTCACGTTGCAGTACTTTGATGTAATGAGCTAAACGGTTGATAATGAACATGTATGGCAATTGAATACCTAACTTGTAGTTCATTTCAGCTTGCTTACCTTCTGGTGTATTCGGGAATACTTTTGCTTTTTGTACTGAGTTTGCAGAGAAGAACGCTGCATTATCAGAACCTTTACGCATAGTAAGTGCAATGAAGCCTTCTTCTGCTAATTCATACTCACGACGATCTGAAATTAAGATCTCTGTTGGGATCTTAGTTTCGATTTGACCCATAGATTCGTAATTATAAACAGGTAAGTCAGCAACAGTACCTCCACTTTGTGGACCGATAATGTTCGGACACCAACGATATTTCGCAAATGACTCACTAATTTTAGACGCCATCGCATACGCTGAATTACCCCAGAGGTAGTTATCATGACCATCTTGAACTTGTTCATCATAATCAAACGCTTTAATTGGGTTATCTTCTACTGAATACGGTGTACGTAGCATCATACGTGATGTACAAAGACCAACATAACGTGCATCTTCATGCTCACGGAAACCGCGCCATTTAGTGTACTGAGGACCTTCAAATACAGACTTAAGATCTTTTAAGTTAGGTAGGTCTTCGTAGCTATCTAAACCAAAAAACTTAGCTGATGCTGAAGTAATAAATGGAGCATGAGACATTGCGCCTACATTCGCCATGTATTCCATCAGTTTCACATCAGGTGATGATGCAGACATTTGGAAATCACAAATCACAGCACCAACTGGTTTACCACCAAATTGACCGTATTCACGCGTATAGATTTGCTTATAAAGACCAGATTTAACCACTTCTGGAGCATCTTCAAAGTCATCTAATACTTCGTCTTTTTTCGCTGAAATCAATTCAATTTGAATGTTTTCACGGAAATCGGTGTGATCAACCAGGTATTTCAAACCACGCCATGTTGATTCAATCGCTTGAACTTCTTCATTGTGAAGAATGGCATCGACTTGTTTAGACAACTTCTGATCAATTTCAGAAATCATTAAATCAACAAGTGATTGCTCAACTTTACTGTCGGTATTTTTGCTGCTTAACAATTCACCAATAAATGCTTCTACGCCACGCTTTGCAACATCAAAACCTTCATCACTTGGCTTTAAACGCGTTTCATTAAGAATACTGTCTAATAGTGAGCCAGATTCAACTAGTGTAGCTTCTTGTTCGGGAGCTTGTGCTTCTGTTGTCATAATACCCTCTACTCAGCCTTTTCTTCTTTATCTGCACCAAGATTTAGCTCTTCAAGTAATTTTTGACGAGCTTCTTCATCTTGAAGTACCGCGGCAATTTTCTTACGAAATGCAGGTACGTTTCCTAATGGGCCTTTCAAAGCAACAAGTGCTTCACGCAGCTCAAGTAAACCATTTAATTCAGGAACACTTTTAGCGATCGCTTCTGGTGAGAAATCTTTCATGCTGTTAAATGTAAGATCTACACCAAGTTGAGCACCTTCTTCACCGCTTAACTCGTTACTTACGTTTACGTTTACGTTTGGAGAGTAGCCTTCCAATACATCATTGAAGTTATCTTTATCAATGTTGATTGGAGTACGATCTTCAATTGGCGTCTCATCAGCACGTGCAGTAAAGTCACCAACGACCATCATACTTAGTGGTAATTCAACGTCTTCTTGCACATCGCCAGTCGCAGGGACATAACGTATATTAATTCGCTCTTTAGGAGCAACCGAGCCATCGCGGGACATAATTCTTCCTTATTTTCGTCTATTTATTTGTTATTAATGGTTAGCCATTGTTGGTACTTTTCAGGAACCAAATCCTTAGATGGATACATTTCCGTCATTGTTTTCTCAACCAACGTATCAAGCTGATTACATAAATGAGGCTCCCAACTCATTAAATTTATTTCTTCTCTTACCGCCCATATTTTTTCAATGTAAGGTAAGCACAAAGGAAGCAAGCCTACGAGGTGGTACGCTTTTATTAATTTCAATTGCAACATAAACTGCCCACGTCCAGACGTATCGGTCGTTAAACCTTGAGCAATGGTGGAAACATAATCACCTAATGTCGCTAAGGTAATATCACCTTCAGATAAGGTTTCCTCATCTGTTAATTCAAAAGGCATTGGCACCAACGCCGCGGGGGTAATCGCAGTGCGTGATGCCAGCCATTTTAGGGTTGCTTCGTCAGCAAAAGGCACTGAATTGGCAAACATTAGTTCTTCAACACCGTTTAATTCTTGAGTAAATAATACGGTTTCTTGTTTAACAGCTTCAGCCGCAGACTCATGACCTAGATTGTTCAACATCTGGTACATAAGATGATGACCACTTAACCAAAAAGGTGCATCAGTCAACGTTTTTTCAAGACGTTTAATCACTTCAGGATCGGTTTCTTGCTTTGCTTTTTCTTTATATTCGGAAAGCTGATCTTGTGATACTGCTAAGCTTATCGGTGTTTTTTTCTCATTATCGTGCGGAGGTAATTCATCCACATCACACCAGGTAGAATGACGATGTAAACGATAAGCCAAAGAAGCCCCAATATTAGAATGAAGCATAAACTCAGCAACTTTTTTTAGCGTTCTTTTTGATGCACTAGGACTTGAAAAATCTGTATCAATATCGACTTCTTTTCTCATCGATTCTTGTCTTTTTATTGGTGTTGGAGTCACCGCTTTAGGTGCTTGTTCAATAACCGTTTCAACCACATCTGGTTGCTTCACGTCTTGAACAACAGCCGTTACGGCTCCTTCTCCTGTTTGTGGTAAACGCTCCATAATGGCGTTAACCGCAGAACGAACAACAAAGAACTCTACATCTGAGTCTGAAAATGCATCTTTATATTTATCATCAATCTCAGAAATTAAGGTTAAACACACCGACCCTTGCTCCCACGACACTGCCGCAGTATTTAATTTTGGTAATACACTTTCAATTTGAGAAATAAACCATTCTATTGCACCGTCTCTTGCGCGTTTTCGTCGTGGATATAATCCATCACTAAACGTCGTTAAACTTTGTAAAAGCAACGAGAGTCCGGTTTCAAACCCGTCAAACCCTTTTCTTTCGATCAGCGCTCGAGTTAAGTAACAAATGGCTTTTAAATCTTTACTATAAGTGGTTAATACTTCAGTTGCGTTCGCTTCAACAATTTTCCAATCAACCGTTTCACCAAACAATGAACCAAACTTTTTGATCTCAAATTCCATTAGCTCATAACAGAATTCATATTTCGCTTCTTCACCAGAGGGAGACGTTTCATTGATCGGTTTTAAAAGTGTCTCAATATCAAAATTCATTGCCATTAGAGTGTTACCTGTTTTTGATAAGCATTTAAGGCTTTCTCTATCGCAAGTGCACCTTCAGCGGGAACATCTTGCTGAAAGCTTTGTTCAAGCGACTCTCTTGCTAGATTTTTTAATAACAGTGACACTTCTTTGAAGCGAGATGGCGCGTTTTCATGCAAGTCTGATAATGCAGTATTAAGCTTATCGCTTTTAAACATTAGCTCACCGGTCACCGTACCAAAGAGCACGTACTCACTGCGTTCAATTATTAATTCTGTTTTTTTAGACGTCAGTTCTACAGTGTCGCCAAAAAGCGTGATGGTTTGATTTATTTCATCAATTGCTTTTGAATAAAAATGATTTTCAGCGTTTTTATTTACGGACTCGAACACTTTATTTAGAATTTCTTTCGGAAGTACATAAGCATAAAAATAAGATTCAGCCTGTGTTTTCATCCATTCAGTGCGTAGATATTTTTCGACATCTTTTGAATCCCCAGACATCATAATATCAGCCAAAGCTTGATCTTCTTTGCCCAGTGAATATGTGTATTTCTGACGCTCTAACATTAAGTTATTCAATCCTTTCATTAACTTACTTAAACGTCGATTCACAGAAGATGAGATAACAGCATTGCGGTTAAGATGGTCATTCAGAGCGACCATGTCTTTTCTTATCGAACTAAGCTCTTCTCTTTGACGCTCTTCACTTTCACGTCGCTTCATCAAATTGTCTTTTTCTTTGTTATACCAAAACTCAATTTGATTATTTTTAACATCAACAGCCTCTCTATAAGGTGCTAATGCTAATAAATCGGCTTCATTATCATCTAGTGCAGTTGTGATTTCCCATGGCGGCTTTGTTAAGAAGGCTGCCATCTGTGCCGGTTTTATTTTTGATATTCCAATCACTGGTGCAGTTTGTGGCAGTAGATAACTAGATAGCATTGCGCCAGTAATAACGAGAACACTTGCAATCAACGCCACTTCTAAATACTTAAACATGCCGAGACGTAAAGGCTCAAAACTGTTTTCTTTTCGTAATACCAAATCTGCATTGCGTAATCGTGTGAAAATTGGCGCATGATTACTGGTACGCATAGCATCAATATCAATTTTTGCTAATGCTTGAGCAAAAGCAATCGGTGTTAATTTATGGCCTCGCGGTTTTGTTACAATTAGGCGTAATAATAGCCATACTGACTTTGGTATCTGGTGTGGTCTTTTTCGCTGCGTTAAAATCGCTTTCCAATCTGGGTTTTCTGTATACCCAATAAATAAGCAACACGTCAGTATTGCCATTGAATAAACATCATCTTGAGGATCGGACTTTCCTGTTTCTAAAAATAATGGGGACGCATAAGATAAGCTTGCTTCAGAATATTCTTTACCTTCTCCTGAATATTGGGCTGCACCGAAATCAATAAGCTTAATACCATCATCTTCACACACAATAATATTAGAAGGTTTAATATCTAAATGGCATACACCCTTGGTATGCATATATTCCAATGCACCCGCTAATTGGTATATTAACCAAGCAACATGGTCATGACGAAAGCCTTTATTATTATGTCGAGAGAGTTTCTCAGATAAAGATTCACCTTTAATCCATTTATACATAAAATAAGGGCGATCGAATTCATTCCCTAGTTTAATAAATTCAGCAGTGCTTGGATGTTGTGATACTTCAAGGTGTGTTGCTTCTGCGATAAACATTGAACGAGCGTACTCTGGCGCGTTTTCATTCAATACCTTACAGCAGATCTGTTTCTCTGGTTCACCCTTTTTTGCTAGGTGATACAGCGTCGTTTTAGTATTCTTAGATTCTATAGTATCTAATACATCGAATTGTGAAAATAATACATGCTCCAACCTTGGCTTATTTTTTTCAGCCAATGCTTGCTCATATTTTTTCTTTTTTTCGATCGCTTTTACAACTAACTGATTAATAAATTCGTTAGCTGATCCCTGCTGTTTAGACACTTATTATTCTCTTTATACCAAACCGAATTAATGAGGCTTGATTTTAATGAGTTAGTGTATGGCTTTTCAATACTGCAAAACAAAACGAACACTATCCCTAGGCTTTTAGTTAAAGTGCCTAGAAATATAGAAAAAACGCCACCACACAAATAATATTATTTTATCGGTTTGAATATTAATAATGAGCAAGTATTAAATTGGTCAAACAAAAATAAACTCGCCAGAGAATTACTGTCATGAAGATAATTCATTGATGCTATAGTCGCAATCCCCGAGGCCCCACCTAATGTACCCCAATATTCATTAGTTAAATTTACTTGCTGCACATTTGGTAATGCTTCACTTCTTGCGCCAATAGCAAAACCATAATCTTCAACATGAGCACGTTGATTGGTCATATCGCTATACACAACACCTAGGTTAGAATATGAGTTACACGCCTGTCTAATTAGACGAGAACACCCTCTTCGATCTGTTGATGCTTTATCAAACCCCATATACATAAGTTGGGATTGAGGCGTTATCTTTAATGTGTCTATGACATTACGTTTTGTTAATACCATCCCTGCCGCCCCTTCACTTGGGATCATACCCCACGGATTTTTCGCACTCATAACTTGTCTATTTTCAATTAAACTCTCTATCTCGCTAAGCGGACTATCAATAGCGATACATAGGACAGCATCTGGCTCATCTAAACTTTGCAAACATTCAGCCATAAACAGATTGCCTTGATGGTTACTTATCGTGATATTAGATAAATACGCACTGTATTGACTCTCACTCAACCAGTCTCGAATATCGTGACGAGAAAGCGAAGCTGGAATAGAAAGCAGTAATGGTAATGGTTTTAATGAAATGTGTAATCGTTCTAATAAAGGGACAAGTACTTCAATAAGTAATTGTTTTGTTTTTTCAAATAAATCATCCGCTTCTATATAATCAAGTTCAGCAACACTGTATTTGTCACCATTACTTTCATAACTTGAAAAACGGTCAATATCTGCTTTTGCAACAGCAATAGCAAGTTCCACATTCATACCTGTTGAAGTGACAATTTCACTGTCGAGAACAAATTGTCCGTATCGCTGGCTCATGATGACACTTCCTCCAAACAAGATGACGTGAGCAAATGCTCACGGTCTTGGCAATGAAAAGAGGCGGTATACAGCACTTCAACTCGCTTTTTATTCGCATCAATCCAAACGGTATATATCGGCATTACCGCCTTTTCTTCCTTGTCTTGAAAAGTGACTGTCGCTTGATATTTCTCTGTAGGAATTCGAAATGACAATGCATCATTATGACAAAATCCACTCACCATTAAACGTTCTCCGCCAATAAGATAACCTTTACATTGCTGATCGTGAGGTGCCGATTGGTAGAACCTGTCATCAAAATCAATTGGCCACAAAGGACGACGGTCTTCCTGCCATCTCTCATCAAATGTTCCAGCCCATCGGCTTCGTTCAGAGAAAAAAGGAGGTAAAGGCCCAAAGCCTGCCACTTGAACTTTATTGCTGTTCGCTTGCCAATTTTGCCCCACATAAAATACAGAAGGCACTTTCATACTGGCGAGTTCTTCATTCGTATCAGCAATGCCTGATCCAAGACGGTTTCTCTCATCCCCTCCAATAGCATTCGTATAATCAATCTCTCTCTCAATGAAAGGTTTTGCTGACGAAACCGTTAAACTGCCACTATGATCTATCCATTGTCGCTCACCAATAATGATTAATGATTTATCAATATGTTCGTCAATTAACAAACGACAAGTATGACTGCTCATCGGTTTTTTAGCGTATGTTTTTGCTTTTCCATACACCAACACATCGGTATTTTTTTTATGTATTGGGAAGTCATGATCTGAAATCATGGCAGAAAAACCTGCGTCACCAGCATAAATAGGGTCATCATTGATAATCGCAGGTGCTTCTTCTACCCATCGCCCTTCTAGCCAAGTCCATGCTCTTTTCATACTTAACACCCACACCTCATGACCTTGGCAATCACGTTGGAATCGGCCTTTTAAAGCGTATAAGTCCTGTTGTTCAATATCCCAAAGCTGCATGTTTTCCTCTCAAATTAAAACGTTCGCGGACAAGATCAATATGACTAATATTATCGAGTAAACGTGATTGCTGCTGAACACTCAATTGAGGATGCCAATGAAAATGAACACGGCTTAATATACATACTTCACGCCACAACCAAGTTCGAAAATTCGCACTTATCTCTGGGCTTTTTAAGGCTTCGATTGAAGAATCAAAAGATAAACGTTGGCCCAATCTTAATGGATAATGACTGTCATGTTTTTCTTCATTAATCCATTGATTAAACAACGACAATGCATGATCCCAATCCATTCTACTTCCAATCGCTGATGGCAATAATGGCAAGCGCTCGCCATATACAGTAAATAATGCCTCACACCATGGCATTCCTTCAATTTCATCAAGTGAATTCATATAAGAGACAATATCAGCGACTAACGCGGTTTCACCAGACAGCATAAGATGAAATGGCGCATGAGCATGTTGAATATCAAATTCACTGAACTCTTTCAAATTCAGCAGCATTGCATAAGTCGCAATCTCTTCTGATGGTAATGAATCCGGTGAATATTGTTGACGAAACCAAGTAGATCTATCCTCTTTAAGCACCAATTGTTCAAATAAAATAAGATCATAAGATCGTCCTTGATCTAGCCATTCGATGCTGCTGTCTACATTAGACAATGCAAGTTGGGAGTGTAAGTAATCTTCAGGAAGGAATGACATTGATAACCAATGTTTAATTAAAGATACACTCACACGCTGCCTCAAAACTAAACAACGAACGTAACCCTCACTTGCTTTGGATTTCCCTTCTACCAACCTTGCTAATATTTTGTCTAAACCAGAAGTATTTGAACGAAGTAGCAATCCTATGCCTAAGCTATCATCAAGATCATCAATGATAGAAAGCCCTATCAAGGTCGTTTTTTTGTCTTCTTGTTTAAGCGACTCATCCAAACATAACCAAGCTAAGACTTCTGGAAATTCATCATAGATACAGTATACAAATGCAGGAGATATACGGTGCAAAGCAATAAAAACAGATAAAAAAGACGCTAGTTGTGTTTGTAGTAGCGATAAATAATCAACACTTAAAGAAGGATATCCTTGTTGATGAAAACGGTATTGCTGTTTAATGCAAAACGACATACTTTCAGCAGCTAAGATCGCTTTATTTTGTAAAAACTCAACCTTAGCGGTTGAAAATTTACTCAATGCTTCTTGAGATTGTTTGATAATCGCATAGGCTGCAGCTTTATCCATATCAGATAAGGCGTTTTTTACATCTTCAACTAAATAACGATATTGATTCATACATCACTCTAATTAATGGCGATCGTTGAGCCCTGAATTTTTTGGGCCTTCTCTGCTTGCGAAGTAATGTATTTCGCATTAGTAGTTACTCGCCCATCTCGACCACTGTATCTGGTTTTTGTCTCACCACTTTTAAGAATTAACTCATCTTCGGTTTCAATAGTTAACGATTTAGCTCTTAAAATCATCGGCTGGTCATCATCTAATAATGAGAAAAAAATGTCTGTAAGCACAGGAAGTGAAAGATCACCATTAAGAAACTCAATTCGGCACGTTAGGCCGCTTTCAATTGCTGTTTCTAATTCAGACTTTCTAAATTGTCGTCCTATTTTGGCAAGAACCGAGGTACCTAGAGCCAGACCATCAAATTCAACATAAAGACGATCACCCAATGTTGGGTGCAAAGAAATGACTTTACCAAAACGAGGAACGCAAGCTGATGATTCAGCTTGCGAAGTATTGTCTAGAATGTCAGTAACTTCGATAGAGTTAGTTAACTGCAACCTTGCCACCTTTCACTGTTACGGTACTTGAACCTTCAATAGTAATCGCATTGCCTGATAGCTTAATTGTGCCATCGCTGCTCATAACTAAGGATGAGCTTCCAGTTTGCAATACAATCTTACTACCGCTGATAATTTGAGTTGAAGCATCTGATTTATAAGACGTATTACCTTGAACTGAAACCGTTAAGTTACCACCAACCGTTTGATTATCATCCGCTGAGACATCACTTGTTCGTGATTCTCCTACCGATAGGTTGCTGTTTTCAGTAACGCTTAAATCGTCATTTTTACCAATTGTCGTGGTGCGGTTATCACCAATATCTAACGTTGAGTTATTGGTCACCGATTGCTGTTCGTTTGCGTTGTATTTAACCGTGACATCTTGCTCTACCGTTTCGGTAAACGTACTATTTACTTGCGTAGTCTTATGGCCTTCAATGGTTTCTTTATGATCGCCCTTAATCTCATTAGTTTGATTACGATCTACGGTTAAGAACTCGTCTTGGCCAATGGTTCTAAAGCGGTTGTTAAGCACCTTTGTCGACATGTCTTTTTGAGCATGAATGTGAACCTCTTCCTGATTCGCTTCATCTTCAAAGCTTAGTTCGTTATAACCCGTTCCCTTATGGGTTTGCGTTCTAAATGCTGTTCGTGTTTTATTCTCAGGCAAAGAGTATGGAGGATAATGTAACCCATTATAAACCGCCCCTGTCACTAATGGACGATCAGGGTCCCCTTCTAAAAAGGCCACCACTACTTCATGTCCGATACGAGGCAAATACACAGCACCCCATGTTGGCGCTGCCATTGATTGACTTACGCGGATCCAACAACCAGAGTTTTCATCATTATTGCCATAACGATCCCAATGGAATTGGACCTTAATACGGCCTAATTTATCTGTGTAAATCTCCTCACCATTAGGACCAACAACAACAGCGGTTTGAGGGCCATCAACAATTGGCGCAGGGAGCTTAGGCGCTTTAAATTCAATATCACGTGGTAAACAACTAAATTGGTTTTGATACGTGGTAGGCATACCACTGGCTTCATCTTCATGCACTTGCGGATCATAACCACTGTGTGTCACTGATAAAATAGTATAATCACGATTAAGCGCTGCTCTTGGGTGCTTATTTAATATAAAACTATACCCTGGTGTTAAACGCATAACGCTACTAACAGCTTCAATCTGATGATTATCTACCACGCTTTCAGCCATTAATTCATCAGAGCGAATTTGTCCTTGGCTTGGTTCTACATAGCGCCCTGGAAAGTCAAAATAAGCGAGATCATTATCGATCGAACCAGCCGTCCCCATTTTTTGAGGAATACGAGGTTGCTCATAGTTGTAATCAGTATAGGTAACTTGACCAGTACGAACACGATTCACTGATTCTAATTCAAAAATATGCTCTCTATCTGCATTCCCTCCCCCTTCGGCCTGATAAACAATAGGTCCAACGTAAGAAGAGTTTAAAGGAGTATTAATCAGCTCTGCAATTGCATCATTTTTATCCACAATAACCATAGTATGGTTTGCGCTAGAGTGCTCGAAGTAATACCACAGTCCATGCTCAGCAAGTAATCGTTGAACAAATTGGCAATCACTCTCTCTGTATTGAAGAACATACTCTTTAGGTGAATATATTCCTGATGTATCAAAACGATAATCAGTCACTGAAGCTTCATCAAGTACTTCTGTAACTATATTAATAACAGACTTATCTTGGAAAATACGACAATCTTGACGCTGTGTTAAAAACCATAATTGTGGAACCAGAACCACTTGATAACGAGAAAAGCGACGCCCTTCACCTAGATAACGAACTTCATTAACCACACCATGAAATTGACGAGCAACGCCAACCCCTTGACCAAAAACATTAAGCAGTGCTGGTTTTCTAATTAACTCATCAAACGTAATATCTGCATCAAGTGAAAGTAATGATAGGTTGATATGAAAAGGCTTAGACAACTCTTCAACTACATTAAAGCTTTCAACACGAAATTCATGCTCTGTTCCAAGGATTTCAAACTTAAATTCTATCTCACTAACCATATCTTTTACCTGATACTAATATAAAAAGAGGGCCAACAATGTGGCCCTAACTATTTAACGCAAAGGCTATTAAGCTTCGCGTGGAGTACGCCAGTCATCGTTACCCGCAGTACCACATGTTTCATGAGTTACTTCAATTGCACGGTAAGTGAACTTAAGAACTTCTTCAGTAACACGATCAGACGTTGCAGCATCTTGGCAATGATCCATACGTGTTTGCATATCAACCAATAGTGCATCAATTAGTTTGATTGTGTAGTAATGCTCTTGCTTACCAGAAGTAGAAGTACGGTAAAAGTTAATACTACATTCAGGCAGTTTCTCACCAGATACTAAAGCGTTAAATAGTAGTGGAGAACAACGGTCTTGTTGTTTAGTTACGATCACAGGACGGTGAACACGTTGACCTGTAGGTTGACCACTTTGTGGATCACGTGGAACTGTTAATACGTGGTCAAGTTCTTGAACTAGGAATTCATCAACGTGAGCTTCCTGCCATGTATTACCAACTGAATCTGCAGAGTATGCATCTTTAGTAATATCGCCTTGATTTTGACCTTTAATTGACATATATGCTGGAGTTGGCATTCTATTATCCTTTCATTGTTTATATATAAGAGTATTTAATTTTACCAAATCGTTTATCACTACGATTGTAATGTACATACAGCAACAGCCATGCCAACTTTTAAGTCATATATAATCAATAACTTATAAAAAATATAAAATTAAAATCAATTTATAGATCCAATTTCTTGTTTATTTTAACAAGAAATTGGATGACAAGAATCATTGTATCTTCATATACTAATAATGGTAGTTAATATAAAACACAAATAACAAAAAAGTCATAATGACATGCATTATAGTGATAATAACTATTATAAAAATCAGAATAACCAAAAGCATTAATTAATAATGATAATAATAAAGTCATACACCTATATTTCATCTAAAAGACGGTGTTATAAATAGCATTCTAAAAAAAAGATATTTTTATATTTAGTATACTCGGCACAATTTTTCACATTGGCTAAAGATAGATACTACTCATGATAAATATAAATCTCTCTTCTTTAATACAACGTCTACACCCTATTACTAAAGTGGCTTTAGAAGATGCAGCTGCTCTTGCTGTTTCTGAACGAGCATCAGAAGTTCAAATCGAACACTTTCTATTAAGCTTATTAGAACGCCCAAACAGTGATTTTGACCAATTACTTTCTCATTTTGATTGTTCAGAAAATCTTTTACGCCAGAGTATTAAATCAAGTTTAGAGAACAATCATCAAAATCATGGTGGTAAACCTGTTTTCTCAGCAATGCTGATTGAATGGTTACAAGAAGCTTGGCTTGTTTCTTCTCTTGATCTATCTGAAACAAAAATCCGTTCTGGTGCATTATTACTTACTTTAATCAGTAACCCATTACGATACGGGCAACACAGTTATTCTTCATTATTAGAAAATATTAACCCTGAAACCTTAAAACGAAACTTTGCCGAGCTAACATCACAATCGCTTGAGTCTCAAGTCGCAACATCAGAGCAAACACACGCACGTGAAGATGGCTCTGCATTAAGTCAGTTCACGACCGACTTTACTGGTAAAGCCCGTAAAGGTGAGATTGATCCAGTCTTTTGTCGTGATCAAGAGATCCGTCAAATTATAGATATCTTAGCTCGTCGCCGTAAAAACAACCCGATAGCCGTTGGCGAACCTGGTGTAGGTAAAACAGCGGTTGTTGAAGGTTTAGCACTTAAAATCGTACAAGGTGAAGTGCCTGATTGTCTAAAAGGCGTAGAGCTTTACGGTTTAGACATGGGATTACTGCAAGCAGGTGCAAGTGTAAAAGGTGAATTTGAAAAACGCCTAAACGCCGTACTTGATGAAGTAAAAAACTCACCTACCCCAATCATTCTTTTCATTGATGAAGCACACACTCTTGTTGGTGGCGGTAATCAAGCAGGCGGAAGTGACGCTGCAAACTTACTAAAACCAGCATTAGCGCGTGGCGAAGTAAAAACCATCGCGGCAACAACATGGTCTGAATACAAAAAATACTTTGAAAAAGACCCTGCCCTAGCTCGTCGATTCCAACTAGTCAAATTAGATGAGCCATCAACAGAGCAAGCAGCTTTAATCATTCGTGGTTTACGATCTGTTTATGAAAAATCACACAGCGTTTATGTTCGTGATGATGCAATCACAGCGGCAGCAATGCTATCAGACCGTTACATTTCAGGTCGTCAATTGCCAGATAAAGCCATTGATGTACTTGATACGGCGTGTGCTCGTGTAAATATCAGTTTAAATGCGGTACCTGCTCCGATTGAAACATTACAACAAGAGATTGCTGCGCTAAGCCGTGAACTTGAAGCCCTTAAGCGAGATCAGTTACAACAAACGGGTGATAGACATGCCTTAGCTGCCATTCCTGAGTTGCAAGAACGTATGGATGAAGCGCTAGAAGAGCAAGCGGTGTTACAGCACCAATGGAAAAAAGAGCAAGCTTTTATTTATGAAATGATTGAACTTCGTGCCCACCTTCAATCATTAACCTCTGAAGAGTCAGTCGATACGAATGAAAAATCAGAAGCATCAGAAGACGATTTGCCTAGCTGCCATCACTTTACTGAAGAAGAAACTCGCCAAGCAATTCATACCTGTAATGAGCAATTAGAAAGCGTACGTAGCGCTCATCCTCTTGTACATTTTGAAGTAGGACCTGATGAGATCAGTCATGTTATTTCTGATTGGACAGGGATCCCTATGGGGAAAATGCTGCAAGATGAAGCCGCAACAACATTAAACCTACAGTCTGCACTAACAGAAAGTATTAAAGGCCAACCTTTTGCTATTCAAGCGCTGACAGAAGGATTACAAACAGCAAAAGCAGGATTAGTTAACCCTGATGCTCCAACCGGTGTTTTCTTATTAGTTGGCCCAAGTGGCGTAGGTAAAACAGAAACTGCTCGTGCCATTGCCGACCAAATGTTCGGTGGTGAGCGCTTTATGACAACAATCAATATGTCTGAGTTCCAAGAGAAGCACACAGTTTCTCGCTTAATTGGTTCTCCTCCTGGTTATGTTGGCTACGGTGAAGGTGGAATGCTAACTGAAGCAGTACGTCAACGTCCTTATTCTGTTGTTCTGTTAGATGAAGTAGAAAAAGCCGATCCTGAAGTTCTTAACTTGTTCTATCAAGTATTTGATAAAGGGACATTAAATGATGGTGAAGGTCGTACTATTGACTTTAAAAACACGCTTATCATCATGACAAGTAACTTAGCAACACATGAGATTGAATCTCTTGTTCAACAGTCAAAAGACATTGACGCAAACATTGTTGCCGAGGCTATTCGTCCTACCTTAAATAACCATTTCAAACCTGCATTATTAGCACGTATGAATGTATTACCATTCTTGCCTCTAAATGATGAAGCAATGACCGACATTATCGTACATAAACTTAATAAAGTATCTGCCCGATTAGAGAAACATCATAAATTAACGTTAAGCTACAGTGATGAATTAGTATCATTTATCCTTGCTAATTGCCGTCTAGCTGAAACTGGTGCTCGTAACATTGATGCCGTTATCAACCGTCAATTATTGCCTCAACTTTCGACTCAGCTTTTGGCTCATGACAAAGATGAAGTACATACACAAATTGTCATTTCAATTGATGACCAAGGAACCTTAGGTTATGTCTTTAGCTAAGCCAGACAACCTAAATAATGCCCTACTTGCGATTAGCCAGTCTCTGGCTGATCGCAGCCAATTAGCGTTAACTCTAGACTCTATTTTGGCAGCAGCACGTCAGCTTACTTTTGCTGACCACGGTATTATTTACGTATTAGATCAAACAGGACAAGCACTTATCCCAAGTGTTGTTCATCATAACGAGCAAATATTAGCAGATCACCCTTGGTTACCTTTAACGCTAGAATCAACCAATGAAACGGATCCCTTTAATTATGCGATTCGTAATGGTGAGGTGGTTCTGATTAACGACCTCTATCAATACAATGGTTATTATTGTGATGATATTTATCAATCTGAGACCATTTTAAATCGAAAAAGCCAAAATCTATTAGCGTGGCCTCTCATCGATAACGAACGAAAAACCGTCGGGTTGTTGGTGTTATTCAATTTAAACGTCATTAACGATGAAGCAAGTTTAACCGCATTTTGTCAAATAGCAGCAACCAGTATTCGCCAAGCAGTTTGGCTTGAAACTTATAGCTATATGCTCAAAGAACTGTCTAAAGATAATGCAAGTCTTGTGCGAGAAAACAATCAGTTAAAACAGCGAAAACAAAGCCAATATAACGGTCCTATTGCTGAAAGTGATGTAATGGTTAATGCTTTAGACCGATTAAATAAAGTACTAACTCTGCCCGTTGATATACTTATCCGTGGTGAAACAGGCGTAGGTAAAGAAGTTATCGCTCAGTATATTCACGATAATTCAGACCGTTCACAACAAGCATTGATTGTACAAAACTGCGCAGCCATTCCTGAACAATTATTAGAATCAGAACTTTTTGGTCATAAAAAAGGCGCATTTACCGGCGCAGACAAAGATAAAGTTGGATTGTTTGAAGCCGCTAATGGCGGAACCCTTTTTTTGGATGAAATCGGGGATATGCCATTACTATTGCAAGCAAAATTGTTACGAGTACTGCAAGAGCGTAAATTTAGGCCTCTTGGGGCGAATAAAGAAATCGCGGTAGATGTAAGAGTATTAGCAGCAACGCATGCTAATTTGATGGATAAAATTAAAAAGAATGAATTTAGAGCCGATTTATTCTATCGTTTAAACGTCTTTCCAATCACCATTCCACCACTAAAAGAACGACAAGCGGACATTATTCCTCTTTCTGAACACTTTATTAAGCAGCTCAGTGAAAGCATGAATATCGAACCACCAGTTCTTAATAAGCAAGTACGTAAACAGTTATTAGAATACTCCTACCCCGGTAATGTTAGAGAACTTAAAAACATCGTAGAACGATCTGTTTTCTTATCTGACTTTGAAACCATTGCATCAATTGAATTTGGAGAAAATGACCTGATTCAAGCAGAAGAAATTACAACTCAAGTACAAGTAGAGCTACCTTCTAAAGAGGACGCAGATGGTATAAACTCCCTTAAAGACATCGTTGGTAGTTATGAGAAAAACATTCTAATTGAATGCTTAAACACTTATAACTGGCAAACAAAACGAGTGGCTGAGTACCTTGCCCTCCCATTAAGTACGCTTAACCATAAAATGAAAAAACACAACATTTCATCTGAGCATACACATTAAATGAAACCATATTTTTTACTTATTCCAGCAGCACTTGTTGTTGCTGGATGCTCTAATAATACACAAAAATTCGATCCTCTCGCACCATACAAAAACGTTCACCTCATAGGGAAGCAATCTCAGAGTATTGGTTCATTTACCTATCTAACTAAAGACAATAATGGATACATAGATAAAGAAGTGATTGTTTATTTTAGTAAAATACCTTTTTTATGTGCTGACTAAGGGGTTTATATCGCTAATTGCCAGAGTAAGATAACTATCTCTAAAACTAAAAATAAAGGCCTTATTTTTAGTTACGATTTAAATTTCTATAATGGTAATTACCCTGCAAGAGTTGGGAATATGAACATATTACTCCCAAGTACGACAACAAGAAAAATGGATAATATGACTCAGCATGTTTCTGCTGAGTTTAGTGAAGAACAATTCTTAACAGCAGATAAATTAGAGGAAGCGACGTTTATTTCAATGAAGCCTTCTTAATATAAGTAATACCAATCGTAATAAAAAACCGCCCTCAGGCGGTTTTTTATTCGAAATTAACTTATACCTTGATCTGATGGCGCCGATCGAGTTTCAGCCTTATCTTTTATCCAATCTTTCAACCATTTTTTCTGCTTCTCTTTATCTTTATCCAGTTCTTTCCATTTAGCTTGTGCTGATATGTCTAAGCTAGCTGATTTATCTCCCTCTTGAGTCCAAGGTAAACCTTCCTCATAAAAGCTCTCACTTTTTGGCAATGTTATCGCTAATGGAGAACCTGAAAAGTATTTACTCTCCCCCTTATCAATACCTTCTTGGTATAATCCCAAAAGACGTAATTCAGAAGAATAAATCTCATCGTTCTTATCATCCAATATCGGCCCAAATGGTCTTAATCCTTTGACCTTTCTTCCTGTTGGAGAGATATAATCCAGATCAAATTTCATGATATAGAGTTTTTTCGATGCTAATGCGGTCTGGTTTAAAACAAAATCAGGCGTTTGTTTAACTTGCTCAACGACCAGTGATGCAAAGTTTAATAATTCACTCTGATTTTCACTCTTTATATTTAATTCAACGACTTTCGATTTAATGTTACTATAGGTAAACAATTCAGTGCGGCGATCAATATCTACTTTATAACTAATATCCATTACATGATGAAGAGAGTTAAAGTAACTTGGTCCTTTTGCATTATCTTTAAACAGAGAAGTAGAGTTTTGCTCTTCAATACTTAACTTTAGCTGCATAGTGATCTTATCAAGATTGAAACCAATACTCTTATAATCTTCACGGTTATCTTTATCTGCTAATAAAGCCACATAAATCGATGCTGGTTGCTCTTTACTCCAATCAAACTGTTGAGAACTAATTGGCTTTTGTTTATCAAACCATTCAAATTTATTTCCTATATTTAACGCCGCAACCGATGTGATATTTCCTTCTATATAGGGCTTTTTACCTGCACCTTTACTACTTTCATTAGCTTTAACAAAGCTTTCAACGAGCAAATCAGCTTCATTAATTACCGCACTTTTATTACCTAACCCATCAAAGAGATATAACGGTTTAGTTGATGCATCAACACTTCCATAGGTACTGTTGTCATCAATACCATAGTGAATATTGCTCATATCGTAAAGCACGCCACCAACATCCAGTTTTTCTATCGAAACTTTATGCTGATTAAGCTTAAAAAAATACGACAGAGCTTTGTATTTACCATCTTGTTTCCACGTATCAAAATTTTCATACCAATAACCAGAAAACAGAGGTTTAAGTCCGGGGATTTCATACTCACCGAACCAATAGGTTGGTTCAAATTCAACAGCGGTTAACGTTTGTTTTTCGTCTTTATCCGCTGCATAATCATCGCCTAATTGCTGTGTGTAGTATGACGTCAATTCTTTATCTGATGGCCCACACACGGTTAAATCAGACACTTCTTTTGCTGATAACAAGACTTGATATTGAGGGCCATCAACATCAAGCCAGCCACGATCACAACCATAGCTTAATGTTGCTTTAAAGAATTTCTTCGCATCTTCTGACGCGTCTTTGGTCAATACAACTTGTAACTTAACACGAGTAAATGGCGTAATACACTTTGTTTTACCTTCTTCTTTCCACTTTGAATAAGGCATCCATGATTTATCATCATCTCGATCGTTAAGCACCAATAAACGACTAAAACCAATATCGTCTGATTTTACATCTTGAGCGGTATTGTCAAACAACTTAGCAAAATCAACAAAACCATTCTCTTTATCATCCATATACAAACTGGTTTGCACAGGGAACCCGGTATTAAACGTACCTTGAATTTTAGCTCGTTTAACTAAATGTTTCGTTGCTTCATCCAATGTTGCTTTCTTATTCTTATTGGCATATTCCACAAAGAAAGAACGTGCTTGTGATGCGCCAGTTTTATCATCTCTTACTCGGTTAAGCCAATTCTGAGCCATGGTATTGTAAGACGACAAAGGGGCTTCCCAATTATCATTAAGAATATAAGTTGCTATGTAGTCTTGAACTCGATCACTTATGAGTTCTTTTTTATAATCACTATTTGAGCTACTCCCTAGCGATATTCTGGCAAGCAATTCAATTAAACCATTTAACGCCAAAGCTCGAAGTAAGAAACGTTTTTGTAATTCTTCTGATGTTTTATTCGCCTTTAGAAACGCTTCTACCTCTTCTTTTTTTGTTAACTGCTGTTCAATTTTTACCTTAAACCCACGATACTGTTGCAATACTTCAATGTGAATTTTACCTAACTGGTTTAGCTCATTAACGTTCTTATATTTGGCTTTAAAATCCTTATAAGCCCCTTCTGTTAATATTGAATCTAAAAAGCTTAACCCACTGTCTGCAATAGTAGCACCCTCTTTAATTAACATAACCCCAGCCGCGACAGGGGCGATAGGGGTTAACATTGCCACCCCCATTAAAGAGTTGAATACTGCTGATATTTGCTCTTTTTGATTATTATCTAACCCAACATCAATCGCCTGTTTTGCTTGACGAACTTTCTCTAAGTCAATCATACCCGTTCGGCTAGGAGGTAAAGCTAATGAGTAGGTTGGAGGCAATAGGCTTATTTCAACACGTCTATCTTCCGCTAACGCTGAATCGTCCCCAGTTTCACTCATAGCAACTTTAGCGTTGCCTGCACTTATTGGTTGAGTGTTGCCATGTGACAAAGTAATAATACGCTCAGGTAATGTGTTATCTTCTTTTGCTTTATCTAAAATTGCCTGCTCAACTTGTTTCGCGCGATCCTCAGCAATCGTCTTATTCGCCTTATCACTGCCAATTCGCCCTGCGTGCCCATCGATTTGAATTCGATAATCTGGGTGTGTTTTTAGTAGTTCTGCAATTTTCTCACAAACTTTATCGATATCACTACGTAATGTCGTACCTGTATTTGGTAGCTCCGACGAATTAAATTTGAAGTTAATATGAATAATCGCACGAGAGCCTTGCGTAATAATACGCGCTATTTGCTCCTTACCGTCATTATTCAAAACCTTAGTGGCATCTGAAAGCTGCTTAGTCCAGTCCGCCTCGGCTTTTACCATCACAATTTTTTGCAAATAATCAGTGGTTGCATTATCAAAGTTTTCTTGTTCTTTAGTCGATTGTTTCTCTAATTCTCCTTGTTTATCTACTAGCTGATAAAAATCATACATACTGCCAATACTGTCTATAATAGGTAAGCCTTTAGCCAATTTTGTATAAGCACTTCCTTCAAACCAACTTGCCGCAAGGTTTCGAGTACTAACGGATGTCCCATGCTCTTGAAAGTTTTCTTTCATCTCTTTTAGCGCGTTCTGCATAAACGTTTTATTAGCAAAACCGTTACGCACCATTCTTCCAAAAGTTTGTGGAGCAGTTAAATTAAATCGTTGAACTCTTTCGGTGAGCTTAACTGCATCAGTAAACGCATCACGCGCCTCTTTGACCGATTGCAACCCAAACAAGAAACTCGCCCCAGCAGTAAGCGGCTCTGGTAAAACACCCTCAACGGTTAATTTACCCCAAATATTTTTTGCCACACTAGTTGCAATTTGTTGGCTAGATAAATCACCAAATACACCAATGCCTTTTGTCGCAAAACCTTGAGCGTAAGATTGCGCTGTCTTTTGCACTGCGGATGCAACACCAAGCGTGGCGACACCAGTGCCTTTCAACGCCACTGTATTTCCTTGCTGTGTTATAAAATCAGAATAGCTAGGTAGTGCCGTTGGATATTGATAAATTAGACACTCTTCAAGCGAGATCAAATCACCACATACCATCGCCAACTTACCAAAACCGCTTATTGGTTTAAAAGTGACTTTTTCATGCAACTCATAAGTATAGACGTCTTGCACCGTTTTGCTGTCAGGATGCTCAATACTAGCTTCAAATTTTAGTTGCCCTTGCTTTACTGAATCAGGAAAAGTAGCTTCTATACCTTCATCTAAAATTGCTTTCTGTCGTTCTAAATATTCTTCAACCCAAAAACGCGTGCGAAGCAGAAAATAACCATCATCAATCAATTTAGGATCAAAATTAAACACGACACTAGGTGTTATTTTCTTATAATCTTCTGGGTTATTTGTTTTATCATCACTTGGATCAGGTTTAGTGACAAAACTCGTGGCCAAGACTTTTTCTACTTCACCTGAATTGTCTTGTTTTGATTTCACTTGAATAAGAGAAACCTCTGCCCCCACATACAAATCACTGCTAAACACCACCCCAACTGAGTGAAAAGCAGGAGTAATGATGCCTTGAATTTCTGTTACGTCACTCGCTTTAATTTTGTCATACCAAACATTGTAGTCATTCTGCTCATCTGTCAGCGGCTTATCGAACTCTTTATAGGGCCCTGCTAACTGCTCAACACTTATTTTACTGATAGTAAATTCAATTAATTTAGAATATTTTTCTTCCGTGTTTAATTTATTGGAATAAATATCTTTTAGTGAATCGTTTAACGCTTTAACGTTGGAGTGTGTTTCAGCCAGTTGTCCAATCACATTTAATGGCGGAAACATTAATGAATATGGTTTATCTAAATTTAACTCACTAACCGTTAATGGTTGCTTATGACGCAAAAAGGTTTGTTTTTTTGCTACGGCTTCAGGTGCTGTATTCTCATCAAAATAACCCAACTGACATAATAAACCGTCTTTATTCGTGCCCCATAATACTGGCTTTTCAGCATCATCAACCAAAACAGGCGTAAAAGGAATTGGGCGAACATTGCACAAATCATCAGCCTCAGTTACATCAGATGATTGATGCCAGGTTGTTTCAACCTTCTGCCCCTCTTCATCTAGATAACTTGTAAAGTAAGCCCCTAATAAATAAATTCCGTGATCATAGGTTTTTAAGGTAGACATTACTTGCCCTCCTTAAACCATAAGCCATTATTTGCTAATCCATTATATAAAATAGCGTCGCCAGATAGCGCCCCATAATAAAATGCACGCCATGACCACACACGATCTCCAACGCGATCAACAATTCTAACTTTAGCAAAACTATCTAATGCACTAAAATGAGCATCTTTCCCTAAAATTTGAGCTGGCGTATAGTCTGTGGTCATTTGCTTAACAGTTAATTCTTTAGTATCAAACATCCAAGCAAAACTTTGATTTGAACCCCATGCAAAACGTCCTGTTGGACTAATAGATTTAACTCTAAAAATTCTTTCTTTATCACTTAATGATCGGTCTGAACTTAAAACAAATAAACGTTCATTTGTCTTTAAGTTATAACCCACAACTGCGGCATCGGTGACTTTGATAATTTTATCTTCAGTTAGAACTGCTTCAGTACGAATTTTAAAATCAATCTCATTAATTTCACCAGTCTCAGAATCCCAACGAGAATAACGATTACGATATCTCTCATGATACAAATAACGGCTGTCTTCAGACCAAAGCATATTAAGTGGAGAAGTAGTCTTCTGTACAACTGTCACCTTACCCGTTTTTAAATCATACACACCTTTCTGACCACCGGAGCCAGCCCAAGCAACGTAACGATTATTTGGTGAACGAGCTAAATTACGAATAGATGCAAAACCAATGGTGGCATCCGTTACCAAACGTAAATCAGTGCCATCGGTTTTCATACTCCAAATCTTAACCCCACTCTCATATTCATCTTTTGAGCTTGAGTTCGCCCACGCAAATTGAAAACGCGGTAAATCGTATGAGCTAGCGTCATTGAGATCTTCTTTTGGCCACTCTTTTGCTTTTTCAATAAAGTAACGAGGAAAGTCTTGATACATTACTTTTAAATCTTTTTTTGTCGTGAATTGAATGTCACCACTGCTTTCCATGGTGTAATAGTTACTCTCACCCACATAGGTACGATCTGGGTGTTGCTCTGCTCTTAATTGAGCCGCTTCTGCTGCCACACTTTCAGGGTCATTACACCCCATTAGAGTGATGCTAAATAGTGCGAGTAATAGTATTTTTTTCATTGTTCTAGCCTATTAATTCTGAAATTTTAATTTTTGTTTTCAAAACGGATAATTCGTATTCTGTTGTCCCTAAGTCAGCACTCGCGCCGCGAAGAATATCCACTTCTTCAACTTCTTTTGGCCAACCAGAAAAAGAAAGGTTTAAGAAGCCTTCATCATCGGCTTTTGCTTGTCTGAAATAAACTTTCTGTGACCATTCTTCCTCTTCATTCCTTAACATAAAGAAATCATCAGGTTGGTCTGTCGTGCTACAAATACGGTAACGTAATGTGATTTGATTTTTTGGTGGCATCACAGTGATTGCTGCAATGTTACTACCATTCTGCTCGTTGATAATATGAGAACCAAATGAGGTATTTTTTGCCATAGGAAGTGTATAAATATGCTCTCCATCAAACGCTTGTTGCTGGCTATAAACCGACATTTCCTCAATGGATACCGCGATATTGGCATAATTAGATTCTAGTGAGCTTATCTCTGTATCAGATAATGCCGCTTGGCTATAACTCACATAACAATCAGTCTGTACCTCGCCTAAAATTTTATAAGGTAACCAGACATGAGGCATTGGATAACTCATTGCTTCACGTTCATTAGACGCTTGATTTTTTATTGGACTTTCATGCGTTTCAAGTAAAATCTCATCATGCTCAAAATCAACAAATTTTAGCTCGACCTCTTCTGCGAGCAGGTTAAATACCCTTGCTTGTTCGCAAATATCCAGTTCTCCAGAAAATACCTTTTGCCCTTGCTGATATAATTCAAACGTCTCAAAAGACACATTCGCTTCAGGAAAAAACTCAGACGCATTTATATTTACATGTCGCGTGGCCAATGGCTCTTTTCGTTCATGCTGAATATCGAGATCACAAAAGTAACCATTAGAATCAATCGTAATTTCTCGCCATACTTTGCCATTCCAAATAACATAAAAGAAACCGCTTCGGTATAAAGAATATTCTTCTCCTTCCTTCTTCATTGGTACCACTGGCACTAACACATTATCCCATTCATCCATCTTTGTTTTTTTCTCAACAGGTTGAACGTTTTCGGCAAGCAGTAATTTTAAGGGTTGTGGCGTGCCATTCATTGGAATGGTGAGGTAAAGGTTTCTTGGCTCTGGCTCTAAATCTTTAAAAATGGCGATACTGCGATGAGCAGCATGAATATCGGCTCTTGGTTTGGTTATTTTTTCTTTTAGTTCATCAGACTTAGCAAGCAACAAAGAAGCCGCATTATTTGGCCACTGTCCTGCGAACTCCACCACGATTTTATGCTCTGGTGTTAGTTCTACTGGGTTATATTGAAGGCTACGAGATAACACAATATCATCAGTGACAGCTTGAAAGTTTGCTTTTACATACTTTGTAGATTGAGTCTCACTCACTCGCGCCATGTGTTTGTTTAACTGCGGGTATTGAACGAGTTGAGTATCTGATAGCGGTTTAGTTCGCTTTGCTGTCGATACTGCTATCCACTCACCTTTTACCAATTTTTGGTTTAAAGCGGTCAATAATGAATGCGTATTTTTTGTAGAAGAAAGCGCTAAAGATTCCCTTAACGGAGATGGGAGTGACTTTACAATATTTTGTGAATTTTTCTCACGAGAAAGCAGCCTAACGACCTCGTCAGGAGTGAGAATATACTCTAGCTCTTGGTGTGATAAAGAGAGGCTAGGAATAAGTTTGCAAGTAAAATGCATGTAGGTCTCCACAACCATTAACAAAATTTCAATATTGGTTGTAGTGATATTTAAGCTGATAAGGCTTAGGTATAACGATTTGGTTTGTAGATTTTACTGATATTTATAAATTCATTCAATCACTTGCTGAAATTAAAGTCTGATTTAAAATAATGAACACTCTAAATGTGATATTTAGCACAGAAAACCACCACCAACGTTAGCGAATAGTCTAAAAATCCAGACACTTTAACCAAAGAGCTCGTAGTGGGATATTCTGCTAAAGTTTATTCTTATACCTATAATTATCTGAACATTATTACTGGCTAAATCACTCAATAGTTGCGTTAAAAATTATTATTGTAGAATAACTACTTATTAAAAATTTTTGCCTTACTCTATAAGTGATTTTCCTGCGTAATAATAGATCATCTAGTTAGTTACATTGGTGTTACTACAAAAGCTCAGTACTAGATCAAATTCCAGATACAACAAAACACGCCACTAAGCGCTTAATTTTCAATGAGTTGGAATATTAAAATAGGAACAATCTCTTGAGGAGGATAAAAAGAGATTGGAGCGTACAGCGGGAATCGAACCCGCATCATCAGCTTGGAAGGCTGAGGTAATAGCCATTATACGATGTACGCACATCGTTGGAACGAGATAGATAATGCCATACTGAGCGCAGAGGTAAAGCCTTTTTTTACACTTAACTAATTGATTGCATGATATTTAAGCATAAGTTACAAATTTTCACATCTCACACCATATAACAGGTATAAATAGTAAGCACCGCTACCCTGTTTTCTCATTAGGTAATGTGGACGATGCTTACTGTGCGTCATTACAAAAAATTGCTTAGATTTTAATTCAATAGCAGGTGGCTGCAGCAATAATAGATAAAAGACTAACCTAATCTGATCACAAGTTTATTTTTATTGATAGTATTAACAGGAGTTAATCTCGCTAATATAAACACCAAAGTCGTCTGTGCAATCAAAGCTAATACAAAAATTAATGGACTCTCAACAAGACCCGCGATAACAAAACTAACCAAAGCGATGCTACCGTTTAATAATGCATAAGGCAGTTGAGTTCTAAAATGCTCAAACTGATCACAACCAGCCCCTGTTGATGATAAAATAGTCGTTTCAGATATTGGGGAGCAATGGTCACCAAATAAGCCACCAGATAACACAGCACCAATACAAGCGTATAATGGCGCATCAATCGCTAGAGCCGTTGGAATAACTAAAGGCATCATAATTGCGAACGTTCCCCACGATGAGCCAGTGGCAAAGGAAATGATTGCAGCTAATAAGAATGCAACCGCCGGAACTAACCAATTAGGAAAACCACTTTGAGCTTGCTCTGCAATATAAGCCGCAGTGCCCAGCTCTTTACCAACAGAACTTAATGACCATGCAAGGATTAAGATGATCGCTACTTGCATCATATTACCCATGCCTTTCATATAAACTGATATTCCTTCCGACCACCCTCTTACTTTATAAAGAGCCATTAAACAAATTAACGTGGCAGCAGCAAAGAAATAAGCGGTTGATAAGGCAGAACGAAAAACAGAACCAGAGACTTTTTCAAACGGGAATCCTAAAGGCACAAGCATAAAACTCAGAACCAATCCCATAACAAGTAATGGTGCCCATACGAATGAGGCTTTTGCATTTTTATGCGTGAATATTTCTTTAGATGCTTCTGATGATACGTGTATTTCACCTTTTTCAGCGGCATTTTCTGCTTTTGCCATCGGACCAAAATCCAATTTTTTAAATGCAACAAGAGGAACTATCGCAATTGCTAAAATTGCATAAAACTGGAATGGGATCGCACCGATAAAGGCATCCCAATCGGATAATTCAACATGTAAAGCGGTAAATTCTTTTTGAATTAATCCCATGATATAAACACCCCATCCAATAAATGGGATCAAGATAGCAACGGGAGAAGATGTTGAATCAATAATAAAAGCCAGTTTTTGACGAGATACTTTTAATTTGTCGAAAAGAGGACGAAAAACAGGACCGACAATTAAAGGTGTACCTAAATCAGAGAAGAAAATAATAATTCCACCTAACCACGCTGAGGTTTGGGCTTGAAACTTGCTCTTAACCCATACAGTGACTTTATCTGCAAATGCATAACCACCACCAGACTTCTCCATCAATGCAACAAAGCCACCAATAAAGACAAGCAGTACAATAACGCCAGCATTGTAGCTGTCCGTTAGTTGTGGAGATATATAACTTTTTATCATTACACCAAACGTTTCTAATGGGTCGGCATGAGTAAATAATCCATTAATCATAGCAACCCCGCTAAGAACTCCGGCAAACAAACCCACTGCAACATTTTTTGTTGTAAGTGAAATAAAGAGTGTAATGACAATGGGTATTAGGGAGGTAATGTCTGTCTGGTCCATAACGATATTCCTTTTGCTACCGCATAAAACAAATTAAATATAAATTCATTATTTATGACTATATATATTTACAATGATTATGTAAACACTAAAAAACCCACTCTTTAAAATTAACGATTTTCTTACAATAATTCAGTCATTAACACAAAAAAGATACCCATCCGATATATAAATAAAGGCATTGGAAATCATTAATATTTAAAATATGTTAGGCACAAAAAAGCCGAATGATTTACTCTCATTCGGCTTTTTTATTTAAGATTTTTAGCTAGAAATAGTTAACTGTCTGCAGGAAACACAACGCCCGTTTGTTTACGGATCTCAGTGGTTACTTTTGAAATCAACAATGAGCGCTCAACCGCATGTTTATCTATTTGATTCACTTCTACTTGCTCTGCAAATTTAAGCGCTTCATAGAACATTGGATTTGAGTTCTGCTCTACAGTTAAGTTTTCTGTTTCTCCACCACGATTGATTTTAATTACTTTCTCACCAATCGAAATCATGTCAGCCAAGATTGCACCATTCTCACCTTGGATCTCGCTAGGTACATAAGAATCACTGGTTTTAGAGTGCATCACAACCACATCAAAGCCATCATAGCCGCAAATAATGCTGCCGTTACCATCAACACCTGATTCTAATAAATGCGCTTGTGCTTGAATTGATGTTGGCTCACCAAACAATTCAATCATTGAGCCAATACAATAAAAACCAATATCCATAATTGAGCCATTGGAAAAATCAGGATTGAAGGTATTCGGATTTTCACCATTCAAATACTTAGGGTAGCGTGAAGAATACTGACAATAAGTGATATGGGCCTTTCTGATTGTTCCTAAGCTTGGTAGTTGCGCTTTGATTATTTGAAAGTTAGGTAAGTATGGAGACATAAATGCTTCAAACAGAACCACATTATTCTCTTCTGCCGTTTGATACGCCTGTTGTGCCAAGGCGTAGTTAGATGCCATAGGTTTTTCACAAATAACGTGCTTACCTTGCTTCATCATTTGAATAGATTGTGGCGCATGACAAGAGTTAGGGCTCGCGATATATACCGCATCAATCTCACTGCATTCAGCCAATTTATCTAAGTGATCAAAAGTAAGTTCTACGGCAAACTTCTCTGCAAAGGCTTTTGCTTGTTCTAATGAACGAGAATACACCGCTTTTAATTCATATTTTCCTGACGCTATCGCCCCCGCAATAAAACGTTCGGTAATCCAGCTTGTTCCAATAACAGCAAGTTTTATCATTATGGTCTCTCTTTATTGGTTTCTGTGTGTTTTTATTTGCTTCTTAATGCTTCACTTTTAAATTGAACACCACTCCAACCCGTCACCATAAAGTTACGAATATTTTGGTGATCATCATTAGTTGGGTTTTGTAATACATCTTCACGATAATATTGACCGAAGCAAGTCAACGTTTGTTCAACTGTTAATTGATTTAATTGAGCAAAAGCAAAGATCTTACACGAACCACTGTTCTGCCCTGCTTCATTAACGGTATTTCCATTAGAAAACTCCGTTGGCGTAAAATCATAATTAGCCTCAATTACTGACATGGTGTCTGCAAACTCGACCAATTCTGGTTGTATATTTAACCTTTCAATAAACGTGTGTAAAGACATCTGTTCCATCCTTGTTTCTGTTCAATTTGGTGGATAAAAATAAAGCCTAGCTCAATTGAACTAGGCTTTACATTATTTAATTATTTTGCCAGTAAGAACTGCCATTGCTCGTTCTTATTCATGTAATGCACGACATAAGAACAAACAGGAACTATCTGCAAGTTAGATGTTTTCATTTCTGAGAGAAACGATTCCATCATCACTTTTCCATAACCCCTACCTTGCAACTCATCAGGAATACGAGTGCTTATCACATCCAAAATATTCCCTTTCTTTTCATAATAAACTTTTGCTACAGCATTACCTTCTAGAGTAATTAAATAGCATTTGTTATTAGAATCATGAGTAATTGCATTCATACATAATTCCTTCTAATTAATCTGTATGTTATGTCATTTTTATACACTATGGCTCTACTTTAATCAGTTCCACTTCAAAATGCGAGTCTCATTTCCTTCAGTAGGTGCCTGAGGAATATTTAAAGACAATATTAAGGATAATAATGCCATTCCCGCCCCTACATAAAATACCGCAGCAGGAGACACTAACCATATCAAACCAAAACTTACCGGAATAATGACCGCAGCTATATGATTTATCGTAAATGCCACACCAGCAGTAGATGCCATATCAGCAGGATCCGCAATTTTTTGGAAATACGTTTTAATAGCAAGCGCTAGCGCGAAGAATAGATGATCAATAATGTATAAAGCCGTCGCAATTTCGGCAGTTTGCACTACAGCATAACCAACAAACACACAAATCAAACCTACATATTCAAACATCAGCGCTTTACGCTCACCGACAACACCAATCCAACGTCCTATTTTTTTAGCAAATAGCCAATTAAATGCGTAGTTAGCAAGGAACAATAAGGTGATATCAGCAGCAGAATAACCAAACTTTTCTACCATTAAGAAACCAGCAAAGACCGTGAATATTTGACGACGAGCACCACTCATGAAGGTTAATGCGTAATATAACCAGTAGCGTTTACGTAATACTAATTTCTTAGTTTGAGGCGTTTCACTTTTAAATTCAGGGAAAGCAAGCCACATAAATATAATGATAGAGAGAGCAACAGAGCCTGCAATTAAGTAAATCCATTTAAACTCTAGCTGTATCACTTCAAGCAATATCCACAACGCACCATATGTACATAATGAGGCCAATGCGCCAACTGATATGAGTTTGCCTAACATCTCAGGCGCTTCTTCTTTGGTAAACCATTGCAGTGATAATGATTGCTTTAAAGTCTCAAAGTAGTGAAAGCCCGTCGACATTAATAACGTAGTACACAATAGACCATATACACTAGGGAAGAACCCCGTAATAGCAACACCGACAGCCAACATGCTCAAAGAGAGGATCATGAATTTTTGTTCACGAAGAAAAAGAAGGACGAAAACAGCAGTAAAAGCTAGAAATCCAGGGATCTCACGCACGCTTTGCAATAAACCAATATCTGCACCTGTAAAGGCAGCTTTTTCGATAACGAAGTTATTCAGCAAGGCACTCCATGCCGAAAACGCAATCGGAACGACAATCGAGATTAAAATAAGAAAGGTTTTTGGATTTCTCCAATGAGCAGTGCTCGACATGGTAGTGACTCTCATTAATGTTTATATTATCGATACAATAGCATATATTTAATTAATTCTAGTTCATCTTATAATGATCTTTACTTTATTTACCTACTCCCCCTGTTTATTGCTTAAATAAGCTCACCAAATACTCCATATTTTCAGACAACACTTCGGTATTTGAATAAACTCCTACTACACCTTGTCGGTGCTCTGTCATTGGTAACGTCGCAATGCTCTGCTGCTTCATTTTGTCTTTAATCTTATCAGTATAAGGCATAATCGCATCACTCATCTTAAGCATATCAATGCTGGCTTTTAACGAGTCCAATTCATAAACAACTTTGGCTTGCTGTGCTTTAATTGCAAACGTTTCAGCCCCTTTATCATTCAGAACCTTTCCATCTCGGCTATGATCCGGCGTTACTTTTATCTGTGGGTAATCATGTCGGCTCAACTCTCTGTTATTCAGTAATGGATGCCCTTTTCGAACATATAAGGCTTCACGCTCTGTGAATAAGGGAATAAAACGCACTCGGTTACGAGAATCAATATTTTCTATCTCATGACCTATAAAGAGATCAATATCACCATTGAGTAAATGACTTAACATCGACAGACCATTTCCAAATTCAATATAAAGTGAATTTTTAGGGTTTGTTTCGATAAATTGTTTAATCACATCAGCCGCAAAACATTCCCACCACGCTTCACCAATCCCTATTTTTATCTTTCCTTGGCTACGAGCTTTCATATCAGATAATTGATGCATCATCTGGCCATGTTTTTCATAAATATCTTGAACATAACGATAATACACCCAGCCAGCACTGGTTAATTCGACCCCTTTAGACTTTCGATGAAACAAAAGCGTCCCAAGTAAATCTTCAAGCTTTTTGATTGCGGTAGTAAGCGTTGGTTGACTAATGAACAATTTATCCGCAGCACCTTTAATACTGCCTTGACGAGCCACTTCATAAAAATATCGGTACTGCTTTTCCATGATTATTATCCATATCATAACTTCAGCTCTACCATACCTGTGATATAAATTTTTTCTATATCAGAGTTCAAATTATCAATTATTCATACCCATTTAATTTCGTTATATTAGCGCTACTTTCTTTAATGAATATTGGATATCAAAATGGAAAAACGTTGGTGGCATAACAGTGTGGTGTATCAAATTTACCCACGTAGCTTTTGTGATTCAAACAATGATGGCATTGGTGATCTACAAGGTATTATCAGCAAACTCGATTACTTAACTACCCTTGGTATCGACGTTATTTGGCTCTCTCCTGTTTATCAGTCTCCAATGGATGATAACGGCTACGATATCTCTGATTATCAAGCCATTGCCGCTGAGTTTGGTAGCATGGATGATATGCGCGAACTGATGCAAAAAGCAGAGCAACGAGGCATTAAAATCGTCATGGATTTGGTGGTTAACCATACCTCTGATGAGCACCCTTGGTTTGTTGAATCTAAGAGCAATAAAAACAGTGAATACCGTGATTTTTATATCTGGCGTGATGCTGGCGAAAACGGCGAAGCGCCAAGTGATTTAGGATCTATCTTTGGTGGGACTGCATGGGAGTGGGATGAAGAGAACCAACAATACTATTTCCATTTATTCTCAAAACGTCAGCCCGACTTAAACTGGGAGAACCCTGCGGTTCATCAAAAAGTGTTTGATATGATGAATTGGTGGATTGACCAAGGCATTGGCGGCTTCCGTTTAGATGTGATTGATTTGATTGGTAAAGAAGTCGATAACAAAATTACTGGCAACGGCGAACGTCTTCACCCTCTGCTTCAACAAATGAATAAAGCAACCTTTGGTAATAAAGACTTATTAACCGTTGGTGAAACATGGGACGCAACACCAGAAACAGCACAGCTTTATAGCAACCCTGCTCGTAACGAACTATCAATGGTGTTTCAGTTTGAGCACATTACTCTGCTATGGGAAGACGGAGATAAGTGGAAGCCAAAACCATTAAATCTTAATGCCTTTAAGCAAGTGATGATCAAATGGCAACTTGAGTTAAGCAATAACGGCTGGAACTCTCTATTTTGGAATAACCATGATTTACCGCGTGTTGTTTCTAAATACGGCTGTGATGGTCAATATCGTGTTGAGTCTGCGAAGATGTTAGCGACAACGCTACATTTACTAAAAGGCACACCTTATATCTTCCAAGGTGAAGAGATTGGCATGACAAACGTGGCGTTTGATACCTTAGAAAAATACAAGGACATTGAAACGCTGAATTTCTACAAGGTAAAAACAGAAGCTGGCGTTAGTCATGAAACCATGATGAAAGGCATTCATGCCAATAGCCGTGATAATGCAAGAACACCAATGCATTGGGATAGCTCTGCTCACGCGGGTTTTACTCAAGGATCGCCTTGGATCAAGCTGAATCCAAATTACCCTGAGATAAACGTTGCTGCTGCTTTAGAAGATAACGATTCTATTTTCTATCATTATCAAAAACTGATCGCTCTGAGAAAGCAGAATCCTGTAATTGTGTATGGTGATTTCATTCCACTGTTTGAAGATCACCCAGCGGTATTTGCTTATGAGCGTAAAGATGAAGACCAACATTTAGTGGTACTAAATAACTTTACGGCTGAATCTCAATTATTAGTGCTGCCTGAGCATTTAGTGAACAAAGAAGTTGAATGCTTAATTGCTAACTTAGAACCTATTAGCCAATTAAATACAGAACTGACGATTAAGCCTTATCAAAGTATCGTTGTAAGACTGTAGTTACCATTATTGAACCACCTTGTAGCGCCCTATTGCTTATCAATTAGATTAGTTTTCTATTGATAATTATGCTTTTGGTATGGGGCGTTACACTCACACTCCCTTTTTTTATTCCTATTTCTATTCTTACATCCCTTTAAATAAACTCTGAGCGCTGCGGCTAACGGGCAGTTTTGACTCTCCAATGTGTACATGTAAATGCCCTAGCAAGTCTTTTTTTACTTTGTCTATTTTAGCCACGTTGACAATGCTTGAGCGATGGATATGCCAAAAATGGTCCGGATTTATCTTCTGCTGTAACTCCTTAAGTGAACTGCGGAGCAAATACTCGGTCACTTTATTATCTGCTTGTTTTGTATAAACAGAAACATACTTATCTTCTGCTTTAAAATAGAGTACATCAGAGATTGAGAGAAGGTGTAAATCATCTCCTTGATAGGCTTTAATCCAACTTAAATATTCTGGTTTTTGCTGTGCTGATAGCTGCTGAATTTGAGCAAACAGATCACTTAATGCCCCTTGATCTTGTTTGGGCTCTAAGTGTTTATCTTGCTGAGTTAACCTTTGTTTCAGTTTTTCACAGGTAGCTTCAAGTCTGGTTTCAGGTATGGGTTTCAACACATAATCAATCGCATTGGTTTCAAACGCTTTTACCGCAAATTCATCATAAGCGGTAATGAAGACAATTAACGGCGCTACGGTATTTTTTTGTAATTTTTCCGCCAATGCCATGCCGTCTAATTCTGGCATTTTAATATCAAGAAAGGCAATATCTGGTTGGTGTTGCTCTATTGCATCAAGCGCTTCTTTACCGTTAGCACATACCGCCATAATATCTAAATCAAGCCAAAGATCGGATAACATTTTTTCTAAATGGAATCGTAATAAAGGCTCATCATCGGCAATAATGGCGGTCATCAACTTACTCATGAATATTCCTTATTTAGTTGAAGCAGCTTATCAGATGGAATAATCAGCTCTGCATTTACACCACCTTCTTTATTTTCAATGATACGAACGGAAGCACTGCCATCGAACAGATCATACAATCGCTGTTTGATATTATTTAAGCTCATTCCATGCCCCTTACTCAATGGCATCGATTCTAACCCAATACCGTTATCCGAGATGACAACAATAAACTGGTTATTCTCTTGCTTAAACTGAACCATAAGCTGTCCTCCTTGCGCACTCGGCTCTATACCATGAGTAATCGCGTTTTCAACCAGAGGCTGAATGAGTAAAGGAGGCAGCGAAATTGTTCCACTCAGTCGGTTCTCAATCTTATACGTTAAACGATCACCTAAACGGATCTGTTGAATTGATAAATACGCACTTAATAATTCGACTTCTTGCTCTAGTGTAATTAGGGGATTACGATTTGTTTTTAGTGTGCCTCGAAGTAAATCCGTTAATTTCTCCAACATCAATTTGGCTTTACCACTGTCTAATTCGATTAACGCACTAATGTTAGCTAAGGTATTAAACAAGAAATGAGGTTCTATTTGGCTTTGAAGTTGGCTTAATTGACTTAATGCTAAGGCTTTTTCTTGCTCTAATTGCTTACGCTTAGAAATCTCTAATGCCTGCTCTGCCTGCAACGTTTTCTCTGTGGCGTGAAAGTAATAAAAACAGATCCCGGTAAATATCAATCCTAATAATACAATCGGTTGTAATGCTTCTAAAGTTGCGAAATCATCGTATTTATTTAGCCATAATGACGCGTGAAACGTTCCTAATGTGATAGAAAGCACCATGGCTAATACGGTGGAATACGCTTTTTTTAAAGTGGGAAAGTTATTCTCTAATACAAATGAGCATAAAACGGCACTGTAACCATAACCAATACTAATAAGAACGTGTTCATAAAAAGGAGATGGCCAAATATTGCTCGTCATCATGGCGATAACAAGACAAAACACAGTCGTAATCGCTAGGCTTTTTACTATCTGAATCGCTACTTCTTTTTGTTTATTTATCGTTACCATTAAAATCGTCCTTTTAGGTTCAATAACAGCATATGCTTATCGGATAAATTTGCATACGCTGAATCACCCGATCCTGTTAAAAAACGTGCGGCAAGTTCCATTTCAATACTCGAATCACCCGAATCATGCAGCAAATAATTTAACCACTGAGTTGCTATCACGCCATTATCTTCTGGTGAGTAAAGCACATCAAATGTTGGGGTAAATTGACTTAACCATGAAATATCTCGGCTCCATTCCCATGCGGACCATGCGTTAGGATCTAAGCTCCAATGAAACATCATGTTATGTTGAACCATATTCGCCTGATTAAAGCCTTGTTGATACGACGGTGTTGCTGCAGTAAGCGCATTATTCCACTCGTTTTTACTCCATGCTCGGCTGTCATACCAATACTCTAAAACGACACTGCTTCCGATTTCATTTGCCCACGTAAATCCGACTAAGGCTTGATACGCATTTTCTTCTTTTTCTAAAGTGACAGGATAAAGTGTGTTATTTGGCTGCTGATAAGAAAAATACTTTGATTGATATACCGCCGATCCATGAAACTCCCACGCGGCATCTAGCACAGTAACAACACTCGCACCCAATAGCCCCTGTCGAACATCGTCATAATAAGCAACCCATTGGTATTCTGTATCTCTCACTAACGCATAACGTCTTATTCCAATTCCTTGCTGTTCGCTTTGCTCCTCTAACTCGCTCCCTTCTTGCTGAGTCCATGAGGAATTGGTATAAATTAATGACCACTCTCCTTGGTTATCAAAATAGGATACCGAAGCAACACCAGCCCCTTCTTCTACTTGTATACCTACGGGATTACGGCGATATGGCGTGAATATATCAAGAGGGCGATAACCATATCCAACACCCCAATCCACTCTGACTTTACCTAGTTGTAGATCCAACGATGTATTGGCGATATCAACACTACTTTGCCAAAACAGTTCACTGACAATTAACTCAGCTTCTGCACTTTTATCTTGAGACTCAAGACTTGAGTGGTAATAGAGATCATTACCTTTAAGTGCCACCACCGCATTCCAATCTTGATAGCCAATTTGAACGTCTAATACACCATTAATGGACTCTTGATGCTCGTTATCTGTTATTGAAGAGAAAACCGTCTCTCTTTGTTGAACCGTTTCGGAACTAAGCATCCAATCCCACTCGAAAGTCATCTCTGAAGATTGAGTACTAAAAGAAGCCAACCAAGCACCGCACAATAATATCCGTTTCAACCGAGGTTTTATGATCACAAACCCAACTGCTTGGTACGTGACAGATAAGCAGGGTTGTAATATTTATCATCAATTTCAGTGACCACTATCTCTTTGTATTCAATGACGGTTTTTTGATTGGTTTGGATTTTATCGTTTAATACCATTGAGATAACTTTGGTTTCACCTTCTCTAAGCCCTTTAATAAACCACGCTTCTTTCGCCATTTTTCCTGAACGTAGATAGAGATCGGCTTTAATTGGAAAATGAGTCCCCTGCTCTAGCCATAAATCAATGGTGAAATAACTCGCGCCTTTAGTAATGGCATTCAGTTTGAGTTTTTCAACTTGTACCTGCTTTCCATTCTCTAATTTTAATGCCTCACTCGCTTGCCATTGCCCTTGATAATCTTCGCTCCAAGTGAGGGTTGAAATATCACCTACCGATGCTTCTCCCAATAATTTTTGCATTGGTGTAATACGGATTGGTCGGCGGCTTTTAGGCATTAATAACCAATAATTATCGCCTAACATCAGCATCTTTTGCCCAGCTTCGACTTGAGAATTAAACAGCACTAATGATTCTCTATTTTCTCGCATATAGACCGTGTATTGACGTTTTTTATCTAGCTCATCATTTTTATATAGCAATACTTCTGATACGACTTTTGCAGCTGCGTTATCTAATCGATAATCATCAGCAGCCTTAATCATTTGTTTCACTTGGCTATGATTATGATTAATCCCGATTTCTTGCTGATTCTGTTGTTGAGTAAGTTCTGATTGAGATAACTCTGTCGCGGCCACTGAAAAATGAAGCCCCATAAATAAACAGAACGTAGATAATAATTTTAATTTAGACATAGATAAGCGCCTCCGTAATCGGTTTTTTAACACCTTTTCGAGCAGACAAATAAGCAGCTAACAAACAGATAATCATCACACCAAATCCCGCATAAGCGACTAGTTCAAATGAGAAATAAATATTTAATGGGTAACCATCCGTTCTGCCCGGAGGTGGTGGCATTTGCACATCAATAATCATCAGTAACACGGTAGTAATTGCGGTGGTTAACGCCCCAAAAATCACACCAATAGCAGCTAATAACCCAGCTTCTCGTAAGAATGAATGGATAATTTCATTTGGGTAGCTTCCCAATGCGGATAAGGTACCAATTTCACGTGTTCGCTCAGTCACGGACATTGTCATGGTATTAAACAAGGCCACAAAGACCACTAATCCCATTACAAAACCCATTATGCCGAAGATAAGATCGTAAAGATCTTTTACCTTATTGTAGAAGAAGGCTCTCTCTTGCCATGGTGTGATCTCAATATCTTGTTGCGTGATGTTCACTTCTTCATTTAATCGTTCATGCATAAGCTCTGTTTGCTCGGTATCAAACAAAAAAACAGATAATGTGCTGACTTTATCTGAAATCAATAAGTCTTGTGAAGACTGAATATGAATATACAGTTGACGCTTATCAAGCTCAGGGACACCGGTAGAATACGTTCCTCGAACTTTAAAATCTAAGGCATTTAATGCGCCTTCACTAGTGGTACTTAATAAGGTAATCCAATCACCAATAGTTACGTTTAGATTTTTAGCAAGATCAACCCCTAACATCACTTCAGGTTCCATTGGATCATAACGACTAGAGTTAATATCAGATAAGGTTTTTCCTGATTTCATATCTAGAAATGGTCCTTTCATATCAAACTCTCGGTCATTAACCCCTGTTCCCATAAAGATGGTTGATTTCATTCCATTTGAGACTAAGCCAGTGAAATAAATTCGAGGTTGAACACCACGAACTTCATCGTGCTTCATTATGTTTCGGGTTAATTGAGAGATGTCAGCAAGACCATTACTTAATGGCAACTCTTCATCGCTTTCAAAGTAGCCCGGCTGACTTAATGTTAAATGTCCAGTGTCACGTGCTGTTGATTCTTTCAATGAATCATAAGTATATAAGCCAAAACCACCCGCACTGGTTAATGCAAAAACAGCAATAGTAATGATTAAAATTGAAAGTGCGCTACGGCGACCATTGCGCAATAAATTAAGCCACGCGAGACGCAATGAATCAGGAAATAAGGTGATTAACTTGCCCATGATATTTTCTCCTCGCTGATCATTCCATCCAATAAATTAATGCAGCTATCACAGTGTTGCGCCATACGATAATCATGCGTCGCAATAATAAAGGTGGTTCCCATTTCTTTGCCTAACGCTTTCATAATATCAATCACAACCTCTGCGGTTTGGCTATCTAAGCTAGCCGTTGGTTCATCAGCAATAACCAAACTAGGTTTATGAACTAACGCACGAGCAATGGCAACACGTTGTTGCTGCCCACCAGAGAGGTTATCTGGACGATGATAAATAAAATCGCCTAACCCTACTTTTTCTAGCATCTCAATGGCTAACCTATTTTGTTCTTCTCTGCTGTAGCCATTTAATTGCAATGGGTAAGCCACATTCTCTAAAGCCGTCATAACTGGAACAAGATTGAATCTCTGGAATACAAACCCCAATTGGTGACGCCGTAACGTAGCTGCTTGAATAGGATCTTTAGGGTAGGCTTTACCATCCATTCTGATCTTGCCTTTGTAATCCATATCCAATAAACCAAGTATATTTAATAAGGTGCTTTTGCCTGAGCCAGATGGACCGCACAAAGCAACCATCGAACCTTTAATAATAAAACCCTCTATTTTTTTTAACGCTTCAACCTGTTGTGATCCCAACTGATAGTTTTTTTTAATACCCTTAAAGCTAATCATCTCTATTCTCCTATTACTGAGCTAAAAACAGCACTTGAGCATTAAGCGTTTCTGGATGTCCTTTATCTTGTTCTCTCATCTCCGATAGCCATTGATTCGCTTTTTCTGTGTCTTCTGCTCGTAAAGCGGCTTGTATCGCATAGCCATAAATCCACGCAGTAGCTTCGAATGATTGTTGCTGAAATTTAGGCTCAGAGAGCAATTCCAAATAAAGATCATAACCACGCCCAAAGTGATTAAACATATCAGGAAGTTGTGAATAGGTTGCCGCCGCTAGCGCACGTGTGAGGTAAGAGTTAGGAAGGCCAGAAACAACGGGCTGATCTTCAATTGAAGCGGTTTCTGTAGCAAGTAGATTTAACCCTTTGCCAATTTTAGCTAACCCTTGTTCAACGTATTTCATTGCTGTCCACGGCATCATGGCATCTCTACCCTTTAAGGTTTCAGCACTGCCAAAATAAACCAGCGTTAATGGTGTCGCGCCTTCTTGTTGTATCAATTGGTTAAAACGATCATAAGCGGGGTCAACTTTATCTTCATCACCCGCCGCTGCTTGGTTATAGAGTGCAATATCTGTAGCGGTTAATGCGGCGTGAGCAGTAAAAGCAACCATGCTCATACACACGCTCAATAGTAAGATTAATAGTGTCATTTTCATCTTCTAATCCTTAGTCGGTGATCTTATTTTCAATGATCACAGATTAACTAAGATGAAAAATAAAAACCGACTGATGCGACGAATGGTAAATAACAGGTATAAACGGTAATTATTAGATTCAAATGGTATCAGTGCTTGTCATCTAAGATTATTCTAGTTAAGTTAAGTGTATGTTTATTAAGCAAAGGATGTAGGTAATGGAAATAGTGATTCGCCCAACAGAATTAAAAGACATTGATGGTTTATGTGAGTTGTATAATCAACCACAAGCTCAAGCGCAAACACTTCAACTGCCACTCCCATCGCCTGCTCTCTGGGAAAAACGTATTTCAAGTAAACCTGATAACGTCTATAGCTATGTTGCCCTTATTGATAACAAGGTTGTCGGTAATATTGGTTTTGAACAAGTGACACATCCTAGGACTCGTCATGTTGCTCATTTTGGAATGGGTGTTCACGATGATTATCATGGACGTGGTATTGGCAGTAAGCTAATTGAAACCGTTTTAGAACTTGCTGATAATTGGCTTAATGTTCACCGTATTGAAATTGATGCGTTTGTAGATAACCACGCGGCGCTTTCTCTGTATAAAAAATTCGGGTTTGTGATTGAAGGTGAAGCAATTGATTCTGCGTTTAGACAGGGTGAGTACGTAAATACCTATTTCTTGGCACGTATCAATCGTAAGTAAGTTTTAATATAAAGCATTAATAATGAATATCATGGCGGACTTTTTTGTTCCGCCATTTTTATAAATAGTTATCTTAGTTGACTGTCTTTACTTGCCCTTCGGTTATAGGCACTAAAGGCTTTTTCTCTTACATCTTCTTTTACCTGACACTCAACACACAACTCAACACCGGGGATAATTTTACGTCGACCTTCAGGGATCAACTCACCACATTCTAGACAATAATCAGTCTCGTTATGTTCATGGTTAAGATGTGCTCTAGCACGGTTAATTGCATCAGTAACAGTGGCATCAATTTGGTCTTGTACGCCACCATCTCTTATAAATCCATTAGCCATAATGGTCTCCAAAGGTAATGATTGACTAGGAGAACATTATCGATTATTAACTGTGTTTTGATAATAGAGTTAAATGTGAATTACTATTACGTTTATGTAATAAAAATAATTGAGAATAAAAAAGCCGAACCAATAAAAGGGACGGCTTTGTTTTTCTCAAACTCACTCAATGGTAAGTATTACGATAACGAAATCACGTACTCTTTCCAATATTGAGTAGCAAGCTTGATCGCTTCTTCTCTTGGGTAGTTTTCTTCTCGTTTATTTGCCCACAATACGTTAGCAACATTAAAAATAACGGTGTTCGCCATTAGTTGTAACTGCTCAGGTTTAGTACATAGCAAACAATTTTCTAGGATAGGCAAGTCTTCTATTAATGCTTCTTCCCAGTACAACTCTTCGCACACGCCTTTTGATGCACACCACAGTGATTGACTCACTTTAGGGTTAAACTCAGATTCCCCGCCCATGCCTTTAAAGCACAGTGCTAATTCAGAGCTGTCATCTGTTGCTTGTTGCAAGCGAGACTCTGCTTCGCCATGCAGTTGCGGTAAACCTGGGTGAAAGCTTCCACGTAATGAAATCGGCGCTGATGCAGGGTTTAGCATACGAGCGCAAGTGTTAGCCGGTGTGCGTAGACCATATTCATGTTGCCATAACAGCATGGTTTCTACTTGAGGAGCATAAACAGAGAGTGGTAAATATGCGATATTACCTTCATCCAGTTTTTTCTGCGTTTCAGCAATGCTTGAACAACTTGGAATATTTAGCTTATCAATGACTTGAGATACGTGTTCACGCGTGCTGCCAAGTTGTAAGTGACCATGAAGCAATACTCTAAAGCCTTTATTCGCTAGAATTTGTGCTGCATACAACTGCCATGACGGACCTTGAACCTGACGCTTACCTGCAAAACATGCCCAATCAATATCTACATTAAGATCTTTTAGCTCTGGCGTTTGTTCGTTACGAATAAATTCACGGATGGCGGTAGTAAAGCCGCTGATCTCCTCAACCGTTTCGTTTTGAACTCGGATAAGCATCATCAGCATTGCCATTTTGTCACGAGATACTTCACCGGCAAGGTATTCTTTCATTACCTGATAGGCTTGATCAAAACTTAACGGCTTACGACTGCGCTCACCACGCCCTACCGTTTTAATACATTCAATAATTGAGCTCATGACTGTCCTTGTTATTTTCTTTATAATTTTCAACTAGACAGACGTTATCACATAAACAAAAAAAGCCAAGAGCAGTTCGTAACAATGTACAAACCTCTTGGCTTATAATTCTATGATGCATAGTTTTAGCTATTTTGTTCTTCTCTTTCTACTCCCCGAAAGAAAATAGGAAAAAGCTTAATCAGTCGATAACAAACCCAAATCAGTAAGCTGGTAACAATGACAGCAACAACTATCGATGACATTCGATATAAAATAGCAAAGAAGGCATCTTTTTGTCCCGGTACTGCGCCTGTAATTGGTATAGTTAACCCTGCCATAGCGGAGAAACCAATCCCTTTCATTATTGGATTTTCACTCGCTAACCATTTACAAAAATACCCTGATGCAATAGCAAAGCTTAAAATATACAAAATAGGATTATCGTAAAGATCATACAAAATCAACTGCATCACCATCGCTGCCATACAACCAGCTAATGTACCAATGATACGTATGCGAGCCATCATTAATGAACCGACTAAAGTCATTGGTGAAAGCATAATCAGCATAGAGGCTTGTGCTGATAAAGAGTCATTTAATGCGCAAATTTCAAAGATCAAAAACACAATCATTGCTACCATCCAACCTAATGCAGTTTGCTCTAGCATCTCTCTTGGCTCTTTACTCTGGCCTTCTACTTTTAAAATAGGAGTATGAGCTTCAATGGGGTCTGGAAATAGATAAAAAGCTAAGGCACAAATAGGGATCACCATAATCGCGGCAACCCATACTCCAACAATAAAATCCTCTAAATCAAAAGTGGCATACGAACCAAAATTTAACAAAATGGAACCAACTAATAACCCAGTATAACCATATAGATAGCTCGCTTTATAATGCATGGCATGACACTTAAACAACAACAAAATACCAACAGCAACGGTCATTAGAAGTGGATAAGGTTGTAGAAAGCCAACAATTAACGCCACTTGAATACTCACCCAAACAACACTGATAAACAGTTGAATAAACATTCCCCAGTTCCAGCGGTTTAGATTCGATAATATAAACAGAGGTAATAAAGTACCAAACATGCCATTAGACCAACCAAACACCGTGCACATCGCAAAGCCTAAAACACAACCAAACCATATCCGTAATGCTTTCATACCAATACCCAATTAATAAATATAATGTAAATAACTGATCATGGTAATTAAACTATGGCCGATATAATCAATTACGCTATTTCCTGAGGTATAAATAATCACCGTTGCACGTGAGCCTACAAATAAGCTAGAAGGTATGGATCCTTCACTAATAAGATTAACTCGAACTCGCTGTGCATCTCGTACCCAGCGGTTACTCACCTCTACTGTGCTCAATTGTCCATTAGCCTTTTGCTGTGCAGAAGACACACCATAATCTCGACTTTCAACTAACAGTGGGAAAACTTCACCAGGCATAGCATCATATGCAACCTCTGCTCTCATTTCTTTTTTCATTCCTGCCGTTGCTTTTTCACGGTAATCAGCAGAGATCCATAACGAATCTGTTGGAATAAAAGTAAGTAATGGCTGATTAGCATTGGCAAACAAACCGACATGCAACTGCATGTTCGTAATAATCCCTTCACTTTGCGCTACTACATCAGTATGTTCTAAATTTAACTGTGCTTGCTTTAGAGCATTTTTTGCAGAAAGCACCGCACTGCTTTGACCATTGCCCTTACCCAACTTAACTTCTAAAGCATGTAGCTTTTGTTTTGATGCCATAAAGTTAGCAACTGCTTGATCTCGTTTTGTTACAGCCGAATCTAGCCCTGATACCGAAACAGCACCTGATTTAGCGAGCCGTTTTATACGATGATATTCTCGATTAGCATTATCTGCCGTGATTTTCGTAGTTTTTACATTTGATTTTGCCGCTTCAATATCAGCAACTAAAGAGGCTTCTTGCTCTTTTGTTTGTGCTAATGCTATCTCTGCTTTTTGTACTGCTAGTTGATATTTTTCATCATCTATTTTGAATAATCGCTCACCCTTTTTTACCAACTGATTATTCGTATGGTTCACTTCTACAATGCGTCCCGATACCTCTGGAGATATTTGAACTACAAACCCTTGAACTTTACTCTGTGTAGTAAGCGGCGTTAATCTATCCGCCACCACTAAATAAGCCGTAACGATAAGAAATAATACGATTAGGATACGCATCCATTGTTTGAATTTTTTTTCTGCAGCTTGCATAAATGTTCTCAATAAAGTCAAAGTTGCTGTGATCTGGTTCTCATACCATTCTGGATAAGTGGTTGTTCAGATAATTGCGCAGGAAAAATCGATTAGAGCAAGGCATAAATTACAGTAACTAGTGGGTCTAATTACAAAATTTATAACGCAGATATAATCGATTTTAACAAGCAAGAATGATCAAATACTTATGTAGATTGGTATTATTATAGTGCGTGATTTTATTTCGAATAGATGGCAAAATAGTCCGTATATGGCCTATTAACAGGACAATAGAGATGAGTAACCATCCAGATAGCTCCGTTTCATTTGATGATATTTACCTATTTGTTCTTATTGTTAGGCATAAGGGCATTAGCTCTGCTGCACAATTTGCAGGATTACAGCGCTCAAAGGTTAGTCGTCGCCTACAAGAGTTAGAAAAAGCTCTTGGCCATCAATTACTCATCAGAACGACAAGAGCGATTGAATTAACCCAGCAAGGGAAATGGCTATATGAGCAAACCTCTAATCCAATTAATACCTTAGTGGATGCAAGCCGATTAATGAAAGAGCACCATTTAACGCCAAGGGGTCGTTTAAAAGTTGCTATCCCTCCAGCCCTTGGAATGACGGAAATTTTCTCCCAATTAATTGAACAGTATATGAAAGAGTATACTGAGGTTAAGCTAGAGATTGAGCATCATGTTCAATCGTTAGATCTTCGCCGTGAAAATATTGATCTGCAAATTCTGCCTAGCTACATTGAGCCATTACATGATGATTATATTCAGCAACGCTTAATTCAAATTCCTTATAGCATGGTTGCTTCTTCTGAATATTTAGCGCTTAACGGATGTCCTGATAATGTGGCTCAATTAAATGACTTTCATCTGCTTGCTAGTCGTTATAACAAAAGCTTGCTCCCTCAAGGGCTTGATTATCAATTATTTAGTGATGATCTAAATTTACTTCAAAGATTAGCTATTTCAAGTAAAGGCATTGCTCTTCTACCATCTATATTAATTGAAGATAAAATCGAAAATGGCCAACTCATTGAGGTCTTACCCAGAACTTCTTTTACAGATCTAACGATTACTTTGGTTTACCCTACCCCAAGTTATTTACCTGAGAAAACACGGGCGATGGTGACGCTATTTAGAGAAACGTTTTCATATCAATGAAATTAATGTCCAAAAAAAAGCCAACATCATGAAAGATATTGGCTTCTGTATCTTGTACTTAAATGCGTTTATAGCAATAGAAATTAACTTTCTAACACATCTAAATTAATGTATTTACCCATATTTTTACGCTTAACACTTGGCATGTATGGGATTTCACCTAATTTTGGTGCTGGCATTTTATCTTCTAACATAGCGATAATCTCAGCGTAATTTTCAGTACCTGGGTTGATTCGGTTTGCTACCCAACCAATGATCTCTAAGCCATCATGTTGAATCGCTTCAGCCGTTAGCATTGCATGACTTAAACAGCCCAATTTAATGCCTACCACTAATACGACTGGCAATTTCTCTTGCTTAACCCAAGTAGACAAGCAATCATCTTTAGAAACAGGAACACGCCAACCACCTGCGCCTTCTACTAGCACCACATCAGATTTAGCTTTTAATGCAGCCAAACCTTGTGAAAGAACAGAATAGTCAATCACAACATTCTCTGCTTCTGCCGCAATGTGTGGCGATGCAGGCAATAACAATGCGTATGGGTTTACTTCTTCGTAGCTTAATTCAACATTAGCAGCAGAGCGTAAATGGATTGCATCAGAGTTTTGAACGCCTTCGCCTTTGTCTTCAGAGCCCGCAGCTACAGGTTTGTATGCGGCTGTATTTAGCCCTTTTATATTTAATGCATCTAAAATCGCTTTAGAAGAAACCGTTTTACCTACATCTGTGTCTGTACCTGCAACAAAAAATGCATCAATCATTACTTATAACTCCAAAGCCTACCTGATAAGTAGCAGGTAACTTATTCAATTCATTCTTAAAAATTTGATACGCTTCTTCCACAGCTAATAGCTTTCCTTTACTCAATAAACCTGAGTGGCGACCATTAGGTAAATGCGTTGCTCCAATTCCTTTTAAATCTTTCATTAAAGCAAGAGCGGAAGAATACGTCATCTCGACTGGCGTGCAGTCTAGTGTAAACTTGTTGCAATCAGATTGCGCTAACGCAAGTTTTACCATAGATTGAGTAATAAAATCGTTAACATGTTGATATGAATCAACCTTTGACCACGCATTTTTCAACTCAAACAGTGAGCCATCTAACAAAGTTGAAAATACAACCTTGCTTTTAGTATGAGTAACTCGATTCATTTCAGCCAGAGGAACGGATAAATCCTGGCACCATTGCAACGCTAAACTTGAAATAACCGCGTCAAATTCACTATTAATAAACGGTAAATGCTCAGCATCCCCTTGAACATAACAAATATTAAGTTCACCACAACGTTCTTTAGCTTTATCTAACATCGATTGAGACAGATCAAACGCCACAACCTTTGCACCACGCTTCAACAACTGTTCACTGCAATAGCCCGTTCCGCAGCCGACATCTAATATACGCTGCCCTGACAGATCTTGAGGTAAATAAGATAATAAGGTATCCGCCACCTGACGTTGAAATTCAGCCGAGCGATCATACGTATTTGCCGCCTTACTAAACGCGGCTTGAATGGCTTGTTTCTCTTGGCTTGGTGTCCAATGTGAGGTTTCTATGGCGACAGCTTGATTAACCATAACTCCATCATCCTAATTCTGTTATTGCTTGGGTAAGCTGTGTAATGCCTTGTTGCGAGTGATTAGCACTTAACGTAATTCTTAACCGCGCAGTTCCTGTTGGCACGGTCGGCGGACGAATGGCAGTTGTCCACAATCCTTGGTTTTTAAGTGCAGCAGAGAGTGTCATTGCCGCCCCCGTTTCGCCAATAATAATCGGTTTTATCGGCGTATTTGTTTTCACCGCTCCTGAAAAACCAGTTAATTCTGATTCAAATTGTTGATTTAATTCTTTGAGCTTTTCACGTCGCCACTCTTGTTGCTGGATCATCAATAAGGCATGAGATAACGCATGAGCTTGAGCAGGAGGCATTGCCGTTGAATAGACATGATGACGAGCAAATTGCGCTAAGTAATCACCACATTCTTGATTACATAACACCGCAGCACCCGATAAACCAAACCCTTTACCAAACGTGACGACTAAAATGTCTGGCGTCACTTGATAAAAATCACAACATCCTCGGCCATTGTTACCTAACACGCCACATCCATGAGCATCATCTACCATTAACCACGCATTATTTTCTTTGGTTACTTTAGCAATATCTGAAAGTGGTGATAAATCCCCATCCATACTAAAAACCCCTTCGGTGACGACCAAAGAAGGTGAATTATCAGACGCCGTTAATAATTTGGTTAAGTGAGATATATCATTATGTTTAAAGCGTTTCATCATCGCAGGTGACAATATACCCGCTTCCATTAACGAGGCATGATTAAGTTTATCTTGCAGTAAAGCGTCACCTTTTTCTAATAATGAAAAAAGCACCGCTTGATTAGCACTAAAGCCAGAGTTAAACAGTAATGCGCAATCAAACCATAGCCATTCAGCCAGTTGAGACTCTAAGTCGGCGTGAGGTTTTGAGTAACCTGTTACTAATGGTGAAGCACCACTGCCACTGCCATATAAAGATAAGCCTTGTTGCCATGCTTGAGTTAACTCTTTGCTGCCAGCAAGACCAAGATAATCGTTACCTGAAAAATTGATATAAGATTGACCATCCACCACTAATCGAGATTGATTACCTTGCTCTATTACCGTTCGAGAACGATTCAGCCCCGCTTGCTTACGTTGAGTAAGTGCGGAGCTAATACGTTGATTAAACGCTCGCTTCATAGAATAGATCGTCTTTTTCAGGACGAGAAGCAACACGTTCAGCAACGCGGTCTAATAATTCATGCTCTTGAACCACATCTGGTTTTTGCGCAACTTGTTGGCTATTCACACCCAGTTTCTTAAACAGTTGCATGTCGCTGTCTTCATCCGGGTTTGGCGTTGTCAGTAGTTTACACCCATAAAATACCGAGTTAGCACCGGCCATAAAGCATAAGGCTTGCATCTGCTCATTCATGCTTTCACGACCTGCAGACAAACGCACAGCCGATTCAGGCATCATGATACGAGCAACCGCAATCAAACGGATAAAATCAAATGGGTCAACGTCTTCAGCATCCTCTAATGGCGTGCCTTTTACTTTTACCAGCATATTGACAGGAACAGACTCAGGGTGCTGAGGAAGATTCGCTAATTCAACAAACAGACCCGCACGATCACTGTCACTTTCGCCCATGCCGATAATGCCACCAGAACAGATCTTCATTCCTGCATCACGAACATGAGATAATGTATCTAGACGATCTTGATAAGTACGAGTAGTAATGATGTTGCCATAAAACTCTGGCGAGGTGTCTAAATTATGATTGTAGTAATCGAGACCCGCTTGTGATAATTCACCCGCTTGCTCTGAGGTGATCATCCCTAGCGTCATACACGTCTCAAGACCCATCTCTTTGACGCCTTTGATCATATCTAACAGATAAGGCATATCACGTTCTTTTGGATTTTTCCAAGCAGCACCCATGCAGAAACGGGTTGAACCTGAGTTCTTCGCTTTTTTCGCAGCATCCAAAACGCTTTCTACTTCCATCAAACGTTCACGGTCAACGTCAGTGCGGTAATGAGCACTTTGAGGGCAATATTTACAATCTTCAGGACAAGCGCCCGTTTTAATTGATAGCAGTGTACTCACTTGTACATGGTTTGTTTGTTGATATTTACGATGTACTAATTGAGCATCAAAGATTAAGTCCATAAACGGCTTATCCATCAACGCCTGTACTTCTGCTACTGTCCAGTTATGTCTCACTTCCACGTGTAAATTCCTTTCGTTAACTTGCTATAACCATTGCTATTACTAAGATCCGACCACTTTTGATTGTGCTTTTTGGTCTCTATTTATACTTGGCTAGTCTACGGTTAAACGATACACTGTCAACCTTAATGGATAGATAAAGTTTACAACTGGTGAATAAATGAGCAATAGCGTCGACTTGGATTTTGACCATCAACACATTTGGCATCCCTACACATCTGCAATTAACCCGCTTTCTTGCTACCCTGTTACTCACGCTAAAGGGGTTAACCTCTATTTAGAAGATGGGACAGCATTGGTTGATGGAATGTCTTCTTGGTGGTCAACCATTCACGGTTACTGTCATCCTCACCTTAACCAAGCGCTTAAAGATCAAACCGATAAAATGGCACACGTGATGTTTGGTGGTATTACGCATCAACCTGCGGTTGATCTATGTAAAAAATTAGTTGAATTAAGCCCTTCTCGATTAGAGCAAGTCTTTTTAGCCGATTCTGGCTCAGTCGCGGTTGAAGTTAGTTTAAAAATGGCTCTGCAATATTGGCACGCCAAAGGACAACCTCGCTCGAAATTCGTAACGGTTCGTCATGGATACCATGGTGATACCTTTGCCGCAATGTCGGTAACTGATCCCGATAATTCAATGCACGGTCTATATAAAGGTTTTTTACCAGAGCATCTATTCGTAGAATCTCCGACCAGTAAATTTGGTGATGAATGGAACCCTGAAGATATTCTTCCTTTAGAAAAGATACTGGCTGAACGCCATGAAGAGATCGCCGCCATGATCCTTGAGCCTATTGTTCAGGGGGCTGGCGGAATGCGTTTATACCACCCTCAATATTTGAAAGAAGTGCGCCGTTTGTGTGATCAATATGACTTACTTCTTATTCTTGATGAGATAGCAACCGGCTTTGGACGAACAGGAAAGTTATTTGCTTGTGAGCACGCCGACATTGAGCCTGACATCATGTGTATTGGTAAGGCACTTACAGGCGGCTACATGACATTATCTGCAACACTCACCAGTAAAGTGGTTGCTGATACTGTATGTAGTGGAGATGCCGGCTGCTTTATGCACGGACCCACCTTTATGGGAAATCCACTGGCTTGTGCTGTTGCGAATGCCAGTTTAGAGCTGATCCAACAAAATCATTGGCAGACTCAAACTAAACAGATTGAAACCTGCTTTTCAGAATTACTGCCTCAACTTAAAAAACACGATGTGGTTGCCGATGTTCGATGGCTTGGAGCGATAGGCGTTGTGGAATTAACCACACCTGTTGAGATGGAAAAAATCCAAGCACACTTTGTCGAGCAAGGGGTTTGGATACGACCATTTGGTAAATTGATTTATATGATGCCGCCGTTTATTTCTCAACCTGAACACATTACTAAATTGGTTAATGCTATTGATAGTGCGTTAAATAAGCTCTTCTAATTAAAAGTAAACATAAAAAACCGATACGCTACATTAAGCGTATCGGTTTTTATTGAATCATTGCAACAAATCTACTTTATCACTATTTCTTTTTCGACTCGTTAGTAAAATCATCTTCTACCAACTTATAAATAATGAAAATAGCCAGTTCTAACAATGCCGTTAATACCAAGGTCATAATGACGTAACGTTCACTGAAAATACCAATACCGTGCAACACAGTTGATTGAATAACAAACGCACCAACAACACCTAAAATCAATAACTGTAAAAACTTGATGAACTTCAGCATTTAAATTCCTTCTTTATCATTATCTTAAAATAATTGAAATTAACTCTTATAGACTACACTAAACTTAGTACATCTCTATGATTAACTTCTCCTATTTTCTTAATTTTTCTTATTTTTATGACGAAATAACTCTAATCAGGTTTCCAATCATCATTTATTTTTGAAGTGAGAATGTGGTCTTCCCACTCTCCATTAATGTATAAATAATTCTTAGCTTCACCTTCTTTAACGAAACCTAAGGTTGATAATACCTTGCCACTTTTTTCATTATGAGGAATATAAGCCGCCATAACTCTATGAAGATTCTGCACAGAAAACATCCAATCAACCGTTTCTTTAACTGCCCGCTGCATAATGCCGTTTCCTTGATATTTTTCATCCAAAGAATAACCAAGGTGAGAGGCATGAAAAGGAAATCGCGTAATATTACTGTAGCTCACAGTACCAATAATTTTGTGCTCTTCTTTATCAAAAATTACGAAGTAAAAAGCTAAATTATGCTTATGCAGTTCAACTAGTTGTAATAGACGTTGTTTCCATCCTTCAGGTGTAAAAAAAGCATTTGCACGCTTTGGCTCCCATGGTTCGAGGTGATGGCGATTACGCATAAAGTAATTCGCTATCATCACAGCATCGGCACTTTTAATTAAACGAACTTGGTAATGGTCAAAATCAAAATGTACATCCATGTCGTTTCTCCCTACTTCTTACCAATACCGTAATCACGCAGTTTATTCGCAATTGCAGTATGTGAAACCCCTAAACGCTTCGCTAATTTACGGCTTGAGGGAAATTCACTGTATAAGCCTGACAATATGTTTGACTCATACGATTTCATTATTTCATCTAATGTGCCATCCACATTAATATTAATCACATTCGTATTATTATCAGCAATTGGTAGCATAAAGTGAGATGTACTTAACTGGTTTCTGTCCATTTGTGTTAATGCTTTTAACGTCGAACTTCTAAGCTGACGTACATTACCAGGCCACGAGTAACTGCGTAAATAATCATATACGTCTTCAGAAATCGACGGTTTTACAATACTTAACTCTTTACATAGTTGGGCAACAAAAAACTCAAATAACGTCGCAACATCTGATGGACGTTCACGCAATGGCGGTATCTCTAAGAACAGTACATTCAAACGATAATAAAGATCTTCCCGGAATACGCCTTGTTCTACTAAGTCTAGAAGTTCTTTCTTACTTGCGCCAATAATCCCCACATCAACATGGATTTCTTTCTCTTCACCCACACGGCGGAAATTACCATCTTGAATGAAACGCAATAATTTGATCTGTAGAAGCGGACTCATTTCGCTGATCTCATCAAAGAAAACGGTTCCGCCGTCTGCTTGCTCTATGATCCCTTTTTTACCTTCAGGCATATTTGGAAACGCACCAGAAGCGTATCCAAATAATTCAGTTTCTGCGACATCATCTGGCATAGCAGCACAGTTAACCACCATAAACGCTTTACCTGAGCGAACAGAAGCATTATGACATGCACGAGCTAACATTTCTTTACCCGTGCCAGTTTCACCTTGGATCAATAATGATTGATCAATATCAGACAGTTTCTTTGCCTGAGAGATTAGCTTCTTATATTTAGTCGAGGAACCAACAAAATGTTCAAAACCAAGATTAGATGATTCAGGTAAAAATGGACGTGCTTGTTGAGAATCAATCGACGGCTTAATAATAACAACGGCACTGGCTAAGATAGAGGCGTTGTCATCATCAGTGATATAAACAGGCATGATTTCCATGACATAATTTACGCCTTCTATTTCCATTGATTCTCGCTGACGAATGCGAGATTCCTCTAGCCAATAAGTAATATTAAAATCAGGCAATAATAGGCTTGCTGGTTGGCCAATAAGCGTTTCTTTGTCTAAATTAAATAAAGAGGCTACGGCCTGATTTGCGTTATCAATTTTACCTTTTAAGCTAATAGAGAAAACAGGATCAGGGAGCGTACTTAATACCGCTAATAGCTCTGTATTGCGACGTTCACTCGGAAGAAATGGAATTTTACGAACATCCATTACTCCCTCAATTCGACGAATTTTTGCCATTAATTGACTGAATTCATCAAATTCTACTTCTGGAAAATTAAGATAGATTAACCCTGTTTTTTCAATTTCAATATCTCGTAAATCGATATTTTGAGAAGCCAAAATATCAAGTAATTCACGGGTTAGTCCTAATCGATCTTTACATTGCACTTCAAGACGCACAGAAGCTTCCTTAACTAAGATAGCTGTCACAATATGTTTACAGTTAGTTTGCTCGACTACAAAAAAAGAGTCAAGCTGAAGTGATCCAAATAGAGAGTTAATTCGTTTAATTACTCATTGATAATAAAAATAAGCAATGGAGAGTCAATCATGGATATTAAAGTTGGTATAAGTTCCTGTGTTAACGGTGAAAGTGTTCGTTTTGATGGTGGGCACAAAAGTAATAAATTCGCTTCTAAAGTCCTTGCCCCGTACTTTACTTATATTCCTATTTGTCCAGAAGTTGGCAGCGGTATGTCTGTACCAAGACCAACGATACGTTTAATCACAAATGAAGAAAGAATAGCCCTTGTTGATTCAAAAGACGCGTCTCTAGACTACACAGATTCAATGATCGAGTTCTCTCAAAAAACCGTCGATCGTCTAAAAGAAACTGAGATGTGTGGCTACATCGTATGTGCTAATTCTCCAAGCTGCGGTATGGAGCGAGTTAAGGTATATAGCAAAAATAATGCAAAAAAAAATGGCGTCGGTCTTTATACTCAAATTTTGATGAAAGAAATGCCGTGGCTGCCAGTAGAGGAAGATGGACGACTGACTGATCCCGTCCTTAAAGAAAACTTCATTACTCGCGTATTTTGTTTAAATGATCTATATAAATCTATGGATGGAGAGCCTACAGCAGGGAAAATCATTGCCTTCCATTCTCGTTATAAATATACCCTGATGTCACACTCCACCGTTGGATACAAAAACTTAGGTAAATTGGTTGCGAAAGTAGCGGAATATGACATAAATGAGTTCTTTGCTATTTATCGTACACAGTTAATGCAGACAATGGCGATCCGCGCTTCTCGCAAGAACAACACGAATGTATTAATGCATCTTCAGGGGTATTTCAAAAAAGAACTTGAATCACCACAAAAACAAGAGCTTGCTCAAATAATCCAAGATTACAATCAAGGGTTATTACCTTTGCTTTCACCAATTACCTTAATTAAGCACCATTTAGGTATTCATTCCAATGAATATTTAGCAAAACAATCTTTCCTTAATCCATACCCTCAAGAATTGAGATTACGCTATGGATTATAAACCAACCATGCAATGCGTTTGGTTTCGTACTGATTTAAGATTGGCGGATAACCCAGCGTTATCTGCCGCTCTTGCTAATCAAGCGCCTACAGTCGCCATCTTTGTTGCCAGTGAATCTCAATGGCAACAACACAATAAAGCATCAATTCAAATCGATCTGATAAAGAGGCGTTTGCTTGAACTTAAAAAAGAGCTGCACACACTAAATATTCCATTATTAGTGTTATCTTGTCCTTGGTTCAAAGATATACCACTACAGCTTCGAATATTGTGTAAAGATCTTGGTATATCACATCTATTTGCCAATAAAGAATATGAAGCAGATGAATTAAGCAGAGATGCCGATGTTGCAGCACAACTATCTGATGTTCAATGTGCTTTTTACGGCGCAAAATGTGCTGTAGAAGTTGGAAAACTATTGAATAAAACCCACCAGCCCTACAAGGTTTTTACACCCTTTAAAAAAGCGTGGAGAGAGTACTTTTATCAACACTTTCCAACCATTGAAAAAGTGACCGCTTCAGTTGAACTATCGAGTCCGCAACTCGACTCACTGAAAAGTTATAATGCACACGAATTTACCAACTCTATCAGTAATGAAAGTAAAGTATGGCCTGTATCAAATAAAACAATAGTTAATACCATGCGTCAATTTTGTCGTGAAAAATCACAACAATATAATGACCAACGAGATTACCCAGCAATTGAAGGGACAAGTCAACTTTCTCCTTATCTGGCTATTGGTGCAATTTCAGCAAAGCAATGTATTTTACGATTACACCTAGAAGCGAATAATCAACTAACTCAGGGACAAGAGATCTGGCTTGATGAATTAATATGGCGAGAGTTCTACACTCATCTACTTTACTTTTATCCATTGTTGTCTAAAAACCACGCTTTTTTGAGTTTTGACAAATACATTCAATGGAATAACGACAGCGATAAGTTTGAGCAATGGTGCAAAGGCGAAACTGGGTTTCCTATTGTGGATGCAGCAATGAAGCAACTCAACAATACCGGTTGGATGCATAATCGCCTGCGAATGATCACTGCCAGTTTTTTAGTCAAAGACTTACACATTGATTGGCGTTGGGGCGAGCAGTACTTTATGTCAAAACTTATTGATGGTGACTTTGCATCAAATAATGGAGGTTGGCAATGGTGCGCATCTGTGGGCTGTGACAGTACACCTTACTTCCGCATATTTAACCCCACAACACAAAGCGAACGGTTTGATAATAATGGGGTTTTTATTAAACATTGGCTACCAGAGTTAACGGAACTAACAGGAAAGCTATTGCATCAACCCAATAACAAGCCGCTATTAAAACCGGATAATTATGTAGAGCCTATTATTGAGCATGCAGTACAACGATTAAAGACATTAGATATCTATAAGCAAGCCAAAGCTCAGGATATTGCAAGTTAGCCATAGCAAGTATTATGATGGTCTCATCTGTTATAAAGAGTTGTATTAATTGATGTCTAAATCACTACCGTTAGTTCTTGCTGGGCCTATTATTAGAAAATCGAGTGCGACTGAAGTCAACTTATGGCTAACGACTTCAGAACGCCTCGAAGGTCATGCCCTAATTCAATGGGCAGATAACTCACTTGAGTTTATGATCACAGATAAACAATGCATTCAAATCGGTCACCATGCTTGGGTATATCTACTGCAATGCCAAGCGGAGTTTCCGGTAAATCAAGCGGTCGAATACGATATAATCACTCAACATGGCACATTATCTGGTTTGTTACCTAATACGCTTTATTCTAATGAATCTCTCTTTTCATTCATCATTAAAGAGAAAGCTGATTATGTCTTACATGGTTCATGCCGTAATCCTCATTATCCTAGCAAAGACAGCTTAGTCATCGCCAATCAACAATTGAAAACACAAACTCTTGAAGAGAGAGCTTCACTATTAATGATGAGTGGTGACCAAATCTATGCAGATGATGTCGCAGGACCGATGTTAATGGCGATTCAGCAAATCATTCCTCAATTAGAGTTATTTGAAGAATCGCTTCCTGATAAAGCTATCCCAACAGATACTTCGCTTTACGCCCATCAACATAACCTTTACCAGCGTGATAAAATTTTGCCGCACTATGTTGATAATACTAATTTTCTCTCGCGATGGAATCTATATAAGTCTCGTCCCATTTTTAGCTCCAGTGAGCACGAAAATCATCTAATCACTTGTGCCGAATTCTTTGTCATGTATTTATTAGTTTGGTCGCCTGCATTATGGGAATGTATAGATCTGCCTACATCACTTCCTGACCCTGATAATAAATTAGATAAAAAATGGCACGCTTGCTGGAAAACAGAAAAAGCTGTTATTGACCAATTTGTGCAAGAGTTAAATGACGTCCAGCAACTGTTTGCGCATATACCGACTTACATGATCTTTGATGATCATGACATCACTGATGATTGGAATTTAACCATTGGCTGGGAGAATGCCGTTAATGGGCATCCACTCGCAGCACAAGTCATTGGAAATGGCTTAATGGGCTACTTTCTGTATCAAGGCTGGGGAAATAACCCTGAGCAGTTTGATGACGAATTTTTAGATAGCTTCCGTCAACTCTTTAGCGACTATACTCATGAAAAACATACACAACTTATCAGGCAGTTAACTCGATTTGAACAGTGGCATGACTCTATCCATACAACGCCTAAAATCGTGGTATTAGACACTCGAACTCGTCGTTGGCGTTCTGAATCGAATACCAATAAGCCTTCTGGTTTGATGGATTGGGAGGCAATGCTTGATTTTCAGCATGAACTTATTGGTCAAGAAGCGATCATCATCGTCTCTGCTGCGCCTATTTTTGGGGTTAAATTTATTGAAGCTCTGCAAAAAACAATGACTATGTTAGGACAACCATTAGTGATTGATGCAGAAAATTGGATGGCTCATCCAGGTTCAGCAAATACATTATTGAGTATTCTTACTCACCCTAAAACACCACAAAACTTTGTAATTCTGTCTGGTGATGTGCATTACTCTTTCGCCTATGACATTAAATTGCGTCACAGCAAATCTAGCCCAGAGATCTATCAAATTACTTGTAGTGGGTTTAAAAACGAGTTTCCTAATGCCTTACTTCGTTTTTGTGATTTTATGGACAGAGTGCTCTATAGCCCACACTCTCCGTTAAACTGGTTTACAAAGCGTAAGAATTTATTAGTCACCAAACGAGATCCATCGGTCACAAATAACGATAAACTAATTAATAAAAGCTCAATTGGGGAATTAAGGTTGGATGAAAAAGGCAAGCCGGAACAGATTTCGATTTTAACCGCAGAAGGAGAATCTATTTCCTTCTTGCCTAGATCAAGTGATTAAATCACTTTGTACTATTAAAAATAGTAAGAACTGAAAACATTAATCGTTGAGGGTAGTGTCAGAACCACTCTCAACCTCTATTGAGTTATGGAAGTATAGACCCGTTTCAATTGCGTCTAGCCACTCTAATTCCACCTCTTCATGATACCTAGTTTTATCAAGGTAGTCTGCACTCATATTAATATCCTTATGTGAGTTCCAAGAGCCCGATTATACGAGTCTTGAATTGCAATACTGTGACAGATATACAAAATCCTATTCAAATCGCACCACTACAAATGGTAATGATTATTATTAAGATTGAATTATCTCTCATTTTATCCTACTCTATAGGACTGTTCTCTACTGAATCTCTATTATGAAATCCACGATTTTATTTTCTCTTGCTTCTGTTCTTTTGTTGTCAGGTTGCAGTCAACAAATTCAATCGACATCAACACCTTTCCAAGCTATCACCAGTTTCTATGATTATCAATTACTATCACCAACAGGCTTGCCTTTATCTCTTTCAACCTTACCTAATGAGATAATAAAAGCTGATGTTATTCTGGTTGGTGAGTGGCACACTCATGCCGCTATCCATCGTTTTCAAACCGATTTATTTAAAGAACTCTCTGCAACAAACCCTAAATTAGCGTTATCTATGGAGCAGTTCAGCCGTAATAAACAAACCGTTGTTGATGATTATTTGTCAGGAAAAATTGGCGAACAAACGTTAATGTCTGACGCTAACGCATGGCCTAATTATGAAAGCGATTATCGTCCATTAGTTGAAATAGCAAAGGCTGAAGGACGTGATGTGATCGCTGCAAACGCCCCAAAGCAAATCGTAAAATGCATTGGCCAACAAGGCATTAGTTATGTAGATAAACTCGATATTGATGAAAAGTCATGGTTAGCTAAAAACATCGATCTTTCTGACTCCCCTTATAAGTCAAAATTCTTAGCTTCTATGCACCACGGCGATGAAGAACAAACTCAGAAACAATTTGCAGCTCAAATGACGTGGGATGCCACGATGGCAGAAAGCATTGTTAATTACTTAACGCTACATCCTAAAGCGCAAGTCATGCATATTGCAGGAAAGTTTCATATTGAAAATGGCCTAGGAACAGCAGCACAAATACTAGAATTAAACCCAAAGCTTAATGTCGTAGTTATCTCCCCAATAGAAAAAGCTTCTAATGAAGACTCTGGCTATCAATTAGAGGTTTTAGCTCCACCAAAACGCTTTGTGAAACAAGAAAACATGATGAAAGCCTATAAAGCGATTAAAAATCGTAACAATGAGCTTGTATGTAAATGATTAAAGAATAAGAAATAAAAAACCACTCACTTCGACGAGGGAATAAAGTGAGTGGTTTTGGTTTAGCGGCATGTTTCATTTCAAGGTTTTTACTTATTTTCGGATAACAAGTACAACTTCACCTACTTGTATACCCCATTTATAAATTTCGGTTTGATTAATAACAACACTATCTGAGATTAGATAAATCCAATCATCAAATTCAACTTCATATTCTGAATCATCTACCTTTAATATCATCGAGTATTTCCAGTTAAGGGCATTCCCTGCACTTTTCCCATAAGCTGTATCAAGAATATCGCTGGCAGTTCCTGTGTACGAGTTATCACCTAAATCTTGAATCACCCACGTTCGTTCTTGCTCTTCACCGTCATTAAATAGAAATTGTTCGTCTAAGGTTAATGTATCCGCCTTCCAGTTAGCCTGAAGATCAACGGTAAACGTTCTTATCACAGTGCCATTAAAGTCCTTTACTATCCCTTCGGCTTTTAAATCACCTTGAAAAAAGGCCTTCATTGAGAATTCAGGCGTTGTCTCTGCATAATCATTAATGTCTTGAGAAGAGCAACCGACTAATAGAATACTAAAAACAAATAGGACTATCTTTTTCATTATCTATCTCCTATCAATTCAAGACGTAAATCTGGATAAGTGGTTTTTTCTGAGACCCAAATATCAAGAAAAAGCTGAGAAAAGTCTTTATTCGCTATTTTTCCAATAGGTTTATCATTTAGAAAAAACTGATTATTCCCTATCTCATCAATGCTAAAAACCAATTTATCTTCAGGTTTCACATCAGGAAATACTTGTTCTAATTCAACCAACCAAGAATCTAAATCAGGGTGTTTAATTGATTGCTCTTCCCACTGATCTTTAGTCGCTTTAATTAAGTTTTCTTTTGTTATATTACGGTAATATTCAATCTCAAGTGCTTGTGGATATTGACCATAGATAAACTGGCCTGAAGTAGTAAACAGCTGCGCTTCATACACTGAGATTAAGAACCATGACAGCTCTGATTTACCGCTACTTTGTAAGCCTTGTAATGGAGCGGCTGCCACACTATTTATTGTTAATAGGCTTATTACTATGGTGAGTATACTCATCAATCTTCTCATGACCCTTCCCCTCATTATTTATTCTTGCTCTTAAACGCTTTTGAATAATAATAAATACGGGTAGATTGACTACCCAGATCACTCCAATTGAAAATAAAGTGATTTGATATGAATATGAGAAATCAACAGCGCCTAATCGATGACCAGCTAAATAGTTTAGTGGGCCTGCAATCGCACCAAGCAAAGCAATAAATCCAAGATTGAAACGAGATAGCCATCCTAAGCTGTGATTAATAGCAAAACCAAAATGACACCATAATAAAATAAGCCACACTGGTATTAATGCATCATTCGGAAATTGATACACGCCGGTAAATGATAATAATACATCCCCCGACACACCTAACATCGAAATTAAAATGAGTAAATAAAAGTCTATTTTTCGTGTTGGAGATACCAAAAGATGAAGCAATATTGAAACGAGTAAAAAAGGAATCGCTTGCTGTTGATAAAGGATCACAGAAAACCACACCAATTGAAACCAAATAGCATTAATAAGTGGGAAATAACGTGACATTGAAGCCTCCTACAATACCAACCTAAATAAGTACTTGTTTGCTGACTTATCTAGATTAGTATAATGCAAATAATAATCGACTAGCACACTCCATGTTGTGGTTTTGCAGCCACTAAATGTACAGTACTTATCTTGCGTTCTAAAAAGCCACCTTCGCAGTAACAAAGGTAGAACTGCCATAAACGAATAAAATCATCGCCATAACCCATTTGTTTTAAATCACTGTTTGCATCATCAAAACGTTCATACCAATGACGTAATGTTTTTGCGTAATCTAAACCAATATCATGTAGAGAAGTAATCACCATATCGGTATTTTGTGCCACTTTATTTGCCATAACACTAACAGATGGTAAGCACCCCCCAGGAAAGATATAACGCTGAATAAAATCGACACTTTTACGATATTGATTATAACGTTGATCTGCAATCGTAATGGCTTGAATTAACATTTTACCTTCAGGCTTTAGATGACTGCTACATACGTCAAAGAAAGTGCTTAGGTATTCGTGTCCTACTGCTTCAATCATTTCTATCGAAACTAATTTGTCGTATTGACCTTCAAGGGTACGATAGTCTTGCTTTAGAAGCGTAATTCGGTCTTCTAGACCTAAGGCTTTTACCCTTTGTTCTGCAAATTCATATTGAGCATCAGAAATTGTCGTAGTGGTAACATTGACCCCATAATGCTGTGCAGCGTAAATAGCCAAAGCTCCCCACCCTGTACCAATTTCAAGTAAGGTTTCACCTTCTTTGAGTTCAAGTCGTTCACAGATGGTTTTTAATTTAAATAACTGAGCTTCTTCCAAATTTGCATCTGCATTAGGATAAATAGCACTTGAATACAGCATCTCTTTATCCAGAAACGTTTTGTACATTTCATTGCCGAGATCATAATGCGCTAAGATGTTCTTTTTAGAACCTTCTTTGGTGTTTTTATTGCGCTTGTGGTTGATTAAATCAAAAAATTGAACCAGTTTACTAAAGCTATTTTCTACTCTATCAAGTACGCCTTCTTCACGGCCTAACACTTGAATAACCTTTGTTAAATTTGGACTTGTCCACCAACCTGCGACATAGGCCTCACTCGCACCAATGCCACCACCAAATAAAATTTTTCGATACGCTTCGGTGTTATTGATCTCGACTACTGCTTTCAGAGAGGCTAATGGGTCTCCCAAAACCACTTGTCCAAATTCATCGTTTATTGTTAGTGACGCTTGAGTCATTTTTCCTAAATAATCCAATAACACTTTACGCGCCATGCCATCAATCCATCGCATTGACTTATGATTTTTCTTATCGATTAGCACTGACTCTTTCAATGCTGTTCTCTCTATTTGATTACTAGCCATTGCTCTCTCCTTATTGCTCTGGGTGTGGCACAAACGGGATTCGTTTTATGAATAATTTCAATGCTTGCCAATAAATACCCCATACTATTTTTACGGTCATGACGGGAATAGAGATCACTTGTTCACGTATATTTTTTGAATTAAATTCTTTTCGAGTCATAGCGATCGTTGCATCAAAGACTTTTTCTTGATCTTCATCTAAGCCACGGTTTTCTAGGTGTAGCGATAATCGCTTGCTTGGCGCTTTAATAAACCAATGATATTTCATATTCAGATCCAAAAAGGGCGATACATGAAAGGTTTTATCAATGATTTGCTCAGTGCCAATTTTTATTAAGTAATAGTGAGTTTGATTCCACGGCGTATTACTCACTTCAGCCAATAAATCCGTCAATTCATCTTGTTGGTTATAACAGTAATAAAAATTAATTGGGCTAAAATAAAGCCCAAAACAACGAACCTGTCCAACGAAGAGCACTCGACCTTGGCTGTTATTTCCACCCAATTCACTCACTTTATTCCACACCGATTTTTTTAAAGATTCATCCTGATTGCCAAGATAATCAGAACGTCGAAAACTTAGGGGAGCAAAACGCCCTTTTTTGAACCACCCCACCTGTTCTGTTTTTTCTAATTCATCCAAATCTAAGGCGACAAAGAACATCTGATAACTAAAGCTATGTGCTTTCGTTTGAAATCGTCTGTGTCTTACGTCGCCATAATATAGACAGGAATTGATCATAAGCTAATACCAAAACGCTGGCATACATCTAGCGCACTTTTTACGCCATCTTCATGGAAACCGTTATACCAATACGCACCAGCAAAGTGGGTATGGTGTCGACCACAGATTTCTTCTCGACGAGCTTGCGCCTCTATGGTGTCAGTATTAAATACCGGATGATCGTATTTGTACGAACCTAATATTTTATCTTTATGAATCAATGGTGAGTTGTTTAAGGTGACACAAAATGTTGTTTCTTTAGTTTCTAATCCTTGGAGAATATTCATGTTATAAGTCACACTAGATGGATTATTTTTATTCCCCGTATCTAAATGATAATTCCAAGCCGCCCATGCACGTTTTTGTATTGGCAATAAGCTCTCATCAGTATGCATAACCACTTCATTTTCTTGATAAGTGAGTTTACTTAGCACTATTTTTTCAGCGGTTGTAATATCACTTAACATTGCTAATGACTGATCGCTGTGACAAGCCAATACCACTTCATCAAAGTCATGTTTATCTTCACCATTTATCTCTAACGTCACCCCTCTAGAGTTTCGAGTTACACTCGTTACAGGACTATTTAAATGAATTTTGTCTTTAAACGTCGCAATCAGAGGTTTAATGTATGAATGAGAACCATTAGGGACCACATACCATTGAGGTCTATTAGCAATATCTAACAAACCATGATTATGGAAAAAGCGAATGAAAAAGTGCAATGGAAAAGCTTTCATATCTTGTAAGCTAGATGACCAAATAGCCGCACCCATCGGTAAAATATAGTGCTCAGAAAAATAGCTACTATATTCATTACGGTATAAGAAATCACCTAATGTGCCATCGATATCAAGATCCATATGGTCATCACTGTAATCGACACTCCACAGCTCTTTACATTGTTTATTAAAGCGTAAAATCTCACTAATTAAAGACAAAAACTTAGTATTGAATAAGTTTGAGCGTTGAGCAAAAAGCGTATTTAAATTATGGCCATTATACTCAAGACCAGAAATGACATTTTTTACACTAAAACTCATTTCTGTTTCTTGCCCAGACAAACCAAGTTGAGTTAATAACTCAATGAAGTTTGGGTAAGTTCGATCATTAAACACAATAAACCCAGTATCAATATCCCATTCTTTTCCTTCTGCCTTTACTCGTTTTGTTGCGGTATGCCCACCAATATAATCATTGGCTTCAAATACTGTCACATCATGCTCTCGTGATAATAGGTGAGCACACACCAATCCTGAAATACCTGTACCAACTATTGCAATTTTTTTCATTATCGTTTCATCCTTAAAGCGAGCCAGTGCCAAATACGATCTGGGAGACTTCCCATTAAAATTAAGAAACTCGTAAATGGAAATGGAAAATGAATGTGTTTTTTATTTTTATCTATACCAGTAATTATATGCTCTGCTGCTTTATCAACGTCGATTAACATTGGCATAGGAAAATCGTTTTTATTTGTTAGTGGCGTTTTAACAAAACCTGGCGCAATGACACTAATCGTAAATTGCTCTGGTGATATATCTAATTGAAGCGATTTTGCCAAGTAATGGATTGCCGCTTTACTTGCTCCATACGCTTCTGCCCGTTGAAATGGAACATAAGAAGCACTTGACCCCATGAACGCTAAGTGACCGCCCTGCTTCATTTTTGGTATTAACGCTTGTAAACAATACCCAATTGAAATTACATTAGTTGTGATCACTCGCTCAAATAATACAGCGTCAAACTGAGTCGCATCATCGATGTATTCGCACGTTCCCGCATTGAGGATTACGGTATCTAGCATTTCAATCGTAGAAAGTACGTCGAGGATTGAGTTGCTGTCATCAAGATCAAAAACGACCTCAATTAAACTTCCGTTGCCTTTCGCGCTGGTTAAGTATTCTGAATCAACATACCCAGAAAAATTACGACCACACGCATAAACCCGATACCCTTGTTTAAGGTATTTGTTTGTTAAAGAGAGACCGATGCCCGACGTTGCGCCTGTAATTAATATTGTTTTCATGACTGCATTCTCTTTTTAATCAGCTTCACGGCTGAACCAAGAACTGGTAAATGCTCATACAGCATCTGCCCCATGTCTAAGTAATCTCTGTGGTAATACACTCTTTCATTAAATTTAATATGTGAAGAGCCATCAACAGAAATACTTTTCCCTTTACCTATTTTAGGATGGCTATATTCCATCGTCCAAAAAAGACTGGCTTCATTATTATTCTCAATAACATGATGGATATGAAACTGACAATTTAAAATATTCTCGTATAAGTGCTCAAAATACTCAGTAAGCATAGGAAGACCATCGATCTGATGTACAGCATCAATAAATTGAATATCATTGGAATAGATTTCAGGAAGGCGATGAAGGGTTGAGCGATCTAATTCACTATAAAGTGATATAAATGTAGTAACAAAATTAGAGTGCTTCATGATGATATGTCCTTATTAAACTTATGAAATACTACGTGGTAGTATTCAAAAAAGATCACATCCTGTGATCTTTTTAATAAAAGGAAATTAGCGTTAGCTCAACTTACTTACCTATATGTATATATTAGTACAATAAGTTACCTATCGGATTAAATAATTTACTTATTCCTTGGGTAAAATGCAGTGGCGCATTTTGCACTGTGTAACATAAACACCCATCAGTGGTTTTAGGGCTATGCGCATGCGAAGAATCTAGCCAAATAAAATCACCTTTATGGTAATGTCCTGATTCATCTTCAAAGCTACCATCTAACAATAAGGTTAACTCAAAACCTTTATGGGTATGCGTTGGGATCACACCACCGGCATTGATGTGCAGTAAGTTGGATCGTGTCGCTCCCTCTTCTATTAAACGAGCACGACTGACCGCTCCCATTTGATTCCATTTCATATCAACATAACGAGTCAGTACACGAGGTAATTCATAATGAAAAGAATCAATAAAAATATGTTCTGCTGATGACTCTTTCAAATAGCTAGTTTCAACCTCGGTATTTAATATACCGTTAAGCATTTGAGAAAAATCAATCGATTCCCCTTCTACTGGTTCTTGCCACGCTTTAGCTGCAAACTCTTGGGTTAATTGTTCTGATTTACGCTTACAATGTTCACACAAATCACAATGTAGCGTCATACCAACAGCAAGAGATTCAGGTAAATCACCATCAATATGAGAACGTAATAAAGCATCGCTAGGATGGTGGGTAATTTTATTCATGCTCATACTCCTGTCTTAATTTGGTTAATGCTAAACGCAGCCGTGATTTAATCGTCCCGATTGGTTCACTAAGCTGCTCTGAAAGCTCTTGTTGAGTCAAACCTTGTTGATAAATCCCTTCAACAACTACTCGTTGATTACTGGGTAGTACACTAACTGCTTTTTTCAATCTTTTAGTTTCAAGCCAATCTAGCTCTATAGTTTCAACTTGTTTATCAAATAATGGCCATAATTCATCACTGACCGTATCTTCTTTATTTGATTGTATTTTACGCAACATATCAAAACTATGGTTACGCATGACCGTAAATATCCAACCAGATGCACTGCCTTTGTTCTGATTAAACAGTGTGGCTTTTCGCCAAACAAGAGTCATGGTCTCTTGGACTAAATCCATCGCTAATGTTGGATCATTAAATTTCTTTAATCCATACGCTCTAATTTTTGGTGCAAACCAAGAAAACAGCTCGGAAAATGCCTGTTTATCTTGAGATAAAGCGACCTCTTGTAACCAAGCGTCTAATCTTGCTTTATCTTCTTCATCTGATTGTGTCGGTATTGGGTTCACCTGATTGCTAACCTCTACATAATGAGTTTGCATAATCATCTCCAAAGTTTTTATACTTTGTTCTACGATAATGCTAAGAAATTGGATCACTATTTATAATATAACATTGCATTTATTTTAAATATTATTGATTTCAATATATTTATCACAGTATCGAAAATAAAACTTGATGAAGAGTAGCCAAAGAAAAGTTGATAATAGAAACATAAACCACATTTCAAAAAGCGATAAATATTCTTGACTAAAAAGATATGTGTTGGCTTAATCGACTATTAACTCATAAGGCTTTAATCGTGTTTAAATATTTAATTTTTATATTGTTTCTCTCATTTAATGCAAGTGCAGGAGATGCCAAGTTAGGGAAACTAAAAGCACCAAGTTGTGTATTTTGTCATGGGCAAACAGGAGAAGCGGTTAACGCTAGTTATCCAAATCTAAATATGCAAAATGAAACATATTTATATTCTTCAATGAAATCTTACCAAAATGACGAGCGAAAGGGCCCTCTAGCTCAAATGATGAAGGCCCAGTTACAGCGACTTAATGATCAAGACTTAAAAGACATTGCCGCGTTTTATGACAGCTCATCTAATATCGAAAATAAATAGTCTATTTCATCAACCGTGTTGTAATGCATAAATCCAATACGTACAACACCACCGCTCTCTTCCAACTCAAGTTGTCTAATTAAGCCCAGCGCATAAAAATGCCCATTCCAAACACACACCTGTTTTAATCCTAGCTCTTTGGCTACTTGCTCTGGTGTATGACCCTTCAAGCGAATAGCAAACGTTGGTGTTCTACGTTCACAATGTTCAGGATCACTTATCCCAAATAACGAAATCCAAGATCGGCTTTCAACCTTATTCAAAAAATAATGTGTTAACACTAATTCATGTTGTTGATATTGAGTGAAACTAGTCACCAGCCTTTCTCTCAAACTTTCCCCTTTAGGTCCCCATTGAGCTAGGTATTCAATTGCGGCACTTACTCCAGCTAGCCCTTCAAAACTCTGCGTTCCTGTTTCAAAACGTCCTGGGCCAATATTCGTTGCAGGTTCCACTTTGTAAGGAGAAAGTGATTCTAAATAGAGTGGTGATACATATGCGATCCCAACATGAGGCCCAAAGAATTTATACGCAGAACATACTAAGAAATCACACTCTAGAGTTTGAACATCAACCAAATGATGAGGAGCATAATGAACAGCATCAACATAAATCATGGCACCAAAATGGTGAGCAGCTGCTACCATAGAATCAACATCAACAAGAGAGCCCGTTGTATTCGACGCATACGTTGTCGCCACAAGTACCGTTCTATCGGACAGTAAAGAATAAAAATGTTCCATATCCAAAGTACAGTCAGCAGAATTAACACGAACCTGATGAACGATAACTCCTTTATCTTCAGCTGCCTGTTGCCAGCTTGATACATTCGAGTAATGATCCAATGCTGTAACAATGATCTCATCACCCGCCTTCCAATCTCGACTGATCGCTCGGCTTAATTGAAAAGTCAGGGAGGTCATGTTTGCCCCAAATACAATATTATTACTGCTTGGTGCATTCAATAAAGCAGCACAAGCAGTTCGAGCATTATCCATAACTGCATTTGTCTTCTGGCTCGAAAAAAAATGACCGCCTAGATTAGAGTTCGAATAACCTAAATATTCTGTCATTGCCGTTAGCACTGATGTGGGAACTTGAGAGCCTCCCGGACCATCTAAAAATAAAACGGGATGACTCTCGATTGTTTGAGACAACGCTGGAAATTGAGGACGTACGTTATCAGGCGTGAAAGTCATTAGCTTTATCCTTTGCTGTTAATACAAATACATCCATATGCCCTTCATGCGCGTGGTCAATCAAACGTATTGGTTTTCCGTTGTGCCATAGTTTTCTGTCATCAACCATGGCGACCTCTCCATCTTCCAGAATCTTTCTAAAAAATGGTTCTTCATTAGAGTCTTTATAAACAAGCAGTTCCCCCCCCTCGATATTAGAACGATCAATACCAATCAAAGCGATATGATCAAACCCATCTTGATGAACCCCCTCTGGCGCTATTTGTGTTTCTTCATAAATGGCAGAGATACGCATTTGATGTATCTCAATCTCCTGACCATTAGGAAGATGATTTAGGTCCATAAAGACTTGGCACATTTCCGCCATGCCTTCGCTGTGTAAAATATGCGCTTCAATCGCTTCAAATTCGCGAACAATATCTCCTTGAAAATGATTAATATCTTCACTCTGAACAAAGTTATGTTTGTTGGTTTCAACCACCCTTTCATTAACAACACAAATGACTGAGTAACGACGTAATCGAAAGTTACCATCGGCGTGAGTGGTTTTAGGTAAACCTGTAAATGAGGGTGCGAGCTGATGAACAGCGGCATGACTTAATTGTGTCAGCTGTAATGTTGTATCGTGAGAATGAATCATATTGCCTCCTGCATAATAAGATTAACATTTAATTTACATATTTATTATTTATTATTTATTATTTATGCAAAAATGCTAATAAATCAAATAAAGCAGTTCTTTTATTCATTCATTTTTAAATATTCGACAGATAACTCTATTCCAGTATTGTAAGTAGGTACTAAATTCTAGTTATCTTTTTTAATATACTTCAAAACTAGAATTCTTCACTAAAATAAACATATACCATTGATTATTAATCAGTAGTTCTACTTCTCACTCGTTTATTCCATAATAAAACAAAAACCATAATGAACGTTATCGTTAAATAAAACACTCCTAAAGAGTATTGATTTGTTACCAAACTTTTGACGAGATAACCACCAAATACACCGGCAAGGCCCATTTGAATAGATCCTGATAACGCTGAAATCGTCCCTACTTTTTTAGTATGCGGAGCAAGTAATAAGTTAATAGACAGTGGGAATGTAATACCTTGAGCAACGGCTAATAAGGTAAACGCAAATACTAAAGAAAACAATGAGGTATCAAAACTTATCAGCCATAAGCCGGATAAGGTCATAATACCAAGGGCAATGCCAATTAAAATATCAACAGAACACCGCTTATTTAAGCTATTAAGAATAAAACTGCCTATCATTAAACCCGCAGAAGGAATTATCATTACTTGACCATACTCGGCCGTCGTTAAACCTAATCCCTCTTGAAGCAAAAAAGGCAATAAGGAAACAGACACAAGGCTACCTAAATAACTAACCCAATTTAAACTTGCACTAGAAATTACCTGAGCGTTAGAAAAGAGTGAACCATAATCACGTAATGTTTGAGTAAAGCTAAACTTTTGAGGTTTATAGGGGAGTGTTTCAGGAAGAATAAAGTACCCAACGGTTAAAATACAGCTTAGGTATATCAATACAAAACCAAACACCCACTGCCAGCTAAAATGCCAAGCAATCCAGCCGCCCATAACAGGTGCAAGAATCGGCAAAATAGAGGCGGTAATGGAAATATAAGACATTGCCTTTGTTAAATGATGCCCACTGTAGCTATCTCTTAATACACTTCGACCTAAGACTGATGCGCTACCCGCCCCTAGACCTTGCAGTAAACGCCCTAACACTAAAGCAGTAAAGTTATCTGTCATTGAAAAGCACAAGAGAGTACCTAACAAATAAATCCCCTGCCCTAAAATAAAGATTGGTCGCCTACCTAATGCATCAGATAGAGGTCCATAGAACAACTGAGATCCACCAAAGCCAACCAAAAATAGCGTAACAAGTAACTGAACATCTGCAGGGGAAACTCCAAGATCTTGGCTAATTAAAGGCAATGACGGTAGATAAATGCTCACACCAACTTGCCCCGTTGCAATAATCATCATTGCAAGAAGTAACGGTGTTTTATTTAAGCGGCCAGTAGGCAGCGTTGAGGTATTATTTTTATTCATTTAATCAGTTTACATTCAATCGATATGATTGATAATAGCTATCATAGGAATCAAATTAAGTCCCAAGAGGAACTAATCATGGATTGGATTGAAAGTGTTAGAAGTTATATTAAAGTTGTTGAGGAAGGCAGCTTTAATGCCGCGGCTTTAGTACTAAATACATCAGGCTCAGCCATCAGTAAACGCATAAATTGGCTTGAAGAACGAGTTGGAGTGCAGCTATTAACTCGAACCACTCGTTCAGTACACCAGACCGATGCGGGTATTTTGTTTTATCAACGAGCACGCTTGCAGCTTGATCAATGGCAACACCTTGTCGATGAAACTCGCGCAATTAACCAAACCCCTACGGGGTTATTAAAAATAGGCGCTACCCTTGCTGTTGGTTCTAAATTTATCATTCAATATTTAGACGAATTTTTGGTTACTTACCCTAAAATTAAGGTTCAATTAATTACTACATTACCGGGACAAGTTCCTGAAAGTAATATTGATGTTTTTATTAGCCGTGAATTAGAGCAATTAAATACATTTAGCTATAAATCTACGCCACTTTTTGAGCACCATTCTGGTTTTTTTGCCTCTAAGGAATACATTGAAAAAAAAGGAATGCCAGCTAACCTTAATGATCTCAAGCGCCACAATATGCTTATATGGGGTGAACGTCCTGTTAGAGAAGTAAAATTATCAAACGGAAAACGCATTACTTTACGTGGTAACTTTGCTACCACGAATCCAGAGGCGTTGTTTCATGCAGCTAAACGAGGCATGGGTATATTACTCACAAGTAAACAAATGCTGAGGGATGATATTCAATCAGGAAATCTCGTCGCTGTACTTCCCGAATTTACAACCGATCACACCTTGGTTAATGCTTATTATCCGACATTAGATTACGAACACACACGAACGCAGCTTTTTATTAAGTATCTAAAGAGTAAACTAAGTTGACGTGTGTAACACTATTAACAAGTTTCATATTATGAACGAACATTTATATTGATTTTAACCTTAATATTCGTACTCTGTTTTGATTATCTCTTTAAACTAAATAGACACAAATGAATACTGCAATTTTATGGGCTTTTATCCCTACCTTTTTCTTCGTTTCTGTTACTCCAGGCATGTGTATGACATTCGCACTTAGCTTAGGTATGAGCATTGGTTACAAACGTACACTCTGGATGATGATGGGAGAATTAGTTGGCGTTGCTGTTGTCGCGGTAGCTGCTGTCTTAGGCGTTGCTGCTATTATGCTAAATTATCCATGGCTCTTTACTATATTTAAAGCCCTTGGCGCAAGTTACCTTGCTTATATTGGGATTCAAATGTGGCGTTCAAGAGGCAAGTTAGCCATGAGCTCCGAACAAACAGACGCCCCTAAGGGTAAAGACTGGGATTTAGTGGTACAAGGTTTTGTCACTGCAATAGCAAACCCTAAAGGCTGGGCTTTCATGGTTTCATTACTTCCTCCGTTCATTGATGGAAGTAACCCAATTGGACCGCAGTTAGTTGCTCTTGTATCTATTATTTTAGTCTGTGAATTTTTATGTATGACACTCTATGCTGCTGGCGGTAAAGGCCTTAAGCGCGCATTAGGGCATTCAAATAATGTAAAAATAATGAACCGTATTTCAGGCAGCTTAATGATTGGCGTTGCGATTTGGTTATTTGTAGGGTGAGAAAGTCGCTTTATAGCATATAGATAAGGCGATTCTGCATGAGGGTCGCTTAATTTAGAATTTGAAAGAAAGGAAAAACTACTATTACTTTGTAATACATCAAGACTGATAAAGCAGCGAATGAACAAAAGGCATAATGGTTTAAATCAACAGCAGAAAAGAGAAGTTTAGATCATGTGAAAATCAACTTCTCATTACTTCTGCTAGCATATCCAGTTCTTCATCAGTAAGCAGTGCATTTTCTGATTTAGTTTTAGCTGCTGCTTTTTCCTCTAACTTTTTAGCGATCGCATATTGAAGGCTTCGCAGTTGGTATACCGTGAGTTCGTTTAACTCACTCTTTAATGTATCTGTGCTAATCATAAAAAATTCCATGTATATTACGTTTCACATTAACAGTGTGAATAATAGTTCTCTTTTTCCTACACTTTGTCAGACAAATGTCAAAGCTAAAAGTTGCAAAAATAAGTTATACTAACCGCATTGTTGTTTAATGGAGAAAACAAATGCGCATTCAAGTAGATACCCATACTCATACCTATGCTAGCGGTCACGCTTACAGTACCATCAGTGAAAACGCTTTTTCAGCCTCTCTGCTTGGCTTGCCAATGTTTTGCACGACAGACCATGCTTCTCTGATGCCTGGCGCCCCTCATTACTGGTTTTTTAGCAACCAACGCGTTCTTCCTCGCTTTCTTCATGGTGTAGCTATTATCAGAGGCTGCGAAGTAAACATTCGCAATATAGAGGGCGATATTGATATTCCACCTTCCGTTGACCAAAACCTCGATTGGGTTATCGCAAGCTTCCATGAACCTGTTTTTTCTCCTACAAATAAGCTAGTACACACCCAGGCATTAATCAAGATTATAAAATCAGGTAGAGTTGATGCCTTAGGTCACTTGGGCAACCCAAACTTTGATTTTGACTTTAAAGAGGTAATTCAGTGTGCTGCCGATCATAATGTAGCGATTGAAATTAATAACACGTCTCTTAAAGGGGGAAGTCGAATAGGAAGTATTGATCGTTGTTATGAAATAGCAAAAACAGCAAAAGAATTAGGCGCTTTTATCACGACAGGCAGTGATGCGCACTTTTGTGAGGATATTGGTAAGTTTGAGAAAGTAGAACAGCTTATTGATGCCGTTAACTTCCCATTAGATAAAATTATTACTCATACACCTAAGCAATTTTTAAGCTTTCTTGCTTTGCGTGGGCGAGCGCCGATTACAGAATTTGAAGCACTAACGCAATAGTTCTAAACCGATATATAAAAATGGAAGGCTATCACTAACCTTCCATTCTAACTCTTTTATTGCGATTCTAATCGCCTCAAATTAGATAAGTATTTAACCCAGCCCTTCGTCTCATTAGAGGCGAATATATCATTGGCTTTTTTCGCATTAATCAACCCTTCTTCTAAGCGATCCAGCTTGTAATACGCTTTTACCTTCGCCAATAACACAGCTTGTTTTTTCTTAGGATCCTTCACTTTATTTAACGATCTCAAAGCCGCTTCAAAGTGCTTTTGCTGCAAAAGTAATTGAGATTCTTGCCAGTAATAACGAGACGATATTTTTGCGGCTTTACTCCAGAATTGAATAGATTTATCCCACTCTTTCGCATTTTGCCAATGCACGGCTTGCTCTACCAATAAATCAACATCAGTATTTGCCGTTGATAAGCGTCCTAATGTCTGTGCAGCTTTTTCTGGAATACCTTGTTTTGCGTATAGCTGAGCCAACAATTTAATGTCTTGTTCAGGAAGAGATAATTTGTTGATATCCGCTAACACTAATACATTCAATGCTTGCTTGGTTTGACCTAACTGCAAGTGAGCCGTAACTAATTGACGCCACCACGTTAATTTCTCAGGCTGTAGTACAATCAGGCGCTCTAAAGTAGGAATAACTTGCTTCCATTGCTTAAGTTGAACTTGCGCACCAAACTTCAAAGACAATGGCGTCAATTCATCTGGTTTTCGGTACGATTCATATCGACCAATCGCTTTAAGGGTTGGTATAAACTCTGAGCTCTGATAATGGATCTGAGCGATCCTAAGCCATAACTCATCCCCTTTTTCACTCTTTGGTACCGTTTTAACCAATTGATAATAATGGGGTAGCGCTGCTTTATACTTTTGCTCCATTAAGAGGATATCGGCTAACATTTTCCGGGTTGTCCACGCTTGCTTATCCTGTAATTGACCACTCGAAACCGCATAATCAAGCTGTTTAATCGCTTGTGATTTTTGATTATTCTGCCAATAAAACACACCCAACATTCGAGCTACGAATGCTTTATCATAGGCTTTTGATGTATCAACATCCGCAAGAACATCAATGGCTTCACTCAATTTTTCATTTTGCTGAAGGTTTTGTGCCCTTTGTACTTTTGTAGCGGTATATCGGCTCAATTCCGCCGCAATCACACCATTGCAAAACAAGGTAAAAAGAGCCATTAGTACGATATTTTTTATCATTTGGCTAATTTAAACTCCAGTCTAACGGTTTGATTCTGCTGAACAATTGCTTTTCCTTCTACCAATTTAGGTTGGTACTTCCATTGTTTTAGTGCCCGAACCGCATCACGATCAAATATTCGTTTTGGCTCCGCTCCTTTGACTTCGATATCAAAAGGTTCGCCTGTTTCATCAATAGAAAAAGACATAATAACGTAGCCTTCAAGTTTACGTTTTAATGCTCTACTCGGGTATCGTGGTTCTACGCGATACAATGGCATTGCCTGTTGGTTCGTCGTAAAACTTCCAAACGACGTTGGAGCGCTTATTTTTAATCCGTTAATCGCCGTATCTAAACCAGCCGAAGACATTGGCGTTACAGGCATCACCGAAGACATCTCTGATTGCGACTGAGATACTTTCGTTTCTGGTGGTAATTCTGGCGGTTTAGGCTGTTCAGGAACAGAACGCTGACGACGTTGAAGCTCACTTTCAGGTTCAACCATCATCATTGTAAAGCTTAGATTTTCGCTGGCTTCTGGTTTTCCTTGGTTACCATTGTCGACCATCCATGCCATCATTGAAAATAAGGCAATACTGATAGCTACAGCTATAGGTAACGCCATTAGTAACCTAAACACTATCGCTTCTCCGCTGCCAATGCTATTTGCTTCACGCCCGCCCCTTTTGCCGCATCCATCACTTTAACTACCGTACCGTTATACGCATGCTCATCCGCTTGGATCACAAGTGAGGCATCAGGTTGCTCTAATAACAGATGCTCTAACGTCGCTTGTACACGCTCTACATCTACTATTCGTTTATCGATGTAAATATCATTTGATGCATCAATGCCAACAAAGATGCCTGCGTCTTTCTGGCTTGTTACATTGGATGCTTGAGGCCGATTCACTTCAACCCCTGATTCACGTACAAACGAACTCGTCACAATGAAAAAAATCAGCATGATAAAGACAATATCCAGCATTGACGTTAAATCAATTTGAGCTTCTTCTGTTTTTGTATCGCGTCTTCCGAGTCTCATGTTGGACTCCTTAATGATTTTTCTAACTTCAATTCACGTAAACGACACGTCTTTGCTAAACGTGCATGAACAAACAATCCAGCAAGAGCAGCAACCATACCCGCCATCGTTGGTAGCGTAGCCAGTGAGATGCCTGAGGCCATAAGTTTCGGTTGGCTACTGCCTAATGTTGCCATCACATCAAAAACAGAGATCATTCCAGTCACGGTACCTAATAATCCTAACATTGGACAAATTGATACTAACCATTTGATTAGGTTTAAGTTCTGATTTAATTCTATGTGGGCCTGATTTAACCAACTGTCACGAATCGCATGGGCATACCAAGATTCATGTTCACTGCGTTGATGCCATAGTGTTATCCATTCTTGACGGCGTTTTGGAAAATAAAAACCAAGATATATCACGCGCTCAACAACAAATAACCAACATACAACGACAACCCCTGCCAGCCACCACAAAATATGACCACCTTGTGCCATAAATTGCAGTAATGTATCAAGCCAATTAGATAGCCATGATATTGCCATTAGATGTTACTTCCTACCGTTGTTTTCACTGTCGACTGCGGTTGCTTTTCTGCCTGTATTGCGACTAAACCAATGCCTTGTTTCTCTAGAATACTACGTATATTCTCAGCTTGAGTGCTTAAAATATTATGAGCAAACAACAACGGCATTGCAGCAACCAAACCAAGAACGGTGGTGACCAATGCCATCGAGATCCCTCCTGCCATCACTTTTGGATCTCCATTCCCAAACTGAGTGATCACTTGGAATGTTTCAATCATGCCAGTAACTGTACCTAACAAACCAAGCATTGGCGCAAGGGCTGCAAGTAATTTCAGCATTGAAAGCCCTTTTTCTAACCCTTGTTGCTCATCAACAATCGCTTCTAATAAACGCAATTCTAATGACTCAACACTACGGTGTTTTTCTTCATCGTAAACAGATAATACTCGGCCTAACGGGTTGTCTGTTGGATCTTCTGGATTCTTCAACTGCGTTTTTATTTGTTGTTGGATAATTGCTAATTTAACACCTCTGAAAATCGCAATAACCAACCCTAACGTTAATAACGCAAGAATGATTTTTCCGACAACACCGCCAGCTTGAAGTCTTTCAAACAAGGTTGGTGTTAATGCCAGTTGGTCTATCATGAAACCACGCGATGGATCGACAACCATCGTTTCCATACCACCACTTGCAAGGTCAGACAGTGAACTCAAACTTGGGCCATTATCTGGCTGCTTAACATAATAAGTCGCGTCTTTACGTGTACCATTCCAATTCAAGTAGCCTTGATCGGCAATTAACCCTATAGCTCCTAAGCGGTACGACGCTTGTGAAGCGCTTTGACCTTCACCATCAATCACATTGGTATTATTTTTTTTCAGTTCACCACTGGCTTGAATTTGTTCATCCATGCTCATCCACAATTCAGTTAACTGCGGCAAAGTTGGTAACGTTTTCGCCGATACGATGGTGTTTACCGCTTGTGAGTATTGAAGATTATCCGCACCGGTAACACTGGTTTGATTTTCGCTTTTCAAATCTTTCGCTGCTTGACGAACAACACCAAACAATTCACCTAAACTGCCAGTATCTAAGCGCAGTTTCTCTTCTCGTTTTGCTAATAGCCCTTCATTTTCACTGAAGGTTTTCGTCAATGCATTAATCTTTTTTTGAACTTGGCGTTTACGTTCTGCAAGTTCTTTTTTCTGTTGTAGATACGTTTGTTCTGTTTGCTTAAACCCCGATTCTCGCTGCGCATCATGCGACTTTTGTGCTTTATTTTGAGCTTGTGCACTGCTTGCTAAATCACCTTGAGCTGCAACTGAAAAAGAAAGACTTAATAAGCAAACATTAAGAAGTGTGGATACGTAATTCATCTTATTTCTCCTCAATAACATTCAGTGATACAGGTAATGTAAGCAAGCTTGGCGCTACCTCTTTATTTGCTACCGAGTACGCATGATTAAGCTCCGAATTAAGTGAAGAATCTAATAATGCCCATGACTTTTCTTTTTGATCCCAAGTCCAATATTTATCTTGATTAAAATTACGTGCAATTAAAGAAATTCGACCTAAATACAAAATGTTAGCTTCAATGGTTTTATCATCATCAAGCGTAATTTTACCTTGGTAAACACCCAACTTAATGCCGTAATCCAGTTCGATTTGGTACGCTTCTAAAATACGACGATACTTCTCAGCATCACTGACATTCGCCACTGTCATCATGGTTTCTAGTTTTTCAATGCGAAGGTTACGCTGATCAATACGAATCGGCTTGTCATTTTTAACCGTTTGTTTTAAACCATTAATCATTTTATACATCAAAGGTACAACCCCTTGACGAGTTTGTTCAATGTCTGAGATTTGCTGATCAATATTACTCAATTCACTGTGTTGATCTTTTACTAATGCCTCTAAATGCTTGCGGTAAACATCGAGGTTTTTAACTTCTTCTTCCAATTGCTCAATATCAGAACGCAACGATAAAGTAGAATCGGCACTATGACTAATACGAGCCTGGCTTTGAGCAGAAGCCGTATTGGTCTTATTTTGAATGGTTTGAGCCGTTCCTAAGTCACTGGCATATACCGCCGTTGGTTGTGCCATCATTACAAATAGCCATGCTTTTTTCGTCAGTTTCATCATAATCAAATCGTTAATTAATAAAATTTCACCTAGCCAATATCAATGTAGGCTAGCCATTATGGAACATCTATTTTTAATGTGTGGAACGTTGGCCTTTTATCAGTAAACCAATAAAGTAAATACCTCCAATCACTGACACTAACGTTCCTGCCGCCACTTGCGATGGAAATAAAATATGCTGGCCTAACCAATCAGAAATTACCATTAACCAAGCACCAATTAATGCCGCGACGACAATTTGTTCAAATGCTTTTTTTGCCCCTAAAAGAACCGCCATATGGGGAGCAAGTAATCCAACAAATGCAATCGGCCCCATGGTAGCAGTTACTGCCCCACAAAGTAATGCAACACAAATAAGCAATGCGATAAAGCTCTTAGTTACGTTTAACCCTCTGGCTTGTGCAAACAAACGCCCTGCTGAAATAAGGGTTAGCCAACGATGAGTAAACAGTGAAAAAGCCACTAACAAAACAACGCAAAAGAATAAAATAAAAGCAGATTGTGGGGAAACTCGGTAAGTAGAACCCGCAAGCCAATTCAATAGTGAGTATGAATCCTCAGTCCCTTTTGCTAATGAAAATTGGACTAAAGCGTCGATTAACGCCGTTAATGCTATCCCAGTAAGAATGAGCATCGAAGGCGCATACTGATGACGCTTCCCTAGCACCAGTAGCAGCACTAATACCGCTAAGCTTCCGCAAAAAGCCACAAGAGGTGCCGCTTCAAAAATATTGAATCCTAAAAAAACGCTGCCACCAATTAAGCTTAATGTAGCTCCCGCTGAGATACCTAAAATATCAGGACTTGCTAAAGGATTATAAATCAATCGTTGCAATAATACGCCTGCAACTGCCAATCCAGCCCCTGCAGATAAAGAGGTAAGTAGCCTTGGCCATTTTAACTCCCAACTGAATTCACTCGGGAGCATCATTACCCACGGATGAAGTGTTTGCGTTGAATCTTTTGTTACCACGACAGCTAAAACCGCAACCACCACAAGACCCACAATCAATGATGGAATTAACCCTGTTGGTAAATATGATTTCCCTTTTGGTAAACTGATCGACAATTGATCTTGCGAACTCATGTTTCTTCGAGTAAACCAAATAAGTGCAGGTGCGCCAATAAATGCCGCCGCTGTTCCACTTGGGATCATATCTGTTGTGTACTGACTGAGCACTACCGCCAATAAATCCGTACCAACTAATAACGTAGCGCCTAATAATAAGCTAAAGCACAGTTCATCTCTTGGGGTTCTTGCACCTAAATGACGAGCAATATTTGGCGCAAGTAAACCAATAAAACTGATCACACCAACCACAGTTATTGAAGAGGCAACCAACCATAAACCAACGGTAAATAATCCAAAGAAAGCAGGAATAACATTAAGCCCACGAGCCGCAGCGCCAACATTACCCAAACGCAATAACGCTAAGACTCTGGGCGCAAAAATAAAAATAAGTACAGCGGCTGATAGTTTTGGTAATAACCATACAATTTGATCCCATCCATTCTGAGCCAGATCCCCAGCCCCCCAAATAAACAAGTTCTTTGCATATTGCTCATTTAATAAAATAATAGCGGTGGCGACAGCACCCAGAAAAATATTCACAGCCATGCCAGATAGCACGATAGGTAAGCCTGATAAATTTCGAATGCCTGCAATAGCAACAACTAAACCAAACGTGAGCGATGCCCCAACGAGTGCCGCCATAGACGCATAATCAGCTACATATTCAACAAACCACACATTCATAATGACCAAGGCTAGCCACGCACCTGATGCTGTACCCAGTGTCATTGGTGAAACGAGGGCGTTCTGAGTCAGCTGTTGCATTAAACTGCCGACTAACCCAAGCATCCCACCAACTAAAATTGCCATGATTAAACGAGGCAATTGTGACTCAACAAAGATGATCTTATCAAAGTCATCAAGCAAAGTAAGATCAACTCTCGCTTGGTTTATCGCTTGCCATTGCTGAGATAAACTCAATACAGCATCAAACTGAAACGTAGCAACCACCAATCCAATCAATACACAAAGTACCGATAGATAACGGAAAGAGACGCCCTTTAACTGACTACTCATTATTACCACTAACATTGACTGATTTAGGTGCTATCTCAAGTAAACTTTTTGCCAATGCTTTTGCTGTATATTTGATCGACATTGCGCCACCATAACTCCATACCGATTCAACACTATTGACTCGGTGTGTACGTACGAAAGGCATCGCATTCCAAATAACTGATTTGTTTAACTTGTTCTCTTCATTAAACGGTTTTATATACAACGCAATACCATCGTCAATATCACGAAGATCAGTTAACCGAAGTTGAGTCACTCCCCACTGATTGCTTTTTTGAGGTAACGCTGCAGTAAACCCCAACAGGTTTAACGCGTATTGCGCTGTTGAATTATCACCATACACAAAGACCGAGGTCATAGTTGCGAATCGAAACACAGACACGGCTGGTAACGCATTACCATACGCGTCAGCTAACTGCTGCTTTAATTCTGCTATCTCGGTATACATCTCAATTAACTTTTCTTGTGCGACTTTCTCTTTCCCTAATACAAGGGCAATAGCTTTAAAATTATTAATCGCCATCAAGCTATTATCATGATCTGCAGAGTAAGTTTGAAAATACAACACAGGCGCTATTTTTTCTAACTGAGGAATTAAATCAGCCTGCGGAGAAGCAACAAGAATCACATCCGGTTTTACCGCCGCTATTTTCTCAAAATTGGGTTCTGCGCGAGTACCGACATCTTCAATATCACTCGATAATGCGGGTTGTACTACCCACTCACTGTACCCCGCCGTATCTGTGAGCGCGACTGGCGTAACCATTCCGAGAGCAACCACTCAACAGACTTAGCCAAGCCGCTTGAAGGCCCTACATAAGGAAGAACTGCATATTCTTGAGCTGGAATGAAGATTTTTGATACCTTTTTACTTAGCGATATTAATTCTGAAGACAAGTGCTCATCATCAATAATTCCCGCCCAATAAATTAAAGACTCGGTATCATTTCGAGTATCGATGACGCCATATTTGCTCTTTGGGCTTGACGACATTTGTGTCAAATAGTCATCAAGCTCTTGCCATACTTGAGGTACCTTATCTAAAAAATCTGGTACATCAGCAAGCAAACCTTGCAACGTAGTTGGTAACCCCGTTAACGTAAAGCTCTCTCTATATTCTAAGCGTACTTGATAAAAGCCAGAGCCTTGGATCTCTGTTTGGCTTTTACTTTTTAGAAAAGGCTTACGAATACCAATTTTCTTACCTTGTTTTTGGTACTCTCGTGGTGACATTTTAAAATACTGTTTAAAAGAACGACTAAAGGCTATCTCTGAGGTAAAACCATATAAATAGGCAATATCTAACATTCGATATTTTTTATTTAAAACCTCAAGCGCAGCCATACTTAAACGTTGCTCTCGTACGTATTGAGCCACATTCATTCCAGTATGATTTAAAAATACACGCTGTAATTGCCACCGAGACCAACAGCTCATTTCCGCCAAAGTTTCCACAGATAATGGGCTATCCATATTTTGATGGATATACGCCAAAATAGTATCGATTCGATTGAACGTTTTATCATTATCGATATCTGCTGACATTACTGCTCTCCGGTCATTAAAGTAAGTAATCGCTTATATTGAACATAGGCACTTACCATAAAGTACAATAGTTCATAAATAATACAAGCATAAAAAATGGCAGCTTATTTATAAGCTGCCATACTAGATTTCTATCAGGATTTATTAGCTAAATTAGCCTTTTAGGCCTTGTTTTGCTAAGTACTCTTCGTAAGTACCGTGGAAATCGTTCACGCCATCTTTTGTGATTTCGATGATACGTGTTGCAATTGAAGATACAAACTGACGGTCATGAGATACAAACATTAATGTTCCTTTGTAGTTCTCTAGCGCCAAGTTCAATGCTTCGATTGATTCCATATCCATGTGGTTTGTTGGTTCATCCATTAATAAGATGTTTGGCTTTTGCATAATTAGCTTGCCAAATAACATACGACCTTGCTCACCACCAGAAATCACTTTTACTGATTTCTTAATATCACTTTGAGAGAAAAGCATACGACCAAGAATACCGCGAACCACTTGCTCGTCATCGCCTTCTTGTTTCCACTGACCCATCCAATCTAATAGATTTAGATCTTCAGCGAAATCATGGCCGTGGTCTTGTGCGTAAAAACCAATGTTGTTATTTTCAGACCACTTCACCATGCCTGACATTGGTTCCATCTCGCCCGCTAACGTATTCAGGAACGTTGATTTACCGATACCATTCTCACCGATGATAGCAATGCGCTCACCCACTTCAACCATTAGATTTACACCATTGATTAAAATGTTTTCGCCATAGCCTTGTTTTAGGCCTTCAACTTCTAATGCGTTACGGAAAAGTGGTTTTTCTTGGTCAAAACGAATGAACGGAGATTGACGGCTTGACGCTTTAATCTCTGTTAGTTCAATTTTATCCAAACGTTTCTGACGAGACGTTGCTTGTTTTGCTTTTGATGCGTTTGCAGAGAAACGGCTTACGAACGTTTGTAAGTCAGCAATTTGTGCTTTCTTCTTCGCATTATCTGCTTGAAGTTGTTCACGAGCTTGCGTTGCTGCAGTCATGTATTCATCGTAGTTACCAGGGAACAGACAAATATCACCGTAATCTACATCAGCCATATGTGTACATACTGCGTTTAAGAAATGACGGTCATGCGAAATGATGATCATTGTACAGTTACGAGCTAAAAGAACATCTTCTAACCACGCAATGGTGTGCATGTCCAGGTTGTTCGTTGGTTCATCAAGAAGCATGATATCTGGTTCTGCAAACAGAACTTGTGCTAAAAGAACACGAACTTTAAGACCTGGAGCAACTTCACTCATTAGGCCAAAGTGTTGTGATTCAGGAAGACCTAAACCTAATAGAAGTTCACCCGCACGAGCTTCTGCTGAGTAGCCATCCATCTCTGCGAATTCAGTTTCTAAATCACCAACACGCATACCATCTTCATCTGACATTTCAGGTAAAGAGTAAATACGGTCACGCTCTTCTTTTACTTTCCACAGTTCTTTATGACCCATGATAACAGTATCGATTACTGTGTATTCTTCAAATGCAAACTGATCTTGGCCTAACTTAGCCATACGTTCATTTGGATCTGTTGAAACTGTACCGCCAGACTGTTCTAACTCACCACCTAAAATCTTCATAAAGGTAGATTTACCACAGCCGTTCGCGCCGATTAAACCGTAGCGGTTACCGTTACCAAACTTAACAGAAATATTTTCAAAAAGTGGCTTATCGCCAAATTGCATTGTGATGTTAGCAGTCGTTAGCACAGTACATTCCAATTAGTTATTCAAATAGACATAAAAAAACTGGCCCATATGTCCAGCTTTTCAAATTTTCGCCAATTATAGCAGCATTTGTGATTTACATCACTTTTTATTCTGCTTTATTCTTTTCAATAGCTTAGCTAGCACTTTTGTTGGATTTAAAGCTCATCTAATCAAGTTCTGTGCTTTATGTCATATAACCTTGTACAAGATAAAATATCTTAAATAAGTGTTAGCTGTAAAAAATAAAAATCTGATATTATCCGCGCCACTCTACTTTGGTTGAACTACCGATAATCATGCCCTCGACAATATTAATTAAACATCTTCAACGGTCACTCACTTTTGTATTTGCTATTTTGATAAGCTTTATTATCTCAAAAGCTTTTGTTATAGAACCTGAGCATTTCCCTACCATTTCTATTGTCAGTTCAGTGATGGCTGTTAGCTTTATCTGCTACGGCAATCGAGCTTTAGTTGGTATAATTAGTGGCCTTTTTTTACACTATTATTTTGCAGGTAAAGAAATTGGAGTTACCCTTCTTTTTTCTTTGATACTTCCCACTCTTCCTTATGTCTTCGCACTACTTTTTAATACCATTAGTGAGCGTTTTAACGACTATCCAATATCTAAAAAAATTGGCTTATATTTTATAATCTTCTGCTGCTGCTTCCCTATATCCAACTCATTGCTCTTACTTTGGGTTCGTTTTATTGGCGATCAAATAGCACCAAGCATGGACTTTTTATCTTATTCTGTTTTAGGATCTTTTCTTACTCAAAGTCTGATCTCGCCGGTACTTATTTTTGCCGTTAGCCAATTTAACGAAAAAAGTTTAAAAGAGTATAAAACTCTTGATCGTGATATGCGTAATTCTTCAGATAACGATAAAAGTTACAAAATATGGTTATTAACTTGTACCTTATTAATGCTAATTGCAGTCACTCAGCCAGACCCACTCCTTCTAAACTCATTATGCTTTTTTCTATTAGTTCTCATTATTGTTGGCTTTGGCAAACATGGGTTTATTCGACCTCTCATTATGGCTGCGGTTGTCATTTTAATGATGGTTTTTGATAGCGTTACCCGAGTTAATTTATCTCAAAACATAGATGCTAATTTCTATGGTTTATTCGTTGTTTTATCCGTAATTACCGCTTTAGCCTATTTATTAGCTAGCCATAACATTAAAAATTATGAATTAACCCAAAAACAAATCTTAAATGAACGTATAGATCCTTACACTGGACTATATAATATCACCCAACTGAAAGACGATTTATCACACATAAGAACCTCTGTTCTTATTTATCTTGATATCACACCAACGCTGACCACGGTTAGTGATATCGGTCATGCAGGCCGTTCTCATCTTATCCAACAATTAAGTTTGTATTTAAGTGCAAGAGACCAAGGCATGACTAATTTTTATCGCCCACCTTTTAATACGGGGTTATTAAGTTTTATCCCTTTATCACACGACATTAAAGATGAGCTAAAGTATTTAGCGCGATACTTAAAGAAATTCCAGTTTTTTTGGGAAGGTTCCTCTATTACTTTAGTTGATCCTACATTGCATTGTGCAAAAATATCTAATGATAATGATATTGAAATGGCAGTTTCGATCTTATGTGAGCAGCGTCCTTTAGTTTCAGTTTCCACCAATTGGGTCGACGTACAACCAACGCCAATTTATAAAATATGCAAGTTGAGTTTTATACAAGGTGTATTTAAAAATAATCATTTTGAACTCCACTGCCAGCCTTATCTAAATTTATCAGACAAAACAGCAAAGAGTCATAGTTTTGAGGTATTACTTCGCATTAAATCAGAAACAGGGGAACAGATCCCACCTGCTGAATTTTTCCCATTAATCAATCAGTTTAGTTTAGAAACTAAATTGGATTCTTGGGTTATAAAAAATACGTTTAAAATGCTTGATTTAATGGTCGATGATTGGGGAAAAATAGAAAAATGTGCCATCAATCTAACGGCAAAATCACTTGGTTTACCTAGTCTTGCACATTCTATTATTTTAAGTGCAAATAAACATAATATTCCATTATCTCGTATTTGTTTCGAAATAACAGAATCATCCGCTTTACAAAATGAACAGCAAGCAATTGATACATTGAATATATTGCGAGAAGCAGGCAGTAAAATCGCTCTTGATGATTTTGGTACAGGCTATGCTAGTTTTGCATATTTACGTACCTTACCATTAGATGTGTTAAAAATTGATGGTTCATTTATCAAAGAGTTACCAACGAATGAACCGGATCGCTTAATCGTAAGTTCAATTGCAACAATAGCCAAAGAAATGAAACTTGAAACAGTCGCTGAGTTTGTTGAAACTCAAGAACACATTGAAATTTTAGAGCCTCTTGGGATCACTTACGGACAAGGCTATGGAATAGCAAAGCCACGCCCATTAGCGGATTACTTAGCAGAACTAAAAAATAGTGAATATGAGACGTTAAAAGCAAGTTAACTTATTCTCTATTTTTGAGAAATAAAAAAGGCTCAAACTACAATTTGAGCCTTTTTATCAATTGAATAAGTTATAAAAGGGTTATAAAAGTTCAACCGATTGCTGATCGATCACAAATTCTTCGTTGGTTGGAGTTGGTAAAGTATCGCACCAAATTAACGCGGTGGTTATGTACACAAGAGACACCGTTTAAAAATTATTTAATGCCTGCGCTCACCAACTTGAATCATATTTAGGTTTCAACCAACCCTCTTAAGATCCTTCAATGCAGCCTCTTGTGCCGTATTCTTAATCTTTACTCTCTTGACAAAGTATTATCGATGATACTTATCATTGAGCTACGAGTGTGTAGTCGTCAACTAAAATTGGTCACGGTTTTAGGGTTTTCACAATATAAACTTTCTGATTTATTGGGCGTTAGAACATTATTCTGCTCATGTGGCCTAAATTTATTGTAATATCCAATAACATAACTAACTTATCTCTTGTTGCGCCTCAGTGAAACTACGATAATCCACGGTTGGCATCTATTCTGTTTTAAAAGCGTTACTCTACTGAGTTGCTTGAACAAACCGAGCAAATCATCAATACTTATAGTAATCAGCAAACCAAAGAAACCCTAACAGTAGTAAAAGAAATCGTAAAACCGAAAGCGAAGAAAGTGATAACGATTGATACAAACTTTATCTTCCGTGATCTTAGTGACAACAGTTATTTAGAAACCGAGCAAGAGCTAGACGCTTACCTTGCTGCACTTAAAATACAGTTATCAGGCTTAATTACCTCTAACCATAAAATGTGAATTAAGTAATAATAACTACACACTTGCGCCCCCATACTCCTAGGGGTGTATTGAGACAATAACAATGACAGCTCAAATATCTGAAATACTAATTTATAATGGCGAAAAGGTTCGCTTACACAGTGCACCAAACATTCCCGAACAACATCCACATATCCGATTGGATACAAGCCAGCCTGAATTTATATCAACGGCATGTTGGCGTGGCTATGTCGGGACTTGGAAAATCACCAACAGTAAGCTTTACCTCAGCACAATTAAGGGTAAGTATATCGTTACAAACCCTGTACTCGCCAGGGTCCGCGCATGTTATTTACGCAGTGATTTCTAATATTTCGGGATATAATTTTTTAAAATAGCTTGAATTCGAAGTTTAGAAATGATCTTATACTGTTAACAAAACAGAAGAAGACAAAATAATGAATTACGACGAGTTTAAAGACCATTTTAACATATTAAGCGATACACGTCAGTCGAGAAAATCGACGTATAATTTCTTTGAAGTCATGTTCCAAGTGGTTACCGCAATGTTGTGTGGAATGAAGACCTGGGACGAGATAGATACCTTTGGTGAAGAGAATTTAACGTGGTTTAGAAAATTTAGCGATTACTCTCATGGAGTACCGAGTCACGATACCATTGCTCCAGGGTCCGCGCATGTTATTTACGCAGTGATTCCTAATATTTCGGGATATAATTTTTTAAAATAGCTTGAATTCGAAGTTTAGAAATGATCTTATACTGTTAACAAAACAGAAGAAGACAAAATAATGAATTACGACGATTTTAAAGACCATTTTAACATATTAAGCGATACACGTCAGTCGAGAAAATCGACGTATAATTTCTTTGAAGTCATGTTCCAAGTGGTTACCGCAATGTTGTGTGGAATGAAGACCTGGGACGAGATAGATACCTTTGGTGAAGAGAATTTAACGTGGTTTAGAAAATTTAGCGATTACTCTCATGGAGTACCGAGTCACGATACCATTGCTCGAATAGTTAGTTTGGTTGACCCCGATGAATTTTCAATTTGTTTTACACGGTGGTGCAATGATATTCAGCATGAAAAATCATTAGATACGACTCATGTAGCGATTGATGGGAAATCATTAAGAGGAACATATGACTATAGTAAAAACAAATGCTTAACTCATATGGTAAATGCTTATTCTGTTGATACAGGCTTGGTTTTAGGCCAATTAAAAACAGATTCCAAAAGCAATGAAATAACGACAATTCCTGAAATACTAAAGCTAATTAAAGTTAAAAACAGAATTATTAGTCTTGATGCAATGGGCTGTCAGAGAACAATTGCAGCAGATATTGTTAATAGAGAAGGTGATTACTTATTAGCAGTGAAAGGTAACCAAGAACGCTTACGTAATATGTTTTTAAATAAATTTTCTTTTGCTCAACTTGCTCATTTAGAGTGTGATAAATTTGAAACGGAAGAAGTCGGTAAGCGCGGAAGAAAAATGGTTAGGTCTTATTATGTTGTGCCATTTACAGAAGCATTTGGAGACTTCTCTGTTGATTGGGACGGTCTAGAAAGTTTATGTATAGCAGTGACTTATAATAAACATAACAAAAGTAACTCAGGGTCTTTAGGTATTAGATATTTCATATCATCTAAGAAATTATCAGCAGAAGAGTTTGGTAAATTATGCCGAGGCCATTGGGGTGTAGAAAGTATGCATTGGTGGTTGGATAGCGTAATGAAAGAAGACGACAGTAAGATAATGTATCAGCATGCTGCAGAGAATTTATCTAGGATCCGCCAGATGTGTATGAACTTCATAAAATTGGTGGATTTAAAAGGAACGTTAAAGAAACGGCAGTTGAAATGTGCACTTAATACAGACTTTAGAGAGATGGTATTATTTGGCACTTAGCTGTAATTTAACATTTTAGCAACTCATGCGTGGACCCTGCTGTACTCGCAGATTGGTATTGCGGTACTCTAGTCATTCCTGAGTCTGAACCTAGCGAGTATTTTCATGGCGGTTGGGGGTATGTTTACGCTAAAAACAAACTCATTACCATCGTGAACGGCGAAGTAACCAATATTCGATACCAAGATAAAAAGGCCACTGGCTATATTGATGATTGGGCTAAACAACGCTTAAACCAAACATTTGGTGCAATCGCTGAGGCTGCTCAAGAACTTTATTTATTGCCAGACGATAATGACAAAGAAAATAAGCTGATTGTTTTTACTTTCGACCAAAAAACAGTCTTGGAAACTATGACTGGTAAGCTTGTCTTAGCCGTTCAAGATAGCAAACAGTCTTTACCTATTTCTGCATGTCTTGCTCAACCTTGTAAGGTGGGGGGGAAATCACTCTCATAATCTCTCGGTCAGAATTCCTGCTCTATGGGCAGTTGATCTGGAACAAACGTTTAGCTTCCATCACAGATATAATAGTGATGATAACATCATAGAAAATATTGACGTTACTTGGTTTTTTTTCAAAAAAAGAAAAAACTAAAATGTCAAATTCTCAAAATGAACCATTAATGGACTTTGATGATGACATTCCGTTTTGAGGGTTACTTCAAACCTAGTTTTAACAAAAAACCTTACACCATCAGATGGCTAATTCATGTTTAATAACAATACCAATAATCAAAGCTCAAAAGCACAAGGCTTAAACTATCTAAAACAAATGACGAACACCTCCAACGTAACGTTTCATGACGGGCAGTGGGAAGCAATTAGTGAGCTTGTAGAAAAGCAAAACCAACTACTCGTAGTTCAAAGAACTGGCTGGGGTAAAAGTGCCGTTTACTTCATCGCGACAAAACTGCGCCGTATGCAAGGGTATGGACCTAGTATCATCATATCCCCCCTTTTGTCTTTGATCCGAAACCAAATTGAAAGTGCGGCTAAGCTCGGACTCAATGTCGTCTCATATAACTCTTCCATGAATCAGCATGAGAAAACTCATGCTGAACGTCAGATCTTATCTCGTACCGTGGATGGCATCATCATTTCACCAGAGCAATTGGGTGATACTAAATTTGGCCAAGAGATCTTACCTCAGATCGTGAGTAATATTGGCTTGTTCGTGGTAGATGAAGCTCACTGTATTTCCGACTGGGGACATGATTTTAGACCTGATTATGGGCGAATTGTGCGTACAATCCAATTTATGCCACGCAACATGCCCGTACTTGCGACGACAGCTACAGCCAATAACCGAGTCGTCACTGATATTCAAAGTCAGCTAGGAGATAGGCTCGAAGTAATTCGAGGCTCTCTCATGCGAAGCTCTCTAAACCTACAGACCGTTCGTATCCGTAGCAAATCCCATCGTTTAGCTTGGTTGGCAGAACATCTGGATCAACTACCAGGTTCAGGAATCATTTATTGTAAAACAACCAAAGATGCCAATATCGTTGCTGAGTTTTTACAGGCTCAACATATTAACGCACACGCCTATCACAGTGATATTGAAAGCCAGAATAAGCCTATTTTAGAGCAAGCGCTGCAACAAAATCAGATCAAGGCTCTTGTTGCAACCTCTGCGTTAGGGATGGGATTTGATAAACCCGATTTGGCATTTGTTATACATTTTCAAGCACCAGGTAATATCGTCGAATATTATCAACAAGTAGGTCGTGCAGGTCGTGGGATCGACAACGCTCTAGGCATACTCATGATTGGCGAAGATGATGCTCGTATTCAACAGTTTTTCATTAAAAACACCTTTCCAAAAGAAGAACAAATTAACGCTTTCCTTGCACTTGTGGCAAACCACAATGGTATCAAGCTCGCAGAGTTAGAAAAGCACATGAACTGCTCAAAAGGCAAACTGGAACACATCATTAAATTTCTAACCTCTGAGTTCCCATCTCCAATCATGAAAGATGGCACGATGTACTATCGCACGGCTTCTGATTACAGTTTGCCTCATGATAAAATTGAGAGATTAAACAGCCTTAAAGAAGATGAGTGGGAACGACTGCTTACTTACTTCAATGGTTCACTAAACCGCTGCTTAATGCAGATTCTGGGTGAAGAGCTGGACGACCATGACATTCAAGCTTGCGGAAAATGTGAACATTGCAATCCGACAAGCAAATTACCTGAAATGGTAACTCAAGATTCAGTCATAAAAGCGGCCGACTTTCTACGTAACCGCTATATCAAGCTAGAGCCAAGAAAACTTTTCGGCGCATCAAACGATTCTGTCCGAAGCGCATTTCCCATCTATCGCTTTCCGTATAAAAACCCCAACCTTTTATGTGATAGAGGTTGGGCAATGTCGACTTGGAGAGATGGAGGCTGGGGCGATATGGTTGCACAGGGCAAGTTTAATGGGGCGTTCAATGATGAACTCATTGCCCCAATGATAAAAATGCTCAATACCGTTCCCTATGAGCTAATGCCAACATGGATAACGTACGTGCCATCACTTAGACACCCTACACTAGTGAAAAACTTTGCCCACAAGCTGGCTGCCGCACTTGGAGTGCCGTGTCAGGATGCCGTTTCGATATCCGAACTTCGACCTGAGCAAAAAACGATGGAAAACAGCTATCACCAAAGTAGAAACCTAGATGGTGCATTTCATATAGATTCAAGTAAACTGTATAAATCACCAGTATGGTTACTAGATGATGCAAGTGACTCTGGCTGGACCTTTACCGTTATTGGAGCACTATTAAGAAGACTTGGCGTACCCAAAGTGGTCCCTATTGCTCTAACTAGCACTAAAAACAACCAATAGAATGAATGATAATATGCAACCTAGCCTCTCAGAAAATACCAAAGCGATGCTAATGCTCACGCATTATTTTAATCGTTCAGATAGAAAGCTATGTAAACCTCTTACAGACAACGGATTTGGTTATTTAGCTCATTGGATGAATGCAAATCGCTATCAACCACATGATTTACTGGATAACGAACGACTAGAACCTTTCTTTGCGGATTTTGCCGACGAATCGACGCATTTCACGTCAAAAAGTGCGCTTTCTGGCTTTATGAGAGGCTTAGATAAAACCGTTTCCAAAATGACTAAAGAACGTTTACAGTCATTACTGTCACGAGGTATGGCTCTCTCACAAGCACTAGAAAAATGGCAAAGTGCTGGTATTTGGATCCTAAGCCGAGCGGATAAGGCTTACCCTATCCAGATCAAACGCAATTTAAGAGAAAAAGCACCAGCTATCCTATTCGGAACAGGAAATATTGATTTACTAAATTACAAAGGCATTGGATTTGTTGGCTCTCGTAACTGTGGAAAAAGTGATGAAGCGGCAGCGGTTCATTATGTTGATGAGATCAACCATCACGGACTCCAAGTTGTTTCTGGCGCAGCTAAAGGCATCGACAGCATCGCCATGCATCGTTCACTCTCGAATAACAGTATGGCGATAGGTATTCTAGGCGATAGCTTATTCAAAGCGTGTGGTGACAGCCAATGGAGAGAGTATTTAAGAAATGAGCAACTCCTACTACTCTCTCCTTTTGATCCAGAAGCGAGTTTTGGTCGTGGTGAAAACGCAATGCAACGCAACAAATACATCTATTTCCTTTCCGAGGCAGTGGTTGCGATTTGTTCTGGAGTTGAAGGCGGGACAATCAATGGCGTAAAAGAGAATTTAATTGCTGGCTGGTGCCCGCAATTCGTTTCTTGTCACGATTCTCCAAACACCGCTGGAAACACAGAAATATTAAACGGTTTTCCAAGCAGTAAGACGCAAGTAAAAACACTGGCACAGGCAAAAACTATAACACCTGAAAAGTCACTAATTTCATTGGTTGCCCCAAGTAATAACGTTGCAGAGGTGCAACTAACACCCGAAAATGAAATGACAACTGAAGATGTAACAGAGGTAAATAATTCAACGGAAGCATTCGATGCCGTTGATATGCCTGCTGAGAATGACCTGCAAGTAGCAGGTGAAACGCTTCAAGATGAATTGAACTACACTGATAATCAGGTTGGTAGTTCGATACTTTCTATACCTGCATTTTCAGGAACAGAAACCCTCGCTGCGTTTTACTTCGATATGCTTGACCTATTCAAAGCAAAACAAACCAACGATGAAGAGAAAGTAACTTTAACAGAAGCTCAACTCTTGGAAGGATTATCTGTGTTAGTTAACATTATCGGCAACGCCGCCGTGAAAAAGTTGCTCACACACTTTCAGGAGCACGAGCTACTGATTCGTCAAGGACGCACTAAAAGCTATCAAATCATTGATATAGAAAACAATGATCAAAAAGTATAGATACTCGATTCAAACGAAATATAATCATTAAGAGTGACATAATGAACACCAATAAATTAAAATCCTACGCACAAAAACGCGTATCGCCTTTATGGAAGCATTAACAAAGCGATCAGCATTTCTTAGCTTATACGCTGATCACATTGCAGAAATGAAGACCACTCTAGACTTTGATAATGGTGTTGAGGTGAACTACTGCAAATTTAGTAACTTGCTAAGTGAAGTGAAAGCCTCACAGTAAAATGCCAGAGAAGATTTAGTAATTTAATTAATATTGGATATGCACAAACTTCAGGCTGTGCTTTTTAAATTCTATAACAACAGTATTCCACATGAAAAGAACAAGTATTCAGCAATTAAAAAAAGACTTTACCGTCTTTCCATTCCCAGGGCTTGGAAAAAACGTGATGGTAAATTTCGAGTTTGAAATCTATGACACCAAACTCAAAAAAGCAAAAGCGACATTAGCTCAACTTCCTGATCTCATTAGAAATCTTAAGAAGATTATTTCAACAGGTAAAGAACATGACAAAATATTTGTAAAATTAGAAGAAAACCTTAGTTCGCTGAAGAGTTCGCTGAGCGAACTCAAACTAACTGTTACTAGCAAATATAATCAAAACAAGATCCTAGGCATGATTATGGGTTTGATTGTTTTGATGATTTTCTTTTTTTTGTGCCCTTTTATGATGATCGTTTTTTTGGCACTCTTTAGCTATGTATCTACTTTTGTATTGATTACATCCATAAAAAAGGTTATCAGGCAGAAAAACACGTCAGGCCATGTTTCCACGGTATCAGGCAATCGTGTCTTCATAAATAACAAAGGAACCAAAAGAGAAGAGCGAACGATTTCTCATGAGCACTGCCATTTAATGCAGTTTAACAACAGTAAATTGGTTAACCTTATCTACGATACCAATCTTAACTTAGAAAAACTGGTTCTGAACAACTCACCAACGGATCACGAACGCTACCTTTTTTCAAAAATCGAACTTGAGGTAAGAGTTCATGAGTTTATCAGGACGGTTTATTACAAAAATGGGAAAATACCTACTGAACTTAATGAATTTTATAACGAAGTTGCTGAGTTTATGAAAAAAGATTTAACTTCAGAGAACTTAGGCTCTGATCTAATCTCTTTATCTCATACTATTTCTCTTTCTGCTTACGATTTTCTACTTCTTAATAATGAGACAGTATCAAACAAAGAAATGTTGAAATTATGGGAAGAAAAAGAAAGAGAAATGTTTGATAAATTTATTTGTGACATACTATTTGTCTGCTATATCAAACTTATTCGATATTATGGATACCTCGATTTATCTAAAAAATTAGGTAATACTGTAAATTTCCCCAACTTATATAATCAAATTTATGAAACAAATTTATAAAATAAGTTAATATTAATAATTACACACAAAAAAGCGAGCCATTATAGCTAATGCCAGTCAGTTAAGCGAACATCAATAAAAACAAGGGCTTCAGACGAATTTATTACAATCATTCTGGAGCCCTTGTTGTATCTATCTTTCACTCTCTTAACGGGTACTTTGCCATATCTATTAGACATTGAATAAATAGTGCATAATTACTCAATAAAGTGACTAACTGATCGGCATTAGCCATTATAGCTCGCTTTTAAATCTATGTTTTTATTATAATTTACAGCAATTCAACAGACTGTTGAGCTATCACAAATTCTTCATTAGTTGGTATAACCATTGCCACTGCATTTAGCATTTCAGATTTAGCAATAACCCCATCAGCGCCAAAACGAGCACCTTCGTTACCTGCAACATCTTCAACAAATCCTAGAATTTTAAGGTTGTTTAAGATTTCACGACGGATTGGTAATGAGTTCTCACCGATACCACCAGTAAAGATGATACCATCTAGAGAATCTAATGCTGCTAGATAAGAAGCAACGTACTTAGCAACACGGTATGTGAATACTTGGAATGCTAATGTCGCACCTTCGTGGCCTTCTTCCATTGCCTCAAGGATACCACGTGCATCACTTGTTAGGCCGGACACACCTAAGAAACCAGACTCTTTATTTAGAGAGTTAAATACTTGTTCTTGTGACCAACCTTTTTTAAGTAGGTACTCAATGATGCCTGGGTCTAAATCACCACAACGTGTGCCCATCATTAGACCAGAAAGCGGTGTAAAGCCCATTGATGTATCAACACTGTTACCGTCTTTAATTGCACAAACTGATGCACCATTACCTAGGTGAACAGAGATAAAGCTAGATTCTTCAATTGGCTTGTTAATCATTTTCGCAGCTTCACGGCTTACGAAATAGTGACTTGTACCGTGGAAACCGTAACGACGTACACCAAAATCAGTATATAACTCTTTAGCAATAGCACCTGTGTATGCACGTTTTGGCATAGTTTGGTGGAACGCTGTATCAAATACAGCAAATTGAGGAAGAGAAGGAAAGGCTTCAACAGCTGCTCGGATACCGATAGCACCAGCAGGGTTATGTAATGGCGCTAAATCAGATAAGCTCTCAATCTCTTTTGTTACTTCTTCAGAAATTCGAACTGTTTGCGTGAATTTCTCACCACCATGAACAATACGATGACCAATAGCAACGATGCCATCAGTAAAACCCAATTCTTCAGTTAAGCCCACTAATTTACCAATGGCTATTTTATGGTGATTTTCTTCGCCTTCAATGGCGATTTCGGTTTTCTGTCCTTGATACTTCCAGCTCATACGAGCATCTTCCAGACCAAAGCACTCACCCAACCCGCTTAACACTGCATCACCAGAAGCAGTATCGATAACAGCAAACTTTAGTGAAGAGCTGCCTGAATTGATAACTAATACGTATTCGTTGTTCATCATTATTCTCTTTTTATAAACTGTAGGTTACACATATATTTGTGCCTTTTGTAACACTCCCATTATTCAACTTTTTTTTAATTATTCAACTTTTGTTTTTATTTATTCATATTTTATTTGTCAATTCTTTATTCTAGATCAACATTAGCAAATATAGGCTGCTATCTGTCCTAAATCTCAATTCAAAAAAGTACACGGAAGAAACTAATCGGAAATTTATACCAATAGAGTAAATAACAAACAGAAAAAAGCCTGAGTGATAATACTCAGGCTCTGATTACAAAAAGTAAAGTTGCATCCTGCAACACTTACCCAGCTATGCGTAATGCCAATACTGCGCTGAACACTTTACCGATCGGCGACCAAACCATCATAAAGCTCTTCACGCAAATGGACCCTGCCCAAAATGTGTCGGGTCCGTATAATTATCGTTATCCTTTTACACCACCGGCTGTCAAACCACCCACAAGGAACTTCTGAGCAAGTAGGAAAACCAATGTAATAGGCAATGCTGATAATACCGCAGCGGCCGCAAAATCACCCCATAAGTAGTTCTGAGGGTATAAATATTGTTGCATACCTACTGCTAATGTGTATGAGTTTACATCAGAAAGTAGTAAAGATGCTACTGGAACCTCTGTAATTACACCAATAAATGACAAAATGAAGACCACAGCCAAGATTGGCACAGATAATGGTAACAATACTAAACGAAATGCTTGCCATGGTGTCGCACCATCTAATGCCGCCGCTTCCTCTAATGAATTATCAATGGTTTCAAAGTAGCCTTTAATCGTCCAAACATGCAATGCAATACCACCAAGATAAGCAAAAACAAGTCCACCGTGTGTATTTAATCCTAAAAACGGAATGTACTGACCTAATTTATCAAACAAAGCATATAAAGCCACAAGCGCCAGTACCGCTGGGAACATTTGGAAAATCATCATTCCTTTGAGTATAGTATCTTTTCCTTTAAAACGTAGTCGAGCAAACGCATATGCACTGGTTGTTGATAATGCAACTATCAATATAGAACTAATCGCAGCAACTTTTACTGAGTTCCATAACCAAGTGAGAACAGGAAACGGAGGTTGAGTTGTAGAGCCGTCAGCGTGTTCTACTGCTATTCCTAATGCTAACTTCCAATGCTCTAGTGATGGGTTTTCAGGAATTATGCTACCTGTTGCAAAGTTACCTTCACGGAATGAAATAGTAATAACCATTAATAATGGGAATATTATCATTGCTAAAAATATCCACATTGCTATATGAGTAGCCCAAACACGGTACTTTAAGTTTTTTCCTTGAACCATTGCCATATCAATGAATCCTTATTTATTCAATATGCAAGTAGCTAAATACAATATTCTTCATAGATAGCTACTTAACTAGTATTAATTTAGTTATTTGATAATTTGGTGAAACGTAGGTTCAATAACGCTAAGCCACCAACCAATAAGAAAATAAGTGTTGCAATTGCACTTGCTAAACCGAAGTCTTGACCACCACTGCCCTCAAACGCGATTCGATACGTATAACTTACTAATAAATCCGTATAACCTGCTGGTTCTGTGGTTCCAATCATATTTGGGCCACCTTTTGTCAATAACGCAATCATTACGAAGTTATTGAAATTAAAGGCAAATGCAGCTATCAGTAACGGTGTTAATGGCTTAACCATCATTGGTACTGTGATTTTGAAGAAGTTTTGAATTGGCCCTGCACCATCAATCGCTGATGCTTCATAAAGATCTTCTGGAATCGATTTCAATAGCCCCATACATAGAATCATCATGTAAGGGAAACCAAGCCATGTATTCACAATTAATACCATTGTTTTGGCAGTAAATGGGTCAGAGAACCAATTAGGCTGAATACCAAACATGCTATCAAGTAACATATTTATTTCACCGAAGCTTTGGTTAAAAAGACCACGAAAAATCAAAATAGAGATAAATGCAGGTACCGCATAAGGGAGAATTAATAGAAGACGATAAACAGCACGCCCTTTAAGTTCTTCCCATTGCACAACAGCAGCTAGCACTAAGCCTATTGCCAAAGTAAATACCACGGTACAAGTTGCAAAAATAACCGTCCAGATAAAGATGCTAATAAAAGGTTCTTTAATTCCGTCATCTTTCCAAATTCGTTCAAAGTTAGCAGCACCCACATTTACAACAAAACCAGGAGAAATTGGATCACCAATGAAAACATCATTATCGTTCACTTCTTGATAGAAGCCTGTTTCATGGTTAGCTTTAAAATAAGTTTCAGTTTTATTGTTATAAAGCGTTTCATCGTCTTCTTGTAAAACAAACAGTGGCGCTACCGCTGCAAATTTACGCAATCCACTCATTTGAATCTCACCACCAGATGGTAAAGATAAAGTAATTAAATTTAAATTTGGGCGTTTACCGATAATTTGCTTAATTGTCGCTTTTTTACCTTTAACAGAATCAACAGGCGTTAAGATCAGATTACGCTCAATAGCCTCAGTTAAATTAAACGTTTCTGTCGCTAACAACCCACCTGAGTCTTTGATGGTTAGTGCATAACCATTTCCCTGATTCATCAGTTGAAATTTATAGCTCTTTCCACTTTGAAATGTTTTTGATAGATGAACCGTTTGCGCTCGTTCTAATGTCACTTGGTTCGTGGCACTATAGTTCGTGAATGCGAGTCCAACGGTATAAACTAGTGGAAAAATAATGAATAGAATCATGCCTGCAATACCAGGAAAGGTATATCTATGAGCGTACGTTTTCTTACTACCAAATACATAAACGGCTAACGATGTTAACACGAGAGTTAACATTGCAAATGCAGTTTCACCACGAGAATACATAAGTACGCAAACATAACCATTGATCGCAGCAATAGCAGACAATAGTCCCCATTTTGCTAATGATTTATAATTTGAATGCGAAGCGACTGCTGTTGTCATAAGCTCCAAGACCTTTTTTAAAATACCAACCTAGTAAGTCAATTAATGAGGTAACAAACTTACTCAGTAGGTATATGTCGATAAGATAGTTTTGTTTTAATATTAAAAGAGGGAAAAAATACCTCCCCTCTTTTCTATATTTATTACTTGGTCATGCGTTGTTCTGCAGCTGCCAGTGCGTCATTAATCATTTGACGACCATCAACCACATTACCTAATGCTTCTTCCATGCTGTACCAGAACGTTGTGAACTGTGGAATGTTTGGCATAATTTCACCATTCATTGCATTATCCATTGTTGCTGCAATACGAGGATCATTACCTAGTTGTGCTTGGTATGAATTTAAAGCTACAGCACCAAGCGGCTTATCATCATTCAGACTTTTTAGACCTTCATCTGTAAGTAGGTAGCTTTCAAAAAATTCAACAGCAAGATCTTTATTTGGAGAAACAGCACTAATACCACCAACCCAAACCCCAACAAATGGTTTAGATGCTTGACCGTGGAATTTAGGCAAGGTTGTTACGCCATAGTCGATACCTGCTTTCTCAATGTTTGCCCAGCCCCAAGGACCATTAATCATCATTGCAACATTGCCTTTCACAAATTCAGATTCAGCAACTGAGTAATCCATATCTGCAGAAATGGTCTTATCTTTTACCATTTTCTCAATAAAGCCCATCGCATCTTGAACCCCTTTTTGGTTCACTCCTGCGTTCTTAATATCATAACCGTCTGCCGTTTTCTTAAAGGCATATCCGCCATCAGCAGCAAGTAGAGGCCATGTAAAGTAAGCACCACCACGTAAAGGCCACATGATTGCTTTTTGGTTTTTAGTCATTAGTTCTTTATCTAATGCTGGAATATCTTCCCAATTTTTTGGCGGTGTTTTAATGATTGCTTTATTATAAATTAATGACACAGATTCAATCGCGATTGGGTAAGCGATGGTTTTGCCTTTGTAAGATACAGCATCCCATGCAAAATCTACGACTTCAGATTTCAGTTCTTCAGATGGCTTAATTTCGGCAAGTAGACCCGCTTCTGCAAACCCACCAAAACGATCATGCGCATAAAAGATCATATCTGGACCATCACCAGCTGCTGCAACTTGAGCAAACTTCTCTTCCGCTTTATCAGGGAAAGCAACGGTCACCTTAATGCCAGTATCTTCTTCGAATCGTTTACCTACTTCAGCCATACCTTCATAAGATTTATCGCCAGTTACCCAAATAGTAAGTTGACCTTCTTCGATTGCTGCAGAAGCGTTAATTGAACCAAAAGCTGCCATTGTGCATAGCGCGACAGTGCTGAGGACTTTTTTCATTGTGAATCCTTCCTTTATAATTAGCGAATCATCCGTAGGGTTGAAATAAAAATTGGTGATGATTCAGTTTTCATGGTGTATTTTCATGAATAAATCCCCTAAGTTCATCCTCCTACTCCCTACGCCCTTTTAACATGCGGTGAAAACCGTGATCTCAATCAGAATATGCATTGTCCCACCTCACAAAACAAACGCAAAGTGAGACCACTATCACATTGAAATTTAAAAAAACTTTGAGCTCCATCACTATTTATTAAAAACGTGACCTAGGTACTCCTCCCCCCTACTCCCCCAAAAAAAAGAGGGAGGAGGAGGATGACGTAATGCCCTTTTTACTGAAGAATGGCACCATAAAGCGAATAGCTACTATTATTTAAAATTAAAATAGAGGATGGACACAATGACGAGTGTCACTTTACGCAACGTTTGCAAATCCTATGGCGACGTTAAAATATCGAAAAATGTAGATTTAGAAATAAACTCAGGTGAATTTGTTGTATTTGTTGGTCCATCAGGTTGCGGTAAATCAACGTTATTACGTTGTATTGCTGGCTTAGAAGACATTACATCAGGCGATTTATACATGGGTGACAAACGCATGAATGATGTTGAGCCTTCTAAACGTGGTGTTGGTATGGTCTTCCAATCATATGCGCTTTATCCACATTTAAACTTATTCGATAACATGTCGTTTGGTCTTAAACTCGCTAAAGCCGACAAAGCCGAGATCAAAAAACGCGTCGATCACGCGGCTGATATCCTGCAACTTGGTCACTTATTAGAACGCCAACCAAAAGCGCTTTCTGGAGGGCAACGTCAACGTGTGGCTATTGGCCGTACTCTGGTGTCTCAACCAGACGTTTTTCTTCTTGACGAGCCTTTATCTAACTTAGATGCCGCATTACGAGTGCAAATGCGTATCGAAATCGCTAAGCTTCATAAAAAACTAAACTGCACCATGATTTATGTTACTCATGATCAGGTTGAAGCAATGACAATGGCTGAAAAAATTGTCGTGCTAGATGGCGGTTATGTTTCTCAAGTTGGTGCTCCATTAGAGTTGTATCATTACCCAAAAAACCGCTTTGTCGCTGGATTTATTGGGTCTCCAAAAATGAATTTTATTAGTGTATTCATCGAAGATGTTGAAAAAAATCAAGTAAAAGTACAATTCAAAAATGGAACTTCATTCTGGGTTCCTGTTGATGGTACGCACGTCACTCGTGGAGAAAGAATGTCACTAGGCATACGCCCTGAACACTTAGTCTCTGCCGAAAATGGAGATACCGTAATTAAAGGCGAAGTGCTTGTTGTTGAAAAATTGGGATATGAAACACAAATTTATTTAACAATTGAAGATGCCGATGCCGATATGATATACCGTGTCCCTGATACTGCATTAATTGAGGCTGGTGACGCCTTCTCTGTGGGAATACCTGCACACCGTTGCCATTTATTCCATGGTGATGGAAAAGCATGCCAAAGGCTCTATAAAGAAGCTGGCGCTTAACTGACATTACTCATTTATAAAAAAGCCCAACAATGAATTGGGCTTTTGTTGTTTATTCAGTAAGAGGTATATTGTGAACACACATCATGCTTTCCCGTACCCTCTAGGGGCGACATTAACTCCCGGTGGATGTAATTTTTCAGTCCATCATTCGTCTTCATTTCCTCTCTCATTAATTATATTTAATGAAGATGGGACCCATAAAGAACATCCATTCACTGAAGAATATGGCTCAATTAAATATACCTTCATTGACAATATCACTAAAGACACCGCTTATGGTTTTAAAATAATTCAAGGGAAGGAAGAGCTACTTTTACTTGATCCATACAGTAAAGCCTTAAAACATACCCCTCATTATAATGTTCCTTATACAGCGGAACAAAGCTGGACTTTAGCGCAATCTCTTGTCGTTGATGATTCTTTTGATTGGCAAGATACATCAAGACCAAAGGTCCCTCGCTCCGAAACCATTTTATTGGAAACTCACGTAAAAGGGTTTACTCTATTAAATTCGAAAGTAGATGAAAAAGTAAGAGGAACTTACCTTGGGTTGGCTGATCCTGCCAACATCGCACACTTAAAACACCAAGGTATTACAAGTGTTCAGTTACTTCCTGTTGCTGCTTGTATGCATGAGCCTCATTTACTTGAAATGAACATGGTGAACTACTGGGGCTATAACCCCATTTCATTTATGGCACCCGACCCACGCTATGCGCGTAATGATGCTGTCACAGAATTAAAAACAGCCATCAGAGAACTTCATAAAAACAATATCGAAGTCATTCTCGACGTGGTATATAACCATACTGCTGAAGGTGGAGATGGCGGAGTCACCTTTAATCTAAAAGGCTTAGACCAAGATTATTATTTGCACCATCACGGTAAATATACAAATTATACTGGATGTGGAAATACGCTAGATATTACTCATCAACCAAGCCTAAATCTAGTCATGGATACTCTGCGTTATTGGGTTGAACAATACCATATCGATGGCTTCAGATTTGATTTAGCGGCAACATTAGGCCGTGAATACGATCAATTTACTCCGAACAACGCTTTCTTCAAAGCTGTAGCCCAAGATCCTGTTCTTCAAAAAATAAAACTGATTGCAGAGCCATGGGATATAGGCCCTAACGGTTATCAAGTCGGTCAGTTTCCTAATGGTTGGAATGAATGCAGCGATAAATACCGCGACACAACAAAAAGTTTTTGGCGTGGTGAACAGAACTACTTAAAATCGATGGCAACTCGTTTAATGGGATCTCGCGACCTAGTGAGTGCTTCTCGTTGGCCTCATAAACTGCCTGTTAATTATGTCAGTTATCATGATGGGTTTACACTTCAAGATCTTGTTAGTTACAAAGAGCGCCATAACCTTTCCAATGGCGAAGAAAACCGCGATGGGCATGGCGATAATCGCTCTGATAACTATGGCATTGAGGGTCCAACGGATAACCCAAGAATCATTGCCATGCGTGAAAAGCAAAAACGTAATATGATGACAACTTTACTATTTAGTTTTGGTATCCCTCATCTTTTAGCGGCGGATGCTTGCTCACACAGTCAGCAAGGCAATAACAATGCTTACTGTCAAGACAGTAATATTAGTTGGGTTAATTGGAATTTAGATAAAACGGCTCTAGAGTTTAAACGCTGGTTATCAGAGATGATACAAGCAAGACAAACTCATATGGTACCAGTCATTAATGCATTTAGTGGCACAAGTAGAGCCAAGCAAAAAGTCGCTTGGTATACTTCTGAAGGCAATAATATGACTCATGCAAATTGGCACGGTGCTGAATCGTTATGTCTTCATCTCAATATATATGATGGGACTAAAGAATTACTTATCTTAATAAACCAATCAAATATACCGACTCGTTTTGAGTTACCAAATCCAAAACAATATTCTCGTTGGGCTTTAGTGTGTAATACCCAGCATACTCAAATAACACCAAAACATGCTGTTTTTGATTACAGCCTATCGCCGTTGTCTATTGCCATATTTAATGCTGAATAAAGAAAGGTTATACCAATAAAAAAGGAGGCAATTAAGCCTCCTTTTGTTCTCCACTAAGCTAGTCTAGCCCAGCCTCAGATTTTACACGTCCTTTGTGATATGTTCTATACGCTAAAACCGTCAGCGTAATTATTAACTTGGATGTAATCCAGATCATATACGAATAAGATTACGAAATAATTTGAGCTAGCCTTTCCTGCACAACACCGACAATGAGATCAGGCTGAAACTTAGAAATAAAACGATCACATCCTACTTTTTGAACCATTGCATCATTAAAACTGCCACTTAACGAGGTATTTAACGTAATAAACAAATCATTCATTCTAGGATCATTTCTGATTTCATGAGTCAGTCTATAACCATCCATTTCTGGCATTTCAGCATCGGTGATCATTAATAAAATCTCATCATTAACCACTTTACCTTCATCACACCACCCTTTTAAAAGATCAAGCGCTTGGCGTCCATCACTTCTCTCAATCACTTCAAGACCAAGTTGTTGTAATGTATTTCTGACTTGAGTTCGTGCCGTACTTGAATCGTCAACGATAAGCACTTTACGCCCATGCATATGACTAACCAATTCTTGGTTTAATACACCTTCAGAAATTGAAATATCGTATTCAATAATCTCAGCTAATACTTTTTCTACATCAATAATTTCAACAATTCGCGTGGTATTTGGTTCAATCTCAACTTGAGTAATTGCAGTAAGAAAGTTATGGCGTCCTACCGTTTTTGGTGGCGGCTGAATATCAGCCCATGTGGTATTAATAATATTCTGGACTTGCCCAACCAAAAAACCTTGGGTTGTACGGTTATATTCAGTAACAATTAGGGTGCTTTCTTCATCATTACCCATTGGCTTCATACCAATAGCACCACGCAAATCAATCACAGGCACAGATTCACCACGTAAACTCGCAACTCCAGAAATATGATAATGAGAGCCCGGCAGCTTAGTTAACTTAGGGACTTTTAATATTTCTTTTACTTTAAAAACATTAATCGCAAAAATTTGAGTGGTGTTTAGCTTAAAAAGCAACAATTCCAATCTATTTTCACCCACGAGTTGGGTTCGCTGATCAACACTATTTAACATTTCACTCATAATCATCACTCATTTGATTGTCATTGCCGATATTATCACCAGCAATTATTTCTGTAACACGTTAATATATTATCGGCATTTTTCTAGAAGTCTTTAACAAGTTAGTGCAAAAAAATAGACAATAATGTTACTATCTTTCGCATAAGCATCAGATAAGATGCATGTTGTACTAAATTAAAGGAATTTAATATGCCGCAAGCCCAACCTTTACTCGTTCGTATGATGAATACAAACATCGTTATACAAATTTTAATTGGTATTGTCGCCGGTGTCGCACTAGCCACACTATCACCAGAAACCGCTGTTTCTGCTGGTCTTTTTGGTCAATTATTTGTTAGTGCCCTAAAAGCGGTCGCTCCTATTCTTGTATTCATTCTTGTTGCATCCTCTATTGCTAACCAAAAACGAGGCCAAGACTCAAACATGAAACCTGTCGTGGTTTTATATTTGGTTGGTACTTTTTGTGCGTCACTAACTGCCGTTACTATGAGTTTTATTTTTCCAACCACTTTATCTCTAGTCACTGACGCTGCAACCAATAGTGCGCCTGAAGGCATTATGGAAGTTCTTTATACCTTATTATTCAAAATCATTGATAATCCAATCAATGCTTTAATGACTGGCAACTTTATTGGTATCTTAGCCTGGGCGATTGCTCTTGGTTTAGGTCTACACTCTGCATCTGATGCAACAAAAAAAGTGTTTATTGACCTTTCAAACTGTATTTCAAACATTGTAACGGTCGTTATCCGTTTCGCTCCAATTGGTATTTTTGGTCTTGTAGCAAGTACCTTTGCTGAGACTGGTTTTGATGCATTAGCAAGCTACTCTCACCTACTCGCGGTTCTACTTGGTTCAATGGCAATTATTGCGTTAGTTGTAAACCCACTAATTGTGTTTATTCGTACAAAACGTAATCCATACCCACTTGTTTTCTTATGCTTACGTGAAAGTGGTGTAACGGCATTCTTCACTCGAAGCTCTGCAGCCAACATTCCAGTAAACATGGCATTATGTGAGCGTTTAAATCTGCATAAAGACACTTACTCAGTATCCATCCCACTAGGTGCGACAATTAACATGGCCGGTGCTGCAATTACAATTACCGTACTTACACTTGCAGCAGTACATACATCAGGCGTTGCGGTTGATTTACCAACGGCTCTATTACTTAGCCTCGTTGCTGCTGTTTCTGCATGTGGTGCATCTGGTGTTGCTGGCGGTTCATTATTACTTATCCCATTAGCATGTAGCCTATTTGGTATTCCAAACGAAGTCGCAATGCAAGTTGTTGCTATCGGTTTTATCATTGGTGTAGTTCAGGATTCAGCAGAAACAGCGCTAAACAGCTCTACTGATGTTCTGTTCACTACAGCTGCTTGTCGTAAAGCAGACAATCCATATAAGCCACTAGTTCAAACATCAAATTCTTAATCAATACTAAGAAATAAAATCAAAAATGGCAGCTAAAATTAGCTAATGCCAGTCAGTTAAGCTGACTGGCTTTTTTCTTTTTCCAGCAAGGGTACTTCACGGCTTTAGCTCGAACTCTCCTTGGATAGCGCCTATCTTCTCTCTTTGGCGGTAAAATGTAGTGAGCGGTATTTGCCTGTAAAGAGGCGATAGTCTTCGGGATATTACCTGCACTATTTAGTGACATTGTGTACAACATATTTATGATTGCCAGCGAGCATGATGTGAAACTTAATTGGTTTGCGTGAAGCCCCTTCACCGTATGTGACATCTTAACCATTTGATATCTAAGTAAGTTATAACCAAGTAATATCCCCCATAATTCTTGTCTAATCATCTCAGGCTTTTTACTTCGAAGGTGATGCTCACTATTTAGAAGCGTCTGTTTCATTTCTCTATAACCGACTTCTATCTCCCAACGCTCACTGTACAGCTCTACCATTTCAGACGATGGAAAACGCATTGGATCAACCATTGAAGTTAAAATTTGAGTCTCTTTTCCTTTCACTTTTTTACTCACTAACCGAGCTTCAATATATTCCGGCAGATCAAGGAACTTCTTTCTAGCTTGTGGCGATGTTTTTAAACGCACTAATTTATCTTGTCGACCTAAAGTTCGTACTTCCTCATATATTGTTCCTTTCTTCACAGGAAGCAACCAATGACGTTCCGATCCTGTTGTAGACCATTTATGAAGTAAGCCAAGGGAATAAAATCCTTTATCAAACAAAGTTATAGAGTTATCTGGAGTGGATGAGATAAGTTGTTCAGCTAAAACCATTTCACTGACTTTTGTGCTATCAAAAGCACTATTGATCAATAAATGGCTAGTGAGTTCCATTTGGCATACCATTCTGATTTGAGGGTAGCAGGTTTCGCCATGCTGATTACTTTTAGGTTCAAATACTTGAAGGTTTTCTTTTGTGTCAGGCGCTCGCCAAACTACGCCATCAACACCTAATAATTGTAAACCGTTCCATGTTGGATGGTTTGCTTCGGTATTCCAGATTTCAGCTGTTGATGTGAAAATATGTCTTACTGCTTCGCTTCCAAGTCTTTGTCTCGCTTGAACTACTGCACTCGGAGCCACTAGTGGCCGCTTTCCTGGCAGCATAAGCTGCATATTACTGGTAATGTCCCAGACTGACTCATCTCGATAGAAAGCCATGCCTAACACAACCCAAATCATCATATCTAATGGTAATCGGCGCTTACGGATCGTAGCTATCCCAGCCTCTTCTAAACATTGATTAATAAATTCAGGAGGTAATATATCACTGAGTTTTCCGAGAGAATCAGAATCAGGGACGAAATCATTAGCCAGTGTTAGAGCTTTAGTTAGTTGCATAAAAAATCCGATATTGGTTACCCAATATCGGATTTTGAAGGTTTTTAACGATCAGTCAAATGATCTGGAAAATTTCTTAACTGATCGGCATTAGCTAAAATTAGCTGCCATTTTTTATTTAGGGATTTATTATCTAACCTTATACCAATGTAACTAATTAGATGATCATTAATGTAATTGGTATTATTGATGATCTTTATGTTGGTACAAATAAATCGAATAAGAAAGAGCCAGTAACGCACATAATGTAGCAGGTATCGCTAGCGTATTAATCCCTAAAGAGGGGTAGAAATAGCCGCCAATGACACCGCCAAAAATAAAACCAAGAGCAATAAATAAATACAATGCCAAACGACGATGATGAATTGGCTCACCTTTTAGTTTCATGCCTAACATAATACCTAAGTCTGTAAGCACACCAGTAACATGAGTCGTTCGGACGACTGCCCCGCTATAAGTTGTTACTAAACCATTCTGTAAACCACATGCAGCAGAAGCGAAATAATGCCCCCACTGACTACCTTCATTCAATACGAACATCGCTGTAAAAAGTAATAGACTTTCAATAACTAAAGCAAAATTATAACGGCGCCCTAATTTTAACGCGGTACACCCAACAATAAGGCTGCTTAATGAAGATCCTAAAATGAAGCTAAATATAATAAAAAGTAAGTGCCATGTTTCCTCATTAAAACTAAGCAACTGTGTGCCGAGTAACGTTGCCGTCCCTGAAAGATGAGAAATTGACTGATGTTGAAAACCCAGCAAGCCCACTGAGTTAGTAATTCCAGCTAAGAGAGCTAGAAAAAAGGTGCCGTATTCGACCCATTTAGGTAGTTTTGAAATCACGATTCGATACCTAGCCAGTAAAGAGCGTTATTCTATACCCAAGTAAGCGTAAGATACAATTTCAGCAAGAATTTATTATACTCTATACTGATTAGTAAACTTATCAAGGTCAAAATAAAAAAGGAAAGACAAAGTGCCTTTCCTTTTGTTATACATCATACGTTGCAGTTAAAGATTTAAGATAAATACATCTCAACATATTTATTTGCCGCATCATCCCAACTAAAACTTTGCTTCATAGCATGTAATTGCACACGCTTAATTTCATTTAGGTTTTGGCTATAAAGTAATAAAGAGCGCATTAATACTAATAATAACTCTACAGGCTCCGGTGTTTTAAAACTAAAGCCTGTGGCATTATCAATATCACTGTCGTAATCAGTCACACTGTCTTTAAGACCACCAACTTCACGAACAATTGGAAGCGAGCCATAAGCCATACTGTAGATTTGATTCAATCCACACGGTTCAAACTCTGATGGCATCAAAAAGAAATCCGATGCAGCTTCAACCCAATGCGCTAACTTATTATTATACGCTTCTACAAAAGCAAATTTATCACTATTTATTGCCGCAATTTCTGCGAGTTGGTTAGCAAGAACAGGATCGCCTGTCCCGACAATCACAACTTGAACATCATTCTTTAAGAATTGCTCTAAAATAGGTAATAGATAATGAATACCTTTTTGATTCGTTAAACGACAAACCATGCCATACATCGCTACCTCTTTTTGAGGTAAATTCACTTCTTCTTGCAGTGCAGATTTACATGCCTTCTTGCCACGAACCATACTAATACGGTTTGCTTTAAACTGTTTTGGAATAAAGCTATCAATTTCAGGACTCCACTCACTGTAATCACATCCATTTAGAATACCAAATAGATCTGATTCTCTCGCTTGGAAATCACTTGCCATACCATGAGAGCCTAGATCCGTTAGCAGCTCTTTCGCATAAGTTGGGCTGACTGCATTTATTTTATCTGCACACAATACTCCTGCTTTTAGCATACTAATATGACTATGACTTACAGCAGCTTCAGGTACATAATGCGCTTTAAACTCAGCAAGACATGCTATCTCATCATAATGAAAAATACCTTTAAACACCGCATTATGGACAGATAAAACTGAGCGAGTATGAGAAAAGAAAGCGTCATTTTCGTAACGTTTTTTCAGTAGATACGGAACTAATCCTGTATGCCAATCATTCGCATGAATAATGTCTGGTTGAACATTAAGTTTTGGTAGCATATCTAGGCAAGCTGCACTAAAAAAAGCAAATCGTTCGCCATTATCAGAATACGCTTGATTATTTTCAGCGTACATTTCTGCACGGTCAAAATACTCAGCACACTCAATACCAAACACCGAAATACCATCCACTTCTAGCGCTCTTACTTTATAAGGCGTATGTGGCCAATGCTCTAATGTTGTTTCCAGTATGATATCAGCAACATCTCGACCTGAAATCGTCTTATAGGCAGGCATTGCGATATTAACCTGATGTCCTAACTTTTTAAGTGACTTAGGCAGAGCCTTGGCAACATCTGCCAAGCCTCCACTCTTAATCAACCCTTCAACTTCAGATGCTACAAATAAAATTGAAAGCGTCTTAGTAACCAATTCTCTCTCCTTTAGGTATAACGACTATACCCTTATCTGAAACATGATATCTCTTCTTATCTTCTTGAAGATTAACACCAATTTCAGTTCCAGGGGCAATATCTACACCTTTATCAATGATAACTCGGCGTAAAACACAACCTTTACCGATTTTTACATCACCTAAAAGAATACTTTCGCTAATATCACACGCTGAAGCAATATTACTACGGAAACCTAGAACTGATTTCTCGATACGAGAACCACGAACATAACTACCACCACATACTAAGCTATCAATAATTTGCACTCGGCCGTTATCTGAATCACTAAATGTAGCTGGTGGAAGCGGCGGATAATAAGTATGCAGCGGCCATTTACGGTTATAAAGAGAAAATGGTGCATCTTTCTGTAGTAAATCCATATGTGCTTCCCAGTACGATTCAATCGTACCTACATCACGCCAATATACCTCTTCTTTTTCCCCCGTAATATGGTTAGTACTGAAATCATAAACATAGACATTTCCTTCAGGGAACATCTTAGGAATGATATCTTTACCAAAGTCATGTGATGAATCAGCAAGATCTGCGTCGTACTTAAGCTCTTTACACAAGCTTTCAGATTCAAAGATATAATTACCCATTGAAACAAGAGCAATACCTGGATGCCCTGGAATGCACTTTGGCGTTGCTGGTTTTTCTTCAAAGCCAATCATTTTTCCATGTTCATCTACCTCAATAACACCAAAGCCACTGGCGTCTTTCGCAGGCATGCGAAGTGCAGAAACAGTCAGTGCTGCTTGCTTCTTCTTATGGAAATCAAGCATTTGTCGAATATCCATTTTATAAATATGATCAGAACCAAAGATACATACATGTTCAGGTTCTGACGCTTCAATAAAACTAATATTTTGATAAATCGCATCCGCAGTACCTTCATACCAACGTTTACCTGTACGCATTTGTGCAGGAACAGGGTCAATAAAGCGATCTGTAATTCCGTTTACATTCCAACCTTTTTTCATATGTTGAAATAGTGATTGTGACTTAAACTGAGTTAATACATAAATACGCATTAAATCTGCATTTACAAAATTGTTTAAGGCAAAATCGATTAAACGATAACTACCACCAAACGGTACTGCAGGTTTTGTACGCGACTCTGTTAATGGACGAAGACGTGAGCCTTCACCTCCAGCCAAAATCATTCCTAATACACCAGCCATTTTCTCTCCAACGTTTATAATTAAAATAGTAATTATTAAAAATATTACTTATATCTGTTTATTTTGGGATTAACTTAACACATTTAGATTACAAAACTGTGAAGTATGTAACTTCAATTTATTTACAAAAAAGATTCAATCAATAATGTGCATCAGCTCAATATTTAGCACTTATAGGCTAACCGTACGTTAACATAAAACACACAAAACCAAAATACGGTATGACTACCCAAATAGAGCATTTGCATAATCAACAGGCCTTATGTAATTATCAAATTATTCATATAAAGTTTCGAGGTTTTTATGTCACCTTCACTTTTCCAGCAGTTGCAATTGGTATGGGACTACCATTTACTTAATCAGCCAATTAAAAAAAGTGATGCTATTTTTGTTTTATGTAGCTATGACTTACGTGTTGCTGAACATGCAGCACAACTGTATTTGGATGGCTATGCACCATTATTAGTCTTTTCAGGTGCCCAAGGTCGAGCAACAGAAGGGTTGTTTACATTAAGTGAAGCGGAAACCTTTGCTAATATAGCTAAAGACATGGGAGTTCCCTCTTCTGCGATTCTAATTGAAACAAAGGCCACAAATACTGGCGAAAATATATTCTTCACTCAAGCCTTATTAAAAGAAAAAAACATTAAGGTTGAATCTCTACTCTTAGTTCAAAAACCGTATATGGAGAGAAGATTACTCGCAACATTCTTAAAAAACTGGAACGATATAGAATTCTGTATTTCATCTCCTAATATTACTTTCATCAATTACCCGACTGAAGATGTTACATTTGACCATATCGCTAGTATTATTCTAGGCGAATTACATCGTTTGAAGGTATACCCAACATTAGGGTATCAAGTAGCACAGAATATTCCCGATGATGTTTGGCAAGCCTTTGAAAATTTAACCAAGATTGGTTTTGATGAGTATTTATTAGTAGAATAAAGAAATTAAAAAAATCCCTGAACAACATAATTATTCAGGGATCCTCATTATTTAGAACTGAATCGTTACTTCAAGCGATAAAACATTGTCGACAATGGAGGCAATGTGATTGAAATAGATTGTGGTAGACCTTGAGACTCAATAGATTCTGTTTTCACCTCACTAACGACAGTGTAACCACTGCCACCATAGAAGTTAGCATCACTATTTAAAATCAATTCATAATCGCCTTCAACAGGCATACCTAAACGGAAATTTTCTCTTGGTGCTGGCGTGAAGTTACTAATAACTAAAATACGTTCACCGTTATCACCTAAGCGTTCATGAGCGAGTACACTCATTTCAGCTTCGTCTTGCAAACGCCACTCAAAACCCACAGGGCTACAATCATTTTGATATAATGCAGGCTCAGACGTATACATCTTATTTAGATCTCGCACTAGAGATTGCATACCAGAATGGCGTTCAAATTGCGTTAAAAACCATTGTAATTGACTGTCATGATCCCATTCCGCACTTTGAGCGATCTCTGCACCCATGAAGTTTAACTTTTTACCTGGTTGTCCATACATATACCCCATGTACGCACGCATATTAGCTGTTTTCTGCCATTCATCACCCGGCATTTTATCTAGAATAGAGCCTTTGCCATACACTACTTCGTCATGAGAAAGTGACAATACATAATTTTCACTAAATGCATATACCATTGGGAAAGTAATGGTGTCATGGTGATAACGTCGGTGAATTGGATCTTCTTGAATATAGCTAAGGCTATCGTGCATCCAGCCCATATTCCATTTAAAACCAAAACCTAAACCACCATCAAATGTTGGTGCAGAAACACCAGGGAATGCGGTTGATTCTTCGGCAATAGTCATTGCATTTGGATAATGAGAATATACTTCTTCATTCATCCATTTTAACAAGGCTATTGCGCCGTGGTTATGGTTACCACCATCCCAGTTAGGGATCCACTCACCATCATCACGTGAATAATCAAGGTAAAGCATTGACGCAACAGCATCAACACGTAAACCATCAATATGGAAATGTTCAAACCAGTACAAAGCATTTGAGACTAAGAACTCACGTACGTGCTGTTGGTCATAATTGTAAATAAAACTCTGCCAATCATTATGCCAACCACGACGTGGATCTGGATCATTAAACAATGATGTACCATCAAAGTTCGCTAAGCCATGCGAATCTGATGGGAAATGTGCTGGGACCCAATCAAGAACGATACCGATACCCGCTTGGTGGCACTGATCAATAAAGAATTTGAAATCATTAGGTGTACCAAAACGACTCGTTGGAGAAAATAAACCAATAGGTTGATAGCCCCATGAACCATAAAACGGATGCTCTGAAACTGGCATCAATTCAATGTGCGTATAACCCATCTCAACGATATATGGAATTAACTGCTCAGCTAATTCACGATAGGTTAAAAAATCGCCCTGTTCGTTTCGTTTCCATGAACCAGCATGTAATTCATAAAAAGATAACGCTTCTTTCTGCTTTTGAGTTACAGGACGAGTTTGCCATGTGCTGTCTTGCCACTGATATTCTTTTTGATCATAAACCACAGAAGAAAAAGAAGGGTATTGCTCGTTATAAGCACCAAATGGGTCCATTTTATGAGGCAATGCTTCCCCATTCGGTCCTTTTAGCTCAAATTTATATTTGGTTCCTGCTGTTTGTTCAGGGATAAATAACGCCCAAAGTCCATTATCTATGCGTTGCATTAAATGCCGACGGCCATCCCATTGGTTGAAATCACCAATAACACTGACAGAGGAAGCATTAGGAGCAAAGACAACATAACGTACGCCTTGAGTTTTCTTGCCATCTCGCTCAACCGACATTAAATGTGCGCCTAAATGGTTATACATCTCTTTTGGCGTATGAGCTTGAGCATCAGTTGGAGAGATATTATGGTATTGATACGGATCATCAATAATTTGTTCTGTTCCATTCCAGTCAACCACAAGTTGATAATGCAAGCTTGTAAGATCAAGCGATTGGTTTAGAACAAAGATACCAGAACAAGAGGATTCAGGACTGAGAGGATAATCAGAATGTGATTCGAGACGAACGCTTACTGAAGTGGCTCCTGGAAGCCAAACACGCAACGCTATGTCTTTAGATTGATATTGTGGACCTAGAAAAGAAAATGGATCTGAAAATGCAGCCCTTTCGAGCTGCATGTAAATGTCCTTTTCTTTACGTTCAACAAGTAAGTTCAACGTAAATACTCCTATTATTTTCGGCTAGCTTGAGCTCGAATGTCAGTTAAACGCTTAGTTAACTCATTTACTTCTTGGCGATTAAATATTTCATCCAAGGTAATTGATAACTTACGACGCCAGTTTGGATATTCATCAACAGTTCCCGGTATGTTAACTGGTTTATCCATTTCTAGCCAATCTTCAAGCTGTAAACTGAGAAGCGTGCTCGATCCTGCTGCTAAATGATACTGAAGTGCATCACTTAAATGTCTATCCATAGGAACATAAGACGCATCACGACCAACGCCTTCAGGTAAGAAACCATGGAAATCAACACTGTTTAAGATCTCTTGCTTGGACTCCGCTCGAGTTTCGAATAACGCTTTTAACTGCTCCGCATCTGGGTATAAGCCAATTTCTTCACCCATTTTTAAATCATCGCAATGCCAGAAGCCGCGCAAAGTTGGCATATCATGCGTACACAACGCAGACATTGATTGCTCTTGGTAATGTGTTGGAGAGTAATAGCCACCATCTTCTGCTGTTTCAAAGAAGAACACTTTATAAGAGTGAATGCCAGCGTCAGCCAGTAAATCAACGATTTCATCAGGAACGGTACCTAAATCTTCGCCAATCACAGAGCACTCATAACGATGGCTTTCCAAGGCTAAAATAGACAACATGTCTTCTACTGGGTAGTACATGTATGCGCCTTTAGTTGCATTTTCCCCTTTAGGGATCCACCACAGACGTAATAGCCCTAATACATGGTCAATACGCAATGCACCACAAGCTTTCATGTTGGCACGCAGTAATTCGATGTACGCTTCATAAGCTGTCGCTTGCAATGCATGGGGATTTAATGGTGGTAAACCCCAGTTTTGACCTAGTGGACCTAAGATATCTGGCGGAGCACCAATGCTTACATCTAGGCATAAATTTCCATGATCTGCCCACGTTTCAGAACCAGAATCAGCAACCCCAACAGCCAAATCACGATACAGACCTACGTCCATGCCTTTTTTCTCGGCAAACTGCTGAACGTCATTAATCTGTGTAAATGCGATCCATTGTAAGTACATGTATAAATCAACTTGCTCACTGTTATCCGTAATAAATTGCTGTACTTGTTTATTATCAAAATGCTGTAGTTCATTTGGGAATACAGGCCATCCCCAAATGTTTTGATCTTGTGTATAAAGCGTATTATGCAGAGCATCAAAAGCTGATTGATGAAGCAAACTTTCTCCACCTTCTTCTACAAATGCTAAGAAGGCATCTGCACGAGCACTGTTTTTGTCGATATGACGCGCTTTAAACTCTTCAAAAAGAAAAGGTAATACGCTCATTTTAAGAGATGACACTTCCGTGTAATTCACCCAATGAGATTGGCGCGCTTCATTTAATCGCTGTTGAAATTCAGCGCTACCCACTAACTCTTGAGCTTGATTACATAATGCAAATTCAGGTACTGAGCACACATCAATGTATAAAATATTCAACCAACGACGTGACGATGGGCTGTATGGACTTGCGCCTTCAGGGTTTGCAGGAAACAATGAGTGGATTGGGTTGAGTCCCACAAAATCACCACCACGATTCGCAATATCACCAACAAGCTGTTTAAGATCGCCAAAATCACCAATCCCCCAGTTATGAGAGGTTCTTAAAGTGTAAAGTTGAACACTTGGCCCCCACATTTTTTTACCTTGATTGATCGCATCTTGCTTAAAACACACTTTTGGAGTAACAATCAATGTCATTACATACGGTGTTTTACGGCGTTTGCGAATAATCTCTAATGTATGGTAACCCCAAGGTAAAATTGGTAAAGAAAATAATAATACACCACCATTATCACGATCATCAGCAACAACTTGAGATTGTAAGTACCCCTCAAGGATCTCGCCCTCTTCTGTCGTTACTTTCCAACTGAATTCACTAATACGCGCACTTTTACCTAGGTGCATCTCAACATGCAGAGGTTCGTTATCTCTAATAACTTTTACTGCCGCTAACACCTCTTTCTTCTGCATTTTTTCAGAAGACGTAATCAATGTTTTATCATTCTTAGTGTCATAACCTAAAGAAGCCAGTAAACGAGTTAAGGTCTCATCACTGACTTTTGCTTCATCGCCCCAAGCACTTACGTAACTATTTGCTAGCCCAGCCTGCTCTGCGATTTGATGTAGTACATTATTATCTTTCATCGCTTTTTCTCCAAGGGCAGCATAATACTGCCCTCATTTATCTATTTCTAAATCAAATTAACGTTTTACCGCTTCTAGTTTCCAGATGTTATTTACATAATCGCGAATACTACGGTCAGAACTGAATTTACCTACAAGAGCAGTGTTTAAAATAGCCATTTTTGCCCACTGTTTTTGGTCGCGATATGCCGCATCAATATCATTTTGAGCACGAACATAATCAGCAAAGTCAGCCAATACTAAATATGGGTCGCCACCGTAAAGTAAATTATCACGTGTTGCAGATAGCAGACCCACTTTACCTGGAGTAAATTCATCACCAGCAAGAAGATCTAACGATGCTTGCAGTAATGAATCGGCTTCATAATATTTGTATGGGTTGTAACCAGACGCTTTAAGCGCTTCCACTTCATCAACATCCAGACCGAAGATGAAGATGTTTTCATCACCAACTTCTTCACGGATCTCAACGTTTGCGCCATCCATCGTACCGACAGTCAGTGCACCGTTTAACGCCATTTTCATATTACCAGTGCCCGATGCTTCTTTACCTGCAGTAGAGATTTGCTCAGAAACGTCAGCTGCTGGAATGATGATTTCAGCCATGCTCACTCGGTAATCAGGAATGAAGACCACTTTTAAGAAATCAGATACACGAGGATCGTTATTTACTTTCTCTGCCACTTTATTAATAGCAAAGATGATCTCTTTTGCTAAGTGGTAACCCGGTGCTGCTTTCGCTGCAAAGAAGAACACACGAGGATGCATATCAAAGCCTGGTTCATTCAGAATACGGTGGTATAAAGAAAGAATATTTAACAGATCTAAGTGCTGACGTTTGTATTCGTGCAAACGTTTGATTTGAACATCAAAAATTGCGTCGGTATTTAATTCAATACCCATGTTCTCTTGAACCCAATCAGCTAAACGTTGTTTATTTTGCTTCTTAACTGCCATGAAATCTTTTTGGAATTTCGCGTCATCAGCAAATTTTGCGATATCACGCAATTGATCTAAATCTGCAGGCCAACCATTACCAATTTTCGTTGAAATCAAGTTAGAAAGACCCGGGTTACAGAACTTCAACCAACGACGAGGCGTTACGCCATTCGTTACGTTCGTTAATTTACCTGGGAAGTATTCATTAAACTCAGGGAATAAATCACGCTTAACTAACTCTGAGTGAAGTGCCGCTACGCCATTTACTGCGTAAGAAGACACTACACATAAATTAGCCATGCGTACCATTCGGTGTGTGCCTTCTTCAATAATAGAAAGCTTACGCAGTTTATCGACATCACCCGGCCATTTAAGTTTCACGCCCTCTAAGAACAGGTAGTTAATCTGATAAATGATTTCCATGTGACGAGGAAGCAAGCGAGAAATTAGCGATTCGCTCCACGTTTCTAATGCTTCAGGAAGTAATGTGTGATTCGTGTAAGCAAACGTCTTAGAACAAATAGTCCAAGCCGCATCCCACGTTAAATTACGCTCATCCACTAAAATACGCATCAACTCAGGAATACCAATTGTTGGGTGTGTATCATTTAATTGGATCGTTTCGTACTTTGGAAGATCTTCAATTTTATGACCTGCCGCATCATGACGACGCAAAATATCCGCAATAGAACATGCACAATGGAAGTATTGCTGCATTAAACGCAGTGTTTTACCTTTTTCATGGTTATCATTAGGGTACAAGACTTTCGTTACGTTACCCGCATCAATCAACGCATGTTGCGCTTCAAAATAATCACCATTATTAAAACTTGCTAGACTGAAAGGTGCTTTTGCACGACATTCCCATAAACGTAATGGGTAAACTGTGTCGCTTTCATAACCTACAATTGGTAAATCCCAAGGCATGCCTTCTACTGACATACTAGGAACCCAGCGACGCTTCTCTTCACCGTCAACAATATGTGTCTCTACATGACCGTAAAATCCTGCATTTTGAGCGAAGTCTGGACGTGCAACCTCCCACGGATAACCCTCGACACCACACCATGCATCTGGTGCTTCTTGTTGGCGTCCATCTTCAAAAGATTGACGGAACAGACCGTATTCGTAATGAAGACCATAACCAATAGCTGGAAACTCTTGTGCAGCCAAAGAATCCATAAAACACGCAGCTAAACGACCAAGACCACCATTACCTAGTGCAGGATCGCGCTCTTCTTCTAATAAATCAGTTAGATTATGTCCTAGTTCACCCATTGCATTCGTAATGTCTTCGTAAAGACCCATGCTAATTAGGTTGTTTCCTGTTAAACGACCAATCAAAAATTCTAATGATAAGTAGTTTACGCTTCGTGCGTTCTTAATTTTCTCATCATTTTCAGTGTTAACAAGATCAAACGTCGTCAGTTCAGCTAGGGCTTTGCCCATGGCTAAGTACCATACTTTTGATGTTGCTGTTTTTTCATCAGCACCAAAAGTTGTTACCAAATGCTGTTTTACAGAAGCTTGAAATGCCGCTTTATCAAATTTTTTGATGTTGTTCTTTTTCATCTTTTGTCTCTCACGAAAGTTCATAAATCAACTGTTATCAATCCTGCCTGTTTCGTCTAGGGGCCACATCCTCCTCCTAAGGGGGAGGAGAATAAAACAGAATAAGGCGTAGTTAAAAGAAGAAAAGATAGTGTGACAAAACTCAAACTTTGTAGGCTTACAGAGAGATTAGGCGTGATAATAAACACACTTTTACAGCATAAAACACAAAATGATAACAAGATCACATTTTTAAACATTAAGAAAATTACATTCAACACCGTAATAGAAGCGCTTGATTTATAAATTAAACCATAACTAAAAGAGAACTTAGATCACATTTACAGGGCGTAGAGGATACCTTTTTTCTCATTATTGAGGATAATCTTCTTAGTATTTTTAAGAAGAACAATAATTATGTTAATACCATCGAAATTACATTTCCCAAGGCGCTTGCATAACGCAATCATCAGACAACGAGTGTTAGATACACTGTCTGATGCAATGCATTACAAGCTTGTTTTGTTTCGATCTCCCGCAGGCTACGGTAAAACGACAATGGCGGCACAATGGCTATCAAATAAAAAAGCCACTGGCTGGTACAGCCTCGATGAAGGCGATAATGATGAATTCAAATTCGCAAAGTACTTTATCCAAACCATCAGCAATGCTACCGAGTTAGAACTTCAACACTCCAAAGCATTAACCGAAAAACGTCAGTTTGCTTCTTTATCAAGTTTATTTTCTCAAGTCTTTACTGAGTTAATTCCATTTCAAGATGAAGCGTATTTTGTACTTGATGACTATCATCTAATCACCAATGAAGCGATTCATTTAGGTTTAAAGTTTTTCCTTAAACACCTACCTGATAATCTTACTCTTGTTATTACTAGTCGCTCCCAGCCTCCTCTTAACACAGCAAATTTACGTGTTCGAGATCTATTAATTGAAATAGACAATCAAAGCCTAGCGTTTGATCAATCTGAAACATCTTTATTCTTCAATCAACGCCTCAATGACGATATAGATCAAGAAGCAATTACCCATGTTCGAGAACACGTCGAAGGTTGGCCCTCAGCCTTACAATTAATCGCTTTGCATAGTATTCAAAATAATCAGTCTTTAAGTAATTCAGCTCAAGCAATGGAGCAACTTAATCATGCTCATTTGTGGGACTATCTTGCAGAGGAAGTCTTTGACCATTTAGATAAAGAAACACAACAATTCTTAATGCGCTGTGCCGTATTTGAACATTTTAGTACTCAGTTATTAACAAATGTGACAGGACGAAACGATGCTCAACTATTAATAGAAAACTTAAATCGTTTTGGCTTATTTATTAATAGTGATGGTGAAAAAGGTGAGTGGTATAAATTCCATAATTTATTTGCTGAATTTTTAACACATCAACGCCAAAACCATCTCGCGCATGAAGAAGTCAAGCTGCAACAAAAAGCCGCTCATGCCTGGTTATCTAATAATAATATTTACCAAGCACTACGCCATGCCAAAAATGCCCACGACGATACTTTAATCGCTGAGATACTGACTCAACATGGTTGGCATCTATTTAATAATGGCGAACTTACGTTACTTGAATCAACGATTAAGGCACTTAAACCAGAGGTATTATTTACTTCACCTCGATTGGTTATTATTCGTGCATGGTTAGCACAGAGCCAGCACAACTATTTACAAGTAGATGACTTGATCTCTGAAGGTCAGCGAGAAATGTCTCAACGGAATATTACGTTAGATAGGCATATGCAAGGTGAGCTTGATGCCCTGCGCGCTCAAGTTGCCATCAATAAAAATGACCCTGAAGCTGCTCTTGCCTTTGCAGAAAAAGCCCTTGAAGAATTAGAAACCAATAAATACCGTAGTCGTATTGTCGCCACATCAGTCATTGGTGAGTATCACCATGTATCCGGTAACCTTGCACAAGCACTTGCATTGATGCAACAAACTGAAAAAATGGCCATGACGTATGGTATTTATCATCAAGCGTTATGGGCGATCTTGCAACAAAGTGAAATCTTAATGGCTCAAGGTTTTATGCAAGCAGCTTTTGATTTACAAGATAACGGATTTAAATTAATTAAAGATCAAGACTTAGGTCAGTTGCCATTGCATGAATTTTTATTACGTGCACGAGCTCAAATTTACTGGTTCTGGTTTCGATTTGATGAAGCAGAACAATATACATGGAAGGGGTTAGACGTACTCTCCCCATTTGATGAAACTAAACACCTACGTGGGTATTCAATGTTAGCACGTCTGGCTGTTGCTCGTGGAGAGTTAGATAAAGCAGAGCGATATCTTGAGAAGTGTCAGCAATTGTTAAGTCAAGCTGATTACCATATCGATTGGAAAGCCAATGCTTCTTCTGCCCAGCTATTCTATTGGCAAGCAAAAGGGAATACCGAAGCCATTAGCTATTGGTTAGCTCATACTGAAAAACCAGAGACTCGTTGTAACCACTTTACTCAACTTCAATGGCGCAATATCGCACGCGCACATTTCCATTTAGGCGATATCGAAACCGCGATAAATACCCTAAAAGCATCACAGATCATTGCACAGCAACATAAATTAATAACTGATATTAATCGTAATGCAATTATGGAATCGGTTCTATTGTATGAAAACAAGCAAATTAGTGAGTCTATTGAAGCGATGCATCTTGCCATTAAACAATCAAATCAAACGGGTATTATTGGTAGCTTCCTAATGGCCGGAAGAAATATTTTAAAACCTTTAGCTAAATTGCAGCAAAAGGGAAACATCACTGAACTTGAAAAACACCGAATTGAACAACTACAGAAAGCATTATCCAATAATGAACGGGCTCGTTCTGCGCATTTTGATGAGGCTTTCATTGAAAAGGTCGTCAATAATCCAGAAGTCCCAGAACTGATCCGTACCAGTCCTCTCACCCATAGAGAGTGGCAAGTGCTTGGCTTAATTTATTCAGGGTTTAGTAATGAGCAAATTGCGGTTGAATTTGATGTTGCCCCTACTACAATAAAAACCCATATTCGAAATTTATACCAAAAGTTAAATTTAGCGAATAGAAAGGCAGCAATTGCTATGGCTGATGAGCTAGTTAGTATGATGAAGTAATCACATACTAGCTATTATCTCGTTAGTAATATTGGGATAATTAATTTTACGACATTTTTTATACAAAAACTTATGTATAATCACGTACCTTCGTGCATTATGCATAAGTTTTTTTTCATTTATATAGAGCTAAAATGAACTATTTAACGACATTCTTTAAAGGTATGGCAATGGGCGCAGCTGATGTTGTTCCTGGAGTATCTGGTGGTACGATTGCCTTTATTGCTGGTATTTATGACACGCTTTTAGAAAGCATTCGACGTATAAATCCTTCTATCTTCGGATTATGGAAACGCGAAGGCTTTAAAGCAGCATTTGCTCACATTAATGGTTTTTTCCTTATTTCTCTTTTTGGTGGTATTTTAACGAGCATTTTAACACTCGCAAAATTCATCACATGGATGCTGCATACGCATCCCATTCCTCTGTGGTCATTCTTCTTTGGCTTGATCATCATCTCCATTATTCATATCGCTAAGCAAATTGAGAAATGGTCATTAGATCGTTTTGTTATGTTATTGGCAGGAGCCGCGTTTGCTTATAGCATTACGGTACTAAACCCAATGACAATGACACCATCAACCTTTACTTATATTCTTGCTGGTTCAATTGCCATTTGTGCCATGATTTTACCTGGCATTTCAGGCAGCTTTATTCTTCTGCTTATTGGTATGTACAGCCCTGTTCTTGGTGCCGTAAAGTCTCTTGATTTGGTCACTATGGGACTATTTGCTTCAGGTTGTGTCATTGGCCTATTAAGCTTTTCTCATGTTTTATCTTTCTTACTAAGAAAATTCCGTGATATTACCTTAATCTTTTTAACGGGGTTAATGGTAGGTACGCTAGGTAAAATTTGGCCTTGGAAAGAAGTGATTGAATGGCGCGTGAACTCAAAAGGTGAACAAACCCCTTTAATTGAACACAACCTATCTCCATTTGACTATGAGCAAGTAACACAGCAACCTGCGCTTATTGGCTTTGCTGTTGTTGGTGTGATTCTAGGTATCGGTTTGGTGGTTGGTTTAGAAATCTACGCAAAGAGAAGCGACAAGTAATACGTATTTTTTGAACAAGCTATAGAAACAAAAATGGCGGAGAAAGGAAAGGTTATACACCTTATCTTCACCGCCATTTTTATGGTAAAAAATCAATCTCACTTAATACCATAAGATTGAATAAAAATAGACGTTACCGTATCGACCTTACTTTTCACCGCATCACCTGTCGGTTCAATATCTAAATTCATTACCTGCGGCCAAAATAGCAAGCCTTGAAACAGACTCACGTACACATCTGTCATTAATTTTGAATCGACATTCTTTAATCGACCAGCTTCAATAGCCATATTGAACCACTGCGTTATCGCTCGAATACTGTAGATATTTTTTATTAAATTTTTGGCCATATCTGGCTGACGTAAAAATTCCATAACTATGGTACGAGCAAGGGAAATACCATAGGTTTGATAAAGTATTTCTATCTCTTTATAAGCAATATCATTCAATTGCTCTTCGGTACTTTTCTCTTCATCAAATTGATAAGAAACGTTTTCGTTTACTGAGTCATTAATAATGGTTAATACCGATTCAAATAACACTTCTTTACTTTCAAAATGACGATAGAGGGTACGTTTAGACACTTCAGCCGAGGCGGTAATTCTATCCATATTGGCAGCAAGAAAACCGTGTTCAATAAATTCTTCTTTTGCCGCATTGATAATATCAAGGTGCTTTTGCTGTGATCGTGTCAGTTTTTTCATAGTCCCTCCATCACTAAATTTAGAACATTCTACCCATTCAAAATAAAAATGTACACTCAAGAGTTTACTTTGTGATGATTTAGCCATAAAATAAACTCACGAGTTTACTTTAGTAATTAAAAAAATGATTTACTCGATTATTTTATGTTCAACCAATCACTCTTTTCATGAGGAATGAGTCAATGAATTCACGTATTTCGACTGTTATGTTAATGAAGAAAACCGTACTGGCTGTCAGCCTTGCGATTGGCACACTAATGATCTCTGGTTGTGACTCAAACGAAGCACAATTAGAAACAACAAAAGTCGACACTATTCGCCCTGCACTTATTGAAGTGATTAGCCCAAGTATAAATGCGCAATTACGCTTTAACGGTGTTGTACGCTCTGCCGAACGTGCTGATTTAGCTTTTAGAATGAATGGACGTGTTATTAATGTGCTGGTTGAAGAGGGCCAACAGGTAACCAAAGGACAATTACTAGCGCAATTAGATCCTCGTGATGCGAAAACGGCATTAGAGTCAGCGCGTGTTGAATATAAAAATAGCCAAGCAGAATACAACCGTGGCAAAGCGATTTATGAAAAAAGCCAAGCCATTGCTAAGAGTGATTTAGACACACTAAGCACTCGCTATAACCTAGCTAAAAATCGACTAGAAGAAGCAAAACGTCAATTAGAGTACACCCAATTGACCGCTCCTTTTGATGGTATTGTTGGTCGTAAGATGGTCGATAATCATGTACAAATACAAGCAAATAGCCCAGTATTGACCATTCATGATCTTGATAACTTAGAAGTACTTATCAATATTCCAGACAGTGTCATGTTAGGCGAATTAAAAGGCTCTGAAGCGATTGCTCAAATCAGTGCTGTTCCTAATGTGCGCTTTCCTCTTGTATTAAGTACCTATGGCACCCAAGCAGACCCAATAACGCAAACCTACCCAGTAGTACTAACGTTTAAAGAATTAAGCGGCTTTAATGTATTACCGGGCATGACAGTAAAAGTGACTCCTGTGTATCCAAAAGACTCAGCAGAAGAGAACACTCTCATTACAGTGCCTTTAACTGCTATCGTACCAGATAACAAAGGCGGTCAATTTGTGTGGGTGGTTGATGCTCAAAATCAAGTACAGCAACGCACGGTTAATACCGGTGAATTACTGGCAAACCGAGTGGTTATTACTCAAGGCTTGCAAATGAATGAACGCATTATCATTGCCGGTGTTACTAGCATTAAAACCGACATGATCGTAAAACCCTATTCTGAACAATCAGCAATGAGTGACGGGGAATAGAAATGGACATTGCACGTTATACAATTACTAAACGTACCTCAGTGTGGGTGCTTATCACTCTGATCTTATTTGGTGGTTACTTAAGCTATTTAAAACTAGGTCGTTTTGAAGATCCTGAATTTGTCATTCGCCAAGCAGTAATCAATACTCCTTATTCTGGCGCAACCGCTCAGGAAGTATCAGACGAAGTAACCGACATTATTGAAGGTGCCGTTCAATCACTTCAAGAAGTAAAAGAAGTGAAATCTGTCTCTAAACAAGGCATGTCTGAAGTGACGGTTGAAATCAAACTTGAATTTGCTCAAAGCCAAGCCGCTTTACAACAAGTGTGGGATAAACTGCGTCGTAAAATTGGGGATGCACAACGCCAATTACCACCAGGAGCAAGCGCATCAATTGTTAATGATGACTTTTCTGATGTGTACTCGCTGTTCTTTGCCGTAACAGGCGAAGGCTTTAGTGACAAACAACTGCAAGATTATGTCGATGATTTGCGCCGTGAACTTGTTCTTGTCCCTGGCGTTGCAAAAACAGCAACACTAGGCGAGCGCCAAGAAACCATTTTCGTTGAAATGTCGAGCGAACGTATGGCGCAATTTGGCGTGTCTGCAGAGAAAGTGTATCAGGTACTACAAAAGCAAAACATCGTAACGGTTGCCGGAAGCATTGAAACAGATGCAATGCGTATTCCTGTGATCCCAAACTCAGGGATTAACTCAATTGATGACTTAAATAACCTGCAAGTAAGCCTTGGGAATAATCATACTGTCCTTCGTTTAGGTGACATTGCAACGGTTACTCGTGGCTACCAAGAGCCGACGTCTATGCTGGTTCGTTACAATGGTGAGCGTGCCGTAGGTTTTGGTATTTCAAACGTATCAGGCGGTAACGTGGTTGATATGGGCGATGCCGTAAAAGCGCGTATTGCAGAGCTAGAAGGTCAACGTCCATTAGGGATAGAGCTGAATGTCATTTCTATGCAATCGGATTCGGTTCGTGCGTCGGTAACTAACTTTATTGATAACCTCATTGCCGCTGTTGTGATTGTATTTGTTGTCTTATTACTGTTTATGGGTTTACGCTCAGGCATCATCATTGGCTTTGTTTTGCTACTGACGGTTGCAGGTACATTATGCATCATGTTAATCCAAGACATCGCAATGCAAAGGATCTCTTTGGGTGCATTGATCATCGCATTGGGTATGCTGGTAGATAATGCGATTGTGGTCACTGACGGTATTTTAGTGCGTTTACAAACCACTCCAAATGACAGCCGTGATGAGATCGTTTCAGATGTCGTTAATGCAACTAAATGGCCTCTTTTAGGCGGTACGGTTGTAGGTATTTGTGCTTTCAGCGCTATCGGTCTTTCTCCATCAGACATGGGCGAATACGCAGGATCTCTATTTTGGGTGATTTTATACTCAATGCTATTAAGTTGGGTATTTGCGATTACAATCACGCCAATGCTATGCCACGATTTTCTAACCGTGAAAGCAATAGATAACCAAGCACCACCAAGCCGTATTAGTCAACAATACCGTCAATTATTAACGTGGGTATTAGCGCATCGCGGTATCAGCCTAGGTCTTTTATTGGTTGTTTTGTTTACTTCTATTTATGGTGTTCGTTATATTCCACCGGGCTTTATGCCAGAGTCTCAACGTGCTCAATTTGTGGTTGATGTCTATTTACCGCAAGGGTCAGACATTAAGCGTACAGAGCAAACTATTGCGGCCATAGAGCAAGATGTAAAACAAAAAGAAGGCATCACTAATATCACTAGTTTTGTGGGCGGTGGCGGTTTACGCTTCATGCTAACCTACTCACCAGAAGCGCGAAACCCAAGTTATGGCCAGCTACTGATTGATATTGATGACTATCGAAACATTGCTCCACTGTTGGTTGAACTTCAAACTGAGTTGGATGCAAAATACACCAATGCGTCGATTAAAGTATGGAAATTCATGCTAGGCCGCGGCGGCGGTAAGAAAATTGAAGCCGGATTTAAAGGCCCAGACAGCCATGTGTTGCGTCAATTAGCAGAGCAAGCAAAAGCGATCATGCTTAATGACCCACAATTGATTGCAGTACAAGACGATTGGCGTCAACAAGTGCCAGTGCTACGCCCTCAATTTTCAGAAGAAAAAGCACAACAATTTGGATTAACAACACAAGAGATAAATAAAGCCATCGCTCAAACATTATCAGGGCGAAACGTTGGTGTTTATCGTGAAGGTAATGACTTAATTCCGATTGTGGCTCGATCACCAGAAACAGAGCGTAACCATCAACGTGCGATAGAAAATACAGAGGTCTTTAGCCCAACAACCGGCAGTTTTATCTCAGTAAGCCAGCTTATTGAATCATCAAACTTAGTTTGGGAAGATGCCATTCTGCGCCGTATTGATCGAATGCCGACCATTTTAGTACAAGCTGACCCAGCACCGGGCGTACTGACTGCGGATGCCTTTAAACAGGTAAGAGAGAAAATTGAAGCTATCGAACTTCCATCTGGATATCAGTTAATTTGGTATGGGGAATATAAAGCCTCTAAAGACGCGAATGAAGGCTTGGTAATATCAGCACCTTATGGGTTTGCAGCGATGATTTTATCTGTGATCTTCATGTTCAACGCATTACGTCAGCCATTGGTTATTTGGTTAACGGCACCTTTAGCCATTATCGGTGTATCGGTTGGGTTAATCGTATTCCAAACGCCATTTGAGTTTATGGCAATACTGGGCTTTTTAAGTCTTATCGGCATGATGGTGAAAAATGCGATAGTACTAGTAGACCAAGCGGATGTGGAAGTAGCAAATGGTAAGCACCCTTATAATGCGATTATTGATGCGTCATTAAGCCGTGCAAGACCAGTATTACTCGGAGCACTAACAACCATACTTGGTGTTGCTCCCTTGCTTATCGATCCGTTCTTTAAAAGCATGGCGGTGACTATTATGTTTGGTTTGTTGTTCGCAACCATACTGACATTAGTGGTTATCCCACTCTTTTATGCAATGTTCTTTAGAATCAAGGTAAACTACTAGTTGAAAATTACTAAATAACAGGCATAAAAAAGGAGCGTTCAATACGCTCCTTTTCTTTATCTAAAATTTACATAAGCAGTTAACGCATCAAATTAATGATGGTTTGGCTCACGTAAATAGATGATCCAGTAACCCATACCAACGAAGATACCACCACCAATGATGTTACCAATCGTCACAGGGATAAGGTTATTAATAACAAAATTACTTAATGTTAAGTCTGTAAAATCTAATGCAGAATAACCACTTGCCGCCCAAAATTCAGGAGATGCAAATGTTTTAATACCGACAGCCATTGGGATTTGAAACATGTTTGCGATACAGTGCTCAAAGCCCGCTGAAACAAACATAGCAACAGGAAGAATCATTACTAAGATTTTATCCGTTAATGTACGACCAGAGAATGTCATCCATACACCAACACACACTAAAACATTACACATAAGGCCTAGCGCAACCGCCTGCCAAAAACCGTGATGCAATTTATGTTGTGCAATTTTCATGGTATTAATACCAACAGCACCGCCATCACTCATGTATTGTTTTGCAACTAGCATGATGCCAACTAGCAGCATAGCACCAATGAAATTACCAATATAAACAACAGCCCAGTTAGCGCATAAACTTTTCCAGCTTATTTTACCGCTTGCACGAGCAACCAATGTTAACACCGAACTGGTAAATAGTTCACCACCAGTAACAACTACTAAAATCAGGCCAAGACTAAAAGCTAGACCACCAACAAAGTGAGTCATCCCCCAAGGCATATCTTCAGCACCAGTGGTTACCGTAGTATAAAATATAAAAGCAATACCAATGTGTATACCAGCGGTAATGGCTAATAAGAATGATTTAAATGGATCTTTAGTTGCTTTTGCTACGCCAACTTCAGCAGCGCGTTCAGCCATTTGTGGCGGTAATAAAGAGTCGAACTGGTTCATAGTAGAAACATTTTGATACAAGTGAAAAGGAAATCGGATAATCCTCCTATTTTGTATGGAATACAAGCGATTTTCGGACTTGCAAGCATTTAAAATGAGAAAATTTACAACGACCTGACAAATATAAAAAACGAGACCTAGTTCACACTCAATAAGTAAATATAAGATTTATATTTTGATATCTATCTTATCTTTATAGCGACGATCTTCTTTAAATCTTCTCTCATACAAGACAGGTTTTGAGGGATAATTACGTCGTTCTTCCTTTTTACGTAACTCTTCTTGGTACGTCCCATCAATATCCACAGTTTCTATAATTGTTTCGTCTGAGTTTGGTAAGGATTTTTTATCCATAATTGTCCCTCCCTTTCTATTACTCTCCCATCATTTAAGTCACCAACACTTAAATGTTATCTACATGTTACTTTTTAACATAACAAGGGCAATTAACCAAATGATCATTGACGACACCTGTCGCTTGTAAAAATGCATAACAAATAGTGGATCCCACAAATTTGAAACCACGCTTCTTTAAGTCTTTACTTACTTTATCCGACAACTCTGTCGTTGCGGGTACTTCAGCCATTGTTGTCCAATGATTTATAATCGCTTTATTCTCAACATAACTCCATAGATACTGAGAGAAGCCACCAAACTCTTTTTGGATTTTGATAAATGCATGAGCGTTGGTAATAACCGAATTAATTTTTAATCGATTACGTACAATGCGTGCATCTAACATTAAAGCTTCTACTTTTACTTGATCGTACTGGCTGATTTTTACAATATCAAAATTATCAAATAACAATTGATAGCCTTCACGTTTCTTTAAAATAGTCGACCAACTTAAACCTGCCTGTGCGCCTTCTAAGGTTAAGAATTCAAATAATTTACGTTCATCGTAAACTGGCACACCCCATTCATTATCATGATAATTTCGATCAAGATCCGATACTTCAGCCCATTCACATCGTTTTTTGTTCATTTCTCATTCACCTTTGCTTTAGGTTATTAACTAAGCTCACATTACCACAACAAGTATTCTATCCAGAATTTACCTTATGTTACCATTTACATACTTTCTCTTTGAACGATTATCCATATGAAAATGCTTACTTCTGCAATTAAAATTTTAACGGTAATCGCCTTATTCATTATTGGTTTCTTCTTCTCAGAATTAACAACATTAATAAAAAGTCATCTAACTCCACCAGTCACTGTTGAGGAAAGCTGTCAGCTATCTAGTGATATTTGCGCAAAAAACGGCGTCCAAATTAGATTAGAAAGAGACGTATTAACGCCTTTAGAGCCTAGCGCGATTACCGTTAACTGGCCAAATTCTACAACTGAAAATATTATTGTTTCTCTTGAGGGGCTTGATATGTCAATGGGAAATCCTCACTTTCAATTGCATAGAACAACAAATCAAACCTATGAAGGCGAGATTCTATTGCCAATATGTACCCAAAATACCATGACATGGGTTGGAAGCATCAGTAACGGTTCAAACTCAGTTCCTATTTCATTAAAGGTCGTACAATGAAAAAATTCATACTTATTATCGCACTCATCCTATTAGGATTTGGCGCTAAGCAAACCTATCTATCCTATTCAAAAGCAGATTCAACACTCTACGGGTTAGAAAATAAAAAAATCGATCTTTTTGACCTTAGTGATCCTCGTATCCGCATCGTTTATTTTGGCTTTACTCGTTGTCCTGATGTATGCCCAACCTCTCTTGCCATGCTTTCTGGAGCATTAAATCAAATAAACAACAACACACTAACTCAATTTCGTCCAATATTTATTACTCTCGATCCTGAAAGGGACAGTCCTGAGCATTCCGCCGAATATGCTCACTACTTTCATTCCTCCATCGAAGGTAGCTCTGGATCTATAGAGGCAGTGACAACATTAGCTGATCGCTATAACGTTATCTTTCATAAAACAGAGCTCGCAGACTCTGCTTTAAAATATACGATTGACCATTCTTCTTATTTTTACTTTTTAAAACCCGACGGTACATTAATAACAAAAGTACCCCACACCACGACGCCAGATCCAATCGTAGAAACAATACTTTCTCTTTCACAATAATTGACCATAACCCTTTAAAGGAATATCTAATGAAAAAAACAATCTTTGCTCTAAGTGCACTGTTACTAAGTTCAACCGCTTTTGCTCAAAGTGAGTTAGTTATTGAGAATCCATACGCACGTGCAACTCCACCGAATGCGGTAAATAGTGCAATCTTCATGACAATTAAAAATGGCGGGGATAAAGATAGAACACTGGTATCAGCCATAACCTCAGCCGCAAACAAAGTTGAGTTGCATACTGTTATAAAAACTGATGGCATGATGAAAATGCGTGAAGTTGAATCAATGACAATTGCAAAGAATGCTGACACAGTTTTAAAGCCGGGTGGATTACACATTATGCTTTTTGAATTAACAGGCCCGTTAAAAGAGAAAGAATTTATTGACGTAACACTAAACTTTAAAAATGGTGATAAAGAACAGTTCAAAGCACCAGTGAAAAAAGTAATGGCTGGAATGAAACACAAAATGTAGCCGTAATCTGGTTTAGTATCATAATGTCTTTCTACTAAATCAAAATGTCTGATTAAAGATATATATATTCTAATAGACCTGTCAAACTGCATCTCATTACCTATTAACGAGATGCAGATCACATGTATTATCTATTACCTCTATTTACCGTCCTGATCTGGGGTGGTAACTCTATCATCAATAAAATGGCTGCATCGGCTATAGAACCAAGTGCTATGAGCTTTTATCGTTGGGCATTTGCAATGCTTTTATTGACTCCATTTTGTTTGCCTTCTGTCATAAAATCTCGTCATGTTATTCGCCCTTACCTTTCTAAGTTGGCATTTTTGGCGCTACTTGGCATGGTGTTAAACCAATCTTTAGGCTATTACGCCGGTTTAACAACCACTGCATCTAACATGTCATTGATTACTTCTTTAGTGCCGTTAATCAGTATTTTTCTTAGCTTACCCCTACTAGGTAAACGTATTTCTAAATTAAGTATTGTTGGTGCGGTAATCTCATTGGCAGGTCTTACTTTTATGCTTGGTCATGGTGATATTACGTTCTTTTTACATCAACCTATTACAGAAGGTGATGGTTTAATGGTCATTGCTGCGCTTTGCTACGCAACTTATTGTGTATTACTAAAACGTTGGAAAATGCCAATTACAAGTTGGCAGTTAATTTATATGCAAGGTGTATTTGCAGTGGCTATGCTCGCTCCACTATGGCTAACCAGCGAGAATTTATTACCAACAGAAAGTTCTATCCCATTAATCATGTATGCATCTATTGCTGCGTCTATTTTAGCGCCTTGGATGTGGGTAAAAGCGATTGATGTCATTGGAGCTGAATCAAGTGCGATGTTCATGAACTTATTGCCAGTAGTTGCTGTATCACTTGCTGCAATCCTGTTGGATGAGAAGATTGAGAGCTACCATTTAATGGGCGGGTTAATGGTTATCTCTGGTGTTATCTTAGCTCAAGTTAAAACCAAAAAAGCCAAACAAGAAGCAAGCTTACTTATCAAAGCGTAATTATTGTTAGTAGCAACATGATATAAGAAAGCCGACTGTCTATGAGTCGGCTTTTTTGTGGGTATTCGTTAATTGTTACTGAAGAATTATACCAATCACAGTAAGTAAGTGATCAGGACTAGCGAAGGAAAAATGCCTGAGAACAAGACGAAATTTTTTGATAAGTAGTTATTCTACAATCAAAAATTTCAACGCAGTTATCGAGCATTTTAACCAGTTAGGATGATCAGTTATTTACTAAGATTGGTATTAAATGGAGATTAGTTACTCGCCATCTCGTGATGCTTAGTCAGCTGATTATACAGGGTATCTTTTAACTCCATGCGCTGATGTTTAAGTTGATTCATATTTTCATCATCAATCGGACTGCCTGATATCTCAAGCTCTCGAATGTCATAATCCAATTGGTGGTATTTTTGAAGTTCAACTTTGAATGCGGGATCGTCATGATTTAGCTGAACAATGTCTAATTTAAGCTCTGGAAAATCTAAGATAAAAGCATGGTTTTCATTTAGCATTGGCATTTCCTTTTCTATTAGATTGTTTACCAGTATAGGTGTAAACAATCTAAAGAAATGTGGTGCATCACGCAAAGTTAATCTTAAGCATCCGCTAATTGATCTTCATGCTTTGCTACTTTATGCCCATCTTCAGTGCAGCCTTCTTTCCAATAACTACTGATATAAAGATCGTCTTTATCGACTTCTTTTTCGTTACGGAAATATGCACGAAGCGCTCTCATTTGATTAAACTCACAAGCACTCCATACAGCAACTCGACCAGTTTTCCACTCTTGTGATTGCACTGTGTCCGTCAAGCTAGTTGCATCAGATCTCAGCACCCACACTAGTTCAATGCCTTGTGGTTTAACTAAAGCCTGCTTATCTGATTCATGGTTAATTTCAATCACTGCATACCCTGCCGCTGTTGCTGGTAGTGCTTCAAGCTTTGCAGACAAAGCAGGTAGCGCTGTCATATCTGCCACTAAGAAAAACCAATCCGCCTCTGCGTTTAGTCCTTTAATACTTCCTGGACCGGCGATTGAAATCGTATCACCATTTACGGCATTCTGAGCCCAAGCAGAAGCAAAGCCGCCTGTTTCAGCACTTATCTCTGTATTCTCATGATGATGGCGAACAAAATCCACATCTAGCTCATTCTGCTCTTTTCTCAAATTACGCACGGTATAAGTACGCATCATAGGACGAGTGCCTTCTGCTATTCCAGAAAGATCCGTACCGCCATTTTCATTAAACATCAGTTTGATGTAACCGCCTTCACTTTCCATGTCAAAATTAGAAAGATCTTTGGCTTTAAACGTAATGCGCTGCATGTTTTCAGTTAGTTGAGTACTATTAATAACCGTTAATACGCGTGGTGAGGGTTTCTTATTCATTATTTAATCCTTTATTGACCGTAGTACATACAAATGCGCTGCCCATTAACTTCATGGATATCAAATTCAGTTTCGTATATTTCTGATAACACCTCTTTTCTGATCACTTCAGCAACGGTACCATTTGCCACCACTTTGCCTTTTTTAAGCGCCACAATATTATCGGAATAACATGATGCAAAGTTAATATCATGAATCACTATCACTACGGCTTTTCCTAATTCATGAGCCAACGTTTTAATGTTTTTCATGATTTGCAATGAATGCTTAATATCTAGGTTATTTAACGGTTCATCTAAAAAGACATAATCCGTATCTTGTGCAACCACCATGGCAATGAATGCCAATTGACGCTGTCCACCACTTAATTGATCTAAGTACTTATTCTGAATAGGAGCAAGATCTAAATAATTGATCGCCTTATCCATCACTTCATTATCGTGCTTTGTTAGCTTACCTTGGCTATAAGGAAACCGACCAAAGGCAACAAGCTCACGCACCGTAAAGCGCATGTTTAAATTGTTTGATTGTCTAAGCACTGCTAGTTTTTTCGCTAAGGCTTTTGTGTCCCAATCCACCACTTCTTGGTTTTCAATGAGCACACTGCCACTGTCTTTGGCCAATAAGCGACTTGCCATAGATAGCACGGTACTTTTACCTGCGCCATTAGGTCCAATGATCGACGTCACTTCACCTTTAATAAAAGAAGCAGAAGCTTGATCAACCACTTTTTGCTGACCAAATGATTTTGAAAGTTGAGATAATGAAATCATACGTTTCTCTATTGAATTTTTTGTCTAACTAACAGTGATAAGAAGTACAAACCACCGATAAAATTAATCACTACGCTTAATGTCGTTTCAAATTTAAAGATGTTCTCAATCGCCCATTGCCCTGAAAGCAACATCGACATTGCCATTAAACTGCTTCCCAGTAGCAAAGTTCGGTGACGATAGGTATTGAAAAACTCTTTTGCTAAGTTTGCCACCAATAAACCAAAGAACATCACTGGACCAACTAACGCAGTAGATACCGAAATTAAGATAGCCACTAAAATAAGCACTTGCTTGGTTATTTTACCCACATCAACGCCTAAACTGGTCGCGTTATCGTTATCAAGCCAGAACACATCAAGCACGTTAGACATTCGAAATAACACAGCACTAATTAGTAATAATGGGATAACACAAAAATAAACTAACTCTTTGTTAATATTATTAAAGCTAGCAAACATACTTGATTGAATTGACGCAAAATCATTTGGATCAACCAACATCATAAAAAATGACGACACATTAGAAAATAGCTGTCCAAAAATCACACCAAGCAATAATAAGGTAATGACATTACTGTTGTTTTTCTTAAAGTAAAAACCAAATAACAATAAAGAAAACCCGACCATTATCACAACTGACATAGCAAAGTTAACAAATGGGTTTAATAGGAAAATACTAAAGCTACCAAAAATAACCACAACCAATACTTGAGTCAGTAAATACAAGGCATCAAACCCCATAATACTTGGTGTTAAAATACGGTTATGCGTAATGGTTTGAAATACTAAAGACGACTGTGCAATCGCAATACTGGCTAAAATCATCGCCAATACTTTAGGCACTCGACGAGACAAAAAATACTCATAATTGGAAGCATCAAGCCCAATACCAATAAACAAAAAGGTGAATAAAACGGTTATGAATGCCAATGCCGTTAGTTTAATTGAATCAGACATTTTGTTTACCTTTAACGATAAAGAAAATAAACACCATTCCACCAAGAATACTAATGATCATAGAGATTGGGATTTCATAAGGGAAAATGATCACACGTCCTACAACGTCACACACAAGGATCAATATTGCGCCAACAATCGCCGTTAGAGGGATGTTTCTTCGTAGGTTATCACCATAAAACTGAGCAACTAAGTTTGGTACGATTAAGCCAAGGAAAGGCAATTGACCGACAATCATCACTACCGTTGCTGACATAACAGAAACTAAAATAATGCCGAGAAATAGAATTTGCTTGTACTTCAAACCAATATTGGTCGCAAAATCTTTCCCCATACCAACGGCAGATAAACGCGTCGCGTACCAATAGCTGATCACTGAAATTGGCACCGCAATGTATAACAGCTCATAGTTGCCTTGAAGAATGTTCGCGAAGTTCGCAACCGTCCATGCAGAAAGGTTCTGAACTGCATCGTATTTATAAGCGACAAAGGTTGCAGCAGAAGAGACAACGTTACCAAAAATGATGCCGATTAAGGGTACATAGATAGCATTTTTAAATTGAATACGATGAATGAATTGAATAAAAAGAAGTGTACCGCCAATCGCCATTGCGAAAATCAGCAACAAGTTATCGCCATGTCCAAAGATCACCAAGCTTAATACGTAACCCAACATTGCACACTCAATGGTGCCAGAGGTTGATGGGGCTGCAAATCGGTTTTGACTTATCTGCTGCATGATTAACCCAGCAATACTCAAACCTGCTCCAGATAGAAGAATAGCCAATAAACGTGGGAGACGACTTACAACAAGGAGTTCTAGAGCTTCTGTATCTCCTCGGAAAATAGCTGACAACGGCAAATCAGCAACACCGATAAATACCGAAGCAAAGCTCAACACAATAAGAACAAGCAATAACTTTTTCAAAGCTAACCTCAGCCTGCACAAAGCGTGCTATCTCAAAGAAATAGCACGCTTTACAGTGGAATTAAAAATAAATAACGATCAAACTTAAAGATGGATAGATTGTTTTACATCAGCAATCATTTGGTCTGTTGCTGTAACGCCTGCAACTGCTAGATACCATGCATTGATATCAAGATACGTTAAGCTGTCATTTTTATAGGCATCGGTTGCTTTCACCAGTGGGTTAGCAAACTCTTCACGTGTGCGACTTTTATCTTTATTAATTAGTTTGTCTTTATCGACAATAAGAAGATTTGATGGGTTTACGTCACGGATAAATTCATACGAAACTAAATCACCATGGCGAGACTCTTTAATGCCTGTTACTGCTTCTTTAAAACCAAAATCTTTATAGATAGCAGAAAAACGAGATTGCGCACCGAAAGTCGTAATATTACCGCCTGCACTCATTACCGTTAACGCTGCAACATTATTCGTTTTATTGTGTTCAGCAATCGCTTTAAACTCTGAGTCTACACTCGCTATTTTTGCTTCAACTTTATCTTGAATTTCAAATACATTACCTAGCATACGCCATTGTTGCTGTGTACTCCCCCAATAGCTTTCTGAATCTGCAGTAAATACGATTGTTGGTGCAATTTCAGATAACTCTTTATAGGCTTTAACAGCACGAGAGCCAATAATGATCACATCTGGCTTTTGCATATAAATCGTTTCAAAATCTGGTTCACTTAAGCTACCAGAAGAAGCAAACTCTTTTGTTGTGTACTTTAATAGATATGGAGGCATTGTGGTTGCTTGAGTAACCGCTACTGGCTTGATACCAAAATAGTCAATGGCATCTAAAGTTCCTGTTCCAATCACAACAACACGTTGAGGTTTTGTTTCAAGCGTTGTTTTACCTAGTTGGTGAGAAACGGTAATAGTTTCAGCATAACTTGATGCAGAAACCACTAAACCAAATAACATTGTAGCGATACTTTTTTTCATATTCTTTACACTCAAGTGATAACCATTCGTATTTAAGTTATTACTATAATGAAAATCACTCTCATTCGCTAGAATAAAAAAGTAAAGATTGTAAAGGCGCACTATATGTAGGGATAAAGAAAAAATAATGTCAATGTGCGCTATAGAAAAGTAGATATGACAGGTAATTATAAAATATTTAAGTATTAAAAAAGGCCATTATTGGGGAATAATAATGGCCTTAAAAAATACATAGCTTGTTTACTTTAGTGTAAGTGTCTCTTCGTTACTTCACATGAAAGAGTCTCATGATCAAATAAGAAGCGAAATGCGTGAGAATTGAAATACTTCCCATCACTCCATAGAACTTCACCAAAGATCTTGCAGAGATCAATGTCTGATGCTGAACCTTTCTTATCGATTAGTCCAATAACAGATAAAACTTGGCTCTCTATATCCTTGGGACAATTTTTAATTGACCATTTATGAGTCATACTCATTTTTTCCATAATAACTAGCCTAATGTGTTTTTATTTTATTGTGAATCAAGTCACGTAAGACAGTTTAACTGAACCGTAACTTAAAACCAAGCTTTTTGTGACTTGAGTCTCATAAAGTAATAAAAACGATTAGTAATAGAACTATTAACAATCAATTCTTATAAATAACACACTTAAATCTTCACATAAAAAAAACATAAAAAAAAGCGAGCCTAGATAGACCCGCCTCACTATACTACTTTAGTATTACCTTAACCGCATGAGATTTAAGGGTATTTTTCTTCTAAAAAAGCCATGATATCTGATGATTCATACATCCATGTTGTTTCACCATCTTTATCAATTCGTAAACACGGCACTTTTACACGTCCTCCACCCGCTAATAATTCAGATCTATGCTGTTCATTATTTTTTGCATCACGCAGCTCGATCTTTAGCGATTGACGCTTAATAGTTCGACGAACCTTGACGCAAAATGGGCATGCTTCAAATTGGTATAGTGAATAGTTCGCCGTTTCTGCGTCTATTTCTATTTGTTTCGCTGGGTCACGTTTTACACCTGAAGGTGAAAATACACAATCCAAACCTAAAATGACTTTTCCAAGCACGAAACGAATTAATTTCATGTTTACTCTCCTAGTAATGCAATTTTAATGATTATAATTTTTATTTCTTTTTGAAGTGCGTGGATTGTAACAGTTTCATTTCATTGAACATACAAAAAAGCCCCAAGTAGAGGAAACTCTAAATGGGGCTTTCATATTAAATCACTTTTACATTGGCTTATTCGAATTCAATTAAGTTACGCTCATATTGCTCATGTTGCTTACGAACTTTTTCTTCTGGTTCACCCGTTAGTTTACTTACTGCAATAATAGCAACAGTGGCAAAGATGATCCCTGGAACAATTTCGTACACATCAAACATACCACCCGTTAACTGCTTCCAAATAACGATAGTTAAGCCACCTACAACAATACCAGCAAGTGCGCCGTTACGATTCATGCCTTTCCAGTACAAGCTTAAAATAATAGCAGGACCAAACGCAGCACCAAAGCCAGCCCATGCATAAGAGACCAAACCAAGTACCGAACTGTCTGGGTTCATCGCTAGTGCAAGTGCTATCAGGGATAAACCAACAACAGCAAAACGACCTACATTAACAATTTCTTTGCTTGTTGCATCTTTCTTAACTAATTGTTTGTATAGGTCTTCAGACAATGCAGAAGAAGACACAAGCAGTTGTGAATCCGCAGTACTCATTATTGCTGCTAAAATCGCGGCTAACAGCACACCCGCAATTGCTGGGTGGAAAGTCGCATTAACTAATAGCATGAAGACTTTCTCACCATCGATCACTTCACCACTCATTGAGCCATTAACATAAAGCAAACCAACTAAGCCAACCAATACCGCTCCAGCCATTGAAAGAGCAGTCCAAACAACAGCAATACGACGAGCCGTTGTTAATTCTCTATTTGTACGAGACGCAAGGAAACGAGCTAAAATATGCGGCTGACCAAAATAGCCTAAACCCCAAGCAACCAAAGAAACAATCGCAATCATACTTAATGGGTTACCATCCATGCCTGTCCATAATGTCATCAACTCTGGATTGATGGCTGTTAAATCTGAACTTAGTTGGCCAAAGCCACCTTGCATTGCTGCGATTGGAACAATCATTAATGCAGCAGACATTAATAATCCTTGAACTAAATCGGTCCAAGCAACTGCTAAAAATCCACCAAATAACGTATACGAAACAACACAAAGTGTTCCGATAACTACTGCTACTTTATAATCAAGACCAAATACAGTTTCAAATAACTTACCACCAGCAACTAAACCTGAACTGGTGTAGAAAAGAAAGAAAAGAAGAATAAACAGCGCAGAAATTGTCTGAATAAGTTTTGAATTATCATTAAAGCGACGAGATAAAAACTCAGGTAAAGTAAGCGCGTCATCAGTTGTAATACTGTACGTTCTTAAACGTTTAGCACAAATCAACCAGTTCAACCAAGTCCCTAACAGTAAGCCTCCTGCAAGCCATAATGATTCTAGTCCTGCTGCATAAGCATATCCAGGTAAACCAAGCAGCAACCAGCCACTCATGTCAGAAGCACCTGCAGATAATGCCGCAGGCCAAGGACCTAATGTGCGACCACCTAAAAAGTAATCCGATGAACTGCTCGTTCGCTTATATGCATATACACCAATGGCAAGCATCATTATCAGGTAGGCGATAAACGTACCTGTAATGGCAAAATTATTTTCTATCATTTTATTTCCTTTATTTGATTGGCAGTAAATTTAACGTCGTTACTACTATGTATGAGCATCAAGGCCCTATTGTTATGACGCAATAACGACGATGGTACGTTCGATTACTAACTCGTTAGTGGTTACCGCCTCCAAGTTCTAGCAGAGTTGCGTTGCCGCCAACCGCCGTCACATTGATTGTTCGAGTACGCTCTGTAATAAAACGTAGAACAAAATGGGGGTCAGTAATGTTTGCTAAACGTTCTTGATCTGTTTCTGCGACCAATTGCGCTAATAATCCATCTCGTTTTGCTAATTGTTGATTAAGCTGTATTTCTTTTTGTTTGCTTCCTACAAAACAAACTCCCGCTAATCGAACATCATCAACATCTGTTTCTATGGCATTTACCTGTTGAACCGTAAATTTAGGTACATTTGCTTGATGTAAACCTTCAACGATCACAGAGGTAATCATTGCCTCCTCATTTTGAAGGGCAACAATAATAGCGTTTCCAGCTGCTAATGCCGCAGTTATTTGCCCTACAATGGCAACAACTGATGCTTTATTATCCGATGTGATGTAAAAAACACCTCTGGAGGCAGTGTAGAGTTCATTACTTTCACCTGTTGGCCCCGGCATCAACTCTGTTTCAGCTATCAAATTCACTGCTCTTTGGCATTGAAAGTGCACCATTTTTGCAGCAAGTACACCAAAATCAGGATGTTCAGCTAAATGATTTGACCATTGAAGTAGCTTTTCTACACGTTGAGAAAATGAATGCTCTGCCCACTCGGCATGACCTTGAGAAAGAGCAGAATCAATAATCTGAGTAATAGTTGTCATAAGGTTCTCCTTTCTCATTTATTCGATACAAAATTAGATACAACCGCTTGGGTATAACGGAATAAATAGCGTGGTCCCCCCGCTTTCGGCCCTGTCCCCGATAACCCTTGCCCACCAAATGGTTGTACTCCAACAACCGCTCCAACTTGATCACGGTTGATATAACAGTTGCCTACCTTAATACTTTTCTCAATGCGGCTGTAAGTCACTTCATTACGACTATGAATTCCCATTGTTAAGCCAAATCCTGTTGCATTAATATCTGTAACCATTTGATCTAATTCACTCGCTTTAAAACGCACAATATGGAGTATTGGACCAAATTGTTCATTTTCTAACTGATTAATAGAATCAATTTCAAATGCGCTTGGTGGTACAAAATCACCTTTTTCTGACCAATCAGGCAGTGTCGCTTGAGCTATAAGTTTTCCTTCTTTTGTCATTCGCTGAATATGCGCTAATAGCTTTTCTTTTGCTTTTGCATCAATCACTGGACCAACATCAGTACAATGAAGCTCTGGTAAGCCGACACTCAGCTCAGTCATCGCACCTTTAATTAAATTAATAATACGTTCAGCAATATCTTCTTGAACAAACAAGACTCGAAGTGCTGAACAGCGTTGACCAGCAGACGCAAATGCTGAACGAACAACATCTCGAACTACTTGCTCTGGCAATGCAGTACTATCAACTATCATGGCATTTTGACCACCAGTTTCCGCAATAAATGGAACTGGTGAAATGCCTTTACTTTCAAATGTACGATTAGCCAATGTGCGATTAATAAGCTGAGCCGTTTCTGTCGATCCAGTAAAAGCAACACCGGCAACTCGATAATCAGAGGTTAATGCCGCACCTACCGTTTTACCATCTCCAGGAAGTAAATGAATCGCTTGTGGTGCAATTCCTGTCTCTAATAGAAGTTCAATAGATCGCACTGCAATTAATGAGGTTTGTTCCGCAGGTTTTGCAACTACAGTATTACCAGCAACCAAAGCAGCAGCTACTTGACCTAAGAAAATCGCAAGAGGGAAATTCCATGGGCTAATACATACAAATACCCCACGGCCTTGGCGCGCTACTTGATGTGAAATATCATCAAAACCAACGATGGTTTCTGGTGTAGTAAAGTTTAGCTTTGCTTGAACCGCGTAATAACGGCAGAAATCTACCGCTTCACGAACTTCATCAATACTGTCATGAATTGTTTTCCCCGCCTCTTTATGACATAAAGCGACAAGTTCTGGCATATTCTCTTCGAGTTTATCGGCTAATGCTTCAAGATAGTCCGCTCGCTCTGTTACTGGTGTTTGTTGCCAAATAGGAAAGTAGTCATGCGCAATGTCTAACGCATTAGAGACTTGCTCTTGTGAACTCCAAACTAATGATCCGACATCATTTCCACGATCATACGGAGACGTAATAACATGAAGTCGAGAATCATCCACCTTGATCATGCTTTCATAATCTCGAGCATTATTAACAATAGACCCACCCTGCCAATATGTACCCATTTTCGCTTCTACTGCGGCTTCAAATGGATGAGCTTCACTCTCTACATCAAAATTAATACTGTATGAATTTTTACGATCAGAGAAAATATGTGGCGGTAATGGAATTAATTGATTATCTAACGATGGACAAGCTAAAAGTGTATCTACAGGATGCTCTGTCAAACTTTCAATTGGGCAGTTTGCATCCACTAAGCGATGAACAAACGAACTGTTCGCTCCATTTTCAAGTAATCGACGAACTAAGTACGGCAATAAATCTTTATGGCTCCCCACTGGTGCATAAATTCGAACACTACGATTAAACATATCCATTGCGTGATCATATAACGCATCCCCCATACCATGTAGACGTTGGAATTCGAACTCATCATGCGTTGCCATAGATGCGATTGCAGCTATGGTATGCGCATTATGGCTGGCAAACTGAGGAAAAATATTTCCTTTAACGTGAGCGCTTAATAGATAACGAGCACAAGCAAGATAAGAAACATCCGTCGCCTCTTTTCTTGTGAATACAGGATAACGAGCAAAACCAAATTGCTGAGATATTTTCAGCTCTGTATCCCAATACGCTCCTTTTACTAAACGAAGTGGAATTGTATCACCTTGTTCTTTTGCTAAAGCTGTTAGCCAAACGAGTACTGGTAGTGCACGTTTTGAATACGCTTGAACCACAATACCAAATTTACTCCAACCTTTAACAATATCGCTGCGGTACAATTTTTCAAATAATTCTAACGACAATTCTAAGCGGTCAGCTTCTTCTGCATCAATCGTGATACCCACATCTAATTCACGAGCTCGTTCAAGAAGCTGTAAGACTGAATCACACATTTCGCTCATCACACGGGCTTTATTCGCCATCTCATAGCGAGGATGCAATGCTGATAATTTAATCGATACCGTTGGATCTGGAGAATCTACGATACGAGTAGCACGACCCACACTTTCAATTGCCATAATGTAATCTTTAAAATACTTATGCGCATCTGATTGCGTTAAGGCCGCTTCACCTAACATATCAAATGAATAAGTATAGCCCTTCTCGCGCATTGGCTTACCTTTCTTTTGCGCTTCTTCAATCGTTCTGCCTAATACAAATTGATGACCCATAATCTTCATTGCTTGGTTCATCGCTTGGCGGATCACGGGTTCTGAAAACTTGTTAACTAAGCGACTAATGGCATTAGAAGGAGAGCCATCAGATTTAACATCCATACTCACCACTTTACCAGTCAGTAATAGACCCCAAGTCGACGCATTAACAAACGTAGAATCTGAGTTTTTAAGATGGGACTTCCAATCAGCAATACTCAACTTATCACGAATAAGCGCATCTGCCGTTGCCGTATCAGGGATCCTCATTAGGGCTTCGGCAAGGCACATTAATAAGATACCTTCTTTAGTATCTAAGCTATATTCCAATAATAGAGCATCTATCATCTGTACTGCTTGTTTATCGTTACGCACTCTTTGAATAAGTTCAGCGGCTTGTTCTCGCATCACCTTAGCTTCATGTTCACTAGGTTGAGCTAATGGGACCAGCTCTTTTAACCATTTGGCTTCATCTACCATATAAAGAGGAGAAATGGTTGACCACAACGCAGCTAATGGTTGATCAACAATGGACGACAACAATACATCTTTCGCTTGAAACATACCTGTTCCTCTTATTAATCGGATCGTTATTAAGGCTAATTGCGAAAGAGTCTATTTTCTATTTGAATAAAATACTTGTCAAAACCTATTATTAAATTGCTAAATCGTCCATACGGTTACAAAATGAGAACAAAATCAGTATTTTTCAGTTACGAATAAAGTGGGCGTAACGATATTTACTTGGTGAACAACCTTTATGCTTTACAAAGGCATGACTAAAAGCGCTTTGATTAGAGAAGCCTGTTTGCTGTGCAATATCACCAATACTTAAATTACTTTTTATAAGTAATAGCTTGGCATAATCAATACGCTTTTCAATAATGTACTGATGAGGGCTTTGTCCAAATTCTTGCTTAAAAATGGCATAAAATTGACTCTCACCGAGAAAAACAGTGCTTGCCAACTGAGCAACTGTGATCTTAGTTCCGATATGCTGCGTTATAAAATTGTCGATCACATCTGCATTTAGGCGATTTTGTTTTCGTTTAGCATTTTCATCAATTAAATGACGGTGTAATAAGGCAATAATGGTGTCGCTACACGCCCTACTCAAAAGATGATCATCAAGATTAGCTTGTATTTCACAAACTAGTAGCTGGATTAAGTTTTGAATTTGCGCATCAAGTTGATAATAACCAGAATTAACAAATAAGGAATTAACGCGGGAAGCAAGCTCTTCATCTTGAAAATATTGAGGAAAATTAAGTACTAAGATTTCTGATTGATACAAACTTGAAAAAGAATGGTGCTGATGAGAAGGAATAACACCAACTCTACCGGAGGAAATTACGCTGCTTTCGCCATTAATCTCAAATTCAGATTGTCCCTTTAATCCAATTACTAATTGATGATGCTCGTGTGCATGTAACTCTCTTTCTTCCGGCAGCATGATAATTTGTGCTGGTGAAATCCAATCCAAAACCATGAGAAATCCATTTATATACTGTTTATTTTCGTATTAAGAGTGTAACGAAGATCATAATAACAATCTATTCTGAATTCACTATCGAAAGCATGATCAGGTTTATCTATAATACAGCTTATGTAAACTCAATTAATCACTTTAATAAAAAATGACATTAAAAATATAAAAATCATTACTTTTCATGCAATTAACGACCAACCTCACCTTTAAGAAAATGATATCCCATTTTTAACCTTGATCATGCTTCTAATATTCCAAAACGATGATCAAGAAAAATCTCACCTATCTCTTTTTATGATACGAACATCTGGTATAAAAATTGCTTTAATAATTAGTGTTAAAATTATGAATAACTGATACTCATCTGCTTAGATTTTTATTATTAATGGTCTAAGCAGATCAGTATCGATATACGATTAACCGTCATGGATGTGCTCTGAGCTAAGTAACCATATGCTCAGCCTGTTAGCTATGCAGATACCGTTAATTCACTAATTTCCGAATGAAAATTTATTTATGTCTAATATTAAAAGCAGAAAAATTATGAACCGTAAAGGACTACCCGCTCTAGCACTACTGTTATCGCCGGCACTTTTTACCTCTGTTGCGCTTGCTAATACTGACACTCAATCTACTGCTCCTGCGGTTGATTCTGTTGCTTCAATTGATGCCAAGCTAACAAATAAACGCAGTGAAGTTAAGCAACTAGAAAACACAGTAGCCAACAACCAGAATCAATTGCGTGATTTACGTAACCAAAGCGACGCTTTAGATAAAAAAGCAGATCAATTAGATGCTAAACGTAAACTTGCTCAACGTAACTTGGATGAGCAATACAACCGCATGATTGATGATCCTGATCTTGATATCACACCTTTTCAAAAACAGTATCAAGACTCTTGGAAAGAAGTAAAAGAAAACCAAGTTGCTAAACTAGCGATTCAACAAGATATTCAAGAACAAAGTCGCGTACTTAAAGAAAGCAGCACAAAAAAACAACGCTCTCTAGATGAACTGGAAATTCTAGGTGAATCTCGTCAAGAAGCTCGTGTTCTTCGCCTACAAGAAGAATTAGCAGCACAAGATACTCTGGATGTTGTTCACACTATTACTTGTAAGATGTCCATGACATTAAACGCTTGTGCAAGCCAAGGCAAAACGCTAAGCATGCAAAAAGCGGTTAATAACTTCCAACAACAGTTGATCAACGGTTTCACTGAAATGGATACTGTAAAACAACATGTTGATAATGTGTCATTAAATATTCACGTATTAGATAGCGCTATCATTGACAGCGGCTTTAATGGCAGCAACCGCTACACCACTAAACTTCAGGCGTCTCTACGTGCTCGACCAAATTCAACGGCAGCATGTCAACTGCTTGGTTTAGAAAATCGCTATTGTATCGAGCAAGGCACAACTCAAGCCTCTAATGATAAAATCAAAAAAGAGAAAAAATGGGTTGCTATCACTATTCGCTCCAATCGTCATGGCGACAATGTAACGGTTAACGGCGTTAACTACGGCAGCACACCTGTTGATGTAATGCTTCCTGCTGGTCAGCACCAAGTAACTGTTGAAAAATCAGGATTCGAACCATATAGCCGCCAAATGACTTTATCTAAAGACATGACCGTTTGGGCTGAACTTAAAACTCAAGAGAACCGCCCAAAGCCTGGAAAGAAATTTGCAGATCTTCTAACTAATAGTCAACAAGCACCACAAATGGTTGTTATTGGTTCTGGTAATTATCATATCGGTGAAAATGCCAAGCAAGACATTAACATTTCAAAAGCATACTCAATTGCAGCGACTCCTGTTACCGTAAATCAATTTAATGCATTTGTTGCGAGCACTGGCTACATCACTGAAGCCGAGAAAGGCGCAGGCTGTAATGCTATCAATGACGGTGAAACGAAACGTCATCAAAACCAAAACTGGCGTAAACCGGGCTTTGAGCAATCAAAAAATGCACCTGCGGTATGTATATCTAAAGTAGATGCAGAAACTTATGCGCATTGGTTAACAAAGCAAACTGGTTTTACTTATGCATTACCCTCTGAAGCACAATGGGAGGTAGCTGCTCGCGCAGGTAGTAAAGATGCTTACTGGTGGGGCTCAGACATTGGCTCTGGTAACGCAAATACTGGCTGGGGCGGTTCTTCTTGGGCAAACAAATCTACCTCTCCTGTAGCTAGTTTTGGTGCTAACCCTTATGGTATTTATGATACAGCGGGAAACGTTTGGGAATGGACAAGCACAAAATCTGGCGTTGTTCGCGGTGGAGCATGGAACTTTGCACCAACCAAAGCAAAAGTGTATGAATCACTGGAACTATCACCATCAACAAGTGCTAACTACACAGGTTTCCGTGTAGTTCGTTCTTTGTAGATAACTTAAAATAAGAATATAAAGCTGCTGATTAACAGTAATGCCACTCGCTTAAGGGCGAGTGGCATTACATAATGAACACCGTTTTTTTAACCTCCATACTTTAAATTTTTATTCCGTCATTGCAAAATGAGCATTTATTTTATCTTGGAGATTTAAATGAAAAAAATAATTTTGAGCTTTTTACTGATCGCTTTTGTTTTACCTTCCCACGCTGATGAATTATCTAAGGATATTTTTAATAAAATCAATGAGCGTATGAGTTTTATGTCTGACGTGGCTATATACAAAGCTAACCACCATCTTCCCATTGAAGATCTGGAAAGGGAGGAGTTAGTGTTAAAAAAATCAGCATCTACAAGTCAGAAGTTTGGCCTGGAAGTTAAAAGCTCTCAAATGTTTCTAAGCTCCCTGATTTCATCAGCAAAAGCAATTCAATATCGAGTTAGAGCGGACTTACTAAGCGGATCTAACAATCAAAAGACGCTCATTGCTAGAGACCTAAAGGCGGTAGTTCGTCCTGAGTTATTAAGACTTGGATATGAAATTAATGAAAGTATTTATGAATATTTAAGTTCTGGTCAAACTTTTTCTGATAGCCAATACGAATATTTTCAACAGTCAGTAACAAACCCACACCTAAAAGAAAGTGATAAACTGATGATCTTTGAAGCATTAAAACAGGTTAAGTTAAAGGTCTAGGGAATTTAACGTAACTACACTTTATGCGAAGTTGTACGCGTCTAGTCGCCAGCAAAGAGGTTCCATTAATTCTTTTTTCGGTTCTATACAGTTTTTTCTTTTTGGTACTGTAGTTTAAGTTTGTATATTTTATTATATTATTACGGAGTAATCTATATTTTTAAGTGACACTTTCGTTGCCACTAAAGGATAAATACGCCATAATTGTGACACTTTCATCCGGAAAAGTGACAATTTTAAAAAATCATCAACTCAGCGTCCATGGAAAACATTGCTGAGGTAATACTAAAATAAGCCTTCAATAAAGAGAAAGCCGATAATTAGAATAAAGCATGATATAGGACATTTTAGTAAAGCGGCTTTTTGTTTTAATAATAGGACACTACAAATTTAATAATTCTATTTAGAATCCTCTCTATTCTTGCGATAATCAATTTATCAATCATCCACTAAGATCACTAATGCAAGAATCTTTAGATATCAGTTGGACATTAATGGGGCTCTTCAGTCTTACGTTACTTATCCCATTTACGATTAATCGCCTCTACCAGCTAGATCTTGCTAAAGAGGTGGCAGTAAGTGTGATCCGGATGATCGTACAATTGGCATTTATTGGTTTATACCTAGAATTTGTATTTCAATTAAACAGCCCATTATTAAACACACTATGGATTGTATTAATGATAACTATTGGCTCTAGCTCTATTATCGCAAAATCCAAACTACCAAAGAAACGATTATTTATTCCCGTTGCAACTGGCTTATTGGTCGGGTTATTGCCCTTGGTTATATTATTAAGTGCGGTGATCATTCAACCAACACCACTATACAGCGCTCAATATGTAATTCCTTTAGCTGGAATGCTGTTGGGCAATAGCTTAAACGGTAATATCGTCGCACTACAAAATCTATTTACTGCATTTAAAGAGCGTGAAAGTGAATATCACGCTGCAATTGCTCTTGGTGCCTCACCTCACTATGCCACCATTCCTTTTGTCCGTGCTGCAATGCAAAAAGCTTTTGCCCCTATCATGGCATCAATGGCCACCACTGGATTAGTTACCCTTCCTGGCATGATGACTGGTCAGATTTTAGGTGGCGTTAATCCTATGGTCGCCATCAAATATCAGTTACTTATTTTGATCGCTATTTTTGTTATGCTAACGATATCAGTCACCATAACGTTACAACTGACCCTCAAACAAAATATCTCAAAAGAAGGGAAGGTATTGGTACGTTTTATTAATTAAAGCTCAATGAAGGAACTCTCTTAAAATGGAATATTCAACTCTCGGTAGTAGTAACCTTTCTGTTTCTCGTATTTGCTTAGGTAGCATGACTTGGGGTCAACAAAACTCCCAGGAAGATGCTAATCAACAAATTGACTACGCACTTAATCAAGGCATCAATTTTATCGATACTGCTGAGATGTATGCAGTTCCCCCTTCCCCTGATACCTATGGAAAAACAGAAACTATTATTGGTAACTGGCTTGCCAAAAATCCTGAACGCCGTAAAGATATTATTCTGGCTTCAAAAATTGCAGGTCCCGGCTTACCTTGGGTTCGTAATGCAGGTCCAATTACTGGTGAAGCGGTTATTACTGCGGTTGATGCGTCACTTGCACGTTTACAAACGGATTATATTGATCTTTACCAGTTGCATTGGCCGAACCGTACTTCTCCACATTTTGGTAAGCACTTCCCGAATCAATTCAAATTCAGTGATTTTGATGCGAAGAAAGAAGAAGCCGATATGCTTGAGATATTACAAGCGTTAAACGAATGCATTAAGGCTGGAAAAATTCATCATATTGGATTGTCTGATGATACACCTTGGGGCATTAACACTTATCTTAAACTGAGTGCTAAATACGATTTGCCAAAAATAGTATCAATTCAAAATGAATTTAGTTTATTACACGCGAAAGATTGGCCATATTTAATTGAGAATTGTATTCATGAAAATGTGGCTTATTTACCGTGGTCACCGTTAGCGGGCGGTATGTTAAGTGGGAAATACTTAGATGGTAAAATGCCTGAAGGAAGTCGCTGGACCTATTCACAACGTAATGGGATCTTTCGTGACACTCCTGCAGCAAACGAAGCAATCAAAGCCTATATGAACGTGGCAGAAAAACACGGTTACACACCTTGCCAACTCGCTTTAGCTTGGTGCGATCAAGTAGATGGCGTTACATCAACCATTATTGGCGCTACTTCTCTAGACCAATTAAAAGAAGATATTGAAGCGTTTTCTAAACCGTTGAGTGAAGAAGTATTAGCTGATGTTAATACGGTCTTTAGAAAATATCCTATGCCATTTTAAATTTAATTAAGGCTCTACATTCACAATAAAAAATGGCGCACAAATTAATCTGTATGCCATTTTTTTCTCATTATTTTGCTTCTAAGGACAATAATACGCTACTCGTGTCTTGCTCAATATCAAACCGACTGTCCAATAAGAACACTCGTGATGCATCGACTTTTACCACGTCAACTAAATAAGCCTTTACAGCTTGAGCTCGTTGCTGAGCTAATTGCCCTAAATCACCTTTCTTCACTTCTTGCTTATTGAGCACCAAATTATATAAGGCAATATGCCAACGTTTCGCTAACTCCTCATCAGTTAACTCTACGCCTTTTTCATCTTGCTCATTTTCGATTTTATCTTCTACTGTACTCGCTTTTTCACCAAATTCAGTTTGATAAAGTTCTTGCAATGAATCAGATAATTGTCCGGAAATTGGCATAGTACTCGCATTTAAATTCACTGGTAATTCAGCGACTGTTATGTGTGCTGAATCAGCTAAAAGTTGATTAAATTGCACAAGAGCTAATGCCTTACTGTCTTCAGGAGCATTAACAGCACCATCGACCGTTAGCTTTAATTTAGGACGAGTTTCTAGCGCAGATCCAAGCGTTTTTAACTTTTCTTGCTCTTCAGCCGTTAATGTATTGGCACCAAAATCAAAAGCGATAATATTCAATTCCTCATCTGAGCCAGCAAGACCAGCAATAAAAGAAAATGGCGCAGTCACGGCTTTAGTTATGATATTAGAAATCGTACTCCAAATAACGGCACCAAGGCTAAATTCAGGATCGTTTACATCCCCAGACACTTCAACACCTAAGTCAATTACCCCGTTATTATCTTGCAATAAGGCAATAGCCAACTCTAACGGCAGTGACGTTGCTAAATCACTGTCACTGGCTTTACCTAGCTGTAGTTGGTCGATAATAACGTGATTTTCACCCTTTAATTGGTTGTTTTCTAATTTATAGTTAAGCGCTAACGTTAATTGGCCTTTATCAATGTAATGACCTGCATACGTGCCTGAATAAGGGTTTACCGTAGTTAGCTCAACACTTTTAAAGATTACATCGAGATCTAAATAAGGCTCTTTAAGTAATGGGTTGATTTCACCCTTCACTTTTACTGGGGCATACTTTTCAATATTGCCGCTGATATCAACCGTTGCTTTTGTACCCGGAATACTAGACACATGACCAATACTGCCTTTTAGCTGTTCAATTCCTGATGAAAAGTTAGGAGTTAATGAGTTATCTGCAAAGAACGCCGAACCATTATTAAACGCAATTTTTCTTACTCTCAGATCAAACGGTTTTTCATTCTTTTTCTTCGATGACGTTTTAATTTTTTTTGATTTTGGTTGAGGAACGATTAAATCGCCAATATTAGTACTACGATCTTCATTTATCACAACTCGAGCATAAGGTTGACCTAGACTCAAAGTATCTATCGCTAACTTCGATTTTTGCAAATCAAAAGTAAATGTGTTTACAGCCAACGAGCGCCACTTAACAAATGGCTTTCTTAGCTTGTTATCTCTAATTGAAAGATGATTGACTTGCAGACCACCACTAACTTCAACGCTACCTTCTGCGTTAGCATTCAATTTTGCTTGAGTATTCACTTCGCCTTTAGTTAAGGTCGCATTAACCGCTGTTGCCAAGTAGGGCTGAAACTGAGCTAACTTCAATGATTTCACATCAATATCAGCTAATACGACTTGTTGTTTGGCATCTGCTTGGCCTTTAACGCTGATATCACCTTTGCCATTAACCGACGTAAAAAAATCAAAATCAATCGGTTTAGATAGATCACTTACAATCTGACTTGTGGTTAAATTAATTGGAGAAATCTGCCATTGGTTGGCTTTTTTGGTAACAACTTTCTCTTCAACGTTTAATTGGTAGCCTTTAATTTCTACGCCATCAAGAGTCACTAACCATGAAGGTGCATCAACAGTTGGTTTTGGATTTTTTTCTACAGGTTCCGCTTTATTTTCTTTTGGTGCTTCAGTAATAAATTTAGGAGTGAATAATCTAACAAGATCTGCCCCTTTATCATCAACCTTTGCTGATACATTTAAACCATGAGAAGTAACAGAAGCAATACTAACGGTTTGCTTCTCTACATTCGTCGCAATTCCATTGATTGAAAAATCAGGCAAAGAGACAATCGATTTACCCTCAGCATTAAAATTCAAGTCATTAACAGAGAACATCCCCTTATCAGTAGTAATACTCATCGAATCATCACGCTCGGTATCACCGATGGTTTGAGCCAAATGATAGTTCGATGAAAAATTCACATTACCCGAGGTTAACTTAGCAATAATGTCTTTTTCAATGAATCCCCATAAACGTGGTAACTGAATATGCTGAACATCAATATCACCAACGACTGCTAATGGTTTTAATTGCACTTGGCCTGTCAATTCAACGGTACCAGAATCTACATCGGTAATGTGTAAGCGGTAATTGTTCTTTTTCTCTGCATCCGTAAGTAAACCTTGAGTCGAAAACTCACCAAGCGTGATATTTATATTTGGGTAAGAAAGCTGTGTGCCTGTTAAGCCATCCAATAAATGAACTTCACCTTGAGTTAATACGGTGTGTTTAATTAATACAGGGAATAACGGAGCCTTTCTATCAATGACTTCAGTCGTTTTTGGTTCTGGCTCTTCTGTCGTCATCGTATTACGAGCAACTGCATCAATAATGTCACTGAAATTAAATAACAATTCATTTGTATTATTCAAGCGCTCAAGATTAACGTAAGGTTTATCAAGAGAAATATATTCAACCGAAATAGCGGCATTAAAAATCGATTGCCAAAAGTTAACTTGAACACTGGCATGTTCAAATTGAGCAAAAGGCTTAGTATCTTCTAAAATAGCGAATTGGTGAACATCAAGCTGAAGTGTAAAAGGGTTGATAGTAATATCAGTTAACGTAACAGGACGTTCAATCAAGGCTGATAATTGCTCGGGAATTTGTTGCTTCACAATGTAAGGAACAAGTAGCCCTAATAAAGCAGCGTAAAAAAGGTATGCACTTAACGTGTAAGTACTCCAGCGAACGTATCTAGGAAAAGCACGAAACTTTACAACGGCGGCTTTAAATTTGTTCGACATTATGACTCTCTGGCTAATTTTGAAGAATGGTCATCAATACCATGACTACAATAGTTGTTACTTTTTGTCTGTCGACATTAAGTAATGCGCAAAATTTTATCCCTCCCGCATTGGTATGTCTACCACTCTTACCTTATCAGCTCGCAAAACTTTAATATATCTGGTTTGGAATAAAGATCACGACAATTCATGAGTAAATAATACTTGCATTCTTGTTTCTAGGAACAATTTAGAAGCATGGCATTATCTTTCGATAATCAAAAATACACTCATAGCTAGGACGGTTTATGAATAAAATTCATCTTATTGGTTCATTAATTCTAGGGCTTTGCTCTGCATCTGCGATAGCGGAAGTTTCAAACGTTACACCATCACAATGCCAAGTAATGACAAATAAGAATGTCATGACACCAAAAGCACCAATACAATGTAATCGTCTAAAGAATGTCACATTTAAGCATTATGACTTTAAAGGAAAAACAGCAACAGGTCAGATCGTTGTTTTAGATGCCGTGGCTCCATATGTTGATCACATTTTTACTGAGTTATACCAACAACGCTTTCCTATCGCTCAAGCAAAACCAATCGAAAACTATTCTGGTGACGATATCAAATCGATGGATGCTAATAACACTTCTGCATTCAACTATCGCCCTATTACTGGTAAATCTTCTCTTTCATTACACGCTTATGGTGTAGCCATCGATATCAACCCATTACAAAACCCATTTGTTGAATTTACGCCTTGGGGAACCGCAACATTTAAACCATTAAAAGGTCATGAATATTCAAACCGAATGCTACAACGCTTAGGTAAAGAAGATAGAAAAGGATTTGCAGAAGAAGTCATAAATACCTTTGCTAAAAATGGATTCATTTATTGGGGTGGGTACTGGGATACACCAATTGATTTCCAACACTTTCAAACCAGTCGATATATGGCATATTTAATGACTGCAATGCCAACCAAAGATGCATCAATATTCTTTAAAAACTATGTTAGTTGGGTTCAGTCATGTCAGCAGAATTACGGTACTGAACGTATGAATGAATTCAAAGATTACAGTTCATATTTACAAACGGAATTAAAAACAACAACCTCTTTAAATCGACTGTATAAAGCGAATCCTAGCGCAGTTATGCAAGCAATAAACAAGAAAGTGCAAGTTTCACAATCTCGTTGTTTTAAATAACCTCAACCAGAAACTAGATACCTCAAAACCAGAAACCCGCTGAGCTTTCATTCAACGGGTTTATATTATTTACTTAACTCTAAGAACGCTTATTTGTTTAAACGATTCGCAGTCCAAACATAAAGCAATTCTAAAGCAATTGTCGCACCTGCTAGTGCAGTGATATCACTTTGGTCATACGCAGGTGATACTTCGACCACATCCATACCAACCATATTGATACCTTGTAAACCACGGATGATTTTTAAGATCTTATCGGAGTTTAAACCACCACAAACAGGTGTACCTGTACCTGGCGCAAACGCAGGATCAAGACAATCAATATCAAACGTTAGGTATACTGGTTTATCACCAACAATGCCTTTTACTTGCTCGATAATGGCATTAACACTCATGTCATTCGCTTGCATTGCGTTAATAACATTAAAGCTGTGATCTTTTTGGTCATACTCAGTACGAATACCAATCTGAACAGAATGCTCTGGTGAAATTAGACCTTCATTTGGTGCATGATAGAACATAGTACCGTGATCGTAACGGCTACCATGACTATAGGTATCCGTATGAGCATCAAAATGAATCAATGCCATTTCACCGTATTTTTTAGCATAAGAGCGAAGTAATGGAAGCGTGATAAAGTGATCGCCACCTAAGCCTAATAACGTCTTACCGCTATCTAAAATCGCATCAGCAGCCGCTTCTAAGCGCACAGTAAAATCTTCTGCATCACCCGTATCAAATACTAAATCGCCAGAATCGATAACTTTAGTATGATCAAATACGTTAAAATTCCATGGGAATTTTTTGCCTTCCCACGCAAGATTCACAGACGCACGACGAATCGCATCAGGGCCTAAACGAGCCCCCGGACGACCTGAAGTAGCCATATCTAACGGTGCACCTAAAACAACAATGTCTGCATCATTATCGATTGGGTTTTGTACCAATGGACGACGCATAAATGTCATTGCATTTGAGTACAATGAGTAATCTTTTTTAGTGAATAAATCGTTCATTAAAAATCTTCCAAATAAGTGTAACCCATCAAGCCTTGCTCTAACTCTTCAAGCACACTTTGTTGTTCTTCTGCTGACACTTTAGCCATGACCATGTCTTTGTAGTTTTGGCGGATCAAATCTACATCAATATGCACGTAACGCATCATATCTTCAACGGTATCGCCTTCATTGATGTAGTCAATATTTGCAGCACCATGTTCATCAACATTAACCACCACACTGTGGGTATCACCAAATAGATTATGCATATCACCCAAGATCTCTTGGTATGCGCCAACTAGGAAGAAGCCCATTAAATAAGGTTCATCTGGGTTCCACGCTGGTACTGGTAACGTAGTTTCAATGCCTTGACCATCAACGTATTGATCAATCGTGCCGTCGGAATCACACGTAATATCCAGTACTACCGCTCGGTGTTCATCCGCATTGGCTAATCCACTTAATGGCAATACAGGGAAAACTTGATCAATACCCCATGCATCAGGCAATGACTGGAATAGTGAGAAGTTAACAAAGAACTTGTCAGCTAAACGCTCACTCAACTCATCTAAAATTGGGCGGTGGTAACGGTTCTTCGTACACATTTTCACACTAAGTTCATAGTTAATGCGTAATGACATTTGCTCAGCCCATGCACGATGCTGAAGATTAATCATCCCCGTTGCAAACTGATTATGCGCTTCTGAAATATCACTCTGTGTATCGTTATAAATTTCAATTAACGCGCGGTCATCACTACCATTCTCTAGTTGCTCTAGATTACGCCACATATTGTGTAACAATAGAGGGGCATCACCATGAGGCGCTTCTATTGCTTCTGGTGTATAACTTTCTGTACCTATAACGTTAGTAATTAAGACTGCGTGATGCGCCGTCAATGAACGACCCGATTCAGAAATAATCACTGGCATTGGTTGTGAATACAACTGACAGATATCACCAATGGTCATTACAATATTACGTGCGTATTCAGCCAAACCGTAGTTCATTGAGTTAGACGATTGACTACGCGTACCATCGTAATCGACAGCTAAGCCGCCGCCCACATCTAAGTATTTTAGTTTTGCGCCAATATCACGTAATTCACAATAAAAACGAGCCGCTTCACTTACACCATTACGCACATCACGAATGTTTGCCATTTGTGAACCAAGGTGGAAATGCACAAGCTCTAGAATATCCAATTGGTCTTCTGCTTTTAAACGTTCAATTACTGTTAGTACTTGAGAAGCAGATAAGCCAAATTTAGATTTTTCGCCACCACTTGCTTGCCATTTACCCGCCCCTTGCGATGCAAGACGAATACGTAGGCCTAACCTTGGTGTTACTCCTAATGCTTTTGCTTCAGATAACACCAAATCTAATTCTGATAATTTTTCTAATACAATGAAAACACTGTGACCCAGCTTCTCACCGATAAGCGCAAGACGTACGTATTCACGGTCTTTATAACCGTTACATACAATCACAGAGCTTGCTTTTTGAGCAAGTGCTAAAACAGCCAATAGCTCTGGTTTACTGCCCGCTTCTAAGCCAAGTTGTTTCTGTTCTAATTGCGCTTGGCTTGCCAAGATCTCATCAACCACTTCTTTTTGTTGGTTTACCTTAATTGGGTACACTAACAAATAGTGGTTTTCATACTGATATTCGTCAATCGCTTGGTTAAATGCATTACAAATACTATGCACACGCTGATGTACGATTTGAGGAAAACGAACCAACGCAGGCAATCCAATATTTCGCTGCTCTAATTGATTTACAATATGACTTAATGGGACTTGATGATCGGAATCACTACGTGGTGATACATACACTTCACCATTATCATCAATACCGTAAAAACCTTGGCTCCAATGCTTTACATTATACTCAGCACGGATGCGTTCCAAATTAACCGAATGTTCCAAATCTAGAGACCTCACACAATAGGGCCATCAACAGAAAATACCTCGTTGGAATATCGAGGCATAACCCAACAAACATCGCAATCTAGCGAAGTGTTGACGGCATTAACTAACATAATTAAAAGGTAGTCCAATAATGAATATTTATCGTGATAATCAAAAAAACTTGTCGATAAATGTGATCTTTATTATGCGATTTTATCACTTCATTTTACTCTAATCAGCGTAACAAATAGAAGCAAACTGTAACCGTTTATATCTGCCTCTTGTTTCTCTCTGATTACCCAGTAAAATCCCTCTCAACATTTGCTCTAATTAATATGTTTTATGCCAAAATTGAATCTGCACCGCCGTGACTATGTATCTATCTTAGGAGGCGATATCTCCGCAGATAGATTAGAGCAATCGCTCAATCCTCATTTTGAAAAACCAACCAATAAAATCACTCCTAGCCCTTATCTAACAGAAAAAAATCTAACTCACCGTTGGGATAAGCTAGCAAAGCCTGAGCTACAATCAGAATTACTCGATCCGCACACTCAAGCCCAAAGCCATGTGTACGAAAAGAATATCGAACATTTTATTGGCACGGTGAAATTACCAGTAGGTCTTGCTGGCCCATTACGTGTGAATGGATTATTTGCCAATGATGATTACTTGGTACCTCTTGCCACTACAGAAGCCGCTTTAGTTGCCTCTTATAACCGTGGCGCACAATTATTAACAGCTAGTGGTGGCGCAAGTGCCATGCTATTAAACGAAGGGGTTACTCGTACTCCTGCTTTTGCATTTTTTGGTTTAGCTGAAGCTGGACAGTTTGTGGCATGGGCCGTTACCCAATACGACACCTTCAAACAACTAGCTGAAGCCACTACATCTCACGGTAAACTCAGCGACATTAATATAAGTATTGAAGGCAATCATGTTTATCTGGTCTTTGAGTTTTTAACTGGTGATGCTTCTGGACAGAACATGGTCACCATCGCTACCAATGCCGTGTTTAGTTACATCATGGAGAACTCTCCAATCACTCCAGAAAATGCCTATTTAGATGGCAATTTATCAGGGGACAAAAAAGCGAGCAGCCAAACTCTACGCAGTGTTCGCGGAAAAAAAGTCACTGCCGAAGCGCATATTCCCGCAGAGTTAGTGAAAAAATACTTACACACTACTCCTGAAAAAATGATGCAATTTACTCAAATGAGTACGGTTGGTGCAACGCTCAGCGGAACTATCGGTATTAATGCGCATTATGCCAATGCCCTTGCGGCACTTTATATTACGTGTGGTCAAGATGCTGCGTGCGTGGCGGAATCTGCTATTGGTATGACACGAATTGAAGTGGATAAAAATGGCGATTTATACGCTAGCGTAACCTTGCCAAACTTAATGCTGGGTACGGTTGGAGGGGGAACTAGGCTGCCAAGCCAAAAAGCCTGTTTAGAATTGATGGGACTGTACGGTGCTGGTAAATCTCAAGCTCTGGCTGAAGTATGCGCTGCACTCTGTTTAGCAGGAGAGCTATCTATAGTAGGGGCATTTTGTGCGGGGCACTTCTCTCGTGCGCATCATAAGTTAGCGCGCTAGTTAATAGACAAGGATACCTCTTAGATCCCAAGAATATCCATTAACTAACGCGACAATTAATTATTGCTCAACAAAGATAAGTTCATTTGTTTTAAAACCGAGTGATTGAGCCGTTGATACAAAACGCTCAATCACTTCTTGGTCAACTTCTTTTGTTCGAGACAGTAGCCATAAGTAATCAAGATCAGGGCCTGATACAAACGCATATTGGTAATTTTCTTTATCTAATTCAAACACCACATATGAACCGTAGAAAGGGCCAAAGAACGAGACTTTAAAATAACCTTGATCTTCTGCATCAATGAACTTAGCTTTCCCTTCTGCTTCATTCCATTCTTGATCTTCTTTTGAATAGCCTCGGTTAATGACCTTAACGCTTCCATCTTCATTAATGCTGTACTCGGCGCTGACTTTACTCAACCCTTCTTCAAAAGAATGATTTAACCGTGCCACTTCATACCATTTGCCTAAATAGCGATTTAATTCAAACCCTGATACTGGTTCAACACCCTTTGGCATCCCTAAGCAGCCGCTTAGCATTAATAATACTGTTCCTATGAAACCTATTTTTGTTATACGTTTTATCATCGTTAGTCCCCTTAACTTTATATTTTTAGTATTACGGCAGATTAGCGTAAAAAGATCAATTAGTTAATCAGTACATACATAAAAAACCAATGCTTCGTTGCCAGCACGTCAACCCTATTCTAAAAACCATAGCAAACTCAGATATGTTATTCATTGCATCACAAGGCTTAATGGACAATTTAGATCCAGAAAAATACGCGATAATCAAAGTAGAAGGTGATTTAAAACGACATGAAATAAAAATAGCATTAGCCTATAACAGCAAATACATGAATTCAGCCAAATTTAATTGATTCGAAAAACTAATCGACAATATCTTACCACCTAAGATGACGAGACATTAATTATATACATTAAGAGTAATACATATATTACATACCACTTCTAAATGAACCATTATAACCATTTGGAATATTTATTATTCCTAAAGATTATGTGTTTTTCTTTATCATTAAAAAAGATAAATATGGAAAGGTTCCATATTTATTTAAGGATGGGGTCTTCTCATACTATTTTCAATCGATATAAGAGCACTTTCATGAAATCTATTTTTAACTACTCTTTAACTACCTCTGCTATCCTTCTTAGTTTTAATGCCTTTTCTAGCGGACTATTTCTTCAAGAAGCCGTTGTGGCCAATGCAGGTACAACTGGCGCTGGTGATGGTGTTTACACTGAATCAGCAGCGGCAATGTGGGTAAACCCTGCAACGATGTCTTACATGGGGGAGAACAAAACAACAATCAATACCATGGCTTTTGATTTAGAAATGAAATTCAATGATCAAAATGGCTCAGCGGATGGAAAAGCACATTCTATTTTACCTTCTGCTGGTGCGTTTCATGTTCAGCAAATTACGGACAAATTACATGTTGGTTTAGCTCTTGGGGCAATTGGAGGCTCAAGCCTTGATTATGGCAGTGAGTGGGCAGGAAGCCACTTATTAGAGGACATCAGCTTAACCGCCATGCAAATTAATCCTGCACTAAGCTACAAAGTTAACGACCAATTATCACTTGGAGCTGGTTTACAATTAAGTTGGGCTTCTTTCGAACAATCGATGGGCGGTGGAATCACTGCAGAACAAGACTCTGATTGGGCATATGGCTATAATCTTGGCGCTATGTACCAAGCATCAGAAAAACTGTCTGTTGGTCTTAGTTACCGCTCAAATCTAAAACATGAATTTAAAAATGACTTGGCTAGAATAGATCAACAGCTGTCTAGTGAAATGATTATGCCTGACATTATTGATATAAGCTCAAGCTATGCATTAAATAAAGATCTAAACCTACTTACGAGCATACAATTCCATCGTTGGAGTCACTGGGATTCTACCGTTTTAAGTGTAAATTCAAATTTACCAAGTGTGGAAATCCAACGAGATTGGGATGATGTATGGAAATTTGCAATAGGTACAGATTATCGCTTAAATTCTGATTGGCGCTTAAAAGCTGGTTTCTCGTATGAAACGTCACCGCAAGATGATCCTTCTCTCCAATGGGTTGATTTACCCGTTGGTGAGCAATACCGATATTCAGTGGGGGCATCTACCTCATGGGATGACATCACGATGGACATGTTTTACGAATACGCAGACCTTGGGTCTGTAGATATGAACCGCCCTAACGTCAAAGTAAATGGTACTTTCGACGGCCGCATTCACTTTGTCGGTGTAAACTTTACCTTCTAAGGCAACCCTTTTAATTTAAGCAGTACAATACTAGTACTGCTCATTACCTTTCATGCCTTAACATTCCACGCATCATCACGGCAGATAACGGGAGAGAGTTTGCAGGTCATGAAACCATCGCAAAGGCGTTGGAAGCAGATGTGTACTTTGCCCACCCTTATAGTTCTTGGGAGCGTGGAGCCAATGAAAATGCTAACGGGCTTTTAAGGCAATATGTAAAGAAAGGAACCGACTTAACAACGGTCACAGATAGTGATATTGAATTCGCTGTATCACGAATAAATTATCGACCGAAAAAGTGTTTAGACTTCAAGCAACCAGCAATTGTCTTTAAAGAAATGAACTAATCCTCTACCTAGCTTAAGGGTAATACTTTGTTTTTTTTACACACATGGCATTTTAGAATTTAATATAAATTAAAATGCCTAGGGTGAAATTATTCTATTGAAGTTCATATGAAAGTTAAATGACATTATTGATATAATTAACTGTTAAATATGAAGCTTTTAGTTAACATCAAATAGCCGCACAGCATAAATATAAATTAGAAATATCAAAATTATTCTAAATTAGAGTTAGTTTATGTATCTTTAATTATTAAAAAATAGAAAATCAATGCGCTAGATCACAATTTAAAGCTAGATTGGTCTTTTTTTTGAGAATGATGTGATGGGTGTATTTAGTAATAGGAAAAGAACAAACAATACTGATATTGCATCGATTATATTGTTTGTTCTTGATTAATGCTTTACATTACTTTCCGTAACGGACTAACCATTCTTTTTCTAATGCTAACTGCCAGCTTGGGTGTGGTTCCGCTAATGATTTAAATAGCTTTGTATTCTTTGCTGAACCCCTTAAATACTGTGTAGATAGTACCGATGGGTCACCCCAAACACTTAAATCCCCTTTACGAGATTGTGCTTCAGGACTCAGTAAAAAGTTAATGGCAACTTGTGCGCCCTCTTTAGCTGATGCATTCCAAGGAATTGCGAGAAAGTGGATATTTGATAACGCGCCCGCTTCCATTGCGTATGTTTGAGTTGTATCTGCTAACTTACCACTTGCTTGTGCAGAGAACACTTCATTTGGGTTAAATGTAACTGCCAAGTCAATTTGACCATCATCTAATAACTGTAGCGATTGTGCTGTACCCGATGGAAACTGCTTACCTTTACGCCATGCATTTTGGTGTAGTTCATCCAAATAAAACCATAATGGCTGCGTTACTTCAGCAAAATTAGCGTTCTCTACCGGTTGCATTAGCTGAGGGTTGTTATTAGTTAACTCAATTAATAATGCTTTTAAAAAACTCGTACCGTGGAATTCAGGAGGCTTAGGGTAAGTAATTCGATTTGGAAATGCTTTGCTATAGCTTAATAATTCAGCAAAAGATTGTGGCGGATTATTTAATGTCTGCTTGTCGTGAATAAATACAAGCTGGCCAACACCCCATGGGGCTTCTAGACCCAACGTTGGCTCAGAAAAATCACTGTCTACAGGAAGCGTTTTATTTACATATTCCCAGCTTGGTAAATCTTCAACAAACGGACCAAACAGCAGTTGATTGTTCTTCATGGACTTAAAGTTTTCACCATTAATCCAAACCATGTCAACACTGCCACCGTCGTTTTTCCCTGCGGTTTTTTCAGCTAATAAACGTGACGTACTTTCTGCAATATCACCCACTTTTACGTGTTTTAGTGTCACACCATAATTTCGCTGTAGCTCTTTATCTGCCCAACGAAGGTAATTATTAATTTCTTGGCTTCCCCCCCACGCGTGAAAGTAAACGGTTTGCCCTTTGGCTTTTTGTTCTATCTCTTTCCATGTATCTGCAGCATGAACGCTAAAAGAAAGTATTAGGCTATTGAGCAATAACAACCACTTTTTCATCTGTATTTCCTTTATCCATTAAAGAGTATTTTTATTATGTTCGTCCCGATTATAGTGTATAAATTATGATTATTCAGAGCTTTGTGGTTATATTTAATAATCAAAAATATCAATATAAAGATGAGCATAAATGCATAATAAAGATCTTAATTTACTCAGATTACTTATCATTCTCAATGAAGAAAGGCAAACCGTGTTAGCGGCAAAAAGAATGAATTTGAGTCAACCAACCATCAGTATTATGCTCAAAAAACTGCGTGACCAATTTGATGATCCTTTATTTATCCGTGACAAAAACAACTTAGTTCCTACTATCAAATGCTTAGATATTTTGTCTACATTACCTGACTTGCTTACTCAGCTTGATAAGCTATACAGTGATAATACTGAGTGGGATATCTCTCAACTTAATGGGGAATTGCATTTATTGATATCTCCTCCATTAATATCAACACTTGGTGCTCAATTAATAAAAAAACTGACATTGTTAGCGCCAGATCTCACGGTTCAATGTTCTCATTGGGACATAAATACACCACAAAAATTAGAGATGAATCCTCATCAAAACTTTGGTATTACCTATTTACCAATGGAAACCAATAAAACACTGATGGAGCAAGAAGTCGGAGCCGATGAGTTTGCATTCGTTGTAGATGATAAACACTCACTCAATGAAATTACGATTGAAAACATCCTTCCTCATCCTATCGCTATATGTTTGATCCCAGGAGTCACTGGCCCATCTAAAGCCGAACAACTGATCCGAAATTTTAAGTTAAAGAAAAATATTAACTTAAGAACCAGTGATATTTCCTTAATGACTACATTAATAATTAAAAGTGGTTATATAGGAATAATGCCTCGCTCTCTGCAAGGTTCGATAGGTGATAAATTCCGATTCCTATCTATTCCAGAAAACATTGTACCTAAAGGATATCAACGTAAAATTGCCTTTTTTAGCCATCAAACTAACCGAAAACAACCCCTAACTGAATGGCTTTTAACTGAAACAAAACGCTTTTTCTCTCAACATTAATTATTCATTTTTTCAATCTAAAGATACTCTCTATTAAAAATACTAATAGGGAGTATAGGCACAATTTTTAATCGAAAAGCATAAGATAACTCAATCAATTTGAGAGGAGTTACTTATGTTTAAAAAACAAATCACTACGGCTATTGTAGCTAGCGTCTTAATCAGTTCTTTAAGTATAAATGCTCAGGAACTCAACACTTCTTCGCTGACTCCCTCGGCACAAATTCAACAAAACCAAGCCTCAACTTGGCTAGACCAAGAAACGTATTTATTAGCAACGAATGCTTATCTATGGGGCTCGACATTAGTTCGTATGGAACAAGTTGCACGTCAATATACGGATATGTCCCAGCCACAAAATGATACGAGCTATCGTGCACCTTTAAATCATTTTGGTCACGCACGTCGACTACCAACGGATCAAGATACGGATATGCCAACGGCTAACCGCGATACTTTATATTCAAGTGCGATTGTTGATGTATCTAAAGAACCAATAATTTTATCTACCCCAGAAGTCGATAATCGTTATTTTGTCATTGATATGTTCGATATGTGGCATAACCTATTTAAATACGTTGGAACTCGCGCAACGGGCGACAATGCACAAAAAATTATGATTGTTCCTCCTCATTGGCAAGGTGAAGTGCCAAAAGGCATGGCCATTGTCGAAACACCAACAACAAAAGTGTGGCTATGGGGTCGAACTCAAGTCTTTGGTGAGAAAGATTACCCTGCTGTTCATGCCCTACAAGACCAATATACATTAACGCCATTAAGTCGATACTTATCCCACAATCCTGATGATTTCATTTCACAAGTACTGCCGCCACGAGCAGGTAAAGCTGACGATCCACTTCGATTCTATGAAGAGCTTGGCGCCTATCTAAAAGTAAATCAGACCTCTGAACGTCAACAAGCGTTACTGGGTCAATTTAATAAAATAGGCCTGAGTAAAAATGGATTTGACCGTTCAAAATTAACACCATCAATGAAAATTCAACTTGAAAAAGCGGTAAAAGATGGTCAACAAATTGTAGCGAATCAAACCTCTAACCCTGTCACGATGAAAATGAAAGATGGCTGGTATTATTCTTTTGTTTTAGACCAATTTGGCGATGATAACGCGCTACGCTCTTTAGTCTCTCATCCTTATTTAGGTGGGCAAGGAGCAAAAGAAGCCATGTACCCAATTACCTATACCGATTCACAAGGTCAATTACTCTCTGGCGACACTCATTACAGTATGCATTTTACTCAAGAGCCTCCTGTTGGTTCATTTTGGTCGGTGACTGTTTACGATGCAAAAACAAAAATGCTCATTGCTAATGATATTCACCGTTTTAATGTTAACGACCAAACTCCTATCAAGAAAAATAAAGATGGATCGTTTGACTTAATACTGTCTCACGATAAGCCAAGTAATAGCACACAACTTGCCAATTGGTTACCAACGTCAGAAGGGAATTTCTATGCCATTACTCGTTTATATGTTCCCTCTCAAGAGATCTTAGATATGAAATGGACTGTGCCACCCATTAATCCAATCAAATAAACATTAACTCAAGATAAATAACTCTATTTTTATTTATAGGTATTTGAAATGAAAACAAAAACCATCGCAAAAACAGCCATTGCACTAGCGGTCACCTCCTTTGGTGCACACGCAGCACAAACACAACCGAATATCCTAACAATCATGATAGATGATGTTAGCCCAATGGATATTTCCGCTTATCATCGCGGCCTAGGAGCGATTGAAACACCTAACATCGACCGTATAGCAAAACGCGGCATGATGGTAAGTGATTACTACGCCCAAGGAAGCTCTACTGCAGGACGAAGTGCGTTTATCACAGGGCAATACCCGTTTAGAACAGGCTTAACGACGGTTGGTCAACCTGGGTCAAACATCGGCTTACAGAAAGAAGACCCAACCCTTGCTGACATGCTAAAAGCAAAAGGCTATGACACCATTCATGTGGGGAAAAGTCATTTAGGAGATCGCAATAAATTCTTGCCTACCGTACATGGTTTTGATGAGTTTTATGGTTTTTTATATCACCTAAACGTAATGGAAATGCCAGAGCAGCCTAACTTCCCGAAAGACCCTGATTTTGTTGGTCGCCCTCGAAATATGCTTCATAGTTTCGCAACAGAGGACTACGATAAAACAGTACAACCTCGTTGGGGTGAAATTGGTAAACAAAGAATAGAAGACAAAGGGCCATTAGGTTCAGAAAGAATGAAAACCATTGATGATGAATACGTTGAATTCACCACACAATGGCTTGATAAACACGAAGCAAATACGCCAGATAAGCCTTTCTTTATGTGGTTTAACCCATCACGCATGCACCAGCAAATACATGTTAAAGATGAGTATTTAGGCGCAAGTGGTCACACTGAATATTTCGATGCACTAAAAGAGCTTGATGACCAAATTGGCGTTATCTTAGACAAGTTAGATGCACTTGGCGAAACAGATAACACCATCATTATGTTTACCGCAGATAACGGTATTAATCTTGATCATTGGCCAATGGCGGGCACTGCTTCGTTCCGTGGACAAAAAGGAACAACGTGGGACGGCGCATTCCGAGTTCCTATGTTAATCAGCTGGCCGGGGCATATTCCAGAAGGTGAATACACAAGCGGCTTTATGACTTCAGAAGATTGGGTTCCAACTTTAATGGCTGCAGCTACGGGTGATACCACCATTAAACAAGATCTTCTTAAAGGCAAAAAAATTGGAGATACCAAATACAAGGTTCATCTAGATGGTTATAACCAAATGGACATGCTCACCAAGAAAGGACCAAGTAAACGTAATGAGTTCTTTTATTACAACGAGCAAGACTTAAATGCTGTACGTGTGGGTGATTGGAAAGTGCATTTAAAAACCAAAACAGAATGGACAGAACCAGCAAAAGCATGGCCATTAGGCATAATCTTAGATATCAAAGCCGATCCATGGGAGCGTAGTGTGGATACTAATGGTTGGTTCTTATGGATGAAAGAACGCTCTTGGATTGTACCTACATTACAAAAATCGATTGTAGAATATAAGCAATCTTTAAAAGCCTTCCCACCACGCCAAAAAGCAGGTGGTATAGGAATGTCAGATACGTCAGTAAAATAATAACGGATTGATATACATAATATTAAAACCAAAGAGGAGCATTTCGCTCCTCTTTTTTATATTATCAATCAGTTAACTAAGCTAGTTATTTCACTAAATCTGCCGCTTCTCTTGCTAGTCTGCCAATCTCTTCCCAACGACCTTCATTGATCATCTTCTTATCAACCATCCACGTACCGCCACACGCATAAACACCATCAATGGCTAAATAGTCTTTTACGTTATTCACATTAATCCCACCCGTTGGCATTAATTGAATTTGACCATAAGGGCCTAACAGCGATTTAAGCATATTAATCCCACCTGACGCTTCTGCTGGGAAAAATTTTAGCGTCGTTAATCCTGCTTCTAATGCTGCTTCAACCGTACTTGGGTTATTTACACCAGGAATGATCTCAATACCAATTTCTTGGCAGGCTTTTACGGTATTGATATTAAAACCAGGAGAGACAACAAACGTTGCACCGGCTTCTTTTGCTGCAATCGCTTGCTCTCTATTTAGTACCGTACCTGCACCAATAAGCATATCTGGTTGCGCTTGACGTAATAGACGAATAGCTTCAACAGCCGCATCTGAACGAAATGTAATTTCAGCCGCTGGCAAACCATTTTCTGCCAATGTTTTTCCTAGTGGAATAATGTCTTCTGCGTTATCTAGCGCAATAACAGGAATAATTTTAACTTGTGCAAGTTGTTGTGAAATATGGCTCATGTAATATCCTATTTATGAATTTCAATTAAATCGTAAAATTAATGTGCTGCATGGATTGTTGCGAAATTATCGCGCCTTTGTGCTGAATAACCACACTGGCCAGTTGGTGACCTTGCTGTGATGATTCTTTCGCTGATTTACCAGCAAGTACGCCAGCCATAAAGCCTGCATTAAACGCATCGCCTGCTGACGTCGTATCTATCACTTTATCAACCGGACACGCGGGAACCGTCACCTCAGGTTGACCTTGAACTGAATAAAGATTGCCATTAGCTCCCATCTTTACGACCGCTTGTTTTACACCAGAATTGTGTAATCGTTTTAGCGTCGCTTGTTCATTACTGTCGCCCCATAAATGCTGTTCATCATCATTAGTAACTAACGCCAATTCTGTAATTTCAAACATCGCGTTGTAAACTAAACGAGCAGATTCATGGTTTTCCCACAAGGCAGGGCGATAGTTGGTATCAAAAGCAATCTTAACCCCTTGCTGTTGTAGTACCTGTAAACGACTAATCAAAGCAAGACGATCAACGTGTGGCAAAATAGCCAAACTAATACCACTCAAATAAATCCAGTCGACCCCTTCAAGATCTTGAGATACTTGTTTAAAGCTCGGATGCTGTACTAAATAACGTGCAGCTGAATTATTACGCCAATACAAGAAAGTACGCTCACCTTGTTCATCAAGTTGAATTAAATACAATCCCGGTTGACGTTTTTCATCGTTCATCACCCATTGCGTATGTATTCCTTCCTCTTTCCAGCGAGATACGATCCCTTCAGACAAAGCATCACACCCCATCGCGGTAACGTAATTCACTTCAACTTGATCTTTCATACAACGCGAAAGATATAATGCTGAATTAAGACTATCGCCGCCAAAACTTTGTTGCATGGTTGAAAAAGGCTGACCATTTAATTCGATCATGCATTCGCCGATAATTGCTATTTTTTTCATCGTATTCACCTATGAAGCCGTTTTGTCTTTCAGATTAAAATACGCATTAGCATTGGTGTAACAAACTCGAGTGATCAGCTCACCTAGCATTTGCATATCATCAGGAACTTCACCATTTTCAGCCCAAGTACCTACAATATTACACAAAATACGACGGAAATATTCATGGCGCGTATAAGATAAAAAGCTACGAGAATCCGTTAGCATGCCAACAAAATGACTTAATAAACCCAATTGCGACAATTGCTCTATTTGACGAATCATGCCGTCTTTTTGATCGTTAAACCACCATCCAGAACCAAACTGAATTTTCCCTGCGATTCCACCACCTTGGAAGTTCCCCATCATGGTTGCAAGTACTTCGTTATCTCTTGGATTTAAGCAGTATAAAATGGTTTTTGGTAGTTCATTGCTGATGTCCATTGAATCTAACAATCTAGATAAAGGGAGAGCAACAAGCTGGTCACCAATAGAGTCAAACCCTGCATCTGCGCCTAATAACCTAAACATACGAGTACTGTTATTACGCTGAGCGCCGATATGCAGTTGCATTACCCAACCAAGACGAGCGTATTGCTTGCCAAGCCACACTTGAACGGCTGTTGAAAATTGAGCTATCTCTAACTCTGTTAATGTTTCGCCTTTTAAGCGACGTGACAATAACGAGTCTAAAGTATGTGATGCTGGAATATCTGCGTATCTAACCACTTCAATACCATGATCGGCACTACGACAGCCATGCAAATCAAAGTGCTCTAATCGCTTTAATAACGCGGTTTGTAAATCTGAAAAATGATTAATCTCAACATCAGCGACTTGAGACAACTGTTGGATATAATCAACAAAGCCTTCTAATTCAATTTTGAACGCTTTATCTGGTCGCCAACTTGGTAAAACTTGAACATCAAAGCTCGTATCTTGTGCAATAGCTTGGTGGTGCTCAAGCGTATCAAGCGGATCATCTGTTGTGCCTACCATGCTAACGTTCATTTGCTTCATGATGCCGCGAGCTGAGAATGACGGAGTAGATAATAACTCATTCGCTTGCTGCCAAATTGTTTCAGCCGTGGTCGGATTTAATACTGTATTTACGATCCCAAATGGACGACGAAGTTCTAAGTGAGTCCAATGATACAGTGGGTTTCCTAGCGTTTGTGGCACCGTTTGTGACCACGCCATAAACTTATCAAAATCAGAACTGTCTTTACCTGTAATCAGTGATTCTGAAATACCAGCAGCGCGCATTCCACGCCATTTATAATGATCACCTTCAAGCCAAATCTGGGAAAGGTTCTCAAACTGTCGATCTTGAGCTATCGCTTGAGGATCTAAATGGCAATGATAATCGACAATTGGCAACGCTTTAGCAAAATGATGATATAAATCTTTTGCTGTTTGATTACTCAGTAAAAAGTCTTCACATAAAAAAGGTTTCATTCACCGCTCCTATTTAGCACGAGCGTAAGCCGCTACCGTTGCTTTTGCGCCATTCTCTAACAACTTCTGATAAGCAGACTGAACTAAAGAAACAAAACTTGAGTCCTCAGCTAAATGGCCAAAAATAGAACTCATTTGTAATAATGGCAATACGACCTCAACCGAATGACCATAATCACGATATATAGCACGAAGGTTATCAAGCATAGGATCTCTTACATCAATCACTTGCTGGTTTTCATCTTGCTCACCCACATAACGTATCCAACCAGCCACTCCTAAAGTTAATAGGCTATAGTCAGTGCCTTTTTCAATATGATGATGAATCGATTCAACCATACGTTGAGGTAGTTTTTGACTGCCATCCATCGCTATTTGCCACGTTTGGTGTTTCAGGGCTGGATTCGTAAAACGATTAATCAATAATGTCGCATAATCGTTTAAATCTACCTCTTTTGATAATGACAATGTAGGCGCTTGTTCTGTCATCATTAATTGGTATGCAGCAACACGATAGTCATCATTTGTCATCGTATCGGATATATGAGCATACCCACCTAAATAACCTAAATACGCTAAGAACGAGTGGGAACCATTTAACATTCTCAGCTTCATCTCTTCATAAGGAACCACATCGTCAACAAACTCTGCACCAGCGACATTCCATTCAGGACGGCCATTGACAAAATTATCTTCAATTACCCATTGTCTAAACTCTTCACAAGCAATACCACACGGATCTTCAATGGTTAGTTCAGAAGTTAATTGCGCTAACGTTTCATCCGTAATTGCTGGAACAATACGATCAACCATGGTGCAAGGGAAAGTAACATTTGCTTCTATCCACTCAGCCAAATTTTGGTCAACCAACTTTGCAAAGCCAATCACAGCCGCCTTTGCAACCTTGCCATTATTTTGCACATTATCACATGACATAACGGTAAATGGCGTAATTCCCGCCTCTTTACGTAAGCGTAATGCCTCTACAATATAACCAATTGCCGATTGTGGTTTGCGAGGAGATTGAACATCATGCTGAATTAATCCGTTCTCACTATCGAGCTGACCTGTGTTTGGATCACAGCAATACCCTTTTTCGGTAATGGTCATAGAAACAATAGCAACTTGCTCTTCTGCCATTTTCGCAAGTACTGCATCACTGCTTTCTAATTGTGGATGAATTGATTCAATAACCGATCCAATAAGTTTAACGGTATTTTTATTTTCACCCTTTTCCATTACCGTATATAAATGATTTTGCTCACGTAATGAATGAATAAGATCCTCACCACCAAATAAGTTAATCTCACAGATCCCCCAGTTACTGCCTGTTTTTTCAAGCATCTCATTGGTAATTAATGCTTGGTGAGCGCGGTGAAATGCGCCAAACCCTAAATGTACAATACGTGGTAACAAAGCATCACGATTAAACGTTGGTTGAATAACGGAAGCAGGAAGGGTAATGGTCGATATATTCATAAAAACTCCGGTGAATGTGCTTGGCCAACGCCAGTTTGGTCTACAGAACCATAATATCCTCGTAATTTAGTTGAAAAAATAACCCTAGTCTTTGTGGTACATCACAAAAAACACATTGGTATACCAAAATTAAATATTATTGCGAATTAGGTCAACCAATTGATCATTTTTAATTGCTCGGTTAAAAATCCTTCCCTATTATCCACTGCAACAAAACAACGCTCCCACAACACCAATTATAAAAATCGAGGTAATCATGGAACAAACGTGGAGATGGTATGGGGACTCAGACCCAGTAGCCTTATCTGATATAAAACAAGCTGGCGCAACAGGTATTGTTACCGCTCTTCATCATATTCTAAACGGTCAGGTATGGTCAGTTTCTGAAATATTGAAACGCAAAGAAACCATTGAAAAAATGGGAATGACTTGGTCTGTTGTTGAAAGTATTCCTGTTCATGAAGAAATCAAAACACGCTCTGGAAACTACGTGCAATGGATTGAAAATTATAAGCAAAGCATCATTAACCTTGCTGAATGCGGTATTGATACAGTGTGCTACAACTTCATGCCAATACTTGATTGGACACGAACGGATCTTGAATTTGAAATGGCAGATGGTTCTAAAGCTCTGCGTTTTGATCAAATCGCTTTCGCCGCTTTTGAATTATTTATCTTAAAGCGTCCTAACGCAGACAAAGATTATACGGCTGAAGAAAAACAACAAGCGACAGAATACTTTAACGCTATGTCTGACGCAGATATTAAAAAGCTAACAGGTAATATTATTGCTGGTTTACCAGGGGCTGAAGAGGGTTACACCTTAGAAGAATTCCAGGCTCAATTAGATCGTTATCAAGATATCACTAAAGATATTTTACGTGAAAATATGGCTGCTTTCCTACGTGAATTAGTCCCTGTTTGTGAGCAATATGGTTTGAAACTGGCAGTTCACCCAGACGATCCACCGCGTCCAATTTTAGGCTTACCTCGCATTGTATCTACCATTGAAGATATCGATTGGTTGACCAATGAAGTACCAAGCATGATGAATGGCATCACTATGTGTACAGGTTCTTACGGAGTCCGTGGAGATAACGACTTAGTCAATATGATCAACAAACACGGTGATCGTATTTATTTCACACACCTACGCTCGACTCAACGTGAAGAAAACCAAATGAGTTTTCATGAAGCTGCTCACCTAGAAGGTGATGTCGACATGTATGAAGTGGTTAAAGCATTAATTACTGAAGAAGAAAAACGCTTAGCAAAAGGAGATACACGCTCAATTCCAATGAGACCCGATCATGGACACCAAATGATTGATGATCTGAAGAAAAAAACCAATCCGGGCTATTCCTGTATCGGCCGATTAAAAGGACTCGCAGAAGTCCGCGGCCTTGAGCTGGGATTAAAACGAGCTCTGTTTAATAAATAGAAACATTGGTACCTAAATGGATTAGGTACCACCTCTACCCTACGAGAATAAATTGATGAAAACACTAACCTTTCGTAACAAAATAGGATATGCCATAGGAGATATGGCTAATATGGCAAGTTTCGGTATGTCTGCAACTTTCCTTCTAGTGTACTACGTGGATATATTAGGTATTACCGCTGCCGCAGCGGGTACTTTATTTCTGATCGCCAGAATATGGGATGGTATCAATGACCCTATGATGGGGGCCTTTGCTGATAAATTATTTTCTAAGCATCAAGGCAAAGGCGATAAATTTAAGCCTTTTATCTTACGTGGTTGTTGGATACTCGGTGTGGCCTCAATATTGATGTTTTGGTCTCCAGAAGGCTTATCTGATGGGCAAACGTTAGCATGGGCATACCTTACTTATATTACTTGGGGTATGGCATATACTTTTGTAAATATTCCTTTTGGTTCCGTCGCTTCAGTGATGACTCAAGACCCTGAGGAGCGAGCTTCTTTATCTGCATTTCGTTCGTTAGGTGGCGTTGTTGGCAGCGCATTATGTAAATTTGTTGTTCCTGTTATTCTTGCTATGTATGCAGACAATTTGGAAACGGGTTACTTAATTGCGATGGTTTCACTATCTGGTTTTGCCATCTTTGGCCATTTATTTGCGTACTCTAGCATAAAAGAGAATGTCAAAAGCACCGTTTCAAACCAATCAGTTTCAGCATGGCAAGCACTTAAAGCAATACCTAAAAACAAACCATTAATGTGTGTATCATTCGCTTCATTCTTAATGTTACTGGCGATGTTTACATTAGGTTCTGTTCTCATGTTTTATATCAAAGAAAATCTTGATAATGCTTTATGGGTAATGAGTATTACTGGAGTTATCGACTTAGTTATTATTGTTCTAATGGCATTAGTTTTACCAAAAATGGTGGCCAAGCTAGGCACCAAAGATCTCATGATGAAAAGTGCCCTTATTGTCATCATGACATCCGGCATCGCTTTTTTCTTATCATCAAATGCTTATATCTTCTTAGTTTTCTATTCACTAATGATGTTTGGAATCATGATCCCTATCGCTGCGGTTTGGGGCCAGGTATCTGATTGTATCGATTACAACGAATACTTAACGGGTAACCGTCAAGAAGGCATCATTTACGCATCATATTCTTTAATGAGAAAAGTGGGTGGTGCAGGTGCTGGGTTTATCGCCGCATTAGGTGTCAGCATTATTGGTTATGACCCATCATTACCATCACAATCAGAACTAACCCAACAAGGTCTTCAATTCCTTATTTTTGGCTTCCCATCAATTGCGTTCATCGGTGTCTATCTACTCTATAAAAAATTATGGATTCTTGATCCTGAAACCTATCAAAAAGTAATCCAAGCAAATAAAAAAGCGACCGACAAAAATCAATCAACGGCTGATATTAGTAATGATAAACAAAGTCCAATTACAGATAACGCAGTTAATGCGTAGTAATGTAAAAGCTTGATAGCTATTGCAGTAGCTATCAAGCAGGACCCAAAAATAACGGATACTCAAGGATCGAAAATGAATATAAAATCAATTGCTAATAATTTCAATACGTTGAACTTTAAAAGATCAATATTATCACTCGCTATCGCTATTACTTGTCAGTCTGGTGTCGTATTTGCTGAAGAAACCGTCACTATTGGCGCAAAAGAAGTTAGCAAAGAAAAAATTCAACAATTAAAAGAAGCCCCTGCTATTGCTGGTGTTGAAAATGCACTCAATGATACTAACCCTTACCTTAATCAAAATACGATGGGTCATAAACTAGTCTTAAAACTAAAAAATGAATATCGTAATGCTGAACGACCAAGTGCTTCTGGCAGTTACGGCCCTGAAGTCGATGCATGGGTTCAATATGCAGAACTCAACTACCGCTCACATAACTTACTGAGCTGGTTAGATGTAGAAGCTGCCATTTATACCACTCAAAAACTGCATGCTGATCCATCTAAAAGCACTCGATTTTACCTTGATGGACATGATGACTTCACGCTTGTTAGCGGCTCAATCAATATTAAACCCATTGATGGCGTTGAGTTAAAAGTAGGACGTTACGGTACTGACTATGCATCTGGCAATATTGATTACTATGTACCATTAATTGAACGCACTTCTGTTCGTCCTACTCCTTCAATTTCTGAAGGGGCTTTATTAAAAGTTGATCTAGAAAAATTCCATTTATATGGTGCTTATGCTACTCGCTATGCAGGGGGTTATTATACTGAGTGGCAAGATCATGGGACGGTGCAAGGTAGAGATTCAGAAGGAAATCCAATCATTGATAAAATCCCTAAGTTCAATATAGCCGGTGTTTGGGATAATAAAGCTGCAACTGGAACAGAACTGTCTGTTGGTGTCAGTTATCAAAATGATCACAGCACCCAATACATGTTTAATGCCCAGCAAGTCTATATTGATAATACAAACGCATTCTGGAAAGCTGAGTTACGTGGCTTGTACGCTCAATTAGAAGGGTATACCAAAGATCTTAATGCTTCATTGATGGGGGACGGTTATGACGATACCGCATTATTATCTGGTCAGTTAACTTACAATAAAGACAGATTAACATTAATTGGTTCAGCTGGAAAAGTAGGAACTAAACTCAACTCAATCACCGCCGTTGATACTGACCTTGGTTTTTCATTTGACCAAAGTATTGATCGTAACCACCACGATATGTTTGCATGGCAAATGGGGACTTTCTATCAAATGACTCCGACATTACAAACTGGCATAGCCATTGTAAAAACGGATGGATATGAAGACCAAACAAAAGCCGTAGAAATAGATGGTATTGGTGCAAACTTACTAATCACTCATAAACCTCAGGGGGCATTTGAAGGATTAAGAACAACGCTAATCTTAAATAAAGCAAAAGAGTATAGAACGGGCTCGGCTTTAGGTGATGAGTTGGATTACTACGATATTAAACTGACCTTCCACTATGACATTAATATACTTTAGCTATTGATTTTATTAATAATATAAGAAGCATGCTGTATGTTTTATAGTGTGCTTTTTCTTTCTCTTCCCTATTTTAAATACTCCCTAACTCGCTTTTTTCAATTAAAAATAAACAAAGAATCAAAATAGTGATCTAGACATCATTATTATTGGTCAACCTAAATTATCATAATTGGCATACCAATAGATAAACTGGTTAACAAGCCAACATTTATTACAAAATAATATCTCATGGAGAGAAGCAAAATGTCTGTATTCCTGTACCCACAAGACACATCCACACGCCGCATTACTGATATTTCTGGCATCTGGAAATTTAAAGTTGATAGCAAAAATGAAGGCCGCACATCCAATTGGAAAGATGGTCTAACAGACACTATCGAAATGGCAGTGCCATCAAGCTACAATGACATTTTTACCGATAAAATGATCCGTGACCATTGTGGTGATGTTTGGTACGAAACTGACGTAATCATCCCTTCAGAATGGCAAGAAAAAGACATATTTGTCCGTTTTGGCTCTGCAACTCACAGTGCCGTTGTTTGGGTTAATGGCGTTGAAGTAACAAGCCACCAAGGCGGTTACATGCCTTTCTCTGGTTTACTAAACGATGTGGCTAAATTTGATCAAAAAAACAAAATAGTCGTTGTCGTTAATAATGAATTATCACTGTCTACAATTCCGACAGGCCATATTGCAGAATACGAAGATGGCGTTCGTGAGGTTAAACCTTATTTTGACTTCTTTAACTACGCTGGCCTACACCGCACAGTAAAACTACTGGCGTTACCAAAACACCGCGTGAACGACATTACCGTAATAACTAACTATACCGGCACTCAAGGTCAAGTTCATTTTGATATCGAAGCGGAAACTAATGGCGGTGAGTTAATTGTTAAGCTGTTTGATAAAGAAGATAATTTAGTTGCTGAGGCAGTTGGCCATAAAGGTCAGTTAATTGTTGAAAATGTTCAATTATGGCAGCCAGGAAAAGGCTATTTATATACATTAGAAACCAGTATTGTTCTTGATGGTAAAATCATTGACCAATACCCTCTAGAGGTTGGTATACGTACTGTTGAAGTAAAAGGCACTCAATTCCTAATTAACAATGAACCATTTTACTTCAAAGGCTTTGGTAAGCACGAAGACTCTGAGTTCCGCGGCCGTGGTTATGACCCTGTAGTTAACCTACGTGATATGGAGTTGCTTGATTGGATCAACGCAAACTCAATTCGTACTTCCCACTACCCTTATGCTGAAGAATTTATGCAACTGGCTAACCGTCGCGGTCTTGTTGTTATCAACGAAACGCCAGCAGTGGGTCAATGGGATATGATGCGTAGCGGTTCATTAGGCGGTGGTATTGCTGATGCAGGTTCTGGTAATTCGACCAAAAAAGCAGTAAGTTTCTTTGAAGAAGAAGCAGTAAAAGGTCAAGGCAAAGAAAATCAAAAACACGCAATTCATGAGTTAATCCTCCGTGATAAAAACCACCCGTGCGTTGTTATGTGGTCATTATCAAATGAACCAGATACATCACAAGAAGCGTCTAACGAATATTTTAAAGATATTTTTGAATACGCAAGAACTCAAGATCCACAAAATCGCCCGTTAACGTTCATTAACTTTATGATGGCACCTTACGGCAAATGTAATGCACATCAATATGCTGATGTGATCTGTCTTAACCGTTACTATGGTTGGTACATCATGGGTGGGTTGGAAATGCGTGATGCTGGTAAAGCATTTGCTAAAGAATTAGCAGGCTGGGCAACTGAAGGTAAGCCAATCATTATCACTGAATATGGTGCAGATACAATGCCGGGACTTCACAAGTTGCCAAGCGTGCAGTGGTCTGAAGAATACCAAGTTGAGTATTTAGATCAACAACATCATGCCTTTGATACTTGTGATGCCTTAGTTGGTGAACAAATGTGGAACTTTGCTGATTTCCAAACATGGGAAGGTATTATCCGCGTAGATGGCAACAAAAAAGGTGCATTTACTCGAAACCGCCAACCTAAAATGTCTGCGCACCATCTACGTAAACGTTGGAGTGAAATCCCTGACTTTAATCATAAAAAATAACTCATGATTACGTCATAAAACAAAGAGAGGTTAGCGCCTCTCTTTTCTATTTTGTGACCCACTAGACCAATTTAAAATTGGTTTACAAATAAATATAATGCACGTTTATTCTTTGTTACAATTGAAAAGTAGTAAGTCATCAAAATAAGGTACTTATGGAAAATATAACCAGACGATATGTTTCAATTGGAAGGGATCTGATTGAGCAGTTAAAAACAAGTAAATATCAAGTAGGCGATAGGCTACCAACAGAGCGAGATATTGCAGAACAATTTGGCGTCAGCCGAACTACGATTCGAGACGCGATTATCATGCTAGAGCTTCAAGGCTTAGTTGAAGTTCGTAAAGGCTCTGGCGTATATGTGATATCACTGCCTGATGACGAGAATGAACAGCATTTATCAGCAAGTTTGAATAATTCAAATTATGACAGTAATGATATTGGCACCTTTGAAATGCTTCAAGCTCGCCAGTTGCTCGAAAGTAATATTGCCGAGTTCGCAGCGACTAATGTTACTGGTGTTCAAATTAACCGTATGAAGCAAATACTTGATGCTGAACGCATTGCGGTTGAATCAGGCAATCAAGAATACAATCACGATAAAGACTTTCATATTTTAATTGCAGAAGCAACCCAGAATAACTACCTCATTGAGGTAGCGCAAACAGCATGGGATCGCAGAACCAGCAGTAAAATGTGGGCTCAACTTCATACTCATATTGATGATACTGAATATCGAACTCAATTTTTAGAAGATCACGCGAAGCTCCTCTCTGCTTTGCAAAAGAAAAACCCAGCACAAGCAAAAGAAGCTATGTGGCAACATATGGAAAATGTAAAAGAAGCCCTTCTATCGCTATCAGATACCGACTCTGATGATTTTGATGGCTACTTATTTGATTCTTATCGAGTTGACGCTTAACTATTACATAATGATTAATTTATCTATCTAAACCCAGCTTATTCGCTGGGTTTTTATTAAATAAAGATAGGTTCGCAATAATACTAGCTAACATTACCCCTGCGGTATCACAACCGTAAATGTAACCTCTCTACTCTCTTGATAATCAACCGATAAATCATAACCATTTAATTGAGCGATATTCTTTACAATAGCTAAGCCCAACCCATGCCTATCTGTGTGTGTTCTTGATTTATCTACCTGATATAACGGTTTAAATATGTTATTGAGATCATCTTGAGTTAATGGATTAGAAGATATGTTTTTTATTTTAATCACAATGCTTCCATCCCCCTCTTTTTCAATGCTCGCAGACACAATTGACTCTTCTACACTATAAAAAAGAGCGTTATCCAATAAATTTTTAACTACGGTTTCTAAGCTAAAATGATCAACATAAATCATTGGAGAGGCTAATGATGAAGAGAAAGCAACTCTCTCTCCCATTGTTGGATGCTTAAACTGCAATTCTGCACAAATCTCCTCAGTCAAGAGTAGAACATCCACCTCTTTCTTCTCAATCCCATAATTTCCTGATGCACTTTGACTCAATGCCATTAATTGATTGACGATGGTTTTCATATTATTCGAAATCGATAGCACATCTTCTTTGTAAGTAGCTGAAATACGAACATCATCAGGAAAACGAATATTCATTTCACTCAAGCTAATAAGCTCTGCAATCGGTGTTTTCAACTCATGAGCAATATCAGAAGAAAGGCGTTTTTCATTCGCTACATTTTGAATATTCAACTCAATATATCGATTGAGCTCTTTTCTAATTGGTGAAATCTCTTTGCTTTCTTTTGGATTAGATTGAATACCTTGTGCATTTTCATCAAGCTCTGAAATTTCTTTATTGAGTAAATACAATGAATCTAATTCTCTATCCACCACTTTTATCACAACCATTCGAATACCAAAGATAGCGGTAATAAAAACAAAGATAAGAGACAGATCTGCCATCAATAGAATGTTACTCACTCGTTGATTAGAAATCGCCAATGTTAGGTACATGGTTTCAATATAAGTAACGTCTGTAGGATCAACATCAGATGATAATTGTGGTTGGAAACGAGAAGAAATAGCTTTACCCATGCTGCCATCAGGAAGTTTTATATCAAAGATACGACTCTCATGAGTAGGGACATCTTGATAATCAAGGTCAATATCATCAAAGTAGCTAAGAGATTGCGACTTTGCAAAAGTGCTCTCACCTAACCAAATCTGAAAATATTGAGCCTCTTCTTTGCGTTCAAATTGCGGCATAAAGCCTTTGTGGTATTCAAACTCAATACCATCACTTTCCACCTCAACCAAAGACTTAAAGTAGTTTGATTTTTCCACTAATGCATCATCAAACTGTTGATCAACCCAAGCATCGATAATAAAATCCAAAGATAAAAAGACCACCAATAAAATGATGCCGATGATCACGGTTAACGCATTAACCAACCGATCTTTTATTGAGTACATGAGCGTTTTTCCACGTAGTAACCAAAGCCACGTTTATTTTTTATTGGCAGTTCGCCACCAACGGTTTTCGCTTTTTTTCGGATGGAAGATAAGTGTGATTCTATGGTGTTTTTCGAGACTGAATCAAATGAACCAATAACATAATCACTGATATTTTCTGTCGTCATTACCTGATTGCGAGAACGAAACATACACTCGACAATCTTGTACTCATTTTTTGTTAGTTCAATCAATTGGCCTGAGAATTCGAGTTCTTTCTTTGCTAAATCAAGCGTAAACCCTTCAACTTCTACGTGATCGTCATTATGCTTTACTCCACCTCGACGAGCTACGGTTAAGATACGAGCATGCAGTTCATCAAACGAAAATGGTTTAACTAAATAATCATCAGCGCCAGAGAGTAATCCTTCAACGCGATCTTCTGGCTGCGATTTTGCCGATAAGATAATCACTTTTACCTCATTACCCATTTTACGAATGCTTTTTAATAGCGTGATACCATCAACATTAGGAAGCATTAAATCCAGAATAATAAAGTCATACTCATTGGTAATTGCCATCGAGAGCCCCTTTGAACCGTCTCCAGTTTCATCAATAGTAAAACCAAGGTTACTCAGACCCACCACTAAGCTACGACGTAAGTGTTCAGAGTCTTCTATTAGTAATATTTTCATTATTCAGTACCACTTTATTATTTTATATAATGATAGTAGCAAAAATGGGCTAACCATTCTCATGATTAACCCATTTCTTAATATGATGAACTAAAAAGTAACTAGTTCGCCATAATGTCTAAACTATTGTCTTTCGCGCTAGTCTTCACGCCATATAAGCCAAGTAACGTATGGAACAAATTATCATGAGAAAAACCACCCGCTGCCGCTTTACTGATAACACTGGCTTTATTTATGCCTTTTTGGTTCGCATAATCATCGCTCATCCAAATATAGAAAGGCACATGAGTTTGTTCTTTTGGCGCGATCATGTAAGGCGCTCCATGAAGGTATAACCCATTTTCACCTAACGATTCTCCGTGATCTGAAATGTATAGCATCACGACATTGTATTTATCTAAATACGTTTTTAATTTTTCAATCGCCTGCGCTATTACGTAATCGGTATAAACTAAGGTGTTATCGTACACATTGGAGATCTCTTCATCACTGCAATTTTCAATATCACTACGATTACATGCAGGGGTAAATACTGCCATATTCTCAGGGTAGCGCTTCCAATACGTAGGTCCGTGACTGCCAATCATATGTAGTGCGTACAGTTGGTCACCTGTGGTATTTTGAATTCGCTTATCTAAACCTTGCAATAACACTTCATCATAACAACTTGAGCCATTACAAAATTCATTTGAAGAGGTATCGCTAATCATCTCTTTTTCAATGTTCTTAGCAACCGCTTTGTCACCACCATCATTATCTATCCACACCGATTTAACACCCGCATGAGTCAACACGTCTAATACGTCATCTTGGTTATTGGCACGGTCTCTATTGTAATTAGTACGCACCATATTAGAGAACATACATGGCAAAGAATGGGCTGTTGCTGTTCCGCACGACGACACATTTTGAAAAGCAATTAAACCAAGATCTTTGGTGTATGGATTGGTTTCTCTTGCATATCCATTATAAGCACTGTTTTGCGCACGAGCAGTTTCACCTACTAATACTATCATTAGTGTCGGTTTACCGTTCTTCGCCGGAATTACCTCTGCATCTTCACCGATTGTGATGTAGTCCAAAGGTGCGGTTATATATTCATTATTAATGTACTTAACCGTATTAAAAGCGTCAGCAGGGTTAATCATTTTATTTAAGTACGAGTTATTGCGACCAATCGAGGCATAATCTTTAAAATAGAAAACAGAGATCAACAACAACCCCACAATCGCAACACTCATTAATGCTGCACGATGAAATAGCTCTTTGCCCCATGAAGCATTGCGGATCACTTTTACTTTTAATAGAAACAATGATGGAAGCACACCAAAGACAATAAAGTAACCGATAGAAGCCGAGCTTAAATAAGAGGAAGCTTCACCAACGTTGGTTTCAAAGATATTCTCGATCATCGCATAATCAAACATGGTGTTGTATTGCAATGCGGCATAAAACGCCATCGAAGAGGTGAGAGTCAAAATAATCACAACACCTTTAAACAAGTAAGGCACAGCAATCATTGAAAAAATAATAATAAAAGTACAGGTAAGAATCGCTGGTGTTAGAAACAGAAAAAGACCATTACCTTGGGAGAGTTGGTAAATTTTTTCATTAATCGGATAGTTAAATACCACGGCAAAATACAGTGACACCAAAATAATCAGTGACACCATGCTCATGGTTATTTTTTGGCTTTTAAGTTTTGAAATCAGATTGGACAACACAAGCATACCTTCAGGCTCTTAGAGAATGAGACGAGTGTTACATATCAAACTTAAGATTCACTGAAGATAAACTTATGGTTTACTGTTTTTTATTAGCTAAACAAATGAATACTAATAAAAGTGATTATTTAAACGCCATATTCATGGTGATGCCGATGAATTGATTTGAATTATCAAACTGACCATTCATACCGCTGTTATTAATCTCTGGTTCTCCATAATCAACGTAGCTGTAATAGGTATTAAAGGATATATCCTTACTCCATAGATAAGTCGCACCGATACTGTATCTATGCTGTATATCTACCGGTAAATCAGCACCTTGATCTTCAGGGTTATCCAATGGCGAACTCGCATAACCAATCCCTGATTCTACACGTAGTTTCGATGTTAGTTGATAACTAGCACCAATTGCTCCCGTCCATACATCATCAAAGTTTCGTTCTATTTGTGAAATGCGATTACCATCATTAATGGAAATTGTCGTGGAATCATTATCACTCCATTGCTCAAAGCCTAAGCTCCACACTAAGCTCAATGGATTAGTCAGTTGATGTAAACCTGATACTTCAATTTGACGAGGGTTAAGGACATTTAAACCCGCTTCGCCTGACATAGCTGATATGTTTTTATCTACTGAGTCGGGGATTGGCCCAGGGATAGGAACTGATACCGTCATCGCATTAGTACTAAATGATCCAGTGAGATCGTGATTCATACGAGAACGATAGGCAACACCCAGACGGTTGTTCTCATCGACTTGATACATAAACCCTAAGTTATAACCTAGTGTCCAACTATCAGTCTCTATATTACCTTGTTCATATAACAAGTTTTCTTCAAAAGTAGCATAGTCAATTTGTAAGCCACCACCAATCGATAGCTTGCTATTTATTTGATAAGAAACGCTAGGATTAAACTGAATGACCGATAATTTTAGATCATTCAAATTTAGAGATCCGGCATAAGAGGTTCCATAATCTAATGCGCTTCCTCCTTGCGCTGACACGCTCATTCCCAAATGAACATCATCGTTCAACTGATGAACATAATAAAGCGATCCGTAAGGCTGTATTCCTCCCGCATTATCACTACTTTTACTTGGATCGATATCATCATGATAATAAATACCCAAATCCATCACCGCAGCATTAACACTTAATGCATCACCATCAATATAACTCATACCTGCGTGGTTTGAATAAGCAACAGAAGCATTCTCAACCAACACTGCACTACCTGCTCCTGCCGTGCTTACTGTCATTTTACTCATTTCTTGCACTAAGGTTCCAGCCGTATTCGCCTGAAAAACAGCCAATAAATCAGAACCGAATAAAGTTAAAGAATAATACGTCTTCACAATTACCTCTTGTACCTAACAAACAAAAAAAGAGCACCTTAATCACAGATACTCTCTATTTAATAACGGGGGATTTATTGTCTAATCACTTGAGGAAGTTCATAAGTATTATCTAACACAGCTTGAGTTGGCTCATATAAGCGCATGTGTAGATAAAAATCATCTTTTGGCGCAGGTAACCAGTTACAGCTTGAATCCACAGGTTTACTGTTTTGAATACAGACGGTTAATGTGCCATCTTTATTATAAATAAGTTCTTCTTTACGATTGGTTGAGATAGAGTAGCGATCGATGCTGTTCGGTACCATAAATAGGTTTTTCGCATCATACATAGTTAAAGACCAAAAAGCTTTTGCCGGTGCATCGGCTGGCATCACCATACGATATTTATACTGACCAGACAGCTGTTGATCTTTTGAGTCTGTATAACGGTTTGGATATAGCGCTCGCTCTTTAGTATTTAAGCCTGCCGCTCGAAAGTTAATGCTCGCACGGCTTAAGAAATCATTTCCATATTTCCCCCCTTCATACATCATTGCCCAACCGTTATTTTTTGTTCCTAAATCACGACTGGCGTATTGAATGATTTGTGGCGCCGCATTTAATGCTCGCATTAATCCTTTTTTCTGATCTTCAGTTAGATCATCCGAATTAAATGGTTTATCTCCCCCAATACCAATGTATTTAAATTGATCCACAATTGGCGCGTCTGCTGCAATTGGGTTATTGCGCAATTCCTCATCAATTAAACTAAACCATGCCAAACCTTTGGGACGAGGCATTGGTGATATGCCTGTTTTTGCATGAGTTAACTTAACCGGTTTATGCTCTTGTCCCAGTTCAGATAAAGGATAATTAATAAATCCATCGTGAACATTAAGTGCTGCCGACAAGTCTTTATTTCCTGAAACCCCAGTTCGCTGAATGTACCAAACTAAAGGCGTTCTCGATTCAATAATGCCATCAATACCATCAGGAATTCCCCCTTCGATTCCTTTCCATCCTTTATTTACCAATAAGAATTTTCCGCCATCTTGCCCGACATTATCTTTTATTAAATTACCCACAGCTTCAGAATAATCATCTAATAATTGCACAATAAAATAGCGATCATTGGTTGGGGGGATCTCTATAACCAAAGGTCCTGTGTCATTCAAGTTAATATGAGATTGAGAGTACAAGGTATCATTGTTAACGGTTGGAACTACTCTATCTTCAGGCCCTGCGAGAGCCAGTGTCTTCCCCATCATGTTCAATGGTGCTGCTCCATTGTCCATTGGTGCATCTACATTCGTCGACGCGGCTCTAACTTGTGCTACCGTTAGTGGTCCAGCACCATAAATAAAGGCTTGCAGCCCTAAGGTATAAGCTAATTCTTCTTGAGGATTAATTGGCGTTAATTGTGCGAATACAGCTGTACTGCTTAATAAACTGCTCGTAATTATCGTTGCTATGAGTGCCTTTTTCATAGTAGAACCTCTATTTATAAATATAACTCCAGACTAGCGACTCTAAATAAAGAAGAACAATTGAAAGAATGAATAGCCTTTATTAAAAAATACAATTCGACTACATCTATATAATTGATTAAATTAATAGATATAAGTTATGACTCATCAGAAAGGTATCTAATCATGTCTGCATCGACTATTGAAGCAACCACTCCCTACAGTTTGTTTATTAAAGCTGAAAGTGCAAAATGTAATCTAGATTGCCACTACTGCTATTACTTAAAGAACGAAGATAAAAAAAAGCCGGGAATGGATGAAGATACCTTAAATAAAATGATCTCTAATCACATACAATCTCAGCCTCCACAAACTCCTGTTATCGATTTTATTTGGCATGGTGGAGAGCCAATGATGAGAGGGTTAGATTTTTATCAATCAGCCATTCAACTGCAACAACAGCAAGCTTCGAAAACACCGATTAAAAATACTATTCAAACTAATGGAACGTTAATTAATGATCGCTGGGCTTCTTTCTTTGCTAAGCATCATTTTATGGTAGGGATAAGTATTGATGGGCCACAGCTAATAAATGACATTGCACGTATAGACAAATCAGGGAACTCTTCATTTCAGCGAACCATGCGTGGTATGCAACACTTAAAAGATCACCATGTAGAGTTCAATACTCTAACGGTTATCAATAATAAAAGTTACAAGCATGGCAAAGCTATTTATCGATTTTTAAAAGACAATGGCAGCACATACTTGCAATTTCAGCCCTGTATTGATCATGAAATGGATCGTCGTTTTGATTACGATTGGACACTATCAGGTAAGCAATGGGGACAATTTCTGTGTGATGTATTTGATGAATGGGCAGCCAATGATATTGGTAAAACCTATGTGCAATTTTTTGAAAACTGCTTAATGATTTTAATGGGCCATCAAAGCCAAATCTGCCACCATGCGGATACTTGTGGCCAACAATTAATGATGGAGTCCAACGGTGAAGTCTTTAGCTGTGATCACTACGGTTATGATGATTTTAAAATCGGTAACATTCATCATGACAACGCTTCTTTAGCACAAATGGCAAGCTCTAATGAGCAGATTAAATTTGGACAAGATAAATATGAGTCCCTAAGTCAAAAATGCCAACATTGTGATTTTAAACCGTTGTGTAATGGCGGTTGTCCAAAAAACCGAGTTAGCAAAACCAATAGCGGTGAAGATCATAATGTATTATGTGAAGGCTATGAAATGTTCTTTAAACACGCCCTGCCTGTAATGTTAAAAATGGTTGATGCGATGAAACAAGGCTATTCACCAGTCCATTACCCTATGTTTTAAAAATATCACGCTAATTGATTAAAAAATAACACTTAACTTATTTATCACCCATACTAATAAGTACGACCTCACTTATGGATGGGTGCTGAATGAGAACAAAAAAACAATTTGGAATTTGCTTACTACTGTTGCTACCCACATTAGTGTGGATTGTCACATCGAGTTTTACACATACTTGGTGGATTGAAAATATCACGGGGATTCCTAGCATTATCACTGGAGCTTATTGCTTCTCTTTCGTTGCTCTATTACTTTGTCGTTATTACCTTTATTCATTCTTTTGTTTATTACTTGCCACCTTGTGGTTATATCAAACGCCATCACAGCAATACACAACAGTATCCTGCCCTGACCCTTTAAAAGTCGTTCAATATAACCTGTATTATACGAATCCAGATCTTACGCCTTTTTTACACTATTTAATTAAAACAGATATAGACTTAGTTGTACTTCAAGAAACATCCCCTTGGCATGGGGAAAGGTTTATGGAATTGATTGATGAGTATCCCTATCAATTTGGTGGAGCCCCTAGGTTAGGCTATCCAAGTGGACAAATGATTATAAGCAAGCAGCCCTTGAATTTACGAGCACAGAATACGCCAGCGGGTCATTATATGATTAGTGGTATATGGCAAAGCAGTGAAGAAAGACTTGTTAGTTTATACACAGCACATCCTCCCTCGCCTAGAACAAAACAGTTATGGCACGAAAGAAACGCACTCATCGGAAGTTTAGAGCGATTAGCTGATTACTCCCCTTATGCTGACACACTGATTATTGGGGATTTTAACTTATCAGCCAACACTAAACGTTTTGCCTCGATTTATAAGAATTACCAAACAGCCCCAATACAAAGCTGGCCACGTGAAATAAAAGGAATTGCAATCCCCTCTTTCACACGGATTGCAATTGACCACCTTTGGATAAAAAATACCGAATCACCCTCACTGTTTATTTGTAAACGCGAAGTATTACCTCAATTTTCAGGATCCGATCATAGTGCTGTAGTGACGTATTTATCTAAACGGCAATAAAGCCATTATTTTAAATTGATATATCACTAATATATTGGACTACAACGTCTTTTACATAAGATTGGCAGTATTTCGCTGTGTTCGGATTATAATGACCACCGTTAGTTGCGTTATTCGATAAAATACGAATAGCTAAAAAAGGAACCTTATAAGCCTCACTAATTTGAGCAGCCGATGCACTTTCCATCTCTTCAGTACTTGTCCCAAAGTTTGTATGAAACCAATTAATACGATCTAATTCATTGTTCCAAAAATTTGCAGAACCAATCGTACCCTCTACAACTTTACCTTTGTTATATTTAACCTTATGCGCTGAAGCAATAAGCTCACTGCTCCCTTCGTAATAACGAATTTTATTGGCATCGTCACCACCAGCACTACCACTAGAAGCCATAATATCCATTGGTATCCAAGTAAGTGAATTTGATCCTTTTCCTTCCTGTGATTTAGGGGCTTTTAAGTTTCCAATATTAACAGTGCGCTTACCTAAAACGATATCAGCAACATTTAAGGTTTTATCATGCCCTCCTGATGTTCCCTGATTAATAATCGCGATTGGATTGTAGCGCTCTATAGCAATAGCAGTTGCCGCCGCAGTATTTTCAAGCCCCTTTCCTGTTTGACTAACGATTACAGGGTAACCATTTAGTGTCCCTTTATAAAACACAAACAAACCAGTCTTCTCAATAACAACATTATCTAATAATGCGGCAAAATGTTGAGCTTCAATAGGCATAGGTCCTTGAATAATAATTGGTTGTGACGGTGATTGAGAGTTCCCCTTCACTATTACACTTTTCATTTCAGCCATAGAAAAAAAACTCACTGACAACATAAAAAATAAAAGAAAAATAGTCTTAATAGAACGCATATAAACTCCATTATTGATAAAATAAATTTGCACGCACTATATACTCTTCCCATGTGATAAAGTCAGAGTAAAGCAAACGTTTGCTTTATTTTTCAAATAAACGACACTTCATGATTATATCGTTAAAGTTTTTTTAACTCTATATATTGAATTATTAAACTTACTAAACCAAAGAAAAATGCTATCGTTCTCTTTCCTGTGTCCAAGAATAATAAACATGACTTTTAATAAACAACACTTACAGCATTACTTCCCTTTTTATATTGCTGCCTTATTCACATTAACCCCTTGGGTTAACTCACCTACGGCTTTAGTCATGGGTTTCGCTTTAGCGAGTTTCGGTTTTGTTCCAACCAACTTTTCTCTCGGCAAAGTGACTAAAAAATTACTCGCCTATTCTATTGTGGGGCTAGGTTTTGGGATCCAACTAAACGAAGCCATTGAAGCAACCTCAAATGGTATTGGCATTATTTTATCAACCATTTTTGGTACGTTGGTACTTGGTTGGTTACTAGCAAGACAGATGAAATTGGATAAAGTAACCGGTCATTTAATCGCTTCCGGTACGGCTATTTGTGGTGGAAGTGCTATCGCTGCAGTTGCTCCCGCAATAAATGCTGATGAAGAAGCAACAGGCTTAGCCTTAGCTACCGTATTTGTCTTAAACTCTATTGCACTATTTATCTTCCCTGTCATTGGGCATGCGTTAGAGCTGAGTCAACACGCCTTTGGGACTTGGGCTGCAATTGCGATTCACGATACCTCATCCGTTGTAGGCGCCGCTTCAGCTTATGGTGAAGAAGCGTTAAAAACAGCAACGACACTTAAGCTAGCTCGTGCATTATGGATTGTTCCTGTTGCCTTTATTAGCGCTCTACTCTTCCGTAGTAATAGTAAAAAAGTCACCATTCCTTATTTTATTCTCTTTTACTGCTTAGCGATTTTAATCAACGATAACTTGCCACAATTCCAAATGGTTTATAACAGTATTTTTGATATATCAAAAAAGCTATTAGTCTTGTGTCTCTTTTTTATTGGTTGCGGTATCTCTATTGAAAAAATCAAATCAGCAGGAGCTAAACCTTTAATCTTCGGTGTGCTTCTTTGGGTCGTTATCTCTACTACGTCTTTGCTCTATATCATAAATTATATTCAATAAAAGACTTATAGAATGACTACCTGTAGTTATGGAATCCTATTTCCAATAAATGAGTACATACTATGCTACCTCACTAGCCCATAGTAACAAAATAGTTAATAAGCATTAAAGGTAGCCATGATGTTTCCTTATTCAAAATCCCCTGACATAAAAAAAATCCAAAAAGGATTACTACAGTTTTTTATTCAATGCCTTGTTGTTGCTGTTGCCTACTTAGTCATTCGTACTGATATTATCTTTTTAAAAGATGGACTTAGTGAGAACTCGCTAACCGAGTATTATCAGCAGATTTTACTCCTTATTGTTATTTTTTCTTTTAGTTACATAGCGATAATTAATAAAGAAGTACGTTCTTTTTCAATACTTATCATTGGTTTTTTTAGCTGCATGTGCATAAGAGAGAGTGATGGTGTGTTTGACAAGGTTTACCATGGCTTTTGGCTCGTTCCAGCCCTAATCGTTACTTTTACATGCATTTACTTCGCATTAAAAGATAAGAAAGGTCTTCTATCTACCGCGGCTAAATTTTTCGATAGTCGCTATTTTTACACCTTAAGTTGCGCCTTAGTTATTGTACTGGTGTTTTCTCGATTAGTGGGGATGAATTATTTATGGCAGACATTACTTGATGATAGCTACATACGCACAATAAAAAACCTAGCAGAAGAAGGAACTGAACTACTAGGTTATTCTTTGCTTGCTTATAGCGCGCTAGGTTTTGGTATTGAAGTACATCGCCTTAATAAAAATTCATAATTTCGTCTAGCTAACGACACTTGTCGTTAGCTAATTATTCACTCAGTGCCTCTGCTTTCATCGCAAAATAGCGGATCATTTTAATAAGATCTGACTTACTTATTTCTTGTAACGTTAATGCAACTTCTACGTCTTTTTTTATCGTCTTGAGCAACACTTGTTTTCTCAAACTTTCACTTTGCATACTGAACTCCGAACACTAACATGCTCATTTAACGACTAGAATGTGCTCTAAATATAAAAAGTACTAAATACAATTTATGTAGGACATACCCTAAAAATGAATAATGTAAGTTTATAGCTTTAACGAAATATTCCAATAGCATATTGAAATACTAATCAATTCAATATGCTAAAGCCATCCATAGTTCCCTTAGCTTTAAATACAAATCACTCACCTTACCCGAGTTTTTAGTATTTTCTTCCATTCGTTGGTAATGAGAAATCGTTTTTTGCAAATATTCTTGATGATCTACCTCTGATAAATTCCACATTTCAGAACCGATATTACTCAAAGGAACAATAGCTTGATTACTGACATGAATAATTTCATAAAAGCGTTTATTCTCTTTAACTAACGTTTCTGACACTAAACCAAAGCCCATATCAATTAACTCAGTTCTCACTTTATAATGGTGTAATACAGGGCACAAGATAAATTCTAATTCAATACCTTGATTACGTGTCTGGATGGCACGAACCAATTCAATTAATAAATCCCCTCCTACACCAGCAATAATAATTAGATTCTTTTTATCTGGGACGAGAGGCAGTTGAGCCACGTCCATGCAGTGTACTTGCCACTGAGAGCTGACTTTTAAGGCGTGCTTTTGCAGTTGAGACTCTAATTCAACCATCAACTCATCGACGACATCGACAAAATGGATCAGACTTTTTGGCTGCGAAGCCAATAAAGCAATGCCTAACTGACCATGATCACAACAGCAATCCCAAATATGATCATAGTGATCGGTAACTTTATTTTTTATGGTATCTAACCGAGAACTTAACTTCATTAGCCTGTATCAGTAGTAAAAATCAGCGACAGTATATAGTATTTTTTTCATAAAATTCAGGTAAGCTAGCTAATAGTATTTTTAATCCAATGGTAACTATGATGTATAAATTAATCGCACTGGATATGGATGGCACTCTGCTTAATTCAGATAAACAAATCTCAGTTGAAAACAAAGCAGCGATTGCTGCAGCTCGTGAAAAAGGCGTTGTGGTTGTATTAGCTTCTGGACGCCCCCTAAATGGCATGAAACCACAACTCGAAGAGTTAGGCATGACAACAGAGAACGATTACGTTCTTAGTTACAATGCCTCACTCGTTCAAAAAGTGAAAAGCGAAGAAGTTATCCGTAGCCAAATAATTACCGGTACTGACGCAAAAATTCTTGCTAAATTAGCGAAAAAACTCGGAGTTCACATTCACGCCTTCTCTCAAGAAAAAGGTCTAATCACCCCTGCATCAAGTCATTATACTGAGCATGAATCTACAATCACTGGCATGCCAATCACTGTGATTGATTTTGAAGAGCTATCAGATGATGAACAAATAATGAAAGCGATGATGATTGATGAGCCTAAGCTACTTTCTGCTGCTATCAAACAATTACCTTCCGATTTATATGAGCAATTTACGATAGTACAAAGCGCTCCCTTCTTCTTAGAATTTTTAAATCCAAACAGTAATAAAGGCGTAGGTATAAAAGCATTAGCAGACCACCTTTGTATTACTGCCGATGAAGTTATTTGCATGGGCGATGCAGGCAATGACTGGCATATGATCCAATACGCAGGTCTTGGTGTTGCTATGGAAAATGCCACTGATGATATCAAAGAGATCGCTAACCACATTACCGTAAGTAATAACGAACATGGTGTAGCAAAAGTCATCGAAGAGTTTATATTAAACGTTTAATTATAAACGAACAGACTAATAACAAAATAAACCCCAGTATAAATTACACATACTGGGGTTTTTAATTACTACAAATATCTTGTATTACATCATGAGACTACGCTTCTGATTCAAGCAATTTTTCTTCTTGATCATCACCGTTGTTTTTATTTTTCAGAGAGATAAGGATCAATGAACATATCATACCAAGTACCGCAACAGTTAAACCAATACCAAAGATCATCTGATATGCCTGAATCGCAGGGTAAGTATCAATAATCCAACCGTTTAATGCGTACGCCCAGAACACTGATGCATAAGCAGCAAATGAACCAACACTCATTGCAGAACCACTGTAGTCCTTTGGTACACCCGCTTCAGCGACTGGTGCTAAGATAATTCCTTTAGCTAAGAAGATACTGAATGAGAAACACATTAGTAGCACCATGTTCATCATTAGCATGCCCTCACTTTTAGGTAATGCAATCGTCACACCTAAACAAACAGCGGTTAAACCCAAGGCAAAGAACATCATCTTAATGGAAGATTTAAACACGAAATCAGCAATAGATCCTGCAACTAGACCAGCGACAACACCCATTGCACCTGTATTAATAATACCAAAAATAGCCGCTTGTGCTGTTGATAAACCAAATACAGCTTGCAGGTAAGGTACTGTATAAATTAGCGTAATATAAATCCAATATACCGTTAGAGAAGTAATCGCAGCTAGCCATACTGTTGGCATTTTTAGTACATGAACCAAACCTTTTAGTGCTTCTTTGTTTTTGCTCTCACCTTGCTTAATTTCCATGTGATTATCTGGTACAAATTTCCATACACAAAAGATCATCGGAAGGATAAGTAACGTATAGAAAACAATTGCGCCTTGGAACACAAGGATTGAACCGCCAACCAACGCCATAATACCAACGATAACGGCATTCATACTCATTTCAGCAGCACGACGCACTGACTCTAGTAATCCAAAAGCCATGCCTTTGTTTTTATCGCCAGACATTAAGGTCACACCATTAACAACTGATGGCCAGAAAGCTGCATCTACTAGCCCCCAAATACCGGCAATCACAACCAAAACACTAAATCCAGGTTCTAAGAAAATGATCGTCATCATACTTAAGAAACGTATCGTTAGGCTGGTAATTAAAATGGATTTTACTGAGAAACGGTTATTGACCCAACCTGCTGGTATATAGAAGAACATTGCAGAGCCAATCAGAGTAAACAAAATCCCCATTTGAGTGTTGTCTATTTGTAGAACTTCTAAAAGTAAATTATAAAATGTACCTTTAAATGCCTCAAAAGCAGAATAAATGATTTGTCCAGACATGACGACAGAGAAGAAACCAAACAGCTGGTTTCGACTCGTAAAGCCTATTTTTTCAAACAAGTTCATAGTGGTAATCCTTTCACGTTATTGTTTTAATTATTATATTAAGCTTTATATTTCGACGGGAATTTATGAGCAATATCAGTACAGATACCATCAACCCCCCAATTAAATAACTCGTTTGCACGAGCCAAATCATTTACTGTCCACACATTTACTTTAATGCCTGAAGCTTTAAATTTATTTACCATTTCACGAGTTAGCCCTTTTTCTTCAGGGTGAATATAATCAGCTTGGCACCATTCAATGATGGAATTCCAGTCATCCCATAGGTTATGACTTTCAAACAAACAAGCGACTTTACTTTCAGGGCTTTTACGTTTGAATTCAGACAATACTAAGTGGTTAAAGCTTGAAATAATAAGCTCACGTTCAGGGTTTAACTCTTTAAGTGCCGTGATCAAATTATCGATCAGTAGATGACTCAACTTAGCACTTGCCGAGCACGATTTAATTTCAATATTCAAATTTAATTCTTTTTCGTTCGCTAGTTTGATTAATTGTTGAACAGTTGGTAAACGCTCATCAATATAATCATCACTAAACCAACTTCCAGCATCAATAGAGTTCAAATCGGCGTAACTAATATCACATAAGCGACCGCTTTTATCTGTACAACGATCTAACGTATCGTCATGAGAAATAATCACCGTGCCATCTTGTAGAATATCTACATCACATTCAAACCATTGAACACCATGGTCTTTACATAATGAGAAAGCAGAAAGCGTATTTTCGGGAGCCAGAGAAGACATGCCACGATGAGCTATTAATGTTTTCATTGTTAACCTATTTTACGTGTTAGAAGATGTGGAGGATGATAACGCTTAGATCATTTCATAAATGTGACAAGAATGGATTAAATGAGCATTCGAGCGCTCGAATAAGAACTTATTTCGTTTTTTGCCTATGGGTTAACAATATTAATATCATTAGTATTAATTTACGTCCCATTAACTCGCCTAAAAATCAAGCAAACTATAATTAGCGAGTTTTATTTATATACCAAACACAGCACTTACATTACTTCGTTAAGATAGCATGCGATTAATTATAGTTAAGGCATTATCAAAGTCATACGCTTTCAATGCCTTAATCAGTCGCTGATTATCACAATCGATATCCTCTTGCTCAGTGAAAAACTGCGTTGCTAAATCTAAAGCGGTACTATCATAGTCTTCTATTTTTATTTTTAACTCACGTAATTCTTTTTCACCTATCGTGGAATGCTTTTTTAAATTCTCATCTGTGGTTAACAACGATAATTGCTCAAAGAACAATAGGAACTCAGCTTCACTCTCCGTAAGAAGCTCTGCAATGTCCTCTTTACTATTGTAAGTGGCACTTGATTCAATTTGTTGCAAGTGTGCAGCAAGCTTACGGCCCCCTAAATTCGCAGTTATACTTTTTAATGTGTGTGCAGTACGCTCAAGCAATACCATATCACTTTGTTTCAAGGCATCCTGAAGATCACCTAACATGACTCCTGCCGTTTCCATATAACGTTTAATTAAGCGTTGTAATAAATCAGCGTCATTATTGCTGTATAGCATGGCATCATCTTGAGAGAATGTAGATTTATGATAAGACGGTTCGCGATCTGAAGGCATTGAAACAACAGATATTTCTACTGGATGCTCATCAAAAGCATTAGCGATATGTACAGCTAATTTATCAAAAATAATTGGTTTTTCAATAAAACTAATAAAGCCACATAACATTGCTTTGTATTTTATTTCCGGAAGAACATTCGCAGAAAGAGCAATAATAGGCGTTGTAATATGTCTTCTACGGATCTCTTCTGACGCCTTATATCCATCCATAACAGGCATTTGAAGATCCATTAGGATCAAAGTATAAGTATAATTATCAACATACTCCAATGCCTCTTCACCATGATTTGCAATATCAACACGTAAATTCAACTTTGTTAACATCGCCATCGCAACTTCTTGGTTAAGCTCATTATCTTCCACTAATAAAACTCTTTGTCCTCCAAATACAATAACTGCCTTGTTTCCATCATCATTATTTTTCGATTCTATTTGTTTTAAGCTATTAGGTAGCGTTAAAACAAAATAAAACTCACTGCCTTTACCTAAATCGCTTTCCACCTTAATGTCTCCTCCCATTGAGGTGACCAAATTTTGACTGATATTTAAACCTAGCCCCGTCCCACCAAATCGCCTTGTTGTTGAACTATCTGCTTGAGAAAAAGCAGTAAATAAACCCGCAATTTGTAGAGGAGTCATCCCTATTCCAGAATCAATAATTCGAACTGAAAACGTAGTCTCGCAATCTGTCAGCTTAATTGCTGAAAGGTAAATAATGACTTTGCCTTCTGGGGTAAATTTAACCGCGTTCCCCGCTAAGTTTAAAATGACTTGATATAACCTTAAAGGATCTCCTATTAACGTTATACTCAGAGCTTCGTCTAATATTATCTCAAGTACCAATCCTTTCTCTTGCGCCTTAATAGATAAGATATTATTTACGTCATCTAGCGTATCTGATAATAAAAAAGGGATGGATTCTAATTCTAATTGACCAGCTTCAATTTTTGATAAATCTAGAATATCATTAATAATCAACAGTAAAGATTCAGCCGAACGATGAACTTTCCTAATATAGTTAGCAACAATAGGTTTCTCTACCTCCTGTAAAGCGAGATAAGACATACCTAAAATGGCGTTCATTGGCGTTCGTATTTCATGGCTCATATTCGCGAGAAAATCAGATTTTGCCTTACTGGCATCATCTGCTGTTTTCTTTGCAATTTCGAGTTGAATATTTAACTTTCTTAACTTTCGACTCCAAATAAAAATCGCAATAAGAATAAGGGAAGAAGAAAAACCAATAGTATATACTAATTCATAATCTATTTTTTCAATTAACTTTGGGGCACTCCATTTAAGTAAAATACGTTTTTTTTCTTGTTCCGAAATTGAGCTAACCACATTATTAATAATCGAATACAATTCAGGTTCAGAATCTAACACATGGAATGTAGGACTTATTTTTTGCTCAAGGCGGCCTACAAGATCAATATTTTGATACTCATTAGTTGAAATCAAATAATTCAGAACATGAACCGTATCAATAATACCCATAATTTCTTCATTATTAACAAGTTTAAGCCCCTCTTCTGTATTATCAACTAGAACCCAATTAATATTTTTGTATCTTTTCAATATTTCTGGAGTATTTGCTCCATTACGTAATATTCCTATCGTCCAATTCGTAATATCACTTAACTCCACACTATGAACGTCAAGATTAGAGGCCAAAGCAAGTTTATTTGAAAAAAGAGGCTCTACTGGATGATAAGAGTAACTTAATGTATTGTTTTCTACTGCTGCTGAAACTAACTCAACTTCCTCTTGAGAAATAAGATCTTTTGTTTCAGACCAACTACCCACTACTTTAGGGATAATTTTAAGACCTGTTTTATTTTGAATTAATTGCAAAAAATCATTAATGATACCAATATAATTTTTTTTACTATCAATAAACTCATAAGGCATAGCTGAAGGGTCTATGCCTATAAATACTTGTTTTTTATTTTTGATCCACTTCAACTCCTTCGGAGATAAATCTAATAACTGTCCGTGAAAACCATTATCTTTATATAATTTTGAAATATAAGAAAAAAGCTGAGGAGGTAAGTATTCAAATAATTGCAGGGATGGCATATAAATATACCCTTTTCTTATTTTATTTCCATAATAATAATACTTAACCTTTCCAACTTTTGAGGTCCTTATCTGAGAGCGATAATTAGCCGCCAATTCAACATATGAATAGTTCAACTCCTCTTTATTACCATCATATTGATGATAAAAATTAAATACCTTAATTGGCTCTATGGATGTTTCAGTAAATATTTCTATTTTTTTAAGAGCTTCTCTAATATCAAAGATGGCAACAATACCTTCAAATTTTTCAATATCATCATGAACTAATAAATAAGCCGCAATTTGAGATAAAATATCTGCTTTTTTCAAAGCATTGGTATAGTCTGCATAAACTCGCTCATTAATAAAATCCTCATAATGGTCATCATCCTGACGAAGATGAGAAAGTGCTGCATTAAATCTATCTCTGATTTCTTCGTTATTAAATTCAACATAAATTGGAGATATATATGAAATATTACGATGAACATGTATATCTGATAAGGTCATGCCTAATTGACTTGATATGTACCACTCTAAAACTCGTCGTTCAATAACTAATATATCAATAGTTTTATCTTCTAAATCCAAAAAGGCATCAGAAAGGTTAGAATAAACCTTATTTTCTTTTGATTTTAATGACTTATTTATCTCTAATAAAGCCAAACGACTTGGAGAGCTCCCTTCTTGTAATAAGGAACCTACGATAAGATCTTTTCGATTCTTACTAAGATCTATTTTATTAGATACATAACTAACAGGAATATATTCTAATTCAATTAATGACTCGCTATAAAAGTGGTCAAGTGACTGCTTACTTGTAATTCCCGAAATAAATGCGATATTAGATTGAGTGGTAAGAATATTCTGCCGAACTGAAAGAGGTAAACGTGATACGTCACCAACTTTATAACCCATATCATTTAACAATTGTTGAATCAAACTAAACTCAAGCCCTACAGATGGACTTTCTGCATACATATATGGTGGGCTCCCATACCCAAAAATACCAGACAAAGGCACTCGATGTTTGCTATGACTAAAATACTCTTTAAATATATGATTTTTTTTATCATCTTCTAAGTTAGTAAGCATTTTATTTATAAGAGAGAGCAATATAGGCTTACTCTTAACAACTAGCATAGATGCTTCGGAATTCTGCCATCGGGCTACAACACTATTTACTTTAAATTCATCATTTAGATAATAGCGCTGAGCAATATCCATTCCTGAAATAGGCTCGGTATAGACGGTATCTACTTCCCCTTCCTTTAGGGCTTTCAATGCTTCTAACTGAGTAGGATAGTAATGAAAAAAATGAGTATTTGGTGTTTTCCAATCAGGTTTGCTTTCACCTCTAATCAAAGCGATTTTAAGATTAAGTATCTGATCTATCCTATTAAAACTAGCTCTTTGAGATAACGTAATCAAAGAATGTTGAAAAGGAAGATACGATATACTGCTATTTACATCTAACCATTGAGCTTGGTCGCCTCGACCAAATAAATAAACATCCCCTAAATTATTTAATAATGCTTTATTAGCTTCTTCACGTGTATTAACTCTAAGGAATCGTATATTTAAATCATAAGAAATACGTAGAAGTTCAGCATATTCTTTTATTATCCCTTTTAATTTATGAGCATTATCAAAATAGGAATAAGGATAATTATCTGATAATACGACAATAGTAATGGTAGGATTATACTCAAGCCATTTATTTTCACTGTCGGTTAAATAAATTTTACTTTCAGACAAAGAATTAAAACTTATTAGAATAAATAAAAAAATAATTACCCTAGCCATACCTATTCCCTTAATCTCTAAACTTTTGTTGATATTCTATAATTAGAGGTAAGTTAACGAGAAACAAATCAACGAGTTCAGGATCAAAATGTTTTCCTTTCTCATCTTTCAAAAGTCCCACTGCTTTTTCAATGCTCCATGCTTTTTTATAAGGTCTCTCGGATATTAATGCATCAAAAACATCAGCAATAGTAGATATTCTCCCGACTAAAGGGATATTACGTCCAGCAGTTCCTCGTGGATATCCTGAACCATCCCATTTCTCATGATGATTTTTTGCGACATCAATTGCCATTTGCATTAACAGTGAAGTGCTTTCTTTACCTAGGATCTCAACGCCAATATCCACATGCAGCTTCATCACCTCAAATTCTTCGACAGTTAACCTACCCGGTTTTAACAAAATTGAATCTGGGATCCCAATTTTTCCTACATCATGCATTGGCGCTGCACTTCTTAATCTTTCAGACTCTTCCTCACTCAATCCAAAAGCTTTTGCTAGTACATAACAAGAATATCCCATTCTTTTTACGTGCATTCCTGTCTCGTTATCTTTGTATTCGGCGGCACGACCCAGGCTAGATAATGTTTCAAGTTGCCCTCGATTAATTTCTTTTGTTTGTTCTTTCACTTTATAGTAAAGAGATCGCTGTTGATTATATAAACTCAGTTGAGTTTTAACGCGTTGTAATGTTACCGCAGGTGTAATAGGTTTTGAGATATAGTCAACCGCACCACATTCTAGCCCTCTTAACTCATCTTGGGATGATATTTTTGAAGTAACAAAAATAACAGGAATATGACGAGTTTGAGGTTGAGATTTTAATACCTTACATACTTGATAACCATCCATCGCTGGCATCATGATATCCAATAAGATCAATTCTGGTTGTGGCTTTTTCTCTGCAAGCTTAATCGCGAGCGGACCATTAATAGCAACTCTTACTTGATAGTTTGAACCTAGAATCCCTGTCAGTACATCAACATTATCGGGACTGTCATCAACAACAAGTATAATTGGTTTATCTTCCATAATTCTCCAAAAAATATTGCCCTAGCTATTAATTAAATATAGAAGACATATCAGTGATAATCATTAATTTCTTTCATGTTTATTACCCTTTGAGCAACATTCAGAACCAGTATTTATTTGAAATATACATCCGATAAATATTATCTGGCACAAAATGGTAAGTATTTTTCTGTAACGAAAAGCATAATAGTGCCAAGAAAACACATCACTGATTACTTACTTTTTGGGTCTCAATTATGAAAAAAACATTTATTAAAACTGCAGGCATTATTATTCTATCGACAACATTAACAGGTTGTATTGGTAGCAACGCAGTAACAGGGAAAGTAATGAAATTCAATGTTGAGGTGGTTGATAACCGCTATGCCTGGGGTAAATTTACTTCTTGCACCAGTTTACGGAATTACGACTGCGGTTGATTATGTTGTATTTAACTCATTAGAATTTTGGACAGGTAAAAATCCAATCTCTGGTAGTCCACATATTTTTGATTCAAAAACAGACACTCATTTTAAAGTAAATGATGAATTAGACCCATCATTGCGTAATGCGCCTATTGACCCATTGGTAAACCAAAGAACTATTTCTACTGGTGAAATGAAAAAGATTGACAATAATACCATTCAAATGAACATCACCTATAACACAGGAGAAACAGGAATTTTGCGAGGGATACGTGATGGTAAAAATGTAAATTACTATATTGATGGGGAGCTTATTTCTCAAACAACTATCGCCCGATTAGAATATCTACAAGAGAGTTAAGACTGATAATTTAAAGTGAAAAAGTCACCCTTATATTGGGTGACTTGATATTACTTACAGTACAGAAATACCGGATTAATGCTAAATTTTAAAAAAGGAAAGGATATCTTTTTGCCTTATCGATAATTCCGACAATTCCTCACTTGCTTTCGCACTTTGATAAATACCACTCACATTTTGAGTCACTAATTCAGAGGCAATATTGATATTTTGTGCAATTTCATTCGTCACACTCGATTGCTCTTCTGATGCTGCAGCAACCAATGTATTCATGTCTGAAATGTCAGTAACAGAACTCGCAATTCCCGTAAATGCACTTGCAACCTTCTCTGCAACCACTTGTGACTCGATCAGTAATTGAGCATTCGATCTCATATAGATATCAGCTTTATCTGATTGCTCTTGCAACTTAGCTATAATCTCTTGAATATCAACCGTAGATTGTTGTGTCTTTCCAGCTAAAGAACGAACCTCATCAGCAACAACAGCAAAGCCACGACCTTGTTCCCCTGCTCTTGCCGCTTCAATTGCCGCATTTAACGCTAATAAATTGGTTTGCTCAGAAATACTATTAATAACATCAATAACCCCACCAATTTCTGTTGAGTATTCTTTTAGTTGATTAACAATTACCACTGAATCTTCTACTGATGAGCTAATCTTAGCCGCTATTGCTGTAGAACTAGATAACGCTTCATGTCCTAAGGCTACATTACTCTGAGCAGCACTTGCAGCACCCTCAGCATTAGAAGCATTTATACTCACCTCAGAAGCGGTACTCGATAACTCGCTTACTGCCGTTGCTATCTGCTCTATTTGTGCAGTCTCTTGTTGAGCATTCACTTCAGATTCCGTCATCACAGAAGCAAGTTCAGTTGAAGCCGTCGAGACATTTTCAGATATCTGATGGCTACCTTCAATTACACGCTTTAACTCTTGTATCATAACAACCGCACTAGCATAAATCCCCGTATTCTTGCTAGATGAAGTTAACTCCATACTTAAATCACCCTGAGAAATACACTTGATAATATGTTCAATATGTTCTGGTTCTCCACCTAATGGCTTATATATATAATCCATAATTACCTTATAGATAATAGAAGAAAATAATGCAATAGACACCAAAGTGATCAACATAGAAATAAATAAGGTGTTATTACTTGGTTCAAGAATAACCTCATTATATTCAAATGATGCCACCATCCAATTTTGACTTTTTTCTACAGATGAAACGACATAAATAGTATCGTCCTGACTATAAGAATCGTAAGTCATTGTTCTATTAGTTGGTGATAAAACAGAATATTGAGGTCTCACATCATGCATGTTTTTACCGATATATTCTGACTTTTTTGATGATAAAATATAACCATCTTTTCTATATACATAAACTTGATTACTATGCGTTAACTCGCGAATAAAATCAGAAAAAATAGAAAGAGGAACGGATGCAGCAAGAACACCAACAATTTGGTTATTTCGTTTAACTGGTATAGCGAAAGAAAAAACTTGATCATTCTCAGTATCAGTATAAACATCAGTAATTACTTTATTTTCACCAGAAAAAACTCTTTTATACCATTCACTCGATTTACCATTGAAATTAGGAATTATACCTTTTCCATCAGAAGAAACCGTCAAACCAGTTTTATCTGCATAAAATATATTATCAAAAACACCCAACTCATTGTTAATATTAGATAATATATTTGATGTTCTATCAATATCAACCAATCTTCCACTAGAGTCAACATCAAGATAAATTGAATTTATTATATTAAAATACTCGGTTATTTTTGATGTTAAATTCGTTGAAATTAAATCTGTTTTCTCTGTCATTGTTCGATTGTAAGAAGAAAGACTTTCTTCTTTAAAATTGAAATATCCAAACCCTGATAATCCAAAGCAAACCACAACACTCATGCTTATAAAAATAAGCATTAACTTCCCTTTTAACGTTTTCATAAATAATTTAACATTTTCATTAATAAGTAAGTAAAGACTACCCAAACAAAAAGTAAATAACAATAAGGTCAATAAGAAATATAGAACAAATATAATAATAAAATAAAATAAAAGCCAAATTTAGCTATGATACCTATCAATAACAACAAATACATACAAAATCTGTATATGATTTTTAATTACTTATCGGCAGGATCAATAATTGCATAGGGAAGAATTTACTGAATAAGTTAGTCTATTTCATTATTTGTTTATTTAACCAAATATCTAACGCCACTTTACCAGATCCAGATAACATTAATGATATACTTGCTGCAAATAACGCTAAACCAAATTCATAACCGCCATTAGACATAAATAGACCATTAGACAAGTGTACGCTTACAATGGCAATTAACATTGTAAATGCAAGTACAAATGCTGAAGGGCGCGTTAATAAACCAAATAAGATAAATAAGCCACCAAAAAACTCAGCACTACCAGCCAAAAATGCCATTGCTATCCCAGGAGCCAAACCTATCGATTCAAAAAACTGACCAGTCCCTTCTAAGCCATAGCCACCAAACCATGCAAATAATTTTTGAGCACCATGAGCCATAAAAATGATACCAATAGGAATACGTAGAGCAAGTGTGCTAAAACCAGCATTAGATGATAATAATTGTGCTATTTTTTGTTTCATAATAATGTCCTAAAGCAAATATATTTATATGAGGTTTCCCCCCTAGTTGTGAGCTAGTATAAATATGTTACCCTCAAAGAAAATTGGAACAATTTGAGCAAGTAGTTCAATTTTTTTGAATACACAAAATAAGGATATACATGAATTCCCTCATTACCCTAGATGCTTTACGTGCCTTAGATGCTATTGACAGAAAAGGAAGCTTTGCAGCAGCTGCTGAATCATTATTTAAAGTTCCATCGGCCCTCACTTACACCATTAAAAAACTCGAAGAAGATCTTGATGTTGCTCTATTTGACCGCTCAAAACAAAAAGCAAATCTCACCCCAGCAGGTAAGCTAATCTTAGAGCAAGGTAGAGAGATTTTAATTGCGACGGATAAACTTGAATCAGCAGTGAAACAACTGACTTCTGGTTGGGAAAGAGAAATAAAAATAGTAAGGGATACGATTATGCCTCTTAATCCCCTCTTAGAGACCATTATTGGGTTTAATAAATTAGAACAAGAGACTGAGATAACCATTTCAGAAGAATCACTCAGTGGAGGCTGGGATGCTCTCCACAGCAACCGTGCCGATATTGCAATTGGCGTTTCTGACCACTTACCAAAAGGCGAATATCAAATAACCGAAATTGGACGCGTGGATTTTCTCTTTGCCGTTGCTAAACACCACCCATTAGCTTCATTAGAACGAATCATTGAAGCGGATGATTTACTTAAATACCCTTCAATTATTGTTTCTGATTCTGCACTTTTATTACCTACTCGAGATACAGGGTTATTTAAAAGTAAACAACGCATTCGTTTTCATACTATGCAAGCCAAAATACAGGCACAATTAGCTGGTGTCGGAACTGGATTTTTACCAAGGCATTTAATTCAACCTTACCTCAACTCTGGAGATTTAGTTGAAAAAAAATGTTCAGTTCCACGAGTAAATCCCCCGCTCTTTATTGGCTGGCATAAAAGCAATGATGGCAAAGCATGTGAGTGGTTTACAAGAGAATTAGCACTTAAGAAATGGTTGTAAATACTTCTTAATGTAACATCTTTATTACTACTTTTTACAATCCACTCGTCGTAATAAAAACAAACCACCTGTTTAGACATTCAGATAATAAGCCTTCTTCTCTCGGTACATATGCTCATCAGCAACGGTAAACATCTTAAATAGTTCCGTAGTATCCGAGCATGACCAGCCTAGGGAGTAATGAGCTTCATAGCTTGTCCCCTCTCTGTCAAAAAAAACTAAGCTCTTTTGGTGTAACTGTAACTTTTCAGCTAATGATGCACATTCTTTCCAAGTCATTCCTTTGGTCAAAAGAGCAAATTCATCTCCACCTATGCGATAAAATGTTTCATTTTTTGTTAATAACTCTGAGATATAGCGACTACTTACCCTGATCAACTCATCACCTAAATCATGTCCATGTTGGTCATTAACCGCTTTTAATCCATTCACGTCTAAGATGAACAATCCAAAATTCCACTCAGCTTCAGTGTCTCGATAACGCTTTTGATAGTGTGCTAAATCTTCATCAAACGCTTTCCTATTTCCACACTTTAATAAGCCATCACTTCTTGCTACATCCACTAACTCTAACCAAGACGACAGTTGCTTCACAAAAAGTTTAAATACTAACTGATGCTCCTCTAATTGAGGTGTAGATATAAAACGCAAGCTTGCAAGCAACTTATCCTTACTCGATAATATTTCAATTCCTGAGTACTCTCCTAGTGATCTAAACCTCAACTGCCAATCAATGTCAGGGAAAAGCTGTTGCAGCTGCTGCTCTACTTTATTTGGTAACTCGCGGTAACTTAGTGTCTTATATATTGAGCCAAATTCTATTACTGCTGCTAAGTTGTTCTTATTTTGCTCTTCTCTAAGTAACGCATCACTAAGTTGAGCAGTCTGTTTCGTTACTTGAACTTCTAACTCTTGGTTAAAACTAGAAAGCTTGTCATTATTTCGCTCTATTAACTCTTGAGATTTATTAAGTTCATCATTGGTATTTTTTAATTCTAGCAGTTGATTTTGAATCGTTATTCTCATTTTACTAAGCACTATTGCCATGCGATTGAATTCAGTAAATTGAAACTGTTTTTCTTTCGGTTCTTGATTTGATGCATAGCTAACAATCGTTTTCTCTATCTCAAGAAAAGCTTTTGATATCCAACGAGTAATCCCCATTGAGATAAAAAGAACCGTGACCAATGTCCACCCAATCACAGTAAACAATGCAACTAACGTTGATTTCATCTCTTTTAAACGAGAAAAATCTGAAAATTGATAAGCAATATCTAACTTTAATGGCGATGAAAAAAACGTATTATTTAACACAAACAAACGTTCAATGCTGTCACTGTCATCGATTTCAAAATTTATTTCTAGATTTTCGCCTACATGTTCTTTAACGCTAAAACTTTCATTTTTAAGTAGAAAGTGCTGGAAATGCTTTTCAATTGTATTAAATGAAATCAATACCACAACATAACCAGAAGCACGATAACGACCAGAACCTTCTAAGTTATAAGGTAGCATGGGAGTCACTAAAGCAACGCCGTTTGATGTAGGTATTCCTTTAATTAAATTAGGTTCTGTGTAAAATCTTGCTGTCGTTAATCCTTGTTCATAAATCGATTTATCTTCACTGATCTCTTGCAGTAATTTGCTGTTTTCAAAATAATATGAGCGTCCATTTAAGTCATATAATGGTTCCCACTCATCATTTAATATATAAACACTATTAATTAAGCTTGATAGTTCGCTAAAGCGCGTAAGGTTATGCATCACTACGCTAGAATATAGAATGTTATCAAGTGCTTGAATATTAAATCGATCACGCGATAACCAATTTAGGCTTTGTTGAATACGATCAAATTCAACCACGATCTCTTGAGCAATCGTTGATACCGCATTTTGTATTTGTTGTTCTTTTTGATTTAATAGTTTTTCACCAATACTGTTTGTCAAAAAATGGCTAATAAACAGCAGTGGGACTAATGTTGTAATCAACAAAACATAAGTAAATACTTTACGTAAACTTAAAAATGGACGACGGATCATTGCTCCTCCACTTTTTTCGAGAATCGATCAATTAAGTTTTCAATATATACCATAGTCTCTTCCTTAGGCATTCCATCTGAATGGCGAGATGCCCCTCTTGCTAGTGCTTCCCAAATAAATGAAACACGTAAGCTAGTAGGAATAGGTTGAGAGCGTAAATATTGTTGATATACAGAATACATCACCGCTTTCTTCGGCGACATTGAAGTATGATTCACTTTGGCGGAAGCTGAGATATATTGGTGTTCATTAATCAATTGAGTTAAGAATTGTTCATCTTGAGAAATCAACATTAATTGCTTAATCATTTCTCTTTTTTCTGGGTTTTGGTAACCGCCTTTTGTAATAGTTAAGATTCTCCCGCCTGATAATGATCTCATTGGAATACCTTGATAGCTCGGCAATGAAGTAATTCCAAGATTATCACCAAACGCTTCCGTTAAACTATTTACAGCCCAGTCTCCATCAATTAAATAAGATGCTTTACGCTCAATAAATTGCTGGCGTCCGCATACATTACTGCATTCAACGCCGATATTATTAAGTGCCGCCATATCATGATAAAATTGCAAGGTATCCATGCTTTTTTCATCATCAAAGATAATCTTATCGAACGAGGTCTCTGGATGAAATAAGCTAAAAAACGACGAAAAAAAGTACATGTCTTTCACACTAAAAACAATATGTGTTTTAGATGGTTCTTGTTGCGAGAGGGCTTGTAATTGCTCCCAGCTTGTTACTGGCTCTTTAATTTTGCTTTTATCATAAAAAAGCATTAGGTGATTACCAAGAAAAAGAGGTAAGCCCATATACTCATTACCCACCATTGCACTTTGCTTCGCTTCAGTTTCAAGTTGATCTTCTTTGACCCATTCTTTAGGAATTATCTTTAAACCTATAAACTTATGTAAACCTAAAAAATCTGAAGGAACCCATGCAACATCTGGCATGTAATTTTTTGAGCGTGATGCTAATAGCAATTCTGCTTTCATTTCATCAATAGAAAACTTACGGATCATCAATTGATTTCCCGTTCTTTTTTCGAATTCATCAGCAAGTTTTTTATCGACGTTATCTCCAAAAGCACTCCAAAATTCAAGTACTCCAGCTTCAGATGAGAACGAAACAATAAAAACAATTAATACGAGGAATTTACGCATGACAGTTAAATAATATCTATTTGAAATGAAAAGAGAGACACAAGCTTCCAATCTATGTCACGAACCGATAATTATATCAGAAAAAAGAGCAATAAACGTTGGCTACCCACAAATGGTCATACCACTAATATGATTCTTATACGTGTATTTTTGCATAAGTCATCACCAAGTCTGCAACCGTTTCAGCATTCAGTTTTTTCATTAAACTAGAACGATGCACTTCTACTGTACGAACCGCAACGAATAGTTCTGCCGCAATTTGTTGATTTCGTTTTCCAGCCACAATTAAATGTAAGATTTCAGCTTCTCTTTCTGTAAGTGACCCAAATACTTTTTTACTTTCTTGCTTATCATAAAGACTCATAGAAGCGACAATAGCTTTACTAATTGCCAGCGCTAATTGTTCGCCATCAACAGGTTTTTGAAAAAAATCAACCGCGCCTAATTTTAAAGCATCCACAGCCATTGGAACATCCCCATGCCCTGTTAGAAAGATCACTGATAAGGGGCTTTTTTGCTGATTCAGTAAAGCATGTACTTCTTGACCGCGAAGGATTGGCATCCTGCTATCCAGAATCACACAACCGGGTTTCATCAAGTCAATCTTATCAATAAAATCTTGCCCATCATTAAAAGAAACGACATAAAAATCATATCCTTCCAACATAAAGATTAAAGAATCACGTACAGATTCATCATCATCAACAATATACACTGGCACGACTAACTCAGACATTTACTTCCCTTATCCAACGCATTATTTCTCATTCTCTTTTTTATTAGGCAATAGTGTACTTAACCGTGGAAATATTACTGTGACACAACACCCTTGTGGTGACGCAGGTTCCAATAAAAATTTCCCTTGGTGCGCTTCAATCACGTCACGACAAATCGCAAGTCCCAATCCTAACCCGTTCTCTTTTGTGGTAAAAAAGGCTTTAAATAATGACTCGCTATCTTCTTCAAACCCAATACCATTATCTCGTATTTTAATCATGACTGTAGAATCGTTACACTGTACGTCAATATCAATATGATGCGGCACTTCTTCACGTTGTAGACACGCATCTGCTGCATTATTAAAGATATTAAGTAACACTTGTTGTATCCCTACCGCGTCTCCCCATAAAGTATAAATTTCAGTGGAATGCTCTCGGGTAATATGAATTTTTTTCTTTTGAAAGTCATATTCTAATAACGCTAAAGTATCACTAATAATACTATTGATTTCACATTCTACTTTGGCTATTTGACGCTTATTAATCAGTTTTCGTAAACGTTGAACAATACTGTCTGCGCGAATAACCTGCTGCTCTATTTTTTCTAAAATAGGGATTAACTCTTGAGCTGATTGCCCTTTTTTAAGGCGTAATAACCCCCCTTGACTGTAATTACGAATAGCGGCTAATGGTTGATTAATTTCATGGGCCAAGCTACTTCCTAATTCTCCAACAATACTTACTCTTTGAGCATGTTCTAGCATTGAGTTTTTCTCTTTTAAACTATGGAGAGTACTTTCTAGTTCACGTTTGCTACGACTGAATCGATACTCCAATAAAAAATGATAGACATTAAGTGAAAGCACTAAAATAAATAACATCCATCCCCACTGTTGATTCAGTTTTAACCATGCGACAGCTTCCTGCCACCACGGTTTTTGCAGTGGATGCATATCCAAACCTTGGTACAATTTATCCACCGAAAGCTGGCTAATGGGAGATGTCCAACCCAGCGAATTAGCAGCAAGAGCCGCATCCTCATGACTCGGTAATGATAATAATGCTCTGGTGATCGGCTTTGCTAATCGTTCATCCCCTTTCCCTGTTTTAGCAAATGACCAATTTGGATAGAGTGGTGTTGAAGTGGCGCAAGAAAAATCGTCAGGAGCGATATTATTGATCACTCGATAGTTAAAGAAATCTATCAGGCCCTCTTTGTTCATTCTTTCAATTAAACACACTGGCACAATCGCGGCATCAATATGTTTATCACGTAATTGATAAATTAAAGCATCCAACGGGAACCCTAAAAATTGAGTATCGGAAAAATACGTTGATTGCCTTAACCCGAGTTTATTAACCTCAAATCGTAAGGTCAGATAACCGCCAAAGGCATTTTCATCGACCGCCGCTAAGGACTGTCCGCTTAATGATTCAATAGTCATAAACGATGAATCACGACGTACCACTAACGCCGAGCCAATTGCATGAGTGGTTCCATTTTTACGAGTGGTGTTCGCGCTGTTTAATGTCGCAAGCCAAGAGAGTGGGTATTGTCTGCCTAATCGTACGGCCTGACCGGGGTTAGTGATAACAAAATCAACGGTTTGGTTCTCGACTGCTTGTTCCATTTGTTGAAGTGTAAAAGGATGCAAAACAAAATGAGTATTAGGAACGCGTTCACTCAACCAATCCAACGTCGGCTGCCAACGGTGTTGCGCCTCTGCTCCGCCACGAGTGGCCAACACTCCGACATCTACATTAACGGTTTGTGCTTGAGCAAAGACTGCATGAGATAACAAACACAAATACCCTACCCACAACGATAGACTGATTTTACGACCCTGTATTTGCCATCCATTGCTCATTATCTTTTCGCTCTTATTTGAAATACTTGCCAAGAATAGCAACTTCAGTGTTTTTCCCAACTCTTTTTTCTTGTTTTAGATCAACCCACCTTACGCTATGTGGAAAACCACAATAGGCGGAACTGACATAATTTTCAATAATCCATTCATATTATGAAATGCACTCTAACTCCTAACCAAAAAGGTGTTTTATGGACAATACCAAACGTCGATTTCTCAGTCGTCTTGGCACCCTTACCGCAGGCGCTGCCATTATTCCTGTCGCTGGCGCAGGCACATTATCAGCCAATACCATTATCCGTAATAATAACCAGCCAGACCGCAAAGGCATGGTGGGTAAACGTTATGCAATGGTTGTTGATTTACGAAAATGTGTTGGCTGCCAAGCCTGTACCGTGGGTTGTTCCATCGAAAACCAAGCCCCTATTGGGCAATTTAGAACGACCGTAAAACAATACGAAGTCACGCTAGATAATGGCGATACTGAAGTTCAAAACGTCAAATCATTCATGTTACCGCGTTTGTGTAACCACTGTGAAAATCCCCCTTGCGTTAAAGTTTGCCCAGTTCAAGCGACCTTCCAACGTGAAGATGGCATTGTCATGGTGGATAACGAACGCTGCGTAGCCTGCGCTTATTGTGTTCAGGCTTGTCCTTACGATGCCCGTTTCATTAATGAAGAAACCCTAACCGCTGACAAATGCACCTTCTGTGCTCACCGCTTAGAAAAAGGCTTATTGCCCGCTTGTGTCGAAACTTGTGTGGGTGGCGCGCGAGTGATTGGGGATTTGAACGATCCTAGCAGTGAAATTGTGCGTTTAATGGCAGAAAATCAAGCAGACATTAACGTACTAAAACCAGAAGAAGGAACACAACCGCACGTATTTTATATCGGCATGGACGAGCGCTTTACCTCTCACATTGAGGGTAAAGCGGCGATTTATGATCCAAAAGGAGAAAATGCATGAACATCACTGAAGTTTTAATTCAACCACAAGCAACCACGTGGCTTCCGTGGGCCGTGCAATATTTCTTATACATTGGCTCTGCTTACGCTGCTGCTATTTTATTTTTACTGAGCTTGGTATTTCAACAATTCACCAGCCATAAAATGCGCTCGGCATTGGTATTAACCCTTGCGATTGGCGCGATTGTTGGCCCGTTAGCATTAACTGGTGATTTGCATCAACCAGGTCGCGCTTGGCATTTCTTCTTCCATCTTACGCCTTGGTCTTGGATGTCTCTTGGTTCGTTGTTCTTACCTCTTTTCTCAGGGCTAGGAGTACTCACTGCATGGCTATATTTACGTGATGACATTGCCCAATTGAAAAACAGCACCAATCCAATCGCAAAATTAGTGGGCTTAGTCACTCTGGGTGATTGGAAAATAAGTGCCGTACAAATGAAAATCGTCGCGGCGATCACGGTTTTATTAGGGTTAAGCATCGCGCTTTATACGGGCGCTGAAATTGCCATTGTAGAAAGCCGTCCATTATGGAATCAAGCCGCTTCTCCTCTACTTTGGTTTATCACCGCTTTCTTAGGTGCGATTGGTTTCTCTGCAATTTTATTGTGGCTGTTCCCATCAGAAAATAACGACGTCATGAAGAGCGGGGATTTATCCCTCATCAAACGCGTGACGACATTAAGCTCACTGCTTGCTTTTATTCTTGTGCCGCTTTGGGCTTCAAATAACCCGTACTTTTCATTGTACGAAAACAGCGATTGGATCACTCGATTAAGCATTGTCAGCATGGGTTTTGTCCTTTGTTTTATTGTGGCTCAAAACATCAAAAAACTGCATCGATTGAGTTTCGCAGTGATTGCATTCAGCACTTTATGTACGAGCTTTTATTTACGCTGGGTCACCATGATGGATGTACAAACCATTCCAAAATTTGATGTCGGTGCTTATCCATACGAACTGCCAATGGGTGGCTCTGGGCTGCTGGGTATTATTGGCATGTTTGGCTTATGGATGGCATTAGCGCTTGCTGCATCTGAACTCATCAACACAACAAAATCAACCAAGTAAGGAATTGAACATGGATAACAAACGTCGTCAGTTTTTAAAATCAGGTCTTGCTGTTGGTGGTGTTGGTGCTTTTGCAGCAGGCTATGCAACAACAGCGAAACACATAGCCCATGGGATGATTGAAGGTACCGCAGGTAAGAAGACCAATCATATTCATCATGGTAATTCACTAGAACCAGAATACACAGTAACAGAAAATGGCAAGTTGATTGCAAATCCAAAGCAACGCGTAGCACCCTCTATGTGCTTTGGCTGTTGGACATTATGTGGCTTACGTGTTCGTATTGATAATGACAGCGATAAAATCTTACGTATCTCTGGCAATCCTTATCACCCGTTATCACACGAGCAGCAAATCCCATTTAATACGTCGGTAAAAGACGCGTACATTGGCTTAGCCGGAGAAACAGGCATTGCTGGTCGCTCAACGGCATGTGCCCGTGGTAATGGCATGATGGAAATTCGTAACAGCCCATATCGTATTACTCAACCATTAAAACGTGTCGGTAAACGTGGTGAAGGTAAATGGGTGCCAATCAGCTATGAGCAACTACTAAAAGAAGTCGTAGAAGGCGGTGATCTGTTTGGTGAAGGTCATGTAGAAGGTCTGCGTGAGATCCGCGATATTAAAACACCATTAGACTCAAATAATCCTGAGTACGGCCCAAAAGCCAATCAATTATTAGTCACCAATGCGGGTAACGAAGGTCGTGATGATATTTTAAAACGCTTTGCTTTCAACAGTTATGGTACACGTAACTTTGGTCATCATGGTTCATATTGTGGTTATGCGTTCCGCGCAGGATCTGGCGCATTAATGAATGACTTAGACAAATTCTCCCACGTAAAACCGGATTTAGAACACACCGAATTTGCGATCTTTATTGGTATGTCTCCCGCACAAGCCGGTAATCCATTTAAACGTCAAGCTCGTCAATTAGCGGCGGCTCGTACTCGTGGTAATTTTGAATACACCATTATCACACCAAGCTTACCGGCAGGCTCATCAAGTCTAGCAGCAGGTGATAACAACCGTTGGATGCCAATTAACTCAGGCACGGATTCCGCCTTAGTGTTAGGTATGATCCAATGGATGATCACGAATGAGCGTTATAATAAAACCTTCTTAGCGCAACCAAGTGCGAATGCAATGAAAAACGCAGGCACAGCCCATTGGTGTAATGCCACTCACCTTGTTATAAGCGATGAATCCCATCCTAGAAATGGGGCATTTTTACGTGCCTCTGAAATGGGGTTACCATACGAAGGCGAAGCACTGTCTGATTCAGATCCTTATGTGATTATTGATGCTGAAACAAACCAATTAGCCATCAATACACAAGACCAACCTGCAATATTATTTGTTAGCCAACAAGTAGAAACCACCACCGGTACAGTAATGGTTAAGTCCTCATTGCAACGCTTAAAAGAAGAAGCGTTTAAATATGACTTGGCGTTCTACAGTGAACAATGTGGTATCTCACAAGAAGATATTATTGCTTTAGCTACTAAATTTACCAGTCATGGAACCAAAGCCGTTGCCGATACTCACGGCGGTAACATGCACAGTAATGGCTTCTATAATGCTTATACTATTTTAATGTTGAACGCCCTTATCGGTAACATTAATCTAAAAGGCGGAACGATGGCAAAAGCCGGCGGATATCCAACCTCTACAGCAGGTCCTCGTTATAATTTCGCTAACTTTAAAGGTAAAGTGAAACCAAAAGGCGTGTTCTTATCGCGCAGCAAGTTCCCTTACGAGAAAACAAACGAGTACAAGCGAAAAGTAGCAGCTGGCCAATCGCCTTACCCAACTCGTTCACCTTGGTATCCTATCTCTGCGCCATTATTAACCGAGCATTTATCTGCGGCGATTGATGGCTATCCATACAGAGCAAAAGCATGGATAAACCACATGGCTAATCCACTGTACGGTGTTCCAGGGTTAAATAATTTATTGGGTGAAAAACTAAAAGATCCAAAACAACTTGGGTTAATCGTCTCTGTCGATGCTTTTATCAATGAAACTACCGCACTGTCTGATTATTTAGTCCCTGATACCGTGACTTATGAAAGCTGGGGAATGGCAACACCTTGGCACGGCGTTCCAACCAAGGCACTGACCGCTCGTTGGCCTATTGTTAATCCATTAACAGAGAAAACTACCGATGGTCGCTCTATTAATTTAGAAAATTTCTTTATCGATGTTGCAAAATCAATGGAACTTGGTGGTTTTGGTGATAATGCAATGCCTGATACTCAAGGAAATTGGCACTCTATTCACTCAGCAGAAGACTTCTATTTACGTTCAGCAGCAAACTTAGCGTATGCGGCTAATGGCGTACCAACCGCTACGGCTGAAGACATTATTCTTTCAGGATTAGAGCGCCTAGTCCCTGATATGCAACGAGTATTAACGCAAGAAGAGTTTGGCAAAGTCGCTTACATCTTTGCTCGTGGGGGTCGGTTTGAAGACGCAACAGAAGCGTACAAAAATGATGAAATGAAATACAAATGGAAAAAAACATTAGCGATTTGGAACGAGAAACTCGGGACCTCTCACAACACCATGACAGGTGAGCAATACAGTGGTTGCCCTACGTGGTATCCACAAAAGCTCGCTGATGGCACACCGTTAAGTGATAAATACCCAAAATCAGAATGGCCATTTACGTTAACTAACTTTAAATCCAACATTCACAGTGCGGTGTCTAACTTATCTCCTCGCTTGAATTCAATTAAAGGCGTAAACCCTGTTTATATTCATCCGACAGATGCACAAAAACTCGGCGTCAAAACTGGCGATGTATTCACAATAACCACACCAAGCGGCTCAACCAAAGCGTTAGCGATGTTAGTTGATGGTATTCAACGTGGCACACTAGGCTTTGAACATGGGTTTGGTCATAAAGAGTTAGGTGAACGTGCCCATTGGATTGGCGATACTCAACAACCAGTAAAAATGAAATCAAACGATGGCGTAAATATCAATGACATTGGTTTGATAGACCCTACTCGTGAAGGCAAAGGTGTCTTACTCGATTGGGTGGTTGGTGCAGCAGCAAGACAAGCTCTTCCTGCTAAGATCAGCCTAAGCTAAATTACTCTCTACAATGGTGGCTGGTGTAGTTCTACACATCAGTCACTGTTCACTACCGTAAATGACATTCATTTCATTAGTATCACAGGCTGCATAATAAATGTGGAAAACCACAATACCCAAGGCTATAAATAATATTGATAATAAAAAGAAAACACCTCTAAAAATAAAGCAATTTTGTGGAGCAAATATGTCGTTAACCAAAATAGTTCAAGGCAGCTTAGGGTTAGGAGTGTTACTTCTATCCATCAGCTCTGCTTTTGCAGCCCCCATCCCCCCATCAGCAACAGTATGTACTAGCTGTCATATGCCTACAGGAATGGGATTACCTAATATGGCACCTATGATTGCAGGAAAAAATGCCAAGTATCTAACACGTCAAATAGATTTATTTCTCGGAGGTGAACGCAACGATCCTCTAATGACACCAATGGCAAGTCTCATTGTGGATCCACAAAAGAAAGCCGAAGCCATTAGCTATTTCGCCTCTTTATCTGCTCCTGAAATTAAAACCCCAGAACAACGTGGCGACCATGTCATCATCTCAGATCCCGCTCGAAAGCTGGTCTACCAAGGCGATTGGAGTCGTAATATTCCCGCTTGCTCTACTTGTCATGGCGCAAATGGCATCGGTGATCAAGATTTCCCACGGTTAGCAAATCAACACCCTGACTATCTTGAAGAACAATTAAAAGCATGGAAAAACAAAACACGTTCAGGGGATCACAATGATGTTATGGGCAGTATTGCCAGACAGCTCACAAATACTGAAATCTCGCAATTATCTCAATATTTTGCCAACGTGAAATAAGGATGATGACAATGATAAAATACCTAATTACTTTGGCTGTCGCTGTATTATTATCAAATAACGCTTTAGCAAATACAGATTTACCAGATAAACAAACAGAATTACCTGCACATCCCAAAACAGAAAAGTCGGATCACTTGGTTCCACGTGATTTCAGTACAATTCCGAATACCCCTTTTGGTGACAAAGTTAAACAAGGCTATTCTTTATTTGTAAACACGCAAACCTTGCAAGGTAAATACGTTAATAGCCAACAAAATTGCGTAAACTGCCATATGCAAGCGGGTATGAAAGCCGATTCAGCGCCACTTTGGGGGGCATTCATGGCCTACCCTGCTTACCGCTCGAAAAATGACAAAGTAAACACCTACGCTGAACGTATTCAAGGGTGTTTCACTTATTCCATGAACGGAACTCCGCCACCAAAAGACTCACCTGAATTAGTTGCATTAAGTGCGTATTCTTATTGGTTAGCCATGGGGGGGTTATTAGACAAATATGGAATGCAAGATACTTCTATTCCTGAGTTATCAGATGCTGCGGTTCAGCTTGGCGGTAATGATGAAACGTTCATCCTACCTACTGAAATGATGCAAGATTTACCCGCTGGTAAACGAGGTAAACTTGCTGGTCGTAGTTTTCCTAAGTTAGATAAACCAGAACAAGTGCCTTCTATGAATCGTGGTGAAATTGTTTATAACACCACGTGTGCAAGTTGTCATGGTGCCAATGGCGAAGGCATTAGAGATCACGGCGTGCAATCTTTCCCACCACTATGGGGCAAAGACTCATTTAACTGGGGCGCGGGCATGCACCGTGTTAATACCGCCGCTTTCTTTATCTATGAAAACATGCCACTTGGGAAAAGCATTCAGATCACCAAACAGGAAGCATGGGATGTGGCAGCCTTCATGAACAGTCATGAACGCCCTCAAGATCCTCGCTTTAGAGGTGACTTAAAAGCAAATAAGGAAAAATACCATAACCACCAAGGTTACTACGGTAAAGAAGTAAATGGCAAAGTATTAGGCGAACATTCATTTTAATAAAAATACCTAATTAACATAATAAATAGCAACGTCTATTAGTTAAATAAAGCCCTTATTAGTTCGATAATAAGGGCTTTTTATTGTAATTTTGTTAACATCATCCCTGTTTATTAAAATAAAATACGTTATATTCTCGCGAAATTAATCCTTATTGACAATTGAGTCCATAATGAAACTCAGCGTTAACACACTACTTATTTCTACTCTATTCGCTTCTTTTTCTGCTTTTTCCACCCCTGTTGAATTTCAAAAGATCCCAGAGATCATGACAAAATTTGAATCTGCTCAACTGTTTGTTAAAAGCTCACCAACTTTAGGCCGATTACCAAAAAAGGCTGAATTAGGAAAAGAGTTTCCAACTTACGTTTCAGATGGCAAAGGCGGTTACCACCTAGAAACAAGCAATACAATAATTAAAGAAGTTGTTGTCGCTAGAATGCCAACTGCAGTTATCGATGATGTCTATAATGAATGGTTAGTACCTCAAGATAAATGGAAAAATACTTATGGTAAATTACCAACATCTACGGAGTTCGCATCATTTAAGCGTATTAAAACTATCAAAGCGGTTAAGATTGACGATGAAATGCTCAAATTGATGGGCAGTGAAAATGGTAAAACAGCCACCATTAAAGTAAGTTGGGATGATAAAGGAATGACAGTCTACAAAGACGGTTATCTTGCTGATTATGAATACGGTATTGCGCCAGAAGAAATGAAAGAAAACTATGAACTAGTAAAATAATGCCAATAAAAAGGCCGCCCCCATTACATAAAGTGAGCATTTAAATTTTCCAAAATGGAAAAGAATCATTGAATTAATTTCACTAACTGAAATGACATTCTTGGCTCATAATAAACCCATACTAATTAAAAGGGTTTTATCATGAGTCAAGAACGTTTCTATAGCATCATTACTGACGCCAGCTTATCGCCAAAACAAAAATCACAATATTTAGCGTTAGAAGCAGAGGCAAGTCTACCTTACATGGAGATTGACTCAGAAACCCAACAAGCCTTAAGTGATGGCGTATTATGTGACATGTTTGAAGGTCACGCTCCGTTTAAACCTCGCTATGTATTGCCTGATTACGCAAAGTTCTTATCTCAAGGTTCTGAATACCTAGAGCTATCTGCGGCCGAAAATTTTGATGATGCATTAAACTTACTGACGATTATCTATCATCATGTCCCTTCCGTTACTTCTATCCCTGTTTACCTTGGCCAGCTTGATACTGTACTTATGCCTTACGTTGGTGCCCTTAGTGATGAAGAAATTTACCAAAAAGTAAAACGCTTCTGGATCATGCTAGATCGCACCCTTCCAGATGCCTTCATGCACGTAAACATTGGTCCAACAGATAACATTATTTGTCGTACTATCTTGCGTGTTGATGCTGAATTAAAGCAAATCGCACCTAACCTAACCTTTATGTATGATGCTGACGTTACGCCTGATGACTTACTTCGCCAAGCGGCATCAAATATCTGTGAATGCAGCAAGCCACACATTGCTAACTATCCTATTCATGCAAAAGCGTATAACAACACTGGTTTTGGCATTGTTAGTTGTTACAACTCTCTGCCACTTGCTGGTGGTTCAAATACGCTAGTTCGTATGAACCTAAAAGAAGTAGCAAAAAAATCACAAAACAAAACAGATTTTGTTGAGAATATTCTTCCTCATTACTGCAGCGTAATGTTTGGTTTGATGGACACTCGTAGTGAGTTCTTACATGAAAAATCAAATTTCTTTGAAGGCTTCTTAACAAAAGAAGGCTTAATCAACGAAGACCGCTTTGCACCAATGTTCGGCATTTTCGGCATGGCTGAAGCGGTAAATATCCTAATGGAGAAAGAGGGTGTTGAAGCAAAATACGGCCATGACGAAGCAGCAAATCTATTAGGTCATGCTATTTCTAAGCAGCTTTCTAAAATCGTTGATGCGACTGATGTAAAATACGGTTACCACAAAAAAGCACTACTTCATGCTCAAGGTGGCATCAGCTTAGATCTTGATGTTACTCCAGGCGTTCGTATTCCTTATGGTACAGAACCAGACCCTGTTTCATATGTACAAGCAACCGCTGGCCACCACCAATACTACACATCAGGTATCAGTGATATTTTAACGATTGATGAAACCGTTAAATCAAACCCTGAAGCGATGTTTAATTTGGCAAAAGGCGCACTGCAATCAGGTTACCGCGAGTTTACGGCTAATGTTGCGTCAAACGATTTGGTACGAGTGACTGGTTACATGATTAAATTGTCTGATATTGCAAAATACGACAATGAAGGTTCTCGCACTAATACCACATTCTTAGGTGCTGAAGCGGCTAAAAATACAGGTATTCTAGAGCGTAAACCTCGTGTTGCGGCATTAGAAATCACACCAACGTACGCAGAATAAGCTAGATAGTATATGGTTGACGTTATCACTCAACAGAGCAATACCATCAACTATGACAAAACAGGATTGGTCAGTAAAATACTGACCTTTTCTTGTGTCGATGGTCCAGGTAATCGCCTTGTGATTTTTTTACAAGGCTGTAATTACGATTGTATAACTTGTCATAACCCTCATACCATTAACCATTGTGATCACTGTGGTGATTGCGTTGAACCTTGTCCTACAGGTGCATTAACCTTTGATAATTCTCCAAGCAGAAAAGTCATTTGGAATGAAGCCTTATGCACTCAATGTGATAAATGCATTGATGTCTGCCCAAGTAAATCCAATCCAAAAATAACGACATATTCGGTAGAAAAGCTGCTTGAATTCACTAAGAAACACGCCCCATTTTTAAGTGGTGTCACAATTTCTGGTGGTGAGGCGACCTTACAATTACCGTTTATTGTTGAATACTTTAAAGCAATTAAATCAGACAACGCATTAGGTCACCTGACTTGTTTTATTGACAGTAATGGCAGTTTGTCAGAGCAAGGGTGGAACAAGGTTTTACCTTATCTTGATGGCACCATGATTGACTTAAAGGCTTGGCAAAATGACACCCATTTATGGTTAGTCGGCAGAGAAAATCATCGCGTTTTACGATCTATAAACCTATTAGCTCAACACGACAAATTACACGAAGTTCGTTTATTACATATACCCAATAAAACCGACTTATTGTGTGAAATTGATGCTGTTAGTGAGTATTTAAAGACATTACCAGATCATATCAGCATTCGCTTAAATGCCTTTCAACATCATGGCGTCGTTGGTGAAGCCTTAAATTGGGATAAATGCAGCAAAGTGCAAATGGAAGAATTTGAACACAGTTTGGCTCAACGATTAGGCCGTTCTGTTATCACACCAACCGTTTATACCTAAACAAACCATTGATTCATAAAGAAAGCCTCAGCTATAATGTTACTGTAACATTAACTAAGGCTTATTATGACTACCGATACACGAAAATCACGCCCCACTTTACAAGACATTGCTGATAGAATCGGCATCACCAAAATGACGGTCAGCCGCTATATGCGAGATCCAAGTTCGGTTGCAGAGCCAACGCGTGTCAAAATAAAAGCGGTAGTTGAAGAGCTTGGATACATTCAAAACCGTGCCCCAGCAATGCTTTCAAAAGCCTCAAGTAAAGCGATAGGTGTATTGCTACCTTCTTTATCAAACCAAGTATTTGCTAATTTTACACAAGGTATTGAAGCGGTAACCAATGCTCGTGGTTATGAAACGCTAATAGCCCACTTTAGTTACAGCAAAGACATTGAAGAAAACAAGATAGCAGCCCTGCTTTCTTATCAGGTAGATGGACTTATTTTAACCAGTTCAGAGCATACTCCGCGTACATTACAAATGATAAAAACCGCTGGCGTACCAATTATCGAAGCCATGGAATTGCCTGAAAACCCAATTGATATCGCTGTCGGATTAGATCACGAATTAGCGGCTTATACTGTCGTTAAATCTATGCTCAATACAGGGAAAAAGCACATCGTCTACTTTGGTGCCCGACTGGATACCCGAACACAACTACGTATGAATGGTTACGATAGAGCGATTACAGAAGCTGGATTTGAGCCAATCCACATCCTAACCGAAGCTCACTCAAGCTTTACCTTAGGTCAAAAACTTCTTGAACAAACATTAAACAAACACCCTACTGTAGACGGGATCTTCTGTACTAATGATGATATCGCTATCGGAACAATCATGGCTTGCCAAAAAAGAAAAATCCCAGTTCCACAACAAATTAGTGTAGTCGGGTATAACTCGTTAGACATAGGCCAAGCAATGTCACCAAAACTAACCAGCGTAGATACGCCTTTGTACGCGATTGGTGAAAAAAGTGCACAATTACTGCTAGATTCTCTGGCAGGAAAAAGCCCAGAACAAACAGTTTTTGATCTGGGCTTTACGATTACACAAGGAGAAAGCTTGTAATTTCAGTTTTCTCTATTGCGCTTTATCTCTGAACCTTAGATATTAAGTCTATCAATTAATACAAGAATGAAGCGCCTTCTTCTGCACTCGAAACATTATCTCGCATAATTTTGAACATATCTCGTCCCCACGTGATCTGATCTTTTTCCGTATCAAGGAACATAGGTTGACGCCCCTCATACGAGGTTAATAAATCTAACTTTCCATTTTCACTGTCAAGACGAACAATATCTCCTTCTTGAATCAATCCAATCACACCACCACGTAGGGCTTCAGGAGAAATATGGATAGCCGCAGGGATCTTTCCTGACGCACCAGATAATCGACCATCAGTAACCAAGGCAACTTTATAACCGTCTTTCTGAATATTTCCCAAAATAGGCATTAGCTTATGTAGCTCAGGCATTCCATTCGCTGCGGGTCCATTGTGGGTCACGACAATAATACAATCTTGATTTAATAGGCCTTTTTTGTACGCTATTTCCACATCATGTTGTGAAATAAACACTTTCGCAGGGGCTTCTATAAATCGGTATTCTTTTGCCACAGCAGACACTTTAATCACTGCGCTACCTAAATTTCCATGTAGCACTTTTGTACCACCAGTACTTTGAAACTCTTCGCCACTACATGCAATAACATTAGGGTTTGCAGTACCTATTACATCGATCCAGTCAAGCTGCCCATCAACTAGCGTCGGTGACATTAGCTGTTGGTTGAAATCGCCAAAAGCTGGGGTAACATCAGTATGTAACAATTCATTTTCGTGTAGGCGTTTCATTAATGCAGGAACACCGCCTGCAACTTGAAATTCATTAATATCTGCGGGACCGTTTGGATACACTTTTACTAATAATGGGACGATATCAGACAAGTCGCTTAAATCTTCCCACGTTAAAATGAAACCTGCGGCACGTGCAATTGCAATCATATGAATGCTGTGGTTTGTGCTACCACCAGAGGCTAATAATGCAATTAAGCCATTCACTAAACTCTTCTCTGTAAACACCTTTTTTAACGGTCTATATGATGGGGTATCAGCCGTCATCGATGCTAAACGCACAGATGCATAATCGGTTAATGCCGCACGAAGTGGCGATTCTGGATGAACAAAAGCGGAACCTGACAACATTAATCCCATCGCTTCAAAAACAAGCTGGTTTGTATTCGCGGTACCATAAAAGGTACAAGTTCCAGAAGAGTGATAAGCATTACATTCCATCTTCTGCAACGCATCTTGCCCGACTTTGCCCGCTACAAATTTTTGTCGAACATCGACTTTTTCTTCATTGGTAATACCAGTAGACATTGGTCCTGCAGGAATAAATGCCGTCGGTAAATGAGCATAACTTAGTGCCCCCATTAACTGTCCCGGGGCTATCTTGTCACAAATCCCAAGTAGTAATGTCGCATCAAATACATTATGGCTTAACGAAAACGCGGTAGATTGGGCAATTAAATCACGAGAGAAAAGAGACATATCCATGCCCGCTTGACCTTGCGTCACACCATCGCACATTGCAGGAACACCGCCTGCAATTTGTGCGGTATGGCCATGTTGATTCAATGCTGCTTTAATTTGGTCAGGATAATCTTTATACGTTTGATGAGCACTTAGCATGTCGTTGTATGCAGTAATAATCGCAACGTTTGCGTGTGTTAAATTCAATATCGTCGATTTTTCACTAGAACAAGAAGAGGCAACTGCATGGGCTAAATTACCACAAGACATTTGAGATCTACCTTTACCCGCCTTTTCTTGTTCTTCAATTTTATTCAAAAAAGCCTGACGACTATCAACACTTCGTTCTTGAATTCGTTTCGTTACCGCTAAGATGGCTGAGTGAGTCATGCTACTACCTTATTTTGTTGTGTATTATCTAGGTTGCTAAAGCGAGAAAGGCTTTCTAATTCTAAAACGGTTTTTTCAATAATGTCATTCAGCGTCGCATCTATATTTATGGTAATAACGCTTTTTTCACTCTCTGGTCGCTCTAAAATATCAAACTGACTCTTTACCATATTCTCTTTCATGAAATGACCAGAGCGAGAAGACATTCTTTGCAAAATAAGCTCAATACTTCCATCCAGAAAAACAAAACTCACGTTTTTATTCCCTTCTCGGATTTTATCACGATATCTTTTTTTCAATGATGAGCAAACAATCACACCCGTTTCGTTTTTACTTTCAATACTAAAAGCAGCATCACGCACGCGTTCTAACCAAGGTGAGCGATCGTCATCGTTTAATGGTTCACCGCGTGACATTTTTAAAATATTCGCTTTTGGGTGTAAGTCATCTCCATCAATAAATTTCGCTGAAATTCGTGTTGCCAGCAATTCACCAATCGTACTTTTACCACAGCCTGAGACACCCATAATAATGATGCTTTTTCCTGACATTTTTGCTCCCTAAGTTTTTTTGAGCTAGCTCTCACTTTTCAAACATCGTAAAGAATTTAGTTTATTTCCCAAATGTTATTGGTAACATGTTACCCGTAACTTGGAGGTTTGTGAAACTATTTTATTCAAACTTCGACCAATTAAGGGATAAAAAATGCAAACTATCGAACAACAATTAAAAGAAATCAAAGTCGTTCCAGTTATCGCAATTGAAGACAAAAATAATGCGGTGCCACTTGCTCAAGTACTTATAGAAAATGGATTACCTTGCGCTGAAATCACATTCAGAACCGAGGCTGCTGCAGAATCAATTCGTTTAATGAGAGATGCATATCCAACACTGTTGATTGGTGCAGGAACAGTATTAACAACTCAGCAAATTGATGACGCTATCGATGCGGGTGCCGATTTCATTGTTAGCCCAGGGCTGAATCCAACCACGGTAATTTACTGCCAAGAAAAGAACATTCCAATTATTCCAGGGGTTAATAATCCAAGCTTAGTTGAACAAGCGATGTCTTTAGGGTTAAAAACCGTCAAATTCTTTCCAGCAGAACCGTCTGGTGGTTTATCTATGTTGAAGGCTTTATCTGCCGTTTATCCTGTCAGCTTTATGCCAACCGGCGGCATTAGCCCTGCAAACGTTTCAGATTACCTTGCTTTACCTTCTGTTGTCGCCTGTGGTGGAACTTGGATGGTACCAAACGCCATGATCAACAACGGTGATTGGGAAGGTCTAGCTCAGCTAGTAAAAGACGTAAACAATTAAATTCTGACAGAAACAAAACAATAACAAGACGAACGATGCGTACTCTTGTTGATTATTTAATCAACATTTCGTTCGTCTGTTCTCACACATGGAAAGTAAAATCTGGAGTTAAGCATGTCAAAGAATTATGGCGCTACTGCACAATCCGTTGTTGAAAAACTCGGTGGTTCACACAACGTTATTGCAGTCACTCACTGTATGACTCGATTACGCTTTGTTTTAAAAGATGAAAGTTTAATTGACCTTGCTGCACTAAAGACAATCAAAGGTGTAATGGGTGTTGTTCATAATAATGATAAATGCCAAGTCATTATTGGTAATACTGTCTCTTATGTATTTAAAGAAGTAACTGCACTTTGTAATTTAAGTGGCCAAGAAGATGTCGAGACAGCAAAAGTAAAGCTGACACCAAAAGTCATTGGTGCAAAAATTTTAGATGCTTTAATTGGTACCATGTCTCCCCTGATCCCAGCGATCATTGGTGGCTCAATGGTAAAGTTATTAGGCATGCTCCTGTTAATGGCAGGGGTATTTGAAAAAACGGATTCTACCCTTATTATTTTAAATACCATCGGCGACGGTGCTTTCTTCTTCTTACCAATTATGGTTGCCGCTTCTGCTTCTATTAAATTTAAAACCAATATGTCATTGGCTATTGCGATAGCAGGTGTCCTTGTTCACCCCGCATTTGTTGACTTAATGGCGCAAGCAGCAAAAGGAGTTGAAACCGATTTCTTTGGTATTCCCATTACTGCTGTAAAATATACATATACGGTTATCCCTGTATTATGTATGACGTGGGTACTTTCTTATATTGAACGTTGGGTTGATAGTATTACGCCTGCAGTAACCAAGAACTTCCTTAAACCAATGCTCATTGTTCTAATTTCTGCTCCTATTGCCATTGTAATCATTGGCCCTGTAGGTATTTGGATCGGTACCGCCATTTCTGCATTAGTTTATACCGTTCATGACATACTAGGTTGGTTAGCTGTTGCTATTATGGGCGCAATTTGGCCTCTACTTGTTCTTACGGGAATGCACCGTGTATTTACACCTACAATTATCCAAACGATTGCAGAAACAGGTCGTGAGGGCATGGTTATGCCATCTGAAATTGGCGCTAACTTATCACTAGGTGGTTCATCATTAGCTGTCGCCTACAAGACTAAAAACAGTGAATTACGTCAAACTTCATTAGCAGCCGCAGCTTCAGCTATTTTAGCAGGTATTTCAGAACCTGCGCTTTATGGTGTTGCCGTTCGATTGAAAACGCCATTAATTGCAAGTGTCATCAGTGGATTCATTTGTGGTGCATTAGCTGGCATGGCTGGATTATTTAGTCATTCAATGGCAGCTCCAGGCTTATTTACTAGTGTGCAATTCTTCGATGTTGCTAACCCAATGAGTATTGTATGGGTATTTGGAATAATGGCTCTTTCAGTCGTTCTTTCTTTTGCGCTAACGTTGATCATTGGTTTTAAAGATATCCCTGAAGATGAAACTGACATTGAGCAAAAAGAGAATCAAGACGAAACCACTCCAGTTAACGTCAATACAAAACCAGAAACCGCGTAACTGATAAACCAATTTATATCATAAAATCAAAGTGCTAATCTCAATTGGCGCTTTGCTATTTAAAGGATAACAAGATGTCCAAGAATGTATTCCCTAACGATTTTTTATGGGGCGGCGCCATTGCTGCAAACCAAGCAGAAGGGGCACACTTAGAAGGCGGTAAAGGATTAACAACTGTTGATATGATCCCTTACGGTGAAAATCGTATGGCAACAAAATTAGGTTTATTGGAAAGTGTTTCATTAAATGAATCTGAATATTACCCTAGCCATCAAGCCATTGATTTTTACCATCGCTATAAAGAAGATATCGCCCTACTGGCCCAAATGGGATTCAAAGTATTTAGAACCTCTATTGCATGGAGTCGCATCTTTCCTAAAGGTGACGAGTTAGAGCCAAACCAAGAAGGCATTCGTTTTTATCGTGATCTCTTTTTAGAATGTAAAAAGCATGACATTGAGCCGTTAGTAACGCTATGCCATTTCGATGTTCCTATGCATTTAGTCAACGAATACGGTTCTTGGCGCAGCAGAGAAATGATTTCATTTTTTGAACGCTATGCAAAAACCTGTTTTACTGAATTTGATGGATTAGTAAAGCATTGGCTTACTTTCAACGAAATTAATATCTTACTGCACAGCCCATTTTCTGGTGCAGGTATCCTTTTCAAAGACGGTGAAAACAAAGAACAAGTTAAATACCAAGCTGCGCACCATGAGTTAGTTGCTAGTGCACTAGTCACACGCATCGCACATGAGATTAACCCACAGAACCAAGTCGGCTGTATGCTAGCGGGGGGGAATTTTTACCCATATTCATGCAAACCAGAAGACGTATTAATCGCAATGCAAAAAGACAGAGAAAACCTGTTTTTTATTGATGTTCAGTCGCGTGGTTACTACCCATCTTATGCTCAAAAGGTGTTTGATGAAAAAGGTGTGGTTATCGATATTACAGATGAAGATCGTGAGATATTAAAAAATACGGTCGATTTCATCTCATTCAGTTATTACGCTTCTCGTTGTGCCTCTGCAGATATGAACGATAACAATACCAGTGAAGCCAATGTCGTTAAATCAATTAAAAACCCTCATTTAGAAGCCAGTGATTGGGGCTGGGTTATTGATCCTGTCGGTTTGCGTATCACCATGAATACTCTATACGACCGTTATCAAAAACCATTATTCTTAGTCGAGAATGGATTAGGTGCGATAGATACTATTGATGAAAATAGTGAGATAAATGATGACTATCGCATCAATTACCTTAAAGAACATATTAAAGCGATGAAGGATGCAATTTCTGATGGCGTTCCATTAATGGGCTACACCCCATGGGGAAGCATTGATCTAGTAGCGGCTTCGACGGGTGAAATGAGTAAAAGATATGGTTTTATCTATGTTGACCGAGATAATCTAGGTAATGGCTCATTAGATAGAATGCCTAAAAAATCCTTTTACTGGTATAAAAAAGTCATCGCTAGTAATGGCGAAGATTTAGAATAAAAAAATCCTAATAATAAATAGCCAACCTCTTCCTCCAGAGGTTGGCTATTTTTTTATTCTTTATTCAGAAAAAACAGCGGTTAGATAACGATTGTTTAGTCCTTTCGTTAATATCGAATGCACTCTAAAGAACAACGCACTTGGTTTTTTAACATAGTGTTTAACGATATTTCGTCCCACACCTTGTGAACGGTTTTCTTTCGATTCTTTTTTCGAAAACAGTCCTTTAAATTCCCAATATTGGATCTGTTCAAAAGTCTCATTCGGCTGATAATTTGATTGTGAAAACAAACGGTAAAAAGAGGCAACCGTAAAGTCATGTAAATGATGCGGATTACCATCAACCGTTGGTGTTATCGGGACAGACGCAATCATAGCCCCTTCTTTACTCAGTTGAGTTAATAAATGGGTGACCATTTTTTGAGGTTCAGGTACATGTTCAATCGTTTCTAAGCTAATAATAGTGTCAAACTGTTGGTATCCACCATCATTAAGTGAGAGTTGAAAATTCATCCCATTACCGCATTCATAGCGTAAGTTATCCGCTTGATAATGTATTTTGGCGTATTCAACGGCTTTAGGATCTATATCTACACCTACAAATTGTTTATCAGGATGAGCCTCTGCCATCAACGCGGTTCCATACCCACAACCACAAGCAATATCTAACACATAAGTTCCACATAATTGCTTTGAAGCAAATTCATAGCGTTCTAAATGAATATCTAATACATCTTGATGACTTTTCTCATCTTGATTCAGCTGTTTTGGATAAATTCGCTCTAAAGAATGCTCAGCTGTTATCTTTTCTTTTGTAAAATCCATTTAAATACCTTGATAAGTGACGCCTAAAAATAGTAGCGACAATGCTCATATTGATTGAGGATCAAATAGTAACATTATTTGGGTTTTTCATACGCCCACATAACCAATTTAGCGACTGATCATTCAAACTTAATTTGTTATAAACCATGCTATAAGCCACCTGGCCATAATCAAAAGGTAACGCTTTAATAACTAATCCTTGCGCTTGCTTTGCCGTTTCAGCCCATCTTTTAGAGCAGGTAAATAAAAATTCAGTTTGATGACAAAGAGTCGCAGCACTGCCAAAATCAGCCACTGAAATCACAACGTCTCTCGGCGTAAATTGTTGGCTTAAACACTGTTCAAAATAAGGCACATTTAATTCCTTATCAAAAATACCTACGTGTTTGTATGCTAAATAGTCTTCAACGGTTAATTCTTTATCAACTAGCGGATGATCCGCGCCCATTAAACAAACCATCTCATCATCAAGTACGGTTTCCCACACTAATTGCTTTTCTGTCGTTGGAGGCTGGCTTCTATCATGAGGCAACAAAATGACATCAACCTGACCATTTAATAAAGCATCAAACCCTAATTGCTCTTTAGAGTGAATTTCAATATGAGAATTAGGGGCTTGAGTAGATAAAATATCACTAATGATATAAGAGAATATTTCAAAGGTACTCTCACGCATAGAAAGAGAGAATTTACCTGAGAATGCCTGAGGTTCAAAAGCTGATTGATTTAGTAACCCATTCATGTGATTAAGAATTTTATGAACTGTCGAACCAATTTTTAGTGCGTATGGTGTAGGGATAAGTTGAGTACCGTCTCGATAAAACAGCTCATCCCCCAATAAAATACGTAATTGAGATAATGTTTTACTCACGCTTGATGGGCTCATACACAACACTTCAGCACTTTTCGTGACACTATGAGTCGATAGCATGACGTGTAAAGCCGTTAGTTGTTTAAAGTTAATACGAGAGAGTTGTATAAGATCCATAATACCTGATGAATAAATCGATTGTATAACACAAATTATAATACGAACCAGAGTAAATAGATGCGTAAAAATATCAGTAATTAAATCTGAAAATCACAGCATTCACATTTCCTAACAATACCCTGACTTGAACCTGAGTGATGATTCCCCTATTATCACGCCCTTACTCTTTGGGGAGTAGCCCGCTTTCTCGTTTTAATAATCAAAAATAAACAGAGAGTTCGTACATCAACATAATTGGTGCAAAATCACCATGGTGTGCGAGACAAGCCTGAGCAGCTTGTTCGGCAAGACCTTAGATTAACATCACGACCATTGGGTGGGCGTGAGGTTTTTCTATGGATCTTATAATTATAATCCCGCCCAAGTGAGTAATGTCGTGAGTGTATTAGCAATATCAATAACCACCATCGCACTAGCTGAAATCGGTGATAAAACCCAGCTTCTCTCTTTGCTGCTTGCCAGTAGATACCGAAAACCAATCCCTATTATTGCCGCGATCTTTTTTGCGACTATTTTAAATCATGCTTTAGCAGCATATTTAGGCGTGGTTGTCGCTGATTTTTTAACCCCTGAAACCTTAAAGTGGGCTCTCATTGTTAGTTTTGTAACAATGGCTGGTTGGGTGTTGATTCCTGACAAATTAGATGACGATGAAACCATCTCAAGCAGAGGCCCTTTTGTTGCTAGCTTCATTGCTTTTTTCATTGCTGAGATTGGAGATAAAACTCAAATCGCCACGTCTATCTTAGGAGCTCAAAATGCCGATGCTCTATATTGGGTTATTTTAGGTACAACCGTAGGTATGTTACTTGCCAATGTCCCTGTTGTTCTTATCGGTAAATTCTCTGCAGACAAGCTACCACTGACCTTGATTCACCGTATTACTGCTATCATATTCCTAGGATTAGCTATTGGTACTTTCTTCGGAATTTAACTCTCTTAACTTGTATTCTATTAATAAGCCCTTATCTTTGTAATATAAGCAGATCATCTTTTGGGTGATCTGCCCTCCTACTATCATAAGATGGAATGTATTATGAACCCAGTTATCGATACGATTTTAAACCACCGCTCGATCCGCTCTTTCACTAATCAACCTATCTCTAAAGAGCAATTAGGTACCATCATCAGCGCCGGTATTGCAGCCTCTTCTTCTAGTTTACTTCAAGTAAATTCTATTATTCGTGTTACCGATATAGATAAACGTAAAGCATTAGTTGAGCTTTCTGGCGGTCAACCTTATGTGGAAGGCGCTGCGGAATTTTTGGTTTTTTGTATTGATTTTCAACGTCACCATGAAATGAACCCAGAAGTAAAAGCGGAATATACAGAATTAACCCTGATTGGAGCTGTTGATGCAGGGATCATGGCGCAAAATTGCTTATTAGCAGCAGAATCAATGAACCTCGGTGGCGTATATATTGGTGGCTTACGAACTCACGCACAAGAAATGGATGATTTACTTGAGTTGCCAGATTACACCGCCGTTCTATTTGGCATGTGTTTAGGTCACCCTGCTCAAACACCACAGAAGAAACCTCGTTTAAGTCCAGAGGTTATCGTTCATGAAAATACCTATCAACAACTCGATAAAAACAAGGTCCATGAATACGACGACATCATGTCGACATACTATGCAACACGTACCAGTAATCAAAAACAAAGTTCATGGTCAGAGCAAATTACAGGCAAGTTGTCACAAGAGTCACGCCCTCATATCAAGGAGTACTTGAATAACAAAGGCCTAGCGATTAAGTAATCAAGAAATCCTTTACCCCTTCTTTTTTGGGGTATTTGTCCTCATTCATTTATGTTACGTTTCACTATCTTAATCCCGAGTTCTAGTTGTTAGTGCTTGGGATTCGTCATTTTTAAGCACAAATCTACAAAACAACTAAACTTAATAATTATAATAGTAAACCAATAAACGATGCTCACACGTTTATGATTTTGGTTTTACTGCATTTAAATAGGTAATGTCTTATGCTGTCTATCTTTGATATCTACAAAATTGGCGTTGGGCCATCAAGCTCACACACAAATGGTCCTATGATTGCTGGGTACAATTTCACACAATTAATCCAACCTCATTTAGCACAAGTTTCTCGTGTCCAAGTTGATTTATATGGCTCACTCTCTTTAACAGGTATCGGTCACCACACTGACCGCGCAACCATTTTAGGGTTATTAGGCAATCGCCCTGACACAATCAAGATAACCAGTGCAAATTTGGCAATGAAGAAAGCAATCGAAGATAAGATATTGCATATCGCGGGTGATCACGAAATCATCTTTGACTATGAAACCGACATGCTTTTCCATGAAACTAACTTACCATTGCACGAAAATGGTATGACGATTTCAATTTTTGATACGGCAGGCCAACAGCTTGCCATCGAAACTTATTACTCTGTTGGTGGTGGTTTTATTGCAACCGCAGATGAATTAACGAATGGTAAAAGCACCACTGATGTTGAGGTCGAGTTTCCCTTCAAATCCGCTGATGAGATGCTAGAAAAAGCAGAAGAGCAAGGATTAAGTTTAGGCGCTTTTGTACTACGTAACGAAGTTGCCTTCCAACCGATGGAAGCGATTGATGCAAAAGCCGACCAAATTTGGAAGGTAATGTCTCTTTGTATGGATCGCGGTTTTCAAACCGAAGGCATTCTTGATGGCGGCTTAAACGTGGTCCGCCGTGCGCCTGCATTATTAAAAAAACTAGAAGCAAACGCCTCTATTGAAAACGATCCAATGGAGATCATGGATTGGATTAACTTATTTGCCTTTGCGGTAAGCGAAGAAAACGCAGCAGGTGGACAAGTGGTTACATCACCAACCAATGGCGCCTCTGGTGTTATTCCTGGTGTATTGATGTATTACCATCGCTTCATTAAAGAGCTAGACACTAAACAGCTAAAAGACTTCTTAGCGGTATCTGGTGCGATTGGTATTTTATACAAAACCAATGCGTCGATTTCTGGTGCTGAGGTAGGTTGTCAGGGTGAAGTCGGCGTTTCATCCTCAATGGCAGCAGCAGGCTTAACTGCGCTTCGCGGTGGCAGTAATGAGCAAATCTGTATGGCAGCGGAAATTGCAATGGAACACTCATTGGGCATGACCTGTGACCCGATTGGGGGCCTTGTTCAAGTGCCTTGTATCGAACGCAATGCGATGGGTTCAATGAAAGCAATTAACGCGTCTCGCATGGCGTTAAAGCGCACAAGTAAATGCCTAATCTCGTTAGATAAAGTGATCGATACCATGTATCAAACGGGTAAAGACATGAACCGTAAATACCGTGAGACATCACTTGGCGGTTTAGCGTTAATTCACATGGCACCGCCGTGTGAATAATTTCACCTAACCAATAAATAAAAAAATCCAGAGTTCTCAAACGAGGCTCTGGATTTTTATAGGGTAAATTTGGTTACTGTTCTATCTTTTATACGGTGACACTATCGTATTCCCTGTCACTGCATGATGAGACACCATCACTAAGTCTTGGTATAAAGCTCGGATATTCTCTTCACTCAATACCTCATTAGGCTTACCTTCAGCCATCACTTCACCTTGATTAATCAAGATTAGACGATCACAAAACTCGGCGGCGGTATTTAGATTATGAATCGCAACCAAGGCAGATTTTCCATTTTGACACTCTTTATGGAGTACATTCATTAACTGGGATTCATGGCCAATATCCAAACTAGCTGTCGGTTCATCAAGCAGCATTAATGGCGTACCTTGCACTAATGATCGAGCAAAGTGAACTAGTTGCTTTTCACCGCCAGATAAGTCTGTCACGGTTCGAGCGCTTAAATGCCCAATTCCAACCATCTCTAACGCCGCTTTGCTTTTTTCTTTAATGACTATAGGCGAAATGACTTCTTGTTGCTGACGAGCATGAAACCCTAAACCAATAGTCTCCATTACACTGAATGGGAATGCCGCTTCACTGTATTGGGGTAAATAGCTCATGCTTAATGCTCGTTCAATATGAGAAAGAGTCGATAGCGACTTGCCTTTAATTGATATTTCACCCTGTGAATATGCTTGAAAGCCACTGATGCATTTCATCAAGGTACTTTTACCTGCGCCATTAGGGCCGATAATACCAACCAACTCACCTGCATTCACAGAAAAAGAAATATCTTTTAATAGCGTTTTTGAACCAACTTGATAACTTAGGTTTGATACATTCAGTAGTGCCGCTGTTGAATTCATCATGCTAAACGCCCTTTTCTTTGGAATCGAATAATCAAACCGATAAAGTAACAACCACCGATAAACGACGTAATGATCCCCGCTTTCAATTCATTTGGTGCGATAATCCAACGGCCTAACAAATCACATACAAGTAAGAAAATAACACCAAAAATAGCAGAGAACGGCAACAGTTTTTCATGCGCAGGCCCAACCAATAAACGCACCAAATGCGGAACCATTAAACCAATAAAGCCAATTGGTCCGGCTATCGCTATCGACATTGCGGTAAGTAAAGTAGCGAACATCAATAGTTTGAATCGGGTTTGCTTTACATTAAGCCCCATGCCGTGCGCACTTTCTTCACCTAATGCTAATAAATTCAATGCTCTGCTCTCTTTTAGTAACAAGAACGATACAATGATAATGACAGGCGTTGGCCATAATAAATGTTGCCACATACGGCCATCTAAGCCCCCCATTGCCCAAAAGACAAATTGGCTGACTTCGTATTGCTGAGCCATTAATAGCAACCCCATTCGTGCCCCCCCCAATAAACTAGAAAGTGCTAAGCCAGTTAAGATCAAAAACAAAATTTGAGACGACGAACTGCGAGAGGCTAAAACATAGATAAATGCTGATGCCGCCAATGCGCCAACCGTAGTAAAAATAGGTAACCACATCGGATTCATAAACGAGAAGCCAGATACAATTGCGATGACTGCCCCAAAACTACTGCCAGAGCTCACACCTAGCACATCTGGACTGGCTAATGGATTTTTAAATAAACCCTGAGTACAAGCTCCTGCCAACGCCAATGCACCACCAGCCAGAATAGCGGCGCACGCTCTAGGCAATCGAATGTGCATGACAATTGCAGAGGCTAATGGGTATTCCTTTGCTGCGAGCTCGCTGCTATTCATCAGATAACTCTTAAACATCGACAAAATATCGAGAACTGGGATGTGTACCGCTCCAAGGCTGAGATACGCCAAAAACAGACCAATAAACAGGCTGACTGAGATAATAATTTGAACTGAGGTTAAACGATAAAAAGGCATTAGAGTTTCTTATACGCAGAATGGTTAACAAAAAGAACTGCATCAATAATGTATTGGCTATAAACACTCCTTAATACATGAGGCATTTGATACACACGCCCTTCTTTAATAGCTGTGACTGATTGCAATGACGGATCAGACATCACTTCTTGTTTGAACTGCTCTGCGCCATTCTTATCACCATAAACCCATGCAGGGATAAACAATACATCAGGATTCAGTACAATCACCATCTCTTTTGATACAAGTACTTGGCCGTACTTATCACTAACAAGTCCTTCAATCGCATTATCTAAATCGGCTTGCTCTAATACTTCATCCCATGTTGAGTCTTGTCCGCTTGAGGTTCCCCACGGGTTGTAGTCTAGCGCTGTTAATCTTTGTTTTGGCTTAATCACATCTTGAGTTAATCGCGCTTTCATTTTGGCAACAACTTTTTTAGCCGCTTCGCTTTTGTTAACTATCTCGCCAACACGTAAGATCTCAGTTTCAATCTCTGTAATTGTTTTAGGTGTTTGAATTCGATAAACAGGAATACCTGCACTTTCAATAATGGCTAATTTTGATGCGTCACTCCAATTGGCCGCAAACACAATGTCAGGACGATTTGCGATGATCATTTCAACATTCAGTGCTAACAACGGGACTGATTTTGGAAGAATGTCTTTTACCGCTGAGTAATTGGGGTTGTTTGCTAAATCAGTCAAACTAGATAGTGAACCATCATCCACCAGTTCAAGTAAAACCGCATCGGTAAAAAGAGTTTTAGATGAAATTTTTGTTGGTTCTTGTTCGATAATGACTTGTTTTCCTAAACCATCAATTAAAGACAGTGGATACACTGTTTCTGCTATTGAAGGTAACGATACAAGTAAAGATGAAATAATAAAAAAATACTTAAACGCCGGCCAATGCATGGCTACTCCTGTAAATCGCGTACCTAATAAAATGGCTTACGTCATTGTAAACCTGACCTTCGTATCTGACTTAAATACACCTAGGTATTCTCACAGTGGCGCGCCCGTTACGGACTTTCACCGTATTCCGAAGATAAGCGGTATTGTACTTTGCTGTCGCGATATATTCTATCTTTATACTTTCAAACCCTTTTTTATTAGAGTTAAACCATGGTAATAAAAGCAATTTCTTTCTATAGTTACTCTCCTATGGGATATATTGTGCAAAGGATTAAAAATGAAATACACGCTACTGCTTCTACTCACCCTGTTTACTTCTGTTAGTTTTGCCAATACCGAAGAAAAAATTGCCCCACCTCTTATCAGTATTAACGCCATGATTGATATTAAAGGCATTGAGCAGTCTGCAGAACAAGGCGCCCAAGCAATGCAAAAGATGGCAAACTCTCTTGAACTCATCGCACAAAATAGAAATCTCACCCCAGAGCAGCAACAAAATATTCATAGGACGATAGAAAACATTAATAACCTTGTCGATGTATCATCTAACTCTCTTCAATCGTTACCCACTTTTTTAAAAGAATCAAAAGAGACTCTTTCTACAACCAGCACACAATTCTTTGATGACCTCACTTTTAAAGTCATTTTGTTACTCGCTATCGTGGTACTTGCTTTAGTCGCGATTATTGCCTGCTTCTATTGGTTTATCCTTCGTCCGTTACAAAACACCTTATTACAAGCGACTACTAATATTTCAACCATGGCAAAAGCCATCGAGAATTCAGCCCTATCTCTTGAAATGACCAATAAAAATCACGACAACATTTTACAATTACTAGGCCAAGAAAAGGATAATCAATCCTAGAGTAGACGTGATAAAGTACCTTCATTCTTTATTGATAACTAAGTGATTTAATTATGGCATTAAAAGCATCAGGTGTGGTTGGTGAGCTTTCATACCCTTTCATTTTTGAAGACAGTCCATTGTGTGATTTTGAGATTTTAACCGATGAGCTATGTGCCTATACAGGCTTAGCACTCTCTCAAATCACTCATGCACAAGTAAGAGAATCTCTAGAGCGTTTACAACCAAAGATATTTCATTTAAATGGTTCAATACGTGGAAAATGCGGTATTTTTGAAGAAGACGTACAAGAACTACTCGCTGAAATGCTCGCTTTTAAAGAACAAGTAGAAGATAAAGGAAAACGCTTTGTCCTTCCAAGAGGGACTGGGGCTGTGATCCAATTACACCAGTGTCGTAGCCTAAGTAAAAAAGTAGTTCGCGCTTTGGTTCAAGTCGATAAATTAACCACAAAGAAGATACCAGAAACCCTACCTCGCTTTGCCAATGTATTAGCTAACTACTATTTCGTACTAACACGCGTATTAAACCAAGATGCAGGTATAGAAGAACCAGAATACATTAGCATTAATTACCCAATGCCATCAAAATCCACTTCAATTTAAATTAAAAGCATTCGCTTTCTAGACTAAATAGAAATAAGAAAGCCAATGCTTATATTCAACCCTTAATAACAATAAAATTAATAATGATTATTGTTACAGTTGTGCAATATATGTAACTGCAGTTAAAAGTAAGGTTTAATTTAGAATATTCCCTACTTTCATAGTAATAAAGCTCAATTAATATTCACTTAACTATTCTATAAGCATTGATAGCAATCATTATATATTATAAAGTTCCTCTCACGGTTATTTTCCAAATTTAGTGATTTCCACCTCAAAATCGAGCCTGTTTTCACTAAGTTCTTTAACATTTGTTAATTTTTTGTAAGTGAATGAAGTAATGAAATTAAATAAGCCTACTAAATTCTTTTTTTGGCCACGCTTTATCGTTTTATTCTTACTGTTTTTTACATTGCTATTCTCTGCTTTTTATTTTTATAAGTATTCAGAAAACGAAATCTCTATTAATAAAATCAAATCTGAGCAAAAAGCAATTATTGCTGCACAGAAGAAATATATTTCAATGACACTTGATAGTATTGGACAAGATTTACTGTTACTGTCTGACTTTATTGAAATCCATCACGCTTACAGTGGCCGAAATAAAAAACTTACTGAACTTGCAGAGTTAAATACCCTTGCCTTAAGTTTACGTAAGGGACTCTATGATCAGCTTCGTTATCTTGATCTTCAAGGTAATGAAATTATTAGAATTAACTATAATGACGGTATCCCTTCGATTGTTCCAAAAAAACAATTACAAAATAAAGCTGATCGTTACTACTTTAAAGACAGTTTAAAATTACATGATGGCGACGTTTATATCTCTGCGCTTGATCTTAATGTCGAGCATGGTGAAATTGAATTGCCTCATAAGCCTATGATCCGCCTTGCAACTCCGGTCTATGATAAAGAAGGCCGCAAGCGTGGCATCGTGATTTTAAATTACTTAGCTGAGCATCTACTTGATGGTTTAAAAATCTTTAATCTAAATGATAAAGATCACCACATGCTCATTAACAATAATGATTATTTTCTATTCTATGATCGTCGTCCTGAGCTTGAATTTGCCTTTATGCTCCCTAATCATGAGCATAAAAAGTTTTCTGATATTTACCCAAAAACATATGATTGTATAAATAATAAAGATTATGGCCAACTCACGCTAGATACCGGTGTATTAACATTTAACTCTGTTTTTTCTTACCCTAAAAATATAGATTCATTAAAAGAAGTTCATATAATAAAACAAGACACTTGTTGGCGTTTAATCACTTTCGCTCCACATTCAAATCAATGGTCATTAAAAAATGTATCAGCCAATGACTTGTATATTTCATTAAGTATCATCTTATTCTCATTCGTGATGGCCTATGTTATTGCTCGATTACAACTAAAAAAATCTATCGACCATAATGAAATTAGAAAATTAGCCCATCACGATAGTTTAACGGGATTAATTAACCGTGGTTACTTTAAGAAATTATTCCATTGGAAAATGCAAAACGCACGACGAACTGGCACAAAACTCGCGCTGATCTATATTGATCTGGATGGATTTAAAGATCTTAATGACAGCTTTGGCCACAGTGTCGGAGATCTTGCATTAAAAGCCGTGTCTAAGAATCTAGAGTATGCATTTTCAGTTAATGCGTATGTTTCTCGAATTGGAGGAGATGAATTTGCGATCCTCATTTATGATTTTGAAGATACAAAAAACATTATTTCACAAGTTGAAGCTTACCTGTATTTATCTCATCGACCACTAACTCTTGATGGTGAACAACACATGCTAAACACAAGTATTGGTGTTGCCTTCTACCCTGAGCATGGTTCAAACATTAATGACTTAATGCATAATGCAGATGAAGCCATGTATTACATTAAGCGTTCAGGTAAAAATGGGTTCCAAATATTTAACGCTTAATCTTTTCCTTTATGCCCACACTGTCTTGGTGTGGGTATAATGATACAAACGCCAACATAACCAAAAAATCACACCATATAATACACCAGCACCTAATATCACTCTTTCCCATCCACCGTGTTGCCAGAAATACATCAAATAAAAGCCACCTAAACTACCACTAACATAATAATGAACTAGATATAAAGCCGTTGCTGTAGATTTTGCGGTTTCCGCTTGCTGACTAACCCAACCATAAGCTAAAGAGTGAGTAAAAAAAGCACCAAAACTAAGTACATTCAACCCTATAATGATCATAATAAGTGACTCATTACTAGCAATGAACATCCCCAATAAGCTTAATAATGACCCAACAAACATCCCTGATACCGAACTAAAATGTTGGCACCACAGCCCTACTAATCGAGAACTAACAGTACCAGATAAATAACAGAGGAAAATCATAGAAGCAATACTAATAGGTAACACATAAGGCGCACCGACTAAACGAAAACCTGTCACTGTGTATAGATTAACAAATAAAGCAAAGTTCACCCCACCAATCAACATAGCAAACAGAATCTTTTTATTTCTAAGATGTTGAAAGATAATTCGATGATATTGAGATAATTCCGGCATTTTAGTGCTAGATTGTGTCTCTTTAGGAAGAACAAAAGCGACCACAATAGCGCCTACTAAGCTAAGTATTGCCATACTAATAACTGCGGTCTGCCAATCAAAGTGATCAGTTATCATTCCCCCAAAAATACGTCCCGAGATCCCACCTAATGAATTAGCGCTAATATAAGCACCAATCGCATGACTAAATGCCTTTCCCGAAAACTCTTCAGCCATGTAAGCAACTGCCACCGCAGTAAATCCACCTAAAGCAAAGCCCATTAGTACGCGACTTATGATGAGTAATATCAGATTATCCGTAAGCAATGACGTCAAACCAATCGCGGGCAGTAAAAATAAACTAATCAATAATACTCTACGTCTGCCTATTATCTCAGAAACAATAGCCCAAGGTAATAGCATTAAAGCGAGAGTAAATGTACCTGCTGCTAATAACCAATTAATTTGAGTTGCTGAAACAGAAAAATGAACAGCTAAAACAGGTAGCATAGGCTGAAATAAATATAGGTTACAAAATACCAAAAACGATCCAAAGGCCAATCCTGCACTCACTTGGTAATAAGCTCGGCTACGAAATTCAATCATCTCAGTGATCATCATCAGGAAAACAATATCAAAACAGTAGCAAGTTCATTGAAATAGTGAAAATATATAATAATTATTAATTTGATAGTTTTTAGTTATGGTGAGTAATTAAGATGGATACAAGATTATTGAAGTATTTTGTTGCGGTTGCCGAGCACCAAAACATTACTCATGCAGCAAATGCGTTATACATTGCCCAACCTGCATTAAGTGTTGCTATCAAAAAACTTGAAGGTCAGCTAGAACTGGAACTTCTTCGTCGTCATGAACGCAGAATAACCCTTACTCATGAAGGAGAAACCTTACTTAAACACGCCAAACTTATCCTACAGCAGTTGGATGATGCAACTTTAGCTATGAAAGAACTAAGAGGACTAGAAAAAGGAGAGGTTCGATTGGGTGTGCCTAGCATAATGGGAACCTATTATTTTCCTGATGTACTGATGGCCTTTAAAAGCCGCTATCCTAAATTAAAACTCACAATGGTAGAAGCAGGCGCTCAATCAATTCAAAAAATGTTACTTGATGGGGAAATTGACCTTGGTATTACTCAAGTAAGAGATTTACCTGACGCCCTCGATTCTGACCATTTATTACGTTCTCAAATGGTGGCAGTAGTCAGCCCTGAACATGAGTTTGCAACCAAAAAAACATTATCATTCAAAGAGTTTTTCTCTCAAGAACTCGTTATGTTTAAGCAAGGATATTTTCATCGTGAAAGGTTAGACACCATTTGCCAACAGAAAAATCTAACCGCAAATTTTTCTTTTGAAACCAACTTATTACCTGTGATTTTAAAAATTGTAAAACGAGACTTCGCCATTAGTGCCTTGTTAGAGTTAGCCACCGCAAACGAGCCAGATATTATCTCTATCCCTTTTAGTGAACCTCTTTTTCTTGATATTTCGATTGCATGGAGAAAGAACGGTTACCTATCCAAAGCCGACAGAACCTTCTTAGACTTTGTAAAACAAAACCACTAGTACTACCTTAAGAAGCACGAAAAGTTCCCTAAATTTATACCTCATAAATGAAATGTATGACTACAAAATCCGGTACTGACATTCATGAAAATAAATGAAATATTGAATACCAGCTTAGCTTTTAACATCAAAAAAATAAAAATGATGAAAGCAATATAGGCCAAACCACAGCCGTTCAATGTGAAATGTTAGCCAAAAAATGAGGTGCCACTATGAAGAAATATATCCCTGTTCTACTTGCTCTAAGTGCAGTGTCTGGTGCCAGTTACGCAGCAACAGCACCAAAAGACAGTTCTGTTAATTATTTACAAATGCGTAATGGTGTAGCTTATCAAGTAAACCAAGAAAGCCCGTACACAGGAGCATTCGTTCAAAAATACGATAATGGACAAATCTCAACCAAAGCGCAGTTCAACAAAGGATTAGAAGTTGGCACCGAAAGTAATTGGTATCCAAATGGCCAAATGGCTTCAAAACTTAATTACAAAGACGGTAAGTTAAACGGCCAAATGCAAACTTGGTATGCAAACGGTCAAAAGAAAACAGAATTTACTTACAAGAATAATCAGCTAGATGGTCAAGCTACCCGTTGGTATGACAATGGCGAGAAGAATTTAACCATCAGCTACGATGATGGACAAAAATACGGTCAATACACCAGCTACTATGCTAACGGGAAAAAAGCGACCCAAGCCAATTATGATGACGGTAAAATCAAAGATGGTTCAGTCACTCATTGGAACAATCATGGCGATAAAGTTGAACAATTGACGTTCAAAAACCAGAAGATCGTTTCTGAACAAACATGGTTGCCAGAGAGTTAACTCTTTCTTACCTAACAAAGAATAACCTTATCAAAGCCCTTACGCTGTATCATGCTAAGGGCTTTTCTATGTCTACGTAGTTATAAATAACATAATAACCCCCCCCATTTCAACCACTGTCGAAATGGGGGGGTTATTGATTTATTCACTTTCTATCTAATTTCTTCTGCTTCTACATCTTCATGCTTGTATGCGATAAAACCATACATAGTCCAACCAAAGAAGGTTACTATCGAACCCCACATCATGGCGTCATAACCAGAACCATACAGTGCATAAAAACTGTATACCGCAGCAACTACTGCAATAAAATTCGTTTTACTCATCTCTTTTTTACTAACATGAGCGAACTTTTGCATAATAAAGATAGCTGCCATACATAGGATATAAGGCACTACGTTGGTAACCACAGCTAAATTGACTAGCGATTCAAATTGTTCATTCAATGTAGGACTAATCGTCATTAGCGATAATACCGTTTGAATAACCGTAATAATGATCATGCCTTTTACTGGTGTTCCTCGTTGATCAATTTCAGAAAATACTTTTGGGAAAAAGCCTTCATCTGCAGAGCTTTTAAATACAGAAGCAATGGTAAACTGCCAACCTAATAAAGACCCTGTACATGCGATTACAGCTAAACCGGCCACTGCTTTACCAGCCCAAGAGCCAAGCATTACTTGCCATACTAAACTGAATGGCGCGGTTGACGCAGCTAAAGCACCATTCTCAACAATACCAGCACAAATATTAGTAGATACAATATAAACCACTGCCGCAATTAACGTACCGCCAAGCACTGCGATAGGTACATTTTTCTCTGGATTCTCAACTGAATCACTGTTTGCACAGGCTGATTCTAATCCAAGGAATGCCCATAATGTCATGGCAATTGAAGCACTCACCGCCTCACCAAATGGTAAACTATGTGGATTCCAAGAGTTAACGTACATCTCAGGGCTAAACCAAAACCAACCAATAATCCCTAAACTACATACAGGTAAAATCACCCCCCACACTGTAAACGTACCAATCTGACCAGTCACTTTTGCACCACCAAAGTTAGCAGCGGTACATAACCATAAAACACCAATTGTAGCGATACAAGTTTGAATTGGCGTTAACGAAACTTCAAAAAAAGCTTGGGCGTAACCAACTGAAGTAATGGCAATGGCAATATTCGCTATTAGTAAAGATAGACCATAAGTCCACCCTGCCATGAAAGCACCTGAATCACCAAAAGCATAAGATGCATACCCATTCATGCCGCCAGGACGTTTACTAAATCGCCCACACTTAGCAAATACATAAGCTAAACTCATAGACCCTATAGCAGTCACAAGCCATGAAATAATTGAAATCGAGCCTACTTGTGCCAATTTACTTGGCAGCATAATAATGCCGGACCCGGCCATATTAATGAAAGTTAGGACGGTAAGCTGCACTACGCCCATTTTTGATTTTTGTGTCATAAGTTCACCACTGAAGTGGCGCGGAAGGAGGCTCCCACCGTGCTCATTAGTTATTAATTTGATTCGTTAAGGACGTAACAAAATGCGGTTGTTCGGCCATTTACTTCTTCTAAATAAACACCTTGAATTTCAGGAGCGAATCCTGGGAATTGGTTAATCCCTTCTTCTAACGCCAAGAAGTATTGAGTGACTTCAGGAGTCCATGCCTCACCAGGGATCACACATAGCACGCCAGGTGGATAAGGGAGAGCGCCTTCAGCTGCGATACGACCCGTAGCTGCTTTTAATTCAACGTATTCACAATCACCACGGAAATACTGCGTATTCGCTTGTTGAGGAACGACTTTCATCTCAGGGAAATAAGCTTCTCGGAACATACAACGTTGCAGTTCTTTTACATTTAACTCTCGGTACATATTGTGCATTTCAAGACACAATTGTTGAATCGTATATCCTCTATAACGCTCTTTATTAGCTTCATATACGGTTGGCAATACCACTTGTAATGGCGCATCATCTTTAACAAATTGTTCAAAACGATTAATTTGTGCCACTAACTGGTGCATTTTTGCCATATCTTCTGCTGGTGTAAGTAAGAACAGAATTGAGTTTAAATCGCATTTTTCAGGGACAATGCCATTTTCACGTAAGAAGTTAGCCAATAAGGTTGCAGGGATACCAAAATCAGCATAACCACCATGTTCATTAATACCGGCCGTTGTTAGCAATAACTTACAAGGGTCAACAAAGTATTGTTCATTTCCATAACCTTCAAACTTATGCCACGTATCTTCTGGATTAAATAAAAAGAATTTTTTCTCATTAGCAATGAGTTCGGTATCGTATTCTTGCCATAATTGTCCATCTACTTTTTCAGGAATGAACGGAATAATGTATTCACAACTGTTTAATAACTCTTTACGAGTATCTATACCAATTTTCACACATTCATGCCACAGCTTACGACCAGAAGCACCATCATGGATTTTCGCGTTCACATCCAATGCTGAGAACAACGCATAAAATGGACTGGTTGATGCATGCATCATAAAGGCATTATTGAAACGCTTATGATTACAATAGCGAGCTTGCCCTTTGATGTGACTGTCTTTTTTATGAATTTGAGACGTTTGAGAGAAGCCCGCCTGCTGTTTATGAACGGACTGAGTAACAAGTACTCCCGCATCTTCAGGCTTCAAATCCAATAACAGTGGTGAACAGTCTTTCATCATAGGAATAAATTGTTCATACCCTACCCACGCAGAGTCGAACAAAATGTAATCACATAAATGACCAATTTTATCCATAACAAAACGGGCGTTATAAATCGTACCGTCGTATGTACCTAGCTGAATAATCGCCATTCTAAATGGACGTTCTTCTTTTGCTCTTTCTGGATCGGTCTTTGCGATGAGGTCGCGAATATAACTTTCATCAAAACAATGCTCATCAATACCACCAATAAAACCGTAAGGGTTACGAGCCGTTTCTAAATAAACAGGAAGTGCGCCAGCTTGAAATAATGCACCGTGGTGATTTGATTTATGATTATTTCTATCAAATAATACTAAATCCCCCGGGGTTAAAATAGCATTACAAGCAACCTTGTTTGATGCTGATGTTCCGTTAAGAACAAAATAAGTTTTATCTGCGTTAAATACTTTTGCTGCATGTTTTTGTGCTGCACACGCATGCCCTTCATGGATCAGTAAATCACCTAGTGCAACATCCGCATTACATAAATCACTTCGGAATAAGTTTTCACCAAAGAAATCATAAAACTGCTTACCCGCAGGGTGCTTTTTAAAAAACTGACCACCTTGGTGCCCCGGGCAATCAAATGCGGCATTCCCTTGATCAACATATCGCGTAATCTTTTCAAAAAACGGTGGCAAAACTTTTGACTCGTATTTATGCGCCGCTTCGTTAATTTGTCGGCAATAATACGAGATAGATTGTTGAGTTAAGTCAATCACACTGGTTACTTTCGCATAATCACAAGAACACAATTGGCGTGTTCCATTACCACAAATAACAAACACTGGAATGCCATAACACGTTTCTTCAATTTGCTTATGTACGTTTCCCGACACATCCTCAATTGACAAAATCACTGCGCTAACATCTGTTAGCGCCACTGTATCAATAGGTCTTAATTCTCGATTAAACGTTTCAACTAACATATCAGCGAGAGGCATGAAGTAATCACCAAGATTATTACTTATCGCAATGCTTAAATTTTTCATAATTAATTTCTTCTGTTTGAATGACGGGGAGAAAATTAAAGTAATTAAAATACTAAAAACAACATAGAGAGTAATTTGTTGATCTAACTCACACTAATTACATTAATAAAAAAGACAATCATAAATGTCCAATCAGATTACTTTCATTATTAATTAAAAAGTGTTAATCGCGAACGCATATTAATAATGAACACTATTACTCATGTTATTAAAATTAACCAGAATTAACAAAAAATACACTTATGGCATCCTGTAAATATACGGTTGCATCTTTCTAACCTGTAATTTATATTCTTAAAAAAGCCACAGATTAATGGCTAAAGATTAAACATAAAGATTAATTATATTTAAATACATTACTTTAATTAAAGTTAATTTAAATATTATAGGGATATGACTATGTATAATATTAATACCCATTATAAGTTCATTGCTGCTCGATTTTTACTTGAATTGAATACTGCATATCTTTCAAAACTATTTGGAGTACCGTTATCAAAAATAAATAGGATGGAGGCTAATACTTGTAACATACCAGCGATCTACTCATACGCCCTTAACAACTTGATTTCACAAGAGGAAAATTCAAAAGGTATATATAAATCATTAGAAAATGATGATCTAGAAAGTTTTTGTCGAAAAATAGACAAAGCATCAAAAATAAACAGATTAAGTTGTTCTAAATGTCATTCAAGAAAGCTTCATGTTATGAAAATAAAAGAAGGAATATATTTTATCGAATGTATGAAATGTAAAAAAACAATGTATTCAAGTAAAGATTCGGCCGTAAGATATTACTCCTGGCAAAATAGAGGAATTTATTTATCTCATTATTTATATACAAAAAAACAAACACCAATTGATTTAAAATAGAGCTGAATTATAAATAAAGACTATAAAAAATAAGAAACAAAATACTAAAACATAAAAATTACATTCCATTTTTGGTAATTAAAATAATTTTACCTTTCTGAATTTAATATTGTTAATTTAATCCTATCATTATTTATTTCACTTAGACTTTACCAGAGTTAATGATTACTATTTTATTTATTAAAACGTTAATCATTGACTCCTCACTGAATGTGACATTCTCCTTTTATTTATCCTTGTTATAATATCATCTTTTATTTATCTATGACTAAGAAATAAACACTTAACTCTTAGAAAAAAGCTCTCCTTTTCCCTTAACATCTCTTAAACTAGCTCTCGAAAAGTAGATCAGTCTGAACATTACATTTAATTATATGAATTTATGTCATTTTCAGCCTATATTTAAGATCTCGAAAGTAAAACTAAAGTCAGGTACTCATAAATCCAATATAGGATTTAGGGTAATCAATTAAACCTTAACTAAAGGAAGTGTTAACTTATGATGAGTTTAATCTTCTTGCTTCTACTCGTTGCGATGCTCTGCGCGTTTAGTGGCAAAAAAAGTCTCAGTTACGTTTTATTTACCGCCTCTGTCATTATTGGCTTGTATTGGTTTCATCATCACGCGACAGATCCTCTGTCTATCTTACTGTAGGTGAACATATGAATAGTAAAAACGTAACCTTACTTAATATTTTGGGACTGCTTGGTATTACGTTTGTATTACTGATGGGTTCTGTACTTCAAGTTGCTTGGAATGAACTGCCTTGTCCGCTTTGTCTTTTACAGCGTATTGGCTTTGTTATGGTGATGTTTGGTTTCATGCTAAACATTATTTATGGTACACAGCAGCGACACTACGGTGTAATCCTAATTGGTGCATTATTCGGCGCAGCAACTGCACTACGCCAAGTATCTTTACACGTCATACCTGGAACTCCAGGTTTTGGTAGCCCAATCCTAGGTATGCATTATTACACATGGGCGTTTGTAATCTTTATGATGACAATTGTTGGTGTAGCCGTCTTACTTATGCTTTGGAATAAAGAATGGTCATCTGAAGTCTATCAAATGGGTACATTTGGTAAATTTGCTTGTATCTTGGCGATTGTAGCAGTGTTAATCAATGTGCTCTCTACGTTCATTGAATGCGGTCCATATCAATGTCCAGACAACCCTGTAAGCTACTGGTTATTGGATATGTTTAGCTAATCTTAGTAACTAGCAAACAATAAAACGGCACTAATTAGCTAATGCCGACCGTTTAGCTACTTGAACGATCCTCCATAGGCCTCATAATCGGTCGTAACGTAAGTTACGGCCGATTTTTTATGTCTGAATTTTCAAAAGAGTTACAAGTGACCGCAGAGTTTTGCCACGAACGTCCAATCGATGTGTTCAGTAAACATATTCCTTTGGAGTGGGTTGAAGAGGCGATTCAACAAACGGAACGAACATCGCTCCGAAAACGCCGACTACCCGCAGATCAAGCTGTTTGGCTAGTTCTAGGGATTGGGCTCCAGCGTAATCGCTCTATTCAAGATGTCTGTGACAAGTTGGAGTTGGCATTCCCTGATGTGGATGGCAAATTCACGCCTATGGCAACAAGCAGTATTATCAAGAGAAAAGAACGTCTCGGTGATAAACCTATGCGCTACTTATTTAAAACTACAGCGCAACAATGGGAGCAACAGTCAGGCTTTGATGAAGTTTGCGGTTTGAAGCTGCTTAATACAGTTTATTATTTGTAACTATCTTCTATAATCATTATTTATGTTCTTGAAAGTTCGTTTAATATTAAGGGAGCTCGAAAAGTCAGTTTGGGGTCTAGCGCAAGTGGAATTAGCCAACGTAGATTCCAAATGATATTTTCAGGAAGTTGATTTACTTGAAAAATAGAAACAACTTCTTTCTCAATGGTTTGAACGGTGTAAACTTGGTTGCTTATCATAAAGAAAAAGGATACTTCATATTCATTTTGACAAGTAATGATGGTATATAACGTCCATTCATCAGGGTGTGTTTTTACTCCTGTTTCCTCTTCAAATTCACGAACCATTGCCTCTGATGTTGTCTCGTTACACCCTACTTCCCCCCCTATGCCGTTATATAGCCCTTTTTGCCATGTCGGTTTTATTTTTTTGATTAATGCTACATTTTTAATATTTTGAGAAAACATGAACCCAGTAACATATGAAATCATACCATTGTCTCCATTGTGATTTTTATTTGTGCTTTAAATTCCCCAGAATTAATTCTAAGCGTTTTATTTCTATCTGGTCCATAAGATATATACCGTATATCTGCACTTATTTTCGATTGGATAAACGAAAGGTACTTTATTAAATTAAATGGTAAATCATCTATGCAATAATAAGTGCCATAAAGTTCAGGCCAGCTATCAAACTGTTCATAAATAGGCTCAACATGGTCGAAGTGTAGTAAAGCTTCATTTATACATACTTCTAACCCGTTAAGGCGATATCCGACACATATCTTCAAGTTTTGTATGTTAGATAGTACATCTACATTTGTTATACTTACTTCATTAACACCATTTAATTCAATTGCATGTTCAATAAGCGCTAAATCGAGCCATGCACACCTTCTAGGACGATTAGAAACAGTGCCAAATTCATTCCCTCTTTCTCTAATATAGAGAGCTTGCTCATCATTTATCTCTGTTGGCAATGGTCCATTACCAACTCTAATCATGTAAGACTTCATTACTCCTAATACATTAAGTTTTTCAGCTGGAACTCCCATTGATGTAAAACAGCTCTGAATTAATGTTTGATAAGCGACTGTGTATGGATAAGTGCCAAAGCTGTTATCAAGAAAAGTGGCTTGGGAAGACTCTAATAATACATCAGTACCATTATCTAGAAGTTTTTTGATAAGGTCATTAGTAAAACAAAAATAAGGTTGAAGCCATTTTCCCAATAGAGATAAACGGTTTAACTCCTGATAGAAACAAAGCGTTAATTCCCCACCAAAAACATTGGAAATCTGTTTGTCTTTTATTTCCCAAAGAGTTTGTAGTTTATCTTTTAGTGTTTCCTCATCAATAAGGTCTATTAGTCGTATACCAACACGATTCGATTTATCTTCAAAACAAGCACCGACACCAACACCAACAGATCCTATTTTTTTTTCTCCTTTATATACTTCTGAGGCTTTATTTAGTTGAACATGAATCGGCATGACAATATGGCATCGAGGGTCAATATAAATTTTACTATTTGGGCATACTGAATGAATAAAATCGATCTCTTGGATCATTCTTTCCATACTGATTAAAGCTCCTTGGCAAATATATAAAGATTTACCATCAGTAACTGTGGCTGGTATTTGTGAAAATGCAGCGTGCTCCCCATTAACGATAACAGTATGACCAGCATTTGCTCCACCATTAAACCTCACTATATGTTGGTAGTCACAGGCTAAAAAATCGACAAACTTCCCTTTTCCTTCATCTCCAAATTGAAGTCCTACAACGGCTTTAAGCATAAATTTCTCTCTTTTATTATATTATCAGCAAGATAAACGGCTTCTTTCAATGTCTTAGCTACAGGGATCCCTGTATTGACCAAACGTTCATAACTATAGGTACCTCCAGAATAAAGAATTGCAGGAATTCCTAATGAATATGCAGAGTTGGCATCATCTTCTGTGTCACCTATCACTACAATTTCCTCTCTCGTTACAGAGTGTTTACTCAATAAATTATGAACATGTTGCTCCAAATGTTTATGTTTTCCTTCTTTTGACAAAGGATCTATTCTTCCGTGAACATCTAAGAATAAATGGGAAATTTGAAAATTGTTTAGCATACGAACTAAAAGATTATGTTCCATTAATGAGCATATTGATTGATGTTTTCTGCTTTGAAGTAACTCCATTCCTTCATCAGCGAGTAAAGCATTAAGAATTTCTAGTTTATATATATTATTGAATATTTGACCAATTTTTCTCCACTCCTCGCTGGTTGGAGTTCTACCTAACACGTTATAGTAAAAATCATGAACAGGTACGCTATAATTTGAACGATACTCATCAGGTGTAAGAGGTAAGCAACCAATACCAATTAATGCCTGATTTGTAGCAGAAAGAGAAACATGGAAATCATTCAAAAGCGTACCGTTCCAGTCCCAAATAATGTGAGCTTTCATATAAGTCCTTTAGAATCGAAATTTTTAATATGTACTGATTACCTTCATCTAATCCAAGCATTTTTTAATTGTTCTAGATCCGGAGTCACTTCTCCTAAATCAGCTAATAAACTTAGAATAATTTGTGAGTATTCAACCCATTCCTTAACACTTGTTTGGTGCATTGTTATTTGTTCATTTTTAGTGACAAATTGATTTAATAAATGATGATGCCTAACACTCAATGGTGTTAAATAATCTAAAGAACCCGTATCAAAAACAACATCTTGATGCCTATACCCTTTGACCCTTAATAATTTTTCCCAGTGAAGTTCTATTGCTGCAATTTTGGCATTAATCTGATAATTATTTTTTAACATTTGTTGTGCCAACATCAAAGTCTTACCGGTGCCACAGTTATCATCTAAGATAAGCACGGATGTATTACTATTAATCTCTGCCCCCCATAAATTTTCACTGTTGAAGCTCGCATCGTCATAACAAGACAGTTTCACATAATTGAGTTGAGAATGATGATAAGCAGAATAAATCGAAGCACTTACTGCACCGCCAAATAATACGCCTACACATACACTTGATGCTGGCATTTGCATTACAGACAATAATGATAAAAGGTGATTATCACCTTCTAGATACGTCCTTGTTTTTTTTAATCCAAGATACTTAGGGAAATCCATAGAATAATCAGACAGAGAAGACAGCCTTTTCCCTATGAAAAAGTTAATAATTAAAACGGATAATTCTTTTATTTTATCAATATAATAATTGATTAATTTAACTTCATTGAAAGATGCTAAAATATCCAATAAACGAACCATTCCATTTAATGCGTGATCAAGTAATATGTACTTATAAGGTAAGCAATTTGTAGTATTGTATTCATTGTGATATTTTTTCACATCCATAACTAAGTCATTGCATATTAATTCAGAGTAGTATCGTTTTCCTCTTGATAATAAAAAACCATCCATTATCTTTATATTTAAATGACGTTCTAAAAAACCGTCATCAGCGATTATTAAGTTTTTAGGAAACCTTACATCACCTAAAATACCAACATCTGATAATCTAATGTGCATAATTTAATACTTTAGCTTCATTAATAAATTGACAAAGTGGAAGCTTCTTAGTATGAATTACTTGCCCTAGAATTGCCCCCTCAACCCCAATAGATTGTAAATTTTTAATATCACTTAGATTGGATATACCACCTCCAGAAACAATGGATTTATTAGTCATTTTTAGTACTTTATTAAGTAACTCTATATTAGGGTGATTCATCATCCCTCCTCTATTTATATCGGTAACTACATAGCGAGTACATCCGCATTGTTCAAGCCATTCAATAGTAGAACACAAACTACCTTGTAATTTATTCCAGCCTTGAGTCGTTAGTTGATAGTTAAAACCGACTAGTTTAGCATCTAATGCGATAGCTACTTTATCCCCATATTCTTTTAAAATTAACTCACATAGCTTTGGTTTATCAAAGACCATTGAACTAATGTTTACTCTTGTACATCCTGCACTTATATACTTATCTAATTGTTCAATTGTTCTAATTCCGCCACATATTTGTGTTTTCATTTTAATATTTTTGTTCTCAATAATACTGACAATAATATCACTGTTATCTTTTTTACCTGATGCGGCATCAAGATCTACTATATGAATCCAATCAGCGCCTAAATTTTGATAAGCAAAAGCTATATCTATAGGGCTTCCTATCTCTTTTATTCTATTCCCTTTTTTTTGTGTTATTTCTATTGCTGATTTAGACGTTAATGCTTTTCCTGAAACTATGTCTAACGATGGATATAATTCAAAGATGCTCATTAATTCTCCTCATCTAAATTATTTTTATATATAGGCCTATCATATAAGCGACAAACTATCATATTTCGTTAGGTAATAAATTAGTATTATGATATTAGAGTTTCCCTTACTACCATATGACAATGAAGTGATGAATAGTTTTAACCTAATTTAAATTAAAACGTAATCGCGATCGAAAAGAAAGACTGCCAATAATTTGTTTTCTAACGATTGTAGATCGCTTCAGATTAACGGCCTTTATAATATTCTAATTATTATTTGATACAGAATAACTTTTCTCAGCCTAAAGAGGGGACTAGATTGATAAGACTTGGACTAGACCCTGTTGCGTCTAGTAAAGGAAGACGAATAACAAATTCGTCTTTTTCATTTTTAGAGATTAAAATCAGAGTGCTTGAGTTATAGTAGCTATAATAATCTTTAAAGTAAAAAGGCAAAGTCATAGTTCGATACCCTTCATTTAACTTAAAAACAGCTTGAATTTGAGGGTCATTAATATCAGCTAAATCAAAAGTTTCTCGGAGAAATGTATAAAGTTGTGGGCGCTTATTTTGTTCATTTTTAAAGGGCGTTGTAAAATTGAGTAGATCTGAGATGTTTGGTGCGCGTGAATCAACGTATTTTTCATTACAAATTTGATCTAAATCAGAAAAGTATGGATCAATACTTGAGTCTAGTGTTATCTGTTTCCATCTCTTTGATTCAAATATTTCTTCAGTAGCAAAACTAGAAAATGAAGAGATGAGCAAGATACTTGATAACAGTAATCGTTTCATATATATCCTTTTTTATTTTTCGATAACATAAAAAATAATGAGGGGCTGTTTTATTTGCTCTAAAGCCCCCCTAATGGGAACGCTCCCAATATATATCATTTTTATACTTTGCCACTATAGACAATATCTATAGTTATTGTGAGATATTTACCATATTAGTAATAAATGCAAGTTTGATTTTATATCTTCCTCAGTATATGTAATAAACATTTTCTTAAGCTATGCAATGGCTAGGGTGAGATCGTGAACGTTTTTTAGTCAATTTAAGGATCGATTTGACGATCACATTTAGTTGTGATCATATACTTCCTTTTTAGGGAGAGCATCATGCATATTGACCATTTTAAAAAGCATTTTCACACGGTCACTGACCAACGCCAAAGTGCGAAAACTACTTATTGCCTGTTTGAGGTTCTATTTGGCTCTTTATGCTCGGTAATCGCTGGAGCTAAAGGGTGGTTCGATATTCGTGAATACATCCTTGGCCATCATGACTGGTTTAAACGCAATGGATTGTTTTAAATGAAATTACGGCAATACCTGAACTAATAAAGATGCTCGACATAAAGGGAGCATTGATAACTATCGATGCAATGGCATGTCAAACCAAGATAGCAAAAGTCATTACTGACAAGGGCGGAGACTACTTACTTGCAGTAAAAAGCAATCAAGGAAAGCTTCGTAAAGCAGTAGAAAAAGCATTTTCAAAAGAACGAGCAAACCTAGCAGATACTGTTGTTTTTGAAGAAAGTCATGGACGCATCGAATCACGTCAATGTTATGTAGTAGGGAGTAAAAAACTTGAGGGTGACTTCAGTCGTTGGGCTAGCCTAAAAAGCATAGTAATGGTTGAAAATTTTCGTTTTGAGGAAGGAAAGAAACTAGATTTAGAGTACCGTTAAACTGAGTGCAGAGCAGGCTGCTAATGCGGTTAGAGAGCATTGGGGTATTGAATTTATGCATTGGGTACTTGATGTTAGTATGAATGAAGATGCGTGTCAGATATACAAGGATCATGGCGCAGAAAACGTAGCTTGCTTGCGCCATATGAGTCTGAATATGCTTCGAGAAGAGCCAACTAAACTTAGTATTGTCGGAAAGCAGAAACGCTGCATGATGAATACTTCTATGTTAGAGGCAGTATTGAACGCTGGTTTTAATAGTATGGCTAAAATCTAAACACTCATGCGGTCGCCCTGATGCAATGGCACGACGAGATGTTGAGATATTATTACTGCTATATGAAAATAGAGTTACGCTTAATTTTCTAGGAATTTAAAATAAAGTGTGATCGCGCCCTGAAAAGGGCGCAAAACTTAAGACTCACTTACTTTATTATTAATCCATAGCTACTTTTACTCGTTAAGATAATAAAATAGTCACCCTGTTTATTTCGTTGTAATATGATTTTCCCAGTCACGATAATAGCTTGAACGGAATATATAAAAAGGGGAGTAATAACTAGTACTTGTTGCCCCATATACATATGCCCACTCTTTACTTATCGGATCCTGAACTTCATCAAACCCTGCCCCTGACCAACTTTCATAAAAATGTCTAGAAAACTGATGACGGAACTGTGAAAGAAAATTGTTTTCAGGAGTGCGTGATGGTTCCCACTCACTATTAAAGTAAGATCGTAAGTTATGACTAGGTATATTTTTTACACCAAATTCTGTCGTTGAGCTAAAAGATGAGTCTCCTGTTAGAATCGGACCCGCTATATTTATAGGTGGTATGTTTAACCTTCTCTCTTCTCGGTAGCGTTCATAATATTCAACAATATCTAAAAAAGGATTCTCGGGAGAAAACAACCTCTCAGTCATCTTGACAGCGTCTTCATAAAATGGGCCAGGGGTCGTCGCAATACTAAAGTTCAAAAAAGAAAAAACCAAATGGGGATGGATATATGAAGTCCCGACTCTTACCGACTCAGAGAGAGCCCAGTGTTCAAATATTGACTCTTTAATGCTCTCTGTTCGACGATAAGCTTCCCGTTCAAAATCGCTCCCTTCCGCTCCTACTTTTTGAATAAGAAAGAAAAAAGCCGCCGTCGTTTGTTCAAGAATACGTTCTTCATTTAAGAAAATATCATAACCTATAGGAGAAAAAAGAGAAAAAGCACCATGTCGGTTATAAGTATTCGATTGTGCATTGGCATATTGAATTAAGCGTTGCAGCACGCTCCACTTGTCATCCTCATGAAGTAAAAAAAAAGGAAGGCCTCTTTCTACATTACTCTCTTTCATTAATTCTTCGAATACATTTAATATACTGTGAGAGAGAAGATTGACCGCTTCTCGGTATTTTTCAAGTTCAAATGATAGTGATTTTTCAGTGTTAATAAAATTATAAACCGAATGATTAATAACATCAGAAGTAGCCGCACTATTACCTTCTATTTTTGCGCTAAGTTTACTTAACTGTGCTTGTTGTTTTCCGGCTAGATTCGCTAAAAAAAGCTGATTAGTTACAATACCTCCAGTGCCAACAAAAGGTTCAGCCAAAAGAGCGGGGAAGGTACTTTCAGATAAAATAGGCGTAGTCACACTTAAATGATTAATTTCACCGATAAGAGGCCCAATATTAACATCTGCAAAATTGATAGAAACAGAAGTAAATTGACTCGAACTTCCAGCCCCAAAAATTGGCCAATCCCCATCGCCATAAAGAGCATGCGCCTCTTCAATTAGATAGACTAAATTAAGCCAGCGTATACTTGGGTTACTTAAGCGATCGTTTAATCGATAGATAGCTTCTGTACGCAATTTTGCCGTTTCAACATAATACTCAACCATTGCCGTATTTAAATTTATCGCTCGGTTACTTGCTTGTATTAAATCATCATTATCAGATGAACCTGAGATGTTAACTCGACTCTCCTTTGGATCAACAGCGTCAACAATTGCGGTTACCGTTGACATAACATCACCTAATGCGCCTAATGAAGCAGTAATCCCTTTTAGCATTTTCATACTTTTCATTAACGACTTTAATCGTAATGTATTTTTTTCCCCTCTTGCTGCTACAGACAATGATTTCTGTAATTGAACATGTTGTTTTTTAATATCCTTAAGCTCTTCAAAAGCAGAGGTTAGTTCATTCTTTACATTTAAAGATTCTGACTTCCAACTGTGAAGTAAAGGCATAGTATTTTGTTCTATTCGTTGAAGTTTAAACAGTTTTTTTCCTGTAATCTTCGCCTCTTCAGCGCTAACTTTAGCCCTTTTTAATTTATCTTCAGCCGCCCTAAGTCGATCAAGCATTTCTGATGCACTAGCTCGTTGGCTCTCAGGAAGAAAAGAAAGAGCCTGTTTGTATTCTTGATAAACATCCGAATTTAATTGCTCTAGGATAAGTAGAGAGCCTTCACTTGTGTCTTTTAATGCCCCTACCATAGAGTTTGTCGTTTTAAAACTGGTTGCTGCCGCTTTAAATGCTGAGCTTTGGGCTGGTTTAGAGACTGCATTTTGAGCCACTCTTTCCACCTGAACAAATTCATCACTTAAATCAAGTTTATTCCCTAAATCGACGAGAAAGTCATTCATATCTATATTACGAGAATATAAATATGACTGATAATTCTCTATTGAATAATGATAGCTACTCAAATTACCAAATACTGGTAAGGCTATAAAAAATAAACTCATTACTAATTTTAGTCTCATTTCACTTACCTAAACTTAAAGCCCGCACATAATATACGATTAGATATGTGACAATTTAATGACCTAAATAAATGCATGATATGTTTAGCGGGTTTAGTAAATCAGCGCTCTACCAATACACTGCAAGCGTTACCTCTTTTCCATTTAATTAAATATGACAATTAACTCTAATGTAAAAATCAGACCTAAACTAATTGTAATATGACTCTCCCTAAATCTAAGCGCGTATTGGTAATTGGAAAAATCAAGAAACCGATTAATAATAACTGCCTTAATAAATCTAGTAAATACATAAGACTGCGCCAAAGCTGCCTTATTTTACAGGTAGATATATGAAAAACCTTGACATACACTCCTAAAATTTTATAACAGACCATTTTTATTTATGAAGTGTATTAAGTTGGTATTTATGAGTAGCATTAAGCATGAAATTGAAAACTTGATGAAAGGTACAAATGAAATAACAGCGTCGATATATGATTTTAAGAGAGAGCTGCCATTTATTTCAACGCACCCTACTTTTTATCATGAAGGTTTTTTTTATATCCTATCCTCAGAACTGGCCAGGCAAACATATTATTACGACATTGGTGGAAAAATATCTGTAATTATCATCAATGAGGCGACAGTAAAGGGAAATTTATACTCTCGAAAAAGAGTGACATTGGAGTGTGAAATTAAAAAATTAGAAAAAAAAGAGCTAATACGGAGTATGTTTGAAAAATAGCTTGGTGTTTTTTCTTCGGGGATTTTCGATGTTGATGATTTTAAATTATTTATAATAAAGCCAATTAAAGGTTTGTATTTTAGAGGTTTCGGCCGAGCATTTGAGTTTATATCAGACTGTGTTGAAACTATACATGTTAAAGAGCCGCACAAAACTAAAAAAGGTAATACAATGGCAAAAATACTCAAAAAAAGTTTAACTATAGAAAAGTGATAATCAGTACGAAAAAGTAAGCTATAACTCGAGTGAATCAAAAGATATACGAATTAAAGTTGAAAAAATTGAACAACATCATGATTACTTTTAGTTCGCAGAATATTAAATAATGAGAGCCTCATTATAACTAAGTTTAAGGTGATTCTTATCGTTGCCATTACCACCTAAAAAAATGAGTAGCAGTTAAATCAATAAATAGATCAACATCGTATTAATAAATATAATACTTCCAATTAGAAAGCTTATTTCTTAGATTAATCTAACTAACAAGAAGGAATTATTGCACTAAAAAACGGCCCCCCTTTTAAAGAAGTGCCGTTTGATTATTTAATGACGGTTTCTAATGTAACTCTAGCTTAATTATTTAACGCTAGTTACCCGGCTAACACGTTCGCCAGTAAATGACGCAGAACGAATTTGAACGTCACCCGTTACTTTTGGTTTGTTCGCATTGTCGTATGCAGCCCATGTTTTACCGCCATCTACAGAGTATTGTAGTGTTACGCCAGGGAATGAAATATTCATGCTTAGTTCGCCGTTTGCAATTTCTGCACCTGGGACTGGTAGACGGTAATCAATGCCCGCTCTTTCAAGCTTAGCTAATTCACGTTGACCCATAGTGTTTGCAAAGTTCGTCCAATCAGTAAGCTGTGCTTTCTTATTCACTAGGTTTGTTTCTAGAGAGTATTTAACACCTGCTTTGTATTCATTTTCCCAAGATGCTTCATGCCATGCACGCTCTGCTGCTGCGATAACACGTGGGAATACCATGTATTCATATTGCTCATCAGTACGTACGGTTTCAGACCAAAGTTGTGCAGACAGACCGTAGAAAGGTTTCTTAGGTGTTACTGTACCTGCACTTTCAAAGCCGTTACCGTCACGGTCAACTGATGTTTCCGCATTTTGAGGTAGGTTTTCTGGTGCAAAACCGAACATCTTACGTGTATCTGTTGCACGAGTTGCCCAGTAGTAGCCACGCTCTTTTGCGTCAACTTCATATGGGAAATCCATGTAAACGTAATCTGGGTTAGAGATAACTACGTCGTAACCTTTTTCAGCCCACTCGTACGCTGAAGCACCGCCGCCCCAGTATAAAGTATCCCAGAAGTTTGCACGTACTGATTCAGTTGCGAATGCATTAGCGCCTTCAGAATATTTCAGACCATCTTGCCACGCTTGAAAGTGTGGGATGCCTTTAGCTGCAACAATTTTAGATACTTGCTCAGCAAAATGGCTTGGTAGATGTTCGAAATCTGCAACTTCACCGCTTGCAATCAGAGACTGACACTGTGGCGATTTTTCAAATGGGAAGTCTTGCTTAGATAAGTCTAAGTCACCTTTCCATGCAATTTTTTCTTCATCGTTGATGTCTTGGAAACCAGCGTGAAGTTTGATGTTTTTCGCTTCATCACCACCGAAGTGCCATGTTGATAGAGGAACACCTGCCGCTTTGTGCATTGCTGCAACTTCAGTGATCACTTTATCTACAAATGTTGAAGATGAATCTAAACATGGGTTAATGAAGCTTTGTTTATTGTAGAACTGAACCGTTGTTACGTTTGATTCGTCTTTTGGATCCATCAGGCGGTATTGGTTCGCCTCTTCCATCTTACCTTCAGCAGCAAGACGCGCGTAACGAGCTTCCATTGACATAACTGCTGCACGTGAGTGAGCTGGCATATCGATTTCTGGAATCACTTCAATGTTACGGTTTTTCGCGTACGTTAGGATCTCTAGGTAATCTTCTGTTGTGAAAAAACCAGAACCAAAGTTATCTGAATCAGCACCTGAACCTAGCTGAGGCAGTAGACAAGATGTTTCTGACTCATCAAAACAACGATTACCACCGATGTCAGTTAGTTCAGGAAGACCAGGGATCTCTAAACGCCAACCTTCATCGTCCGTTAGGTGAAGATGTAATTTGTTAAGCTTGTATGCTGCCATTTGGTCAACTGTCGCAAGAATCGCTTCTTTTGAGTGGAAGTTACGAGCAACATCAACCATTACGCCACGGTATTCAAAACGTGGAGCATCTTCTACGTTTAGAGTCGGGATTTCTGAACTATCTAGGCTTACTAGTGCTAATAAAGATTGCACGCCGTAAAATGCACCGGCTTCATCAAATGCTACAACCGTAGTTTTGCCTTCAGTTACATCTAGTTTGTATGCACCAGATACGCCATCTTTAAATTGGCTCTTATCTACAGAAACAGATACAGGGTATTCACCTGAAGTTTCTAGCCCTAGAAGTTCAGCACGTTGATTTAATGCAGCAAGTTGGTCTGCATCAATGCCATTAGCAGTGATCGAGATACCTTTTGCTAAATCAACCGTTTTATTCGTTAGTGTCGTCTTTAAAGGCGTTGGAATAATGTGAGCAGATGCATCTACTTCAGCTACATCAGCATTTTTCTCAAAACGTGTATTAGCTGTTGCTGTTACATTATTATCAGTAAGTGTGCGCTTTAATTGAACGCCGATGATTTCATCTACATATTCGCCAGTATCTTCAGTATCCAAAGAAATGATATTACGAGCTTCAGCACCTGGAGCCGTTACAAATGCACCAGGCATGAAGTCAGTTTCAAATAACTGCCAGTACTCAGCTACCAGTGGAAGAACTACTTCTTCGCCAGCAGCAAAACCATCAAACTTATCTGTTGGTTCAAGTTTGTGTAAATCACCCGTTACACGAGTAATCTTAAATTGGTCATTTTCAACATCTAGAATTAAACGAATGCTGTGAAAATAGATTGTCCAATCAGCAGAATCAACCGCTTCACCAGTGTTGGTGATTGTCATGTTTACTTTGTTACATGATGCCCATTCAGCCTGAAGTTCTTTACAAGCAAGGCCGTCATCAGCGCCTTGGTTAGTAATCACTGTGTAGTTAATATCTAGGTTTTCAGCCAGCTGGTTAACTGTTGATTGTTCAGAAGAAGTAGAAGAACAAGCCGCTAAGCTTGCCATAATAACAGTAGAAAGAAGGGTTCTTTTCAACATGATTCCATTCCTAAAAATAAAGTAATTAAAATTCAAATCTGGAATTACAATACAAAAGTTTTTTAGTTTTACAAATTAAGATAAATCCAAATTATGCTTTGAATCACACTTAATTCTATATTTCACGGTATAAATTAAAATAATGAGAGTTACATCAACCTATAACAGAACGGAATACTAGCAGCCCCACTAAAAATATAATTATCATTATGTGAGGTAACCCACAATAACCCCCAACTAACTGAGGTACAAAATAAAAATTTAAGATCAGCAATACACATTACAACCCCAAGATACTTAATTCACAGTGAAATAAAGTTTTACATGTATGTGTGTATTTACTTAAAACTTTATTTTTCTATTTACATTTTGACTTCATAAAAGTGCAATCGATTGCACTCTCAATTTTCAAAGAGAGCAATGTAACAATAATTAATTAAGGAGATTTAAATCACTAAAAATCACAGTTAAAGACATTATGATAGGTGATTAGCAAATAACCGATATTATAGGTATAACCATGAGTACATTAATTGCCATTGCGATTACTACAGGCATTCTTTCAGGTCTTTGGGGCTGGGTAGCAGTAAGCTTAGGATTATTAAGTTGGGCTGGTTTTCTTGGTTGTACTACCTACTTTGCATCCCCTACCGATGGACTAAAAGGCATAGGGTTAAGTATTGCTACTAATCTTAGTGGTGTCTTCTGGGCTATGGTCATCATTAAACTTTCATCAATGGTAAGCCTAGAGATCATTGGTTATGTTATTACAGCTATTGTTGCTTTCTTTATGTGTGCACAAGCAAAAAAGAGTTGGTTAAGTTTTATTCCTGGTACCTTTATTGGCTCATGTGCAACTTTTGCGTCAAATGGTAACTGGCAACTTGTTATTCCATCTCTAATCTTAGGGGTTGTCTTTGCATATGCAATGAAGACATCTGGTTTGTGGCTAAAAGAAAAATTAGAAAATAATAAATTAATGGCAGTGAGCAAAAATTAAAGAAAAATCCCAATTAAGAAAAGCCTCTAACTAATCTAATGATAACTCGTGGGGCTAATTACAAAATTTATAACGCAGATATAATCGATTTTAACAAGCAGGAATGATCAAATACTTATGTAGATTGGTATTATTCATCCTTGAATATCTTCCTGAGCTTCTAGCGTTGTAAAGTGACAGGATTGATTTAAACACATTTCATAACTTTAAAAACAATCACTTATGAGACATCTTTGTAAATATATTCAAAAAAGAAGATTATTTTATAACTGACAAATACAAAAACGCCGCTTGATATTGCTATCAAGCGGCGCTCTTAAAGGTGGCTCCCTTTGCTGGACTTGAACCAGCGACATACGGATTAACAGTCCGGCGTTCTACCAACTGAACTAAAAGGGAACAGGTATTTCATCTCATAAAGAGAAAACATGGTGCCGACTACCGGAGTCGAACTGGTGACCTACTGATTACAAGTCAGTTGCTCTACCTACTGAGCTAAGTCGGCACACTATATCTTTTGTCATCATCAAACTAACTTAGCTCAACAATGGAATATGGTGGAGGGATAGGGATTTGAACCCTAGAACCGCTATTAACGGTTGCCGGTTTTCAAGACCGGTGCTTTCGACCACTCAGCCATCCCTCCACGGGACTCTATCTGAAGCATCTGCCTCATCAAGTGATGTCGCGCATTATAGAGAAAATGAGATCAGGCGCAAGCCTTTTTTTGAAAAAAAATGTTCGTTTGATTAAAAGTAACTCTAATTGATTGATTTTTATTAAAATTGAATAAATAACCGACAACTATCAAATGGTTATAGATGAAATACAATTACGTCCATTTCCTTTCGCTTTATACAATTCTTTATCTGCCGTTTGTAATAACAAAAGCTCAGAGTATTCATCTTTACTTTCTGCTAAAGCGACACCAATACTAATACTGACTTTTTGATGGAATGAGTATTCATGAAGGATATCTAAGTTATAAATACATTGGCGCAATAACTCTGCCGTTTGTTTTAATTGCTCTAGATCAGTATCAAATTGAATAAGAGTAAACTCTTCACCTCCATATCGATAGACTCGATCGGTTTGTCTTTGCAGTGCTCCCATTAACGCTCTTGATACTCGAACCAGTGCTTCATCTCCTGCAGAGTGACCATAGTTATCGTTAAATTGCTTAAAATGATCGATATCGAACATAATGAGGCCAACATTTACTCCCAACCTGCGCCCTTCAGCCCATTTACTTTCTAAATCCGAATCAAACATACGTCGATTTAATAAGTTAGTTAACCCGTCTAATGAGGCATGCTTTTCAAGTAAATCCGACTTCAACTTTAATCTTAATTGATTACGAACTCGTTTCTGTAAAATAACCAAATTAAAGGGTTTGGTAATAAAATCTACTGCTCCTAAATCCAAAGCACGAATTTCATCTTCTGTTGAGTGGTTAACGGTAATAACAATGATGGGAATGTCTTTTGTTTTATCGTCATTTTTTAACCTTTCAATGACTTCAAAGCCCCCCATAATAGGCATATGGATATCCAGTAGAATTAAATCAATCTCCTCTCTATCGATAGCCTCAAGAGCTTCAATTCCATTTTTAGCTACAATAGAAGTCAAAGGTTTCAATAAATGCCGTAATACCTGACTACTTATTGGCTCATCTTCAACAATCAATATTTTTTGTTCTACTAACATACATCCCCTATTTTTATTACCTACATCAACCCATTATTTTTTATAGGTTAACTGAAGTTTTGCAATTTTTTCTTGAAGAATTTCTCTTCTAAAAGGTTTAGGTAAGTAATCATCCATTCCACTATCAAAACATTTTTGGATGTCATCGTCCAATATTGAGGCCGTTAACGCAATAATAGTAGTAGTAGATGTCATGTTTTCGTTTTCTTCCAATTGTCGAATAGCTTTAGTGGCTTCGAAGCCATCCATTACTGGCATCATACAATCCATTAATACCACTAAAGTTTCGTCATGGTAACGTTTATATAATTCAACCGCTTCTGCACCGTTATTTGCTATTTTGTATTCAATACCCAGCATCTTAAGGTTAATAGAAGCGACTTGTTGATTCACTTTATTATCTTCAACAATTAGAACCATCCCTGACTGTATTTGCGGCCCCCTCTTTTCAACGTCAGCCTCTGCATTTTCATATGAACGCTCAAACACTGAGCACAATAGATTTTCGAGACGAGCTCCTAATAGGGGATAAGTAACATAGCCATTAACACTTTCGATTTCTAGATTCGTATCCGTGTTATTCCTAATCAGTATGATAGGTAATGTTGGGTATTTTTCTTTCACTAGATCAACTTGATCTAAAAAGTCTTCTTTTTCTAATACAATTAAAGACTCTGAGGTTTCTTGAACTTTAATCTCTTCAACTGAGTACACTTTTTCTATGCTATAACCGTATTCATTCACTTCGTTAATTAGCAGCTCTTTAGGCGATTTAGAGCAATAAATAATCGTTTTATTCTCTCTATTTTTAGCACTCTTTTGAGGAGAATGATCTTTTTCTAATTCAAGAGAGAAATAGAACTCACTGCCAACGCCTTTACTTGATTTCAACTTAATTTCATCCCCCATCATTTTGATCATTTTTGATGAAATAGCCAAGCCTAACCCTGTACCACCATAGTTCTTTGATGTGTCATCATCTTCTTGTTTAAATTCTTCAAATACTTGGTCATGCTTATTTTCTTCAATCCCTAACCCTGTATCTTTAACTGAGAAAAAATATTGGTAAGTCGTCTCTGTTTCTTCTTTGAGTGATAGTTCAAATGAAATAGATCCAGCATCGGTAAATTTGACTGCATTTGACGCTAAGTTCATCAATACTTGTCTGATTTTTTGTTCATCCGCCTTGACGTAAGTAGGAAAGTGTTCGCTCATGATTATCTTTATATTTACCCCTTTTTGCTGTGCTTTAGGTGCAATCAAAGCGGCGGTATCAAAAATAACTTCTTTGAGTTTACAACTGTGTACATTCACTTCGATATTGCCAGATTCAATTTTAGATAAATCAAGCACATCGTTAATTAGCATGAGTAATGTTTGAGATGATGCGTTTATCGTTGCTAGGTAATCTTTTTGGATGGCAGTCAATGTAGATGCGGACAATATTTCAGTCATTCCAATAATGCCATTAAGCGGTGTTCTTATTTCATGAGACATATTCGCCAGAAAAGAGCTTTTCGCTTTATTGGCTTTTATTTCTTGATTTTGCGAGCGTATGATCCGTTTTTCTAAACGAGAAGTCATCACAACGACGCCACTTAGAACACTCACAATAAGACAAAAAAGAACAACGGACAGTATTTGGCTATAGAGATAAAATCGACTGATTTCTTGAGTGATTTGTAAGGAAACAGTATCAAATAAGACATTTAATCGTGCCTCTATCGCATGTACCGCCTTACGCAATTCTCCATGTAAGCCTAATCGGTGATTATAACCAGCTATGGCGTGAATGCTTTGAATATTAGCAAAACTATTTTTAAAAATTAGATATTGGTAACTTACCTTATCATTATTAAAGCGAGCGATATCTGCTCCCATAATCTCAATCAGTTGAAATATTTGATCGCGTTCATACAGAATGGTTGCTTCTTCTTTTCTTGATATATTGGAGTAAAAATCATAAACCTTTTCTTGTAGTACAAGCATGGTTTTATTTAATGCCAAATTATTCAGCGATAATAACCCTTCTTCTAGACTGATTGATTCCTTTTTTAGCTGCTCAAATAACCCTTTTTTATTCCCCTCCCCATTTAGTATACTTAAAAGTTCAGTTAATTCATGAAACGAGTCCCCATACTTATGGATGTCTTGTATTAACTCTAAACTGTTACCGCCTATATCAATTTCCTCAATCACGAGTACTCGATAAATTTGGGCTAATCTTACCTCGAAATGTTCAATTCCAACTTCTAAGCGATCATGATATTTCACCTCGTTTCGACTTATAAAATCTTTTTCATATCGACGTAACATTAACATGTCATTTTTAGCGAGATTTATTTCTAATTGCAGTTCAGTGAGTCGCTCTTCATGCTCATGAAATTGATAATTCATATAAAAATACATCAGTAAAAGTGTCGTAATGATGATTCCAGCCATCTGCAGCAACAGCTTTATAGAAAGAGAAGTTAAACGTTTCATGCATATCCTTATGACACTTCTAGTGATAAAGATAGTCTAGGATACTTTCTCATAATAAAAAAAACCTTGGCCTCTCTTTATCGTTAGATATTGAGGTAAACCAAGGTTTTCGTCTTTTGTCACTACAATAAAGTGTTATTGATCATTCAGTATAGATAGATCATCATCAGTATTTGTATCTTGAGCTGGAGAATCAAAGCTTGCGCTGTCATCCATGACATCCACACCAACATCAGTATTATCTACGGTTGTCCAATCTTGGTTTTGTAGATCGCCTCCATCTTGAACTCCTGCATTATTACTGTCTGCACTTGTCCCTTGCATCTCATAGTTTGAATCAACATCAATTAAACTAAATCCAGTGGCACCATCAATTGGGTCGTCCATTGCGGTCATTCCAACCATTTCAACTCTGACTTCTCCAGAGAAACTCTCATCAATGGCAAGAGCAACAGGTTGCGATATATCACTCACGACATATCCACCCTCTCCATCAGATAGTCCTTGAACTGGTTCTATGCCTTCAGGTAACCCATTAATTTGAATATGATCAACCTCATCATTACTAGAGATCTCACTAGGTATATCTACATTAAGAGTATCACCCGGTGCTGCGGTGTAATCAGCCTCACTTTCTGATGAATTATCAACACGCAACGATTCAGAATCATCAGTCTGAGCATTGGATGAAGATGCGTCATCAATATTATTTTGAGTCAGCGCTACCTGGTGGGTTCCTCCATCAGAGGTAGTGAAATCCACATTAATTTCGCCGTCATAATCAGGGGTAGTCCAGAAGCTCCATGTCCCGTTATCATTATCAATCAGAGTGCCGTTATCCCCCGAGTAAGAAACACCAGAAATACTATTTTCAGGCGTATTTTCTTCTAATGTATTAAGTAAATCCGAACTCAACAATAACGCATAACCATCATCATCAAAAACAAAAGAAGACTCATATTCCGGTTGGCTACCAAGCTCTTGAGTTACAGAGTTATCCGCAGGGTCTTCCACTTCATCCAATGATACGACTGACACGGTCACAAAGAAATTACCATTAAAATCTGCTGGCGGTGTCATGGTCATACCATCAAGATTCCAATCACCAATATCGATATTCTGTCCTTGCTCGGTTATCGTCACGCTATGCTCGCCATCTCCGACAGCAAATCCAATTGGATACCCTGTCATCATGACACTGGTCATAATTTCTGATGTATCTAATTGTTCAATATTCAGTCCGAAATGTCCTGTTGAATCTTCAGGGAAAACCAGAGGCCCATCGAAGCTTGTAGTAATTGCAACACCATCAGCAACAGGACGAATATAGACGTTCATATCCATGCTGACTTCTGTTGTGCCATCAGTCACAACAACTTGTAAACCGGTAGTGCCAGCAAAATCATCCGTTGGGGTGAATGTCCAAGTACCGTCTTCATTATCAATGACTGTGCCTTCCGCTTCTTCTCCTTCAGCGGTAATCACTCGTGATACGGTTAAGACGCTATCAACATCACCAAAAAGATCAATCAAATCAGCACTATTGAACGTTACTTCACCGTCTTCATCCGTTGCTAAATGTGCATTGCCTGATTGGAATGGCGCATCATCAACAGGAATGATAGTCAGGTTTACGGTTCCTTCCGTTGTTAACTCTCCATCACTCACCGCATAAGCAATATCTATCGGGCCATTGAAATGTTCAGGCACAATAACTTGATACATTCCTTCTTGGTTTTGAGTAATTGAAGCTTGAGCAGGTGAGCGAACACTGACGCTTTCCAACGTAAGTTCTACGCTATCGACATCACTTACTTGCGATAAAATGAAGTTAGGGTCAATCAATAAGACTTCGTCTTCATTTTCACTTATCACCAATGTAGGGGCAACAGGAGCATCATTAATTGCGGTTACGGATAATTGAAGTTCTGTAGCAACAATATGTAAGCCATCACTTACATCAAAACTCACATCAACAGCACCATTAAAATCAGCGTCTGGTATAATTGTGTATGAGCCGTCTTCATTTAAAGTAACGGTTGCTTGCCCGTTGGTAACCACTAAATTTGTTGCTATTAAATCATCACCATTAATGTCACTTGCATTTGCTAATAGATCCGCTTGGCTTAATGTTATTGAATTATCTTCATCAATGACAGCAGTTATTGGCGTCACTTCTGGCGCATACTCTATAGCATCAACATGGATTGTTTGTGTCGTCGTTGAACTGTCTTGATTAGACTCTTCAGTCGACGTAGCTTCAATAATCAGGTCAAACTCATCGCTATATCCCTCTGGTAATTCAAGAGAAATAATTTGATCTAATATAATCGTTGGTATAACTACCGGATCATCACCAATGATTGGAATTTCACCACTATAGATAGATTGGTTCGTTTCACCTAAATTAATTGTAAAAGTGAAATCATCATAATCTCTATCGCCACCACCATAGATATCTTCTATACCATAGACTAGCTCACCCTGCTCATTCATTGTTGTTCGAGTATGCTCTACTCCGTCTTGATTTAGGTTGATGCTATTACCACCATGATAAATGGTATCTCCATTTTGACTTTGAATCAGAGTTTCAATGCCACTTTCATCAATAAAAACAAGTTGAGGATCTATTGAATCCATTGTGGATGGTGACCCATCTTCATCTCTAAAAGCAAATTCGCCATTGTGCATCTCAGCAAAGTGATTATGATTAAATCCATTTGGTACAACGAATAAATTAAAGCTTTTCCCTTCTTCAATATCAAATGAAAAAGAAGAAGAACCAGGAATGAGATCACCACCAGAACCTTGCTCTGAGGCATTTTCATACACTAATTTAACATCTGAAATTGCCCCATCAGCTTCAACAATATAGTAACCTGCAGAGTTTTGATAACCGGCCTCTTCTCCTTGGAAAGTAACGGTAACATTAGTATCCGCATAGCTCGTTAATCCATAATTTTGGTCATTAATAATTGCATCGCCATTATAGTGAATGACACTCCCTTCAGGCGCGCCTCCCATTGTGACAACTAAGCTTTCTGATAAATCTTGGTCTACAAGTTCTGCAGCTAAATTCAGTTCAATAACATTTGCATTATCTCTAATGTCATCGCCATCATTAATCGCTTGGCCTTCACTATCAGTAATTACCAAATCAGGAGCATCAGCAACAGCATCAACAGTAATGGCAATATTCGCATTCACACTATCAGTACCGTCACTGACGCTGAAGTCGAGATTTAACGAACCACTAAAATGTTCATTTGGTGTAAACGTATGTGTTCCATCATTATTAGAAATCAGAGTCCCATCGTCACCAAAATAAGTGACTGATTCAACACTTAATTCATCGCCGTCAACATCAGAAGATCCCGTAAGAAGCTCTTCGTCTGTAATAATCAGCTCACCATCTTCGTTTAATGTAAAGGTATGATCTTGAACTACCGCTAAATCATTTACCGCTGTAACAGACACATCAACTTGGGCAGGAACAACTGCACCATTACCATCATCAACACTGTAATTGATTGAAAAATCACCATTAAAGTTTTCATCTGGTGTAATAGTGTAAGTACCATCACTATTGTCAGTAACTACACCATTTGGAACAGAAATATTGCTAATCGAGCTTTCGCCACTGACTGAATGTTCCCCTTCTCCCTCAGAGCTACCAGAACCTTCAGTATTGTTGTCAGGTTCATTACTTTCATCATCAGTGCCATTTACTACATCACTAATATCAATAGCGTCTAAATTACCACTCACTTCAGCTTGGCTAGGTACTGCAAACTGACTCTCTGAAGCAACAAATTGTGCTGGGACAATCACACCATCAACAATATCAAAAACATGCCAATGATCACCTGTCGGGTTTTCAGGTAAGTTAGGCACAAATGAGGTAACTAAAGTGTCTCCAACAAACACATCAACCTTCACATCATCAACACCTTCAACATCCCATGAGCGAGCGGTGTAGTTATGCACTGAATAATGCATATTTGCATCAGCGTAATTCGGAATTGAAATCGTTTCAGGGCCATAACGATTGGTATCATCTACATCTTGTAGGACGCTTCCATCTCCCAATTGATGCGACATATCTTGATAATAGATATGATCAAGTTCATCACCTGTCTCGGTGTTATACAACCATAAGTGATTATCCAAGTCACGAGTTTCGCTCGAATCACCCCATGTCACAACAATACGCATATCAGTCACATCCATGACCTCAGATATCGCTATTGTACCGCTGTTTAATGTTTCCCCTTCATTCACAGAGAAGCACGAAGTAATACACCCTTCTTCAGTAATGAATACCGTACCTTCCTCTAAAACGAATCCAGTGACAGAATATGAACCATCCGTATCAGTAACTGTGCTCGCACTATTGCCAAACCCATCACTTAACTCAATAGAGACGCCAGAAATAGGCTCTCCGCTTTCGGCATCAACCACAATCCCTGTTGCTGTTGTTTCTGTTCCTTGCGCTCCAATATTCGCAGTTAAGTCATCACTATCTACATCAGTTGCAAATTGCAGTAATTCTTCTTGAGTAACAGTATAAGAGCCATCTTCCTCAATCGTGATTTGAACATCAGCTGAAATAACAGGCGCATCATTTACAGGGTCGACCGTTAATAATAAATTCGATACAACGGTATCAGTTCCATCATAAATGCCATAATTGACATTAATCATTCCGTTAAAGTCTTGATGTGGCGTAATAGTGAATGACCCGTCATCATTAGCAACTATTTCTGCATTTTCAGCCACTAAATTCAGTGCAGAAAGTGCATCACCATCAATGTCCGCAGCATTAGCAAGTAGTTGAGCTTGAGTTATCGTAATTGAGTGATCTTCGTCAGTAGATGCTGAAATATCGCCAGACACAACGGTTAAATCATTCACTGCATTAACGGTTAAATCAATCCCTGTTTCTACAACATCAATGCCATCAGTAACGTCAAAACTAATCGCTAGCTCGCCATTGAAATTCTCATTAGGCGTGATCGTAAATGAGCCATCTTCATTCTCGATAATTTGTGCATTTCCACCCACAGAAAGATTAGAAGCAGTAAGATCATCGCCATCAAGATCAACCGTATGCGCAAGTAACTCGGCTTGAGTTAACGTAATAGAACCGTCTTCATCAATAGCTAACTCAAGATTACTGGAAACAATTGGGGCATCTTGCTGCGGAATGACATCAATAGTCACTGTTGCAGAATCAAATGAACCATTACCATCGGTAACTACATAATGAAAATCAGCCTCTCCTGAATAATTTGGTTCTGGAATATAAAGTACCTGACCGTCTTCAGTTAAGCTCACTTCCCCATGAGAATTATCAGTTGTATGCACATCAATAATAGTAAGAAGATCACCATCCGCATCTGAATCATTTGCTAATAAATCACCGACGCTTAACAATAACTGCCCATCTTCAAGCACTTGTATTGGTGTTGACGTAATGGTGTCATCAATATTAATCAGATCTTCTGTTACATCAATCGCTTGATCTGCTGTGTTGTAATTCAAATCAAGTGAAAGCTCACTGTTAATTTCACTGCCATCAGGCTGAATTGTAATTAACTGGAGATCTTCTGATAACGTACGTGAAACCGTCATATTCTGAACGACATACGTACCACCACCACCGCTAGTCCCTAATTCAAAGTGATGAACGGGTTGATCGGTTGTAAATGAGTATAAGTCTTGATACTCGCCTGATTCTCTAAACCCCCCCTGAGAATCAATAACATTACCTTCACTATCATAGGCCGTAATAACTACTTCTGTTGCTTGCGGATGCGATTCATCAAACCAACCGCCGAGACCATCCAATTGAAAGGTAATTTGATTAACATCCTCCCCATCAATCGTCACAACCAACGTATCGTCATTGGATAATCCATTATCTGATTGGTCACCAATACCGGCGCCCATCGAGTTTCCTGCCCCATTCCAAGCAAACAGGTCTCCATTGCTAACTTCAGTTGTTATTGTGACGCCATCTTCAGTAAAGATTGCGGTATTTCCATCAACAACCCCCCAATCAGAAGCTGAAGCTGTTCCATCAAAAATTGCTGTTTCTGTATTGTTATCAAAACTACCAACTTGAATATCACACGTTGCAGATTGAACGTCTTCCACATTAGGTACAAATTGAACTTCTGTATCAGCAGGATATTCCTCACCGACCACCATTTCTACCCATTCATACTCATCATTTAAATACTCTAATGTACCGTGCTCAGGTGCGGAATCTAGACGAATAAGAGGTTCACTAGCTGGCAGTGCCGAATCATCAACAGCAACAACAGGATCATTAATAGAGACAATTTGAATATTTGCTGTTGTACTTGCAGTCGCTCCTTCGTTATCAACAATAACAACGTTAAAGTCTAACTCTCCGTAATAATTAGGATTTGGCGTAAACGAGTAAGTACCATCTTCATTCTTAACTAATTCTCCTTCAAAGCCAGAATACGTTACCGATTGAACGAATACGTCCCCCTCAACATCACTTGAGTTAGCCAATAACTGTTCAGTTGTAAATGTCAGTACATGATCTTCATCTACTTGATAAGCGGTTGCTCCCGCAACGGGGATGTCATTAACGCCTTCAATCGTTAATTCTATACTGGCTTCAACCGTTGCTTCACTGTCTGAGACAGTAAAACCAAGATTAACATGACCATTAAAATTTTCATTCGGAGCAAAAGAAAAACTGCCATCTGGATTTTCAGATAACACACCATTCATTCCGGTATAAGTTACCGCATCAATGTGTAAGGTATCATTATCAATATCAGCAGAACCCGCCAATAACTCTTCGGCAGTAAAAGTAATGACACCGTCTTCTTGCATCGTAAAAAGCTGATCAACAACAGTTGGGGCATCATTCACAGGAGAGACATTAACAGCAAAAGTCATCGTATCGATTGTTGTATCTGAATGCTCCAACTCGTCAGAGTAAATAGAACGCTCAGATTCAACATTAACACCAAAGGTATGGCTATCCATCGCCTCATCACTAAATGCGCCACCTTCAGAGTTAGCACCTTGAGCACCACCACTAACAGAAAAAGACGATACTTCGGGCTCTTCAGCATTTCCATTATTAACACTAGACGTTGGGGATCCTTCTTGAGGTTCCTCGCCACCAACATCTTGAATTTCTGTATTTGATTGTGCTGATGTCGAGTTAGGCTCTTCAGTACCACTTTCATCAAGCTCGCTATCAACCACATTTGAACCTGTGTCGTTGTCAGCGTTATTGCCTTCTTCTTCATTTACGGCTTCAACATTGTTCTCCTCACCTTCTTCTGCTGTGGGTGAGTCATTTAAGTCTTCATTGCTATTGTCTTGCGATTCTTCTTCTGCCACTAATGGAGCAACAGCATCAGTTCCTGTGGCAACGGTATTTGCCGCGGTCGATTGTTGATTATTTTGGTTACCAGTCAGACTATCCGAAGAAGATGCGCCATCCTCCGTAATTACTTGTTCAACAGCACCATTTAGATCATCATTTTCGTTATTATTCTCACTAGCCATGTGTTGCTCCTTGCCATTTATACTGACTTAAACACACCAATAAAGAGTATGCAGTTCATCAGAGAGCATAGGAAAGAGAGTAAGAAAAAACCAAAAAACAAATTTATTATGGATAATAGGAAGTTCTGTCCTATAGTGATTATATGTATTGAATTAATAGGTTAGTGGTTGTGATTAATATAGAAATGCTAGAAGAAATGTTTGGCGGCGATAAAGAGATAACTCAACAATTGTTTGAGTTGTATCTTGCTGAGAATGCCACAATGGGCAGTACCATATTAGAACAATATGAAGCGAATGATTTACCGACATTATTTCATACAGCACATACACTTTCTGGCGCATTAGGAAATTTATGTGAGATGGATATCTTACCTGCGATTAAGGAAATTGAAGCCGCAGCAAAAACAGAAAACACACCAAATAGGGACACCATAAACACCGTAGTAGAAGGGCTAAACAACATAAAAGATCAAATGGAAAACCATCTATCTAATTAACCGAATTCTTGGCAATACATCAATGGCATAAAGAACAAGGATGAACTTAGCCCATGAGTAATTTAGATAAAATAATAGAAAAATCCATCAATAACACTCATGTTGAGCGATTTAACAGTACAGGCACTAATGAAACAAAAGTCTCTACCCATAAGATCTTTATCATTCTTGTTATATTCGCTCTGTTCTTTCTGATCTGGTCTTCTCAAGCCAGTATTGATATTACTGTTTCAACACGAGGTGAAGCACTACTCGACTCGGATGTTGAAAAAGTACAGCACCTTGAAGGAGGGATCCTAAACGAGGTGTATGTTTCCCCCGGTGATTTAGTTTTTAAAGGCCAAAAGATTGCTTTATTGACTTCAAAAGATCGTGTATCTGAATTAAGTTCAACGCAATACGAAATTACCGGATTGCAAATAGAACAACAAAAATACAACGCTCTGATCAACAATAATACGCCCAACTTTAGCAACTACATTGATTTCCCAGAACTCGTTGAGACACACTCTTTATCATGGGAAGAAGAAAATAATCGTAATCGTTCAAGTGACGAATTAATTTTGCACGACATTAAACATAAACAAAGCTTAATCGCTTCAATGTTACGTCGTGTAAAATCATCCAACTCCCAACTCGGCTTAATCAAGCAACAACTCAAAATCAAACAACAACTGTTTGATGAAGAAATGGCTTCTTATATTGATGTTCTCAACATGAAAGTTCAGCACATGAACATGGTTAGAGAAATCGAAAATTTACGTGAAGCGATTTTAAATGAAGAATTTCAATTAACTCGCCTTGAAAAGCTTTTAGATGATACTCAAAAAGCCCGCAGTACCGATTACTACGCCAAGCTCACTGAAGTAAATAAACAACTAAAAATCAAACTTACCCAATTACCAACGATCAGCGATAAAGTAGATCGCTTACTCGTTTTCTCTCCTGTAGATGGAACCGTCGATAAAGTTAACTATAACTATTTATCTGCCATTATTTCCCCTGGAGATAGCATTGCTGATATTACCCCTTTGAGAAATACCCTTCACGCTGAAGTAAAAATACCTCGTAAAGATGTGGGATTTATCGAGAAAGGCCAAGAAGTTAAATTAAAATTCGATGCGTATAATTTTGCCAAATATGGTGTCATTACTGGCAGCATATCTTCTATTTCACGCAGCTCGTATGAAGAAAAAGAAGAAGAATACTACCTAGCAACAGTCAATATTAGTCAAAATTATTTAGAGCGTAATGGCATTAAATATCACATTTCTCCTTATATGGAATTTACGGCTGACATCAAAACAGGCAGTCGAAAAATTATCGATTACGCATTGAAGCCTGTAATGGCGGCATTAGATGAATCTTTTGATGAAAGGTAATGAATAATGAAACGATTTTTGCAGCCAAACACGCCGGTTATTCATGTCCTTTTTTTTATTACGTTAGGAATAATCCTTGCACAAGGTGCCTATTCTCTGCGAGAAGTATTGTCCGTAAATGACAACAACGAAAGCAAAAAACAAGTCTTACTGGTAAACAAATCAAGAGAAATATTAAATGGTATCAGTAGATTAAATGCCACATTAGAAGTGTGTACCCAAAGCAATTCAAATTGCAGTACCGCACAAGTGCAGTTATTTACGAGTGAGTTATCACGTGAAATTGATAATTTTCATGCCCTTATTGCGAATGAGAAATCTCTTGCATCATCCACAGGTATATTAGGGTTTGATTTAATTCAACTTTACATTAAAAAATACAATCGTACCTTTGACTTGAATGAACTCAAACAATCACTGGGCCTAGCCTTTACCAACAGTACTTCAATCATAGACAGTTTATTACTCAATCACGCGAGATTAAGCAAAGATAAACAAGATAATCACCTTTATATTCTACTGATATTAAATGGAAGTTTAATATTGGTTTTTGGTCTCTATTACTTTTTAAATACCCAATTAATACGGGTAGCTAACACCGAAAAAAATCGTATTTCCACCACTTTTAAAACCATTTCTAATGATTTAAAAACCATTGACCATGGTAAAGTGAAAGAGCGAATTTCAAACGTATCAACAAGCAGTATTGAAAAAAACATTTACGCCAAATTACTCTCTAGCTATGACCAACTTGAAGAACAAAAGTCAAAAACAGACTTATACCAGCGATTATATAATCTATTAGGTTATGAGGTTCGTGGTATTACAAACACCATTCAAGGTGGAGTAAAACTATTAATTAAAGATGCGGATGAAAGTGGAGCATTACTGGCTAAAGAAATTATGTCTGCCACAAACACATTAGAAAACCTTGCTGATAATTTTAATCGTCTCTCAAACATTGATGCAATGAGTCACAATAAAACCATTCATTTCTATCATCTAATAAGTGAACTCATTGTCTTAACTTCAACCAAAGCCAAACAACAATCCAAAAGTATTGAATGCTTTGTAGATAATGCCATTCCTCTAAAAATGTACGGCAACCAAACGGGGTTATTTTGGTTATTACTACTGCAAGTTTCAAACATGATTTCAGGTTCTAACCAGCCTAAAATACTATTAAACGCAACCTGCAGCAGCTCTGATCGTGTCGATAAACTCACTATAAATTTGCACTTGTATTTATATTTAGACGATTACGATACGATGACAAACCTTGATGATTTGGCGTGGGAGCAAGCACCAGAAAAGAACGTCGCGAATGATGAGTTATCTAACAATCTACTCAACGGTATTAATAACTACGTAGCAATAACGCAAGATTTAGGGTATGCAGAAAGACTGTATATTTCTTTTGATATAAATACATCAGAATACCAAACACACAATAATCGCTTAGCTGGCAAAAGCATTCTGCTTTGTGGTGAATCCGGCATTCAAGTCGATGTCATTGCAAATACGCTATCTAATCAAGGAGCAACCGTACTTGTTGCTCATACTGCCAATGATATCTTTAAATCTATGAAAGAATTAAATGCCAACGACGGTATCTTCTTAACCGATCGTATTAAAGGCATCACCCTCGATTCTTTCTGTAAAACATTAAAAGCACGCTTAACCAAGCGAAACATTAAACTTTTCTTGTCAGTCTCTAATTCTGCCGATATTGATGATATTTATAACCACGTTGATTACGTCTTCTATCACCCGTTCACCCCTGTTGATTTTATCGATAATATCCTCACCACATTAAATAGTGATTCAGGAGAAACAGAAGAAATCACAAGCCGATTCTTAATTGTTGAAGATGATAAAGTACAGCAATTCATTTTAAGCAAAATTCTCACCGGCTTCGAATTCCAGAGTGAAGGCGTTGATGATGGAGCTAAGGCTCTGGCGTTAGTAAAAGAAAACAACTTCGATATTATCTTCATGGATTGCATTATGCCTGGAATGGGGGGGATGGAAGCCACATCATTAATACGCCAATACGAAAAAGAACAGCGCTTACCACCAACAACCATCATAGGTGCAACCGCATTAACCAGTAACAAAGAACACAAACAATGTATTGATGCCGGAATGGATTACGTCATCAGTAAACCATACAAAAATGAAGAAATTTATGCTGTCATTAAGAAGTACATGGCCATAAGGAAAGTAGGTTAATGACAAAATCAACTCGTCCGCATGCATTTTTAATGTTAAGTTTATTGACGACATGGCATCCTATCAGCCATGCCAGTGAGTTGTCAGCGTTAATTAATGAAGCATTAGAAAACAATTATCAAATCATAAACTCTAGATACGAAGTAGAATCTTCTGAGTTCGATCAAAGCATTAGTGGTGCCTTCTTTTATCCAACCATTAATGCTAGTGCAAACACCACGTGGAATGATTCAGAAGTCGATTCCACTACCCCATCAAACAGTGAATACAATAGTTATGGTTATCGTGTATCGGTCTCTCAAACCATTTTAGATATGTCAAAAATTCGCTCTTATCAAGAAAGTGGCATTGACTTACAAATCAATAAACTAAAGCACGATAAGATCGTTAACGACATTATTATTCAAGTGGTAGAGAATTACTTTTCATACTTGAAATATCACTCTCAGAAAAAAGCGACCGATGCTCAATTTCGCTCATCAGAAGCTCGATTAAAACAGATCAGCCGTAACAATGAATTAGGCAATTTACCTAAAACTGACGTGTATGAAACTCAAGCTCAAAAAGAATCCACCTATAAGAAATTGGCCGACATTCGTAAACGCATTAACCTTGCTTTAGTGCAGCTACAATCCACCACTCAGGCTCCTATCAGACCGTCTTACGATGTTAAACTTAATAATCAATATGCTGAAATTGATTACTATGAAAAAAGCACTCTTGAGAAAAATCTTATTAGCAGTAACTATGATATTGCGATTGCGAAATCAAATTTAGATAAATCCAAACGCTCACTGACTCAATCTCGTTCTGATTTCTATCCGACACTATCTGCATCGGCTAATTATGAATACACCGACAGTAATTTTGATAGTTCAAAAACAGACGACGCTACCTATGCGCTTACTTTAGATATACCGATTGTAAATGGTGGCTCGGATTACTACGATTACCAAAAAAGTAAAACAAAAATTAGCCAATTTTCATCGCAATATGATCAAGCCGTAAATGATAATCGCGTCAACTTTGAAGAACTTATCTACAGTATCAATACCAATGTCGAATCTTTAGCTATTTTAAAATCCATCATAAAATCTAACTACCTTGTCTATAAAGGCAATCAACGCGCATTTAAGTTAGGCACAAAAACCTTAACTGACTTACTGAATTCTGAATCTGATCTGTACGACAATATTCGTGAGTATCACTCAAATCAGTACGATTACATCATTAACATGACCAAGCTTTACGCTTTATTTGGGGCGGTTGATTTGGCTTCTCTTGAAGATATTTCCAATAAAATGGAGCCCATCAGTGACACTTTTGATATTACTATTTTAGAGCGATTCACTGCAGGAGGAGTTAAGTAATGAATAAACTCCATTATTTACCACGACTTGGATTCTTCGACACTGTCTTTTTATTTGCATCAAGTTTAACAACAACCCTACTCGGCTTGGTGTTACCTTTTTCTATTTTGATTATTTTTGATCGTATTCTACCGAACAATTCAAGCTCTTCTCTTTACTTCATTTTTGCCATTATTTTGGTCGCTATCTTTCTAGATTATAAAGTGAAAAGCTTAGAGGATTCGATGGTGTCTCGTATTGGTAATCGTTTTGAAAAGAAAATAACCAATCAATTATTTCAGGCTATCTGTCATTCAAACTTATCTCTTTTTAAACGATTAGAAACTGGCGAATATTTAGAACGATTAACCACCATTCCGGGACTAAAATCCTTCTTTAGTGGCGATCTTATTCGCTCTGTTATTAATGCGTTTACCTGCTTAATCACCCTTTTGATCATCAGTGTGATTAATCCGGGGGCCGGGATAATCCTCACTCTTGCCTCGCTATTTTTATTATTGGTCTCTCTTCGTTTATCCAAAACAAAAATAGAATTAATGGAAAGAAAGTCTGATATTGAAGGCGTAACTAACTCAAAAGTGATTGAGATTATTTCTTATCCTTTAGATATTAAAAGTCGCTCAATGGAATATCGCTTAGAAAACCTTATGGAAACAATGGTAAATGAACGAGAACACCACACGACAGAATTTGAAAAACAAGAATCTCGATTTAATCTCACTTTACATTTAATTCAACAGCTCGCCGTTACCCTTACTGTCGTAAGTAGTGCTATCGCCGTGATTAGCTTAGATATTAGCCAAGGGGTAATGGCGGCAATTATCCTACTAACGAATCGTTATTTTGCTCCATATCAACAAACAATGAGAACCATTAGTCAATGGCGTGTGAACAAGAGTTATATCCAACGATTAAACGATATTTTATCAATGGAAGAGTCCCAACAAAGGGCAACCGCTCCTCAACCAACACCGCGCGTATTAACCTATCATGGCAGCAATGATTATCACTTTGCGGCAGAAAAGATATCAATTGTCTCTGGGCCGTCAGGTTCAGGAAAATCATCAATTGTTAGAGCCTTTACCAATAAACCTTTAACACAAGAATACCGACTCTCAATAAATGGATTACAAGCAGATAACTATTACCAATCCGATACGATAAGTAATGTGATCCTCGTTGATAAGCACAGTACTTTTGTTGATGGGACAATCATTGATAACATCACCTGCTTTCGCCCTCAGCTTCATAAAGCCGCGTATTCTCTTTGTGAAGCATTATCGATAAAAAGTGACATTGATGATCTTAAACTCGGTTTCTATACCGATATAACCACCACGGGTATCAAGCCTTTTTCTCGAAAAGTACATTTTGCATTACTCATTGTACGAGCATTACTGAGTAATAAAAAAATCATCCTAATAGACGATTTTGATTTGGTTTTTGACGACGATTTCAGCCTTAACTTACTCTCTTGTCTTCGCCCTCGAATTCAATCTTACTTGTTTATTATTGTGAGTAATAAAATTCAAGACACAGACACTAAAATTCAACACACTCCGATAAATGAGGTGGCTTAGTATGGATACATTAATTGCCTTTGATGAGATACAAGAGCGCCTCCATCACTTTAAAAATGGACACTTACACACTCGATTTTCAGAAAGCCCACTATTACTTGGGTTGGCTTATACTTTAGTGGCTCTTGAGTGGGAAGGCACACCAGATATTCTTTCTGATGCATTTTTGTCTGACGATAAGCACTCGATTTCATTCAATAAAACACTGACTCGCCTTGGGTATCAATGCATTGAAAATAACATTACTCACGCTGACCAATTTCTAGAGGTTGACTGCCCTAGCTTTATCACTCTACAAGACCAGCATTATATTTTATTAAACTTTGACGACGGTATCCTCTATCTTTACGACTATGAGAATGACATTACTATAGAAAGCGAAGCAAAAGGAAAGATCTTATCCAAAGTATGTGCGATTTCTAAATATTCTCGTTTATTTAGAGAGCCGCCACCAGAATCACAAGATAAACGTAATTGGATAAAGCACGTGTTTTATCATTACAATAATGAGTTCAAAAGCCTTGCATTATTAAGCCTATTAATTAGCTTACTAGGTACATTACAGCCTTTCTTTATTATGGGAGTATATACCTTTGCATTAACTGCCGATTCCGTCTCAACGCTTTACTGGCTGGCCTCTGGCGCGGTCGTTATTGCGGGTATGGAATACCTATTTAAAAAACAACGCATAACTATTTTAAATACCTCAGGTCAAGAATTAGCACGTTATATTTCTTATCAAGTCATATCAAAACTACTGTGGCTACCGTATGCATTAACATCAAATGCGGCGACCTCCTCTCAACTTGCTCGCTTAAAAGACATTGACCAATTCCGCCAACTGGTGACCGCAGAATCGAGTTTAAGTTACTTTGATTTACCCTTCATTTTTATCTTCTTAATCGCCATTTTCATTATGTCTGGCAGTGCTGCTGTCACTGTTATTATTGGCATCGCTATTATGGTTTTATTCTGTATTTATGCTCGATACATTTACATGCAAGCGACATCAAAAAGCTCCCGTGCAAATGCAATGGTGTCTTATCAATGGAATGAAGTGCTTGGGAACGTTAATTCAATTCAAAAGTTGCCGCTATTATCCGTGATTAAGTCTCGCTTCAATTCAGCCTTAACCCAACGTTTACAAGACTCTCATCATGTTTCTGTTACTAACTCTAAAATACAACAGCTGGGTAGCAGTTTTATTCAAGTCATCGGTACAACAACCATTGTTATCGCGGTGAATGCAGTTATGGCTGGCGATACCAACCCAGGAGCTATGCTTGCCATTATTATTTTAGTTTGGAAAACACTTACGCCAATTATGGGAATTTATAACTCATTAGCTAAAATAGACACCATTAAAGCCTCAACTGCACAAATCAATGCATTAATGTCTTTAGATGATGATAAGAGTCGCATTGAAAAAAGTCCGCCAATTCACCAATTCAGTGGCGCACTGTCCATCAATGGCCTATCTCATCGCTATCAAGGGGTAAATAAAGGGCTAACCAATCTCTCTTTTACCATTAAAGCTGGCAGTAAAGTGTCAGTTTGTGCACCATCAGGAAGTGGAAAAACAACATTAATGAATATTCTTGGCGGTATTGAATCTCGTTTCCAAGGGCGCTTATTATGCGATGGGTATAATGTAAATCAATTCAACAATTTTAGATTCCGTAACAGTATTTGTTATGTTCCTTTTAATATGCATTTATACCACGGTACGGTTCACGCAAATTACACCATGTATAATGGTTATGTCCCGCCAACCTTTATTGACGAAATGCTTAACTTTCTTGATTTATTACCTTATCTTCCTCAAGGAAAAAACACCTTACTAAGTGCTGATTTCCTTTCATCCATACCCGATGGAATACTGCGCAAACTGACCCTTGCCATTGGCATTGGATATTGCAGAAAAAGAGTCGTAATAATGGATGAGCCTTTTGTTGGTTCTGAACATGAGAACAGTAAGTATCTGACCTCATTATTTAACAAATATTTAAGTAATAGTACCGTTATTTTTACGACGACAAGTAAGTCAATGGTTGCCCTTTCAGATCAATGCTTATTACTTGAAAAAGACGGTTCTCAGAAGTTTTATGGTACATCAGATAAAGTATTACAAGCAGCGCCTCTAATGCTGACTTAGGCTACTTATCGTTACCACATGACTGTTCAGGCTGAAATGAAAGGTTACGATAGGTACCGCTTAATGGCTGATTCAAAGCACTAACCTTTCCAGCCCAAGACGATAGTTTATTATCCACAGGCCAAACGTTAGCCATGATTTTTAACCGAGAATCAAGAATGGTTGGCGTCGGATTATTTTTTGACCGCACAACTTCATAACGCATTAATCCATCCACAAACCACTGAATTTTATCTTCTTTCCATAACATCGCGTATTGATGAAACTCTTTCGATGCATCGAAACCTAACGGGATCAACACGGCATTGTCACTAAGATACTCATCATCATTCGCCCAAAAGTTAAACTGCACAACTCTGGTGTTTTTACCTAAAAATTCAATATCAATTTCATTATGCATTCCATTACTGCCTTCATGTTTATCATGCTCGCCTGAAAAGAGAAAAAAGGACGTAATAATCCCAGGAGAAGATATAGGTTTAACTTCTACCGAAAAGCAACCATAACCATAAAAATGCCGACTGCGTAATTCACCTGAACGGTACTTGTTTTGTTCATTACTTTGAGGAGCATCACTCACCTCAATATTCATTCCTACCTCAGAGAAATCAATCGCACCTTCTTCCCATCTATTTAAAAACGGAAAACCATTACTCCAATGGTGGGAACGTTCAAATAAATCACGATTTAACTCCTTAAGAGGCTCAGAGAAATAGCGATCATTACATTCATCCACATTACACGCCCCCGCAGTAAAAGAAGAGAGTCCAACAAGGAACAACGCATCGTATTTATTCATCATTGTCCTTATTATCTATCGGCATCGTTATCGACTTATTATTAAGATTAGTGTCTTTATTTAATATCGCGGTGCTATTTTTCATCTTGTATAACAAAGAGGACAAAATCATTGAATTGGTATTAATGTTATAAGCAGTATTGATCGATTTATCGCTGTATATACCCGTTGGAACAGAGCGAGAATATAAACTATGATTTATTACCTTTTTAACCAATCGTCCAGCATACTCATCGTTATAAATAACTCCCAACCCAAAAGCTACTTTATTACTAAACACTTGAAACACCTCAATTGGTTTTCCCCCTGCCGACGTACTCAGCCAGCTTTTCCCATAAAAATAAAGATTGTTATAAGCAAACCACGGTGCTTGATTCATGGCATCTTCTGCAAATACCCACAATTTTTTACTTTGTATTTCCTTCGCTTTATGTAGGGTATAAATAGTATCAAGCTGATCCCACCACACACTTCCTTTACCCAATTCTAAGCGAGTTAACACATAAGGATCTGGTGTTGAAAATGGCATATTTCTTGAGTCGATATAAAAAGGAACACCATCAATAGAGACTTGTTTTACTGCCGTTCTCTGATAGCTTTCACTGACATCAAAACCAAACAAAGCAAAACCAGAGGCGGCATATTGTAGGTAACCTAAGCGACCTTCCTGGCGATAATGCTCGCTTTTTTTTCCTAATTTAGTGCCATATAACGTATTTTTATGAACCGCAGAAGCAAGTGACCACTCACTTGCAATACGATTAACTAAAGGAGATAATGAAGGTTTTTCTTGTTTGATGATGTGTAACCAAATCAATAATCGACCAATATCTAATGCCGACCAACCATTACCATTACTCGCTGTTTCGCTGTACCTTCCTGATGGTTTACCTGTTTTTGTACTGTATTCTCGATTTGGCAGTTTACCTTGGTACAAAGGTGCATTCAGCAAAGTGGTTAATAATATTTCTAATTTACGATTGGTAAGGTCTTCTGATTGTAACCCTAATCCTTCAAGAGAGAGTTGAGCACTAATATCGCTCGCAACATCCCACATGGTCACGTGTTGGTAACCCTGAACTGAATCAGTAAGCCCTGTGCTTTTATTCCAATTTCGTTCAAAATAATATTGCGCTTTTTTAGCTAATAATTTTTCATTTCGAGAAAGTGCAACCAAAGGAAGGGAAGAGTCGAGAGAAGAAGCCTTTTCTTCTTTCACAAATACTGTCGTTGTCTTTGTTGCTTCAATCGACACCGTACTTTCACCAGTCACATCCTGTTCAAGTTCAAGAGGTGCAATCACAATTGAACGACGCTGAAAAGTGGAAACGGGTTGTTCTGATTGTGTTTCACTAGGCGCAACAGAGCGCTTCCCATAAAAACTAGGGGAACCCGTTTCTGCTATTACCGATATTGAAAATGAGGATAAAACAATCCCTATAAGCACTAGCCAAACTCTAATTAGGCCCATCACACCTCCTTTGTGTGTACCTCCTAAGCATAGGATAACTCAGTGCATTTTCGTAAAAATAATCATCAATGATTTAAAGCATTAAGAAAATACCTTTTCCCATTACGAATACGACATTCTTTTTCCTATACTTCTTTCATTGGATTAATCTTAATACCGAGGTGTGCTTTTGTTTAAGGATAAACTGAAAGAATCACTATCAGACACCAAGAAAGACATCTCTTTCGCGTTGTTATTTAGCTGTGCTATTAATTTTTTGGTTCTTACGTTACCTATTTACAGTTTACAACTTTTTGACCGAGTGCTTGGCAGCTCTAGCCTAGATACTCTTTATGCTTTGTTGTTCATTGCCGTTTTTTTATTAACTGCACAATCTGTGATTGAATATTTTCGTATCGCCTTGTTGCAACGTTCAGGATTAAAACTCGATGTTTCAATCAGCTCTATCATGTTATCCGAAAGCATTCGACAATCAGCCATGTCAAAAAACATTAATAAACAAGGGCTGCAAGATCTGTCTGAGATAAGACGCTTTTTATTATCCCCTTCTAGCTCTGCTATTTTTGATATGCCGTGGATCCCTCTTTTCCTTGGCATTTTATTTATGCTCCATCCTGCTATTGGCTTAATCACCTTATCTGGTTGCGTTATTTTTATTATTTTAGCGGTTGTGATGATGCATTCAGCGAAAGAATCAACGATAGAAAGTAATAAGGTCGCGACAAAAACCACATTAGAATTAAACGATTACCTTCGCAATGCATCGACACTAAAGGCGATGGGAATGTCTGAGAGCATTGGGAATTATTGGAATAAAAAAAATCACAAGATGCTAAATTTACAATGGGTAGTGAACTCTCGTATCGGACAACTACTTGCTATCAGCCGTTATTTTCGAACTATTTTACAAGTCTTGATTTTAACGGTTGGTGTTATGCTAGCGCTGCAACAAGACATTGGAACAGGAGCTATTATCGCCAGTTCCATTATCATGGGTCGAGTATTATCCCCTTTTGAGCAAGCCGTGAATGGCTGGAAATCATGGTATAGCGCATTTAGAGCTTACCAACGACTTAAATATTTTTCTTTTCTTGAAGAAAACGCAGCTAAAACCGCACTTCCAAACCCTAAGGGCGACATTATTTTTCAAAATGTCGGGTTAAAGCTTCCACATAAAAAAGAACCTGTTTTGCAAAACATCAACTTCAAATTAGGTCATGGAAATGCACTCGCTATTTTGGGGAATTCAGGTTCTGGCAAATCAACCTTAGTTTCTTTATTAATGGGGATCCACACACCTAGCGTCGGTTCTATAAAAATAGACGGTGCAGCCATTCACCTCTGGCCTGAAAAGCAGTTTGGCCAACATATTGGGTATTTACCACAGCAAGTGGCTTTATTATCGGGAACGATTGCTGAAAATATTTGCCGCTTCACCAATGCTCCAGATAGAGACATTATTGCTGCCGCTCGCTTAACTTGTATCCATGAACTAATTATCTCCCTCCCTCAAGGTTACGATACATACTTAGAGGAAGGAGGCAGCTCCCAACTCTCTGGTGGACAAAAGCAACGCATCGCCTTAGCCAGAGCGGTATTTTCTAACCCTTCTATTCTTGTTCTCGATGAACCCAATTCAAATCTCGATCCCGAAGGGGAAATCGCGTTAGCCATTGTTCTTCAATACTGCAAAGAAAAGAAAATAACAGTCATCATGATCAGTCATCGTCCGGGATTTTTACGTCAAATGGATTGGGTAATTTCATTAAAAGACGGCCAAGTTCAAAAAGCAGGGCCATCAAAACTGTTCTTAGAAGACATGTCGGCGATTGATAGCGCTAACTCTACCCCCGTTCCACAACCCGCTTGAGCAAGGATGATTTTATGACTCAATTTAATACATCGCGCCTTATTGTTCTTTGCTCTGTGTTTATTCTACTGACTGTTGGTGGATTTATTTGGTGGGCGACAACAGCACAACTAAGCTCTGCATCTATCGCAAACGGCTCTTTAATTGTGGAATCACAGCGTAAAAAAATCCAACATCTACAAGGTGGTTGGGTTAAGGAAATCTATATCACGGAAGGACAACACGTTGAAAAAGGCGACCTTCTCATTGAACTTGCTAACACCAAAGCCGATTCTGATTATTATCGATTAATGCTGCGTTCTATTTCTTTAAAAGCCACTATTGAACGACTGCAAGCAGAGTTAACTGATAATGACACGGTGTCATGGAGCGAGGAATATCATAATGAAACCAACAGTGCAGACGTTATGAATATTTTGAATAACCAGACGCTTCAATTTCAACAGTTTTTATTACGTAACGAGCTGAGAACTAACCAATATACTCAAAATAAAGAGCAACTAACGGAGCAAATTCGAGGTTCGAAATCTCAATTAAAATCTATTAAACGTCAGCTTCAACTAGTCAATAAAGAAATCAGCATGATGAAGGGCTTAGTTAAAAAGGGATATGTATCTCAAACTAAAATGTTTGAAGTACAGCGTCATCAAGCCAGTATTGAGTCTCAGCGTGAAGAGTTACAAACCAAAATAAATGTATCAACCCGACAACTCACGTCACTTAAACAAGATTTTGAAGCCAAAGACATTGAGTTAAAACAATCTCTTTCTTCTCAATCAACACAATTAGAAAAAGAATGGTTAGATACAAATCAAGCTTTAAAAACAGCTCTCGATGTTCGCTCTCGAATAAAAGTAAGAAGTGAACACACAGGAACCATTGTCGGCTTAAATGTCCACAGTATTGGTGGCGTGGTAAACCCGGGTGACATTATTATGGAGATAGTACCAAACAACGAACAGCTCATCGTGCAAGCCATTGTTAAACCGGAAGACATTGATGTAGTAAGAACCGGACAAACGGCTAAAGTGAGGCTAAATGCTTATAACATCCGAAAAACACCCCCAATTACAGGAACGGTGATTTATGTTGCCGCTGACCGGTTAAATAAAAAAGATGAAAAAGAGAACGGTTATTTAGTAAAGGTTCAGCTACTTCAAGAAGAGATAACCAAGCTCTCAAACGTAGAGCTTTACCCTGGAATGCCTACTGACGTTTTAATTTTATTAGAAAAACGAACACTTTGGGATTACCTCACTGCGCCTCTGTTTAATTCATATTACAAAGCATTTCGCGAACAATAAGGACATATCATGATTTTTTGGCTCAGTTTTTATTTCTTCTTCTTTGCCTTAACTGCTTTTATTGGCTATCGAAAAGGCAATTTCATTGCTGGAATTTTGCTTGGGTACGTTCTAGGACCTGTTGGTTTATGTCTTATTTTATTAAGTAAAAACCGCGTTAAATTACCTTGCCCACACTGCCAAACCTTAATTCATAAGCATTCTTATTTTTGCCCACATTGTGATGCAAAAGTACTGCATACTTTAGTTTGATAGAGACCATTTTATGACCAAGCACACCAAAAAACTTCAAATTTTTCTGATGTTCCTTATCGCCTGTCTGTTTATAAGTGGTATGACTCTACTATCTTTAAGTTCATCGATTAATAATAAGAATGAAATGATTCAACGATTAACCGATGAACTCATCGCAGAGCAATTACTATCAAGTTCGTTAACGGATTACGACCAAATAATCATTGAGCTTCAATCAAAGAATGACACCCTACATCGAGATTTAAGTATCACCAGCGAAACCTTGGTGGAAAAAAACTTCACCATCAGCCAACTACAAGAACAGTTAACAACAGAGCGACGTAAGTTGGCTCGTTATAAATCAAGTTACAATAAAAACTTAAAATCACGGTTAGCCAATGAACAAAAGAAATTAAATGCTCAGTTAGAAAAAGATCGCCTCGCCTTACAATCTCAAGAAAGTGAGCTAGAACAACAACGTGTAGAATTAGAGAAATTAAAAAATACCCCACCACCAGAAAAAACCACCTCCGCAGCCGCTCAAAAAGCGATTGATGAAGAGCGAGTAGAAGAATTAATGAAAAAATTTAATGCTTACCAAGTTGATTTAAGCGTTGAAAACCAATGTGATAAAGACTACTTATACCGTTATAACGAGGCTAAAAGTACCCTGAACCACATTAGAACTTATTTACAGAAAAACAAGATGGATTCAAATTATTATCATTTTGTGATTGCTAATGACACGTCAATTACGGCACAAAACCGTAAACTTTGTTTAGATGATTAGCCATTAAAAACAAATAAAAGAACGACAAAAAATGCCGAACATTTCTATTCGGCATTTTATTTTAAGGATGTTTTATTTCAGCATCGAAAGTGGCTATTTATGCAATATCATTAGGATCTGCAATCGTGATTTGGTCTTCATCACAATCACTCCATATGGTGACTTCATCCCCTGCACTGTTTGCAAACGTATAACCATTTAAGTTACTGGTATCAATATTACTGGCTTCATAAGTGTCTTTTAAGCCACTGTCCATCATTGCAGTATTACCCGTGAGCTGCCAGTGAGAACCATCTATATTTAAAGTTTCAACACCTGAACACACAAACTGACCATTAGCTTCTCCTGCGCTGTCATTCACCAATATTTTATCTAGCGCTATTTTTAACTCAGTATTTGACGTATTAACAACCACCCCTTCAATCTCTTGATATGCGGTTTGTGTCATATCAATAATACTGTCTTGACCATCATTGCCTACAACCATGACATCAAAGCCTTCACCGCCACTAAAATGAACGGTTGCCCCATCTGTTGCATCAATATCATCTTGGTCAAAAACAAGCGTATCATTACCAGCACCTGCGAACAGTTGATCGCTACCAGAACCACCATCAAGAGTATCGTTACCTTCCTGACCAAAGATTAAGTCGCTGCCAGAGCCACCATCAAATATATCGTTACCAGCACCGCCGTCTAGGTAATCATCATCGTTTCCACCTGACAGTGAATCATTACCTTCACCACCAGACAGATTATCATCACCTGAACCACCTAATAACGTATCGTCACCAAGATCACCATAGAGAGCATCAGCATTGTTACCGCCAGATAAATTATCATTACCTTCTTGGCCATAAAGAATATCCTCACCAGAGCCGCCTTGAAGTGAGTCATTACCATCCTCTCCCCACAGCACATCGTTTCCGCTGTCTCCTTTTAAGGTGTCGTTGCCCTCGCCACCATAAGCGACATCATCACCAGAGCCGGCTGATATATAGTCATTACCCGAGTTTCCATACAGTTGATCATTGTCATTTTGACCAAACAATCGGTCATCACCAACGCCACCATCAAGAGTATCTGCCCCTGAGCCACCATACAGTTTATCGTTATCTTCACCACCAAAGAGCTGATCATTCCCCGATCCTGAAATCAAGGTGTCATTACCACTATCACCTTGCAGTACATCGTTACCCGCGCCTGATTCAATTCTATCAGCGCCTTCACCACCAGACAGTTGGTTGTCACCTCCAGAGGTAAATAAAGAATCATTACCGATACCACCGAGTAAGGTATCATTGCCAGAACCTGAGGTTAGTGTGTCGTTACCTTCTCCACCATCCAATGTATTAATACCCTCTCCGGCATCAAGCACATCAGAACCTAATCCACCAACTAAGGCATCATTACCTGAACCTGATTTAAGGTTATCATCACCTTCACCACCATCAAGAGCATTGTTACCGCTAAGGGCTTCTAAACGGTCATTACCGGCATCACCAAATAAGGAGTCGTCACCTGAACCACCATACAAAATGTCATTGTCATTATTCCCATAAAGAATATTGTTACCCAATTCCGCGTGTAACTCATCTTGGCCATCACCACCAGACAAACTGTCGTTACCTGCACCTGCAAAGAGTTTATCTTCGCCCGAACCACCTTCTAAAGTGTCGTTACCTTCTCCACCAACAAGAATATCATCACCTTCTTGCCCTTGAAGTAAATCAGCACCTTTACCACCATCAAGATAATCAACACCACTACCCGCAGCTAACATATCGTTACCTTCGCCACCGTATAATGTGTCATCGCCACTGCCTGATGTTGTGTTGTCTGATCCACTACCACCAAATAAGGTATTTGTCCCTTCACCCAAATCAATGGTATTTGTTCCGGCTTCACCATAAACAATATCATTGCCAGAGCCTGCAGTTACAGTATCAACTCCATCACCAGAAAATAAAACATTATCGCCTTCACCGCCTTGAATGACATCGGCACCTTCACCGCCATATAAGGTATCACTAGCCGCGCTACCAACTAAAGTATCATCGCCAGAGCCACCATATAACTGATGACTGCCCGTTGCTGCTGCTGTAAGTGTATCGTTACCGCTACCACCAATTAACGTATCTTGCCCATCATCGACGAGCGTATCATTACCGGCACCACCATCAAGATAATCATATCCTTCACCACCAACAAGATTATCGTCACCATCACCACCAAATAGGTTGTCATTGCCAATTCCGCCATCAAGTGTATCGTTACCAGATCCACCATCCAGAACATCATCACCTAGACCAGCAGTAATATGGTCGTCATTTCCGCCACCATGCAATTCGTCATTTTCAGCCGAACCAACCAGTTGATCGTTACCTTGCCCACCAATTAATACACTGCCATTATCACCGGCGTATAAAGTGTCATTTCCGCCTTCACCAACTAAACGGTTACTGCCTTCTTCACCATAAACAATATCATCGCCTGAACCGGCATAAACCGCATCATTCCCAGAGCCTGCATAAATAATATCTGCTGAGCCTCCAGAAAAAATAGCATCATCACCATCACCAGCTTGAATTATATCTATCCCTGAACCCGAGAAAATCTGGTCATCACCAGCACCACCTACAACGTTATTATCCCCATCACCCGCATACACAGTATCGTGACCAGAACCAGTATCAATGGTATCACTACCCGCATCGGCATAGACCACATCACTTCCTTCACCCGTAGCGATCTGATTAGCGCCAGAACCAGAAAAAATGAGGTCATCACCCGTACCAGAGTCGATAACATCGTTGCCATAGTCAGTATAAATTGTGTCATTACCATCACCCGAGACGATGGAGTTATCGCCTGTTTCACCGAATACCGTGTCATTCCCTTCACCTGAATCAATCACATCATTACCACTACCAGCGTAAATGAAATCATCCCCTGAACCAGAATTAATAATGTCATCCCCTTCATTAGCATGAAGAACATCGTCTCCGGATCCACCTTCTAAAATATCGGTTCCCTGCCCACCAAAAAGTTGATCGTTCCCTTCGCCACCGATGAGATGGTCATCACCATCATCACCATAAAGGCCATCATCGCCTAAACCGCCAATGATCGTATCATCACCTAACTCACCAAATAACAGGTCATTACCCGCATCACCTGACAGTTGATCATTACCGTCACCACCAAGTAATAAATCATTATCATCTTGGCCTGAAATTACATCATCACCTGCGCCACCAAGGACAAAGTCATCCCCTGCACCACCTTGAATTACATCGTTTCCTGCATCACCTTGCAGTTCATCGTTTCCTTCACCGCCATAGAGTTGATCGACACCAGCCCCACCAAGCAATAAGTCATCTCCAGCGTCACCATATAAAACATCATCTCCATCATCACCGATAATGATGTCATTGCCATCACCACCTTCAATCCGATCATTTCCTAATTCACCAAGAAGAATGTCGTTACCTGCGTTGCCAAAAAGCGTATCATCACCATCACTGCCTAATAAGGTGTCGGATCCATCACCTCCATGAAGTTCATCATCTCCATTACCGCCAATCAGAACATCATCACCTTCTCCGCCGTATAAGCGATCATCGTTGATATCTCCATCCAGAAAATCATTACCGGCACCACCAATCAGTAAATCAGCCCCTTGCTGTCCAAAAATAACATCATCGCCTTCTCCGCCATCAATACGGTCGTCATAGATGTTATGGGCAATAAATTCAACCGATTCAATATCTGTAATTGGAGAGCCTGAGGGATCTTTCAAAACAAAATTAACAACTTGATCATCAGCAATTTCATTTGCGGTAAAACTAATGTCTATATCGATATTGCCATTTTCATCAACAGGAGCTTGAACGGTTTTAATGACATTGCCATTTTGATCGGTTAATTCAACAGTAACGGTGGTTAACACCGTGTTTAGGGTAAATTTTGTCGTGATATTACCGATATCATCCACCAAATAATTACCCAATCGAGCACCATGACTGGCTTCTTCAGCAGGAGCATCTTCTTCGTCTGAGGTAAATTGATAGACGGATTGAGAGGTTCCCCAACTGTCATTCGTTGAATTGGTTTCAGCATTATCTGATGCGTCAGTTACCGATGTTTGTTCAACATCTCCGAAGATAACATCTTGTCCTTCGCCACCAGAAATAACATCACTGCCTTCTCCCCCTGCGACGTGATCATTACCTGCTAATCCTTCAACATGATCGCTACCAGATTGTGCATTCACATTATCATCTTCTGATGTACCTATGATGGAATCATTATATTTGGTTCCTTCCATTTGGACCTCTCTATTATTAATAACAATTACATTAATTAGTAATGAAAAATAAGCGACCATTTAAGTAATGGTGTAATACTAGAATAGGAACAAATAATAGGATATCCAGAGAGAGATAATAAAAGTTAATAAGTTTAAAAGGTGAATGAATAAGACAGAGAAATAGCACCATCAATAAATCTCCCCGTTCCTTCAGATCTATCTGATGAATTCCAACGATTTCCTGAATAATTATTATATTGAAGAGTAATAGTTCCCGGATGCCAATCGAAATAACCAAATCCATAGGTATAATCTGGATTCCATGGTTGTTGTTGATTTTTATCTAAATAATAAAAAGCAGTACCGTTAATATACCAATTTCCAAAAATAGAATACTTACACCCGAGCGAAATAGTCTTATGCCCATTTAAATATTCAGAGGTATCTAAATTGAAGTATTCATGAGTATAATTAAAATCGACTTGGCAACCGATGCTGCCCTCTTCAGTAAATGTAAACCAATCAACCACAGGTTCAACTATCGGGAATTTCCAACCTAAAGACCACGTTCCTTGGTTAAAATTAGTGACCGACTCTCCCTCATCAGGACTAAACCGGTTTCCTCCATAATTCGCATAAACTAAACTTAACGTGTATGGACGCCAATCACTGTAGCCAAAGACATAAGTAAAATCTGGGTTCCACGCTTGCTGCTGATCTTGGTCTATATAATAATATGCCGTACCAGAAATAAACCAACTGCCTAAAATACTGTACTTTAAAGAAAGGGTTACTGTTTGATTGGTATTACTTGGACCAGAGGTAGCATCCGCCGGAATATTCGCTTCAGGAGTTTCAAGCAAGGGGTAGTTGTAGCCTACATTGCCACTTAAACCGTGGAAGAATCCTTGCTCATCATTCCATTGTTCAATCGGAAAATAGAATGAGCTTTGCACCCCATTCCAAATATGCTCACCTTCTGAAGGCTTGTCATCTGGCTCTGCTGTATTTCTTGGAGAAGTAATGTTAGGAGATGTCGGTGCACTTTTATGTTTAGCGCTATTAGATAGATACTCATTTGCTATTGCCCATGATGAGAAACACACACAAGCAAATAAACTAATGATAATCCTAATTATTTGTTTTATTGCATTCTTCATAAAGGCATTCATCCATCCATAGATAAGCCACTCAAACTCTAAAAATCCCTTATTTATAAATACAGAATTAAAGAGATAAAATAAACCTCCAAATAAAAAGGAAGTTTACATATTGTCTATCTCTACTAACTTAGGATGAAATCATTACAAAAACAAACCTCTAAGCCATTGCATGCTCTGTTTTTGACTTTGATTTAGCTTTATCAAACCATTGTTGTAGCGCTTTCGGAGACATTATTTTAGGATCCCCTAATTGATAATCTTCTACGTTCATCAACTCTGGAGGTAAAATATCGATAATCAACTCAAGATCTTTATACGATTTAACCTCTTTATCAAAAATAGCGGCCATTTCGTTACTGTGTGTTGCATTTCTTGCTCTAACCGCCTTCACTAACCCATCTAATAACGTATACCAAGTCGTCATTGGCCCTTGCGTGATGGACGCAGATTCTGCCGCCGAATCAATAAACGCAAAAGGCACCGTAGTAATCGATTTATTTTGCTCCATTGCAGCCAGAATCCAATCAGTATCAAACGAAAAATCATACACAGTTGGCGCCTTTAAAATATCAACTAACGCACTATGGCTATACAGTTTAAACGCCGCTTGTGTATCTTTAATTCCTTGACTAAAAATTTGATTACCTATCATTCTTTGCATATGTCGCAATGTTTTAATACCAACTCCCCAGCGCTCTTCTTGTTTAACAAGAATGGAGTCTTTGTGTTTTCTATTACCAAGGATAACCTGAGTATTACCTTCCATATATGGAGAAAGAAGTAAGCCTATTTGACCTAAGTGAACCGAATTATCGGCATCCGTATAGACAACACAATCCATGCCATCATCTAATGCTTTTTGACAGCCAAGAATAATCGCCCCTCCCTTTTTTGAATCATCAACATGGTCTAAATTCTTTAATGGTCCCGTAATTGTAGGAATTGCATCATCTAATCTCATGACATTTACTTGTGAATTTGACTCACTATTCTGTGCAATTCGATGCGCAATACCAAAGCTGTTATTAGGGCAACCATCATCAATTGGATACAAATGCCAATGCACATTACTCCCTTGCGTAATCCAATTTAATTGTTCAATTTTAGTCTCTAGTGAATTCTCACCATGTGGATTTCTCTTCGATTTTTTATTTAATCGATGATGTTCCCCCCACATTGCAAATACAATACCGACAGTTAACGGGGTCGATATATCCATAATTAACCGACGAGATTCAACTAATTTAACCGCCAACTTAAACATCAAAGGAGGGAATTCTAACTCTATGAATTCTTTATATTCAGAAATGGATATCATTGAAAATGAATGTAATTTATCTGCCAAAAATAATAATTCTTTTTGATCATTCTCACAGGTCAAATCAAATGAATCATTTGAATTAGAAATAATATTTAAAATGGTTTCTCTGTCCATAAGTCTACCCTTTTCTTCTTTCAAATTTAATTGCAGTTAGAAAAATGATAGGAAAGAGAAGGTAGAAAACCAGTAAATAAAAGCAAAATAAAAATTAATATACCCTTCCCTTGAATCCTACGTTTTATATCCTAGGCTAGATAAAAGTATTCAATTACACACAAGACATTTAGGGTAATTACGAAAAGGATTTTCAATGGAATACATTTTAGTAGTAGACGATGACCCTGTTAGCCTTCTGTTTATGTCATCCCTATTAAAACGTTGTGGTTTTCAGATTGTTTCAGCCAAAAATGGCTTAGAGGCTTTGTCTATCTTGGCTGAAAACCCAAACATTCAATTTGTACTCAGTGATTGGATAATGCCAGAGATGGATGGCATTGAATTATGTACCAAATTGAAAGAGCTTGAATTTGATCGTTATATTTTCTTTGTACTTCTTTCAGGTAAAGATGATCAACGCTCGATCATTGATGGCATCAACGCTGGTGCTGACGATTTTATTGTTAAAGGAACTGATGTTAAAGAATTAGAAGCTCGCGTGAAAGCAGGGTTTAGAACCTTAGAGTTACACAATAAAATTACGGATAAAAATCAAGAACTCGATTCGGCTTACGCAACCATCCGTAAAGATCTTGATGCCGCTGGTGATTTAGTTCGTCAGTTACTCCCAACCCAAACCAATTTCACAGGTGTTGAGCTTAATTACATGTCAATTCCAAGTGCTCAAATTGGAGGTGATATGTTGGGTTATATGCAGCTTGATCCTGACCATCTTGCTTTCTACTTATTTGATGTTGCAGGACATGGGGTTTCTTCAGCATTAATGTCATTCTCCGTGCAGCAGAGTTTATCCGTCGTAGGCGGTCCCTCTTCTATCGTTAAAGACATTAACAATAATATTATTCCTCCTGAAGACGTCATTGATAAATTAAACAAACTCTACATCAGTGATGACAAGATCCAACTTTATTTCACCATGATTTATGCCGTTCTAAATGTCAAAACTGGAGAGGTAGATTATTGCTCTGCGGGACATCCACCACTTGTTTGGCACCACAGTCAAACAGAGCAGGCTGAGCTGATTGGAGACGACAACTTTGTGGTTGGAGCTTTTGATTTTGTTGAATATAAAGCGTCAAGCATTCAATTGAATCCAGGCGATAAGATCTGGCTTTATTCGGATGGTATTACAGAAGCAGAAAAAGATAACACCCAATTTTCGGAAGATGGGCTCAGAAAAACCATAATGGACATTCACTCCCATCCAACCCATTTACAAACCGAATTGCTCGTTAATAGAGTAAGAACCTGGCAAGAATCAGATACGTTTGAAGATGATGTCAGTGTGCTTGCTGTTGAGTGGAAAGGTTATTCTAAACAAGAGGATGATTCATGCAATACGAAATTAACAACCAAGGTAAATGCACAGTTCTTCAGATAAAAGAAGAACGTTTTGACGCAAAACTGGCTCCTCAATTTCGTAAAGAAGCAGAGGATTTATTAAGCCAATTTGGCGATCACCTTATTCTTGATCTTGGCAGTGTCCGATTTATGGATAGCAGTGGCTTAGGTGCCATTATGGGGGTATATAAATTATGCCGAGGCAAAACAGTCAGTGTCGTTAACCTACAGAAACCCGTTGAAGATTTATTAAAACTCACTCGAATGGATCGTTTAATTCCAAACTATCCAACCCTTGAGGATGCGATGTTAACTTCAGCATAGAAGGAACCATTATGAAAGGAATGATTTTAGCCGCAGGTAAAGGCACCAGAGTTAAGCCGATTACCCATACCATTCCAAAACCGATGATCCCTATTTTAGGTAAACCGGTGATGGAATCCATGATTGAGCTTTTTGCAAAGCACAACATCAATAAAATAGTTATTAATACCAGTCATTTATCAGAAGTAATTGAAGGCTATTTTAGAGATGGTCACCATTTTAATGCTCAGCTTTCTTATTCTTATGAAGGTGAGATTATTGATGGCGAATTTAAAAGTAAAACATTAGGCTCTGCGGGTGGAATGCAGAAAATCCAACAGTTTTCTGGTTTCTTCGATGATACTTTTGTCGTGGTTTGTGGTGATGCTTGGATTGATTTAGACCTCACCAAAGCGGTTAAACATCATAAAGAAAAGGGAGGTATCGCAACCATTGTGACAAAAGCGGTGCTAAATGAAGACATTCATAAATACGGTATCGTCGTTTCTGATGAGCATGGGCTAATTAAAAACTTCCAAGAAAAGCCCCCTGCTGAAGAGGCGTTATCGAATCAAGCTAATACAGGGATTTATATTTTTGAGCCTGCTATTTTCGACTTCATTCCAAAAGAAGGAGAATATGATATTGGTAGTGAATTATTCCCATTACTCGTTGAAAAAAACATTCCTTTTTATGCCGTAAATATGGATTTTCAATGGCTTGATGTGGGTAACATTACCGATATTTGGGATGTAACAAACGACATATTAAATGGCAAAGTGAATGGTTACCCTATTCCTGGAATGCAAGTTAAAGCAGGAATTTGGCTAGGCATCAATACTGTAATTGATTTTAAGTATTGTAATATCACACCTCCAGTAGTTATTTCTAGTGGCTGTCATATAAAAAATGGGGCGACGATTGAAGGACCAACAGTTATTAGTCCAAATTGTACCGTTGATTCAGAAGCAATTGTTCGTAATTCATTGATTTATGATTACATTCATATTAAAGATTTCATGTTATTAGATCAAAAAACCGTCTTTAATAATTACTGTATTGATAGAGAAGGAAACAGCACCTCTTATTCGGAAATAAGTGAGAGATGTATTTCAAGCGTGATGAATGACACTCTAACGGATATGTCAGCCTTCACTAACGGCACAACGGAAAAGTAACATAAGGAGGGAAGGAACTGTGGCTGCTATTTTTTCAAACACCTATTCAAGTTCTATTGAGGCATCTCGAGTCGTATCGAATGATATTCGACTCTACTGGGAGTCCTTAAACATTGGAGAAGACGCGATAAATCAAATAGAGTTATGCTTGGTCGAGATGGTCAATAATGCCTATGAACATGCCTATCTTAACCAAGATGGGCCAATCATTGAGGTTAAATCATACTTACAAACACCGAGAATGCTGTTAGTTGAGGTATCAGATTATGGTCAGTCTCTTCCTCAAGAAGTCTTAGTGGAATCCACCGAAAGAAGCTTTATTGTGCCAGAAGAAGATAAACCCGAAACATGGCTAACCTCAGGACGTGGGTTTATTATTGTAGAGCAACTAATGGACACCATTGCCTATGAAAATAAAGATGGAAAGAACACTTTTTATCTAGGTAAACGCTTAAACTAATTTAAGCGTTCTCTTTTTCTTTAAAGTGAATTTTATTTAGACTCTTCAGTCACTGTGGGAATAAATGTTCTTCGTTGTAATACTTCAACTTTATTCTTATCTTCAGTACCGATATTGGCTTTATGGATAGGGTTGTATACTGCTTTATTTGTAACCTTGTCTTCTTTTTCATTATTTTTTTCTACTGCTCGATAATCAAACTCCTCATCTGGAGTTATTACAACAGTGTTCGATTTCTCCGAAGAAGATTGTATTACTTGATCTGTTTTAATACTTTCCTTTGTCTCTTTTTCGTCTTGCTTCTCTTCATTAAGCACAGGGATCACACTCTGCCCTCGTGAAAAAGAACGACTTAATCCCGTCAGTTTTTTCTTACCTCCCCCCTCAGAGGCTTTGGATGCCCGTGCTGAATTATAATTGGGGGTTTCTATTGTATTACTCGCATTATAAGAGATAGAAGATCCCACTGACTTCAATCCTAATTTAGGCCCTTTAAAAGTAAAAACACCTAACTTTTCTTCCCATATTTGTAAAATGGTCAGCTCTTGTTGCCATTGATTATCTAAAGAGACACCGACATCAGAAGTGGTCAGTTGAGTTGATAATTGAGTATTAATATTTTCATAGCGACGATGTAAATACTTCTGCATCTGTGGCCACTCTGTTCCACCCGTTAATAAATAACGAGTGCTGTTTGACCAATATTCATAAGCTTTAACATCATTACGTTTATTTGCAGCAATCGCGGCTAATGCCTCTGATAAACCTGCATATTGCCACATTTTTTGAGCGCCTAGCTTAGATTCAGACGTCATGATTTTGTTTGATAAGCGATGCCAATAATCTGCTGATTGTCTTTCTCTTGGACTATTAGCTAACATTGTCCCCTTACCATACATAGCAAGGTCAATCTCAACTACCTTTGCTAAAGAGACTGGAGAACTTAATAACATTACCGCTAAAGAAATCGATGTGTATCTCATCATCGGAATGTCTCCACTAAACAATGACCAGGATGTGAAAAGCGAGATTTAAACTGTACGTCTCTATACTCTTTACTCTTCTCTGGTTGATAAAGTTTACCATTGGCTTTATACAATAACGCCTCTAATACCCCAGCATTAGTCTGTAAAGAAATACTTTTTTCATAGCGGCTGTTTAGCTCATAACGTCCCTCATACCACCCTCTATCTGGATCATATAATTCTTGGACAAGGACCATCAATCTATCGGTATAATCTGTTCGCCATAGTGCCCACATTTGAAAAGCAACACGAGTAGAAACCAACGCCAACTCATCATACGAACTGCCATCTTCCGATAAGGTAATCCAAGGTGTCCCTAAGGCATAAATAGCATCATAAACAAAGTAAGGATCACCAGAAACAATGTGCTCACCTCTCGCGGTATAAATACGCTCATTGTCCCAGCGAGCCTCTTGAATTCGATAAACAGAATCCGCCATTGCAGACATCACTTCATTACTATGACTTGCATCACTAGAACTGCTGTCTGTAATGTCATCCCAATTAAATTCTAACCCTAAGCGTAAATAAGGCGTGCTATAAACAGGTCTAAGAACATCAAATAGGCGTGGATCTCGTCCATCAAATAAAAAATCGATTCCATACATGGTGGCAACATTGTAAGGATCTAGCCTCATCGCCTTTTCTGGTACAATTTGCCAGTCTAAATAGCCATAAGAGGTATACTCCTCAACACCTAAACGGCCTTCTTTATAACGAAACACATTACCGTTATTTACTGTCCCGCCAAACAATTCACCGTCCTCATTAACCAGTTCGCAGAAGTTCCACTTTAATACCGCTTTATCAATGTACTCAATAAATTGAGGGTTATATTGCTTCACGATGGCAAGAACAATCAATAAACGGCCAACATCAATAGAAGACCAGCCAATATCATTAAGTTGATTACCATAATCAACCATTTGACCCGTTTGGGTGCTATAGACTTTATTCGGTATTTGACCAATACTGAGTGGCATTTCATTGAGAAAAGTTAAAACAAGCGAAAGGCGCTCATCGTGCTCTTTACTAGTAATAAATTCAAATTCACGCGCAGCTGTCAACGCTAATAAATAATCCGCAATTCCTGACATATTAGTAGTAGGGTAATTATCAATACTGTTTACAAGGCCTGTTTTTAATTGAGTATTATTTTCTACATACACCCAAGCCAGGCGAGCCCATTCAAGCTCATCCTCAGTTAAATCACCATACCGACCTTGCCGTATTGCCTGTGATTGATTAAGAGAACTCACTCCGTCTTGAACGCCCTTATACAACACACCACAAGATGACAAAAGAAGGCTAATTAAGATCAGTACTACACTTTTTAGCATTCATATTCCTTTATCAATACTACAAGCGGGAAGGTTTCATGGGTTTTCGTGGTAAACATTGCCCCTCATAACCAAAGGGTGACTCTAGTGCTTTCTCCCAAAGGCTTGGAGGAACATTATCTTTATAAGTTAAGAGTTTTCCTTGCTCTTTATAAAGTAAAATTTCCAGGGTGATACCATTATTATTAGAGGTAAACGTATTAATTAAGCCAGTTCCGTTTTCAAATACACCTTCATAAAAACCTTTATCTCGATCATATAAGTTCGAAATATGATCAAACAATAAATCAGTATATTCCGTATCCCACAGAACCCACATTCCCATTGCACCTTTTACTGCAACCGCTGAATATTGCGGTAAAAAATCTCCGTTTTCAGAAATCGTATTCCAAGCAAATCCATCGGTATAAATAGTGTCATAAACGAAATATGGGGCACTGGCTAATTGGTGCTCTGTTCGTGCAGTAATGATGCCCGTTTGCTTGTATCGCTCTTCTTGAACTCGATAAATATTCAAGGCAAATTCAGCCATCCAACCATTAGAATAACTCGTATCATGCTTACTACGGTCACTGGTTAGATCCCAACCTAATTCAATCGCATCAAGTACATAACTTTCGGTTACCACATAACTGTGAGCTTTCAATTTGCGAGGGTCTCGCGTGTCATATGGGACATCATATCCATATAAGTTAATCGTGCCATATGGCTCAGGCATTGATGCTTGAGAGGTATCAAACCCCCATAATTGGAATCCTTTTGCTGCGTATTCTTCGTACCCTAAGCGCCCTTCTTGAAGGTACTGAACCGGTTTTCCTTGCTCGAATAACGCCCCAAACATGGTGCCGTTTTCATCAACAACATTACAAAAATTCCAACGTAGAACAACAGAATCAATACTGGTCGCAAACTCTGGGTATCTATTTTTTAAAATATGAAGCCAAATAAGTAAACGCCCTAGATCTAAAGCTGAGTAACCAATTTCCCCCGGTTGATTACCGTAATCCACTTTTGCTGCATTCTGGGTATTGTAAGCTTTATTTGGCAGTTCCCCACGGAACAGATCTAGAGTGTTTAAAGTTGTCAAAAACTTAATCAAACGCATATCGAACTCTTCTTTCTCGATAATGCCTAGCTCATACGCACTCGTCATTCCCGCAAGGTAAGACGCAGCATCCCACCAGGTCACTGATGGGTAGTTGTTTACCGCATTCACAAGTCCTGTTGATTCTTGATAGTTATTTTCAAAATACGTCCAAGCGACTCTCGCCATGTCCATTTCTTTTTCTGTTAATGTACTTTGGCGTGCTTGAGGCACTGTCCAATGGTCTTTTTTATCGACAATATCTTCTGAAAAATGATCGTATTTATTACCACAGCCAATGATAAATAAACTCAGTAATCCAATTGAGATATAACGCATAGAGCTCTCCTTTCCCAATGCTTATTACTTAACACCAACACTTAATAATGAACCATTTTCAATATACGCAAGAGATTCTAAGACAATACCATTGGTGTTTGCAGTAATGGCTTTGTTAATTTCTCCGGTGAGTTCATAGCGACCTGAATACCAACCTTTATCTTCAGAGAATAACGTTTGAGCTTCCTGAATTAATATCTCGGTATACTCTGTTTTATACAAGGCATACCAGCCAAATGCAGCCTTAGTAGATAACGATTTAAACTCTGATGCATCTTCACCAGTATCAGTGATCGCATTCCATTCTTTACCATCAGAAAACACAGTGTTATAGACAAAGTAAGGGGCCTGATCTAAGTTATCCTCACTTACCGCAGTTACAATACCCGTGTCGTTATAGCGAGCCTCTTGAGCTTGGTAAACACGATGCGCAAATATTTTTGATACACTGTCCGCACCAAACTCTAAACTATCAAGAATATAAGACTCACTCACTACGTAGTTATGAGCATGATATTTTGCGGGGTCTCGAAGGTCTGTTGGAACCTCTACCCCACTGATGGTTTTAAATTCAAGATAATCAATATATTTCATCGCATTAAAAACATCACGTCCCATCAAAGACATGGATTTAGCAGCGTATTCTTCGTAACCGATTCGACCTTCTTGAACTAGCTCAAACCCATCTGAAGACGTTGATAAACGAGAACCATATAAATACCCCTCTTTAATCATATCTCCGACATGCCATGCATTCAGTACATTGTTCACTTGCTTATTAAATTGTGGGTACTGCCAAACAATAATATTCATCGGAACAAGAATTCGACCAATATCAATCGCGGACCAACCAATGCCTTCTGGTGTAGGCTTATTACTGTAATCCACCATTTCCAAAGTAACGGTATTGTAAGCTTTATTTGGCAAACGATTATCTACTAGAGGTAAACGAGCAAGGGTTTGTAGCACCTTTTCCATTCGAATAGTAAAGACATCATCAGTGATTACGTTCAGTTTCTCTGCCGAGATTAACCCCATAATGTAAGAGGCGGTATCCCACATCGTCGTTGATTCATAACCATCTACTGAATTTACTAATCCGGTATTTTCTTGATAATTGTTTTCAAAATATTGCCAAGCAGTATTCGCCCATTGATACTCTTCTTGAGTTAAAATACGGCTCGTTTTTAATGGGATCGGCTCAGAACTTTCAAAGGTTATGTTACCTAATACTTGAGGAGCCTCTCGAGTTTCTATCGTAAACGAGATGAATAATGCGGTCGCCAATCCAAGAATAAATACGATATGATGACGAGCATTCACAACGGCTTTTTTAAATTCCATATTCTACTTCCTCTTTTCCTTGTCCTGATTCTTGTTGTTCATCATCACTTGGTTTTGGATTCCAAAATGCCGAGGCTATCATGCCCCACATCGCCATCATATTATTAATAATCCAAAACGTATTTAGCACTAAACCACCAAACGAGTAACTTCCATATGTTCCTGTTGAGTAGCCAGTCCACGCATAAATTAAGCTAAATAAGCTCAAGCCAAATACCGCCATTTGAGGAATAACCAGCTTAAAGAAGGTTCCGTTTTGTCTCTCTTTAGGTGTCGTAGGAAAACTAATTTTCTTCCCTCTTAATACTGTCCAAAGTGCTTTAAAATTAACAGGGAAGAAGGAAAGGAAGTTTGTCTTCCCTTTGTAACCAGCTACCCCCCAAGTCCCCACCATCATTGCGAGTTCAGCAGTAAGAACAAAAGGTAAGAAGTGCATATAAAAAGTGACATCATAAGCACTGACAGGGGCGATGCTCGTTAAGAAATAGACGATTGGGCATAATAAGAAAATAATGTTCCACACGGCAGATAAGTTCGACCAAAAGCTCGCACCATACATTAGCTTTTGCTTTAAGCTCATCCCTTTCCTAAATAAAGGGTTATCATTCATAAAGATATCGATAGACCCGCCAGAATATTTAAACCGTTGCACAGTCCATGTTTGTAAGTCTTGTGGAGACAACATTTTACTTTCAACTTCAGGATGCATGACTGAACGCCAATTCCTTTCTGAATCAGAATGCAGAACTAACGAGGTATACAGGTCTTCTGATACGTGGAATTTATAAGGAGTAAATTCGGTATCAATAAAAATCTCTTGCTTTAGATTATCAGAAACATCTTTATCTACTGATTTTTCTTTGGTCATCTTTCTGATTTGTTTTTCTATTTCAGATTGTTCTTTTACTATTTGTTCGCTGTAACTACGAAGTGCGGCTTCCATAACAGCTTCACGGCGGTGAATAGAACCTGCGCCACAACAAAATGAAGCATTTGCCCAATTTCTACGACGCTGAATGACGTCGTAAAACATTTGAGGATCATTAACAAAAGGATCTTCCCCTAACGTAACTGGACCATAAAACTTCTCAATACCTCTCCCTATTTTCCCTGAAAACGAACCAAATTTACGAGTTAAAAAGGCTGGTAATCGCTCTCCTTCAGGAATATCAAAAAACCATTGTGGCGTCTGAACCCAAGCAACATCAGGATCTCTAAAGTAACCTAATGTATGCTCTAAAATGGTAGAAAACGGACGGGTATCTGCATCACAAATAACAACGAAATCACCATAAGTTTGCTCCATTGCATTACGTAAGTTACCTGCTTTAAATCCGGTATTGCCTTCACGAGTGATATAACCTATATTCATTTCTTTGGCAAGTTCAGCCATCGTTTCACGTTTACCATCATCAAGGATAAAAATATTGATATCAATGTCATGAGGGTACGTCACCTTTTGAGCATCTAAAATACTCAATTTCACTAATTCAGGTTCTTCATCATAGGATGGAAAAAAAACATCAACACTGATCGGTCTATCTTCGTCGGTATCTAACACACATTCTTTGATTTTATGTGGCGGTTCTCTCTTTGGCTCATCCTTTGTTTTCCATAAATTGAAGGTAAACAATAATGACCCAATAAATGCACAAGACTCAGCAAAAGCCAAAGGTAAAGAAAACCACAAAGCATCATAATTCAGAGCGAAATTCCAACGCCACCATAAATACCAAATACCAAGTGTCAAATTACACGTAGCTAAATACTGATACATTAGCTCTCTTGAGTGGCTATGAGGAACTGGCTCTGGTGGTTTTCGATATTCGAATTTCTTAAAATAAAAATCCATTTAATCACTCCAAAATGAGACAGAGAAAATCAAATTCCATCACTAGAATTCATTGTGTTCATAAAAAATAACTTAGGATAAAAAAAGCAAAAAAAGTAATTAAAACAGGCTTTTTTTCAATTATGCGATAACCAACTGTTTTTCTCTTTCTACCTGCTTTAGAGACCAATGAACCATTTTAATAAATTCTTTTGGCTTACTGATGTAATACCCTTGAATATAATCACAGCCAAGTTCTTTAAGTTCATCAAACAACTCAGTGTCTTCAACCCCTTCAGCAACCACGTTGCAACCCAAACTATGAGCAAGATAAATAGTAGAAGCCACAATAGCGTAATCACTATTACCAATAGACATATTACGTATAAAGGACTGATCAATTTTGATTTGATTAAATGAAAGTATCCTAAGAAGCGATAATGAAGAGTAACCAGTACCAAAATCATCAATACTAATGTAAAAACCGAGCTCTGATAATTTTGAAAGCATAAGGTAAGCAGAATCAACATCAGTCATTAGTGCACTTTCTGTCACCTCTAAAATTACATCTGATGGTTTTAACTTTTGACTCCGCACTAAACTAAATAGTAAATCGTAAAGATCATCATCATGAAGATCCAATGTAGATACATTAATATGAACTTGTGGGTGTAAATTCTCCCTTTTAAAACCAGCAATATCATGAGTTACTTGGTTTATCACCCAATGCGTTATTCCTTTGATATAGTTATTATTTTCTGCAATTTTAATAAATTTATCAGGAGGGATCATTGAACCATCTTCTTGAGGCCACCTTATCAATGCCTCATAACCATGAATGGTTTTATCAATACTATTCACTATAGGCTGATAATGTAACTCAAATTCATTATTAGGAATGGCGTAAATTAATTTATTTAAAATTTCAACTTCTTCATGGATAGATTTAGTATAAGTACTGCGATAAAAATCAATAATTAACCCCAATTTTTTTGCTTTGTAACAAGCAATATCAGCTTGCTTAACAATCTCTTCTGCAGTGTTTATTTTCGAAGTAGAAATAACACACCCCATAATTGGTTGCAAAAGAAAATGCTGCGCATTCATCAAGATCGGGGACATCAGTGCTTCATGCATCTCAGTTGAAATATTAATTAGTTCATCTTTGCTTGTCGAATAGCTAATAATAATAATTTCACGATTGTCATGAAAGAAATCTAAATGTTTATTTTTTAATGTTTTTTTTAATATAAGAACAGCATGTGATATCACTTTTCCAAAGACTTTATCAGTTGATGTATCAATGAGTTTCTTATTATTATTAATTTTAATTTTAATAAAGCTAAACGGAACCCCTAGTTCAATTTTATTAGATAATGACTTAGTATAAGTAACCTTATTATTTCCTGAAGATAAAATACCATAACTATGATTAATTTTCTTTATTACTAAGAAATGATTAAGTAGCCTTCTTATTATCCATAATGTCATTACTAATGCTTGTGTTGAGATTGTAGACATGACTAATACCGCAGTACTAGAGTTTTCTACAAAGCCATGCTTTATAAAATAACCTTCAACATATAAAAAGCCACAAAGATAAAAAATAAAAACAATTGATAAATATGTTTTTATACGCTTAACATTATGAAATCCTATTTTCTTGATGAGATACATAGAATAAATCAGTGCTAGTACATTAAAAACAGTTAACACATTAAAAACAGTTAACACATTAAAAACTATATTAATATCCATATAGAGTTCCTCAATGCTAGACAGGCTATTACCCTAATGCTGATTCTAAATTTAAATTATTTGTTGAAAATATAGCATTTAACTTAATTAGCGTTTCTGATTGTATTTGCCTAACTCGTTCTTTTGATAAATCTAGGGCATGACCTAATTCTTCAAGTGTTTGAATATCATGACCAAATAATCCATAACGATTAATAATAATTTGCTTTTCTCTCCCTTGTAGAGAGTTAATCCAAGATGACAAATTCTCTTCTAAATTAGCCTTAGAAAGAAACTCATCTGGATCTTTTGCATTATCATTAATACATAAATCAACAAGAATTGAGGATTTGTCTTCAATTAATGCAGAGCGAAACGTTGTAGATGAAGGAACTAAGCCCATGATTTTATTTACTTTAGATTCATCTTTTTCACAATAAAAAGAGATATCGCTAATTGAAGGTTCTTTTTTAAGAGACTTAGTTAACTCACGAGCAGCTCTCAGGTAAACATTCAATTCTTTAGTAATGTGAACGGGCAAGCGTACTGTTCTTGAGTGATTAAATAGAGCACTTTCAATCGATTCTTTTATCCACCATACTGCATAAGTCGAAAAACGATAGCCTAGTTCAGGATCAAACTTATCAATAGCTTTCATTAATCCTAAATTACCTTCTTCAATAATATCAAGAGGAGACAAATCGGTTTGATTTCTATTTCTATATTTATTTGATACCTTAACCACAAGTCTCAAGTTGGATTCAATCAGTTTATTTCTTGATTTCATACAACCAGACTTATAAGAACGGCTATAGCTTACCTCTTCCTCAGCAGTAAGGAGTTGATATTTATTTATTTCTTTTAAATATAATGAATATGAATCTAAACTTCCATTGTCAGTATTTTTATTTGAACGAATCATAAGTTATCCTTTACCTAGCAAACGTAACATTTTTTCCGACTGTATTTTCAGCGGTATAAGTAAACTATGGTCCAAATACGATTAACACACAATACTGTAACAAGTGTTTTATGCTCTAAATAAAAGTTATGGGATATCAATCACGAATAAACAACGTCTAGTATCATAATTAAGACGTCAGGATATTGACACCAAGACAAATATACTTTAACGACAATAGTTTAAAATTGATTAACAATGCCATTTAAAATATAGTTATAACAATAAATATCATTATATTCATCTAAACCTTATACCTGCGAATAGTAACCTATCCTGATTTTACCTCTTTACTCCCTATTAACTTAATTAATCCTCACTAAGGTTTAATTGATAATTAAATCAAAATAATATTATTCACTTTATTCATAACCTATAATTAATGAAATTATCACTTTGCTAAAAAGATTAAAATCTAAGCATTAAGCATCATTACCCCCTATCATGTTTAGATGAAGTAAATAATAAAATCAGTAATATAAACAAGTATTACGATATTAAATAATTAGATTTTTTGAACAACTTACTACCTTTCTTTATTTAATATCCTATGCTCTTAAGATAAGTCAGGACGAATGACTTTTTCAAACAAGGATTGTTTTTATGTCATTAATGAATAGATTTTCACTAAAATCAAGGTTGCTCACCTTGGTAATTATCCCTTTAATTATTTTGTTTTCCTTCTCTACAGAAGAGATCAAAAGACAGCAAGAAAACTTAACTACGCTTGATTCAATCAACGAACGTTTATTGTTTAACGATGCTTTATCTACTTACATTACAGCTATGCACAACTTACGCTTGAACTCTTTATATGAAAATAATAATGACATTGAAAAATCATCATCAAAAATAGCACTGGAACTATTGCAAACCAATATACATGAAGACAGTAATTCCGAACTGCACAGTTCACTCAGCGAACTTATCAAAATAAACGCTAAAATCAGCAATTTTTCCTCTAATGATATCGAAAAATGGTCACATTCAATTTCTGATATATTAAATACAATATACTCATTAGAATACGTAGAAAACTTTCAAACCCAATTCAAAAATATCAACCAAAAACAAAATCTTATATTGCAACTTCAATGGCTAAGTTTCTGGGCTACACAAGAAAACTGGTATATAAATCTTGATATTAATACTCAAAATCAAGAATACCATGATGAGCTACATTCCCTTTTTTATCGTCAAGAGTTATACATTGATCAGTTTATCTCTATGAATGCTAACTCTGGAGATATAGAGCTACTGCTAAAAACATTTAGCAATGACAGTTTTATCATCAGCATGCAATTTCGCAATGATGTCATCGAAAACAAAGCTAAGAACTATTCACTTAAAAATATGAACTCAAGCATTCAAGCACTTCACCACCGTCTGCTATTGATCCAATCAGTCACGAAAGTGCTAACTAATGATTTAAAAGTAGCTCTTCAAAATCAGTTAAAAAAGATTCATTATTCCATTTTGATTTCAATTAGCGTTCTGACCTTATCACTACTCATTATTTCTTATCTTGGAATATCATTATCAAAACGTATTATTTCTTATTTAACTACCATTACAGAATCAATGTCAGCAATTGAAAGAAATCACGATTACAGCATTAAAGTTGATGTTGAAGGTAAAGATGAACTTTCTTTATTTTCTAAAAATATAAATACCCTAATTTTAGAAAGAGCCATAAATGAAGAGAAAATTATTGGTGCCAAAGAGGAGGCAGAACAAGCTAACTTAGCTAAAAGCTCTTTTTTAGCAAACATGTCACATGAGATAAGAACACCATTAAATGGCATCATTGGTATGTCTGGCATCTTATCAGAAACAAAGCTGTCCCCTATCCAGCATGATTATCTCAATACTATAGAAACATCATCTCAAACATTGTTAATTCTAATTAACGACATTCTCGATATATCTAAAATTGAAGCAGGTAATTTAGCTCTGCATGTCCACAGTACCAATGTTAGAGAGCTTATTTTTGATACCATATCTATTAGTGTCTCTAAAGCAACAGAAAAAAACCTTGAGATAAATGTTCAAATAGCACCAAACTTACCTCGCTATTTAATGCTAGATGATCATCGAATAAGACAAATCTTAATGAATTTAACCTCCAATTCAATTAAGTTTACGCATGAAGGGCACATTACTATCGCAGCCGATTTTGTGGCAACAACTCCAAATAAAGGCTTAATTACTATTTCAGTATCAGACTCTGGTATAGGGATAAATAAGGGTGCCCAAAAGAAAATTTTTGATCCTTTTACTCAAGAAGATAACTCAATCACTCGCCAATATGGTGGTACAGGGTTAGGCCTTGCAATTACCCAGCAGTTAATAAAATTAATGGGAAGCCAATTAAAACTCACCTCCGAAAAGCACAAAGGAAGCCAGTTTTCTTTCTCAATTGAAACCGAAATAGTAAATGAAAATGTCCTACCATTAAAAGAATTAGAGCAAATATCGATAATTTTAGTCGGTAATAATGCTGACTTTGAAAGCAACATAATTGAAGAGCTTAAGTATCAAAAACTATTTAAATCAATAGCAGTAGATTCTATTAATGACATTGTTTTATTTGAAAATGAGCAAGCTATAATTCTTTATTGCATTGATGATTGCGTTAATATGTGCTGTAAAAACAAACTCTTAACGCTTCGTGACAAATATCCTGCAACACCTCTTGTCTTAATTCAAAATCACCAAAATCGAGCGGCTAATTTCGAATCAATTATTGATGGTTTAATCACTTACCCTTTATTAGGTCATCGCTTTACCAAAACGTTAACTAACTCGCTCACTTTCCATTCAGAAAACATATCTACACTATTCACTGATGTTCAAAAGAAATCAGTTTCACAGCATATAGAAGGTAGCCATGCTCCGAAAGAACGCAGCGTCAAAGAACACATTTTAATTGTTGAAGATAACCTTGTTAATCAAAAAGTCGCTTCATTATTTTTAAATAGTTCAGGATACACTTTTGATATTGCAAGCAATGGACAAGAGGCCATCGATAAATTTACAGAAAGTGATATCTATAATCTAATTTTAATGGATTGCATGATGCCAATTAAAGATGGATTTTCTGCCACTAAAGAAATCAGAGAAGTAGAAAGAAAGCAAAACAGAAAGCAAACACCCATTATTGCACTCACAGCCAGTGTTCTTGATCAAGATATCTCTAAATGCTATGAATCTGGAATGGATGACTATGTTGCTAAGCCGTTCAAAAAAGAAGTCTTATTAGAAAAAATAACAAAAATAAAAACAGGATAAGATTATGAATTTATTAAAAAATATAGAGCAAAAAAAGAAGATAGACCAATTCAATATTCTTATTGTCGATGACTGTCGAGTGTCATCTTTATCACTTTCAAAGCTTCTCATATTATTAGGTTTTAATACGATAAGTTTCGCACACTCTTACCAGCAAGCGCTTCAAATGTGTTCAAAAAAACATTATTCTTTACTGCTGATTGATTACCACCTAGAACAAATCTTAAACGGTTCTGAGCTTTATGATTTATTGAAAGAAAAAGGGTTTATTCAACCATATACAAGAGTGATCACTATTTCTGGAGACAATACGACTCAAACGGTACTTAGCACCCTTTCAAAAGGAAATGGGGACTACCTTTGTAAGCCAATTAGTCAATCAATTCTTAGTTATAAAATGACTGATGCATATCAGGAGTTTAAAATATTTAAACATCTCTATTTTTTAAAAAAAGAAGGAGATAACCCGAAAGCGTTGAAAGAGAAAACCCTTTCTTTAGCAAAAACTAAAAACCTTAATGAACTAGACTTTTTCTTATTTGATCTTTTTCTCCCAAATAATAAAGAAGAGTTAATCGAACTGTGCCAGCAGCCCGAATTTATTAATCGACGTAATTACATCTTAGTAAGGTTACAACTAGAGGCCGAACTTAATTTAACAACACCAGATGAATTAATACAGAAGACGTCCTCTCTTTGTCGTAAACATCCTTTGTTTGCTGCGGCTTTTGATTTTTTAAGCTCATTACAGAGCCAACAGTTACGTTATGAAGATGCTCTTTTTTCAGCAAATACGGCTTTAGAACTCACGCCAAGCGTACCATCGAGAGCTTTACAGACATTAAAATTAGCTCTACATTGTAATAATAAAGGCTATTTTCTGAGGTCATCCCATTTACTAGCTAACCATTTGCCCATTGCAGATCAAAACTGGAGTTCATACGTCGCGGAGTGCTTTAGTTACTTTGGAGAATACATTCAAAACTGCCAATCTGAAAGTGATAAGAAACAATTACTTCTTGAACAAAAGAACTTCGTTCGCCGTTCTGAATATCGCTTAACTGAAACACAAAAAAAACAATTGAGTATTTTATTTAGCTTTAGCGAATGCAAGCTACTAATGAAAGAAGGGCACATTGTTAAAGCAAAAAAAATCACATTAAAAGTCACCCAACCCTATTTTGATAATTTACATCGACTCAACTCCGTTGTTCTTGTTGAGCTATTATATTTACTGTCATTCTTTGGCGAACTATGGCTACTAGAAAAAGTAAACATGGTTATCAAAACAAAGCATCAATTTAACGATTATTGCCTTGATTACTTAAAAATACTCAAGAACGATACTCAATTAAAAGAAGCTATACAGGTTCTTTCATATACTATAAACCAGGTGGATAACTATCCATTATCCATCAATACATTACATGAAAAATTAGACCGCTATCAGAAGGCATTTGTGCAATTCCCATACTCATCAGAATTAAACATTGGTATATTAGAATGCTACATTGCTTTGAGCATGGATAACCCAACAAAAATAAGTTCGATGGTATCATTAATTCAAAATATGCCTCTCTCTCAACATTTAATGGAAAGAAGAGACGCAATACTTCAGAAATTGCATGCTAATGAGAATTTTATCGAAGAAAAAAGTGGGCCATTAATACATTCAAAGATTGAAGACGAAGACGATAATAATGTATTACCTAGTTTATTAAATAAACTACCGACAAAAGAAACATAGCGTTCAAAAAAATCTTTTTATAAATACCCTAGGGATAAGAAAATCTCTTATCCCTAGGGTAAATTACCCATTACTCCCAAACAAGATCTCCTCCATCGATTTCAAATTTTCTTTGTAAAGGATCGCTGCCATCATAAGACCAAATTTCAGCGACAATACTTGATTGACTCTCTGCGACAGAAAATTCAATCATTCCCTCACCATTGCTAATAGAGGAATCAATCACTTTGCTGTCGTAATCAACGATAAATCCTCCGTCTTCTTTATCTTTAAACCCTGAATAAATAGTGAGATGAGTTCTCTCTGGTAATGAGCCGCTGAGATTAATTTTCAATGCTTGGCTTATTACTGGATTAAATGCAAACCCTTCAGGAGCCACTAAATCCTGTGTTTTTACTGGTTCTGAATTATCTGATGCAATAGGACTATCTGCCACTAGAGGTGGATTACTTCCTGTCCCTCCATCCGAAGAGCCGCCGCCTCCGCCAGAACCAGAAGACGATCCCCCCCCACTGTCACTACAAGCCATTAAGAACAGTGACGCCATAGTTACAATAATTACCTTTTTCATAATAACGTCCCCTTCTTAATAATATTTATTGGTTATTGCATTATTGATGTCATACCAATCTGTATGTGTCTCACCACCAGAGAGTGTGTAGTCTGCAAAATCAGGATATGCCGTCGTTAAATCCACGTACTCTCTTGGCCATTGCCATTCATCGTAAATAAGTAACGCCCACGGCATATTATTCACTGTTTTGAAATATCGAGAGGTACTTGGGTCACTGGTATCTTGAGCAAGTTGATAAAATTCCGTATTAAATTGCTCAGTTGGAGCTTGATCCGCTAGATGTATTTCATAGGCTCGACCAGGAGCTTGAGCAAAAACAGGGCCATGATAATAGCCAGGAGTAGCAAACAAGAATGGGTCATACGGCATTGCTGGCATATTTTCTGTTGCTACTGGTGTTGTTAAACTAAACTGAAGTTCAAACTCTAATCCAATGTCTTCTCGGCAACCATTGTTAGTTCGGAAGAAATAACAGCCATAACTTGATACATCAATAGCATCATTAATTAAAATGAAACTTGCTTCACTCATCCCCGTTTCTTGTGGAGATCCACTTTGGAGTACTGAGTTGTAATATAAGCGTGTTTTCGTTATATCAATATCACTCGCAATTATGTTTTCCAGTCTAACAGCAAAGCCACTGTGATAACTAGCACCTACTGCTGCTAACTTACCACTAATAATAACTTTTGCGACTTCTCCATCCTTCAATACTTCAGTAATTCGGTATCTTAATACTAAATCATTCATATCGTAATCAGCGGTTTCAGGCCAATTATCTTCATAAGCTAAAGTAACGTAACCGGTAGCTGATGGGAAATGACGCTGTGTTGTATTTGCATCAACAATCGTTATTTGGTGATCCTCTACCTCACCAGAGGTTGACCCACCAAAATACGCCAAACCACTCTGTTGACTAAAACGGAATCTTGACCAAGTACTACCAACCGTTGCTCCAAATGGCACGCTAATAACAAGATTATTACTGCCTGTCACTAATGCTTTATCAGTGATAACTTGCTCACCTTCATCGGTAAAATCACCGTCATTATTCCAGTCAAACCATGCAGATAGCACCCCTTCAGTTGAAGCAGTCACACTAATTACAGAATCTAATCCCGGTTCTAGTGCAGTCACAAAGCCAACACCATCTTCATCATCACTGGTAATTGAATCATCAGAATCAGGAGACTGAGCCGCATAATAGTCACCATCAACACTATTACCTAACCAAGTCGTATCATCAAGCGCATGACGGGCACCATTAGAAGCAAGAGTTGAACCATAACTGTCTGGAGCATCACCAAAGTCAATGGTTGCTGGTTCATCAGTATCAATCAGTGGTGCATTAGCACAACGAGCCCCATCATTTTGGCTAGAGAATGGACCATCCGCAAATTTAACCGCAGGAACCACTCCAGAATCAATAATGGCTTGAGTCGATAAATTCACACGATATACCTGACCATCTTGATTACGAGAAAGGTAAAGGTTGCCATCAACATCAAAATACATGGCGCCAAATGTGCCTGTTTCACCGGTATCCCCAATATAAGTTGCTACGCCAGTAGAAATATCAAATTCATACAAACCACCACTGCCATTATCTACACCATATAAATGATCATTGCTTGGATGGAAAGCAAAATCCGTTAAGCTCACAGACGCTGTCGACGTAATTAACTCTGCAGTGAGTGTGGCATTAACATTACTATCTAAAGGAGACAGATCAATTTTATAGAAACCAGTGCCACTTCTATAAACGTAATAATGATGTTGATAAACATCCCCTACATAAAATGTTTTTCCAGAAGGAAGCCCACTGACATTCAAGGTTGTTGCTTGGAAATTTTGCCCTAAACGAACAACAGTATAATTAGTTGTATCATACCCATATATATATCGGTCAGTTTCATTAAAACCAACCCCATTTATATTTGAAGACAACCCAGTATCATCTTGTAATAAACTGTTTGTCCCAGTAACTAAATTAATACCATAAACTGAAACAGGTTTGCCTTGGAATAAATAAGCCTTACTAGGGCATGAATCAAAAGCAACCGCAAAGACTTTTGGGCTGACTAATAAGAGTATGAATGTCATTATCTTAATAAATAGATACATAGCTTGTCCCTTCTAGTTATGATGTTCTACTTACTGATCATTCAAAAGACATGCCAATTTTAACCTATTGATTAATAAGAAAACTTTAACTTATAATTTTATCATTACTATAATGAAAATCACTTTGCATCTCTATTCAAGCGTTTAAATCAAACTATATCGTGACTTTATATTCGGATTGAATTAGTCAAATAATATCCTTTCGTATTATCTTATTTCTCTGTGACTTCTTCCTTCTATATTCTTCTTTTTTCTTATTCTGCAAACTGCATTGCAAATTGAGAACATCACTTTAAAAACACATTCCCAATTTAAGAAAATATAATAACCATATGAAATATAAGTAATATATTTTTTGGCACACTTACTGCTCTATTAAACCTATCAACACTACATGGATTTATTCTTAGGAGCTTATTATGGAACTACATCAATTTGAATCTAACACAAATACTCTAGTCCTATCCGTTCAAGGTGATATGGACGCCGTAGGTTGCCGAGATATTCAACCAACCATTGATCAAGTTATTGAGCAAGAGCACCGTCAGGTACATATCGATCTCGCTCAAGTCGCTTTTTTGGACTCTTCAGGCATTGGGGCAATTGTATACCTTTACAAACGACTCGTTGAAAAAGAGCGCACTATGCAAATCCAAAACGCACATGGCCAACCATTAGAATTGCTTAAATTACTCCGTATTGAAAATGCAATTCCAGTAAATAACACAACACATTAATTGTCTCGTTTTAATGGATGATCATTCACATGGAGAGCCGAATCATGAACAAACAAAAATTGCTCATTCTAAGCTTAGGATTTCTTTCTATTTCAGGTTGTACCTCGTTTGCCGAACCTGGTGAAGGTGGAGAAGCAGAAAACTATCCTCAAGCGGCATTCTCTCCTGTGATGCCAGATCAACCTTTAGGCCCAGAGCATGGTTTACGTTTTGATTGGGAGCTTGCGGCTCGTCACCTTGATATTCTTATTTTAGAAAAAGCAGAGTGGTGTTTTCCTGCAACCGTTCATCAAGCAAAACAGAATGAAGCTCGTATTGCTCGAGAGCTAGAAGGTGGATTACAGCTAGATGCTGCTAATGATCTGATTATTCAACGAAACTTACTCAAACGATTAGAACGCCAATTAGATTACGTAAAAAGACAAGAAACATGTCAACCACCTTCAGATTCAAATTCAGGAAATTCAGACATTGAGTTAGCACAAAAAATCTATGATCTCTTAAACCGAGACAACCAATTTGCTTTTAACTCAGCTGAATTAAATCCTAAATACATTGTAAATCTATCTGAAGCATCTCAGTTACTTATTAAAAATCAGGATTTTAAATTACTCGTAACAGGCCACGCGGATGCTGTTGGAGAAGAAGATGGAAATCAAGAATTAGCACTTAAAAGAGCAAAACAAGTAAAACGTTATTTAAGTATATTCGGACTTGCTCAAAATCGTATTCATGTTGATGCTGTTGGCTCTAACGACCCTTATTTTGAAGGAACAGAGCCTCACGTAAGATTAACAAACCGCCGAGTTACGATTGAGTTATTAGAACTTGATCAACCTTTACAACTTGACCAATAACAGAGGACAAGATCATGCGTATTTTTCATATTTTACTCATCACCATGTTGTTCTCTTCTATCTCAATGGTGCATTCAAAAGATAAAAACAATACTGTACGTGTAGGTGACGTTATTACTATCATGTTACCCGGTGAGGATTCTTTAAATAAAGACTTCCAAGTCGATAAACAAGGACGAGTAATACTGCCTGAAGTCGGACCTTTATTTGTCGCAGGAAAAACAGAAGCTCAAATGGTATCGAGTGTGACTTTAAGCTTAAAAACCATATTACAAGACTTACGAAATCTTCAAGTATTTATAAGTAAACGCCAATTAATCGTAAATATTCAAGGTTATGTAAAACAACCAGGAGAATATACGCTGTCCGATGGTGATTCTGTACAACTGGCACTTTATGCTGCAGGGGGCTTACGCTCTGGTGCTCAACTAAACCGTTTGCAGCTTCGTCGAGAAGATAAAGTCAGCACGTTTAACTACAAAGCGTTTTTAGATTCTGGTGACCAATCATTGCTCCCTGCTCTTCAATCACTAGATACCTTGTTTATCCCTGCGTCACCGATGGTTGGGAATATAGAACAAGAATTTGATCCATCAAAATTATCCCAAGCGGGTGATGCTACTGATGGTAAAAAAGCGATTAAAGTCTTTGGTGAAGTAAACGCACCAGGTACCTTCTCTTATAAATCAGGAACAAACCTTGTTGATGTGTTAATGCGTGCTGGTGGGGTTACCCGTTACGCAGGTGTCGAACAAATTCGAGTTATCTCAAAAAACCAACCTGCCCTATTTAATCTAAAACGTTATTTAGATACCGGTGATGACAGTTTATTACCGCCACTTGAAGTCGGATCAACCATCTTTGTTCCAAAACAAGAAGAAGAAATAAAATCCGGCTCAAACATGGTCTATGTCATGGGTGAAGTAGCAAAACCGGGTGCTTTTGAAGGTAAAAAAGGCGCTACCTTTATGGATATCTTAGCGAACTCAGGTGGCCCAACACGATTTGCAGAATCTCGCCAAATACGAATTATTAAAGCCAATGGTGCGGTGATTAACTTTGATTTATCTGGTTATACAGAAGGCACGAACTACCAACGTCCCCCACCAATTTCAGCAGGTGACGCGATTTTTGTCCCAGAGAAAACAGACATGAATGAAAAATCATGGTTAAAAATAGCACCAAGTCGTGCCGTCCGAGTATTAGGCGAAGTACAACACCCCGGACGTATTGAATGGTCAGATGAAATGTCATTTTTAGATTTATTAGCACACGTAGGTGGGCCAACACTTCGAGGTGACACCACTCGAATCGAAATCGTAACCCCTGACCGTGAAGGTAATAATCAAGTTTATACTTTTAATTTAGATTCATTTATTACTAAAGGGAAGCCAGACTCAGCCCTACCAACCATTCGAGCTGGAGCAACCATTCGAGTGCACGATTTACCTCAAGATCCATCAGATAACAAAGCCCAATGGGTTCGTCAAAGTTCAGACAGCTCTATCTATGTATTTGGTCAAGTAAACGCAGCTGGTCGTTACCGTTTTACCAATGAAATGCATTTCCTAGACATCCTTTCAGCAGCAGATGGGCCAACATTGGATGCCGACATCCATAATATTCGAGTAACTCATCGTGATAAAAGCTACTCAAAAGTAAGTAAATTAAACCTAGCACTGTATTTTGAAACAGGTGATGAATCACTACTTCCAATAGTAAAAACTGGTGACACTATTTACGTTCCGGAGAAGAACCGAATTTGGGTTGATGAAAGTAAAGAAACCACGATTCGTGTACTTGGTGCCATCAATAAACCCGGTCGTTACCGTTTTAATGATTCAATGACCCTATTAGATTTACTGGCAGAAGCAGGAGGCCCAAGCAATGTCGCTTATCTTGAGAAAATCAGTGTCGTAAACCATTCATTAGACAAAGGGCAAGCAAGAACCTTTGATCTTGTAAAATTCAGCCGTACTGCCGATTTTAGAAGCTTACCAGTACTAAGAGCCGGTGATACCATCTACATTCCAAATAAAGATGAAAGCGTCATGGAGCAAGTTCGTGTCGTAATGAAAGACGTATTCCAAGTCGTCGCAACCATTGCTTTAATAGGAGCCTTGTAATGAAAATCCCCCCATGCAATATGGAAATAGAACAAGTCTTCTTACAGCTTGAGCAACAGGAGTGTCGTTCGCTGTGTATCACCTCAACGAACTCAGGAGAAGGAGTGACTTCGTTAGCTCAAGCGTTAACTGAACGACATTTATTGGCAGGTTATCGAACTTTATTGGTGGATCTAAATTTACAAAACCCTAGTTTAACCGCGTTGTCTTTTGTAACTGAACCAAACAAAGATAAAGAACCCACACCACATTATCTCGCCCTTACTCTGCAAGATAATGTGGTGTTATCAGGACTACCCATACCAACAGATAAAGCTAATATGATGGAGCTACGCCAACCAAAAAACCTTAAACATCATATAGAACAGTGGTTAACTGACTTTGATAAAGTAATTATTGATTCATCTTCCCTATCTCAACTACAAGTTGATAGCATTCCTGCACAAACTGTCGCTGGATCATGTGACGGAACCATTATGGTAGTGCTATCAGGTCAAACCCTACAGACTGAATTTAAAGCAGCTATCGAATCATTAGAAAATAATAAAGCAAATATCATCGGCCATGTCTTCAATGATAAATATCACCCTAGTTTAAAAAATGAATTATGCCGAGAAATTGAACGCTTGCGCTTTTTACCTACTCGTTTATCAACTAAATTAATATCAATGATTAACAAGAATCGATTCTTATCAACAGTGGTGTAATGATGACTAATTCCATTCTACTTTTTGAAGACACTCAAGATGCATCATTAGATTCTGTTAGGATACTACGCCAATCACTCTCTAAAATTCTTGACCGTCTAGATACCCAAAAAACGTTCAAACACCAATGCTTACTGTGTTTTTCAGAGTGGAGTACCAATCTTGTACTTCACCCTAAACAACCTAGTGAAATCATTACCATTGCATTAAGAAAAACCACGAAACATTGGCAACTCGATATTTGCGATACTGGCGAGCAATGGGATCCAACCACTCAGCACACAAATGACAACCTCAGTAATTTCAGTTTAAAGTGTGGAGGCCGTGGCATTGATATCATTCAAGATCAAACCGATGAGATTATTTATAACTCAAGCGATAAAAATAATATGCTAACCATGAAATGGGAGCGTGCCGCTTATCAAAGACAACACCACTTATTGATTGTTGAAGATGACCCAATGTTACGCACGCTTTACCAAGCCTATCTTGGAAAAGAATTTACAATTACCACTAAGAATAACGGGAAAGATGCACTTCAATTCTTAAATAATGAGACCGTTGATTTAATTATCTCTGACATTCAAATGCCAGAAATGGGCGGTTTAGAGCTAAGGGAAGAACTAGAAAAATCGACATCTTTCGTTACCCCTTTTATCTTTTTATCACGCTTACAAGATACTCATACATTAAATAATGCCAACCAATTAGGCATTGACGACTTCTTAGAGAAACCCATTAAAAAAGAACAATTATTGCACTCAATTCATCGTGTATTAGCCCGATTTAACCAAGTATATAAAGCGCTTTCTCAGCAAGTAAATAAAAAAATAACTCATAGCCTTTTGCCACACACTGAACTAGATTCAACGCATTGGAACATTGCGACTCAACAGCGAAATACAGGGCATGGCGGTGGTGATTTCTTACTTTCTAGAACAGAAAATAACGTCTCACTGTTATTACTTGCCGATGTCATGGGCCATGATGAAAGTGCGAAGTTTTTCGCTTATGCCTATGCTGGCTATGTTCGTGGGTTAATGCAAAATTCAGACATGGCTCAACCAGCACAATTGTTATCCCAGCTCTCAAATAATGCATTTAAAGACCATCTGTTATCACAAACCATGTTAACAAGTTGTTGTTTAAGCTTTGTTTCTAATGATACGATAAAAGTCAGCAGTGCAGGACACCCTGCACCTCTGCATATTTCACCTAACGGGTTAAGTAGTATCGATATTCAAGGAACATTACCAGGCCTTTTACCTATCACGGACTATCAAGAACAAACCCTTACGCTAAAACAAGGTGAGCGTTTAGCATTATTTACTGATGGTTTATTTGAATCTGGCAATACAGTGTCTGAAAGAGAGACCTTAGAACGCGCCATAAAATCAACATTATTAGCAACTCTAGAAAAACCAATCGAAGAAGCACTTGAACAAATAATGCAATGCTTTGACAAATTGGCAGGCACACCACCCAATGATGACGCATTATTACTTTTAATCGAAAGAAATAATTAATGAAATGGTATGCAAGCAATGAGAGGTTCATTATGAAAACACAGCAACGTACAACCCTAGCTACATGGATTGGCATAATCATTCTTATTGCATTTCTGGCTGTCGCCATTCAACTAACTAATGGCCTCATACTTATCATATCAATAATGAGCTTTTCCTTTTTACTTGGAGCTCTCATTGCTCGATCTCACTATTTACATATCGATGAAACCCTCACAACTCAATTCCCCACTTCGACAACAAATACAAGAGCAGAAGCAGAAGCAGAAGCAGAAGCAGAAGCAGAAGCAGAAGCAGAAAATAAACCTAAAGAAATAGAACAAACAAAGGTTGGGGAGAAAAAATCGATACACTCTGTGACACCGACTTTATCTATGCAAGCTTCCACCGAAGAAACAATCCCACAAGAAGATGACGAACCATCGACAATATTAGTCGATGAAAAAATTCTTCAACAAATAATCAAAGATACCGATGTAGAGGTCATGCCTGAATTAATTAAGTTCTATATCATTGAATCTAAAGATAGAGTTGAAACAATCACAAACGCAGCCCATACTGAAGACTTATATGTACTGGAGTTTGAAGCCCATACGTTAGGCAGCAGTTCACTCACTCTTGGTAACGTTGCTTTATCAACCTTAGCTCGTCAAATAGAGCTACACTGTATTCAACATGAATTTAGTGATGCATTAGCAAAAGCACGTTTACTACCAAAGATAGCAAAAGAGTCATTTTTGGCATTAGAACAGCGAAACGCATTAGGCTTCACAAATTAAAATCAAAAACACAGTACAATGAAAACTGCTAGGTAAAACAGGACGTTGCTTATGCTACAAAAAGTACTTTTAGTTGAAGATTCGACCTCTTTGGCTATCCTCTACAAGCAATACGTAAAGGATGAGCCGTATGAATTCTTCCATGTGACTACCGGAGAGCAAGCAAAAGCTTTCATGGAGAAGAATCCACCACAATTGGTGATTCTGGATTTGAAATTGCCTGATATGTCAGGGCAAGATGTACTCGCATGGATGAAAGAAAAACAATTGCCAACCGCTGTTATTGTCGCAACGGCACACGGCACCATTAATATCGCCGTAAATTTATTACAAAGCGGTGCGGATGATTTTATTGAAAAACCCATCCAAGCAAACCGCTTAAAAGCGTCTATTACTAATCATTTAAAACGCAATAAATTAGAAGGATTAGTTGAAGATCTTCAAAACACATTTAACCGAAAAAAATACCAAGGGTTTATTGGTTCAAGTTTACCAATGCAAGCGGTATATAAAATCATTGATGCAGTTGCACCAACCACTGCAAGTGTCTTTATTTACGGCGAAAGTGGGACAGGTAAAGAAGTATGTGCAGAAGCGATTCATTACCAAAGCCAACGCAATAACAAGCCTTTTGTTGCCATTAACTGTGGTGCCATTCCACGAGATTTAATGGAGAGTGAAATTTTTGGTCACATAAAAGGGGCATTTACCGGCGCAACGACAGATCGAAAAGGTGCTGCTATGATGGCAAATGGTGGTACCTTATTCCTAGATGAGTTATGCGAAATGGAATTAGAAATGCAGAAAAAATTACTGCGTTTTCTACAAACAGGACGCTTTACTCCATTAGGTGGAAGCAAAGAACTCAGCACTGATATTCGCATTATCTGTGCAACCAACCGAGATCCTCTCACCGAGGTCAACGAAGGTCGTTTTAGAGAAGATCTCTATTATCGAGTTCATGTTGTCCCTATTCAAATGCCACCACTGCGCGATCGTGGAACAGATATCATTGATATTGCCTCTTTCTTCTTAAAGAAATACGCAAAAGAAGATAAGAAAAAATTCAAAGCAATGAAACGAGACGTTGAATTAAAACTATGTAATTACGCATGGCCAGGCAACGTACGTCAATTACAGAATATCATTAGAAACGTTGTTGTGCTTCATAATGAAACTCATGTTGCTATGGAGCATTTACCACCACCATTAAACCAACCACTGATGTCACCAACAGTGAAGACACAAGTTGCCGCTCCCAAAACTATTGTTTCGCAAACAGTACAAGAAGAGGTGATTCAATCACAACATGAGATTATCACTCCACAGCCACCCCATGAGCATACAGATACACAGCAAGAGATTGATACCAGCATAATCCGACCAATGGCCGATATTGAAAGAGAGGTAATTCAAAACGCCATTGACCATTGTGACGGAAATGTCCTTAATGCAGCGGTATTGCTTGAACTCAGTCCATCGACTCTGTATCGAAAGAAACAGGCATGGGAAGCGTATGAAGAATCAGAATCATAAAGCAAATGCTGAGATCTGGTTATTAATTGATAGCCGAGATGTGGGAGGAATTGAATCCCACATCTTACAACTCGCGCAGGGATTAAAATCATTTCAACGATCAGTTCAAGTGATTTTTCTACACCAATACGATAGTACCCATCCTCTCACCTATTTATTAGATGATGCCAATATTTCCTATCGTTTTTTAAATGGATCATTACGAGATTTATTTCATTATACCCGCAAGCACTCTCCTGCTGTTATCCATTCTCATGGCTATAAAGCAGCGCTTTATTCTCGACTATTACGCCTATCGTTACTTACCTCCCATCAAAAAATCCGATTTATAAATACCTTTCATGCAGGGGAAATTAACAAAGGTAAATTAGCAATCTATGATTTTTTAGATCGATGGAGCGCGCCACTGAGTCATCACAACTTTGTCGTTAGTGAGCAGATAAAATCTCGGATACCGAGTAAAACAGCGGTTCTGAATAATTTTATTACCACACAGAATCTTGCTAGATCCCAAGGTTCACAAGTGGCCTTTGTTGGACGCTTTAGCTACGAGAAAGCCCCTGATCGATTTATTCAATTAGCCCAAAAACATCCCGAGCATCAATTCCACCTTTACGGCTCAGGCCCGATGGAACAAGAACTCCTAAAACAAGCAACGTCTAATGTCGTTTTTCATGGCCATAAAAACTCAATGGACCTTATCTGGAACAATATCGGATTATTAGTCATTTGCTCTCGCTATGAAGGCTTACCAATGACAGCCCTAGAAGCAATGGGAAGAGGCATTCCTGTTATTTCAACCCCAGTAGGAAATCTACACAAACTCATCAAGCATGAAAAAAACAGTTGGATAGTAAAACCAGAGGTATTATCTCAATCTCTCACTCATTGGTTTTCACTCTCTAATCAACAAAAAGATCCCATACAAAAAGCAGCACAAAAAACGATTCAAAACACCTTTTCAACTGAATCCATTATCCCAATAATATTAACTGCATATCAGGCATAATCTACTCACCGCTATACACTCCACTTTTATTTATTTTATTCAGTTCTCAAATTGAAAATAATCGTTCTCAAATTGAGAAACCTCATGATGAAAAAAATATAACCTCATAAAATCAATGTATTAAGAAACATTATAATTTGGCACTCCCTTTGCTCTATCTCTATATATCAAAAGAAAAAGCAAGGGAGGTGAGTTATGTCAAGCAGAGATAAAAAGACCTTACTGTTCGTCCATTATGGTAATGATTGGATCCGAGGATCTGAAATCTGTTTAATCAATCTCATCAAAAGCATTAACCATCAAAAGTACAACTGTATTTTATGGTGTAACCAACAATGTCTTGCAGATAAAGTACAAAAGCAACTCAGTGCAAGTTATGTCACGCCATTTACGGTATTACTTGGTTGGCACTCACCCCGCTTTTCTCTTTCTAATTGGCATGAATTCTACCAACAAGGTAAAGCCATCATCAATCAACACAACGTTGATTTGATTCACTGTAATAGTGCAGCACCTTGTCAATGGATGAACCTCGTCGCTCGTCATACCCAAACGCCCCTAGTGACACATTTACACGTTCAATACCCCTTACTAGAGCGATTAAGCTTAGGTCTTCACTTTAGTCCTAAATTAATCGCAGTCAGTGATGCTATTGGTCAAAATTTATTGCTTGATGGTTATCAGAAAAAAGACATAACAATAGTTCCAAATGGGATAAATACAAAAAAACTCAATGCTCAAAAGCCAACGCGATTAAGAGATCAACTTAATATTGATAAAAACGCTTTTGTATTAGCGACATCAGGTTCATTAATTTATCGAAAAGGTGTTGATTTAATTATAGAAAGTTTACACAAGCTCAATGCTGAAATCCTTAATATACATTTAATCATTATTGGTGATGGTGAGGAGCGTCCTGCTCTCGAACTACAAACCAAACAATTAAATTTAACCAATAATATTCATTTCTTAGGTGAGCAATGCAATGTTGTTGGGTTGTTAAAAAGTGACGTTAATGCCTACATCAATGGTGCACGTGATGAAGCTTTCGGTCTTGCTTTAGTTGAAGCCTCGCTTGCAAAACTACCTGTTATCGCTCCGATGGTTGGAGGAATACCAGAAGTCATCACTCACTACGAAACAGGGTTATTAACCCAACCCAACGACAGTGACTCCTTTGCAAAGGCCATCATGGTATTCATTCAGAATCCCTATTTAGCAAGACGAATGGGACAAAGGGGAAAAGAGACCGTATACCGCCATTTTACTCTTTCACACTATAGCAAACAGTTTGAAACTATTTATGAGCAACAACTAGATATACCTACCGATTCAACGTATTCAAAACCATTCTGGCAAACGGTACAACCCCTATTATCCAACGTTTTACATTTATTATTTAAAAGTAATGAGGTGAAATAATGAAACAACTTCCTTTATCACCAACATTAAAAAGCACATCGCTTTATGTCAGCAGCATTATTTTAATGAAAGGGATCTCGTTATTTATGTTGCCTTACATTGCCAATCATATTTCACAATCGGAATTAGGCCGATTGGAGTTTTTAGTGACATTTTCGATGCTTCTAAGCGCCGTTCTTGGATTTTCGTTACATAAAGCCTTATGTGTTTTTATAGAACGAGAGCAAGACCCTCACAAAAAACGTAAAATAACTGGCGAAATATTTACTTTAGCCATGATCATTGGTGTGATATCTCTTGTTGTAATTTGGCTATCGACCCCTTTCATTAATGAGTTATATCCTCAATACGCAACAACCTCTGAACTAGAGCTTTTATTAATGCCCTTAGCATTTGAAGGGATGATTATTGTTGTACTCAACTCATTACGAATAAGAGAAAAAGCCGAACTGTTTTTCTTCTTAACTACAGGGCGAGCACTCTTACAAATACTCTTAACTATTCTATTTTTACATCAAAATTATGGTATTTCAGGGATCTTATTGGCAGGTTTTATCAGCGCAGCCTTACAAATTTGCGCTCTTATATATATTCAAACCAAACAAAATAGAAAGGTTCATGGCACTGGATACCTATTTAACAAAGACATTACTGCTCTTTGTTTTCCCTACAGTTTACCGCTACTGGTCGGTGGCTTAGTCGCATTTGTTTTAAATGGCGGTGAGCGATGGATTTTACTAGAACATACCTCATTTGATGAGTTGGCAATTTACTCTGTTGCCATTCAGTTTGCCTTAGTCCTTACATTATTAATGGAACCATTCAGTATACAGTTAAGCCAAAAGCGTATTAATTATTTACAATCAAAAGGAAAGAAAAGTACCACGAAAGTAATTGAAACCCACATTGTATTGCTGTGTATATTAACAACCATTGCTTGCTATTGTGTCCCTGTGTTTATTGAATGCTTAATGTCTGCAAATTATCATCAAGCCAAAAATTCAGCTATAGCCTTGATCATCGTTTCAGCAATAAAAGAATTAAATAGGTTAATAAACATTGGTAATACAACAGAAGAAAAAACGAAAAAAATATTATGGATTAATACATTATCAATTCTATCCGGGCTTACATTACTTATATTTACAGCACCATCTTATGGGATTAATGCAGTGTTATTCTCATTAATCACAGCGCAAAGCATGCAAGTAACATTAACGTATATTCTTACACAGCATAGTAGTCCATTACCTTACTCTGTAGGGAAGTTAACGGTACTGTTTCTTATCACAGGCATATCAATAACACTCAGCTTGTCCTCACTACCAAGTACCGTACATTTGGTTGCTACCATAACCAGTGCTTTGTCTATATTCATATTCGCTTATCAATTACAACTGATCACCCTACCTATTCATAAAAGCAGAAAATAGGAAAAATGATGATAAGGAATGATGCACCACTTCAATCAAAACCCTTTCAATGGTTTGCCGCTATTGTCTGCTCATTGCTAGCAGGGGTTTTATGGCGCTTATTTCCTCACCCTGCATTAATTATTGTATTAGGTATTTTACCTCTAGTTGTTCTCTATACGCTTAGCCGTCCATTCTTAATGGTGTTGCTTTTTGTCATTTTCTCTTTCTTTAGAATTCATGAAGTATTTCCTCAATTGTATAGTTTAAAAATCCCTCTTTTGCTTTCTCTGGGCTCTTTAGCCGCACTAGGCTTGCAAGTCGGGATAACTAAAAAAATCAAACTATTCTGGTGTAAGGAATTCACACTACTTACTTGCTTCATGTTGTTAATCATTATAGGTATTGTCTTTGCCAGTAATCGCCCTATTGCCATTGAATACTTCAAAGGGATCTATTGGAAAATAATACTCATGACATTCGCAATCGCTGTCTTAGTACGAAGTCCTCAGCAACTTTCATTTACGCTAAAGACCATTACAATTGCAGGTGTATTAGTGGGGATCGTCGCGATTCAAAACAAACTTGGTGGTATTGGTTTGGTAGAAGGTACTCGTGTCACCATAGGCCGAGAATTTGGATCCATGCTTGGTGATCCTAATGATCTCGCCCTAGTTTTGTTGTTCCCAACTTCTTTTGCCGTCGGGCTGCTTGTTACTCATCAACTACCTTGGCATCAACGCATGCTTGGCCTTGTTGCTATTCCAATTCTCTTCTGGGCTGTAATAGCCACTCAAAGCCGCGGCGGATTATTGGGTATGATTGCAGTATTCGGTATTTATGGATTACAGCGCATTAAATCTAAAGCCCTCTTATTTTCTATCGCCATCATGGCAGGCTCTGTCTTGTTTATCGTTGCTGGCATATCCGATAGATCGTCAGGTGGTGCAGCCGAGGCTGGTGTTGATGAATCCGCCATGGGCCGTTTATATGCATGGGAAGCCGCCTTTAAAATGGCTATGACTCACCCATTAACAGGAGTTGGCTTAGATAACTTTTTTGCTAATTATTTTTATTACAGCCCTCATTGGGATGGATTAAACCACGCCGTTCACAGTACATGGTTTGGTGTACTCGCAGAGACTGGATTCCTTGGGCTTATTGTTTTCATTAGCTTAATTGCTGTATTAATTAAAAATGCCAATAAAACCCTACAAGCAATAAAGCCAGTACAGGATATAATTGATCCTGCCATATATACCTGTGCTCAGGCTGTATTTGCAGGGCTAATTGGGATAATCGTTTCTGGGACCTTTTTAACCCAAGGCTTTAACTGGCCTATTTACATCTTAGCGGCACTGGTTGTTGCAGTAGGAAAAACCAGTGAGATAGCATTAAAAAAATTAGCCGAACAATGATGTAATACTCACGAAAACCCTCCAAACACATTAATATCAAATCGATTCTCAAAATGAGAAACTCGCCAAAGCAAAAAACACAACACCTTCAAATTATTGATAAATAAATAAAAAATAACTGGCACAATCCGTGAAGTATTCATTGTATGCATTATCAAAAAAGGAATGCCACTATGAGTACCTTATCCGTTTATCGCTTAAAACAATGGTTAAAAGAAGGCGACAGTCCGTTAGCTTCTAGCTTATTTCAAATGGCTAAATCGATTCGTTATTTCGAATTACCAACACCTCGCCTTCTGAATCAGATCTTTTATGGATTACATCGAGCTATTACGACTCAATGGCAAGCTTTCACTCATCTCGTTTTCTACGTGCCAGCATTTAAAGGACGTTTAAGCTCGTATGGGAAAAGAACCTTATTATATGGAGGACTGCCTTTTTTTAGCGGTCCATTAACCATGAGCATTGGTGATGACTGCCGAATATCAGGTCAAACAACCTTTAGTGGACGAACTACTTCAGACAACCCCACACTAACCGTTGGAAATAATGTTGATATCTGTTGGCAAACAACAATTGCAGTCGGCAGTAAAGTCGTTATTAGCGACAACGTTCGCATTGCTGGACAAGGTTTTTTGTGCGGTTATCCAGGACATCCAATTGACCCAATCGATCGCGCACTAGGTAAAGCAGATTTAAATAGTCAAGTCGGTGACATTGTTTTAGAAAAAGATGTTTGGCTTGGATCTCGCGTAAGCATTATCGGCAATGTAACCGTAGGGGAAGGCACTATTGTCGCCTCAGGCAGTGTCGTTACCAAAAGCTTACCTCCATTTGTCTTAGCTGCTGGCAATCCTGCAAAAGTGATCAAACAACTGGATATAACAAGCGCTGAAACCATCAAAGAGGAGAGCCGTCATGAAGCATGATCTGATTGTTTTTGGCGAAGATTGGGGAGGCTTACCCTCTAGCACCCAACATTTAATTAAACAACTCTCCCTTACTAGAAAGATAATCTGGGTGAACTCTATTGGATTACGCCAGCCAAACTGGTCATTGCATGATATTAAACGCGCTTGGAAGAAGCTAACACAGCCTAAAGCTGAAAAGGAAACAAAATCAACAGCTAACCACTCTCCCTTTCAAGTAGTTAATTTAAAAACGATTCCAGCCCCAAAGGGAGTATTTGCCCGTTGGGTTGCAAAGCTATTAATCGTCAAACAATTGAAGCCATTGATAAAAAAAGCGGAATTAAAAAATCCAATCTTATGGACTTCATTACCCACAGTGGCAGATGTTTGTGGCAGTTTAGGGGAATCAAAAATCATATATTATTGCGGTGATGATTTTGGTGCTTTAGCCGGCGTTGATCACGATGTTGTACTTGCGCATGAAAAAAGATTGATAAAAAAATCAGACATTATTTTGGCTGCAAGCCCTGTCTTGTGTGAAAAATTCCCTAAAAACAAAGTAAAATTTTTACCTCATGGTGTTGATTTTATTCTATTTAATCAACCTGTTTATAGGGCAAAAGACTTACCTAATGATGGACGTCCTATCGCCGGATTTTATGGTAGTTTATCAAAATGGCTTGATTATGACTTACTTAATCACGTTATTGAGGTTAACCCTGATTGGCACTTCATCTTTATTGGCCAAAACGAATTGCCTTATAACCCTTTTGTTAAACGAGAAAATGTTCATGTATTAGGCCCAAAACCACATCATCAATTACCACGCTATAGCCAACACTGGCAAGTGAGCTTATTACCCTTTATAAAGAATGAACAAATAAGAGCCTGTAATCCACTAAAACTGCTTGAATATTTAGCAACAGGGACCCCAATTATTAGTACAGATTTTCCGGCATTAGTCCCTTATAAATCAGCGATTCACACTGTAAATTCAGTCAATGAATTCAACTCCAGTTTAAATACAATTCAACAAAATTGGTTTAATCCCAACAAATTAGAACGTCATAAACAAATGCAACAACAAACAAGGCTGATTAAAGCACATACATGGCAAGCTAAAGCAAAACAACTTGATTCTTGGTTGGAGGCATTATGATCACATTAAGCCAACGTATTTTCATTATTTTAGAGTCAGCGTGGCGTCGACGTTACCTGATTGCGATTCCTATATTATTAATGCCAATAATAGGGTTCACAATTGGGAAATTAGCTCCTAAATATTACGAATCACATACCAGTATGTTGATTCAAGAAACCGCCAAAATGAATCCATTTCTTGAAGATTTAGCGGTTTCAACCATGCTGAAAGAGCGCTTAAGTTCATTACAAACATTATTGCACAGTCGCCATATTTTAGGTTTGGTTGCTGAAGAAAGAGGGTATATACATAACTCAATGTCTCCTCAAGCCATTGATAACGCCGTAGCTCACTTATCTAATAATTTATCTGTCACTATGGCAGGTAAAGATCTTATTCGTCTTGACTACAGTTCGACAAAACAAGAAGGAATGAAAGACACACTTGAAGCTGTCAGCCGACATTTTACTGAGCAATTACTCGCACCAGAACGTTCATCAATGAAAGACTCGAGTCAATTCTTAGCAGAAAACATCTCTTTTCGTCGCGAAGCATTAGATATAGCAGAAGAAAAATTAGCTCAATTTAAAAGCAGAGAAAATACGATTTTACCCGAGATGCAAATCACTAGTTTAGATCGACTAACCAAACTAAAACAGCGCTTATATGAACGTCAAGCTGAACTTGCTGGAGCCCAAAAACGTTTAGGTTCTATTGATTTACAATTATCAAAAACCAACCCTGTGATTGGTAAAATAGAAGAACAAATCATTCGAATTCGTGGGGAGCTTACCTTACTTCAAGCCAAATACACCCCACAACACAGTAAAGTTCAAGGGAAATTAAGAAACCTAAATCGATTAGAAGAAGAGCGAAACCGTTTATTATCTCAAACACAGCCAAGTCTGAGCAGTGAGCAGCTATGGGATATCGCGAGCAGTAATAGTGTAGAAGATTTAGCAAAAGCACCTCCAATCCTTCTTTCTCAACTTGAAGAACTACAAAAAGCCACCAGTAAAGTAGATGCGTTAACAGAGGAAACTAACGTACTAGAAAGTATGATAAAAGACCTTGAAGTACAAGCCGCTAATTTTGGTAAAAATGAAAAAGAGTTGTTCCAATTACAACGAGATTTAGCATTAAAACGTCAGCTGTACACAGATCTCGTTGAGCGATTTGAGATGGCTAAATTAACCAGTTCCCTCGGCGTTTTTGAACAGGATAAACGAGTGAAAATCATTGATAGGCCTTATACACCAAATAGCCCATCGAACTTACCTAATATTTTATTTGTCATCGCTGGTTTATTCGGAGGTATTGGGCTAGGTATTGGATTAGCCATCATTGCTGAATTGTGCGATACGACCATACGAAGAAAAGATGAAATATCGGCGTTAAGTTCTGCACCAATATTGAGCCGTATTCCTGTACAAAAAATGCCTCATTTTGAGAAAAATCGCACTAACCAAAGAAGAACAAATAACACATACTCAACACATCAATTATTTGATCAGCATACTTAATTACTGCCGTTTTAATTTCATTCTCATTTTGAGAAAACCAATAAAAACAAACATAAACCATTGATTGTAAACAATATAAAAATTGGCATAAACCCTGCTATCTATTACTTACTAGTGCAAAAAGATAATTTAAGAATAAAACATAAAAATTATTATGAGGAGCCAACCATGAAAACTATTCTTCACGTCGTTCAACATCTTGCACCTGGTGGGCTAGAAGCCATGGTTCTAGATATGTTGGCGTTTACGGATCCGAAACACCAAATCATGGTAGTAAGCTTAGACGGTACTTTAGATAGTGCACTCAAAGGTTGGCCTAGATTAAAAGAATACCAACACCAGCTTATCTTTTTAAATAAAAACCCTGGATTCTCATTGTCCGTCATTAATCAATTACTGACCATTTTTAAACAATATAAGATTGATGTAGTTCACTCTCACCACATTGGTCCTTTGCTTTATTCAGGTTTCGCAGTCATGTTTAATCGTAAAGTAAACCATGTTCATACAGAGCATGATGCTTGGCATTTAAATACAAAAAAACATTTCTATTTACAAAAACTGGCTCTTTCCTTATCTAAACCAAAACTAGTCGCTGACGCTAATTTTGTAAAAAACACATTAGAAAATATTTTTCAAGAATACCCAATCCACACCATAAAAAATGGTATCGATCCTTGCAAATTTACCGCAGGAAACAAGCACCAAGCAAGAAAAAAATTAGGTCTCAATTTACCTGAAAACGCAAAAGTTATTGGTAATGCTGCTCGCTTAGAAGCCGTAAAAGGGCATCCAAATTTAATAGAGGCCATGACCTTTTTAAAAGATGATTACCACTTACTATTAGCTGGTTCGGGAACTCAAAAGAAGTACTTACAGCATTTAACTCGTCAATATAAATTAGAAGATAGAATCCATTTTCTTGGTCACGTTGAGCATATGCCTGCTTTTTATCAATCTCTTGATGTTTTCTGCCTCCCATCAAATAACGAAGGCTTCCCACTTTCAACCTTAGAAGCTCAGTCTTGTGGAATACCTTGTGTTGCCCACAATGTTGGAGGCGTTTCTGAAACCTTGTGCCCAATATCAAGTAAATTAGTAAATAACAACCTTCCATTATCACTAGCCACAGCAATAGAAGAACTAACAAATCAACAAATACAAGATAATCCAAGAACATTTATCTTAAATAATAACAATGCTAAATCCATGGCAAGTGCCTATGAGAACCTATATTTTTCAGGAGTATCTATATGAATACTGCCCTTATTACCCTTACCTCCCTTAGTATTTTTGCAGTGGTTTACCATCATGTACTGTATCCACTGTTTTTACGTTGGTTTTCAGCACGGCACCCACAACACAGCGTAGATGTCACACTAAGAGGTTTTCATCAATCAAAACTTGATCGCACCTTACCTACAATCACCATGATTATTCCAGCCTATAATGAACAAGAATGGATAGCGGATAAAATTCGTAATCTATCTTGTCTTGATTACCCCTCAAACAAGCTATCAATCATTATTGCCTGTGATGGATGTACAGATAAGACACTTGAAATTGCTTATAACACCATTCAAGAAGCCGTATGCTCTGATGTGCACATTGAAGTGCATGACTTTGGGCACAACCAAGGAAAAGTAGCACTACTTAATCAGTTAATACCTCAATACAACAGCGATATCATTGCCCTTAGTGACGTATCAGCTCTACTTTCATACGATGCCTTACTTATCGCAGCAAAACACTTTGAAAATCCAAATGTAGGCGTCGTAAATCCAACTTATCATCTGCTTGATCCTAGCTCAGAGGGAGAGAAAAAATACTGGGAATACCAAACTAAAATCAAACAACAAGAATCAACTCTAGGCTCTAGCTTAGGCTCGCATGGTGCTTTCTATTTATTCAGACAAGAATTATTTATCTCATTAGATAAAGACGCCATTAATGATGACTTTATCTTACCAATGAAAATAGTAGAGCAAGGATATCAAGCCATTTATGAACCAAGCATTAAAGCTCTAGAATTAGAACACGTAATGCAAGATGAAGATTTCACCCGACGTCTAAGAATATCGGCAGGTAACCTGCAGCAATTACTGCGCTTATTTCCACTGCTAAATCCTAAATACAAAGGCACTGCGTTTACTTTTTTCTCAGGAAAAGGGTTAAGATTAACCATGCCTTATTTCATGATTTTCGCTTATATCGGTTCTATTTTCCTTCTATCAAATCCAATTTTCTTAGCCGCATTTATCGGGCAAACCTTAGGTTATAGCATTGGATTAATGGGGTTTCTTTTCCCCACCTTATTCTCAAATAAATATTGCCAAACGTTAACCTACTTGGTTACAGGGCACACCGCAAACTTACTAGGTGGACTTAATTACCTATTTAATAAACCAACCTCTTTTTGGCATCGAGTACATAAATAATTAAGGAAGGATATTATGATGGATTCTTATTACACCATTAATCAGCCAATCATTAGAGCTAAACGTACTTTCGACATTTGCTTATCACTTATTGGTTTATTGCTCACTTTACCTCTTTTTCCTTTTATCGCATTAGCGATTAAGCTCAATTCAAAAGGCCCCATATTCTATCGCCAACTACGGGTTGGAAAAGCACTACCAGAACAAGTGCATGTTTTTGAAATGATTAAGTTTAGAAGCATGATACAAGATGCAGAAGTAGCAACAGGGGCAACACTAGCAACCAAAGGAGATAACCGTATCACTCTCGTTGGTCGTTTTTTACGAAAAACCCGCTTAGATGAACTACCTCAGTTTTTTAATGTGCTGAAAGGAGATATGTCTTTGGTTGGTCCAAGACCTGAAAGACCAACCTTTTACAATAAGCTAGAACACGAGATCCCCTACTTCAGCGAACGTACTTATGGCGTGTTACCTGGGATCACTGGACTTGCTCAAATCAATCAAGGTTATGATACCTGTATTGATGATGTTCGCTCAAAAGTAGGGTTTGATCATAGCTATGCGCTATCATTAAGATCAATATCAAGTTGGTTAAAGTCAGACATCTCTATTTTATTGATGACAATCAAAGTAATGATTTTTGCTCGAGGGCAATAATCAATATTTCTAACATCCACAGAGATAACTGCTTATTTTATAAATAGTAAGACATCACAGTATTACAATTGAGACGAATACTAGGTATATTTACCTGCTAATATGACAATATATGTAAATTTTTGCTGGTTACTGGGTGTCTTAAAATGCAGAAGTCACTAACGTCTTCGATTATCATTCCTGAAAAAATACAACAAGATTGGCAGAACATGCTAAATGTTCTTACCGATATTGCGAAGGTGCCAGCTGCTCTGGTTATGCGTATTAATGAAGAAAATATGGAAGTATTCTCATCCAGTACTTCCAATAGAAATCCCTATACAAAGGGGAATAAAGAACCTTTAAACCAAAATTTGTATTGCGAACACGTCGTTAAGCACCGTCATCAACTCATCGTTCCAAATGCATTAAAAGACCCAAAATGGAAAGACAGCCCTGATGCCTCTCTTAATATGATTGCATATTGTGGTTTGCCTTTATTTTGGCCAGACAACACTCCCTTTGGCACTGTTTGTCTTCTTGATGATAAAGAAAGTACATTCAACCCAATCTACCAGCAATTATTAAAAACATACCAACAGTCGATTGAAGCGCAGCTTAGCACTCTATTTCAGCATTCGGAGTTATTAAAGAACCATCAAAGACTACAACTAGAAATCGCAAAAAATAATAATCACATACATGAAATAAATACCAAATTAGCCAATGAAATTGACTGCCGTAGAGCCGCAGAGCAGAAAGTTGAATACCATAAAAATCATGATATTGGCACAGGATTCTTAAATCCTATCGCACTCTATCGTCATATGGATAAATTGATAAACACGAGCCATCAATTTGTTTTATTGCATGTCCACTTTGCAAATAGCAGAAAAATACAGCAAGAACACGGGCATTCAGTGTTCGATCTTCTATTGACTCAATATCGCTCTAAATTGACCAAAATAACTGATACCTCTGTAACGGGTCGTTTGGACTCCTCCGATATTTTATTAATTGTCCATGCAGATAAAGAAAAACTTCCTCAACTCTGCCGGCATCTTTCTGAAATTGGACAAGCAAGTTTCTCAAATAATAGTAAGACCATACATCTACAAAGCTATATTGGTGCTGTGCATTCTAAAGACGGAGCATCTCGCATTGAATTATTGCAATGTGCTTATAACACCGTGATCGAATGTCAAAATTTAGGTAAAACATTTACTATTTCTGATCGCTCTCTACCTATAAAGTCAACACTCTCTGAGCATAGAATCGAAGGCTATTTATTAGAAGCCGTACGTAATAATGATCTATTTTTAAGCTATCAACCAAAAGTATGTCCATACACAAAGCGTTGGTTAGGTTGCGAGGCACTACTACGCTGGGATCATCCTCATCTAGGAGCGATCTCTAATGATGTATTAATTCAATTAGCTGAACGAAATGGCCTCATATATGAGCTAGGTAACTTTGCTCTTAGAAGTGCTGTTCAACAAACGTCCGAATGGGTGTTACATTCCCCAAACTTTGTTACTGCCGTTAATATCTCTGCCGTGCAATTAAAAGACCCATATTTTGTTCAACATATTCAACAACTGTTAGAACTCTATAATCTCCCAGCTAAAAATTTAGAACTAGAAGTGACTGAAAGTGGGTTAATTGCAGATGAAGTGCTCGCCATTGAGACCTTAACTCAACTACATCAAATGGGGATATCTATTGCCCTTGATGATTTTGGTACTGGTTATGCTTCTTTCCAATATTTAAAAAAATACCCATTCGATACGTTAAAAATAGACAAAAGCTTTATTGAAAATATCGAGCATAATTCTGCCGACCAGAACATCGTTTGTGCCATGATTAATATCGCTAAGAAACTGCAATTAAAAGTCGTAGCTGAAGGCGTTGAGAACATGAATCAAGAACTTTTTGTTAGTCGTGAAGGCGTTGATATTATTCAAGGCTACCTCTATTCAAAGCCGATTACCTCAGACAAACTTGAAGAAGGATTATTTAACCAATCTTCAATTGGAAGCCCCTATTTTCAATTTATCTAGATAGAATAGTAGAGGGTTTATTAAGAATGGTTATTACCCAAAACTATTAACACAATAAGAATTGAGTGCAATTTCAAAATTTGATTCTGTGGGCAGGTAGTTTCTAAACTCAATGATAATCTGTTATTCTTGCCAAAAATATTGTACATAAAAATGAAGTCAGCATGAATATTCAAAAAATAGAGCAAGAAGTTCAACAATGGTTAGACGATGTGGTAATCGGCCTTAATCTTTGTCCATTTGCCGCTAAGCCTAACCGCAATAAACAAATCAAAATTTTTGTATCAGAAGCAACAACAGAAGAGATTCTGCTTGAAGATGTACTGCAAGAATTAATGAACTTAGATTCTAAAACAGCAGAAGAGTTAGAAACAACATTGGTTGCTATTCCAAACATGCTGCAAGATTTCATTGATTATAACTTCTTCTTAGATTGGGTAGATGCTCTTATTAAGCAGCAAGAATGGGAGGGTACATTCCAGATTGCGACTTTCCATCCAAATTATTGCTTTGGTGGTGCTGAACCTGAAGACGATGAGAATTTAACAAATCGCTCCCCTTACCCTGTTCTTCACCTTATTCGCGAAGAAAGTATGGCAAAAGTACTGAAACACTATCCAAATCCAGAAGCGATCCCTGATACCAATATCGCTCGTGTTGAAGCATTAAGCCCTGAAGAGCGTCGTAAGTTATTCCCTTACTTGTTTGTATAAACTACGCTAACTGTATAATTAGATTTACTTGGAGAGCTCTTAATGAAACGAGTCGTTTTATATGTCGCTGACAAATGCCCACACTGTAAAGATGCTCAGCGCTACCTTGATTCTAAAAAAATTGCATACAGATTAACCAATGCAAAAATGCAAAGAGGACGCAAGGAATTACAAGCCATGGGCGCTCGTTCTATCCCTGTTCTTAAAATTGGTGATCAAGTAATGGTTGGCTGGAATCAGAAAAATTTTGATAAGATGTATAACAGTTAATTAAAAACAAAATGGAGCTGATTAGCTCCATTTTTTACTCACTAGATCGCTTTACTACCCAAAGATCTTACTCCAGATACTTGGGTTACGCTTTTTATGATACTCAACTCGTAGCTCGTCAATCTGCGCTAATGTTTCTTTTGCTTTATCTAAATTACCCGCTTCTAAATCCAATTTAATAAGATCTACTGATACCGATAATTTATTAAAACCTTCTTGATACATGTCTTGTTTTTCAGGGCTATAGGTTTCTTGCTTTAGATAATCAATTAATGACTCAAGCTTCATCACTGATTGACTCATTTCTTCAATAGAATCTGCTCGTTCACTTAATTTAAACTCTAATCTCATTTCTTTCATCGCAGCCTTAGTATCAACAGGGGCTTTGATTAGTGTTTTCGTATTGCTCAGATCTGTCGCTTCATTTGCAGTATTTGCCATAGCGCCAACAGAGAAAGTCAAAGCTAACGTTAAAAATAGAGTTCTCATATCAATCCTTTAAATAAACTAATCGTGCAGTGTAAGTTATCATTAGCTAGGCTCACAGGATTAATGTGTTTCAATTCATAATACTGTGAGCATTTAACCAATATGACTTACTTTAATGGCTTCAATAATTGTTTTATAACACTGACTAAGCTCATAAATACAATCATCATGGCAAGTAATGGCAACACAATCCACATGCCTATGTGCAATGTTGGCTCAAGTTTAAAACCCCATTTCACTAAACTAAATACGATTGCTTCTGCGCCCATTACAGCAACAAAGCCTGCGGCTAGTGCCATGATCCCGTATTCACTCCATAACGTCTGACTAATACGCTGACGACTTGCCCCAAGCGTTCGATAAAGGGTAATTTCACGTTGACGTTGATACAAGCTCAAACGAAGTAAAGTGAATATTAATAACACACCACTCACCACACCTAATCCAGCTAATACACTTAACGACCATGTAATTTGAGCAAGCATCGCTTGGATTTTTCCACCCATGGTTCTAAAATCCAATAGGCTTACGGTTGGATAATCACGAGCCAGTTGATTCAATAACGTATTTTCATTGTCATCTACTTTAAAACTCACTAACCATGTTGCGGGTAAATCGGCAATGACATCTGGGGTGAAGATAAAATAGAAGTTCGGTTTCATGCTCTGCCAATCAACAATTCGAATTGAATTAACCACCGCAGAAAAAGACTGACTGTTCACAGAAAAGCTTAATTTATCTCCAATTTCAATGCCCAAATCATTGGCAACGTCTTGCTCTACAGAAACACTATTCGACGCAGTCCATTCACCCGCTGTCACTTCATTATGAATGGGTAACGCATCACGCCACGTAAAGTTAATTTCACGACGTAATGCTTCAGATCCTTGCCCTTCTCCTTTCATCTTTTCTTTGGTGCTTTCGCCATTAATCTCAGTTAAACGACCACGAACAATCGGGTAGCCTTCAGAACGGTCTAGCTTTTCATTATCTAATTTTTGTAGATACTCTTGTTGTTCATAAGGGGCAATATTCATCGCAAATACATTTGGGGCACCTGGTGGAAGCGTTTGTTGCCAATCACCCAACAGATCGGTTCTGACTAACCAAATCACCGCAACTAACATTAATGAACCAGACAGTGCCGCAAGTTGCATCATGCTATTTTTTGGAGAGCGTTTAATTCGGCTTAACGCCAATGTCATTGCCGCTCCCCATTTAAAGCGACCAAACAGGTGTACTAAGCCATAACTAACACCGGCAAGTAGAACAAACAACACCACTAAACCAATAGATACCATCCACACTAGGCTGTTTGTGCCATACATCAATAAGAATGCCACAACAGGTACAGCAATAAGCCATAATCCCTTTTTAGACGAGGCTGTAATTTGAGATTGCAATACCGCTATCGCAGGTGTATCAAGCAAACGTAACAGAGGAATACCCAATGCAGGCAAGCCAATAAACAGCGCAACGACCGAGCCAAACGCAAACGGCTGCCAACCATAACTTGGTAGATTCTCAGGTAAAATATCGGCTAATGGGATACGCAGTAATAACTCTAGCCCAAGACCAATAAGAGAGCCTGCAACCACACCAGTAAAGAACATCAAACCCACTTGGCTTAATAACCAACGTTTCAACCATTGCTTACTTGCGCCCATGCTTTTTAGCATCGCAACCGTATTAGCCCGACTAGTTGCGTAGTGTTGACACGTTAATACCAAGGTAACCGATGCCATTAATATCACCATCAAAATAGTCAGAGATAAATACTGTTTGGCTTTTTGCATTAAATCAGCAGTTCGACCTTGAGTCTCTTCGCTTATCCAACGCTCTCCTGCTTGCAATTCATACTCACTTTGCAGTGACGATATTGCATTGTCATCACCTTTAAATAGCGTTCGATATTGAACTCGGCTGCCCAGTTGAATCGCACCCGTTTTATCTAAATCAGATTGATGAATAAATACACTTGGCATGGTTCTAAACGGGTTAAATGCTAATTCGGGTTCTGATTCAATCACACCACTGATTGGTAATTCAGCGTCTCCAATAGCAATGACATCACCAATATTCAGCTCTAATAACGATAAAAGGCGATCTGCAATCCACACTTCACCTTGTTGAACATGAGTGTGTATTTCATTATTCGCTCCATTTAATAAAAGCTCACCGCGAAGTGGGTAATTACTTTCGACTGATTTCACACTCACCAATTGCATTCCAGTGTCGCTGAATGCCATGGTTTGAAAACGCACTTGAGAAGATAAAACTAAATTTTTCTCATGCGCTTGTTGCAGAATAAATTCGGGGGTTGGATTAGCAGAGCGAAACACGAGATCCGCAGCCATCATAGAGCGGCCTTGGTCTGTCATTACTTTTTCAACCCGGATAGCCAAGGCAGATAAAGCCACCACACACGCCACTATCAAGGTTAAGGCTGCCATCACAGGCCATAATTGACCTTGCCAGATCTCGCGCCAACTCCAACGCAATATCATTTTGTTCCCAGAAGATTTGTTATCTCCTAAGATATTTGGCCTCACAGATTGCTCACTCATACCGTTTTTACCTCTTCATTAATCTGCCCTGCATTAATGGTAAGTGTGCGCTCACATCGTTGTGCGAGCTTAGAGTCATGAGTGATAAGCACCAAGGTTGTGCCGTGTTTTTGGTTCATCTCAAACAAAAGTTCAATGATATGTTCTGCGGTAGATTGATCGAGGTTACCTGTAGGTTCATCTGCAAACAAAATACGAGGTTGCGTCATGAATGCTCGCGCTAATGCCACACGTTGCTGCTCTCCACCAGAGAGTTGAGAAGGAAGATGCGTTTCTCGTCCCGATAGGCCAACAGACTCTAACAACTGTTTTGCCTTCTGAATGTCTTCTCCTTCACCGCGTAAAATCGCAGGTAAAGTAACATTTTCAAGCGCTGTTAATGACGGGATAAGTAAGAAGCTTTGAAACACAAAACCAATGGATTCACTGCGAATTTGAGCACGAGCTTCATCATCTAATTGGGAAAGACTTTGTCCTAATAATTCAATGTCACCAGAAGTAGGAATATCTAATCCCGCGAGTAAAGTCATTAATGTCGACTTACCCGCACCAGAGGTACCAACAATCGCTACACTTTGACCAGATTGAACCTCAAAAGAGATGTCTTTTAAAATGGTAAGTTCTGCATTGTTTGAAATCACAGACTTCCCTACTGAACTCACTTTTATGGCTGCTGTCATGGTCATTTCCTTTTGATATTATTTTTATGCTATTACGCGTATTGTATACGCAAGTGTCAGTTAATCAGCAATTTCCTTTACACTACTTTAACTATTTGTTTCTGGTATTCTATTAATATTACTTATTTATAAGGTTGAACATGCGTAAATTTCTCACTCTTTTTTTGGTTTTATTAAGTAGCCAACTATTCATTATAAAAAATGCTTATAGCCAAACCTTATTGATCCTTGGTGATAGTTTAAGTGCCGGTTATCACATGCCAATAGAACAAAGTTGGCCTTCGCTATTACCTGCTCAATTAAACAAACTAAACAAACCAACAGAAGTCGTTAACGGCAGTATTTCAGGGAATACTACAGGGAATGGCTTAAATCGCCTTCCAGCACTCCTATCTCAACATAAACCAAATTATGTATTAATTGAATTAGGTGCAAATGATGGTTTACGTGGTTTTCCACCACAAAAAATAAATGTTCATTTAGAAAAGATGCTTACTCAAATTAAAGCAGCTAACGCTCAACCTCTATTAATGCAAATTCAAGTACCGCCTAATTATGGAAAACGTTACAGCCAAGCATTTGGTTCACTCTATCCAAAATTAAGTGAAAAATATGAGATACCTTTGCTGCCATTTTTCCTAGAAAAAGTGGTCATAAAACCGGAGTGGATGATGAAGGATGGGCTGCACCCAAAATCAGAAGCCCAGCCTTGGATTGCAGAATTTATGGCAAAAGAGTTGGCGCCTTACTTAAAATAAGTAAAAAATAGATTCAATAAAAAAGCCGGATAATCACTATCCGGCTTTTTATTTAATATTAGAGGTAGATCACCTAATCAAGATCATCAGATGATGAATCACTGTGATCATCAGAACTGTCATCTGATGAACGTTGAGTGCCACACAACGTATAGTACTTAGGTTTAAAGTTAATCTTGTTTTGATACTTCAACCAACATTGTGCAAATTCTGAAATCTCAGCAGGCTGGTGCTGTACTTGCTCAACAAATCGTAATTCTGCTTCTGATTCAGCGCCCATTACACCGTTTAGTAATGATTGCATTGTTCGACCGTAGGTTTCTAAAATCAACGCTTCGCGGATTGTAAAACCACTGCGACTAAAACCTCTTTTGAAGTTTTTGTCATCGTAAAATTTAGTAAGAGTTCGCATTGATGCTTCTTCGTGACCACAAAAAAGGTATATGTAATTCAGAGTGAGGCCGTTGTACAACAAAAAATATTAGCGCTTTCAATTAAAATATTTTATTGTTGGCAATACCACCATCAAAGAGATGAAGATATTGGATACTGATCTGCTTAAAACCTTCCTAGAAGTTACAAAAACGCGTCATTTTGGGCGTGCTGCAGAGCATTTATTTCTCACCCAATCGGCCGTGAGTTTCCGCGTTCGTCAATTAGAATCGCAATTAGGAAATCCGCTGTTTACTCGTCAACGTCACAATGTGCAACTTACCGCGGCTGGTGAACGATTATTGCCTTATGCTGAAGCGATTTTGCAAACATGGGGACGAGCAAAACAAGATGTCGCCCTAACAGAAGAATACAATTCACAAATCACCATTGGGGCAAGTGCATTAATTTGGGAGTTTGATGGTATCTCTGATTGGATAAACGGTATTTACGACACGGTTCCGGGATTAGCATTACGGTTAGAATCAATCCCTCGACAAGATCTTGCGAAGTCGTTATTAGATAAAAGTGTCGATCTTTTTATTACCAGTGAACCACCAAAAATTGATGGGATCCGTGTTTTTAAAATTCGAGATTATCAATTGCAACTCGTTTCTCAAGTCAAAAACTGCACCATGAGTAGTATTCAAACATTACCCTTGGTTTATTTAGATTGGGGCGCTCGCTTTGCTATTCAGCACAGTAAGATCAGTGAATTACAAAGAACGCCTATTTTGCACAGTCACTCTTCTCGCATGGCGTTAGATTATCTAATGACTCACCCAAGCGTTGGTTATTTACCTGCACCTGTGATTAATCAGAATGTTGAAAGCAACGAGCTCTATGTTGTCGAAGATGCTCCTATCATGGAACAAGCACTGTATTTAGTGTGGCAAGAAAAAAGTGACAAATCAGAGCTAATCAATCAAATTACCGACATAAAACCTCGGATGGTGACAGAAAGCGTTTAGATGTATTAATAACACTAGTTTAATAAAAAACTGCCGAGTAATCAGTTAAATTATTGATTACTCGGTTTCTGTTTTATAGTAAACAAAATATAATAATAGAAGAATCAATACGTTATTATATTTTTTAAGCCTATCCTAACCTGACTTTAAAATAAAAAATTATGAATAATTCTTTCATGCTCGACTTTATTACCTTGTAATTCATTGAGATAATTATTTCTTTTATGCATTTGAATATTTAAGACTATTGTGTCTTTTTTATCTTCCCCTAAAAAACTAATTGCACGCCTCATTACATCTCTGTCTTTGTAACTCAAATAATATATTTCACACATGACAAGCTGAATGGCCTCACTCATTGTCATTCCGTTTGTTTGTAATTGCTGAAATATTTTTTTATCTAAAGACGCATTGTTTATTAAGTTCATATTCTACCTATAGTTAAGATAAAACATCCTTGTGAAATTTATGTCTTTAATGATATAAATTTACTATATTAATAAAAATGGCATCTTGAATTTAAATAATTCCAAGATGCAGAATATCCTCCAATAGGTTTATATCGCCTCTGAATCGAGCTACTATCGAGTACTGAGTACACAGGGGCAACTTCACAAGCGAGGTCGTCAGCGGAGCAGACAGAAGCAAGCGAAGCCAACCAGTTACACAGCGACGGACTCGAACCAAGTCTATACGTGGGATATCACTTATTTACCTTCAAAGGTTCGAGGCCAACACTATTACTTGTATGTCATTGAGGACATCTACAGTCGAAAAATTGTTGGTTATGAAGTGTATGAGCATGAATGCGGTGAGCTGAGCTGGCGTCACAACTTCTACAACGAACGTTGATGCGAGAGCAGTGCTTCAATCAAGCGCTGGTTCTTCACTCAGATAATGGTGCGCCGATGAAGTCGTTGACGTTTAAAGCAAAAATGGAAGAGTTAGGTATTACTTCATCGTATAGTCGCCCAAGAGTCAGTGATGATAACCCGTATGTTGAGTCATTGTTCCGCACGGTAAAGTACATGCCAAGCTGGCCAACAAAGGGCTTTGAAACAATCGACAGTAGTCGAAGTTGGGTTGAAGCCTTCGTACGCTGGTACAACACGGAGCACAAGCACAGTAAGCTGAATTATGTCACGCCTTCAGAGCGTCACAATGGAAAAGATAAAGAGATCTTGAAGCGCCGAGTGGAGGTACTACTCGCTGCAAAAGAGCTAAACCCTGAACGCTGGCCAGGTGATATCAGAAACTGTGCGCCTGTTGGTGACGTTCACCTAAATCCAGAAAGAGAAGTAGCTTAATAAGCAAGCAAATGATGACAACTACCTTGAAAAACACCGCTTATGCATAACAAACATTCCCAAAAAAACAATCGCGCATTCTATAAGTAAGAGAAATAATTGATACCTAATAATAATTAATTCTTAAAGGGTAACAATGATGATTTAACAATAATTTCTCGGTTAACATTTATAACCTCACTATGCACTTTCCTATTCTCTTTAGCTTGTAGATAAGTTATCTTTCCTTTAAAGAACAATTTCCTAAGGCTCACTTAGCATTTCAAAATATCATTGATTTATGGAGTAAAAGATTGAACGAACATCAAGATCTATCCTTTCAAATTGAGACGCTTTTTAACGTCGAACAAGAAGATCAATTTAAGCTTCTCGGCGAATACGTTGAAAATGGTCTAGATAACGGTTCATTTGCTCGTATCTTAGAAGCTTTCCCTGTCGACCAACGTGTGCAATTATGGCGACGCTTGCCGCTAGAAATGCATATAGATGTTTTAACAGAAATGCGTGCGGACGCTCGTGTCGCTATCCTTGAAGAGCTCTCTGATGCTGAATTAAACTTCACCTTAGCCAAACTGGATAACTTATCGTTAATCGAATGGGCAGAATCTCTACCTGATGAAATCTTCAGCCTTGCTTTACAGCTTATTAGCCGCGATGAATTGGATTTATATGATGATGCAAAGCAGTATGAAGATGATGAGGTTGGTCACTGGGCAGACCGTAAAATTGCAACCTTGCCTTTCAATGTCAGTGTTGGACGTGCGAAAAAACTATTAAAAACTAACTTATTTGAGTCTCACCAATACATGCACTTAATAAACCGTGCTCATAAGTTTCACGGCATTGTGCAATACACCGATATTTTAACTGCGGATGACTCAGTTAAAATTAATACGTTAAAATTAGAAGACTGCTTAGTTCTGAATGTACATCAACCTCTCAATGAAAGTATTGAAGCCGTTGAACACTCAGCGGTACCAAGTGTGGCGATTATCGACGACGATAACGTTTTAATTGGGCAACTTGATTGGCAATTTGCGATTAATACCCAGCGTGAAATTTACGAAACTCGCTTAATGGCCGGTACTGGTATGGATGAGGGCGACGATCTTTTCTCTCCTATCATTAAGAGTTCAAAAAAACGTGGGGTTTGGCTTGGTATTAATTTACTTACCGCTATCTTAGCTTCTGTAACGATCGGATTATTTGAAGATGTAATCACTCAAGTCGTTGCACTGGCAGTATTAATGCCAATCGTGGCCTCTATGGGCGGTATCGCTGGCAGCCAAACATTAACCTTGATGGTTCGTGCGATGGCGCTAAATCAAATTACCCCGGGTAACCGCTTTGCGTTATTAAAAAATGAATTAGGAATTGGCTCAATCAACGGTTTGCTATGGTCATTAATCATCGGTGGTCTTGCTGGTGCTTGGTTCCAGTCGTTCGCGTTAGGTGCCACCATTTCACTAGCTATTATCGTTAATATCATCACCGCGGCCTTATTTGGTGTACTTATTCCTATCACATTAGATAAGTTTAAATTAGATCCGGCACTTGCTGGTTCTGTAATTTTAACGACAGTGACTGATGTTGTTGGTTTCTTCGCTTTCTTAGGAACAGCAAGTTTAGTAATGATGTAATGTTGATACCAAAACACTGAGTCAATCTCAATGGCTCAGTGCTGCTCTCTTAATTCCTCGATACTCACTCACCCGCTTTCAGTGCATCAAACCTTTCAAAAAGAAAATCTAGAAATAATCGAATTCGCTTTGACAAGCATTATAACTATTTCTAACCTAATGCTTGACCCGTCTACAAGTGCAGGGTTGATAATTTAACCTTGATGAGCAAGAGAACACACTATGTTGACTGTAACGCAAATGGCAAAACACCATAATATCTCCCGTACTACGGTCCTATATTATGAACGAGCAGGGTTACTTTACCCTGCTTATCGTTCTGATAATGGCTATCGTTGGTATGGAGATAAAGAATCTAAGCGATTAGACGCAATTATGGCTTATCGTTCGTTTGGCGTACCAATCACAGACATTATGCCGCTACTTGATCATCAAGACGATATGACACAAGAAAGTATTTTGCGTAATCAATTTAATGCACTTGAAAGTGAGATCCAACGATTACGGCAACAACAGAATGCAATAGTCATGCTATTAAAACAACCTACATTATTGGAGCAAAATATGGTTACTAAAGCACGCTGGGTCGAAATAATGAAAGCGGCAGGTCTTAACGAACAAGACATGCAAAATTGGCACAAACAATTCGAGAAAATGGAACCTGATGCTCACCAAGAGTTTCTAGAATCATTAAGTATTGATGCTAAAGAAATTACTGATATCAGAGCTTGGTCTAAAGCGTAATACATAAAAACGAAGACGCCTAAAGCAACTGGCCCTAGGCGTCTATTTTTTAATAAAGAAAGAAACTCATCAGACCCGTTTTTTAGATATAAATTTGGAAGAAAAACCCGTCACAAACATGGTTCCTGCTACCACTAAAATAGTACCGATAATCGCATTCATTCCAACGGTTTCACCTAAAAACAAATATCCCCACAAAATACCAAACGCAGGAATAAGGAAGGTCACAGAAAGGGCGGACGACGCACCAAGATCTTTAATTAATCGGAAATACAATAAATACGCAAGACCAGTACAGACTGCACCAAGCGCAAATACTGACAACATAATATCTGAGCTAATTGTTTCTCTTACTGGAATAAAAGGAACCAACGGTAGCACCAAGATTACAGAAGCCCACATACTGCCGTGCGCATTATTAAAAGGTTCAACACTTGGGGCATTCTTGGCGTAGTTTGTAGCAATACCGTAACTAAACGTCCCCATCAAGGCTGCAATCATCGGAATTATCGCCTCATCACCGACATTAATAGCTTCCCAACCGACAAGAACACCAACCCCAATAATACCTAGAACCAAACCAAACACGACCTCTTTAGTTAGCCAAGTTCGAGTCCATACCGCACCAATAATCGCTCCCCAGATCGGCGCTGTAGAATTAAGAATAGCTAACGTAGATACGTTTAATATTTGAGCTGAATAGGCGAATAGCAAGAAAGGTAAAGCCGAATTAAACAACCCCAGAGTAAGGAAATGCTTAATATTGGACATAAAACGTAAAGACTTTTTCAAAAAGAATGAAACGACAAGTAAAGTGACTGCTGCAAAAGCAACACGAGCTTCAATTAACACTGCAGGGCCAAGTGGATTTGCGGCAATCCTGACAAATAAGAATGACCCTCCCCACAAAGCTGCTAAGGTAAATAAGCTCAGTATATTAATCATCCATGGCTCCAAAAGATGGGGGAATTTTTAAGTGTGAGTTATAATAACAAATTACTCAACCCCATCGTTTAGAAAGTGACCTCTAGCGCTCGCCTTGCACTTCAAAATCATCTGCAATTAAACGAGCCTTACCATCTTCTTGAATCGTCCAATGCTCATTATGTACTACGCCAAACGCTTTATTCATCGTCCAGCTCGCTGTTAGCAAATAACCATTATCGCCAATCTTTTCCCATTTAACGTCGGTATAATCCACATCAGCAAATCCTTGGTCCATGATGTTTTGCCAAAATGCTTGGATCTCTTCACGGCCAGTAAACGTTCCAAATGGGCGAGCTTCCATCACCGTGCCTTCTGCGTATTGAGCAGCACAACCAGCAGCGTCTTGAGAATTAAAAGCCTGTTGCCATGCTGAAATACCGGTTTTGCATGCTGCTAAAATTTGTTCTTGAGTCATGATTGTTTCTCCTAATGTTTGTATGAGATGAACTATACGTGCATTATTAACAGCGAAAAACAGACAAATAAGAAAACACTGTTTAATATAACAGAACAATAAAGTCAGATAATACCATTCAAATAAGTAGAGATAGCATGCAAAAACTAAAACAAATGACCCTATTTATGACCGTGGTTGAATCAGGTTCCATCACTAAAGCTGCTGATAAACTTGACCTATCAAAATCAGTCATAAGCCAACATATCAAACAATTAGAAACTGATTTAGGTTTACCTCTATTAAAACGAACGACACGAAAACAAAGCCTTACTGCCTCAGGTGAGCATTTTTATTTACAGTGTTGCGAAATGCATCGATTAGCTGAAAAAGCCTGGAGTGATATTTTACATCAACAAGAATTTCCACAAGGAAAACTGACAGTAACCGCCCCTCACGCCTTAATGAATGACATTATTATTCCGGCGTTAAGCAGCGTATTTAGCGTCCACAAAAACGTGAAATTAAATCTAATAGCGCATGATGGTCAACTCGACCTAATGCAAGAAGACATTGATTTGGCTATCCGTGTTGGTGAATCAAAATTAAGTAACCTAAAGCAAAAGCGCATTGGAACCATACAAGACGTATTATGTATTACCAAAGACTATCCAGAATTTACTCTTGATAGCATTGAAGCCCTTCCTTACATTGCAAACCATTGGCAGCCTAAACAGATCTCACATCAGTTAGTAAATACGACAACACAATCTTCTCGAGTTATACACTTTACAGCTACGCATCAAGTAAACACGGTTCAAAATAGTTTGGCGTTAATAAAAAATGGATTAGGCGTTGGCCTTCTTCCTGAGTTTATTTATTTACAGCATCAAGATGAGTTAAAAGAAGTATTACCGAACTTTGAAATGAAAGCCTCTAATGTCTATGCGCTGCATCCATTCCATGGACAAGTCCCAATTGGTATAAGAATGGCTATTGCAGCAATTGAAAGTAAGTTAGATTAACAAATACTTTTATACATTCAGCTTATTTTTTAAATCATAGCTTGTCTCAATCTTTAGCAACGCATAGATATAGAAAAAAGGTATCATGTACGGATACATTATATTACGCATCAAACATACCTCTAACTAAAGGAAACGGTTATGAAAATCCGCTTTTATCTTCTAGCAGCACTCACTATGACATCACTTTTTGGCTGCGGAGGAGGTGAACAATCTCTAAAAGTAACAGCAAGCGCATACACTTCAAGTGTTGGTGAAACCGACGACACACCAAACCTTGCCGCTTGGGGCGATACGCTAAAACCAGGAATGAAATCAATTGCGGTATCAAGAGACCTTATCGATATGGGCCTTACTCATAATCAAGAAGTAACAATCGAAGGACTTGATGGCACCTATCTAGTACTAGATAAAATGAATAAGCGCTGGAAAAAGAAGATTGATATTTACATGGGTGAAGATGTCGAGAAAGCAAGACAATGGGGTAAAAAAGAAGTCGTTATCCATTGGACTGTAGAAGAAGAAAAGAAGTAGACACTTAATAACTATCACTTCAACACTTTCAATTAAAGTGGCCTCATAATGAGGCCACTTTTTTATATCTAAATATAACGATCCTAACTGCCGATCACACCACCATTATCTTTAGTCACCATCACAATAGTTGAGCGTGGTTTACTATCTCCCCCTTGAGGAAAATGTCCAGATGGATGCTGCACACCAACAAACATGGTTTTTTGATCTTCAGAAAAAGTGAGTCCGGTAATTTCACAGCCAATTGGCCCAGTTAAGAAACGACGCACTTCGCCTGTTTTAGGATCACCACACAACATTTGATTATTACCCTGTCCTGCAAAGTCTCCTTTGTTTGAGTAATTGCCGTCGGTTTGAATCCATAAACGCCCTGCTTTATCAAAACCAATGCCATCAGGGCTATTAAACATGTTGTCTTTATTGATGTTGTCACTGCCCGCGTACAAATTACCTTTATGAACCGTTGGGTTCCCTGCTATTAGGTACAAATCCCATTGGAATGTATCACTCACATGATTTGCATTAGTTGGTGCCCAACGCACAATTTGACCATAATGGTTTTCAGCTCGTGGATTAACGCCATCGACATCTTGACCTTCTTTTACCCCACGATATTTATTATTCGTTAATGTACAGAAAACGTGTTTTTTATCTGGATGAACTGCAACCCATTCCGGTCTGTCCATTGTGGTTGCACCCACTTGTGTTGCTGCTCTACGAGCAAAAATCATCACTTCAGCTTGGCTATTAAATCCATTTTCTTTGGTTAACCCATTCTTACCGTAAGTAAGTTCTAACCACTGGCCATCGCCTTCTAACTTATCGTCTTTCATTGTAAATTTAGCAACGTACAAGGTGCCTTCTTCAAGAAGGTTACGATTGACTGCGTTATTACCTTCTTGGTATTTATCTTTTGATACGAATTTATACAAATGCTCGCCACGTTCATCATCACCAAGATACACCACGACATGACCATCATCATTCACCACTAATGCAGCATTTTCATGTTTAAATCGACCTAGCGCGGTTCGTTTTAATGGGGTTGAGGTTGGATCATTCGGATCAATTTCAACCACCCAGCCAAAACGATTTGGTTCATTCGGATTTTTAACCACATCAAAGCGATCATCAAAATTATGCCATTGATAATCACTTTGCTCTGCTTTAATACCATAACGTTTATCATCGGCAGTTAAGGTTGCGTTTTGCTCTGAACCAAAGAAATCATTAAAATTTTCTTCACAAGTTAAATAAGTGCCCCACGGCGTTTCACCATTTGCACAGTTATTGAAAGTACCTAATACTTTTTTACCTGTTGGGTCAGCTTTGGTTTTTAATAAATTGTGGCCAGCTGCAGGGCCTGTCACTTCCATTTCTGTGTTTGCGGTAATACGGCGGTTTGCTTTACCTGTTGGATCCATCGTCCATTGACCGTTCTTTCTTACGATTTCAACAATGGTAATTCCTACCGCAGCTTGTGCTTTGGCAACATCATCTGCCGTCATTGCTTTGCCTTGATGTGCAAACAAGTATTCATAATTGGTGTATTCATTATTAACTGCAAGAATGGCGCGATCTTTTGATAAAGGGAACACACTCATACCATCGGTATTATCACCAAATTGCAGTGCTTGTGCTTTTGAATCTTGCTTTCCATTTGAGTTAAATTGAGGTGCGTTAGCAAAGATTGGGTCCCCCCACGACATCAACGTACTAGAGCGATAACCTTTAGGAAGAAGAATAGAATCACTGGTAGAAGTGGTAATGGCCTCAAAATTTAATAATGAATTATCCATGCTACCTGCAATGGCTTTCGCTACTGGATTTAACGCTAAAAAAACGCCTGCACCTGCCGCCGCGGTTCCCATTAAAAAACCTCGACGAGATAAACGTGCATTCACCATGTTGCTAAAATCTGATTCTTTCTCTACAAAATTGCTCATCACACTTCCCTTTTGAAATCGTTATTTTTATAAGTTCGTTTATACAATTATCTGTAGCCTAAAGGGAGTTTATGACAGTTTCGTGGAAGATTTATGGCGGTTTTATTTCTTGCGATTAAATTAAGATCCAGTTTAAAACAGTGAAAGAGACTATTTATATTTAAAATGTGATTATCCACTAGTAAATCCATATTAAACACGGTTAATAAAATAGAAATAAATGGTGGGTAAAATACACATGAGAAAAAATACACATACACACATACACACAAATTATAAATAAAATCAGCAACTTAATACCAACGCCCTTATTTTTAAAATAACCATTTATAATAAACTTAATTTTCTATATAAACAAACCATGAGCTAACATCTAAGTTATTAATCTCATACAAATAAACCAACCAATAAATGACATTATCATCAATAAAAACAGTTTATATTTAAATAATTAATATAACAATACGGTTATAAATTTATTTTTTATTGAATTAAGATCATAAATTTAACTTTATAAACTTTGAAAATATATTTAAAAAACAAAAAATACACCACGCAAATAAAATAGATTAGAAACATAACAAAGAGATATAAATAAATGAATAAACAATATTTCGTCTTGCTAGGACTAACACCGCTCGTCTTTCCTGTACAGAGTGCTACCATTCTTGATGTTCAAGACGTCGATATAACAAAGCTTCTTAATCCATTAAGTACAACAAATGCTGCAGGCCCCCCTAACCAATATAGTTTCATAGAACAAACTCATATTGAACAACAAGGAAAAAAGTGGGTTCGTCATCAACAACGATATCTCGGTATTCCCATCTATGGTCAATCTGTCGTGTCATTAAAAGATCACTATGGCGTAGCTCAAGCCATCACTGGCAATGTTGTCCAAGATATAGAGAATGATATTGGATCTACCTTACCTCTAATCAATCAAAATCAAGCTATTAACATTGCGAAAGAAGCAAATAAATCCAGCATAAAAAGAACAACAACATCTGTCCATACTAACACAGAATCCGCCGAATTAATGATTATAATTAATAGTCAAAAAATGGCACAACTTATATACCACGTTTCTTATTTAACCGTTAAAGATAAATCCCCATCCCGTCCAATCACGATAATAGATGCCAAAGATGGTCGCATTCTCGATCGTTGGGAGGGCATTACTTTTAAACAAGCTGAAGGGGCTGGTGGTAACCAAAAAAGTGGACGCTATTATTTCAATGACAATAGTAAATTTGGTGGATTTGAAGTTAATGATGCCTGTCAAATGGACAGCAAAAACGTCGTGACTCTTGATATGAATAGCAGCACCTGGAGCGGACGCATACATCAATTCACTTGTCCTGAGAATACAGCTCGTTCAGCCAATGGCGCCTATGCTCCAATGAACGATGCACAATATTTTGGTCAACAAGTCTTTGATATGTATGACGAGTGGTTAAACACTCGGCCGATCCGTCAAAAGCTAACGATGCGCGTTCATTATGGTAATAACTATGGTAATGCATTTTGGGATGGACAACAGATGACTTTTGGCGATGGAGGGTCTTACATGTATCCATTAGCTACTTGGGATGTCATAGCCCATGAAGTTAGCCATGGCTTTACCGAACAAAATTCTAATTTAGAGTACCGTGGTATGTCTGGAGGTATGAACGAATCCTTTTCCGATGTCTCCGCCGCTGCATTGAGCTATTTTGTTCACGGTTCTTTCAATTGGAAGATGGGGGAACACGTAATGAAACATTCTGAAGCGATGCGTTTTTTCATCAAACCATCACAAGATGGTGCCTCCATTCAACATGTTAGCCAATATTATAATGGCATTGATGTTCACCATAGTTCGGGGATTTTTAACCACGCTTTTTATCTTCTTGCAACTAGCCCAGATTGGAATATCAAAAAAGCATTCTTAGTTTATGCAACGGCGAATAAACTATTTTGGCAACCACGTTCAACCTTCCAACAAGGGGCTGAAGGGATTTGTCAGGCTGCAACACAACTTGGTTATGAAACGCAGTCGATAACTACGGCCTTTGAACAAGTAGGAATAACGGTACAACACTGTGAAAGCTCAACGCCGCTCCCACAGCCACCGAGACCCAACCCAGAAACGCCAACGCCCTCGAATGAAGCCACGTTAGTATTAAATCAGCCAACCGTAATAAAAGGAGTTTACGGTGACAAACCACGCTTTAGACTGAATAATCCACCATCCAATGGTTACGTTAGTATTGATACTTACGGAGGTCAGGGAGATATTGATATATTCATTGCCACGGATCGCCAACCAACACCGACGGATTACGACTGTTCCTCTCAAAATTCTGACACCTACGAAAGTTGCTTATTCTTAGATCATCCAGCCAATAGCTATCATGTATTGGTCGTAAGTAAGTCTGATTTTTCTGACGTCAGTTTACTCATTCGAGGAAACAGTAACCCGACACCGCCGCTACCTACTCCACCGATACCACAACCTGACGATTATTGTGCATATATACCAGAATGGAGTCCATACACCCACTACTATTACCAGGAAGTCGTACAATCGAATGGCTATATGTTCCGCTCCATTCAACCATCATCAGGTTGGCACCCTTATTTCTACCCAACAGTATGGCAATACCTTCGCCCTTGTTAATTAGTAAGCGCTTAATGAACTAGTGATGCTTTACTCTGCATCACTCATTTCAACGAGCCACGGCATAAGATCCGACATATCATCAGCTGGATCACGTTTAGGTAACTCCGTAAATAAATACTGGAAGTAATAATACGGGTTAATGTCATTAGCGCGGCATGTCATTACCAAGCTATACAAGTTAGCACTCGCCTTCGCACCCTCGACAGAAGTCGAGAACATCCAGTTTTTTCTACCTGTGGTAAACGGCCTAATGTCTCTTTCTGTGGCATTATTATCGATACTAATATCACCATCCTCAAGATAGGTGAGTAATTTACGCCATTGCTTTTGAGTGTAGGCGATGGCTTTACCTAATGCCCCTTTTGGTAAGACATTTTGAACATCAAGCCACTCTTTAAATTCACTCAATATTGGCTCTGCTTCCTGTTTTCTTATCTTCTGCCGTTCATTTGCGGATAATCCCTTTGCCTTTTTTTCTACGCCGTAAAGTTTGGCGATGAAGTTGAGGGCTTTTTCGGGTTTTCCCGCTTTTTTAGAGGGTGACGCTTTTTGTGCATCGGTGAATTTTCTACGAACGTGTGCCATGCACGCGGCTTGTGTTACGGCATCTAATGTGTCGTATACGCTGTAGCCATCAGAGAGTAAGTATCCTGAGTAATCACCTAAAAAGTCTTTTGCACACGTTGCTGCACGGCTTGGGTGATAATCATAGATAACTACAGGGTTTTTAATGAACTCACCACTCCGGTAAACCCACATATAAGATTTGCTTTGCGCTTTTCTATCTTCTTCGCGTAGCACTTGTACTGTGGTTTCATCTGCGCAGATAAGCTTTTCATTAAGCAGTCTTGATTTCATTTCATCAATGACTGGTTTCACTTTGTTACCCAACTGAACGCACCAATTGGCTAACGTCGCACGACTTATATCAATGCCTGAGCGGTTTAATATGTCGACCTGACGATACAATGGCAAGGCATCCACGTATTTAGCGGTCACGACTGCCGCAAAGGCGTCAGCCCTGATAAAAGCCAGTTGAGTTGTTGCCTGCTAATGTGGAGCGCACCATCAATATTTGGTGTTGGCCATTTGAAGGTTCCTTTTTCTAAGCGACGATAATAAAGCCAAAAGCCATTGGTATCCCAAAACAAGATCTTGAGTTTATCTCGATTGCGATTACAAAAAATAAACCAGGCTTCACTGAATGGGTCCATTTCCAGCGTTTTGGCGACAATGAGTGATAAGCCATCAATGGGCATTGTGATTTTTCTCATTTCTCATTTGCATTTGAAAGCAAGACAAAAATAAGATTGCTTACCATATATAAAGTTAACAAAGAAGCAAATGGATGTATGGAAAGCTTATATCCCATTACAGGTAACTATAATGGGACATGTTCATTCTCTTTAGAAACAATCAGTTAAGAAGAAGGGGAAAGAAAGGAAGTAAGCAATAATTAAATTTTAAAAAAATCTAATTCAATTTTTTGAGTGATGGCCAATCTAGACAACTCATCAGAAGATTGTCTAGTTTGATTAATAACAGATACATTTTGAGTCACTAGATCAAAAGTTCGTGTTGTATTATTTGATATATCTTCAGTCACATGAAATTGCTCTTGTGATGCAGTAGCTACTAATGTATTAATATCAGAAATTGATTGAACAGATGCAACGATACTATTAAATGATGCTTTTACATTTTCAGTTAAATCCACAGACTCTTGAATTGACTGAACATTTTCCATCATGTTCTTATTAGCTTTTTCAGATTGAGTTTGAAGCTTACTGATTATATCCTGAATATTAGTTGTTGATTCTTGAGTTTTTGCTGCCAAACTTCTAACCTCATCCGCAACTACAGCAAACCCTCTTCCCGCTTCACCAGCTCTTGCTGCTTCTATAGCTGCATTTAATGCCAACAAATTGGTTTGTTCTGAAATACTACTAATAACATTAGTCACTTCACCTATATTTATAGCATCATCTCTCAATGCACTAATCATTTTAGCTGTTTCTTGAACAGAGTCATTAATATTAACAGTTAACAAAATAGAGCTCTCTAACATACTATGACCATTTGTAACATCAGCTATAGCTTTTTGAGCCTCTTCTTCCGCATGAGCAGCATTAGTTGTTACCTCTTTTGAAGTGCTAGACAGTTCACAAATAGCCGTTGATATTTCTTCAACTTGTCCTAATTCATGTTGAGAATTATGTTCAGCTTCAAGCATCACTTTAGTTAATTCTTCAGATGATTTTTTCACACTATTAGATATGGAATGACTAGCAGTTACTATCTCTGATAATTTTTTATTTAAAATTACGACTGACTTATATATACCACTATCATTTTCTGATGAGTTAAGCTCCTGAGTAAGATCTCCATTTGCTATATTAAATAATATTTCAGATATTTTTTCAGGTTCACCACCAATTGGCTTATAAATTAAATTATTTACCATATAAAATATAGATACTAATGCCGCAAGTAGAATAACAGTAAATATAATTACGGATTCTTCGAACATCGATGTGCTAGGTTCATATACATCACTTTCATATTCATAGATAATTACAGTCCAATCGTATCGCGATAAATGCGAAGCACTCGCAACAACATAGTCATCTGTATTCTTATCTAAAAACCTCATATATCCATCATCAAATTGCGCATACGTTGGTTCAATGTTACTAATATTCTTACCAACTTCCAGCGGATCTTTAGCAGCAACAATATATCCATCATCATTAAAAGCAAAAATCTGATTTTTTTCAGTTAAAGTATCAATAAAATCATTAATTACAGCTTGTTCTATCTCAACACCGACAACGGCTACAATTTCTTCCTTTTTGTAAATCGGCACCACAAAAGTAAACACATCAATATTATTACTATTTCTGTAAACATCTGTAATTACTTCTTTTTCACCTGAAAATCCTCTAATGTACCATTCTCTTTGCGCTTTTTTAGCATTAAAATTAGGCGTAAAACTTCCATTTTGCTCAAAGGTAGAACCATCTTTAAATCCAACAAAAGCACTTTCTGTATCACTTGTTTTAGCTAAATTACGTAAAAACTTTGCCGTTGTTTTTTTATTTAACGTACCGTCATCATTAAAAGCGATTCCAAAAGAGCTCAATGAAGAAAAATAACTATCTAATTTTTCATCTAATGCTATTGAGATTAAAGTAGCTCTGCTCTCTGTTGAACTTTGAACAGACTCACTATTAAAGTTTTTGAATTCTCTATACCCATTCCACGTCAAAGAAGAGGAAATTAACAGTAATAATATTAATGTAAATAGTAATATTTTATTTTTTAACGGCATTATTTTAACCTAATTCATAGTAGTCAATTTTCGATATAACTTGATATCATAATTCTTATTACGTATATACTCATTCGAGTTTATACAGAGTTCAATCTACCATAAAGATATATTAAATATAAGTTCCAAGGTTAATTTTTAATAATTTTTAACTAAATATTGCTTCCAATTAGTCTCAGTTTTTTTATATCTGAACTTACAATACTCTTTAATATCAAACAGATACTCATCTTCAATTTCATTAAGTAGATTATTATGCTTAATTTCTTGATTACCATAAACCAAACACAGTATTGAAAAATAACGTTGTAAATCAAAACTATACTCACCAATAAATTCTCCGAAATCATAGTAGTTAGGTTTATGCTCTGATTCAAAAGAGAACATTTTAGCCGCATTGATAGCTATATCATCCCCGCCTTCAATATAACCAAGTAATAAAAAAGTCGCAAAATCATCCACCGCATCCTCTTCCTTACCTAAGATCACAAGTTTGCGCTCTGCGATAAAAGCATGCCCTGCTTCATGTAATAAAGTATGTAGCAAGCTATCTAAAGCACCTTGCTGAGGATATATATTTAACATTTCTTGATGTTTACTTCCTACAAAGTAGGAAGCTGATCTTTGAAAAAAGGAATAAGGAATAAGGAATAAGGAATATTAATTGGGTTATAAGAGGGTTCTTCCAAGCCGCCATATTGAAGAATTAATTGATTATTAAATGGAAAATACTCTTGAGACAACGTCAAAAAAATTGAATTAACATCACTATCTTTAATTATTCTTTTGACAACTTCATCCGATTTACTTTCCGGTTTCATATACTGAATAACGATATTACTTTTATTCACGTAACCATTCGATGAAGGTAACATTAAAAGTAAAAGTGCTATATTCTTCATAGAAATTAATTATAGTTAAAATTAGATTTATCCTATATCACTAGCTACCTTTTTTATATCAAATAATAATTATTACTATTTAGCTATCTACCGCATAAAAATCTCCCCCCTCAATTACAGAGAACTACATTGTTAGGTACTCAGTTAAAAGAAAAATAACCTTTTATGAACAAGAAAGGTCAGAAAAGATTGAGAATCATCTGAACATCAGTACAATGCGAAAACCAACAACGTTGTAAACCATTCAATTTTACATTTATATAAAGGCCTGTTACGTGGATAAACATGAAGAAGTTTTAGTCGCTATTCGTCAGATAATTCGAGCTATCGATTTACAATCGAAAAAACTAAACAAAGAATATGGATTAACAGGTCCTCAACTTATTTTAATGCGTGCGATTCAAAGCATGCATAATGTAACGATCAAAGAGCTATCAAATCATACGAACGTAAGCCAAGCGACAACGACTACCATTATCGATCGCTTAGAGCATAATGGTTACGTTCAGCGCATTCGTAGCGAATCAGATAGACGAAAAGTGCATGCTAATTTAACTGAAAAAGGGGCAGAATTACTAAGTAAAGCACCTTTATCTTTACAAGATAACTTCGTTAATAAATTTCATAATCTAGAGTCGTGGGAACAAAGTCTTTTATTATCTTCAATGCAACGAGTTTCTTCTATGATGAATGCTGAAGACATTGATGCTGCCCCCGTTCTACAGCTCGAAAGCATTGCTAAAATCTAGTTATTTTTATTTCTAGATACGATTTAAACAAAAAAGCCTCTAATCAAGAGGCTTTTTTTTATTGCATAAATAATCGTTATATAAACCATTTCCACCAAATAAAAACAGCTAAAAAACCAAACAAATAAATAAGACCAACAATAGACAGGACTTTAAGTTTTGGCCCCATTTTTAATTCGTCAGGTAACTCAGTTCTTGTTACTAAAATGTAATTAAGAACGGCAAAGATAGGTGTTGTTATGAAGGCCATTATCATGGCAAAATTTAGCATTCCCATTAATGAAGATATAAATAAAGTAACAATCAGCATCGCTATTGATGAAACAATAATAACCCACCAATTATAGTGCTTAGGTTGATTTAATGGTTTACCTTGCAATAACAATTGAGCTTCTGATACAGCACGAGAATAGCCATCAATAACAGTAATGGTACTGCCAAAAATACAGAAAAAAGCAATCACAGTAATCAAATAACGAGACCATTCACCAATTGTTGCCGCATAAATACCAACTAATTGATGAGAGAAACCAATTCCAGACGCTTTAAATTCAATACCCGAACCGTATAAAACCAAAGCTCCTAAAGATAGGAAAACAACAGCAAGTAATGCCGTTCCAATATACCCAACATTAAAATCAAACAGTGCCGATTGTGCTGTTACTTTCTGAGTTTGGCATTGTCGTTTTAACCACACAGATGTGATACTTGAAATCTCTATTGGCGCAGGCATCCATCCCATCGTGATCACTAAAAAACCAATAGAAGCAATTGACCATACTGATGGGCCTTGATAATCAACAGGGGCAACAGAACCATTAGAAAAAGCAACGCTTAATGCAACAAGAGTCGTTACTGTAAGTACAGCCATTATTATTTTTGAGAGGATCTCTAACGCCTTAAAGTGCCCAGCAAACAATATGGTCACGCAAGTTGCAAGAATAATTCCAGAAAGAACATTCAATGATAAGTCAAAAGGCAAAAAATACCCTAATAGACTTGCGCTAAATAGTAATAACGCCGCCGTATTAATTACCGCAGAAATAGCACTTAAGACTAAAAACACCCATAAATAACCACGCCCTAATTTGTGGTAGCCTTGAATAATACTGTCACCGGTACCAACAGTATATTGAACGCCCGCTCGAAAAAATGGATATTTAAGTAGATTAACCGCAAGAATTAAAAACAGCAGCTCCCAACCATAAATCGCCCCTGCTTTAGTTGAAGCAACGAGATGAGAACCACCAACCGCAGCAGCAGCCATCATTATGCCAGGTCCTAGTGACCTAAATAAGTCTTTCATTTGTAACTTTGGCTTCATGCCATTTTGAGAGCAAGATGGTTCCATATGCGATCTTCTTTTCTATTTACATTGATATTAACAAATGCCTTAAATGAATAAACTTAACTTACATTTAAGCTAACAATTAAGTTACATAAAGGTTTCTAACAAAGCAATTTAAAAAATGAATAAATACACCAAATTCCAAACAATGACTAAACCATCAATAGCACTTGGTATTTACTTGTTCTTAAAAAACATTCATTCACACAGAAAATAAAATAAGCTCGTATCAATTAGAATATTAATAAAAAAGGCCGCTAACATTAGCTAATGCCAGTCAGTTAAGCGAACATCAATAAAAACAAGGGCTTCAGACGAATTTATTACAATCATTCTGAAGCCCTTGTTGTATCTATCTTTCACTCTCTTAACGGGTACTTTGCCATATCTATTAGACATTGAATAAATAGTGCATAATTACTCAATAAAGTGACTAACTGATCGGCATTAGCTAACATTAGCGACCTTTCTTATCGTATTTATCATGAACATGATGGTAAGTCTTCACAGACTCTTTGGAACAAGAGCGTACTCACTTTTCTCTAGCTGCCAATCTTTCAATAAAATCATTATTGAATATGGCTAGAACCGTAATAAAGATCGCCATTGATTAACTGGAAATTCAATGTATGAGATGTCCCATAATTATCCACTAGATAAACGTTGTGATTTTTCCTATGAGTAGTAGCAAGAGGCATAGGCCAAGCTTTTGTCGTGGATTTTTGATATTCTTGACAATATCTCACATATCCCACTCCGGTTGGAAGCGGGCGAAAACCCCAACGAATACACTTGTTGGTAGTGTGAGTGGTTATTAAGTTTTTCCCATAACCATAAGCAAGATTAAATAACGTTTTAGAGTCTAATGGAATATCAAGCGACCACGGATCAGATATTTTATAAGACGTTGTATAATTATTCATGTCTTTAGGTAAAAACTCAACAAAATACAGATAACTTCCATTAGAATTAACCTCCAACATTTTTCCATTTTTAGGGTCTGAATAAACATTATTGTTACTGCTTTTCCCTCGAAGATGTCCCTTACCCACAGTAAATTCTATGTTATTTAAGTGGCTTTTAGGTGATATGGAGTAACTTTTAATTTTTAGCTTTTTATTATTTGTTTCATTTGTATAGTTAATATCGAAATCATCAGTTGTATATTTAACTGGTCGCTTGGCATTAATAACCACACTATCTTGGTTTGTAGAATCGAAACAAGTTGTATCTGTAATTTCTCCGTAATTATTGTGTTCTGCGGTTAATTCAACACAGATATCCATATAGTCAACCTCTCTAGAGGTAACATATACTGCTTCCGCAGCCTGAGCGCTTTGTAAATTCGAACCAATTCTGGAGCGAGAGTCGATTATATGATCAAATTCATTTTCAATATGTGAAACCTTCCAAGTTGATGGTAAATCAAGACCTATATCTTTTTGCTTAAGTTCTATTTTTGGATTATAAAAGCCATCAGATAAATCGTATTTAACTATTAATTTTGCCTGCATATTTCCGTTAGCGTATATATTTAATTTATCACCAAGGCTTGAATGGATACTCAAAGACCTTGTTGCAGACAAAGGTGGCCCTGATGGAGATGGCGGAGTAGACGAACCTGGTCGACCATTATCCCAGCTACCATCAGGTGGCAAAGAAATAGATAGAGCACTTGATGATAAAAATACTGATAATATACTCGAGATTATTAATATTTTATTTTTCATAAATAGAATCCTTATTTAATTAAAAATAATTAAAATTATGTATTAAATCTATCAATGTAATAAACTTACAATGATATTAAAAACATTGATAATAGTTACGTGGATGGTATAGGTAAGTAAATATTAAAATAGTTCAATTACTGATAAATAGTTATCTACTTTTCTAACACCCATAATAATTTTAGATTCAGTACCATAATAATCAGTCACTCTAATGGCACTGCTATTTCTGCTTATACTTTTTGATGCTATAACATCTCTATCATAAACTTCAACGTCACCTGAACCTACGCTTGTTATAATATCGCAAGGAATATTTGTATTAGAGCTAGAATATGGTACTGAACAATTCAGATAACTTTTATAGCCTGCTTGATACTTTCCTCTATCTAATCTCATAATTTCAGTGATAATTGAGAATAAATAGTTTGGATCACTTTTAAATGCATAAGGGATGTTTTTTTCTAAGGTACGTCCTTTAAAACTATTCCATCCAGCAGACTCAACGTATTTAATTTTATTAACATTCATACTCGGTAATACTGCCCAAGCCATAATGTGCGATAAATGATACGGCTCGTCACTTGTCAGTGTTGTATTGCTGTATTGACTAATCAAACTATCCTGTAAATAAAGCGTAGATGTACTCTCTGATAAAAGATGATCAACTTCAATATCTAAAATAGTCGGTGTTTCGCTTGTTTTCCTTAATACTTGCTCCTTAATTTCTTGAGTCAATATTCCTGTCGGTTGATTTAGCGTATGCTGATATTCGTAGTCATCTATTTCTGAAGATATATCCCACGGTAAAAGCTCAAAATTATTTTTTGTTAAATACACGGGGTTGATTGCATTAACAAACACACTTGCTTGGTTAGTTCCAGGCTCACATGTTGAAGTCGTGAAATCTTGCCCATCTTTACTTGCCGTTAATTCAACACACACTGATACTGATCTTGGCGAATTTGTCGATAAATAACGCTGTACAAAATTAGAGCTTCTTAAATGACCAATTCGTTGCCCACCAATATTATGTAGGTATTTATTTTCGTGCGAAGACTGCTCCCAGTCATCTAAATCTTGCCCTGTATTGTATTTTTTTAGTGTCACACTTTTTAATGAATACCCAGGTTCAAGATCATAAATAATATCTAATGCAGCTTGCATATTACCATTCGCATATATATCTGTACTACTTAACCCGCTGTCAGATACTATCCTTAAATCTCGAACCCATGAGCCAGGTGGATTCGAATATACATTTAATGAAACAAGTGTGGATAAAAAGACACTTGATGTAAATATAAATTTTCTCATAATATAAATTTCCTTTTTAATTTAGTTGAATAACAAACTCACTACTTAATCATTTATTTCAGCCACCCCCTCCAATATATAAATATTATTTAAGATATGTATCTTTATTAATTATATTTATGCAGCACCAATAAGAAGCCCATCACCAATAGTTTTATCAACAAAACGGGAATAAAAACCTTGTCTTTGATTAATACCTTGTTGTAATGCATTAATTACTTGAGGTGAATGGGCTGCAGAATTCGACACAAAAACGGATGAAGATTGGGTAACCTCTGAAGTACTTGAGGTACTGTTCACTTGTGTTTGAGCAATAATTTGATCGGTAATTGACCAAGGGTCTTTAGAAACAGACAAACCTCGTTTTGCCCAATCCACTCTCATATCAAATTTTTTGTCCGACTTAATCCAACTCTGTTTTGTTTTACCAAACGATTTTCCGGTGAATGACGTCACTAACTTAGGGTTCCAATTATCCACCGTTTTAATGATCCCTTTAGAAACTCCACCACCAAATTTAATGATTGAACCCCATAATTTCAGCTTTTTATCATCTTGTACCGTCGCGGCCATTACCATTGAGGCGCCAACGACGCCAACCATGTCGGCTGATAGACCCGCAAATTTGATGGCTGGAGCTTGGGATATTTGACCCAATATATTTTTATTAGAAAAGCCTGTAATTTTAATAAACGTCTTTGATCCCCATGCTTTATGCGCAAAGGACATTCCGCTCCCTGCTTTGATCGTTGAGGCAACGCCTTTCAGTCCTCCAGCAACGGCTCCCACTAAACCAAAAGCCGCCGACGCAATTCTTAGCCCCTTCGTTGCTGGGTTTGAACTATCATCAATACCAGCGACCGTCATGTCAAGGACACCACTTATGGCACCTGCAACACCTCCTATTACGCCTAACGCAATGGCAAGGGTTGCTCCTCCTGTGACCACTGCGGAAACCGCAACGGCAATCCCTACAATAAAACTGAATAACCCAAAGAAAAAACCTCTAAAATTAAATTCTCCCGTAGGATCAAATTGATTAATTGGATCATTAACACAATAACTATATCCATTAACCCCCCCCTTCCCATGAGGCGACTCTAAATTATCAAATTGCAAAAAACTCTGTGAGAGTGGATCATATACACGATAGCCATTGCCTGTATGGTAAAGTCCTATATGAGTCTCCAAACGGTGTCCATGATAGCCAAATTGTCCTAAATCAATAGATAAAGGGAGCACTTTGTCAAACACCATTGCATTCACAGGAAACGCTTTGTATGACCACAATGTCGCCCCACTAACACAAGCTGTTTGTTTTAAAAAATCACGTCGAGATAAATTATTCAACATTGAATTATCCTCATCCAAAAGGTAGATATGATGAGCTAGTATCAGTTACCAGCTCGCTAGTAGAACCTAAGTTACTGTTCGTTCCGTCAAGGTAGCTATAACTTGCTTTAGTACCTTTCAAATCTGTACTAATGGTCAGTGCGTTACCACTGTGCGCCCCTGAGAAAGCCATTGATTCATTGGCCCTCATGATTGCAACTAGCTCATCATGGTGATAATAAAGTTGAGCAATATTCCCTAATGCATCAACGGAAACACTTTGCATTCCAATCGCATCGTAGTGGTACGTGCGTATTACTTTTTCTTGATCATCTCGTATCTCAGACAACTGGCCATAATTGTTATAGCTGAGTTGATAGTCTCTCTGCGATAAATTCACTCGATTACCAAGTGCATCGTATTCAAAAGATTGGTTGGAAAAATCCCTATGAGTATTGTAAATATTGAGTAATCGAGTCGGCATATCAGTATCGAATATTCGACTTTCAGTATTCACAACTCCATTTTGATACTGTGTGGTTAAATCCGTAATATTGTCAAAATGGTCATAATAAAACTGCTGCTTTACGACTTCTCTTCCCACGACATCTTTCGGCGGGCTCACTCCTTCGCTTACAAACTCAGTAATTCGGCCAAGCTGGTCATAATCAAACGTTTCTGTTTGAACAGCTCCATTAATTGTGGTTTTTCGCTCGATAATCCGCATAGACTGGTCGTAGGAAAGTTCCATTTTTAACATCTCTTGACCATTACGAACCCAACGACGGCTACTTTCCATATCATTAACACCATAGTCCAAATACATCTCTACTTGATCATTTCCATCCTCATAATGCTGCGAGATAAGTCGATCAAATTGATCATAACTGAGGTCAATGACTGCTGTTGCATCGCGACTTCCAAAGACAAGTTGTTGAACACGGCCAAAGTCATCATAAGTAAGTGCTTTCGTGTTTCCGGTAAAATCGCGCATAGACAACAACAATCCTTTTGCTGAATATGAGAACGTGGCGTTTTCTGTTGTCGCACCTAAGCTTGTCACCGTTTTTTTACTTGGATTTCCAAATGCATCATACTCATACTGACTGCTTGTCATTGATGCCGCATCACTTACAACTAACCCACGTTTGTTATAATTAAAACTTCGCGTTGAGGATGAATCATTACTGATTTCTTGCTTTGTAACTAACCCAAGCACTGGGTGATATGTGTATGTCGCCGAATAGCCATTTGGCAGAACGACGCTTTGATAACGGTTTGAATCATCATAATCTTTGTACTGATAGCGCAACCCATTCATTTGCCTTTCAATCAAACGACCAAAGTCATCGTATTGATTACTAATAATGGTCGTATGGGTATTTTCATTATCACCCAATAGCCCCTCTCGAGTATGAAGCGTTAGGCTTTCTTCTTTGGTTCTTTTGTCATAGCTCATTCTATCGACAAATGACTCTGAAGCGTTCTTACCCACAAAGCGAGTTTCTTTTTCTATCACACGATCAAATGCATCATATTTAAATTCAATTACCGCACCACGACTTGTTTCTGTTCGAATTAAACGGTTTGTTAGATCATATTGATAAGGAATTTGATAGAGAAGTTGGTCTGCTCGATCAAAATATTGCTCTAAAATCGTATTACCCCACGCGTCTTGATGAGAAATAACGCGCCCTTTTCCTTCAATGCCTTTCGTATGGGTGCGAGATGCATAATCAAATTGGTTTATTTCTACCGCTCCAGAGGGATAGATAGTGCGATTAATGTGACCATACAAATCATATTCATAACGCGTTGTTAACTCTAATGCTCTCGTACCAAGGTTATCGTATTGCGTTGTCGAAATCTTCTGGCCAAACCCATCATACTGATTGGTGTAAGCTAGTATGGTTGTACTATCAATTCTTGTGGCCATTGAAAGGACATGACCATTAGCACTGTAAGTTTGAACGGTAGTTTCCCCCTCAGAATCTTCAATATTTAAAACATAATTGTCACTATCAATGTAGCTCTGATACGTTTTTTCAGAATAAAGGCTATTCGATTTAAATAAGCGCTCTTTGTTTATTTGATTCAACTCATCGTAATTAACTTCAACTTCTACACCTTCTGGTTCTTTTTTATAAATAAGTTGGCTATCCACAAAATCATAATGTTCAGTATTAGAATAATGTAATGACCCATTTTCAGTGAGTACTTGGTAAACAAGATGATCCTGATTAAAGTCATACGTGTAGGAATAACGCATCGGAGTCGCACCAGAAACCACAGAAGATTCCTCTCGTTTCTTCCCGTAAACTTCAATATCTTGACGATTTTCATAAAACTGATAATTAGTTTTCTGCCCGTTAATCTCTTCTGTCTTCAGAACGTAAAAAATATGCTCATCTAATAACGAAGGTAATGTCTTATAGGTAAATTCCTTTTTATGTACTACATTTCTTCCTCTATCTAAAATACTTTGTGATAAGGGAATGTTTTTAAATTTATTCTGTGAACTTAGCTCATATTCACTAATTGTCGTTATTCCACGCTCATCAGTGTGTTCTATATTATTGCCCCATTGATCAAACTGATAAAATTCCAAACTTTTACTCGTTGAAGATGCATTAAAAAATGAAACGTCTTTCTTTTTTAAAAAAGTATATTGAGGAACCTGATATTCAATACCAACAGCATTATTTGCATAATACTCATAATTTACTTCTTGGTATAACACCCCTTTTGAAAGATAACGTTCTTGTTCAACTAAGTGGTATTTGGTATATGTTTTTTGAATTTCAATCTCATTATCGATAGTTTCTATTGCAGAGTATTTATAATCTTGGGCTGCTTTAAAAAGCGTATCTTCCCCTGCTATATAAGCTCTATCACTAGCAAATCCAAGATAATTTTTATCTGAATAAGTATAAGTATGTGTTCGAATAGGTAATGCACTTCCTTGAGATACAATCATCTTCGTAACTTGTGGCACATACTTAGTTGGCGCGCCATCAGGCATTAAAAAGCCGCGTTCATAATACGTAACCTCTTCTGAATATCCTGCTGGATAGGTTGTTTTTAGCAATAAATCCATCCCTATTTCATTGAACCATGAATATTCAAATTGAAAATACAGATCTTCTCTGTTGGGTAATGTCGCATCCGCTAAACGTTTAAAGTCACCACCGCTTATTTTTCTAATTGTCGATGACTTAAGCAAAGAGCCTTTGTTATATAAGGAAATTTTTGTCAGCCATTCATCTGACCATGTGTCAATATTTATGCTTAATCCAAAACTATCTTCAACCTTATACAAGGTTCTTTGGAAATTATAATTTGTATATGAAAAGCGAAGCTGATGGCCTTTTGCACTGTATAGCCGATTCAGAGTGCCTTCCTTCCGGTCGATAAATTCGATCTCTCCAGAGGCATTAATGACCTTTATTTCACCTTGTTCAGTTCCTGGCGTAGAGACGTAATGAATGCGGATATCTTTTAACTTACGGTATGGTGTTACATACTCATTCTCTGTTGAATTCCATTCAATTTTGAATTGTTGACCATTTCTCAAACTCAATACTGAATTTACATTATCAAAAGAACTAAGTGGTAATGACCAACCTCGCCCAAAGCCAATATCAGTAAAATTATTTATATTATAACCAATAGTTAAATCAAAATAAGGACCATTAAGGCGGTTACCAATTATCGATAATAGTTTTATTTGAGCAGAATAACTTCCCGTTCTGTTATCAACACCTGAGTTAATAAAATCCGAGAAATTATATGCATTACTGATTATATTTTTCATTTTCGCACCAACCTTATACCAATAAGATAAAAAAATAAGCTAAATAGTTAAAATTTAATCTTAAAAAATTTAAATATTATGTAAATACACTAGCACAATGATTTATTTAAAATAAATCACAAAAACCTATAACTTTTTACAGGCAAGATATACATACAAAAAACAAATTACAAAAAACAAATTATAAAACAACAACTTAAAGAAGGGTGCGCATAAAAAAAAGAAAATAGCAAAACAAAAAAGCAGAAATATTCATACCATGAATGAGTTTTATTTGAATTAGCTCCGCAAAAATAAAACTTTAATATTTATTTATAAAGAAATCAGATTCCTGACATTGATTTTTATATAAAACTATCACGCCATAAATAAATTAAAACAAAATAAATTTACACCTTATAATTAATGACTATTAAAACCACCAAAAAAACATACATTATTTACACTTAGACAGGCAATTTAGTTATTTAGACTACCAACTCAATCAAGATTCACCTGATTAAATAAAGTGTTATTTTTATAAAAAAAAATCAATAAAATCTGTATTAGCTATAAATTAACCTAGAAATAGTAACTTCTATTATCTAGAGTGATTACTAAAATATTTACTCCCCCCCCAAAAAAAATAAGAAAACCAAATCAGTTGCACACTGAATGAAAAAGATAACAAATCCAATCTAATATCAACATTCATATCAAACAATGCTAAATGAACCTATCTACAACTGAATTTTTATATATTGTGTGTAAACTAAACACATACTAGGGAAGCTAATAAGAAAAGATCTATGGATAACCTCATAACTCAACTACTGTTCTCAGCCTCAATTACTGGCCCTATTTGCCTAATGTTGTTTTTGGGTGTGGTTCTTAAACGGATTAAATTAATTAACGATAACTTTATTGAGATCGCCTCTAAGCTCGTATTCCAAGTCACTTTGCCTGCAATGCTCTTTTTGAGTATTGTTAATGCCGAGCATAACTTCTCATCAAGCAGTCGTTTAATCATTTACGGATTAATCGCGAACTTCGCCTTTTTCTTATTTACCACCTTTTCAACTAAACTTTTTTTTAACAACAAACAAGATCACGGAGTCATCATTCAAGGTGGATTTCGTGCAAATACAGCCATAATAGCCTTAGCTTATGTTGCTAACGCTTATGGTGATTCAGGGGTAGCTCTTGCCGCTATTTATGTGGCGACGACAACCGTTCTCTATAATATTCAAGCCGTTATTACTCTAACTCCAAAAGAAGAATATAATGAAAAACAAGCGGTAGGAGTAATAATAAAGACTCTGACTAAAAACCCACTCATCATTTCTATCCTACTTGGTGTCGTGTGTTCCTTTCTCTCGATTCCCATTCCAGAGATGATTACTCAAGCAGGCCAATACTTTGCAAACATGACTCTACCTCTTGCCCTTCTGTGTGCTGGTGGATCGTTAAATCTCAACTCAATGAGAGAAGATAAAAGACCGACGTGGTTTGCAACGAGTTATAAACTTATATTAAGCCCGTTATTTATTACCATGGGAGGTATATTGTTAGACTTTAGAGGGTTAGATTTAGGTCTACTATTCTTTATGAGTGCAGCACCAACGGCTGCAGCCAGTTATGTAATGGCAAGGGCGATGGGCGGCAATGCAACATTAGCAGCAAATATTATTGCCCAAACGACGGTTGCCTCTTTAATCACTTGTACTTTGGGGATCTTTATTTTGTCTTCATTCAAATTAATTTAATTTTTATGCAAACTTGTTGGAAATTGAAATAGTCGTATCCTATAAATATAGAGTAACTTTGCTGAACGAGTTATATTCCCCAGAGAACGAATCCTCTTATTCTCTGGGATTTTTTATTAAAGGACGTAACGTACCCCAAATGTAAATGCGATATCCGTCGAATTATCCATATTTACTGCATTTTCTATTACTGATAACTCAAACGCAACTTTCTCTAAAAGATAGCGATAGCCAAGAACAAATTCATTCGAAGGTTCTGAATAGTCTTCACCATCATCAACAGATCCTTCATAAATATGATAAGACGTGACGATATGATGAGATGGAGTAATTGCATAACCATAACCGGCAGAAAAAGCAAACGTGCTATTTTTATAAGAGATATTATCTGCTGCATTATTATCTCTAAAGGTAACTCCTACTGTCGAAAATAACGCGTGTTTTTCATAACTAAAACTGTAGTTGGCTTGCAAACCTTGTTCAAAGCTATCTCGTTTAAAAGATCCACTGTTTACGTGATTAAAATATAAACTGGCACCTAGGCTAATTGCATTATATTGATTGGCAAACACTTGGTATTCAAAATAACTGTGTAATGCACTCGATAAGGTTTCACCTTCAAAGTCATTAATTTCAACTCCATATTTAGGGACCGATATATTAAATCTATCGTTCTCAACCTCATCACGCCCATTTTGCCCAATGCCAAAAAAATCATGAAAACCATGAACAAAAGAATCTAGCCCATTATTGCCCGCATAATTGTATTGGTACTTAAGCTCAGCCTTCATTTTTGGTGTTAATTGCCACTGAGCACCAGTGATAACTTGGTTTTGATAATAATCGAGATTAAAGCTGTCTGAATTAGCCCATACACTGGCAATTGTTCCTGCTGCAAACAACTCAACACTCTCTTCTTTCATTGCAAAAGCGGAACGTAACTCTGTCGATAACGTGTTTGAATGAAGTGGAGCTTGGGCATAAATTTTCATTGGAGTAACGGAAGTATCTGCATTAACCAAAGAAGAAGACAAACTGATAAGAATCGTTGGAGCTAAAATATTTATTATCGGTTTTATAGTAAGCATAATATTTTTCATATAATTAACGGCTACCAATGCACTGATAACAAAAGAAGGAAGTGGAGTAATATTAATCAACACCATTATCACTGATGTTATACCACCCTCTCAAATAAGTTAATGACATGATGGGACATAGATCAAGTTCAATAAGCTTAAACGAACAGAAAAAAGCAGTTAAAAATAATAACCAAACAAACACATAACGAAGATAAATACCTCAAAAATCCACATTCAAATAATCATTATCTTGTTTCTATCATTTGCTGTTGTAACCACTCTTTAAATACTTTTACTTTGTCACTCATTAACCCGTTTTTTTTCCAAACAACGTAATATGCCAGTTCAATGGAGCATTCAAGATCAGGAAAAAGTTGGACTAAGCGACCACAGTCGAGATCGTCTTGTACCAATACACTGCGACCAAGCGCAACGCCTTGGCCACTAATCGCGGCCTGAATAACAGATGCTGAATTATTTATCTTTAATCCTTTATCTGTATTTACATTGTAAATTTCATGTTGCTCCAACCAACGGTTCCATGATGGAAAACCACTTTCTTTAGGTAATGAAAGATCATGTAACAAAGGAAGGAGCACAAGAGATTCAAGCTTATCAATCCCTTTATTAAATAACTCAGGTGAGCAGACAGGGAAAATAGACTCAGTCATTAATAATGATGCTTCCAAACCTTCCCAATTTCCTTTTCCATAACGAACACCGATATCAATGCTTTCTGCAAGGTAATCCACCGTTCTAATATTCGTATCCAACCTCAGATCCCACTCTGGATGAGAAATTTGAAAGTCATCAATTCGCATCAATAGCCATTTAGCAGCAAATGCAGGGCTCACTGCTACCGTTAAAATAGGGCTTATATCTGCTGGTTTTAATAACTCTAACCCTTGTGATAAATGTGTAAATCCACGAATAATCTCGGGCAAACCTTGTGTTGCTTCTTTAGTTAACACTAAGCGAGAAGCACCTGAAGAGCGTCTTTCAAATAAAGAAATACCTAACCATTCTTCTAATAGTTTCACTTGTTGTCCGATAGCAGCAGGGGTGACGTTTAACTCTTTTGCCGCTAAAGAAAAACTCAAGTGACGAGCAGATGCTTCAAAGGCTTTTAATCCATTTAAGTGATTAAGCTTCATTAACTCCCCTTTAACCAATTCATACCAATAAAGAAAAACTTTAGTGAGAGTATAGAAGTTCTGATTTGTTACGCCTAGATAAAAATCAGACAATAAGTTTAATCAACACACACTTATGCAGGTTTACCATGAAACTAAACACTGATTTTTCAAAACACGCAGATGCATTCTTTTCTCAATCAACTTGGGTTCCGTCACCAATAAAAGAAGTCTCTCGTAAAATGTTAGAACGTGATGGGGGAGAGATTGCAACAGCCACTACCTTGGTTAACTATGAACCGAATAGTTATTTTTCTTCCCATGTTCATACTGGAGGAGAAGAGTTTTTAGTATTAGAGGGTGTTTTTTCCGATGAGCATGGAGATTACCCTGTAGGTACTTATATGCGTAACCCTGTAGGAAGCTCACATGCTCCGGCAGTAAAAAAAGGCTGCATGATCCTAGTTAAATTAGGACAATATCAAAAAGGTGATCACACACCAGTTCATATCGATACACAAGCCCACACTTTCATCATGGACCCGATACGTGCTGGTGTTACGTTTCTAAAGTTACATACCTTTAAGAATGAAATAGTTCGTATTGAAGAGTGGCAAAAAAATCACACAATAGAACTTGATAATCAAGGCGGTATAGAAATTTTAGTGCTTGAAGGAGAGTTCTCACACGATAATACAAGTTACCAAAAATTTGATTGGTTACGCTTACCTATTGGTCATTCATTGCATGCAGTAATGAACAATCAACATTGTAAAGTCTGGATAAAAACAGGCCACCATTTACACCAAATTCAGCCTAAGTGAGAACTCAAATGAAAACAGATTATCTTATTGTTGGCGCAGGATTAAGTGGCCTATACATCGCTCATCAACTTGAAAAAATGGGAAAGAGTTTTCGTATTATAGAGGCCAGAGATCGTATTGGTGGGCGGATTTTATCGCATCCAATCATCGATCCCGCGGCTGATTTATCATCCCTTGATAGCGTAGATATGGGACCATCTTGGTTTTGGCCACAAATGCATCCCCGTATTACGCAGCTTATCGACAACTTAATGTTGCCTATTTTCCCACAGTATTCTCAAGGAGCGTATTTACTAGAAAATCAACAAAACAGCGCTCCTATTCGCTATGAATCAGGGTTTGAACAATCCCCAACATCGATGAGAATTGCAGGAGGGATGCAAAGCCTTGTTGATTCATTACTCACCTCTTTACCTACTAATAAAGTTCAACTAAAAAGTACAGTGACTCAAATCGAACACAAAGAAAATGGGTATTCTTATGTCTCAGTCACTCACAATAATAGGCAAGATATCATTGAAACAACCCATGTTATCTTTGCTTTACCATTACGCCTTTTAGCTAACAGCATTGCCTTTACACCGAGTTTACCAACAGAGGTAAAACACCATTTTAAATCAACCTCAACCTGGATGGCTGCTCACGCCAAACTCTTTGCGGTCTATAACACCCCCTTCTGGCAAAAAGAGGGATTATCAGGCTCTGCAAGCAGTCACATAGGCCCATTAGCCGAAATACATGATGCAAGTACATTTGATGGTATTGGGGCGTTATTTGGCTTTGTAGGAGTTGATGCGGCAACACGAATAAAAGCTGGTGATCTACTCATTAAACAAGCGGCAATAGAACAACTCACTCGGATTTTTGGAGAGCAAGCAAACCACCCTATTGATGTAAAGCTAATAGATTGGAGTCAAGAGCCTTATACTGCAACGATAGAAGATCACCAAGCACCGACAACCCACCCTCGCTATGGCTTACCTTCAGCTGCAAAACTATTGGGTCAATTACATTGGTATTTTGCAGGTACTGAAGCTGCACAAGAAAATGGAGGGTATTTAGAAGGTGCATTAGAATCTGCTGACGCCGTAATTTCTGCCCTCAATCTACACTAAAAACAAAAAGGCCAAGTCATTAATAACTTGGCCTTCTATTAGTGTCTGACGCTACAAACTAAGTAACTTAACAGCTGTGTTCCATTAAGAACTGAACATCATCTTCTGCGCTGTAATACACAGGTTCTTTACCATGAGAGAACAATTTAAGTGGTTTCTCATTCGCGGTATGGTAGCTCAATTTGCCATCAAGAATGTGTAACCATGTACCTTCAGGAATACCAACCACTGGCTCGTGTTTATTCACTTCTAGGAACTCTTGAATACGTTCGTCACGAGTTTCACCAAAATGCCCCTCAACCGATGCTTCTAGATAATGAGGGTTGATTTGGAATGGCACTAAGTTTAGCGAAGGAAGAATCGCTCCTGTAATGATAGGCATATCATTGGTGGTACGGATTGTAGGACAACCAATATTTGTACCCGCACTCCAACCAATATAAGGAATTCCGTTGTCCAGTACTGCTTTTCTAATTGGCCCCACTAAACCTAAGTCATGCAATGTTTTGTTTAGCACCCACGTATTACCGCCACTTACTAAAATGCCATCTGCTTCTTGGATCGTTTTGACTGGGTCTTCTGAACGGTGCAGGCCGGTTACTTTGCAATCTAAACCTAGATGATCAAACGTTTGTTGAACCATAGCAACACGGTCATCATGACTAGAGCGAATAACAGCGTATGGGATAAGTACGAGATTTTTCGCTTTAGTGCGTTGAATTTGCTCTACAATTGCTTCACTCGCAAATTCCATCACGTAGTTGTTACCAGAAATCTTGCCGTTACTTAATAATAAAATATCCATTTCTTACTGCCTTATGTCTATTTAACATCGCTTTTTAATGTCATCTAACTCGAGAAAAACAAGCGATAGGATTACGAAAGATGCAAAAACCATATCAGAAATAATGACGTTAAAACTTGTGTTAGATCGTATCTGTAGTCTATAAATTATGTCAAAACAGAAAGAAATCGTCCCGTCATCACAAACAAGACAGAAAATAACTGCTCACCAAAACTTGTGAGAAAGCAGAATATAGGCATAATGCCTTTTAAATTTTATTAATAGTTCAAAAATACGTCACAAGTCACGACGTTTATCTACGCTCATATGAGGTGCAATGAAAATACCAAACAGATTACTACCATTAGTTGAAGATGGTTTAATAGATGAAGTTCTAACCCAATTAATGAGTGGTAAAGAAGCCTCGGTCTACATTGTACGTAGTGGCGATAATATTCAATGTGCCAAAGTCTACAAAGAGATTGAACAACGTAGCTTTAAGCAAGCGGTAGCGTATCGTGAAGGACGAAAAGTAAAAAACAGTCGTCGTGCTCGAGCAATGGAAAAAGGCTCTAAATTTGGCCGTGATGAGCAGGAAAAAGTATGGCAAAACGCAGAAATTGATGCGCTATACAAACTGTCTGAAGCTGACGTTCGTGTACCAACACCTTATGGTTGTTTTGATGGCGTTCTATTAATGGAATTAGTGACTAACGATGAAGGCGCTGTCGCCCCTCGTTTAAACGACATTACGTTAACAAAAGAACAAGCCCTGCGTGACCATGATTTAATGATCCAATACGTCACTCGTATGTTGTGTGTTGGGATTGTGCATGGAGATTTGTCAGAATTTAACGTATTAGTTGATCACCTTGGTCCTGTAATTATCGATTTACCTCAAGCGGTAGATGCATCAGCAAACAATAATGCGAAGTGGATGCTTGAACGTGATGTGAACAACATGACGACTTACTATGGCCAATATGCTCCAGAGTTGCTTGGCACTGAATACGCTAAAGAAATGTGGGCATTGTATGAAACGGGTGAACTATCGCCAAATACCAAGCTTACTGGTGTATTTATCGATGACGGTAAAGATGCTGATGTTGACGGTCTAATGGCAGAAATTAACGCCGTAATGGAAGAAGCTCGTTTACGTAAAGAGCGTCAACTAGAAGATCAAGATCTCGACTAATTTGATAAGCTACATACTCAACGCTTCGTTGGCAGATGATGGATTATCTGCCTTATAGTTTCCTTGCACTTCTTCCTCTTCCCTTTGAAACTTGTGATGCTCAATAAAATAGTCAACTTGATTAACCGTGTCTTTAGCGTAAATCAAACTCGTGTGAGAATGATTTAAACACAAATGATCTGTTAACTCAGGCAACAAGGTTTCTTCTACAGTTACCGTACCATCTGAAGGTTGCTTGTCTCTGATAATAGAAGAGCGAATACCAATCGACATTGTGCCTGCAATAGAACCAACAGGACAATCTACCGTCAACTTATTCATATCAATTAAGCCCTGCTCTTTCGAGCTACCTAAAATAAAGCCTAATTTCATATTGTTCAATTCTTTAGCAATTGAAGAACCTTGAAGTGGAGAACCAATCGTCACCACTGAATCTATTGGTGTATTGTTATCTTGGTGAGAATTGACAAAATGTACGGCTAAAATACCACCAAGACTATGCCCTACAATGACATTTTTCTTAGATACAGATAAGCAATTATGGATACGTTTAAAAAGTAAGGCTTCATTGATACGTAAAGAATTATAAGTAATGACTTGTACTGTATGACCTCTCTTTCTCAATCGAGAGGCTAATGGTTTCATTACGACACCATGCATATACAACCCATGCAACACCACTATATTCGCCATTACTTACCCTTAGAATAAAACTCTTTAACTTTGACTATATCAAGAGAAGAGAGTGCTAATGTATTAGAAATATCATTTATCACGACTCACTACATATGGAGTTTAGAAATCTCGACCTAGAACAAATTATTGAATTAAAAGGTATTAATCATCAATATAATCTGAACTTTCTTCCGCTTCATTATTCAGCCATACCGTGAATAATTGATAGGTTAAACTCAGAACCACAGCACCAACAAATAGCCCCACAATGCCAGACATCGCCATCCCACCCAATGCACCAAGCAAAATGACAATCATAGGAATATGAGAACCACGGCTTAATAAAATCGGTTTTAAAACGGCATCACTGCTGCTTACTAATACACACCAAACAGCAAAAAGCACACCTGATGTTGTAGTATCGACACTGAAAACATAAAAGATAATAGGTAAAAGCACTAATATTGGTGGTAACTGGATAATCGCAAAAACAAGAACTAAGAATATCCATAATCCCAATGCCGGAGCAGGAATACCGATCACCGCCATTCCTAAGCCTGCCATCACTGTTTGTATAACAGCAACACCAATTACCCCTTGAACAACACTTCTAATCGTCGTTTTAGATAATTTAGTTAACTCTTCACCATGTGCCCCAGTTAACCGATTTGAAACTAAAATGGACGCACGTTCACATTTAGCTGCGTTTGCCATAAAAACACCTGCAATGATGGTAGAGATAATAAATTGAATAAATCCACCACCAAGAGAACCGACGATAGATGCTGCTTTACTCGCAACCACTTTTACTTCTGCACTGTATTTAAAAAGCAAACTTTCAAGGTTCGAAGAAGCTAACGACATAAAAGAATACGCTTCATTACCAATAATAGGCCATTCTTGCATACTGGCTTTCGGCTTAGGAATTGCGATAGTTCCATCTTGATAACCTAAAAAGAGTTCAGTACCGCTGGTATAAATACCTGTCGATAAGGCGATTAACGGGATCAGCAGTAATAACACACCAATGATAGTTAAAATTATACTGACCTTACTTTCACTGATCCGTACTTTCTTACTAAAAAAAGCCACAATAGGATACAGAGCGGTTGCAATAATCCCCCCCCAAATCATCAATAATAAAAAAGGTTTTAAAATAGAAAAACACCACAAAACTAGAACCGCAAGGGCACTAATTTTAATAAAGGCATCAATTGCTTGATTAGAGAAATTATGTTCGAGTTTCATCAAAGTTCCTTGTCATAAAAAAGAGCGTTTTATTCATAATAGGGCTTACAATAATCAAAAGTTAACTCTTCTCTCTGGTAAACCACCAACATAATAGTGACGCAATAGTAACCATTATAACGCCTTGCCAAAATTGAATTGTTAGCTCAATGTCTAAAATCCACGCAGAAAAGAAAGTAGATAATATCGGTGTAAAATATGAGAAAGTAGCTAAAAGCACCATGTTGCCACCAATAATACCGATATTCCATAAAGCGTAGCCACTGCCCATAATCATACCGGCAAGCAAGAGGTCTATCGCCGCGTTGCTTGTCATAACAATAGCTCCTTCATCGCTGACTGCATACTTAAGCCAAAGCGTTAATGCTGTTGCAATAAAAAACCACGTAATGGCATTTTTTCCATTCGCTAATTTTTTAGTAATATTGCAATAAATAGCCCAAAGAAATGCACCAGTAAATGCCAAGCTATAACTCACTGGGTTACTTGCCGCATTTTCAATTAATTGAGTTATTGATAATCCTTGATCACCACTTAATGTCCAAGCAACCCCAAAAAATGACAATAATATGGCAGGATAAATCACCTTATTCACTGGCTTATGACTTGCCAGCACCGCAAATAACACCGTTAACGACGGCCACAGATAATTAATAATACTCATTTCTACCGCTTGGTTACGGCTATTTGCCATACCTAACGCTAGCGATAAGCACATCTCATAACTAACAAATAGTCCGCCTCCAATTAATAAATAACGTGGGGAAAATAGACTTAACTTAGGCAATCCCATTACGAGCATTAAAAATAGCGAACCCACGCTATAAATCATTGCAGCGCCACCTATTGAGCCTAATTGCTCAGTCACGTTACGTATTAATCCAACAATCATGCTCCAGAATAAAATAGCAGCACAGCCAGCGATCGTATATTTATATGAGGTATTCAATTTAAGCATTTCCTAACAATAAAAAGTAGCGCTACTACTCTAGCATTTAAATAAGAAATTATATTCATAATATAAATAAAAATGGCACGGACAATGCTTAAAAATACATGAGTCAAATACGTCATTCATTCCTATTATTATCTTCAATGTAATATTTATGACATGATATATTTCGAAGCTTAAAATTATTATGACAAAGTTTAAATACCACTATTCACACAATCATCATTACATAACTAAAAAGATGGAACTCACATGTTAAAAAATTTATCGCTTAAAAACAAATTAGCCATATCAGCTAGTGCTGCAATTATACTCGGGGGAGTATTAGTTGAAGCTCTTTCATTTAATACCTCTTTAGAACGCCTAGATACAGAAGTAACACAGCGCTTAGAAAGCACTACGGCATCGTATAATCAATACGTTACCGACTGGGTTCTCTCGAAGGAACGCGCATTAATCTCATTGCCTCAAGAAACAAATGCAGATGCTATCGTTGTTCACCTAAAACAAGTTCGTGACTCTGCAAAATTTGATAATGTCTTCCTTGCTTATCCAGACGGTTCTCAAGCTAATGCAAATGGCGTTATCCTTCCATCTGGAAATAATGACCCTAGAAAATGGGGTTGGTACACAAATGCTGTTGCCACACCGTCCAAAGTATTTATGGACAATCCAACCGTTGCCGCAGCAACAGGGGCAAATGTTGTTTCTTTAGGCAAAGCGTTAAACCTTCATGGTCAACAAGTCGTTCTTGGCGCAGATGTTGAAATCACCGATATCTTAAATAGCATGGAAAAAGTCATCATTCCTGGTGAAGGTTTTATGTTTATTGCTAATGACAAAGGGAATATTTTTACACACCCAAATACGAAATTACTTAATAAGTCCGTTTCTAGTTTAGGCTTAAATTTTTCAACGATTCAACAAGCAACAAACAGTAACTCTGACATATCTATTGAATTAGATGGTGAGAAATACATTATGCATGCTCAAAAAATTGATGGTACGAGTTTAATTACCGTGAACGTCATTAACTATGACTCGTTAGTTGCTCCTCTATTTGATGCGGTATCTGGCCAAATATTAGTAACCGCGATTGTTGTTATTATCTGTACGTTATTATTCAATCTACTCTGTAATATCTTATTCCGTCCGTTAAATAATGTATCTCAAGCACTTGCACAAATTGCAAATGGTAGCGGTGATTTAACTCAACGAATCCATGTTGAAAATAAAGATGAAGTGGGGGAACTAGCAAATAACTTCAATACTTTTGTGGAAAGCTTACAACAGCTTATTCAGCATATTCGTCAACAATCTCAACAATTAACAGAAGGTTCTGAACAAAGTACTAACCGTGCAAACAATTCAGTTAAAGAGCTTAATCTTCAACAACAAGAAATCACAATGGTTGCCACTGCAGTAACAGAAATGGCATCAGCTACTCGTGAAATAGCCTCTCATGCAGAGCAGACTGCGGAAGCAGCTCAAAACTCATCAAGCAGTACTCAAAAAGGCCATTCTCTTGTTATTGAAACAAAAGCATCAATCAATAATCTAGCAAATGAAGTGAATGAAGCAAGTATGGTAATCAGTGAGCTTCAACAGCACTCTCAAGAAATCAATACCGTATTGGCAACGATTCAAGGTATCGCTGAACAAACGAATTTATTAGCACTAAATGCCGCTATTGAAGCAGCACGAGCAGGAGAGCAAGGGCGCGGCTTTGCTGTTGTTGCCGATGAAGTTCGTGTGTTATCCCAACGTACTCACACTTCAACGGAAGAGATTAAATCAACGATTGATATCCTTCAACAAACAACAAGTCGTGCAGTTAACTTAATGCAAAGCAGCTCTGAGCTAGCAAATAGCTCTGTAGAAGATGCAGACAGAGCAACACTAGCACTAGAAGAGATTAGTTCATCAGTCACTTTAATCAGCGACATGGCTACTCAAATTGCGACCGCCGCTGAAGAACAAACGCACGTAACTGGCGAAATCACTCAAAATGTAACGTCAATTAAAGATGTGACCGATCTGCTTGTTATTGATTCAACAAACAGCTTAACTCAATCCCATTCACTGAAAGAACAAGCAATTGATTTAAGTGAAAAGGTAGCAACCTTTAAATTATCATAAACACTCTAAATGATAAAGGTGGTGATTAACTCACCACCTCTACTGTTTTATGCTGAGGCCCTAAATACGTTCCTTCATTAATATAATACCGCAATGATTCTTCACACTCTGAGCATTCAAAAATCTCATTAGGCTCAATGGCTTCGTCTTCAACCCACTCCCAACCAATATGCTCTTCACAGCTTGGACATTTCATTTCTCTTCCTTATAAAAATTTTTCGCGAGTATAATATCAATCAAATTAAATACTTGAATATTATGTTTACTAAACACATAAAATTATCATTTATTTTTAATATAATAATATTTTGTTATATTGAAACATCATAAGATAACGACTGATTTGGTGATCTATGCTTAACCCTCTATGGCTCAATACATTTTGTACTTTGGTTGATGTTGGCCACTTTACTCAAACGGCAGAACAATTGTACATGACTCAACCGGGGGTCAGTCAGCACATCAAAAAATTAGAAAACACTTGTGGGTATGATTTATTAAAACGTGAGGGAAAAAGTGTTGAGCTGACTGAACAAGGTCGTTTGGTTTATGATTTTGCAAGACAACAACAGCGTAATACAGCTAATCTAATTGAAACACTTAGTTTTGATGACCCACATAAAGGTTTGTGTAAACTGTCTTGTTCTGGTGCCTTAGCGTTGTCTCTTTATCCTGAATGTATCGATTTACAAAAAACATATCCAAAATTAACGACCTCATTAGAAGCGGCACCAAATCATAAAATATTAGATGACATTCAACGTGGGCATATCGATATTGGCATTGTTACTCATAACCCCACGCCTAGTTTATTTCGTAGCGAAGAACTAACCGAGGAGCCTCTTTGTTTAGTTCTGCCAAAAAGCGATCAAAACACGCCCATTACTCTCGATGTATTAATGTCCCGAGGATTAATTAAACACCCAGACGCCGAGCATTATTTGTCGTTATACTTCGATCATTGTAAAGATGAAGCCTTAGAAAAAGGAAATGCGAATGGATTCCCTATCGCAAGCTACATTAATCAATTAAGCCAAATATTATTGCCTATCGCTCAAGGAATTGGTTTTACTGTATTGCCACAAAGTGCCATTGATGCCTTCCCTGACAAAGACAAATTATATATTCACACACCGACAGAGTTGGTTATGGAGCGCTTATTTTTGGTTCAAAAACGAAACAGAGAATTGCCAAAACGATATCAAACACTGATAAAAAAGATCAAAGAAATATTGATATAGAAATGTTTATTTTAAGTAGGTGTTCAGTGGGAATAAATAAATTTTAATATTCAAATTGAATAAACATAAAGCGCTAAAACCAAAAAACTCCTGACGGTCAGGAGTTTTATTTTTTTACCATTTTTTAGCCGTATCTTTTGCAGTGTCTTTCCAGTATTGAATTCGCGCACGTTGCAATTGGGCTTTTCTTGTTCTTTTCATAAGATACTTCCTTTAATCACTCGCTCATCTTTGAGCTGCTGTCATAAATCTCAATGACCCATTCAATCTATAGTAGTGTGGATCACTTTGCGAGGATCAAGATCACGAATATTTAAACGTACTTCGTGTTTTTACTTATATTTTATGATCTATGTAACAGTTTAGCGACTCTCATCACTAAACTGCATTCCATTATTTTTTAACTAAGAAAAGAAACAACTGATTGAAATTATTCTACTAAATGACGAAACTGTGGCATGTAATCTAAATTTTCTCTCACTGTCTCTTCTAATGCTTTGTCTAAAATAGTACCAGTGTTTACTAATGGGTTTAAGATCAGAGCACGTTTAGCAAAATTTAAATCTCCAGTGATTGCAGCTTCAACAGTTAACGTTTCAAATTCTTTCATCAATTGAATAAGACGAAGTGTATCCGTCGGGAATGGTGCTACATTTAATGGCAAAGGACCATTTTTAGTAATCATAGAGCTCACCTCAACCGTACAGTCATCAGGTAAACCTGCTATTGTTCCATTATTACGTGTATTTACATGCATGATAGTTCGTTTATCGTTATAGATAGAACTCATTAACTCGCAAGCGGCTTCTGAATAGTACTGACCACCACGCTTTTCTAATTCTTTTGGCTTCTCATTTAAATCGGGATTACGATATATATCAAACAAACGATCTTCCATCTCTTTAACGACTTCACCACGAGTTCCTTCCCCATCAGCTTCCTTTATTTCTTGCTGCATAATGTCATCACTCATGTAGTAATAACGTAGGTAAGCACACGGGATCATTCCCATTTTAGATAGAAGTTCTTTCGACCATGCAAAAGGGGGGATATTCTTAGGAACTAATTTATCATTGCCCGAGATAATCTCATTAACGATATACGCAAGTTTATCTTGACCTTCATGTAAAATCTGACGTGCCCAAATAAAGTGATTTAAACCCGCAACCTGCATAATTACATCTTCTTCTTTAGCATTTAGTATTTCTGCTACACCTTTTTGCATAATTACAGGTACATTACATAAGCCGACCGTTTTTACTTTAGTGTGTTTTAAAACAGCCTCAGTCACCATACCCGATGGATTAGTAAAATTAAGTAACCATGCATCAGGGCACAATTCTTCAATATCTTTACAAATATCAAGTGTGATTGGGATAGTTCGACACGCATTTGCAAAACCACCGAGGCCATTTGTTTCTTGCCCTATCATTCCATATTTTAATGAAATACGTTCATCACGAATTCGACCTTCTAAACAACCTGCTCTAAATTGAGAGCAGATAAAGTCAGCCCCTTCTAATGCTTCACGACGGTTTAGTGTTACTTTTACCGTTATATTCAAATTTTCACGTTTAATCATACGGCGAGCCAAACCCGCAATAATTTCTACCTTATCTTTTCCGTCTTCAATATCAACCAGCCATAACTCACTTAATGGTAATTCATGCTTTCGCTTTAATAACCCTTCAATTAACTCTGGCGTATAACTTGAACCACCACCGATCACTGCAATTTTTAAAGATTTTTTCATTATGGTTCCCTCAACATAAATTAGACTAACTAATTAAACGTAAAGTTGACTTAACTAACAAACCATATAAAAATGCTTATGAATTAGTAAGGCTAATGCATAGATACGAAGGAAGGACTCCATGAATAATAAACAATCGTTACTCGCGAACTTATATACATTCAATATTGCAGCAAAAAGCTTAAGCTTTACGATTGCAGGAGAAGAGCTTTTTTTAACTCAAGGAGCAATAAGCCAGCGCATTAAACAACTTGAACTCCAATTAGGGTTTACCTTATTCATTCGATTAACTCGAAAATTAGAGCTCACTGAAGAAGGAAAACGTTTATGGGATGTATTAGACTCTTCTCTTGAAACTATTTTTTCTGAAATAGAAGACATTCAATTTAATGAGCTCAGTGGAGAGCTGTACATAGGTGTTGCTCCTACTTTTGCGCAATCATGGCTAATGCCTAGACTGCCTGAATTTCAAGCACTATACCCTAGCCTAGACCTAAAGATTCGAGTAAAAGCAAGCCCATTAGATTTCAAACATGAACCCGTTGATCTCGCCATTTATTACAGTAATGGACAGCACCCAGATCTTCATTGCGAAAAACTTTTTGATGAACATCTCACACCTATTTGTACACCTCATTATGCCCAAAAATTCACTCAACATCCTTTTAATATGAATAATGCTTGCCTAATTCATTGTACTGAATCATTAGATTCTATACGTACAGATTTTGAATGGACATACTGGTTATCAATGACAAATAAACCAACTCCAACACAAATGAAAAACTATGTCTTTAACCATTCAGAAATGGCGATATCTGCAGTAAGAAATGGAATGGGTATTGGCATTGCACGTACCAATCTCATTAGTACATACTTAGAAAATGGCGAATTAATAACTCCTTTTGAATCTATACCTTCTAATCTGAGTTATAATTTGATTTGCCCAAAAGGCCACGAACACCGCCCTAAATATCAAGCATTTACTCGTTGGCTACAACGAAAAATAAAAGAGCAGGGCTAATATTTACCCCTGCTCTATCTTCATAAGCCCAAAATATTAAAACAACGTTAAACCGAAGGCTTTTTTCACATTATGTAAAACTTGATTCGATTCTTCTTGAGACTTCTCACTGTCTTGTCGAAGGATCTCAATCAACTGCGCTTTATCTGATATGTACATTTCTCTGCGCTCACGGATTGGTTTTAGTATTTCCTGTAAACACTCTTCTAAGATTTTTTTAGTTGTCCCATCACCTAAACCATCTTGCTGATACTGGTTTTTTAGTTGATTTATATCTAACAACAAATTAGTAAAAATGCCCCAACATCTTGGAACGACTTATTAGAAGGTTCATACAAAGTAAGCATCGGTGATGTTGGTGTTGCTGCCCAAGCAAATAATGCCGTACTCTCGGCTGCTTTTGCAAACGGTGGCGATGAAGCCAATCTAAAACCTGCAATTAAATTCTTTGCTGAACTAGCAAAACAAGGTCGCCTTTCTTATACCGACCCAGGTTTAGCTAACTTAGAAAAAGGCGAAGTCGAAGTTGCCGTTTTATGGGATTTCAATGCACTTAACTATCGAGACAAATTGGGCCGTGAACGTTTTAGCGTAAATATTCCTCAAGATGGTTCCGTTATTTCAGGCTACACCACCATAATTAATAAATTCGCTAAAAATCCAAACTCGGCAAAATTAGCTCGAGAATATATCTTCAGTGACCAAGGGCAAATCAACTTAGCTGAAGGCTATGCGCGTCCAATACGCAGTGATGTTACATTGCCTCAGTCTATTCAAGATAAATTAATCCCGAACGACCAATACACTAATGTTCACCCTGTAAGTGATTTTAAAGCGTGGGAAAAATCAGCACGCAAACTACCTCGCCAATGGCAAGAAAACGTATTAATTAATCAACAGTAAGAGGTCACAATGAACAATAAGGTTATCCTTGTTGTACTTGATGGCCTTAATTACCAAGTAGCCCGTGATTGCACGGGTTACTTAACTGGGTTAATTGAGCAGCAAAGAGCAACACTATATAAAATTCAATCAGAGCTACCCTCGATGTCACGTCCATTGTACGAATGCTTGCTAACAGGCGTATCACCAGTAAACAGTGGCATTGTGAATAACAATATTGTGCGCTTATCTAATCAAGATTCATATTTAGCTTAGCTACACAACAAGGCAGAACAACGGCAGCAGCGGCATATCATTGGGTCAGTGAACTCTACAATATTTCCCCTTATCATGCTGTTCGTGATCGCTTTACTAATAATAAAGCTCTCAACATTCAACACGCGTGTTTCTACCATTGGGATTACTACCCAGATGAAGCACTCTTTTTGGATGCAGATGATGAGTAGTTCAGTTGTCACTCAATCTAAACGAACATCAATTAGCTCGCCCAAAAACAGGCTAAAAAAACTCAAACCTGCAATTTGGTTAGCTCCTCTCGCCTTGTTTTTCTATCTATTTCAACTTGCTCCCATGCTGTGGGTGTTCATTAATAGTTTTATTTATGAAGATGTGTTCTCGTTAGAAAACTATCATGAAATACTAGATTCCAGTTTTATTCTGCAAGGATTCAGTAACAGCTTATGGTTAGCGATATGGTCTAGTTTTATTGGGCTTTCTATTGCTGCCTTATTAGTTTCATCGCTTCGAAGAATAGATAGCAAAATCCGAGATGGCGTTATCGCATGTACTAATATGAGTAGTAATTTTTCAGGCGTACCACTCGCTTTTGCTTTTATTATTATTCTGGGCGTCAATGGCGCATTTACTTTATTACTAAAACAATATGGTTTGATTGATGATTTTAATCTCTATGGAAAATGGGGATTACTTACTTTATATGTCTACTTTCAAATTCCACTAGCTGTGTTACTACTCTATCCTGCTTTTGATGCATTAAGTGACGATTGGCAAGGCGCTTCAGCCCTTCTTGGTGCGAAAACATGGCAGTATTGGTTCAAAATAGCATTACCCGTGTTATCTCCAGCATTACTAGGTACGTTTATTATTCTCATTGCCAACGCGATTGGTGCTTACGCTAGCGTATACGCCTTAACTAATGGTAACTACAACGTTATTACCGTTCGTATTGCTAGCCTTGTCTCTGGAGACTTATTCCTAGAACCAAACTTAGCCGCTGCAATTTCTGTTATTTTGATGCTGATTTTAGCCTTTATTACCATCATTAATCAGTGGCTTATCGCTAGGAGTTATCATGCAAAACGTTAATTCTATATTCCATAAATCAATCGTCTATTCTATTGTGGGGATCATGATAATCCCTATTATCGCCACTTTAGTTTACTCTCTTTCTTCACGTTGGGGCGCAACCATATTACCTGATGGTTTTACCTTCTCGTGGTACGGTCAACTACTAACAGATCAACGCTTTATTGCAGCCTTTGGACGATCACTCTTCATTGGTATTTCAGAGTTAGCGTAAGTGTTGTTCTTATTATTCCTGCTATTTTTGTGGTTTTTTATTACTTCCCTAAGCTAGATAAAGTAATGAATATACTTATCTTATTGCCCTTTGCTGTTCCGCCTGTCGTCTCTTCCGTTGGCTTATTACAACTCTATGCCAACAGCGCAATTCCATTAGTTGGTACTCCTTGGATACTGATTGGAACCTACTTTACAATTGCACTTCCTTTTATGTATCGCGCCGTAGCAAACAGCTTTGAAGCCATTAATCTAAACGATCTTATGGATGCAGCCCACTTGCTTGGTGCAAGTACGACAAAAGTATTTCTCTTGATCATTCTTCCGAATTTAAAGAAAGGATTAATGGCATCGATCTTCTTATCTTTCTCCTTTTTACTCGGGGAGTTTGTTTTCGCCAACATATTAGTTGGTACTCGTTACGAGACCTTACAAATTTACCTTTATAACATGCGTCAAACCAGCGGGCACTTTACGTCTGCTTTAGTGATGACCTATTTCTTATTCATCTTTTTACTGACTTGGTTAGCAAGTCGTTTTAGCCGAGGCATTAAATAATGAGTTATGTAAGCGTAAGTCAATTAACGAAATCATTTGGTGATAACACTGTCTTTGAAAACATAAATTTCAATATAGAAAAAGGCGAGTTCATAACACTACTAGGTCCAAGCGGTTGTGGAAAATCAACTCTACTTCGCAGTTTAACAGGGTTAGATCCTCTCAATAATGGCGAAATCTGGGTTAACCGTGAAAATATTACAAACCAAACACCACAACAACGTGGCATTGGAATGGTATTTCAATCTTATGCATTATTTCCAAATATGACGGTAACAGAAAACATCGCTTTTGGACTAAAAATGAAAAAAATTGATGCAAAGACCGCTGAAAAGGAAGTAAATAAAGTCATTGAATTAGTAGATTTAAACGATAAAGAAAATCGCTACCCACATCAATTATCAGGCGGACAGCGTCAACGAGTGGCATTGGCTCGTGCATTAGTCGTCAAACCAAGAATATTGCTATTAGATGAGCCTTTATCGGCACTAGATGCCAAGATCAGAAAACGCCTTCGTCAACAGATTCGAGACATTCAAAAAGAACTCAATTTAACCACGATTTTTGTCACTCACGATCAAGAAGAAGCCATGATCATGTCGGATCGCATCTTTTTAATGAACCAAGGTGAAATAGTTCAGCAAGGATCACCCGAAGAGATCTACACACAACCAGCTAATGAGTTTGTTGCTGGATTCATGGGACATTACAACTTAGTTGACGCACCAAAGGGCAAGCAATTATTTAATATTGAAACCGAGTGGAAAGTCGCTATTCGACCAGAATCTATTTATGTAAAAGAAGAAGGACGCCATTATGCAGATCATATATCAACACCCAAACAAGGTATTATTAAAAACCACCAGTTACTTGGAAATGTAATACGATACCAAGTAGAAGTAAATGATTGCAGTTTGACTGTTGATTTACTCAATCGCTCATCAGAAAGACTATTAACCGCAGGAAGTACACTAGACTTACTCTTCAACCTTAATGAAATTCAACCAGTGAGAACTTAGTATGACGCAACCATTGTACGTTTTTGATATGGACTAAACCTTGATTAACGGCGATTGTGCCATGATTTGGAATGAATTTTTAGTTGATAAAGGGATTGTAACTGATCCCGACTTTCTAGACGAAGACAAACGCTTAATGACTCTATACTCTCGAGGTTTGATGGATATGGAGGACTATTTGTCTTTTTCAATGCAGCCATTGAAAACAATACCAAAGAGTGAAATTGCATTACTAACTTCTGAATGTGTCGAGGAACGGATTTTACCTCTATTATTTCCAGAGGCTAAAACACTTATTACCCAGCTAAAACGCGATAATATCGACATGATAATTATCTCTGCATCTGTCGCTTTCTTAGTTCAATCTGTCGCAGATCGCCTTGGTATAGAGCATGCTATTGGAATTGATTTAAAAGAAAAAGGGGAACTCTATACACGTCATATATTAGGTGTTGCGAGTTACAGAGAAGGAAAAGTAGAACGTCTATCAGAATGGTTAAATGGAGGAGATAAAACCTATTCTGAAATACATTTTTATACTGATTCTATCAATGATTTACCATTATGCTTGTACGCGAGCCATACGTACTTAGTAAATCCTTGCGAACAGTTGGCCGCTTATTCAGATAAAAAGAATTGGCCTACATTGTTTTGGGGAGAGTGAATAACCCAAGAGCTGTGATTATAAAGAATAATAATTGATTAATAAGCAATCGAAAAATTGCCAATAGCTTGGTTATTGCTGTTGGTAATGTTTCCTTCACCAGTCTCTTCACAGTATGAAAAACCGATATCAAACGAGTCTAAATTGCCCTTCATCAGAACATTTCTTAGTAGAACATCGCTGTTTAGTTGGTGAATTAATGCATTCCATGACACGTTGTTTTTGAAAATAGTAAAATTTACTTTCATTGAGTACCTTTTATTTTATAAATAAGAAAAATAGTTAATTTTTGGCTCATAAATTTAACGAAGATGAGGCTAAAAATTATTTAATACAGAGTAGTAGATTAATATTACAGAAAAATGATTGGATTAAAACTAAGATGGTAGAAGTAACTAAGAGATTTTTTGACAAGTACAAAACAGGAGCGGATGTTTGAAATGTTGATATCTTACAAAGTAGAACTAAATCGAGTATTAATAGAACATTTAAAAGTAGCGCAAATGGTACTAATACCACCTGCGCAACTTATTTGAAATTAAGCAGCTACAACGTTAGCAGCTTGAGGGCCTTTTTGGCCTTGCTCAACTTCAAAAGAAACTTTTTGGCCTTCAGCAAGAGTTTTGAAACCCTCTGAAGCGATAGCACGGAAATGTACGAATACGTCAGCGCCGCCGTTATCTTGAGTGATAAAACCGAAACCTTTCTCTTCGTTAAACCATTTAACGATACCAGTTGTTTTAGACATGTAATGTCCCTTATATATTTAAATTCATAAAAAATCGCATAATGCGATGTGCTTAGAGCTTGAATTATTAAATGTGACGACAAAGCTAAGGGAAACACTGAGAATAACGACATTACGAAGAAATACTAAGGCTTACTTTACTTGATGTTCATTAACAACTCTGAGCAACAGAGCGAGATGAATAATACCTTAGTGCCAAACATTGTAAAGTTTTTTCTTCAACTTATTTTCGTTTTTGAGGGGTTCTGCTGCATATATCCATACGTTAGTGCCATTATTCTTTCTGATGAACTTCAACGAAGCCTCTTCATTTTAATTAGAATTAACTCATTAATAAACAATAAGTTAAATTAAAAGCTGATAAAGTGAGTTTCTTCATCCAACAAAATCGAAATCTAACATTACCAAGAAAAGCGATTAATTTCTGCTCCTCTTTAGCTATGATGCTTCTATTAATAAGCCATTATTTCTCTATGTTATCGGAGCATTTACGCATGAAAAAAATTGTCCCCTTTATTTTACTCGCCTTTTTCAGTCTGCGTTTATTTGCTTCTGTTGGCCCACACATCCAGCAATTAGAACATGATAGTTTCACTATTTTACGTTCTGCACTAATCGTTGGCGCTGTTTGTTTTGTTATTTCATTGGTTATCAAAAAATTCAAAAAAACATCACCTATAGTAACAAAAACAGATGACATCTCAGAATAGTAGATATCGAGTAGGGTGAGGCGTTGCCGCCTCATCCCTCTCACAGAACCGTACGTACGGACCTCGTATACGGCTCCTGCTTACTTATATTCGTATGTGAACACTTTTCCGACACTTACCGTTTCAAGATTAAATAGTCCTAACTCGGTAAACCACTGATTTGGCATAGCATAGCTCGCTAGTGGACTCTTTGACGAGTTCCATACTCGCATATTGATGTGCTTAAAGGGCGGTTTGTAGTTATGCTGCTTTAACCATCGATGAAGCCTTTCTGGCTTCTTCCATAGCCTTAACTGGATACTACGAAGTCGCCTTCTTATCCAACCTGCTAATGCTTTAAACTGCTTACTGGCATTGGCTATCCGAAAGTATTGGCTAAAACCACGCAACAGGGGATTTAGCTCTTTGATTACCTGCAATAGTGGCTTACCGCCATTTCTTCGGCTTAAATCTCGAACTTTATTTTTGAAGGCGGTTAATTTCTTAGGTTGAATTTGAGTATATCTACTCTTTATTTCTACCCCTAAGAACTTAATACCCTCATCACTGTGTGCTATGTGGCTTTTCTCTTTGTTGATCTCCAACTTGAGTTCACCCTCTAGGATCTTTTCCGCCGTGGCATAAGCATTTTCCGCTGCCTTTTTCGTGCAGCATAGGATTAAAATATCATCCGCATAGCGCACTATGCGATGATTTCTCGCCATCATTTGCTGATCGAATCTATCGAGATAGATATTAGCAATAAGGGGACTAATTACGTAATGCCGATCGTTTAGCTACTTGAACGATCCTCCAGATGCCTCATAATCGGTCGTAACGTAAGTTACGGCCGATTTTTTATGTCTGAATTTTCAAAAGAGTTACAAATTACCGCAGAGTTTTGCCACGAACGTCCAATCGATGTGTTCAGTAAACATATTCCTTTAGAGTGGGTTGAAGAAGCGATTCAACAAACGGGACGAACATCGCTCCGAAAACGCCGACTACCCGCTGAACAAGCTGTTTGGCTAGTTCTAGGGATTGGGCTCCAGCGTAATCGCTCCATTCAAGATGTCTGTGATAAGTTGGAGTTGGCATTCCCTGATGTGGATGGCAAATTCACGCCTATGGCAACAAGCAGTATTATCAAGGGAAAAGAACGTCTCGGTGATAAACCTATGCGCTACTTATTTAAAACTACAGCACAACAGTGGGAGCAACAGTCAGACTTTGATGAAGTTTGCGGTTTGAAGCTTCTTAGTGTCGATGGCACACATTTCAAAACTCATAATACAGAAGAAAATCAACATTTCGGCTTTGCTCAAAAAGGGGCATCGCTTCCGAGTGTACTGGCGGTAACATTGATGTCAACACGCAGCCATCTTGTCTCTGATGCTGCTTTTGGGCCAGTGACAAATAGTGAAATATCCTATGCTCAACAACTAGTGGGCTCAGCACCTGATGATTCATTAACACTCTTTGATAGAGGGTTCACTTCTGCAGAGCTATTTACCACCTGGCGTGGCGCAAGCAGTAACACTCATTGGTTAACCAATCAAGGCTAAGATGCGTTATGACATCGTTGAGAGTTATACTGAACATGATCATCTCATTGATATGCCCGTTTCACCACAAGCTCAAAAGCTTGCTCCTTATCTTGATAAAAAGTGGCAGGCTCGACTTATTCTTATCCCAACGCCTACAGGTGAAATCAAAGGCTTTATTACTTCTTGCCTATGTCCGGAACGCTACCCATTTGATACATTGGTTAAAGTGTATTGGGAGCGTTGGGAAATCGAGCGCAGTTACGGAGAGCTCAAGCAGTATCAGTTGCAGAACAAGCCAGTATTACGAAGCAAGAAAAAAGTTGGCGTATATCAGGAGTTATGGGGAATATTAACCAGCTACAACATAGTAAGGCTGGAAATGGCTGAAATGGCTAAACAGCACGAAGTTGAGCCCCTGCGGATCAGCTTTATCAATGCACTATTTTTAATTATGGACGAGATGATTTGGGCGAGTGATACACGAAGCCCTGGAGCGATACCAAAAAACTTAAAGGCTCTCAGGGAAAGTGGGAAACGGCTTATTCTCCCCAAGAAACGGAATAGGAAACCATATCCCCGAGCAGTTTTAAAAAAGGCAGTCAAATATCCTAATAAACATACCACTCGCCCTTAAGCGAGTGGCATTAACTAATTACGCCACCTTGCGGACTCCCTATCGTCGTCGGCTCGTATGTCCCATTTATCATTACCCCACTTTCGAGAAACTGCCTGATGAGTTTTAGGAGACTTCCATCTGTTACTCGTCTCTTTATGCTCTCAATTATCAAGTCATGATCGAGCATGTCGAAGCATTTCGATAAGTCCATATCAACGACATATTGTCGTTGATATTGTCGGATAAACATTGATGCTTTATTGATTGCATGGTGGCAACTTCGCCCTTTTCTGTATCCGTAGCTTGACGGATGAAAGTTTGGGTCAAAAATGGGGTCAAGCACATCAACGATGGCTTGTTGTACAATGCGATCTCGAACCGTCGGAACACCTAATAGACGAATTCCACCACCATCTTTGGGTATTTCTACCCGTTTAACAGGTTGAGGTTGATACGTTTTAAGGCTTAATTCCTGATGAAGAGCCGTTAAGTTTTCTACTAAATTTTGTTCAAAGTCACTCAGGCTCTGCCTGTCTATTCCGGCCGCACCTTTTGCTCTTTTCACTTGTTTAAATGCATTATATAACCCTCTCAAATCGAGTAAGCGTCCATATAAGCTGTAGAATTTTCTCATCGTTTTTCCATCAATTAAGTGCGCTATTATTTCGTATTTTCTTGTCTGTATGGTGAGTGTGTTTCATCACAGATTTAAGGCGTTCTAGCCAGTTGGCAATCTACCTCAAGGTCTGTGATTACTCCTCTGTACGGCTCTTGGTATCAGTCCACTTATTCCTAAGTAACCAAATCCAGATGTCCTATTTCGTCAAATAGCTTGTGTACCCATATAGCGTCGTTAATATGAATAATAGTCTTTAAGTAAGCTTCCCCCCTTCGCAATCAATTGCACTTTTGGTAGCAATAGACTCTATCAGACATGCTGCTGATAGTCGGCTTGGTTTTGTCCTCCACACCATTACTGGCTTTCATCGGCCTAGCCTTACTCACTACTACGGGTTCATCTGCCACCTCACACCAACATTACTCTTGAGTCACCTCTTGATATAATGCTTCCAGCTGATAGCTGGAGCTGATGTCAGGCTTCCCCAGTTATTGCACTGACTCCCTGTTAGATATCCCACCCTCAAACACAGCATTGGTCTGACTAAGTATTGGGCTTCGCGCTATTTCGGACACTTACCCACCAATTGCTGCCGAAACAGGTTACGGTTAGTTGTGTACATCTAACTTCCTATGGCTTCCTTCAGACCTCACCGTTAGCCAGTGACGCCCTTGCCATTCAGATTGTCTTCCCCTTAGTCGGGGTGACTCTGCTATCTTGCAAGCAGACGGGTTTGCCAGCTTTGCTGGGCAAACAAAAAAATAGCGACCAACTTGGTCGCTATTTTTACTTGTATCTACTGTTGAATTTCAGCTTCATGTTTATAAATATGGAGATCTCGTTGTGGGAATGGGATACTCACACCTTCAGCATCAAAACGTTTCTTAACGGCTTCAGTTACTTCCCAATACACATCCCAATAATCATCCGTCTTCACCCATGGGCGAACAACGAAATCTACTGACGATTCATTTAGTGTATGCAGCTTAATCATGTGTTCAGGCGATTTTAAGACTTTTGGGTGACTTAACAAAATATCATTAAAAATAGATTTTGCTTTTTCAATATCGTCTTGGTAACCAATACCAAAAACCATATCTACACGTCGCACAGTCTCAACCGTGACATTCTTAATCACGTCACCCCAAATTTTATTATTTGGGAAAACCAAATTTTGATTATCAACCGTCTTAATTGTTGTTGAAACTAAGTTCATGTGGCTCACTTTACCCGTAATACCAGCAATCTCAACCAAGTCATTAACATCAAATGGACGGTAAATAAGAATCATCATGCCTGATGCAAAATTTGATAATGTGTCTTTTAATGCAAAACCAATAACGACACCAGCAACACCAAAACCAGCCAATAGCGGTCCCAGATCAATACCAACTTGAGATAGAGCAATCAAGATACCAATCAGCATCACTAATTTAGAACCCATCGATACAAAGAAATCTTGCATCAAACGACTAAATTTCATTTTAGAGTGAGACACACTGCGTTTAATCGTTTTTCCAGCCAATTGAGATAGAACACGAGCAGCCCAAAGGATAATAAAGAAAATAAGCACTTTAAAGACTAAAGATGGCGCATTTTGAATCGCCCATTCTTTAAAGCCATTACCCCACTCTTCCACAAGCCCATAAGCTACACCTATATCAAGCACGTCACTATTGATGTCACCAGTAATAGAGAATATTAACTGTTTATATTTTGTAATATCAACTCCATTTTCTTCCATTAAAGCAGTCGTAGCTTCTAAGCTTGCCACCATTAATGAGATACGTTCTGTCATTGTCACAGCTGTTTGCTTTAATATTTCTTTTTGTTCAGCAGACGCAAACTTTAAACGTTGAGCAATATCACTACGTTGAGAATCGATATAGTGAATTACGTTAAATAATAAATCAGCGCGTCTTTCTAGATCTTTTAAAATCGCTTGCTCTTCATTAGAAAAATTAATTTTTAATTCTTCACCCCAAGCTAAAGTTTCAAATGCTTCTACGTAATATTGGTCCATCAAACCAAGACGCTTTTGAGCTGCAAATTGCAAATCAGCTTTCTCATCGCCACTTGCTTTTCTTAATGCTTTTGTTATGCGAATTAACTCTTTTTGGCTATAGGCCAATAACTGATTAATTAGTAGCATTTCAGATTGAACAAGACCATTTAATTCGGCTTTTTTTGTATCTTCTTGCAGTTCTAATACAATATCAGCTCGAACTTTTTCGTTTTGTCGACGTAATACATCTTCAAAAAAAGGTTTATCGGCAGGATCAGCAGTAGATAGTTGAACTAAACGTTCCTGTAAGTTTTGTTGTGTTGCTTTAATTTCATTAAGACTTTGTGCATAAGTTGGAGCAATAAAGCTAACCATCAATAACAACAAAGCCACATATTTCTTAATCATAAAAAACGTCCTATATAAATCATGACCATATAATAATCTAAGCTTATGTATTCTCGTGCATAACTCTTATCAATCATAGTGGCAAACGATGAAAATGCGCTCAAATGTTGAGAATTTGTGATATTAAAATGCGCTTACTGGGAGTTTTTTTGCTTACTTATGTATCTATCTCTGTGAGATATAGTTAACACACTGACTAAAGCAAAAATTAACCTACAAAAAAAGACGTATTTATATGTAATAAATACGCCTTAAAAAAGAATAAACGTTATATATCTTTATAATGCAGCTACGATAGTTTTTAACTGCTCAACTAATTCTGCGTTTCTTAATTCCCCTTTTTCCATATCAAAGTTATCATAAAAACTTGGTATAGAAAGCGAGCCTTTTACTTCTGCTGCGAAATAAGGAGCAGAGCCAGTCGCTGCGGCTAATACACTTGCTGCACCACCAGGGCCAGGAGATGTCGCTAACATAATCACAGGTTTACCTTGATACACTTTCATATCAATACGTGAAGTCCAATCAAACACATTTTTAAATGCTGCAGCGTATGAACCGTTATGTTCTGCGTATGAAATTACAATCGCATCCGCTTCACCGAGCTTTTGGAAAAAACGTTTAGCCGATTCTAGCTGACCTAGTTCCTTTTCTTTATCTTCACTAAAAATTGGCATTTCAAAATCATTTAAATCTAATACATCAACATCAGCGTTAGGCACTAAACCAGCTGCGTAAGTTGCCAATTGTTTGTTTATTGAAGTTGAACTACTGCTTGCTGCTAATGCTAATACTTTCATCGTTATTCCTTACTTATCTATTTTGAGTAAAAAGAGTAGGTGATACTTTTCTCTTTTCAAGATCATTCTGTTTTTTGCGATAGAGTAACTATAGTTTAATTACAGATATTGATTAATAGCCTAAATGTGCAATGATTGTTTCCATATGACTCGCAATTATACTTAGGAATAGAATAAATGGCGTTTAATTCTGCTCTATTTGATGGAATGATAATTTTTTCTGAAGTGATAAACAGCGGCAGTTTTACTCAAGCTGCACACAATAGTGGCCATTCAACGTCATACATAAGTAAAGAAGTAAGTAAATTAGAAGAGCGCTTAGGTGTTAGATTACTCCATCGTACAACACGAACCTTACGCCTAACTCCAGAGGGAGAGCTCTATTTTCAGCAATGCCAGCAATTAATTGAAGATGCACAAATGGTAGAAAATGCAGTGACAGGTCAACAAGACACCCCAAAAGGTCGCTTAAAAGTCAGTTGCCCTGTTGGCTTTGCACTCTCTCGTTTACGCCCGATACTCGGCAAGTTCTCAGATCGTTATCCAGATATCACTCTAGAATTAGATTTAAATGATAGGAAAATTGATATTGTCGCAGAGGGATTCGATCTTGCGATTAGAGCCTCTCATCAACTTGAAGATTCGAGTTTAATCAGTCGTCGCTTCTTACGATCTGAAGGCATTGTAATAGCCTCACCAGATTACTTAAAAAAACACGGTTCACCAAAACACCCTAAAGATCTATCAAACCATAAGACCATTAGTTATAGCTATGTAAAGCAAGGAGCTGTTTGGGACTTTATTGATAAAGATAACCAACCTTTTGCCGTACCAATACAAAGCCAAATAATCACCAATAATTCATTTATGGAAGTATCTTTGTGTGTTGAAGGTGAAGGTATTACACGAATTCCTCATTTCCATTTAAGAAACGAACTAGAAACAGGACAGCTAGTAGAGTTATTTGCTGACTATCCAAAAATCATCATTGATGTATTTATGGTATACCCAAGTAGAAAGAATATGTCAGGAAAGGTACGCTGCTTTTTAGATTTCATAACAGAACACCTAGGTGATAAGTAGTAACAAGAATAAATACTATTCTTCTAACAACGCTTCAAAACGATCCAATCCTCTCAATGGATCAAAATCTGTTTCTTCAAGAATTAAATCACGCATTGATGAGCTTGCCATAATTGAACGTTGCAAATCATCAATAGCTTGTACCTCAGCCCCCAATTGCGCATACCCACACGCTCGTTGAAACAGAGCATGTGCATTTTGGTCATCGACTTCTAATACTCGATTACATAAATTCAATGCCCAGTGGAATTCACGCATTTCCATTGCGGCATCTGCTTTATAAGTTAACGCTTCTAAATCACCGGGTCTAACTTTTAAAATCTCATCATAAATTTCCATTTTTTGCTCTGCAGTTTGAACGCTTTGAGCTCTCAGCCACAAGTTATGAACTTCATTAATAATTTCAATCTCACGGTTATTTTCAGTAATAATTCGCGTTTTACGCTTGAGATCTCTCTCTAAGGCAACAAATTTTTTCTCATAATCTTGGGCAATTTTATTGAGCTGCTTGTCTGCCATTTCCTTAGTATTCTGTTTAATTTCTTTTAAAGATTGCCACCCTATCAAAGCCACCAATGATGCTACTGCGGCAATAACATAGAAAAAGTACGTCACAGTAACGTTTGAGTAATTAAGCGATTTATCCGCAACAGCAAGCTCTCTATCTGTAATTTGGATAATCATTCTTCGCTCTAAATCTTGCTGATCCGTTCGTAGTGCTTTTAACTCATCAAGAACATAGCGCTCCATTAATGGTTTATCTAAATAATCTTGCTCTGAATACACAACGTCTTCAGCTTGTACGGAAAAAGAGGAGAAAAGAACAACAACGAGCAAGAAAATGTGTCGATACATAGGGATACCCTTATTAATCGTGTATTTATAAATGATGTATTAAAGATAACACATCAAAACCAATTACATCGTATTAACAAGGGGAATTATAATAAAGAAAATACATCTATCATCTGGAAATAATAGGTAATTAAAAACCCATAACCATTGAACCAACAAGCAAGCCCGCCATACTATAATTAAATACTTTTAGATGGCTTGGTTTAGTTAATCTTTTTTGTAATTGCTTCCCTGCTACCGTCCAAAAGCTAACGGTCGGTACATTGATACAAATAAACACAAAAGCAATAAGAAACACACTAAACATATCAGAACTGATCGCGTAAATACTCATCACAGATAATGCCATTGACCATCCTTTGGGATTTACCCATTGAAAGCTCGCCGCTTGCAAAAATGACATTGGCTTATAATCACCATTAACATTATCTACCGATTTACTGCTTGCAATTTTATATGCTAAATATAGTAAATAAACTGCACTCACCATTTGCAGAACTTTTTCTAATTGCGGATAAGTTTGAAAAAATTGCAGTAAACCAAAGCCAACTAAAATCAACATAAACGCAAAACCAAAAATCACACCAAGCATATGTGGGATCGTACGAACAAAACCAACATTCGCACCTGATGTCATCAACATAATATTATTTGGCCCGGGAGTAAACGCACCAACAAAAGCAAAAGTAATTAACGCAAGTAAATGAGGGTATTCCATACTGACAATCTTATAAAAAAATAAATACTGCTTGTATCTTAATGCAAGACTAAGTAAATTTTCTGTCTATATTTGCTTTAAATAAATTAAATACACAAGGATTGGTCGTCATGGATAGATTTGACGAAAGAATATTGCAAGAGTTGAAATTAAATGGCCGACTGACTAATGTCGAGTTATCTGAACGCATTGGATTATCTCCCTCAGCAACTCTTAGACGAGTACAAGAACTAGAAAGAAACCAAACAATTCAAGGATATCGAGCAGTGTTAAACCCTAGCAAATGTGGTGTAGGGTTTATTGCATATGTGACCATTGGCCTATCAAATCACAGTAAACAATCTCAAAAAGAGTTTGAAGCTCAGATTATGGACTCTAAAGAAGTGGTTGAGTGTCATAATATAACAGGTTCAAATGAGTATTTATTGCGGATTGAGACTGAGAGTCTATCCTCTTATAAGCAATTTCATTCAAATGTGCTTGGAGAGATCTCTCAGGTCAACTCAATTGGTACCTTAGTGGTGATGGACACGCCTAAAGATGAACGTACTTAGGCGTGTAAATACTTTGCTAGAAATGTGTTTCGGCTTAACTGATGCAATTGTTTTGCCGAACTCAATATCATCTTCACAGGAACAATAATGAAGTAAATAGAAGCAATCACAACCATGATAGGATCGGCGAGTTGTGCATAGTGTGCGTATGACGTTAATAATAATAATTTAGCTATCATAAAACCAACAAACACTGCAGCACTGATCACGGTATCCATTAACCACTGTTTTGCTTCAGCATCGATCAACGCTGAATTAACTTCATGACCTTGAGTCTTCATAACCCAATAACTGGTATAACAACCAATCATGCTAAAAACACCAAATGCTAACGCTATCCCCGTATTAACTTCTCGACCACCTTCCATTATCGCTTGAACTGCAGCAATAAATGACAATACACACATTAAGGTAATTGCGATCCCTTTTAGCAAAATAACTGAAGACTCAATTACCTTAACGCGCTTAATATTTTTTGATACGTCTTTTCGGCGAATGTATAACACAGCCATTAGGGAAACTAAAGTTAGCCCTAAACTGACTAATGAATATACACCATCAAAAATGATAACGAGTGAGTGAATTAACGTACCTAACGCAATACCAATCATAGCAAACAATAATGCTGAGAACGTTGAGACTAATAACAATTGCCTTTCTTTATGAACTGAATGCGACATATTTTTACCTCTGACTTATTTTTCGTCTTTTTTATATATGTAGCGCATAATATAACGAAAATTGGTGATAGTATAATCAGTCAGCGTCAGGTTATTCGTCGCTTAATGTTAAAGGTATGTTTCCCATTACATTGTTGAGTCAAGATCATGAAAACGAGTCAAATTGAAATGTTCTTATATACGGTTGAGTTGGGGTCTATTGCGGAAGCGGCACGTAAACTTCAAAAAAGCAGAACAACGGTAAGTGCGGCATTAAATGCATTAGAAGATGAGTTAAATGTGACGTTATTAACTCGAACAGGAAATCGAATTACACCGACAGAAATAGGTGAATCTCTTGTACATGATTTCCAACGAATCTCTCTTATTAGTAATGACATTGAAAACAAATGCTTTCAATACAATAACGGAGTCGCTTCAACCATTCGAATCGTTCGGGATGATGCGCTACCTGAAGCAATTTGGCGTCAAATTTTAGGCAAAATGAGTCGTAAATTTCCGAGCACTAGTATTTCGATTTATGTCGCCCCTTCCCCCGAATTAGAAGAAATGGTTGAACAAAATATTGTTGATGTCGCTTATGGTTTATTACCTATTAATAATGAACTCATGCATGTACAGCAAAATGAATTAGGCCAGATAAGAATGATGTCCGTCGCTCATAAAGATCACCCACTTAATCAACTCCGAAAAGTGAACTTAACCGATCTTGAAAGTAATACAGAAATCATTGTGAACTACATTGATGAAGATGGATTAATGATTGTAGAACCCAAATCAAGTAAGTATATCGCTCTGACATTTTATGAGCATTTACGTGATGCGGTATTAGATAAAACAGGCTGGTCTTCTGTCCCTTCATTATTGATTAATGATCACTTACGAGACGGTACATTAAAGGTACTTAAACATAACCGAGCAATGAATTGGCAATCTTTCGCTGAAATGACAAAATCAAACATGCCAAGAGGTGTGATTATTGATTGGTTATCAGAGCAAGTTGAAGACTATTTATTAGAAGTCTCAGAATAATGATTTCTTTCATTCAAAATAAGCAGTAAATTATTCATGATTCACATATGAAAAGGGGCTTAATCATAGCCCTTAATACCAAATGCAGCAGTACACGGAATTATTTATGAGCATTGAAACTTATCTTCTTTTTATCGCAGGGATGTTCGCCTTTTGTGCGATGCCTGGCGCTGATTTCTTTTACGTTCTTTCAAGAGCCTTAGGCGGTGGTGCCAAAACAGGGGTTTATGCCGCTGTGGGTATTGCCACTGGTGTTCTTTTTCATACCTTTTTAGCTGTTGTTGGCTTAAGTGCACTACTGCTCTCTTCAGCAACCGCGTTTATGGTAATTAAATACATAGGTGCCGCTTACCTGTGTTATATCGGATTTAAAATGTTCACAGCAAAAGGCGGTTTTGGCCAAGTAGAAACCACTAATCGTACATCAGATATGAAAGTGTTTCGTCAAGGCATTCTAACTAATGCCCTCAATCCTAAAGTGTGTTTGACCTTTGTTGCTTTTATTCCTCAGTTTTTAACCCCAGAAACGTCATCACCTTTAATGATCGGAATGCTTGGTATTACAACCGCAGTTATCGCTCTATTATGGTTTACTTGTGTGGCCATTTTTGCAGCCAAGTTCAGAACCGTCATTGCCGAAAGCAAAGCATTTTCAAACCTCTTGAAATACGGCCTAAGCTCTTTATTAGTGGGCTTTGGTGCTAAGTTAGCTATGACTAACTAACCTCATGACTAAAAAACAAACAAATAAAAGGTTGAAGATAGCAATACCTTCAACCTTTTTATCATCTCTTATTTGAAGTTTTTATAAAGGCTAATTAACCAACTCTTATAATCCAGCCATATTAATTTTATGCCCTAAATACATAACACTGACCTTAGCATAACCAAAAGAAACCGCTTCAAACTGTTGGCTTAACTCTCGAGCATGTGCTTCATCTTTTGCCATGACAGATACAGAATAAGTTGGACGCGTAGAACCATCTTTCACTGTTTGAGTATTAATATACGATGACGTCACTAATCCCGATGCATTCAAAGAAACCACGCGCTGTAAGTCAACTCCAATAACACGATCCATTTCCATTACATCAATATCTGCATCCCACTGAAACATCAATGCATAATTTTTATTTATCGGTGTATTATCCAACCACTTACCGCCTAACAATTGGATATTAGAAATTTTAACGATGTTTTCTTTATAAAAAGGAAGTGATGCTAGTTTATTTTCAACCTCTTTTTCACTATCCGCTTGGATAACAAATCGAAGGATACCCATTGGTTTTCCGTCAATATCACTTTCAGAAATAAACATATCTTTAATTTCTTTTTGCTTAATTAATTCTCCAAATGCGGAACGTTGAGCACTCATTAACTCCAGTACTTTTTCAACATTCGTAGTATTCCAGTTTAATGAAACACCATAATCAGCTGCTTGTGTTAGCGTTGAAAATCCAAATAGTGATGCGATCAATAATGTTGATTTAATTAATTTTTTCATGACTTTATCCTCTCTAATTTAATTATTTTTGTATTGTTCTAATCAGGAGTTACTTAAAAACGTGAACGGTAAGAACGGTGACACGCATTACACGTATCTTGTGCTTGCTCTAAACCCGTTTTTGCCGCTTCTTTATCTTGTTTCAGGCTTGCTTGATAAAGTTGAACAAAGCCACTATCCATCTCTTGCATTAATTGATTAAATTTTTCAGGTTTACCCCATACCGCTTCTTTTGCTTTACTGCCGTCTTGGCTACCTTCAGGAAATGCCGTGCTTAGTAATTGGCTATGTTTATAAAGTTCATGACTGACCGACTCAATTTCATTCCAATTAGGAGCATCTTCATCAAGCATGCCCTCTACTTGCTCTGATTGATTTTCGATATGTACAAAAGCCTGTTGTCTTACGTTAATTAGGTCAACACTCGCTTGTGAAAATGCAATATTTGGAAATAAAACACATAAACTAATTATTAATTTTTTCATTACTTTCTCTCTAATAAATGTCTGTCTCGCTTCGAGTTGCATTTAATTTACACCACAACAGTTGCACATGCAACTGTTGTGGTGTAAATTATTTATAGTTAGTTAAAACAACCATTAATTAGGAACAAGAAAATGAAGATTTGGGATTTACCAACACGCGTATATCATTGGCTCCAAGCTCTGCTTTTTATCGGATTAGCCGCAAGTGGCTTTAATGGAGAAGGACCGCATGTCTATTTAGGTTTAGTCCTGTTTACTCTTATTATGTGGCGCATTGTATGGGGCTTTGTTGGCAGTGATACGAGCCGTTTTAAAAAATTTATTGCTTCCCCAAAACGTACCATTCGTTATTTATTAGGAAAAGAGCCATCAAAAGTAGGCCATAATCCAGCAGGATCTTGGATGGTTATCGGGTTAATTTTCACTTTATTTATTCAATGTATTACCGGTATCGCGTTAGCAGGGTTATTCGATCACATCCCTTACTCTGATATCGTTTTAAATGATGATGTCTTTGATATTTTCGTTACCCTGCATGGAATATGTGCACGTTTGTTACCGGTATTAGTCATACTGCATTTAGTTGCCATTCTTTTTTATAAATTACGCTCAAAGCCGCTTGTTTGGGCAATGGTTACTGGTATACAAAAGAAACTCACAGAAAATCAAATATCATCAAACTTGATGTTTGTATCAAATAAACGTGCATTATTGGTGCTAATTGCAACCGGATTAGTTACCATTGCAATAGTTGTAAGCGCAGGAGTTTGAACACAATGGAAGAATTTGATCGTCAAAGCAGCTTTGGATGGATGATTAACGTTATTGCCAACCAAGCCTCAAAACATTTCGAAGCAGAGTTAAAACAGCACGGTTTAACAGTTGCTCTTTGGCCAACCATGATGTGTTTATGGGAAGAAGAAGGAGTCACTCAACGCGATATTGCTGAAAAATCAAAAGTGGAAAACTCCACAACAACACGAACATTAGATAAATTAGAAAAGCTTGGCCTTGTTGAGCGACAAGCCGATCCCAACAGTCGTCGTTCATTTCGAATTTACTTAACTGATGAAGGTCGAGCATTAAAAGAAACCCTTTTGCCGATCCCTATTAAAGTAAATAAAGAAATACTTAGCTCTCTTGAATTAAATGAGCAAAAAGAGATGATTCGGCTACTGCAAAAAATGGTCGCTGCCGTATAAATCTTACTCTTTTAAACTAATAAATAGCCCAAATCATCATGGGCTATTTTTGTATCTACGCCACCTTCATATCCAAATCAAAGCCCTCACAGATACTAAGAGAACTAATCTATTTTTCTCTATTTATTATTTTAGCAATCGAACTTAAATGTGATTTAGATCGCATTTAATTGGACTTAATCGTCTTTTTTGTGTCATTAATTTGCTTTTCAACTGCTAAAAATGCCCATAATAAAAAGGAATTTAATTAGAGTACAAAGGATATGTATTTACATATGACTATTGCAGCGCCCAGAATCTTGTGTTCAAGCATGGATATTGAACCCAGCAAAAAATGGACATTTAGAGAACCGTCAAGGACAGACGGTGACGATGTTTACGCATTGATCACCGAGTGTCCTCCTCTTGATATCAACTCTTCATACTGCAATTTTCTCCAATCTACCCATTTCAGTAAGACCTGCGTTTTAGCAGAGAAAGACGGCAACCTTGCTGGTTTTATCTCTGGTTACCATAAGCCTGATGACCCAAAAACATTATTCATCTGGCAAGTCGCTGTCTCTCCTCGCTACCGAGGTAAAGGTTTAGCTTACTCAATGCTAAATGAGCTTTTACAGCGCAAAAACATCAAACATACCGAATTCGTAGAAACAACCATCACCAAAGCCAATACCGCTTCATGGTCGCTATTTAAAAAGCTCGATGCCGAACACGGTGACCAAGGTAAGGTAACCACGTTTCTAGACAAAGAAGCCCATTTCAAAGGCAAACACGATACTGAATATTTGTATCGTATCGCTCTAAAATAAAATAGGAATCATAAACGGACTCATCATGAATATTTTCAAGAAGCAAGAATCACAAGTACGTTCATACTCAAACAGTTTTCCAGTTGTCTTCCAAAAAGCAAAAGGATGTTGGCTAGAAACCGAAAGCGGCGAACGTTACCTAGACTTCCTTGCTGGAGCCGGATCACTCAACTACGGTCACAACAACCCAGTCTTAAAGCAAGCTTTACTTGAATACATCGAAAATGATGGCATTACGCATGGCTTAGATATGCACTCAAGTGCAAAAGCCACTTTCTTGAATGCATTGAATAATTACATCCTAGAACCTAGAGATCTAGATTATAAAGTTCAATTTACCGGTCCTACCGGAACCAATGCCGTTGAGGCCGCTTTAAAACTGGCACGTAAAGTCACTAACCGAACTAACATTGTCGCCTTCACTAATGGCTTCCACGGTTGTACTGCTGGTGCACTTGCAGCAACAGGTAATCAACACCACCGCCAAGGTGCAGGTTTTAGTTTAAACAACATCACTCGCATTCCTTTTGAAGGCTATGCCGACATCGATGGTCTTAATCTGTTTGAAACCATGCTATCTGATAATTCAAGCGGTTTAGATAAACCAGCTGCGGTACTTTTAGAAACCGTACAAGGCGAAGGTGGTTTAAATGTTGCGTCCAATGAATGGCTACAGCGTTTAAGCAAAATTTGTAAAGCCAACGACATTCTAATGATTGTTGATGATATCCAAGCAGGCTGTGGTCGTACTGGCACCTTCTTCAGTTTTGAACCATCAGGTATTAAACCAGATATGGTTACATTATCTAAATCCATTGGTGGCTACGGCTTACCAATGGCGGTTGTCTTACTAAAACCAGAATTAGATGAATGGAAACCGGGTGAGCACAACGGTACTTTCCGTGGTAATAATCACGCGTTCATTACTGCAGCAAAAGCACTAGAGATTTACTGGGCAAACTCAGATTTTGAAACACACATCAAACAGTGCTCTCAAAAAGTCAGTGATGTCATTCTTCGTGCTGTAAAACGCTACCCTAAATTGTTTGTTCAGCAAAAAGGTCGCGGCATGATGATTGGTATTGAGTGTAAAGATGGCATTATCTCAAGTGATATCACTAAAGATTGTTTTAAAAACGGCATGATCATTGAAACTGCTGGTCCATCTGATGAAGTAGTGAAATTCTTCTGTCCATTAACGATCACAGAATCAGAGCTAGAAGAAGGCCTAACTATCTTTGAAAACGCAATTGATAATATTGCAGAAAAACACTTCAAAAAAGCATCTTAATCAGGGACGATACAATGATTGTTAGAACACTAGACGAATGTCGTGATAGCGAACGACGCGTAGCATCAGAAACATGGGAAAGCGTAAGAATGTTGTTGAAAGACGACAACATGGGCTTCTCTTTCCACATCACCACAATTTACCAAGATACAGAAACGCATATTCACTACAAAAACCACCTAGAGTCAGTCTATTGCATGAGTGGCGAAGGTGAAATTGAAGTCATTGGCGGTAAAACCTACCCAATCAAACCGGGCACCTTGTACATTCTTGATAAGCATGACGAACACTACTTGCGTGCTTATAAAGATAAAGAAATGGTGATGGCGTGCGTGTTCAATCCACCAATCACAGGTGCCGAAGTTCATGATAAAAACGGTGTCTACCCTATCTTAGATTAAACACTCATTCCCCCTAGTGCTTATTTAAGTTAGTAGTAAATCCACTTGGGTTCAAGGTGACTCAAGTGGATTCTCCCTCTCAAAGTCAAAAAGGATTTACCCATGACTTATACCGTAGAAAAAATCGGCGGTACTTCTATGACTGCGTTTGACGCCGTTTTAGACAACATCTTTCTTCGCCCTCAGAATCCATATAATCGCGTTTTTGTGGTCTCTGCCTATGGTGGCATTACCGATTCATTACTTGAGTGCAAAAAGACAGGCAAACCTGGTGTTTATAAACTTATCGCTAAGCGCGACGATAGCTGGGATGAAGCATTAGAGTATGTGAAAAATCGTATGCTATTAACCAATGAACACCTCTTTATTGATCCTTTAAATCGTTTAAGAGCAGATAAGTTCATTTGCTCACGAATTGATGAAGCCAAAACCTGTATTTCTAATATTCTTGAAACCTGTCAATACGGCCAGTTCTCATTGCGTCGTTATTTACCTCAAGTGCGTGAATTTCTATCTTCTATTGGTGAAGCTCACAGTGCCTTTAACACGGCATTAAAGCTAAAAACCGTTGGAATTAACGCGAAGTTCGTCGATCTCTCTGGTTGGGATAACCAAACTCCGAGAACATTAGATGAAACCATCACTGATGTATTTAAAGATATAGATGTCACCACAGAGCTACCAATTGTTACTGGCTATGCCTATTGCAAAGAAGGCTTAATGGGCACGTACGATCGTGGTTACAGTGAAATGACCTTTAGCCGCATCGCATCACTTACTCATGCTGATTTGGCGATTATCCATAAAGAATATCACTTAAGCTCGGCTGATCCGCGTGTTGTAAGCACCGATAAGGTATTCCCGATTGGACGTACCAATTACGATGTTGCTGACCAATTAGCAAGCTTAGGCATGGAAGCGATTCACCCTAATGCTGCGGCAGGGCTTCGTGAAAGTGACATTGAAATCCAGATTAAAAACACTTTTGAGCCAGAACACAAAGGCACATTAATCTCATCAGATTACCAGCCAGAAACCAACAAAGTCGAAATCATTGCAGGTAAAGAAAAAGTGTTTGCCCTACATCTGTTTGATCAAGCAATAGTAGGCCAGGTAGATAACGTCGGCTATGAGTTAATGGAGATTATCTCAGACGCACAAGTGAGTTTAATTGGAAAAGAAATGAATGCTAATTCAATTACTTATTACCTTGGCGGTAGCACTGAAAATCTCAATAAACTGTTATACAAAGCAGAAAAACGCTATCCAAACGCCTCTATTAAAGGTCGTATGGTGGCATTAATTTCGGTGATTGGCTCGCAGATTGATACTAACAAAGCACTAGCAAAAGGGGTTTTATCATTGATGAATAATGATGTCACTCCTGTTGCTCTGCACGCGTCTATGCGTAACGTAAACGTGCAATTTGTAGTAAGCGATCAAGACTATCAAAACGCTATACGAGCGCTGCACCACGAATTTTGTGAAAATACAGCCACCACACAAGTAAAAACTGAACAGGTCGCTTAGTTCCGTTTTACAGTGTAAATAAACCGTTAGTTCATTAATAATGAGCTGGCGGTTTTTTTTGACTAATCGTTTGTAAAGAGGACAATAACTCTTCTAATACAGGGCCAAATACATGACTACGCGATACCAAACACCCCATAGGGGTAAGCCAGCCATCAAATTCATGTGCAATCGGCAGCGCCACAAGTTTATTCTGCTCTAGTAAGCTTGCAATACTATGCTCTGGTACTATCGTCCAACCCACTCCTTTACAAGCAAGATCCATCAAGGTTTGATGCGTATTGGCGTACCACAACTTTGAGCTTATCCCATAGCTGAACCATAACTCTTTACGCTTTGAGCTGCGATGCACTAACTGTCTGTGCCCTTTCAATGCGGCATCATTCACGACAGGCAAACTGGCTAACTCATGCTCTGGAGACACAACCGTCAAAAAACGCACATGACCTAGAGTAAAGAAATCCATGTCTACTTTTAGCTCGCCATCTGCATAGACAATCCCTACTTGGGCTTTGCCTTTTTTTACTAACTCTTCAACATCAAAAGTTGAGGTTGTGATGATCTCAAAATCCGTCACAGGAAACTTATCTGCCAATGCCGCCAATATTTGTAATACATCGTCATTCATTAAGCTCTCATCAATGGCGATGACTAACTCATATTCGTGCTCTCTTTCTAACGATTCAACTTTTTGGTCAAAGTATTTTTGTTGATGCAAAATAGATTGAGCAATCGGCAATAACGCTCTGCCTTTCTCTGTTAGCACAGGCGTGTTTTTCTCACGATTAAACAACTCTTGGTTAATTGAGATCTCTAAATTGGCAATAGCCTGACTCACACCGGATTGAGCGCGCTTTAACTGACGAGCTGCGGCAGAGAATGAACCACACTCACACACGGTGACAAAGATTTTCAATTGCTCAAAACTGTACATGGCATTGGCTTAATAATTGGATTAAACACCCAAACTATCACGATTCGTGATGGCTGTTAACTTTATCTCTTTTATTCGCTCTCTATAATCGCTGATTCATTATCTTTAAATGTATCAATAATCATTAAGAGTCATCGCTATGAAAACCACTGAACGTATTTTCCACGCTGTATTATTTGAGGTATTGGCGGTATCACTGTCTATTCTTGGGTTAGCTATTTTTACTAATCACGACGTTACCTCCCTATCAGGAACCATGATAGTCGTTGCCACTATCGCGATGATCTGGAACTTTATTTATAATTGGATTTTCGATCAATTCTTCACTGGCGAGAAAACACAGCGCACCCTTTCATTACGCATCTTCCACGTTGTTTTGTTTGAATTAGGGTTACTGTTCGTAACTGTACCTGTGATGGCTTACTTATTAAACGTAGGCATCTGGGAAGCGTTTGTGATGGATATCGGCGTGACTATCTTTATCACCATTTACGCATTCACCTTTAACTGGGTATACGACAATGTAAGAGCTGTATTGGTACGAAAAATGGAGAAAAATGAGTCGGTCACTGCATAATGCATTGGATGTAATGTATAGAAGCAGATAGTAAACAACCCGCTGATTGGCGGGTTGTTTTTATAAGTGCTAATTGAACAATTATTTATTCTTAATTAATGTACTAACCTCAGAAATAATCAACTTTGCTCTTTGTTTCTTAAACTGATGAATATGATTAGAGGAATAAAGTGATAATTTATTTGGCATTACATTTGAGTCAAGTATTTCCGTAATTTTATTCTGAGGAACTAAGTTCTTAAAATATTCTGATGGAGCTTTAGCACTAATTTTCTTATTGGATGCTGATGATAAAAAACAGAAGTTCAATAAGCTATACCTTTCATCTTTATCAGTCATTTTAAGCTCATTCTTCAGATAAGAATCCGGAAATATATGATGAAACTCACTACGATTATAATTAGATAGCACTTTCCCTATATTTACTTTCACGCCAGAAACTAAATCCATAGGAGAATATTGAGCTTGGAATAAAAGAACTGTTCTAGTTAATGAGCTTCTAATTGAAAATACTGATTTCATTAGAATCTCTTCTGTTATTTTTAAATTCTCAATATTTGTAGCTTTATCCCCAGCTATCAACCGAATCATTACCGTTAAGTCATGATCCATTTTTTGGGTCGTATTACCGCCATCATACCGACGGTTGAATGACGTAATCCAAAACCAAGCGTTCAGCGCCTCAATCTGTTTTGAACTAGGTTTAGGGCATTTATAGAAGAAGTAACTCACACTACATAAAAGTTGCTTATTAGGTAAAAACTTCCCTGACTTACAAAGTAAGTCTGTTGATAAATGATCAATTGCCTTTCTTATAGCAGAACAGATCGATTCCCAATTAGCTTTAAATACATTAGGGTTAATAGATAAAATACTACGAGAAGATGTTGAGTCATTAATAATTGATGATGTAATTTGAAGTATTAACGTGCTATCTAACTTAAATGAACAATGCATTTCCAACTCTTCCAATAACTCATCGATTTCATCTCTCAGATGAAACTCTTCATCCCATGTCCATGCAGTCATTAGATCCATTGTGTTAAGTTTGACACCTGTATTATTAATTCTCTCAAAAATAACGCCAACCTCATCAATCGCACGATTACTAATTTGAATAATTGGCATATCGTAATTCAAGAAATTACTAGATAATTGACTAACTTTTTTCATTCGCTCCTTTTCATAACTATGAGTCATAAACACATCAATTTGTTTCTCATTTGATAATAAGTTGCGAAGATAAAAATAACGCTTTTCATCAATAATATTAATTTCATTAGCATGTACGAAGCAATCATCTTCAAGATCATAGTAAACCTCAAAGACACCTTGATCTGGATTATATTGGGAGCAGCCTACAGAATTAGCATGCTGCCAAAATACACCAAATAATGTAGAAATACGTTGTTGCCCATCAAGACAGTATTGAACAGGGTATTTATCAGGGACATCAGGTAAATCAATACCTGCTATATGCCGTGAAGACTGAAGTTTATCTCCTTTCTCAGCTTCCCACAAAAGAATACTTCCAATCGGATAGTTTTTCACAATACTTTCAAGTAATTCAATTACTTGCTGAGATTTCCATACATAGCCTCGTTGAAATTCGGGAACTTTTATAGCTCCATTTTCAATTTTTTCTATCAGTTTTTGTACACGAATAGATGTTACATCAAGCTCTGCGTTGTTTTTTGAATTCATTTATTAATTCTTATTATTAGTGATTATACTTGTTAAATAACAACAACTTACGTTATTTGAATATATAATATATCAAGAGCTAATGACCTACTAGAGTTAATAAGCTAAAAAAACCTTAGTTTGTAACAAAATGTAACACTCGACAAAATACTACCAAATCAAGGAAGGGAATTAACCTTTCATTAAGCTCTATAATACTTTTGGCTTATTATTAGAAATTATTCAGAGTAAATAAGAAATATCGATTACTTTTCCAATAAATCTAAATTCTACATACAGTTAAATATTAAGAAAAATATATAATCACTATCAAGATAAAGCAAAATTCGTAAACCATTAAGCATCAACTTTGAGCAAAAAACACAAGACTAACACCATAAGTTAATATTCAACTTATGGCACTTGCTTAAGCTTGCTAGACCGTAATTGCACCTTACTCGTTACTAAAACCTCTGCCTTGTCAGCATCCTCCATTGTGGATCATCTAATATGTCTTCTTGATAGCCTTGTTTAATATTATTCTCAGTGGTGTAAGTGCCCATTACATCACGCCAGAATTTAACTGCGTGATCAGCACCTTCTTACTTGCTTCATCTCCCACAAACCACCTCATTGCTTAAATAGCGCTGAAATAAAAATTTTGCCTACTTGGTTCTTTCTAAAGAATGATAACCAATAAGTCAGGAGCTGCGTAATAGATTGGATGTGGTGGTAGAGAGCTAGATAGTAAACAACCCGCTGATTGGCGGGTTGTTATTTTTTAACTAGCAGAGAGCTGTGCTAACTCATTTTCGCCGATTTCAACTTACTGAATAATTTTCAGTCCATTCGGGTAATAAAGGTTTGCTCGTCATCCACAAAAGCCACAAAGCCGCCGTGATAGATAAACACTCGACCACGCCCCTCAACTAGGCAAGCAAGTTGTGGGAGCAAATCTTCTTCGTTATCCTGACTTTGAAATGTGCCTGTATCGGTGATTACGCCGCTGAATGTAGGCAAATACCCATAAGTGCGCTTAGCTTGATCAATCAGGCTCAATTCACTACTGATAGAGAAGCAAGAGGGGATCGCACCGCCTTCTTCGATAAACATCGTTTTAAGTTCTTCAAAAGCGGTAATCACCAGCCAGTCGATATCGTTAACATGATGGATAAACATAGCGTTTCTCGGTTATTCTGATACGGCGATTTTATCACTATTAAGGGGTAACCTAGTAGATATTTAATGGCTAAATTTTTTCCGAAGATTCATTGATCCAACTTGAAATGCGTTTTGTTCATTTCCTAAACCAATCACTTATTTTCGACATCACTCCTTATATCCTCAAACTCCTTCGCACAAGAACTCTACTTTCAAAAAACACAATAGAATATATCTCTCCAGAGGCTCTTAATTTAGTTTATTACACTAATTTAACATCGGATGATAAGTTATATACAAAGAAACACCTACTTACATATATTCTCTATTTATAAAATAAATACGGTGCGTTGCTGATATTTCCAGTATAGAATCCCCGCTCAATGTCCAGTCTATGTCTTCGCAGCCCTTACTTTCTAAATAAGGTGATGCTGAACACGGTAGATTTGTGATAAATAGACGCTGGCTAAATACAGAGAAAAAATGAATCTCTATTTAGTGATAACAGCACTGATGTGGCATTGAGAAAATTTAAAATGAGTAGTACAACAATGAAACCAACAATTGTTATTGCCCTAGGCGGCAATGCACTATTGCGTCGTGGTCAGGTTCTTTCTTATGAAAATCAACTTGAAAACGTAAAGGTAGCGGCAGAATCTATTGCGAAATTAAGTGAAGATTACCGTATTGCTATTGTTCATGGAAATGGCCCACAAGTTGGTTTATTAAGCCAACAAAATGATGCCTTTGATGCTGTCCCATCTTACCCTCTTAGCTGTTTAGTTGCCGAGTCCCAAGGGATGATTGCAACCATGCTTGCGCAAGAATTACGTAACCGTGTTGATTGTAACGTATCAACAATTCTTACTCATGTTGATGTTGATAAAGCCGACCCTGCGTTTAACGACCCGATGAAATTTATAGGTCAAGTCTATTCAGAAGCAGAAGCTAAAGCACTTGCTGAAGAGTTTGATTGGTCTATTCGCCAAGATGGTGACTACTTTAGACGTGTTGTTGCCTCTCCTGCTCCTAAAAATATTCGTGAAAGTGAATTGATTTCATTAGCTTTGCAGCACGATAACATCGTTATTTGTTGTGGCGGTGGCGGCATTCCTATTTGTACTGATGAGAATGGCATCACTTCAAATATTGATTGTGTTATTGATAAAGACTCAACGGCATCGTTACTTTCTCAACAAATTTCCGCCGACTTTTTCTTAATTTTGACCGATGGTGATGGGGTATTCTTCCATTACGGTAAGCCAAACCAAATCAAATTAGACATTGCGACAACCGAAGAATTAAAAGGTTATGCGTTTGATAAAGGCTCTATGCAGCCAAAAATTGATGCGATGATCAACTATGTTGAAAATGTCGATATTTCAATTGGTATCATTACCGATTTGCATTTGGCTTTAGATGCTCTTAATGGCACTGCTGGAACGAAGATCGTCAAAGAAAAATTTTATGATGATTCTATTTCTCATCAACAAAATGATGGTGAGTTAACTCTAGCTTAATTGTTTTAATGCACTAGAAAAATAAAAAAGCCCTAACGCATTGTTAGGGCTTTATGACTAATTAGAATCGATATGCAGCACTTATATAGAGTGAACTTAAATTAAAAAAGTGATCTTCAGATGTCGTGATATTAGAATAAAGGTAAGTCACCTCTTCATCTGCAAAGAATAAATCAGCCTCATAACCAACCCTTAGGCTTAGAGATTTCAATCTCCGAGGGGTATATTCAACCCCAAAGCCATAATGAAACCCAATGTACTTTTCATCATTCAATGTTTTTTTAGATTCATTCATATCAATATTCGATAGCCCCGCAATGCCAAAAGGTCGTAAACCATTACTAAATGTATAACCCACATTTGCCGCAATAGAGAGTGATTCAGGAGACCAACTGTATGTATTTCCCCCTCCAAATAAAGGTGTAGTAACATTTATATCACCATATTTAGTATATTGCGCTTCAACAGCTACAATTCGATTAAACTGATAGCCAGCAATAAATTTAAATGTATTTCCGTCTTCATCAACTGATAATGTATTAAACAAATCATCGTAATCATTTAGTGTCGTAGACCCAACACCAATACCAGCATAAAATTTTCGCATCTCGTTAGCTTGAGAAAATGTAGCCATAAATAGTGAGCTTAAAATAACGAGTGTTTTAATAAAATTCATATTCTTAATAAAAATCCAAGTAAATGTATATTTTCAATTAAATATAGAGAGGAGTATTCCCAATGAAATAAGTAATAACGACTGCTAGAGCTATTATTTATTGTAGTGATTCAACATGAAATTTTCTTTTGTGAGATATTTTTTAGGTGATGTTCCTGTAAAGTATCGGAACTCCTTAATAAAATGAGGCTGATCGTAATAACCATTATCTAAAGCAATATCCACATAATTATTATCTGCATTATTCAACTGCATACGTAACGTTGATTGAAATCGTGCTGTACGTTCAAAATACTTGGCATCAACTCCTGTATATAATTTAAATTTGCGTTGAAAAGTTCGTTTACTCATATTTACCTCTAGCTGTAATTCATTGATCCCTCGATAGTTTTGTTGATAGTAAGCTCTATCAATAGCCCATATAATCGCAGACGAAGTTAAAACCCTAGGGTTAACTCTTCCCATTAGCCATGATTCAAGTAAACGTATTTTTTCAGCGTAATTAGACTTAATAATAATGCGTTCTATTAATTCTTCTGGTAAAAACTGATACATATCGATTATTTTATCAGATAGTTCATCCATAGGAATACCAAAAATAGAATAGCAACCACTAGAACGAAATCTAATAGAAATAAGTTGGCTTTCTCCTATCTTTTTAAATTTAAACGTCGTTCTTCGTGGACAAATAAGTACGCTTTGCCCAGTTAATAATAAATGATGAAATGGTTGTAAAATAACCAACGGACCACCAATGTTAATTAATAACTCAGCCCCCGTCCCTGGAAGAATATCGGGAACATAAGGATGATGTGTACTTTTCCATAGCCAATAATGCGCAATAAAAGGTGAAAGTTGTTGATTAGGTTTAATACGATTTATATGCAAAATAGTAGCAGCCAAATTATATCCATACGACATAGTAATGATGGTAACCCATATTATCATTACAATAAATGATAATATTAACAATTATTATTTAGCTATAAATAACGTATCACCACTAACATTATCTAAACAAGGATGGTGATCAAAACGAACAACACCAATTGGAATACGTCCGGCAACTACTTTAGATATTTCAGCGACTCCTTGATGGCCAAAGCCACCACACAATTCAATTGCTTTAATGCCTTCTTTTTCAAGCCCATCAATAGAATCACATGCTTCTTGGTAACTGGATACCGCTAGAGTTTTAACATGAACTTCAGGGGTTATCACCCATGAAGAGTTAGAGTTTGCATTCGTTTCTGGTGCAATAAAAATAAATGCGGCTTTAAATATTGTTGTCATTTTTCGTTACCTCTGTGTGATTTCCGATGATAATACGAATAATCACACTGGTAATATTGTAGAAATACGCCAAATTTAAACAGTTAGACCTAATTAATAATCAACACTGCGCAAATCAAAATTAGATATATTTATATCCAGAAACGTAAGTCAAACTCCTCTATTACAATATTTTATTATTTATTTGGAAGTGTGAATCTATACTTCAAGATAAGAGCGGATCACGCTAAAGACACCTGCTTCTTTATTACTTGGCGCGATAAAGCGTGCCGTATCTTTGACCTTCTGATGTGCATTTTCCATCGCGTAAGAGTAGCAGCTCTCTTGCAGCATTTCTAAATCATTTAGATAATCACCAAAGCTCATTGTCTCTTCGAAGCTAAAGCCAAGCGTGTTTTGAAGATGTTTGATCGCCGCCCCTTTAGAGGCAACCACATTCATTACATCGAGCCAGATCTTAGCGCTGACCACCACTTGATGTGTATAACCAAACTCTGCATTTATTACGGGATTAATATGCTCTGCTGAGCCATCAAAATGACAAATGGCCACTTTAATGAACTCATCATCCACTGCTAATAAATCTTCTACGTATTGGCAACGTTGATAATATTTAGAGAACTCAGCTAATGCTTGTGGATCTTGAGTTTCAATGTAAGCGGATTGTTTTCCGCACAATACAATGTGTGCTCCATCTATTGAACGTGCGCTTTGAATAATGTTTTTGATTGATGGTGTATCTATCGTGCAACTATAAAGCTCTTGGCCTTTATGCATCACTAAGGTGCCGTTTTCTGCAATGAACATCATGCGATCTTTCACTGGTTCAAAGGTTTCTAATAAACTGTAATATTGACGCCCAGAGGCCGCCGCAAATATGATATTTTTATCTTCCAGTTGCTGATAAAGATCGAAAAAAGCAGGGTCTAATTGGCTATATTCGTTAAGCAGTGTGCCATCCATATCGGCAGCGATAAATTTTACGTTATGTTTTTGCATTAATAAGTACTCAGAATAAATTGGACAATAGAATGCGCTGAGGCGAGATAATGACAAAAGAGTATATACCTTAGCATTAGGGAACCGAACCACTCTAGTTCAAAATGAGAGGTTAATATCACTCTTTTTGTAAATATCGAGTAGGGTGAGGCGTTGCCGCCTCATCCCTCTCACAGAACCGTACGTACGGACCTCGTATACGGCTCCTGCTTACTTATATTCGTATGTGAACACCTTTCCGACACTTACCGTTTCAAGATTAAATAGTCCTAACTCGGTAAACCACTGATTTGGCATAGCATAGCTCGCTAGTGGACTCTTTGACGAGTTCCATACTCGCATGTTGATGTGCTTAAAAGGCGGTTTGTAGTTATGCTGCTTTAACCATCGATGAAGCCTTTCTGGCTTCTTCCATAGCCTTAACTGGATACTACGAAGTCGCCTTCTTATCCAACCTGCTAATGCTTTAAACTGCTTACTGGCATTGGCTATCCGAAAGTATTGGCTAAAACCACGCAACAGGGGGTTTAGCTCTTTGATTACCTGCAATAGTGGCTTACCGCCATTTCTTCGGGTTAAATCTCGAACTTTATTTTTGAAGGCGGTTAATTTCTTAGGTTGAATTTGAGTATATCTACTCTTTATTTCTACTCCTAAGAACTTAATACCCTCATCACTGTGTGCTATGTGGCTTTTCTCTTTGTTGAGCTCCAACTTGAGTTCACCCTCTAGGATCTTTTCCGCCGTGGCATAAGCATTTTCCGCTGCCTTTTTCGTGCAGCATAGGATTAAAATATCATCCGCATAGCGCACTATGCGATGATTTCTCGCCATCATTTGCTGATCGAATCTATCGAGATAGATATTAGCAATAAGGGGACTAATTACGCCACCTTGCGGACTGCCTATCGTCGTCGGCTCGTATGTCCCATTTATCATTACCCCACTTTCGAGAAACTGCCTGATGAGTTTTAGGAGACTTCCATCTGTTACTCGTCTCTTTATGCTCTCAATTATCAAGTTATGATCGAGCATGTCGAAGCATTTCGATAAGTCCATATCAACGACATATTGTCGTTGATATTGTCGGATAAACATTGATGCTTTATTGATTGCATGGTGGCAACTTCGCCCTTTTCTGTATCCGTAGCTTGACGGATGAAAGTTTGGGTCAAAGATAGGGTCAAGCACATCAACGATGGCTTGTTGTATAATGCGATCTCGAACCGTCGGAACACCTAATAAACGAATTCCACCGCCATCTTTGGGTATTTCTACCCGTTTAACAGGTTGAGGTTGATACGTTTTAAGGCTTAATTCCTTATGAAGAGCCGTTAAGTTTTCTACTAAATTTTGTTCAAAGTCACTCAGGCTCTGCCTGTCTATTCCGGCCGCACCTTTTGCTCTTTTCACTTGTTTAAATGCATTATATAACCCTCTCAAGTCAAGTAGACGACCATATAAGCTATAGAATTTTCTCATCGTTTCTCTATCAGTTAAGTGCGCTATTATTTTGTATTTTCTTGTCTGTATGGTGAGTATGTTTCATCACAGATTTAAGGCGTTCTAGCCAGTTGGCAATCTACCTCAAGGTCTGTGATTACTCCTCTGTACGGCTCTTGGTATCAGTCCACTTATTCCTAAATAACCAAATCCAAATGTCCTATTTCGTCAAATAGCTTGTGTACCCATATAGCGTCGTTAATATGAATAATAGTCTTTAAGTAAGCTTCCCCCCTTCGCAATCAATTGCACTTTTGGTAGCAATAGACTCTATCAGACATGCTGCTGATAGTCGGCTTGGTTTTGTCCTCCACACCATTACTGGCTTTCATCGGCCTAGCCTTACTCACTACTACGGGTTCATCTGCCACCTCACACCAACATTACTCTTGAGTCACCTCTTGATATAATGCTTCCAGCTGATAGCTGGAGCTGATGTCAGGCTTCCCCAGTTATTGCACTGACTCCCTGTTAGATATCCCACCCTCAAACACAGCATTGGTCTGACTAAGTATTGGGCTTCGCGCTATTTCGGACACTTACCCACCAATTGCTGCCGAAACAGGTTACGGTTAGTTGTGTACATCTAACTTCCTATGGCTTCCTTCAGACCTCACCGTTAGCCAGTGACGCCCTTGCCATTCAGATTGTCTTCCCCTTAGTCGGGGTGACTCTGCTATCTTGCAAGCAGACGGGTTTGCCAGCTTTGCTGGGCAAACAAAAAAGGAGCCACGAAGGCCCCTTTTGGTTTAGTAACTCAATGATTTACTGAAAAATTACTCATCATCAATGTGAACAAGCTTAGTACTGCCACCATGCAGTTTCTCACGACGACGTTGCACCATCGCATAAAAACCAGGGATAAGTAATGTACCCACCAATAACACGCACAGTAAGCCGCCAATCAGTGACACACCCAGAGAGTTTTGGCTGATGTAACCGGCACCTGATGCAAACACCAATGGCAGAATACCTAAGATGAATGACCACGATGTCATGTTTACCGCGCGGAATCGTAAACGACCACCATTCACCGATGCGTTATCTAAATCTGTCTCTTTCTCTTCACGCTCGTTTTTTGCAAACTCTACAATCAAGATGGCATTTTTTGCGGCTAGCGCGATTAAGAGAACCAAACCAATTTGAGCGTATAGATTCAATGGCATTCCGGCGAAATTTAAGGCCACAAAGGAGCCTAATGTCGCCACAGGAACCACAAGTATGATCGCCAGAGGAATACTCCAACTCTCGTACTGTGCCACCATAAACAAGTAGATAAAGATCAGTGCTAAAGCGAATGCATAAATCGCTTGGTTACCCGCTTTTACTTCTTGGTAAGCCATGCCTGTCCATTCGTATTGATAACCATGAGGAAGCACCTCTGCTGCCACACGCTCCATTGCAGCAATCGCATCACCACTTGAATACCCTTCTGCAGGTTGGCCTTGAATAACGGCTGAACGATACATGTTATAACGCCACGCCACATCAGGTTCAAATACAGTGTCATAAGTAACCAGTGTACTTAGCGGTACCATTTGACCTGAGCTTGCACGAACATGGAATTTATCCAAATCATCCATACTGCTGCGGTACTCACTGTCCGCTTGCATCGTTACGCGGAAGTTCTTACCAAACATGGTGAAGTCATTGACGTACATTGACCCCAAATTACCTTGCAGCGTTTGAAAGATAGAACCAAGTGAGACACCAAGTTGTTTGGCTTTTTCACGGTCAATATCTACATAGTAGTGCGGAACATTGGCACGGAAGGTACTAAAGGTATATTGAATTTCAGGCTGTTGATTAGCAGTCTGGATCATCTCATTCATTACGTTAGCTAAATCGGTACGATTACGACCTAACGTATCTTCTAAGACAAATTCAAAACCAGAAGCTGCCCCCATACCCGGAACCGCAGGAGCACCCATTGCAAAGATCACCGCTTCTGGTAGTTCCATTGCTGCACGGCCATTGATACGATTAGTAATGGCAAATGAAGAGTTATCTCCCTTCATATCATTACGGGCATCCCATGGCTTTAATTTCACAAATAACGACGCACCATTTGATGCCGCAGCACCAGTTAAGAATGCATAACCATTTGCAACGGTAACACCATCAACGCCTTGCTCTTGCTCTACAATCTCTAGTAATTTTGCAGATACTTCCTCTGTACGAGATAGCGACGCAGAATCTGGTAACTGCACGTTAACCAATAAGATCCCTTTATCTTCTTGAGGAACAAAGGCAGTAGAGGTATTTTTTGCAAGGTAGGTTACCGAGCCAAGAGCCACAGCAAAGAACATCATCAGGATCATTGTTTTTCGAACAAAGAAGCCTGCAATTTCACCGTATTTATTAGTTACATTATCTAAACCACGGTTGAACGCTTTAAACCAACGAGCCGTATTATCTCCGCCCTGTTTTAATACCAAAGAACACAATGCAGGAGAAAGCGTTAATGCATTAATTGATGAGATAACAACAGCAATACAGATGGTTAATGCGAACTGGCGATACATAATGCCAGTAATACCTGGAAGCATAGCAACTGGAATAAACACCGCAAGCAGTACCAGAGTCGAAGTAATGATTGGGCCAGTTACTTCTTTCATTGCCATTAAGGTGGCTTTTCTAGGGCTTAAGGACGGATCACGCTTCATGATAGTATCAACGTTTTCGATAACCAAAATAGCATCATCCACCACGATACCAATCGCTAAGATCAAACCAAATAACGTCACGGTATTGATCGTGAACCCCGTCATTAGCATCACAGCAAACGTACCAATTAACGATACTGGAATTGCGACAACAGGAATCAAGGTGGCACGCGCACTGCCTAAGAACAAATACGTCACCGCAATAACCAATAGAATAGCTTCAATCAGGGTTTTAATTACCCCTTTAATGGATTCCGCAACAAACAGCGTGGTGTCATAACTGGTTTCATACGCCAAGCCTTCAGGGAAAGTCGCACTTAGCTTTTCAAGCATCTCCATTACCGCCTTTCCACTCTCCAATGCGTTCGCATCAGATTGCAAAGAAAGCGTTACGATAGAAGCGTCTTTTCCTCTAAATTGACCATTACCGTCGTAGAATTTCTTGCCTAACTCAACACGGGCAATGTCTTTTAAATAAACAGAAGATCCATCGTTATTTGCTCGAAGAACGACATTTTCAAACTCTTCAACCGACTCTAAACGTCCTTTAGTTACTAGGTTAAACTGCACATCTTGCGCACTCGCGTAAGGTGCTGCACCTATTTTACCCGCTGCAACTTGTACGTTTTGTTCGGCTAACGCGGCATGAACATCGGATGTGGTTAATCCTAAGTTGGTCATTTTGTCTGGATCAAGCCAAACACGCATGGCGTATTCACCACCACCAAGCACACCAACTTCACTGATGCCAGTAACACGAGCCAACTGATCTTTGATATTCAGATTTACGTAGTTAATTAAGAATTGATCGTCATATTTCCCATCAGGCGAGTAGAAGTTCAATACCATCAAAAGGTCTGGAGAACGCTTCTTCACTGTCACGCCAACCATTCGAACTTCTTGTGGCAGTTTAGATTCTATCTGCGCCACGCGGTTCTGAACGTTAACCTGAGCCATATCTGGGTCAGTACCGACATCAAAGGTTACGTTCAGAGAGTACGATCCGTCATTGGCACTTTTAGAAGACATATAAATCATGTTTTCAACGCCGTTGACCGAGGTTTCTATCGGGTCGGCAATGGCTTGCTCTACCACCTCTGCACTTGCCCCTGTGTAGTACGCATTAACGCTCACTGAAGGCGGACTGATTTTTGGGTATTCCGCCACAGGAAGAATTGCTAAAGAAATGGCTCCGGCAAGAGTGAGGATGATAGAAATAACCAGAGCAAATTTAGGACGCTGTATAAAAAATCGACTTAACATATTAAGACTCCGCGTTCTCTAGACGAACCTGAACGCCATTTCTTACACGTTGTAATCCTTTTACTAGCACTTGCTCATTCGCATCTAAACCAGAGCTGATAATCACCCCTTCTGGCAGTTGCTTACCCAAGGTAACATTGCGTCGTTCAACAATATTTCCTTCAGTCAGTACCATCACAAAGCTGCCTTCTAAGTCACTTTGCACCGCACGACGAGGCGTAACAATGACGTCAGTTGGTTTCTTTTCTCGTAGATTTACGTTGATATGCTGACCCGGAAGCAAGGTGAAATCAGGGTTTTGAACCAATGCACGAAGTGTTAACGTACCTGTGGTTTGGTCGATACGGTTACCAATGTAGTCAATCTTACCTAAATGATTATATTCTTTACCATTCTCAAGATTCAGAACGACTTCAACTTGGCTTGATGCGCCATCACCATCGCCTTTCACTTGATCGATCCCCATTAATAAACGTTCGCGCTCACTAATGGTAAAACGGGTGTGAATTGGGTTTAAACTCACCAAAGTAGTCAATACACCAGAAGCCGGTGAAACCAAATCACCGATGCTGACTTTACTGTCGCTAATACGTCCTGAAAATGGGGCGGTAATGGTGGTGTAAGAAAGGTTAACTTCTGCCAATTTTAATTGTGCTTGAGCCGACTCAACTTGTGCTTCACCACTTAATAATTGTGCGGTTAAGCCATCGAATTCAGCTTGGCTAATGTTGCCTTTAGGAAGTAGGTTTTTACCACGCTGGAAATCAAGTTGTGCTTTTTTTAATGCTGCATTCGCTTGAGTGATGCCCGCTTTGGCATTGGCTACTTGCGCTTCAAAGGTAGAAGGATCGATCTGAAAAAGTACATCGCCTTTCTCAACCATTTGGCCTTCTTTAAATGAACGAGACTGAATATAACCAGAAACATGAGCAACAATAGACGCATCTTCCATCGCTTCAATACGGCCAATATAAGTTTTACCTTGTTGGTATTGAATAGACTCTACGGTATGGGTTGCTACAAGAGGGGCAGGAGGTGCTGTTTTTGTCGCTGCTTCATCACTGCAACCGACAAGAAAGGCCGCACTAATTAAAGAAGCAAGAAGAGTTTTTGATTTCATAAAATAACCATTTAACTGTCGAATTCTGTGTATTCTGACAGCTAAATGATTGAAATTATTAATGTTAAATCGCAGAGATTGTTACTGAATGTGTCTGCAATTTACGTTTAGTCAAATTTAGAAACGTTTTATAACTAACCTATTGATAGGTAAAGAATAAAATCAGTATCTAAAAGCTTACAAATTTACATTAGCTTGGAATGTCCATGCCACAAAACGGCTGATTTTCTGACCTTGAGCCATATCAACTGTCTTAATTGTTTTAACTCCTAATCGTGCAAGCTCTTGATGTAAAGCTTCTACGTTTTCTTTCTTAGAAATCAATGTCGTAAACCATTGAACTTGCAGTGCAAATTCACAACTCTCTTTTGCCATTTTAGTAATGAATGCTAATTCACCACCTTCACACCAAAGCTCTGCTTTTTGGCCACCGAAATTCAGTTTTTTCACGCCTCTTAATTCATTGTAAGCGTGACCTTTCTTCGATTTATTTGTCGCTAGATTCTGTTGTTTACGTTCAGATCCTGCTGTTGCTTCTGCTTCTGATGCATGGAACGGAGGGTTACACATGGTGAACGCAAATTCATCTTGTGACTTGATAATACCTCTAAAGATATTCTCTTCATTTTTCTGCTGACGACACTCAATACCCTTCTTCAGACTTGGGTTATTGTTTGCAATAAACGACGCCATTTTAAGCGCTTGAAGATCAATATCAGAACCAACAAAGTTCCATTTGTATTCGCGGTGACCAATGATTGGGTATACACAGTTAGCACCCACACCGATATCTAAACCACGCACGTTTTTACCTGTTGGGATCTCACCGTCATTAGTGATTGCAAGTAAATCAGCAATGTTATGAATGTAATCTGCACGACCTGGGATTGGTGGGCATAAGTAACCTTCTGGAATATCCCAAAATGGCACATTGTAAAAATGCGCTAATAAGGCTTTGTTTAACGCTTTTACTGCCATTGGATCTGAAAAGTTAATTGACTCATTACCATATTGATTCATTTCAACAAATGCTTTCAGTTCAGGACAAGTTGCAATCAGTGCTGGAAAATCATAATTTGCATTATGCTTGTTACGCGGGTGCAATGATTTTTTAATCGGAGCTTCGTTATTATTCTTAGATGCCGATTGATTTTTTGAAAAATGAGAATGAGACATGTGAACTCAATGGTAATAAATAATTGCGGATATAATAGCTTATCTTCAGCATAATTACTTTAAATAACGTCGATAAAACTACGTGAAATAATACTCTTTGATGCATAAAAAAAGCATCAAATGTACACTGACATTAGATGCTTTTTTATCAAAAAATAAACGTATTAATTAGAATGCTTGAGGAGCAAAACCTGTCATTTCTTTAAGACCAAGTTCTTTGCCTAAAGCAGTCATTGGATGAACAACTACTAGACCACGTACTGATTTCTTCAGTTTGCCCATGTCAGCTTGCTCAGCTTTAGTAATTGCACGTTTGAATTCAAGGTTACGAACTTCAGTTCCTTTGTTCCCTGTTTCAAATTGCTTTTTACCATTTAATTTTGCTACTTTCTTTTCTAGCGTTTGGATTTCATGCAAAAACTGTTTAACGACAGGTTGATCGTCACGCTTTTGTGCAGCGTCTAAACGATGCTTACAACGATCTAAACGGTTATGAATTTTTTGCAGTTCTTCTTTTACACTCATGAAATTACCTTTGTATTGAAAATGGTGCGTATCGACGCTACCTGGTAGTATACCCCCTAATAGAAGAACGATCATAGGTTTATTACATGTTAACCATTTCAAATTACGTTCAGTTGGCCAGTTGGGAAATTGAACTCACCGCGATTAGAGCACAAGGTGCTGGTGGTCAAAATGTCAATAAAGTCTCAAGTGCGATTCATTTACGCTTTGATATCAATAACTCAAGCCTCCCCCCTTTCTATAAAGAACGACTATTGAAAATGAAAGACAGTCGTATTACCAAAGAAGGGATTATCGTTATTAAGGCACAGCAATTTAGAACGCAAGAAAAAAACCGTGACGACGCACTTGAACGCTTAAAAACCTTAATCATATCAGCGGCTGAAACTCAAAAAGCACGCCGAGAAACCAAACCCACTCGCAGTTCTCAACGTAAACGTGTGGATAATAAAACACAACGCGGCCAAACTAAAAGCATGAGAAAGAAGGTAGATTACTAATGACATACCAGAAGACATTAAAAAACGTATTTGGTTTTGACTCTCTAAGAGGTGGCCAGCAACACGTTATTGAAAAAGTACTCAATGGTCATTCGTCTGCTGCTATCTTTCCGACAGGCTCAGGAAAGTCATTATGCTACCAATTGCCTGCACTTTTATTACCCAATCTAACGTTGGTTATTTCACCCTTACTTGCTTTGATGAAAGATCAAATTTCATTTTTAAAAAGCAAAGGCATTGCCGCCGTATCAATTGATTCAACTCAAACTAGAGAAGAGACTCAAGCGATACTGCAAGGGGTACGAAATGGCGAAATTAAAATTTTGATGATCTCAGTAGAGCGCTTAAAGAACGAGCGTTTTCGTCAGTTTATCGCTCAAATCAATATTTCATTATTGGTCGTCGATGAAGCACACTGTATCTCTGAGTGGGGCCACAATTTTAGACCCGATTATCTTAAACTACCTCAAGACAGAGAAGCATTAAATATCCCAAACGTCTTGTTATTAACGGCAACGGCAACGCCTGCAGTTATTGAAGATATGAGTAAAAAATTCAAAATAGATAAAGACGATATTGTCATTACTGGTTTTTATCGCCCTAATTTAGATATTTCAATTATTCCTGTGGAAGAAGAGCAAAAACGTTCTGCTTTATTTGCCACATTACAACAAAGACCAAACCAACCAAGTATCGTTTATGTCACGCTACAACAAACAGCTGAGAATGTGGCTCAATGGCTTCAAAGCAATGGCATTCAAGCCAAAGCCTATCATGCAGGTCTGAAACACGATATCAGGGAAGACATTCAACATAAATTCATGCATGGTGAACTTAACTGTATTGTCGCCACCATAGCATTTGGAATGGGTGTCGATAAATCGGATATTCGTCAAGTTATTCACTTTGATTTACCTAAATCAATTGAAAACTATTCACAAGAAATTGGACGTGCGGGTCGAGATGGTAACCCATCTTTTTGTACCGTGCTTGCCAATACTTCTGGACTGAATGTTTTAGAAAACTTTGTTTATGGAGATACACCAGACAGAGAAGCGATTCAATATGTATTGGATGATATCTATAAATCTTCTGATACATGGGAAACCCAATTACTACGCTTATCTAAAGACAGTAATGTTCGCCAACTCCCATTAAAAACACTGTTAGTTTATTTGGAACTCAAGAAAATAATCCAAGCTAAATACAGTTATTATGCAGATTATCGATTTAAAATCTTAATTCCAGTGAATGATATTATTGGTAAATTCCAAACTGAACGCCAGTATTTTGTATCCACAGTTTTTCAGTGTTCTCCAAAATCAAGAACATGGCACACAGTGGATTTTGATGCGCTTTGGATTGGTTACCAAGCTGAACGTAAGCGTGTCATTGCAGCATTAGATTACTTTCACGAACAAGGTTGGATAGAGCTTGAAAGTAAGTTAATGACTGAAGTTTACCAAGTATTAAATAAGGTAGAGAGCACTCACGTACTTTCTCAAGAGCAGCATCAGCTGTTCAAAAATAAAGAAGAAAGTGAGATTAATCGTATTCATGCCATGCTCGATTTCTTTGAAACAAAAACATGTTTAAGCCATTCATTAGCGAATTACTTTGCTGATTTTAATGCGCCAGAACAATGTGGTCACTGTTCAGCTTGTCGATCTAAAGGCGCTTATTTACCAAGAAATAATTTTGTCTTTGTGGCAGATGACGAACAAGTAAAAAGTTGGTGCCAAGAATTACAAAATGGCAGTAAAGAACCTCTTGCCAATGCTGTTTTTGCTCGTTTCTTATGTGGAATATCAACACCTCTAACGACAAAAATTAAAGCGAATAAAATGCAAGGGTTCGCGAAATTTGAATCTCAACCATTTTTTGAGGTACTCGAATTAGTCGGAAAATTAAACGGATAATTTATAAACTGTGAGCGTGTTGGCACTTATTTACATATTTCGTAAACCCCATACGCTATAAGTGATAATGTTCTTTCTTAATACTGAGAATTCAGCACCTATTGGGAGAGAATATGATCGATCACTTTTTGGCATTTTCAGATAATAAATCTGTTATACGTTTTATTGTTCCTGAAAATACAACATTAAACCAATCTATTGAGGTAATGCATTTTCATCAAGCATTACACTCAATTGGTGCTGATCAATTTTATCTTTTTGAAAATAAAGTAGAAGAAATTATCGTTGCAATTAATAAAGGCAGCCTTAGTTCTATTGATGATACTGTGATAGCACAACGCCTAAATGCTCAATTATCTATCCACATTCAAGACGATGAAATGAAAGCCTCTATGACGGTAACTGGTGCTTATGGCGGGCAACCTCTACGCGGTCCTGCCATTATTACAGCATTAACAGAAAATAGAATATTAAAAGGCATACAGAAAGAAAGCCTTAAAACCTTATTATTAAAAAGCAAAGATCTTGCTTCTGGTGAAACCTATTCTGAAGTCATTGCTATTGGTCGAGAAGCTATACCAGGGCAAGACACACTATTTGAAGCGTTAGTTCCTAATGTAAAAGAACGCATTCTACAACCACAAGAAACCGACGATGGTCATGTGGATATGCGAAATTTAGGAGAAGTTATTAGTGTTAAGAAAAATACGCCATTAATGAAACGTACCCCTGCAACACAAGGAGTTAATGGTAAAACGATTACAGGAAAAATAGTAATTGCTACACCAGGAAATGATTCCCCATTCCAACTTTACTCTGGCTCCTCTCTTTCTCCAAATGATCCTGAATTACTCATTTCTGATATTAATGGTACACCACTGATTCACAAAGCAGGCGTTGGTATCGATAATTTGCTAACACTAAAAAGTGTTAATGCAACGACTGGACACGTTTCATTTGAAGGCAGTATTTTTGTACAAGAAGATATTGAATCAGGAATGAAAGTGACCGCAACAGGTTCTATTACCGTAGGCGGTTTTATTGAAAATGCTGAGGTAACGGCAAAACATGATATTACCGTAATGAATGGCATTATAGGTCGCCCTGTACACGATGATGATAACTTAACTTGCGTACTCAAAGCAGAAGGGTCTATAACCAGTAAACTTGCTCAAAATGCATATTTAATGGCTCATAACGACATTCATATTACTCTTCATGCGAACCATTGTTTAGTGGAATCATTAGGCTCTATTTATGTTCTAGATAAAACAGAGAGAAATGGCACCATCAGTGGAGGCAGTCTTACCGCTAATGGCTCGATTAAAACGGCCAATTTAGGCATTGAAGGAGGGGCTTATACTAAGGTTCATGCTTTTCATAATTTTAATGAGCAAAAAGAAAACCTGCATTCACTCCAAAAACATCTAGATGATGTAAGCGCTCAAGTTGTAAAAATTGCACAAATAAATATTGAACGACAGTCTCCAGAATTAGCAGAGAAGATATTGCGCTCAAAAGAAAAATCAACTCAAGATTTGCAGGTTATAAAATCAAAATTAGCCAAAGAACAGATCATCTTTAATGCAAATTTAAAAGATAATCATGTATTTGTTACTAATAAAATATTTCCAAGAGTAGACGTCCAATTTAACACTGAACATTTAGTCACAAAAAGAGAATATAGCCCAAGTAAAATATCCTACTCTGGTTATGACATAGATATTGAACCTGTCATGATCAAGAAAAAATAATCAATAAACCAATCCAATATCACCTTAAAAAAGACAAAAAATAGCATTGGCGGTTTCGCTCAATGCTATTTTTTATGATGTTATTTAGAGAGTATTATTGCTCTGCTAATACCATTTTTTCTTCTTTATTTGATTTAAATACCAATACAGCACCAATGAATAAGAACACCAATTGTAGCAGCATAATACTACCCATTGAGATAGGACCTAAATAGCTAATGCTTGATACCATTGCACTTGCTGCTACACAAAATAGCATTTGTAAAAAGTTTAATAGACCTGAAGCAACTGCGCTGCCTTCTTTAAAATCCATTAATGCGTTATTTACAACAATCGGATACACCGCGCCATTCGCTGCTGCTAAGAAACAGAAAGGAATTAACATTGGAATGATTGATGAAACGTCCATTCTCCACGAGATTAAAAATACTGTAACTACGCTTGCAACAGATAGTTTCAAAATCCAAGGAAGTACTTTTTGGCTTTCAAAACGCTCTAGCGCCCAACGACAGCCATAACCACCAACAATGAATGCGATTGTTTGTGGAATGTAGCTCAAACCAATATCTGCGCCTGAATAACCCATTTGTGTCATGACAAAAGGTGAGCCTGTTAACCATGCAAAGAAAATTGCAGAGCTTGCAGCGTAAATTAGCATATTACCTGTGAATTTTTTTGACTTAATAACATCACGGAAAGTAATGGTTTTTACATTCGAATTTGCAGCTTGCGCTGGCTCTTTATCAGCAAACGTTCTTGCCGCTAGACCAACACCAATAACCGTTAATGTTACAAAAATCATCGACCAGCCATAGAACTTTTCAATTGCCGCACCAAGTAAAGGAGCCAGTGCAGGAGAGAGGGCAACTAGCGGCATAATCGTTGCGAAAATACGTTGAGATGTTTTTGCATCATAACGTTGAATCACCATCGCTTGCCAGATAACGTTTGCACTACAAGCACCTAACGCTTGGAAAAAACGAGCAACTAATAGCATTTCGACACTGGTTGAAAATGAAGCAACTAAACTGCTTATTGCAAAAATGCTTAGACCAATGATTAATGATTTTTTCGTGCCTAATTTTTGAGTCAAACGCCCATAAAAAAGTTGACCAATGGCCATACCAAACAAGAAAATACTTAACGTTAGACCTATCATGCTTTCTGTTGTTGCCAGATCACCACGAATGATATCGAATGCTGGTAAATACATATCTGTAGCTAAAAAGCCCAACATACTTAGGCCAGCAAGCCAGATATAAGGAATAGATTGTTTTTGCTTATCCATGTTCTTTCTCCAAAGATGAACATATTTCTAGAATGATTTGCATTCTATTTGCTAGTTGCTACTCTTGTGAAACGATAATATTTGCACTTTGCATCAATATTTTTGATGTGAATAATTCACCATCAGGTTTTTTATGTTTTCTTATCACGAATTAATCACTATTGAGTCTGTAGCACGTCTTGGCAGTTTTAGTCACGCTGCTGAAGAATTGCACAAAGTACCGAGTGCAATTAGCTATACAATTAAGTCTGTTGAAGACCGCTTAACCGTGTCTCTTTTTACTCGTTTGCATCGTAAAGTAGAATTAACTGCTGCCGGTGAATATTTTGTAGAACAAGCAAGAAAACTGCTTAAAGAGATGGAAGATATACGTTTAAATACACAACGAGTCGCTAATGGTTGGCAACAAAGTGTCTCTGTGGCACTAGATAACGTCGTTCGTGAAAATAGCGTAAACCAACTGGTTCGTGATTTTTATGCAACCTTCCCAGATATAGAGCTTCAATTGACAATGGAGGTATTTAATGGCGTATGGGACGCCTTAATGACAGGCAGAGCGGATATTGGTATTGGAGCAACGGCAACGATACCTATCGGTGGTAACTTCTCTTATCGTCCAATGGGGGAGCTTTCATGGGACTTTGTTATGAGTACAACTCACCCACTCGCAAACTATGACGGTGCAATCCCCGATTCTGAATTAATGAAATACCCTGTAATATGCCTAGAAGATACTTCTCGTATATTACCAAAACGAACAACTTGGCAGTTAGATAATCAACGTCGATTAATTGTTCCTAATTGGCACAGTGCTGAACAGTGCTTTATTGATGGTCTAGGTGTTGGTGTTATGCCGAGCCATAAAGCGAAGCGACTATTATCTTCTGGGCATATAATTAGTAAAAAAATCGAAAATAATATAGATCCAAGCCCTTGCTGTTTAGCATGGAATAAAAACAATCAATCCATCGCAATTCAGTGGCTACTAGATTATTTAGGTGATACAGAAAAACTTAACACTGAATGGTTAAAAGAGAGATAAAAAATACCGATGACCATAGATCATCGGTATTTTTATGAAATAATTAAGATCAAACCACAATTACGTCAAGATCATGGCGCTAATCGGTCAATCACCCATTCATCTTGATCTTTACTGTATAAAAAACGATCGTGCAAACGGCTATCACCACCTTGCCAAAACTCAATAGAATCGATTTTAATTTTAAAACCGCCCCAAAATTTTGGTACCGGAATTTCTCCTTTCGCAAATTTTTGTTTCAACTCAAGAAACTTTCCTTCTAATGCAGAGCGTGTTGTCAATCTACTGCTTTGTTTACTTGCCCAAGCTGCAATCTGACTATCTTTTGGTCTCGAAGTGAAATATTTCATATTCTCTAGCGCTGAAAGTTTTTCGGCTGTACCCGTTATATGAACTTGACGCTCCAGAGGATGCCATGGGAAATGCAATGAGATTTTACTATGGTCTTCTAAATGCTGTGCCTTTCTAGAAGCAAGATTGGTGTAGAACACAAAGCCTGTCTTATCAAAATGTTTTAATAACACAATACGTTGAAAAGGCTGTCCATTCTTGTCAACCGTAGCGACTGTCATCGCAGTTGGATCTGTCAATTTAGCTTCAACAGCTTGTTTTAACCATAACTCAAACAGCTCAATCGGTTCCTGTGGTAAATCCGCTCTACGTAGACCACCAAGGCTATAATCCCGACGAATATCTTCTAATTCCATTACTGTATCTCCAACTGCTTTTTCTAAATTGTGCTCTTTTGAAATCATTTAATCAAGAGCCATTCTTAATGGTGGTATAACAAGTAAAAAGGGCCTCAAATAGGCCCTTTATCTAGTTCACGTTATATAACTAACTAATTATTATTATCTAACTTAAACAGTTGATTATCTAATAGCTGAGTTAAGATCTCTGATTGATTAGAGAAGTTCGCATCCTCTAATCCAAATGAACCGACCCCGCCCTCGACAATAATGGTGTGATTATTATCAGAATCATCGGTAATCGCTAGCGTTAAGTCATTACCACTTTCAGATACGGTAACATGAGACAATAAATCTTCCATATCAACAGCACTATCATTACCACTAATGATTTCTGTTAGATCAATTAAATCCTCACCAACAGTAAAATCTTTAATTGTATCAGTACCTGTATCAACACCTTGATCAATCCACTTGAAAATATCTTCCCCTGCACCACCAACTAAAATATCGTCACCTAATCCACCAATTAGAATATCGTTACCTTCATGGCCTAAAATAATATCTGCATTATCTGTGCCGATAACAACATCGTCACCTGTTGATGCATTCAGACTAGAGGTAACAGCAGCATTAACTTCTCCACTAGGGCTTATATTTAATGTTACAAGCTGCTCATCTTCTATCCCATTATCATCGACTGTCGTATATAAAACTTCAAAGGCGACTGATTTTCCTCCTTCAATTTCAGGAGCTGATAATGATGGTTGGAAGTAATAAGACCCATCTTCCTCAATACGTAAATCACCGTATTCAGTATCAATAAGTAATTGATTATTATCTTGACTAACTACATAGGTTGTATTTGAAATAACGCCATCTTGCTCTATAACTCTCAGAACTTCAGCTTTAGTTTCATCAATAACAATAGCGGCAGCGTCTAAACCAATAATCCCCATAAGTAATGCCCCTGCCTGCCCAATTGTAGGACGAAGCTTTGGTAACTCAGTAAATAGTTGCCCATCCGTAAGATAAATAATTTTATCCGAAATTTTATTTAATCCACTTAATGTCGTATCTGAGTCTCTAACAATACCAATAGCAGTAACATCTTTACCTATAATAAAGTTTTCCCAAATATCTTTAGGTCCATTAGTACCACCTTGCCAACCACCGTCATTATTACCATCACTAAAGAAGTAGACAACATCATTAGTTTCTCCAGTAATATTAGTAACTTGAATATCCTGATAGCCCGAAATTACAGCATAAATGCCTTCTTCGTAATCAGTTCCTCCGTCTGGATAAAAATCTTTATCCCCATCTTCCGCCGCGATATTACCTAAAGCGGCATTTAATGTATTAATTGCACTTTGAACAGTGAACCAACCAAGCGACTCTACATTTTCATCCTCACTGTGATGCTTTTGGTTATCAAAATCGACTAACTGAACGAGAACCTCTTCAGAGCCTTCTTGAGAATTCACATTATCAAGCATGGCAATGGATGCTTCTAAAACGAGCTCCATTCTAGTTTTATCTTGATCTGGATTTGAGTCATCAGATTTAAACGGTTGATGATTCATACTACCGGATGAATCAAGAACTAAAGAAATCAATGTGGTCGGCGTTTCCCCGCCTTGATCTGCATTTATATCTTGACTAGGTGACGCATTCACGGTTGTTGTCGCTTCTGAATTATTTGAAGATTCTTTTGCAACTGCTGAAACATCAATATCAAGAGTTTCTGTCGATGGATAACGAATAACTAAATTATCGTAATTAACCGTTTGAGTATTTTCTCCAATAATATCAATTACCCAAACTTGCTCACCATTAACCTCTTTAAACTCTCCAAGAGGCTGATTTGAATCTTTATCAATAATTTGAGCACCAGCAGGAAGACCTGAAATATTAATAGCATCTAAATATTCACTGCCATCGGTATCCACTACAGATGCAGATAAATCGAGAGCCGTTTCTGTCTCTTGTAGAATCGTATATGTTCCATCAGGATTTAGCTCAACAATGGCATCAGAGAAGATTAATCGCTCGATTTGATATAACTGATCACCATTATCTTCAGGTGCAGTATGGTCATATCCGGTATCTCTACCTAGCGTATCAGTTACTACCCAGTGATCAATACCGCCACCATGAGCGCCACCTTGATTTACAATTAAGTACTCACTGATTTTACCACTGTATATAACACCATCAATACCAAAATCTAGAGGCCCTGTACCTCCATAAATTGAATCATTATTTGCTCCTCCAACAAAAATATCATTGCCAGTACCTGAAACTGAATCACCAATCAAATTATTAACAACACCAGTACCAATAATTAGATTATTACCATCATCACCAAGTACCATTTCACCGCTATAAACAACATTTCCTATGCCTGGTATCGTTCCACCATTAGCAAAGAAGTCTTTAATTGAATCTACATCACTTGTATCAAAGCCTGGACCAGCAACGGCTGACTCGCCTAGCACAACAGATAACGTTGGTTCGTCTGCCACAGCATTAACTATCAGTGTTGCTGTTCCTGTTGAAGATTGATATCCGTCGGTCGCTGTTATTTCAAATTCAACTGCATTATTACTATCAAAATGTACATTTTCTGCAGGCGTAAATTGAGCACCTATAACTTCATCACCATTAAAAATAAGCTCTAAAGAACCAAATGCTGGATCAACCGTAATATTAGTTAACGTAATATCATCTCCATCCAGATCTGTTATCAGCAAGTCGTTTAAATTTAATGGGATAGCGACATCTTCATACGTCGCATTAAATACTGAATCGTCAATGATTGGGGCATTATTTATCGCACGCTCAGTACTGTCAGTTGAAACAGTAATAACACCAGTATCGGTAGCATCATCACTATCTGCTGCTTGATAAGGAATATCTTCACTCACCATAGCATCAACGACTTCAACACCTTGTAATGTCACATTCGAATTTGATGCAGTGGAACCCTCTCCATGAACGGTATAAACCCGAATTTGGTCAAAGCCGCTATCAAGTTGAATATTAGCGGTAAACTCACCGCTGCCATCATAAACATTATGAGTTTCATCATCGAAGATATAAGGGCTTTCTCCAACAAGAGCCCCATCTTTAAATAATAAGATATGAATTTCAGCATTCGCATTACTATTTTCTGAATAATGACCATAGACACTACCAAAATCAATATTAACTTCTTTAATATCAACATCTGTTGTATTCGCATTACCTACATGAGTGAAATCCACTTCAATATAATCTTTTGAATTTACATCTATTTCACGATTACCGACACCAAGACCTGTTTCGTTTGTTGCCGAATCATAATAAAGTTCGTCTGCCATTAATGTACTTGTTGTATCCGGTCTTGTTCCAGAATAAGTACCACCAGAAACAATAACACCGCTAGCTAGGGTGAAAGACGTCACCGTCCCATTATTATAATTAGGCGCAAAGTCTTCTGTTGCATTAAAACTCAGATCATCATTTATCGTATCATCAAGCACATATTCAATTTGAGAATCTTCAGTTAACACCGTTGCTGCGGTAATCTCTGTACGGCTAACACCATCAACAAGATACAATGTTCCTAACTCTGGCAGATTTGTAATCTGAATTTCAATAGATTTACCATCTGTATTGCTAGCATCATCTTCAATGTCACTAACATGAGGCTCAAAAGTAAATTGAACACTTGCATCATCTGTTAGCGTGATTTCAAAATCTGTAGCAATAGGGTCAGAATTAACCGTCACATCCTGCGTTGTTGATATTGTATTACCTACCGCATCTTCCGCTACGATAAATAGTGAGTTTGAACCTTCTTTCAGCGAGTTTGTTATCCCGATGATGTATACACCGTTCATGTCCGCTGTACCAGTCGCCGTCTGCGCTTGGTTATTCGCATCCGTATAATTAATCGTTACAGTAGCACCCGCTTCCGTCACACCGGTTATATCTGGTGTATGAATATTAGTAACAGTATCCGCGTTTGAGCCAGTATTAGTCGCGTTCGTAATATCAGAAGTCAATCCGATAACTTGGGTATCTACCGTATGGATTGATGTCGCAGTGCTGTTAATCGTGTTACCCGCCACATCCGTTGAGGTTACAACAACCTCGAACTCGGTGTCGCTGGCTAGATCATTGCCCGCAACATCGACACTCCAATTGCCGTTTTCATCAACCGTGGTTTGGTAGTCAGTGCCATTAATGGTCATGGTGACCACATCGTTTTCACTGATGTCGCCACCCGTTGCAGTACCTGTGACCGCAATCACTTGCCCACTTTCGGCTGCATTAATCACGTCATCTGCCGTAATATCCGCCACCGTTACGGTGCCTGTATCTGCAACCAGATCGACCGTGTGAGTTGAGGTTGCTGAACTTTCGATAGTATTTCCAGCAGCATCATTTGAGGTTACAACAACCTCGAACTCGGTGTCGTTGGCTAGATCATTGCCCGCAACATCGACACTCCAGTTGCCGCTCTCATCAACCGTGGTTTGGTAGTCAGTGCCGTTGATGGTCATGGTGACCACATCGTTTTCACTGATGTCGCCACCCGTTGCAGTACCTGTGACCGAAATCACTTGCCCACTTTCGGCTGCATTAATCACGTCATCTTCCGTGATATCCGCCACCGTTACGGTGCCTGCATCCGCAACCAGATCGACCGTGTGAGTTGAGGTTGCTGAACTTTCGATGGTATTTCCAGCAGCATCATTTGAGGTTACAACAACCTCGAACTCAGTATCGTTGGCTAGATCATTGCCCGCAACATCGACACTCCAGTTGCCGCTCTCATCAACCGTGGTTTGGTAGTCAATGCCATTGATGGTCATGGTTACCACATCGTTTTCACTGATGTCGCCACCTGTTGCAGTACCTGTGACCGCAATCACTTGCCCACTTTCGGCTGCATTAATCACGTCATCTGCCGTGATATCTGCCACCGTTACGGTGCCTGCATCCGCAACCAGATCGACCGTGTGGGTTGAGGTTGCGGTACTGTTGACTTCGTTACCCGCCGCGTCCGTTGACGCCACGACAGCCTCGAACTCAGTATCGTTAGCGAGATCCGCACCCGCAACATCGACACTCCAATTGCCGTTTTCATCAACCGTGGTTTGGTAGTCAGTGCCATTAATGGTCATGGTGACCACATCGTTTTCACTGATGTCGCCACCCGTTGCAGTACCTGTGACCGCAATCACTTGCCCACTTTCGGCTGCATTAATCACGTCATCTGCCGTGATATCCGCCACCGTTACGGTGCCTGCATCCGCAACCAGATCGACCGTATGAGTTGAGGTTGCTGAACTTTCGATGGTATTTCCAGCAGCATCATTTGAGGTTACAACAACCTCGAACTCGGTGTCGTTCGCGAGATCCGCACCCGCAACATCGACACTCCAATTGCCGTTTTCATCAACCGTGGTTTGGTAGTCAGTGCCATTAATGGTCATGGTTACCACATCGTTTTCACTGATGTCGCCACCTATCGCCGTACCTGTGACCGCAATCACTTGTCCACTTTCGGCTGCGTTTATCACGTCATCTGCCGTGATATCCGCCACCGTTACGGTGCCTGCATCCGCAACCAGATCGACCGTGTGGGTTGAGGTTGCGGTACTGTTGACTTCGTTACCCGCCGCGTCCGTTGACGCCACGACAGCCTCGAACTCAGTATCGTTAGCGAGATCCGCACCCGCAACATCGACACTCCAATTGCCGTTTTCATCAACCGCGGTTTGGTAGTCAGTGCCGTTGATGGTCATGGTTACCACATCGTTTTCACTGATGTCGCCACCTATCGCCGTGCCTGTCACCGCAATCACTTGCCCACTTTCGGCTGCATTAATCACGTCATCTGCCGTGATATCCGCCACCGTTACGGTGCCTGCATCCGCAACCAGATCGACCGTATGAGTTGAGGTTGCTGAACTTTCGATGGTATTTCCAGCAGCATCATTTGAGGTTACAACAACCTCGAACTCGGTGTCGTTCGCGAGATCATTGCCCGCAACATCGACACTCCAATTGCCGTTTTCATCAACCGTGGTTTGGTAGTCAGTGCCATTAATGGTCATGGTTACCACATCGTTTTCACTGATGTCGCCACCTATCGCCGTACCTGTGACCGCAATCACTTGTCCACTTTCGGCTGCGTTTATCACGTCATCTGCCGTGATATCCGCCACCGTTACGGTGCCTGCATCCGCAACCAAATCGACAGTATGAGTTGAGGTTGCTGAACTTTCGATGGTATTTCCAGCAGCATCATTTGAGGTTACGACAACCTCGAACTCAGTGTCGTTGGCTAGATCATTGCCCGCAACATCGACACTCCAATTGCCGTTTTCATCAACCGTGGTTTGGTAGTCAGTGCCGTTGATGGTCATAGTGACCACATCGTTTTCACTGATGTCGCCACCCGTTGCAGTACCTGTGACCGCAATCACTTGCCCACTTTCGGTTGCATTAATCACGTCATCTGCCGTAATATCAGCCACCGTTACGGTGCCTGCATCCGCAACCAGATCGACCGTGTGGGTTGAGGTTGCGGTGCTGTTGACTTCGTTGCCCGCCGCGTCCGTTGACGCCACGACAACTTCGAATTCAGTATCGTTAGCGAGATCCGCACCCGCAACATCGACACTCCAGTTGCCGCTCTCATCAACCGTGGTTTGGTAGTCAGTGCCGTTGATGGTCATGGTGACCACATCGTTTTCACTGATGTCGCCACCCGTTGCAGTACCTGTGACCGCAATCACTTGCCCACTTTCGGCTGCATTAATCACGTCATCTGCCGTGATATCCGCCACCGTTACGGTGCCTGCATCCGCAACCAGATCGACCGTATGAGTTGAGGTTGCTGAACTTTCGATGGTATTTCCAGCAGCATCATTTGAGGTTACAACAACCTCGAACTCAGTATCGTTGGCTAGATCATTGCCCGCAACATCAACACTCCAATTGCCGTTTTCATCAACCGTGGTTTGGTAGTCAGTGCCGTTGATGGTCATGGTGACCACATCGTTTTCACTGATGTCGCCATCCGTTGCAGTACCTGTGACCGAAATCACTTGCCCACTTTCGGCTGCATTAATCACGTCATCTTCCGTGATATCTGCCACCGTTACGGTGCCAGCATCCGCAACCAGATCGACCGTATGAGTTGAGGTTGCTGAACTTTCGATGGTATTTCCAGCAGCATCATTTGAGGTTACAACAACCTCGAACTCGGTGTCGCTGGCTAGATCATTGCCCGCAACATCGACACTCCAATTGCCGTTTTCATCAACCGTGGTTTGATAGTCAGTACCATTAATCGTCATGGTGACCACATCATTTTCACTGATGTCGCCACCCGTTACAGTACCTGTGACCGCAATCACTTGCCCACTTTCGGCTGCATTAATCACGTCATCTGCCGTGATATCTGCCACCGTTACGGTGCCTGCATCCGCAACCAGATCGACCGTGTGGGTTGAGGTTGCTGAACTTTCGATGGTATTTCCAGCAGCATCATTTGAGGTTACAACAACCTCGAACTCGGTGTCGTTGGCTAGATCATTGCCCGCAACATCGACACTCCAGTTGCCGTTTTCATCAACCGTGGTTTGATAGTCAATGCCATTGATGGTCATGGTGACCACATCGTTTTCACTGATGTCGCCACCCGTTGCAGTACCTGTGACCGCAATCACTTGCCCACTTTCGGCTGCATTAATCACGTCATCTGCCGTGATATCCGCCACCGTTACGGTGCCAGCATCTGCAACCAGATCGACCGTGTGAGTTGAGGTTGCTGAACTTTCGATGGTATTTCCAGCAGCATCATTTGAGGTTACGACAACCTCGAACTCAGTGTCGTTGGCTAGATCATTGCCCGCAACATCGACACTCCAATTGCCGTTTTCATCAACCGTGGTTTGGTAGTCAGTGCCGTTGATGGTCATGGTGACCACATCGTTTTCACTGATGTCGCCACCCGTTGCAGTACCTGTGACCGCAATCACTTGCCCACTTTCGGTTGCATTAATCACGTCATCTGCCGTAATATCAGCCACCGTTACGGTGCCTGCATCCGCAACCAGATCGACCGTGTGGGTTGAGGTTGCGGTGCTGTTGACTTCGTTGCCCGCCGCGTCCGTTGACGCCACGACAACTTCGAATTCAGTATCGTTAGCGAGATCCGCACCCGCAACATCGACACTCCAGTTGCCGCTCTCATCAACCGTGGTTTGGTAGTCAGTGCCGTTGATGGTCATGGTGACCACATCGTTTTCACTGATGTCGCCACCCGTTGCAGTACCTGTGACCGCAATCACTTGCCCACTTTCGGCTGCATTAATCACGTCATCTGCCGTGATATCCGCCACCGTTACGGTGCCTGCATCCGCAACCAGATCGACCGTATGAGTTGAGGTTGCTGAACTTTCGATGGTATTTCCAGCAGCATCATTTGAGGTTACAACAACCTCGAACTCAGTATCGTTGGCTAGATCATTGCCCGCAACATCAACACTCCAATTGCCGTTTTCATCAACCGTGGTTTGGTAGTCAGTGCCGTTGATGGTCATGGTGACCACATCGTTTTCACTGATGTCGCCATCCGTTGCAGTACCTGTGACCGAAATCACTTGCCCACTTTCGGCTGCATTAATCACGTCATCTTCCGTGATATCTGCCACCGTTACGGTGCCAGCATCCGCAACCAGATCGACCGTATGAGTTGAGGTTGCTGAACTTTCGATGGTATTTCCAGCAGCATCATTTGAGGTTACAACAACCTCGAACTCGGTGTCGCTGGCTAGATCATTGCCCGCAACATCGACACTCCAATTGCCGTTTTCATCAACCGTGGTTTGATAGTCAGTACCATTAATCGTCATGGTGACCACATCATTTTCACTGATGTCGCCACCCGTTGCAGTACCTGTGACCGCAATCACTTGCCCACTTTCGGCTGCATTAATCACGTCATCTGCCGTGATATCTGCCACCGTTACGGTGCCTGCATCTGCAACCAGATCGACCGTGTGAGTTGAGGTTGCTGAACTTTCGATAGTATTTCCAGCAGCATCATTTGAGGTTACGACAACCTCGAACTCCGTGTCGCTGGCTAGATCATTGCCCGCAACATCAACACTCCAATTGCCGTTTTCATCAACCGTGGTTTGGTAGTCAGTGCCATTAATGGTCATGGTGACCACATCGTTTTCACTGATGTCGCCACCCGTTGCAGTACCTGTGACCGCAATCACTTGCCCACTTTCGGCTGCATTAATCACGTCATCTGCCGTGATATCCGCCACCGTTACGGTGCCTGCATCTGCAACCAGATCGACCGTGTGAGTTGAGGTTGCTGAACTTTCGATGGTATTTCCAGCAGCATCATTTGAGGTTACAACAACCTCGAACTCGGTGTCGTTCGCGAGATCATTGCCCGCAACATCGACACTCCAATTGCCGTTTTCATCAACCGTGGTTTGGTAGTCAGTGCCGTTGATGGTCATGGTGACCACATCGTTTTCACTGATGTCGCCATCCGTTGCAGTACCTGTGACCGAAATCACTTGCCCACTTTCGGCTGCATTAATCACGTCATCTTCCGTGATATCTGCCACCGTTACGGTGCCAGCATCCGCAACCAGATCGACCGTATGAGTTGAGGTTGCTGAACTTTCGATGGTATTTCCAGCAGCATCATTTGAGGTTACAACAACCTCGAACTCGGTGTCGCTGGCTAGATCATTGCCCGCAACATCGACACTCCAGTTGCCGCTCTCATCAACCGTGGTTTGGTAGTCAATGCCATTGATGGTCATGGTTACCACATCGTTTTCACTGATGTCGCCACCTATCGCCGTGCCTGTCACCGCAATCACTTGCCCACTTTCGGCTGCATTAATCACGTCATCTGCCGTGATATCCGCCACCGTTACGGTGCCTGCATCCGCAACCAGATCGACGGTATGAGTTGAGGTTGCGGTGCTATTAATCGTGTTGCCCGCAGCATCGGTTGATGCCACGCTCACTTCAAATTCGGTATCGTTCGCGAGATCATTGCCCGCAACATCGACACTCCAATTGCCGTTTTCATCAACCGTGGTTTGGTAGTCAGTGCCATTAATGGTCATGGTTACCACATCGTTTTCACTGATGTCGCCACCCGTTGCAGTACCTGTGACCGCAATCACTTGTCCACTTTCGGCTGCATTAATCACGTCATCTGCCGTGATATCCGCCACCGTTACGGTGCCTGCATCTGCAACCAGATCGACCGTGTGGGTTGAGGTTGCTGAACTTTCGATGGTATTTCCAGCAGCATCATTTGAGGTTACAACAACCTCGAACTCGGTGTCGCTGGCTAGATCATTGCCCGCAACATCGACACTCCAATTGCCGTTTTCATCAACCGTGGTTTGATAGTCAGTACCATTAATCGTCATGGTTACCACATCATTTTCACTGATGTCGCCACCCGTTGCAGTACCTGTGACCGCAATCACTTGCCCACTTTCGGCTGCATTAATCACGTCATCTGCCGTGATATCCGCCACCGTTACGGTACCTGCATCTGCAACCAGATCGACCGTGTGAGTTGAGGTTGCTGAACTTTCGATGGTATTTCCAGCAGCATCATTTGAGGTTACAACAACCTCGAACTCGGTGTCGCTGGCTAGATCATTGCCCGCAACATCGACACTCCAATTGCCGTTTTCATCAACCGTGGTTTGGTAGTCAGTGCCGTTGATGGTCATGGTGACCACATCGTTTTCACTGATGTCGCCATCCGTTGCAGTACCTGTGACCGAAATCACTTGCCCACTTTCGGCTGCATTAATCACGTCATCTTCCGTGATATCTGCCACCGTTACGGTGCCAGCATCCGCAACCAGATCGACCGTATGAGTTGAGGTTGCTGAACTTTCGATGGTATTTCCAGCAGCATCATTTGAGGTTACAACAGCCTCGAACTCAGTATCGTTAGCGAGATCCGCACCCGCAACATCGACACTCCAGTTGCCGCTCTCATCAACCGTGGTTTGGTAGTCAGTGCCGTTGATGGTCATGGTGACCACATCGTTTTCACTGATGTCGCCACCCGTTGCAGTACCTGTGACCGCAATCACTTGCCCACTTTCGGCTGCATTAATCACGTCATCTGCCGTGATATCCGCCACCGTTACGGTGCCAGCATCCGCAACCAGATCGACCGTATGAGTTGAGGTTGCTGAACTTTCGATGGTATTTCCAGCAGCATCATTTGAGGTTACAACAACCTCGAACTCGGTGTCGCTGGCTAGATCATTGCCCGCAACATCGACACTCCAATTGCCGTTTTCATCAACCGTGGTTTGGTAGTCAGTGCCGTTGATGGTCATGGTTACCACATCGTTTTCACTGATGTCGCCACCTATCGCCGTACCTGTGACCGCAATCACTTGTCCACTTTCGGCTGCGTTTATCACGTCATCTGCCGTGATATCCGCCACCGTTACGGTGCCTGCATCCGCAACCAGATCGACCGTGTGGGTTGAGGTTGCTGAACTTTCGATGGTATTTCCAGCAGCATCATTTGAGGTTACGACAACCTCGAACTCAGTGTCGTTGGCTAGATCATTGCCCGCAACATCGACACTCCAATTGCCGCTCTCATCAACCGTGGTTTGGTAGTCAATGCCATTGATGGTCATGGTTACCACATCATTTTCACTGATGTCGCCACCCGTTGCAGTACCTGTGACCGCAATCACTTGCCCACTTTCGGCTGCGTTTATCACGTCATCTGCCGTGATATCCGCCACCGTTACGGTGCCTGCATCCGCAACCAGATCGACCGTGTGGGTTGAGGTTGCGGTGCTGTTGACTTCGTTACCCGCCGCGTCCGTTGACGCCACGACAACCTCGAATTCAGTATCGTTAGCGAGATCCGCACCCGCAACATCGACACTCCAATTGCCGTTTTCATCAACCGTGGTTTGATAGTCAGTACCATTAATCGTCATGGTTACCACATCATTTTCACTGATGTCGCCACCCGTTGCAGTACCTGTGACCGCAATCACTTGCCCACTTTCGGCTGCGTTTATCACGTCATCTGCCGTGATATCCGCCACCGTTACGGTGCCTGCATCCGCAACCAGATCGACCGTGTGAGTTGAGGTTGCTGAACTTTCGATGGTATTTCCAGCAGCATCATTTGAGGTTACAACAACCTCGAACTCGGTGTCGCTGGCTAGATCATTGCCCGCAACATCGACACTCCAATTGCCGTTTTCATCAACCGTGGTTTGATAGTCAGTACCATTAATCGTCATGGTTACCACATCATTTTCACTGATGTCGCCACCCGTTGCAGTACCTGTGACCGCAATCACTTGCCCACTTTCGGCTGCATTAATCACGTCATCTGCCGTGATATCTGCCACCGTTACGGTGCCTGCATCTGCAACCAGATCGACCGTGTGAGTTGAGGTTGCTGAACTTTCGATAGTATTTCCAGCAGCATCATTTGAGGTTACAACAACCTCGAACTCGGTGTCGCTGGCTAGATCATTGCCCGCAACATCAACACTCCAATTGCCGTTTTCATCAACCGTGGTTTGGTAGTCAGTGCCGTTGATGGTCATGGTGACCACATCGTTTTCACTGATGTCGCCACCCGTTGCAGTACCTGTGACCGCAATCACTTGCCCACTTTCGGCTGCATTAATCACGTCATCTGCCGTGATATCCGCCACCGTTACGGTACCTGCATCTGCAACCAGATCGACCGTGTGAGTTGAGGTTGCTGAACTTTCGATGGTATTTCCAGCAGCATCATTTGAGGTTACAACAACCTCGAACTCGGTGTCGTTCGCGAGATCATTGCCCGCAACATCGACACTCCAATTGCCGTTTTCATCAACCGTGGTTTGGTAGTCAGTGCCGTTGATGGTCATGGTGACCACATCGTTTTCACTGATGTCGCCATCCGTTGCAGTACCTGTGACCGCAATCACTTGCCCACTTTCGGCTGCATTAATCACGTCATCTGCCGTGATATCCGCCACCGTTACGGTGCCTGCATCCGCAACCAGATCGACCGTGTGGGTTGAGGTTGCGGTACTGTTGACTTCGTTACCCGCCGCGTCCGTTGACGCCACGACAGCCTCGAACTCAGTATCGTTAGCGAGATCCGCACCCGCAACATCGACACTCCAATTGCCGTTTTCATCAACCGTGGTTTGGTAGTCAGTGCCATTAATGGTCATGGTGACCACATCGTTTTCACTGATGTCGCCACCCGTTGCAGTACCTGTGACCGCAATCACTTGCCCACTTTCGGCTGCATTAATCACGTCATCTGCCGTGATATCCGCCACCGTTACGGTGCCTGCATCCGCAACCAGATCGACCGTATGAGTTGAGGTTGCTGAACTTTCGATGGTATTTCCAGCAGCATCATTTGAGGTTACAACAACCTCGAACTCGGTGTCGCTGGCTAGATCATTGCCCGCAACATCGACACTCCAATTGCCGTTTTCATCAACCGTGGTTTGATAGTCAGTACCATTAATCGTCATGGTTACCACATCATTTTCACTGATGTCGCCACCCGTTGCAGTACCTGTGACCGCAATCACTTGCCCACTTTCGGCTGCATTAATCACGTCATCTGCCGTAATATCCGCCACCGTTACGGTGCCTGCATCCGCAACCAGATCGACCGTGTGGGTTGAGGTTGCGGTGCTGTTGACTTCGTTACCCGCCGCGTCCGTTGACGCCACGACAACCTCGAATTCAGTATCGTTAGCGAGATCCGCACCCGCAACATCGACACTCCAATTGCCGTTTTCATCAACCGTGGTTTGATAGTCAGTACCATTAATCGTCATGGTTACCACATCATTTTCACTGATGTCGCCACCCGTTGCAGTACCTGTGACCGCAATCACTTGCCCACTTTCGGCTGCGTTTATCACGTCATCTGCCGTGATATCCGCCACCGTTACGGTGCCTGCATCCGCAACCAGATCGACCGTGTGGGTTGAGGTTGCGGTGCTGTTGACTTCGTTACCCGCCGCGTCCGTTGACGCCACGACAACCTCGAATTCAGTATCGTTAGCGAGATCCGCACCCGCAACATCGACACTCCAATTGCCGTTTTCATCAACCGTGGTTTGGTAGTCAGTGCCATTAATGGTCATGGTGACCACATCGTTTTCACTGATGTCGCCACCCGTTGCAGTACCTGTGACCGCAATCACTTGCCCACTTTCGGCTGCATTAATCACGTCATCTTCCGTGATATCCGCCACCGTTACGGTGCCTGCATCTGCAACCAGATCGACCGTGTGGGTTGAGGTTGCTGAACTTTCGATGGTATTTCCAGCAGCATCATTTGAGGTTACAACAACCTCGAACTCGGTGTCGTTCGCGAGATCATTGCCCGCAACATCGACACTCCAATTGCCGTTTTCATCAACCGTGGTTTGGTAGTCAGTGCCGTTGATGGTCATGGTGACCACATCGTTTTCACTGATGTCGCCATCCGTTGCAGTACCTGTGACCGAAATCACTTGCCCACTTTCGGCTGCATTAATCACGTCATCTGCCGTGATATCCGCCACCGTTACGGTGCCAGCATCCGCAACCAGATCGACCGTATGAGTTGAGGTTGCTGAACTTTCGATGGTATTTCCAGCAGCATCATTTGAGGTTACAACAACCTCGAACTCGGTGTCGCTGGCTAGATCATTGCCCGCAACATCGACACTCCAATTGCCGTTTTCATCAACCGTGGTTTGATAGTCAGTACCATTAATCGTCATGGTTACCACATCATTTTCACTGATGTCGCCACCCGTTGCAGTACCTGTGACCGCAATCACTTGCCCACTTTCGGCTGCATTAATCACGTCATCTGCCGTGATATCTGCCACCGTTACGGTGCCTGCATCTGCAACCAGATCGACCGTGTGAGTTGAGGTTGCTGAACTTTCGATGGTATTTCCAGCAGCATCATTTGAGGTTACAACAACCTCGAACTCGGTGTCGCTGGCTAGATCATTGCCCGCAACATCGACACTCCAATTGCCGTTTTCATCAACCGTGGTTTGATAGTCAGTACCATTAATCGTCATGGTTACCACATCATTTTCACTGATGTCGCCACCCGTTGCAGTACCTGTGACCGCAATCACTTGCCCACTTTCGGCTGCGTTTATCACGTCATCTGCCGTGATATCCGCCACCGTTACGGTGCCTGCATCCGCAACCAGATCGACCGTGTGGGTTGAGGTTGCGGTGCTGTTGACTTCGTTACCCGCCGCGTCCGTTGACGCCACGACAACCTCGAATTCAGTATCGTTAGCGAGATCCGCACCCGCAACATCGACACTCCAATTGCCGTTTTCATCAACCGTGGTTTGATAGTCAGTACCATTAATCGTCATGGTTACCACATCATTTTCACTGATGTCGCCACCCGTTGCAGTACCTGTGACCGCAATCACTTGCCCACTTTCGGCTGCGTTTATCACGTCATCTGCCGTGATATCCGCCACCGTTACGGTGCCTGCATCCGCAACCAGATCGACCGTGTGAGTTGAGGTTGCTGAACTTTCGATGGTATTTCCAGCAGCATCATTTGAGGTTACAACAACCTCGAACTCGGTGTCGCTGGCTAGATCATTGCCCGCAACATCGACACTCCAATTGCCGTTTTCATCAACCGTGGTTTGATAGTCAGTACCATTAATCGTCATGGTTACCACATCATTTTCACTGATGTCGCCACCCGTTGCAGTACCTGTGACCGCAATCACTTGTCCACTTTCGGCTGCATTAATCACGTCATCTTCCGTGATATCCGCCACCGTTACGGTGCCAGCATCCGCAACCAGATCGACCGTATGAGTTGAGGTTGCTGAACTTTCGATAGTATTTCCAGCAGCATCATTTGAGGTTACGACAACCTCGAACTCAGTGTCGTTGGCTAGATCATTGCCCGCAACATCGACACTCCAATTGCCGTTTTCATCAACCGTGGTTTGATAGTCAGTACCATTAATCGTCATGGTTACCACATCATTTTCACTGATGTCGCCACCCGTTGCAGTACCTGTGACCGCAATCACTTGCCCACTTTCGGCTGCATTAATCACGTCATCTGCCGTAATATCCGCCACCGTTACGGTGCCTGTATCTGCAACCAGATCGACCGTGTGGGTTGAGGTTGCGGTACTGTTGACTTCGTTACCCGCCGCGTCCGTTGACGCCACGACAGCCTCGAACTCAGTATCGTTAGCGAGATCCGCACCCGCAACATCGACACTCCAGTTGCCGCTCTCATCAACCGTGGTTTGGTAGTCAATGCCATTGATGGTCATGGTTACCACATCGTTTTCACTGATGTCGCCACCTGTTGCAGTACCTGTGACCGCAATCACTTGCCCACTTTCGGCTGCATTAATCACGTCATCTGCCGTGATATCTGCCACCGTTACGGTGCCTGCATCCGCAACCAGATCGACCGTGTGGGTTGAGGTTGCGGTACTGTTGACTTCGTTACCCGCCGCGTCCGTTGACGCCACGACAGCCTCGAACTCAGTATCGTTAGCGAGATCCGCACCCGCAACATCGACACTCCAATTGCCGTTTTCATCAACCGTGGTTTGGTAGTCAGTGCCATTAATGGTCATGGTGACCACATCGTTTTCACTGATGTCGCCACCCGTTGCAGTACCTGTGACCGCAATCACTTGCCCACTTTCGGCTGCATTAATCACGTCATCTGCCGTGATATCCGCCACCGTTACGGTGCCTGCATCCGCAACCAGATCGACCGTATGAGTTGAGGTTGCTGAACTTTCGATGGTATTTCCAGCAGCATCATTTGAGGTTACAACAACCTCGAACTCGGTGTCGCTGGCTAGATCATTGCCCGCAACATCGACACTCCAATTGCCGTTTTCATCAACCGTGGTTTGATAGTCAGTACCATTAATCGTCATGGTTACCACATCATTTTCACTGATGTCGCCACCCGTTGCAGTACCTGTGACCGCAATCACTTGCCCACTTTCGGCTGCATTAATCACGTCATCTGCCGTAATATCCGCCACCGTTACGGTGCCTGCATCCGCAACCAGATCGACCGTGTGGGTTGAGGTTGCGGTGCTGTTGACTTCGTTACCCGCCGCGTCCGTTGACGCCACGACAACCTCGAATTCAGTATCGTTAGCGAGATCCGCACCCGCAACATCGACACTCCAATTGCCGTTTTCATCAACCGTGGTTTGATAGTCAGTACCATTAATCGTCATGGTTACCACATCATTTTCACTGATGTCGCCACCCGTTGCAGTACCTGTGACCGCAATCACTTGCCCACTTTCGGCTGCGTTTATCACGTCATCTGCCGTGATATCCGCCACCGTTACGGTGCCTGCATCCGCAACCAGATCGACCGTGTGGGTTGAGGTTGCGGTGCTGTTGACTTCGTTACCCGCCGCGTCCGTTGACGCCACGACAACCTCGAATTCAGTATCGTTAGCGAGATCCGCACCCGCAACATCGACACTCCAATTGCCGTTTTCATCAACCGTGGTTTGGTAGTCAGTGCCATTAATGGTCATGGTGACCACATCGTTTTCACTGATGTCGCCACCCGTTGCAGTACCTGTGACCGCAATCACTTGCCCACTTTCGGCTGCATTAATCACGTCATCTGCCGTAATATCCGCCACCGTTACGGTGCCTGTATCTGCAACCAGATCGACCGTGTGGGTTGAGGTTGCGGTACTGTTGACTTCGTTACCCGCCGCGTCCGTTGACGCCACGACAGCCTCGAACTCAGTATCGTTAGCGAGATCCGCACCCGCAACATCGACACTCCAGTTGCCGCTCTCATCAACCGTGGTTTGGTAGTCAGTGCCGTTGATGGTCATGGTGACCACATCGTTTTCACTGATGTCGCCACCCGTTGCAGTACCTGTGACCGCAATCACTTGCCCACTTTCGGCTGCATTAATCACGTCATCTGCCGTGATATCCGCCACCGTTACGGTGCCTGTATCTGCTGATGTATCTACCGTGTGAGTTGAGGTTGCTGTGCTATTAATCGTGTTGCCCGCTACATCGGTTGACGCCACGCTCACTTCAAATTCGCTATCGTTAGCTAGATCCGCACCCGCAACATCGACACTCCAGTTGCCGTTTTCATCAACCGTGGTTTGGTAGTCAGTGCCATTAATGGTCATGGTTACCACATCGTTTTCACTGATGTCGCCACCCGTTGCAGTACCTGTGACCGCAATCACTTGCCCACTTTCGGCTGCATTAATCACGTCATCTGCCGTGATATCCGCCACCGTTACGGTACCTGCATCTGCTGATGTATCTAACTCAAATTCTACTTTATTAGAACTTGGGCCTATATCACCAGCAGGATCTGTAATCTCAGCTACGTATTCATAACTTCCATCTGGTTTAGGTGCTGATACTGTAATTTCAACACTACCGCTCGTAATGTCATCTTCTGTAATTAAATGCGTTCCAACCACAGTACCTGTACCATCACTCAACTCAATTATGTCACCGCCCTCAGTCCCTTCAGGTAATGTAATATCTACTTGAATACCGTTTTCCACTTGCTCTTCATTAATCACACCATTTTCATCAATTTCAGCAATGAAAATACTAGGAGCAGACTTAATTAGCTCATTATTTGGGATCGTTATTTGGAAATCACCAGTCTCTCTAAAAGACTTATATTGTTCTAGTAACGTTAAACTTTGAATTCTTGATAAACCAATGGTTTCGAGTGAGGATGTATCAAAATTAGTTTCTGCAATCGTACTTTTCCCTATGCGCTCAATCTCAGTAGAGGCAGTTAAACTCGATCCCCCCTCTTCACCTGCAGCAGGAGCTTCGGATATAACGCTAGGGTCTTCACCGCTAGCGATAGCGTTAAGTATGTTATTAATATCATTATTTTTTTCAGAATCATCAGCCAAATCAACAGATACTTCGCCTGATTCATACTCTATAACAATGTCACCAGGCAGTATCGGCTCACCCGAATTAATCAATTTCAGGTTACCGTTTTTATCAATAGTGATGATCTGTTTTTCTGATGTCATTAGAGCCATGATATTAATTCCCAAATCCATTTATAATCAAAAAGCATTCATTAAAGCTAAGCTAATCACAATACCCATTAATTTTATCATATACGCAACAAATCGACCACATACGAAAAAAATAGAAAACAATGAGAGAAATACGTCCAAAATCAATTTTATTCTCAATTATTCTAACCAGATCACAAAACGTAAGATTAATTCCATTTTTATACAAAGGAAATACTTAGATATACATATTCCGAATGTAATTAACATAAAAAACCTGATCAAAGTCTTATATGTAATACTTTTTTTATTTAAATTTATATTGTGATTTTAAAAACCTCATCAAGTTAACTATTCTTTTAATATGAGAAACTATTAACTTATCAGTTTTCAATAAGTTAAATTTTGCTTTTTAAATAAATATCACGTAGCATTTCTTTGATATTGAAAAACAAAAATACATACAGTAATGATAATTATATCACTACAAGCTAGCTACTTTTAAACCAAATGTCATGCTCACTGCTTCTGTTTTTAGGATTCAGTGATTTAGGAGAAACACTTTGAAATGGATGAAACTTGCGACTTACAGTAGCTTGCTAGTTTTGAGTGTATCAGCTCAAGCACAAACGTTAGAGCAAGCAATATCACAAACACTAACAACCAATCCTGAAGTAAAGAAAGCATATAATGCTTATCTAAGTTTTGTGGCGGATAGTGATAGCGTCTCTGGAAACTATTTACCATCAATTGACTTAGATGCAGGTATTGGTTATGAGCAGATCAACCCAGCGCGTGAAAATGATACAGATCTCACACGTAAAGATGCGACCTTATCCTTAACCCAATTAATTTGGGACGGTTCGAATACAATTAATGATATGGACCGAACTGATGCAGAAGCAGAATCAGCTCGTTTACAACTAATTTCTTTAGCTGAAAATAAAGCATTAGACGTTTCTCAAGTATATTTGGATGCAGTAAAAGCAACTGAAATTCTAGCTCTATCTGAGAGTAATCTTGCTATTCATAAAAAAATCTACAAAGACATTAAAAAAAGAGCCGATTCTGGAATTGGTTCTACTGCTGATGTATCGCAAATAGAAGCACGTATTGCTAGAGCTCACGGTAACCTACTTGCAGCTCAGAATAACTTATTTGATACACATACTGTATTTACACAAATTGTAGGCTCTCCACCTCAGGCACTAATTTATCCTCGAGCAGATGCTAATACTCTCCCTCTAAGTTTGCAGGAAGGTATCGAACGAGCTTATGAGCATCATCCTGTTATTTTGACTGCACAATCAGATATCCAAGCTGCTAAATATCAATATGCACAATCAAAAAGTACAAACTATCCAACCTTTTCGTTAGAAGCTGCTCAAACATGGCGTGATGATGCTGGTGGTATAGAAGGAAATAGTGATGAGTTTTCTGCCATGATCCGCATGCGCTATAATTTATATAACGGTGGTAGCGACAGTGCCCTTTCAGATAAAAGCGCATATCAATTAAATATGGCAAAAGACCTTCGTGACAGTGCTTATCGTAATGTTGAAGAAGGGTTTCGCCTTTCTTGGAGTGCTTTAGATTTAACTCTACAGCAAAAAGAGTTTCTAGCAGACCATGTTGATGCCGCCTCTGACACCGTTATTGCATACGAGAAGCAATATCGTATAGGAAAGCGTACATTACTTGATTTATTAAATACTGAAAATGAATTGTTTGAAGCTCGTAAGTCTTATTTAGATGCCCATTATTCTGAACAATTTGCAAAATTTAGAGTTTTACATGCAACAGGCACACTTATACCTTCATTATTGATAGATACACCAAAAGAATGGAATCCAAACAAGTCTGAAGAAGAGGAGAAATAAGAATGAAAAATCTAATTTACCCAACACTTATTACGTCTCTTTTTTTAACTGCCTGTGTATCTGGAGATAAAGATTACATTGAAACTCCAAAATCCGATCAAATTGCCGATCTAAGAGACGATGATTACGATGGCGTAATTAACGCAAGAGATGTTTGCCCGGGAACCCCTCGAGGTGCTGAAATTGACAATGATGGCTGTGCTGAATACGTCGAACATTCAGATAAAAAAGACCTTAAAATTCTTTTTGCAAATAACTCATCTGAAATTTCACCTATTTTTAAAAGTGAAATTAGAACGATGGCTGAATTCTTAAATGAATATAAAGAAGCCTCAATCCAACTGCAAGGTTTTGCAAGTCAACAAGGTAATGCTGAATATAATATTCGTCTTTCAGAGTTACGAGCATCAGCAGTCAGAGTTGCATTAATCGAATATGGCGTAGAACCAGATAGAATAGAAACCATAGGCTTTGGAGATACCCTACTAACAGCAAAAGGCGATTCTGCTGTTAGCCATGCTTTAAACCGTCGTGTTGTTGCTACTGTTGTTGGTTTTAAAGGTGACGTTGTAAATGAATGGAATATCTTTACACGCAAGAAAAAATAGAACGCAAATAACAGTATTGTAGACAAAAAAGAGGCAGTGAATTCACAGCCTCTTTTTTATTAAAGTAATAACTAACTAACCGCTCTTACTTTTCCTGTTTTCAACTCATTTAAGACCTGATTTTTAGGCCCATCAGCGATGATATGTCCTTTTTCCATAACAATAATACGGTCAACGACATCAAGCATTGACGTTTTATGAGTGATCAAAATTAAGGTTTCAGAGGGCTTTAAGTGTGATAACTGGTTCTTAAATAACATCTCAGAACGATTATCCATACTACTTGTTGGTTCATCTAATAATAAGACAGGTGGGCGTCCAATAAGAGCTCGAGCAATCGCAACTGATTGACGCTGACCACCAGAAAGTAATAACCCCCCCTCTCCAACTTGGCGCTCTAATCCAGCAGGATCTTGCTGTGTAAATGCAGTAACACCAGCTCGGTTTGCTGCATCCATCATTTCAGCATCATCAGACAACTCTCTCCCTAAAATAATATTTTCTCTAATAGAGCCATAAAATAGAGTAATGTCCTGCGGTACACAGCCTATATTGCGTCGCACATCAACGTGATGAAGCTGAGAGATATCTGTATCATCTATTCGAACAGAACCCTCTGTGGCTTGATATAGCCCCATAATAAGGCGCTCTAACGTTGTTTTCCCTGAGCCAATTCGGCCAATGATGGCTACTTTTTCTCCAGGATTAATCGTAAGGCTAATGTCTCTAACCGCTGCGACTTGAGATTCTGGATAGCTAAAATTCACCTTATCTAGTTCAATTTTTCCTTGAAGTATCGGGCGATGAATATAACGCTTCTCTTCTTCTTGCTCATCAGGCATTGCCATCAATTGCTCAATGATCGTCATTGATGATTTAGCTTGATTATAACGTGTAGATAACAGCGATATTTGAACTAATGGTCCAATAGCTTTACCACTAAGCATGGTTGAAGCGATTAATGCTCCCATCGTTAAATCACCATTAGCAATAAGGTAAACACCAACGATGATCATTCCAATATTAACCGCCTGCTGTACAAAACCAGCCATATTTTGAATTGAATCAGTAATACGTCTACTTTTGATACTCCAATTTGAAATATGAGTTACCGCTTCTTCCCATTTATATTGAAATTGACTCTGAGCATTAAAAATCTTTAATGTTTCTAAACCAACTAGGCTTTCAATTAAATTGGCATATTTTTGCGAGGCAAGTCGAGAACCTTCTTCTATTGTCTTCTTCAAAGGCCCTTGGATAATTGCAGCATGGATCAATAACAAAACAATACCGACAATTGGAACAAGAACAATAGGGCCAGCAACAAGATAAATCACAAACAAAAATAATAGAGCAAACGGCAGGTCAATCAATGCAGCTATCGTAGCTGAAGTGAAGAACTCTCGGATTGACTCAAATTCTTGTAAATGTCTCGCAAAAGCACCAACAGACGGAGGTCTAGCCTCCATCCTAATGCCTAATACTTTTTGAAATAATTTAGATGAAATTAATACATCTGATTTTTTACCAGCAACATCAATAAAATAGCCTCGAACATATTTCAAAATAAAATCAAAAATAAAAACTACAAAAATACCAGACGCTAATACCCATAATGATTCAAAAGCTAAATTAGGAACAACCTTGTCATAGACTAACCGTGTAAACATTGGTGTTGCAATAGCAAAAATATTAATCAATATAGACGCGATAAACACATCACGATAGATGTGTTTAGATTCAAACAAAGTACTCCAGAACCAATGTCCTTCCCGCTTCTTTAATATTTCAGGGGATCGGTCATCATATCTAAATTGCTTTTTTAACAAAAAATACCGACCAACATACTGAATAGAAAGTTCCTCTATTGAGATCGATATCGGCATCATTCCTGAGCTAGCGGTTATTATTTCAGCATGTTCATTATCAGCATCAAAACCAATTAATACACAAGATTCACCGCCTTTAAGTAAAAGAATTGCGGGTAATACAAGTTGAGGGATTTTTAACAATTCAGTTTGATTTTCTTTTGCAACTAATCCAGCTCTCTCTGCGGCACGAGAGAAAAGAAAAGGCGTTAATTTACCATCTTGTAAGGGTAAACCATTTATCAAAGCCTCAGGTGAGTTAACTTGGCCATAATAGCGGCCAACGTAGCACAGTGAATGCAGTAATGAATCTTTCATTTTATTCACCTTTTACTTTTTCATTAACAAAAAAGCCTTGGAAAACATCAACATGATGTTCAGAGAGCAGCTCAAGTTGTTCTTTATTCTCAACTCGTGACGCAATAGTAATAACCCCTAAATTTTGAGCAGTTCTAGAAATAGAAGCAAGGATGTAACGTTGCTTTTCATCATCAAGTTGATGAGTAAATAAATAATCCAATTTCACGTATTTAGGCCTGAACGTTTCTATATATTCTAATGATTCAAAATTTCGTCCGAAATTATCAACACCGAACTCAGAACCTGATGAACGAATCACATTACACAATAATGCAGTATGATCTTCATTATCAATAAATGACGTTTCTTGAATCTCAAAGTGAAGTAGCTGTGCAATTGATTTATGCTTTTTCAATGAGTTTGTTAACCAACGAACAAAACTTGGATCCTCAATACTTCGATTCGCTAAGTTAATAGCAACTGGTTGAGTTATTTCTCCGCTAACAATACGCTCAATCATAGAACGAATAACAAACTGGTCAAAAGAAGTTGTTTCATTCAATTGTTCAAGAGCAAATAAATATTGATTAGCAGAGTATCGTTGATTATCTTTTTCAATAGCAGAAAATACTTCTTGATGAAAAACAGCACCACCGCGGGTTGTCGCTAGTTGCAATGTAAAATCAAACAAATGCTCATTTATCGCTTCATCAACAAATTGTTTCCATTGTTGTTTACCCATTAACTCATGCTCACTCTCATCTGCAATATAACCAAAGAGTAATTCTGGACTCGTATGAGCCTGAGTTAGAGCATTATCAGCTAACGATAATATATCTGTTGTTGTTTTTCTTGATTCATTAAATACAACACCAAGATTAGCATCAATAGGGGCAGTAGCGGTTGGATCACCTTTAATATCTTGGGTATACGCAATAATATTTTCTGCGGCTAATCTCAGTTCTTCTTCTTCTATATTTGGAAAAATAAAACCAAATTCATAAGAGTTAAGTCGAGTAAGGATGACATTTGTTGAAGGCAGTGTGATTTTTAACAAATCCGCAAGCTCTCTAACTTTTTCATCTCCAGCTTCATAACCTTCTTCTTCATACACTTTATTTATAAAATTAACTCTAAATAAAGCAATACCACCTTTAGCTGATTCAGATAACCAAGTATTAAGTTGAGCCATAAAGAAAGCTCGATTCCCTAATCCTGAAATAGGATCAAGATAAACTTTATCTCTCAACTTCTCTGCTTCTTTTGCTTGGGACTTAAAGCTTTGTGCTATTTGAGATGACATGGAATTTATACCAACAATCACAGCTTCAAGATCTTTCGTTTTTGGTTTCTCTAATTCATTACTAAAATTATTTTCAGAAACCTCTTTCATCTTCACAATTATTAATTGTAATGGTGCTAATGCCCTCTTAACAACAAAAGCAATGATAATAACGCCGGCCAACATAATGATTGCAAAAGTAGTTAGTAGCTGCGTAAATGCCAACCATAACTGTTGATAAGCATAAGCAGGGTTAGTCACAATCTCTACTTCTGCCAGCTGTAACCAGCCACTAGTAATAGTACGATTTTCTGAAATAACACGAAATAAATGCAGATCAGAAAACCATTGGGGCACTGTATCTATTCTTAATGGATAAACTCTAACTATCTCATCATTAGTACTGAGTAACGTTAAACGTACAGCAGAATAATAACTACCATCGAATAAAGCGTTAATAACAGATTCAGCAGCAACTTTATCTTCGTTTTCTAGATATGGGGCCAGTGCTAAACCAACAGTATTTATACTATTATTTACTTCCGAGCGTTGCTGGTTTTCCAAAAATGCTTTTGTATTAAAAAATTCAATGGCAAAGACAGAGATCATTAATATTAAAAAGACGGCTGTCATCCATGATACTAGCTGTTTATATAATGTCATTTGGCTACTCATCATAATTTATAATTGGGTGGTTTAATCTCAGGCCTTTATTTCTTGCTCGTAAATCATTCCATAAGCTTAGTCGCGAAGATTTACCTGCCTGTTGTCCGTTTCCTTTACCTTTCATTAGCCACAGATGTTGACCGTTAAAACTATAAATAGGTAATAAATCGGTACGCTCTGTGGCTGGCTTTATTTCTTTATCTATATTATCTAAAATTAAAGGGATCGAAGATGGTGTTGGATAATACGCCAACACCATATGAAATTGATTTAGCTCTAACGCTTTCAAATAAATTAATCTTAATTTTTTATCCGGTACGCCAAGTTCTAATAAAGAAAAATATTTTGCAATAGTAAAATCTTCACAATCTCCTGCATTACTTCCCAAGAACTCTAGTGGCGTAGCCCAATAATCTTTTTTCCCCCAAAGCTTAATATCATCGACAAAATACAATTGATTAAAAAATTGATTAATACCGACTAACTGTTCTTTCTCTTTTTTATTATCTAACTCTGATATGAGTTCACGCCAAGCATTAACTCGCCTTGATGCTCTCTCCCCATACTCTTCTTTTACTGCTTTAATCCAAAGATTATCTTGTTTGGTTAAAGCGATTGTTGCTAGAGAGAATATAGTGAGAGGGATAATGAATAACCACTTAGCTCTCATTATTTATTACTCTCCTTATTCATTATCACTCTTTAAATGCAGACCCTTTCACTTGAATTATAGGTTTAAGTAAGTAATCTAAAACACTTCGCTTTCCAGTAATAATATCTACAGAAGTTGTCATTCCCGGAATAATATAAAACTGTGTTTTCTCTGCTAAATCTTCTTGCGAAGTTCGTACCCGAACCAGATAAAAGCTATTTCCTTCTTCATCCTGAATAGTATCAGCACTGATATGCTCTAACGTTCCCTTCAACCCACCATAACGAGTAAAATCATAAGCACTAAATTTCACAATAGCAGGAAGGCCCGGTCTTAAAAAAGCAATATCTTGTGGTGCGATTTTAGCTTCAATCAACAAAGTATCTTCTGTAGGTACAATCTCAATTAAGTCCATACCTGGCTGAATAACACCACCGACGGTATTAATATAGATTTTCTTAATTGTCCCTGTTACAGGAGAAAGCACAATAGTTCGATTTACTTTATCTTTCAATCCAACTTGTGACTCTGTTAACGCAGAAAGCTTATCTTGTATGCTGTTTAATTTTTCTTGCTGTTCTGAACGAAATTTAAGGGCTGCATCTATTCGGTTTAATACCGCTTCTTGAATGGTTGAAGTTAATACTGGGATTTTTAATTCAGTCGACGTTAACTCTCGTTTTGTATCGTTAACTTGTCGCTGTAACTTGAGAAGCTCAATCCTAGGAACAACACCTTCGTCTGCTAACGGTTTAGTTATATCTAGTTCTTTCTTAGCCAGCCCATAACTTCCTTTTAAACTTCTAACACGAGATTTGATTTCAACGAGGTCTTGTTGCTTTTGTCTGACTTGCTGATCAAATACATTAATGCGGTTTTTTAAATTATTCATGTCCGCTTTGTATTCGGCCATTTGTCTTCTAACTACAACTGGATTTTCTTTAATAAACTCTTCTTCAAATTTTAATTTATCAGTAGATAGAATTACTGATTCTTTCCAGCGTTTTTTACTATTAATATCTTGAATTAAAATACTGTCCATTGAAGCAGACAATTGCATTGCACTTGCAGTAAGATTGATTAGTTGTTTTTTCCTTTCTCTAAAATCAGAGCGAAAACGAGTATCATCAATTAATAATAATTGTTGACCCTTTGTCACCTTATCGCCTTCTTTGACTAGCATCTCTTTTACTAGTCCACCCTCAAGGTTTTGAACAACTTGCAATTGAGATGAAGGAATCACTTTACCTTGACCAACAGTAACTTTGTCGATCTCAGCCCACGATGCCCAAGCAATCGCGATGCCGAAGAAAATAGCAATTATCCATAAAATTATTTTAGCGTTTGCTGGCGTATTTAAAAGTAAAGCAGCTGTTCTATCGTCTACAAAATCCAGCTCTTCTTTTTTTAAATTATTAAATCCTTTTTCATTCATTTCTGTATCCCTAGACATCGTATAAATGAATAACATTTTTATTACATTAAGAATATAGCATTTATGAATAACTCACTAGGTTAATTGTCTATATTTTATGGACTTGGTTACAAAATGAGAAAAGAATTTATAAGGTTGATTTACAGTGTAAATTAAAATTAGGGGAATCGATTTACACTGTAAATTAAGGTGGGATTTAAAATCAAAGGAATTAGGATTTACACTGTAAATTATGAACCATGACCTTGATACACTCTCGAAGTACTGCTTCTGCATTCTTACGGCCAATTAGCTCACATTGAGCAATAACTGAATGCCAATCATGACTCTGAATTATTTTCGTAATAACAACTTTTTGTTGTTGATTGCTTAACGAAGATAAGACCTCAATATTAGATAACACAAAATGACGTAATTCATACTGAAGCAATTCAAAACCTCCTCCCCCTTCAATAAAAATAGTAATGCGTTTTTTCATTAAAGAGCTTATTGGCTCTATATCAGAAATATCCGCAAGTAAGCTGAGAACTTCATCATAATTCAAATCTGAAAAAGTAGACATTAACTGCTCAGGAAAAGAGGTTCTAAAATACTCTTTAGCTGCAGGTAACCAGGTCTCTGCATCATTGCTTAATGATTTCACAGCTAATAAGGAATGCGTACCACTGGCTTTATCTTTACTAATGCCTAAACGAACAAATTCAAAACCAAGAGCACGCCAGAAATTATTAAGTTCAGGTGTTGAGCCAAAGCTAGTACTGAGATAATTGATCCCCTCTTCTGAGTAATAATCTTCAATCGCTTCTATAAAATGAGAGCCAATTCCATTATGTTGATACCCAACCGCAACCGCGATTCGCATCACTCTAATGCTAGTTTGAAGTGCTGGCTCATCAATACATAATATTTGGGTTAGAGATACAGGCGCTAAATGCCCTTTAGGTCTTCTTTTCCCATATTGAACATCATTAACTAAATCACTATCTAGCTCGCCTTCTTTTGATAATAAAGCACAACAAAGTAACCTTTTTGAGTCAGTATCAACACCTATCCAACAAGAAAGTGTTGGATCCGTTAATAATGATAACCAATCATTAGGAGATGTTTGATAGTGAGCAGAGGCAAGTAACGAAAATAAAGATTGAGCAAGTTCAGCATTATCTAGTAAGTCTGAAATAGATAAAGAAAAGTAATCTATCGATGATAGAGACAACTCTTCACATGAAGAGGATAGATCTTCCAGATGATTTAATAGGAAAACAGCAGACAACCAAAGCTCAAGTGGGTCATTAATACTCCATCGGATCGGTTGTTGCATTTCAATAGAACGATAACTAGGTCGCAATTGTGCTAACTGCTTCTTAAATTTAATTTCAAAACCACGCCCAGTTCCTTCGTAACCATTAATCGTTGTGGAAAAAACCATACGTGAATATTGTTCAACTAAAGAAAGTAATATAGGAGCAGGAATAGCAGCGGCTTCGTCCACACACAATAAATCTAAATACTGAGGGTTTCTCAATAATTCATCAGGGGCGATATAAACAATTTGAGTATCATTAATCATTAATTTATTTTTTTGATTACTTACATCAACATTCTTCAATCGTGCAATACGTTCAGCATGTATAAAGATTTCATCGACACTTGCACGTTGTGGTGCCGTTACACCAATAACTAAAGAGCGTTCCATTGCTAACTCAGCAATTGCAATTCCAAGGGCTGATGACTTACCTCTCCCACGATCGGCAGTCATGACTAATGGCCGCTTTGAGTGGCCTGTAACTACTTTTTGAATCGCACTTACTGCGATCTCTTGATCCGATGAACGATAAACCGCATCATCCCATTTAGGCATATCATCAATTAAAAGAGGATTTTCAGGTAATACGCAATCGGAACCTGTTTCTTTTAAGCACACCATTTGAGTTACAAATTGCGATAACCAATGACTAACCACAGGAGAAAGTGAAGAGGTATTAGTACGAATAAAAAAAACTACCCCCCCACCAACAACGGTTCCACATACTGCATTAATAGCATTCGCATTAAATTCATGAGAAATATCGATAACTAAACAATCGGTTTCTTGGCCTAATTTCTTTAAAGCAGACTTAATAGGAAAAGCCGTATGCCCAGGAATAGTTAAATCACCGTATAATTCAACGTTAGTAAATCGAGAACTTTGCTGAATAAAAAAAGAATCTAATAATGACTCACACCATAGCTTTGAACCTTCAAGCAAAATGGGATAACGGATATAACCACTCGCAGCATAAGAAGATAACGTATTTAGAAATGACAGCGCAGAAAGCATTGCAGAAAAGTCCATTAACATAAGAAGATATTATGCATAAATTGTAGCATGAGATGAATATTTTCTATCTATTAAGAAAAGAAAGTATGACGAGACAAATCCGGAGAAGGTATAATGCTTATTACATTTAAGCCTTCATCATTTAGGAATGACCATGCATTTAAGTCAACTTACTCAACCTATCTACCAAAAGCTATATCAAGACATTGAACAATTTAGAAGTACCTTTGACTTAGCAGTAGAAGCACCTGAATCATTAGATGAAAAAAATGATCTATTACACACCTCGTTAGCAATCGAAGAGTTAACGGAATTAGCAGAAGCAGACAGTAAAATTGAACAAGCTGATGCTATTGTGGATACAGTTTATGTCTTAATGGGACGTGCGGTACATTTAGGAACGAAGAATTTAGAAGACAATTTAAGTATCTCATACTTAATTGACCTTCTATTGAACGTTGCAAAAAACTTAGACATCAATTTTGTACCGTGTTGGGATGAAGTTCATTCAAGCAATATGAGTAAAGTGTGTAAAACAGAAGATGAATACCAAGCAACAAAAACGTTCTACGCAGAGCAAGGCATTGAACTGATGTCGACTGAAAAAGGTGGATTCATCATTGCTAAATGCGCTAAAAATGTAGAATTAGAAAACAAAGTAATTAAGCAAGGTAAGGTTTTAAAATCAGTAAACTATCGTCCAGCGGACCTTGCGCCATTAGTGTAATTTGAAGCTAAAGATTCAAATATAAAAAAACGCCGGACTTAGTTAACTAAATCCGGCGTTTTTTATTAAACAATTAATAGCGAATAAAACCTATTAAGATACTTTTTGGCTAATATAGGCAAGGATATCTTCCATTAATGCGTCATCAACTTTTTTCAGGTTAAGTATTAGAGCAGAGCCTTTACGCTTATATGATGCACGACCTTTTACCAATTCAGTGCTTAATGGCTTGGCCGCTTCTCTTTTTGGTAATAAGTCTTCAACCCAAACCTCAATAAGTTCTGTCACTTCTTTAGTCATTCGGCTAACACCAAGCGCAGCAGAACGTGTCCAGACGGCTCCTTGCTCGCCAGCACACTGCTCAAGTAAGGTTTTTTGATCTTCTTCAGAGAGCGTATTATAGAGCTTATGAAGCTTAACTACGGTAGGGCGACCAATTTCGCTAACACTTGGGTACGCTTGAAGCAGCTCTAACGGTAATGTCGCGGCTTTTAATGCACCACTCACTAATGCTTCACTACACTGGCATACTTTAGCTAGCTCTTTTTGATCAGCAACATCGCCTCGAGAAAGCATTGCATGCATCTCTTTACCGCGCTCATACAGTGATAACGGTTTATGCGCATTGGCGACATCAGAAAGAAACTTAGCATGCGTAGTATTGATGCCTTCAGCAACATAAATTAAGAAGTCCTGCTCTGCCAAAATACATGACATACGACGACGGCTACCGTCAAGAACCTCTATTTTTCCACCTTCAACAATACGACCAACAGCAGGATATTGCTGTCCACGATCACGTAGTGTCGTTAAAATATCCGATAAAGCATGCTCAGTTAGAAATGATTGTTCACGAGCATTTTCGGCAAAAACAACCGTCGAATTACGCACGTCTTTCGCTGGAATTTTACGTAATTCAAAGGTCACCATATCTTCACCAGCAACTGCTAGTTCAATCACTTGAGCTTGAGATTTTGCTGCTTTTTGTGCTTCTACTGGAGTCGTCGCTCTGCGCTTATTTGTTTTACCAAATAACTTAGCATTTAAGTCTGAAGTTTTAATTGCCATGGATTAGTACTCCCCTTTATTTAACGAATTCCAGTGACTGTGAAGTACTCGCTCAAACTCTAATGCACTTTTCTTCACTGCATCTTGAGCAACAGCTAACGTTTTCTTACCACCTTCAAAGTCAGCCGCGGTTAAATCAAAAACAGTACTGTAGGTATCGGCACAAATTTCAAATGCACGACTTCTTGGAATCGTCGCCATCATCACTTGATCCGCCAATAAATAATTCATTTCAGTTAGTACCGAAACTTGTTTTTTATTATCATCTTCAAACATCGTTGGCATCAGGCGAACAAATTCTAGTCCATGCCAATCTTCAGGGAACATTTCATATACAGTTGGTAGATGTTGGAAAAAGTTAACTGTCGATGCCCAGTCTAAACGCTTTGCTGCACATGGAATTAACAGTGAATTCGATGCATACATTGCATTCCAAACTAATGGGTCAACATGTGGCCCAGTGTCAATCATGATCACATCAAACTGATCTGCAATTGGGTCTATAACCTTTTCTTTTAATAACTTAACAATATCTAATGAACCATTTGTTGATAGATCTTGCCACGCTTCTGCATTAAACATCGCATCTTCAGGGAAAGCAGAAATAGTCTTCAAGTTCGGATATTGTGTATTTAGAAGTACATTTTTAGCCATAAACTGACCATCAATAACTTCATTTTCAGGGACATTATCCAGCATAATATCAACAGCTGAATAGATGGTATCTTGCTCTGAAACGCTAATTTGAGGGTTTAAGAAAAGACGTAGTGACCCTTGAGGATCCAAATCGATTAAACAAATACGGTAACGCTTTTCCAAATTTAGCGCCAAACAAGCAGCAAGATGTACTGCACTCATTGACTTACCTGTACCACCTTTTTGGTTTTGAACATTTACAACCCAAGGCTTATTGTTCACATTTTTTTTCTGTTCATGAAACGCTGGCATTCCTGCCGCACCCATCAACATATGTGCTTCTGTTAATGAAATCGAATAATGATTTGCATTATTCTTCGTAAATTGATGACCCTCAGACTCTAAACGAGTAATTGCTTCATCAAGTTTTCTTCTTGTTAAGCCAGAACGAGTTTCCATCATTGCTTTTGACATTGGAGGGAAATGTTCGTTATTTCTTTCTTCAAGAACCAGTTCGATACGGTCGGATTGTACCTGTTGGGTCTGCTCTGCCAATGCAGCTAAATTAGCAATGGTTTTTTCTCTGTTCATAATATTCGCCATTAATGTAACTATGAAATTAATTGTACAGCAATGAAGGTCAATTACAACAAATTGGTGAACATGAATTTAATAATGTGATATACATTAAAAAGAAAAAATAACTAACAAAGCTGTTATTTATGTTAAATAGATCACGATTTTATCTCTATAACTAATGGATAAAGTCTAAATAACAAAAGTGTTACAGTGTCACCTACCATGGATTTACAGTGTAAATTTCTACGGAAGCGTGAAATAAAATCCCTATATTACGGAGCTTGTATTTTCAATAAAAAAAACGGGAAAAATAATGATAAAAATGTATCTTATGGAGAGATAAAAGGGAACTAAAAATTAGATAAAATGAAGCATGATCAAGGTATGAATTATAGGGAAATGAAGATATATGTACTGTAAATTGGACTTAATTTAAAGGAAGCATGATCAAGAATACAAATTTATCGGAAGCATGATAACAATCAGATAAATTACAGTAAATGTATATTCTATAAGGGTTCCTAAAGGATCACTTCATAAAACATAGGATTGATAAATTCAAAATACAACTTGATCATTCTTCTGGATCCATAGTTTGTATTAAATTAGATCTAAACTCGTTGAAAATAAAACTCAAAATAACAAAATAGAGCTCAGGTTGAATCTATAAACAAAAAAACTTTAAGAAAAGCATCAATGACTAAAAATTAAGGAATAAATTAGCGGTCGAAGATCCAATCTGTGGATAACTTGTGCAAATACCATGATCATTCTTCAATAATATTCATGATCATGGATTCATGTTAACGATGATCATGCTTTTGAATATTAGTGATCATAGCTCCGAACTTGTATTGATCATGCTTTCTAAAAACTCTTGATCATACTTTCATTGCGAAAAAAAATAAAGCTTATATATACAATAACTTACAAGCAAAAAACCAACCAGATCATAGATCAATATAATCATATAGATCAGTATTAATCATAAAGATCAATTTAAAAGAATAATAATTTTTTTCTTTCTTTAAAGATCCAATTCATTTAACCTATACGAAAGAATGATTAAAATACAATGAATGTCAGTTGAAAATGAATCATATAAAAACAGCAGATAATGAAAAGATCTACATTCCTCTTCCTAGAGATCACAAGGGAGGACACTTATTTGAGATACCTACAAACTTAGTTGATTGGATCACTCAATATCAACATTTTAAAGGTGTCACAAAAAGTATTTTAGAATTAATGAATCTAATTTCGTTAAAAGGATTTTCATCCACTGATGGTTTAGTCTCAACAACTGAAATTATAGAAACAACAGATGGACATCTAACACGAGCAGCTATCCAACAACGTTTACGTACTGCGGTAAGTATCGGATTATTCGAACAATATCCAGTTCGTTTCGAACAAGGATTAGCAGGCAAAACAATGTTACATAAATTTATTAATCCATCGCAGTTAATTTCAACGCTAGGTATTACTAGCTTAAAGTCCGAACAAAGTCATGAACAAGAAAAACAAAAACGTTCAAAAGCATTAGCTCAAACTCAAGTGAATCGTCAGTTTTTAACAGAACATGGATTAGCGATCCCTCCAAGTATGAGAGATGAAGCTGATCAATTTGTTGTATCTCCAACAAATTGGGCAGGGATCATAGACCAAGCATTAGCACCACCACGAACACGCAAGAATTATCAAAAAGCAATGGTTGCGATTTCTGGAACAAAAGCAATTATAGAAACAAGGTCATCAAAAAATATCATGACAGTTGATGATCTAATGACTCTTTTTGCTCTGTTTACACTGACAGTCCAATATCATGATCATCACCAAGACGATTATCACATTCAAACCAAAACGATGGGGAATAAAACCCCAATTTACATTACTGATATTTTAACATTACGTGGGAAAAAAGATTCCGGTCCTGCACGTGATTCTATCCGAGAAAGTATTGATCGTATTGAGTTTACAGATTTTCAACTTCATGAGCTTACAGGACGTTGGCTCAGTGAAAATATGCCTAAAGGCTTCAAAAGTGATCGTTTCCGTTTTTTAGCTAGAACGATTACAGCATCAGATGAAGCACCAAAAGAAGGCAAAGACGGTGAAATTAAAATTAAACCTAATTTGTATATTTTGGTTTGGGAACCGTCATTTTATGATGAATTATTGACCAAAGATTACTTCTTTTTATTCCCACCAGAGATCTTGAAGCAACATACGTTAGTATTTCAGCTCTATAGCTTCTTCAGAAGCCGCCTAGCGCGCCGAATGACTGACAACCTACTCCTAAGCGAAATAAACCAAAAACTCGCTCGTAACGTTGATTGGAGACGATTTTCTTTAGATCTCATTAGAGAATTAAAAAAACTCGCCAAAGATAAAGTGACTGATGAGTTATTTATTGTAAATCTTTGGGGTTACCATTTAACGATCTCGATGCTTGATAGTAATGAAAAATTACCAGATTATCAGGTAGATATTCGTTGCGATCCTGAAGAGGTGATCCGTTATTCTCGAGCAAGAACCACAAATGCTGGAAAACGTAATATGGCACCAACAATGCCAAATCCATTACGTAATGAGATCATGCCTAAGCAGCAACTTGATCAACTTTCCACAATTATTGATGGTGAATTTGAGCCTATTAAACGTAATACGGCTAATAAATCCGGCCGTTTAGGTCGACGAGTGAAACTGCGTAAGCATTCTGCTGAGATTAACGCTGATGAGTTGACTATCACATTAACCAAATACACATCAGAACAAGCATTAGAGAGAAGTATTACGGCGTTGTCTGCTATGACTGGACACAGTTCATCATCGATTTCTGAAGAGTGTAAAGAATTGCAAGAGAAGCTCGATTACTTAAAAGTAGGGGGAGAAATATTACCTTACGAAACATTGAGTAAAACGATTGAATTTTATAACAGTCAAGATCATGGAAAACACTTATCTATTGAGAACTTAATCGCAGGTCTTGCGGTAAGAAGGAAGATCAGTAAATTAGTTTACTCTCAGAACTATGATCAAGACGTTTTACGAGCTTTGGATGAAATGGCGGGATAGTCAGTCTATTGACATTTTTATAGCTATACTCTGACAAGGTGCTGACAAAAGAATAGGGATGAAGGTTATCATTAAAAACGAATAGACAACCTTTGTCCTTTACCAATCGAAAGATTGGCTCATATTGTTACACATCTAACTTTTATTGTTTTCAATAATCGTATTGGCGAGCTTAGTGCTCGCCGTTTTTTTATCTAGCGATAAATCCTCTTCACACTCCCCGTATCCTATGAGACCATGATCATTCTTCCATTATGAAATAAGGCTTTAACGCGAAGAGTCCTCGTATTTTCTTTTATTTTTTATTACTCTAGCACTCTAAATTACACCTTAATATTTTAGAAGTAGGTAAGTATGATTGAACGTCAAGAAACAAAACAACGTATGAGCCGTATTGTGAAACATAATGGAACCATTTATCTGTGTGGCCAAGTGTGTGCTGATGCAACAAAAGACATCGCAGAACAAACTCAGACAATGCTAGATAAAGTGGATCTATTATTAGAACAAGCTGGCAGTTCACGTGAGCACATGCTATCTGCGACGATCTACATTAAAGATATGAAAGATTTTGCTGAAATGAATGCTGTTTGGGATGCATGGGTACCAGAAGGTCACGCTCCAGCACGTGCATGTGTTGAAGCGAGTATGGCTCGTGAAGCTCTTCTTGTGGAAATATCAGTAGTCGCTGCTGAAAAATAATAAAAAATAGATAACTAAAATAATAGCTTACTTAGTTTATCTTTGGGTAGCTAAGTAAGCTTGATATAAGGAAATATCATGCTCAATCATTCAGAACCCGCTTTTTATCTTGATGGTGTAAAGTATCAATCTCATCATTTTTCTTTGCCTCTTAATTACGATGATTACACTGCTACCCCTGATCATGTTTCCGTTTATGCTCGAGAATTAGTAAAAGCAGAAAATAGCGATCTTGATCTTCCATATTTAGTTTATTTTCAAGGTGGGCCAGGTTTCCCTGCTGCTCGTCCACTCAGTAATTCTGGTTGGTTAAAGCGTGCCTTAGAACAATATCGTGTGATCTTATTGGATCAGCGTGGTACGGGATTAAGCTCTCCGATCACAACTCAAACGATCCAACACTTAAATCCGATAAAACAAGCAGAATATTTAAGCCACTTTCGAGCCGATAATATTGTTCGTGATGCTGAAGCGATTAGAAAGCATTTTAGTGTTGATAAATGGGCGATTATTGGCCAGAGTTTTGGTGGTTTCTGTTCTCTAACATATTTATCTATGTTTCCTGAGAGTTTACTGGCTTCGTATATTACTGGTGGGATCCCTTCTATTACACGTAATATTGATGATGTTTACCATGCGACATATAAGCGTACGTTAGATAAAAATAGTGAATTCTTTGATCGCTTCCCACGAGCGCAAGAGCTGTGTGATCGCATTGCGAACCGCTTACTAGATCACTCGGTGACGTTACCTAATGGCCAGATCTTCACCGTTGAGCAATTTCAAAAAATGGGGATCTGTTTTGGTATGGCGGGAGGACCAGAAGAGCTCTATTTCCAATTAGAAACAGCTTTTGTAGATGTAAATGGCCAACAAGAGTTAGGTTATGGCTTTTTAAATTATGTACTTTCACAACAAGCGCATTTAACTAATCCACTGTATGCGATTTTACATGAGTCGATTTATTGCCAACATTATGCTTCAAAGTGGTCTGCACACCGAGTTAGAGAGAGTTACCCTGAATTTAACCATCAAAAAGGCGCTTCATTGCGTTTTACCGGTGAAATGGTCTATCCATGGTTCTTTGACCAGCTTGAAACCTTAAAACCGTTAAAAGAGGCTGCAGAGCTTTTGGCGGCAAAGTCTGATTGGCCAAATTTATACAATGTTGATCAATTAGCAAAGAACAGAGTACCCGTGGCGGCAGCAACGTATGTTAATGACATGTTTGTTGAGTTTGATTTTTCACGTGAAACGTTAAAGTCTATTCCTAACTCTAGAGCATGGATGACCAGTGAGTATGAGCACAATGGCTTGCGAGTCGATGGGGAGAAGATCTTATCAACTCTAATATCAATGGCTGAAGATATTAAAGCCATTCAATAAGTTTTTTATTGATCCAGAAGCATGATCAAGTAGGATGTGATCCCTTGATCATGCTTCTTATATTTAGTTTGTTTGCTTAAAATAATGATCCCAACTTTGACTTAATGAATCAAATTGAAATTCACAAAACTCTTTTCTATCCTCAGACTCAAATGTAAACATATCTGCTGCACTTATCGCAATATCATCACCACTATCTACATAGTTTAATAATAAGATGGTTGCAAAGTGATCGACGGCATCTTCTTTTCCTAAAACCGGAATGTTCTGATCAGCGATAAAAGCATGACCTGCCTCATGCAATAAAGTATCAAGCGCACCTAGCTGCGGCGATTTATTAAAGCGTTATTAGTATTTATTTTTTGAAAAGTAATCGAGTGATTCTTTATGGACAGGAATTTCAAAGTTGAGAGTAACAACAATATCGAGTCATACCTTAAGTCCTGTAAGGACATTCGATAAGAGCAATTCTTTCTAATTCTCTGGATATTCCCAATCTGTTTGTTTTTCACTCAGAATGACATCAAAAAGACGGTTCTATCCTAGTAATACTGTCTACATTGGCCTTAATAACGCTAGGTTTCAATTGACCAAGCTTAGGCCCTCGGATAAATCCGCTGAAAAACATTTTTGAACCACAGTCCTAATTCAGCTAATGCTAAGTGAATATGGCAATTAAAGTTTAGCTTCCGACCATAGGTATGAAGAGCCGCAAAAATACCTATGGTTAATTTTTTAGTTTTCGCCTGAGTGAGTAACGTATTTGCAGAAATAGAAAAAAGATCCCCCAAGAGTCACCGGTTTAATTGAAATAAAGGCCAAAACTGACCTGGCATGGTGAAGGTAATATGGCGAAATTTACAATCTGGAAGTATTTCACTCTGAGCTGCTATCCAACGTTTTGTGGTCTTTTGGCCACACGAGGGGCATAACTTACTACAAGTACTAAAAACGTATTTTACGTGTGAGCAGGCGTTGTTTCTGCATGAATAGGTTAGCTTCCCTAAGCGGTCTGTTTTGCAAGAAAGATATTTTACGACGGCTTCTAATTCTACAGTGCGAAAAGGGTAATTATCTTTGTATGCTTTATAGAAGCACCTGCCAAGAGTAAATAGATGTTTAAAATGATTAGGGTCGTACATAGAAAAGGCTAACGTGATGTTGTCACGTTATTGTATTCGAAAGGGTTGCAGCGTGGAAGCTGCAACCGAAGGTTGCTTATCTTGATGAATTAATGTAAAGAATGAAAATAAATGTCGAATATAATCAATCTCTTATAATTTTATAAAACTGAACTATCTAATAAATTAATTACTTGATCTTTGTTCTAATGTTGAGTCAATGATTTAACGGTTCTAATTATTTGCAACAACCCCGTAAATCAATGCCACCTCAGCAACATTCAAATTCCTTATCTTAATATAAAAATCTCCAACCAAACTTGATAAACATCGAATCTAATTTACCTTTTAATCTATTAAAGGAACTGCTTCTATATCAGCACGCCAAATCATAGATGAGGTTTTACTTAGATTTACTCATCAAATAGGTTTGCCCTAATTAAAGTTAACTGAAGATGAACTGACTTTAAATTTTGACGAAATTAAGAGTGCATTTCATTTACTATCCAGCAACAGAAACGCTTCAATTAGAAGCAGGAATTGTCGATCTACAAATGGCGTTGTTAACTAAATCAAGGAACCTTTCGTAAATTTTGTGATCAGATCATTATCACTGATTCTAAGAGGTTTACTTGATAGGTAAGTTAAAGAATAAAATCACAAATTGGCCTTCATATAACCGTGGTTAATATGAAGGCCACCAAGGTTTTAATAAGCATAGTGAAATAAATAGAGGTGTTAAATGGATTATGAAGCTTTAGCTGATAATTTTCAAGACGGAGATGTAATTTACGGTTTAGATTCTCCTCGAGCCGTAGCATTAGCAACACTTAAAAACCGAGGTATAAATCGAACTCAGCCAATAACGACAGCCTATTGCTGTGGATTGTTTGGCTCGACAGCCATTAAAAGGCACATAATTATTCAAAATGATATTACTAACGCGGTCTGGGATCCAAGTTCACCCAAAAGCTATTCTAGTAATAAAAGCATTAATCGTGGGTTAATTGATGGTCCGCGAGGAGTTGCTTTTAAAAAATTCATAGAAAATGATCCCTATTATAATGTTGCTTCTCGGCATGATCCAGAATTAGATCCACAAAAAAGAGCTAAAAATGCATGGCAACGTACAAGTAAATGCGGGCTAAAATTCCACATAGAAAGTAGGGGAACAATACATTTTATCATAACCAATTTACAGATCGATGCAGTCGTATCAAAAGTAGGGTATGGCGAAAGTATAACCAGTGCAGAATTGCGTTGGCTATATAGGCATAAGAATGTGCAGGCTGTAATTGATCATGTGAAATTTTATGTGGCAGATAAAGAAGTTCTTTATCAAGATGTGTTTAATGACCGAGCTTGGGATACTTATATACCGAGTAATACATACGGTAGTGACGGGGAAGTTCTGAGAATTTCAAAAATGATTGATCAGGTAAGAAGTGCACGCATATAAAGAATAACGGTTCGAAAATATATCGATTAGATGCCATTGAGTCAGATCATTCCCCATTAAGGAATTGGTTCTGGCCACTGGTGGTTTCAAACTGAGGAAACGAGCTTGGTTAACCATCCAAGGATTTGAATCATTACGAATGTTGAATAAAGGCCAGTTTTATTTCTGGCTTCGTCATGATGAACGTAAAACCCTTGTGCGGGAGAGCTCCGCCTTTCTCAATTGATTATTTAACCTCGTTAGTTAATGAAAATTAATTATCGGGGTCTTCGTCTATTTACCGTCTAAAAAACTTATGTCAGTCGCTATTCTAACTTAAACACTTTCCTTAATCTGTATACGGTCTATTGTTTTATTTGAGGTGTGACAGTAGAGTTTCCCTTACTGTCATATGACAATAAAGTTATGCTTGGTTTTCGTGGTATTTGAAATAAAACGTGATCGCGAGCAACAAAAAAAGCCACCAATTTAGGCAACCTCTGTGATTCGTAAAGAAATGTTATAGACACCTTGATGTGTTGTTAGCAATATTCCCCACCTAACCAACTTAAATTCATTTCTTGTTTTATTTGCCTCTGAGTTTTTTTGTATGCTCTCTTACCAATTGGATAATCTTTAAATTACTTACGAAGTTCTAACCATTCTTGCGATAACACACTGTATTGTGCAGGATTATCTAATAGATGCAGAAATACTCATGATTGCGGGTTTTATGTTCGTTTTAATCTCATTTAATGAGTTTTAGATACACTTATCCTACAAACCTTATTATGCAACCCTCAATTCTGACTGAACTATCGTATGGGTGACTAAATCATTGACCGAATTTCCGACTCGGAAATTCGTAAACACCAAACGACTTTCACATAAAATACATTCGTACGGATCTACTTTTACATATCCTTTTAACATTGCGGCATACTCTGGCATTTTCGGCTCAGCCTCTATATTGTCATACCTAAAGCGGCATAAACTCTAGGCAGAGCTTCTCCACGACGACGCATTGATAAAAAACCGTAGTATCGGATCATCTTGAAATGTTTATCAGGATAGTGCTCTACTATCCGTCTTATCATCTCTTCTGGTGATAACGTTAGGCTGTCTGTTTTTCCTGTTCGATGGCCTAAATAATCAAACGTTATCATTCCGCCTTTGGCGTAATGACTTAAGCGTGACGCTGAAATCGGTGGCTGTTTTAAATACCGACCAAGATAGTTCATCGTCGGTTTTACATTATTTGTCTTTTTAGTAAAATGAAGCTTCCAACGACGATTATATTGATTGCTTAAAAAGCGTGACCAATCCGCTTTATTACGGATGTAGGGGCATTCTTTGCTTGATAAATCAAGCTCATCATAAGCCTTGCCTAATAAACTGACGATAGCCGCTCTCCAACAAGGCTCTGTCGTTTTCATTTGGAAGTAAATTGGTTTCCATAAACCAGTACGTTCACAAATTCCCCATGAGTGACCGATAAATGTAAGTGCGTATTCCAATTCAGTTTTCGACCGTAAGTATGAAGAGCACAAAAGATACCGATATCTATTCCTTTCTCTTTTGTCCATTCCAGCAGAATGTTTGTCGCACATTTGAATAATTTATTTAACAGCCAGCGGTTATGACGAAAGATTGGCCATAACGTGTTTGGAAGGGTAAAGGTGATGTGTTGGTATTCGCATTCAGGGAAGACATGTTGTTGTTTTTGTATCCATCGCTCAGTGGCTTTCATGCCACAGCTACTGCACGCTCGTGATTTACAGGTTTGGTGAATATATTTGATATGGGTGCAGTTAGGATTACAACAATGATATTCGCGAGAGCCAAAAGCCGCTGTCCCACAGGACAGCATCTTTGTGACATTTTCAATCACGATCGCTCTTAGGTTGGCTTTGTTATCATGAAGAAGTTTAAGCCAGTTGTTTTGACTATTAAATACTTGCTTCAGTGGCTTATATGCGTGTATGACGATAGGATAAACGATTTATTGGCAATAATGGAAGAGGGTTGAGTCCTTTTGATTTGCGCCGTAGGCGCCTATTGTTCTTAAATGGGAAATAGTCGTTAGAAAGAGCTATCAATGTGTCATTAATGCCACTTTCTTTTATCGTTTGCTGAATTGTGATTTCTTGCTGATTTAAAGGTTTTGAATATTGTATTGATATATTAGGTTTTTCAGCAAAGCTACATAAACAGATGCCCATTAAGGAAATGAAGAGAGGGGGAGGAATAGCTGTTTTCATAGTTAGTCCATTAAGCAGTCTCGAATTAGTTGTAGCATAGTATAAGTCAATTAAGGATCCAGAAGAATGTAACCTTGATCATGCTTCTGTTTTGATCTCTATTTTCTTTATTAGAAGTAAGAATAAAGAAAGATCTGACAGAGGGTTCACATGTTTTTTCTTTTCCTTTGTAAACTTTAGCTAGTTTATCTGTTTGGTTTATTTATGTATTTCTTAAAAGTGTCACCTTTCTTCTTTTTGTCATTATTCTTGGCTGGCTGTGGTTCTAATGATGCTTCGCCGACAGATCCCATAAATTATTATGATACAGCAATGGGAAGTTCGGTTACTGAAAAGGGTGGTTTGGTAACGACTAAGCCAAAAATCAGTTGCCAAGTATTTATTAATCCTGATATTGGCTTTACTGATTTTCATTCTATTTCCATTAAAGATAATCAATGGAAGCCCATTCCCTCTTACTCCTTAAACTAATACCGTTTATTATCGCTGGAATTGGTCTGATATTCAGCCAACAGATGCTGATTTGTTTGATTTTAGTGAGATTCAGAAGGTTGTTGATAAAGCTAAAGCGGTTAATAAAAAATTAGCTCTACGTATTATTGCTATGGAAAATACAGGATATGGATCAAATGAAAGTAAATTACCTGATTGGTTAATGGCTAAAGTATCTGTTGTTGCTTCTCCAAACGGCCCTTTAGTTCCTGATTATACCGAATCTGTATTTCTAATGGCTGCAGAGGCATTGATTAATGAATTAGGAACTAAGTTTGATGATCCTAATATTATTACCAGTATCGATATTGGAATGATTGGATCTTGGGGGAGTTGAATCTTGAAGATGCTTATCCTAGTAGTGGGACACTAGAGTTATATGCAAATAATCAAGAAGGCTTGTTTAGAAGATAAGTATGGTTACTTCTCTGACTCATGGAGCCATATGGATGAAGGCTATCCTGAGGCGCTAGATAATGCTGAAAATAATGGGTCTCAAATTCGAAGTATTTGGAAACAAGCTCCCGTTCAATTTGAAACATGTGATGATATGACAAAATGGAAAACAGAGCATGACTTTAGTGAAAAAGAGGTAATCGAGGTATTCAATTATGCGCTAGACCACCACGCCTCATTAATTAATGCTAAATCAAAGCCTATTCCTAATGAATACCAACCTGAAGTTCAAGAGGTGCTTAAAAAGCTTGGTTATCGCTTTGAGCTGAGATCGTTAACACACCCTAAAGTTGCTCCTAGTGGGAGTTCAATAACTATAATGTCTGAATGGAAAAATAGTGGGGTTGCCCCATCTTATTATCCTTATCGCGTTGCATATCGTTTTGTTGATTCTTCGGGGAATGTAGAGAAACAGGAAGGACTTCAAGAGAAGTGTTAGATTGGTTACCAGCTGAAACTAGAATGGGGGATGCACCAGTGATTGCTATTAATGACGACATAACTGTTTCAGTTTTAGCCGGTGAATATGATTTACAAATCGCTTTAGTCAATGATCTTGGTGAAGCCAAAATTAAACTGGCGATTGATATGCCCCAAGAAAAAAGGTTCATCGCAGATTCGCGGGAATTGAAAACAAAAACGGCAGTTAGTGGTAAAGTTACATCGCCAAACACAACTTTTCACAAACTGCCGTTTTCATGCCAAATAATACTTTTTTATCATCATTCTGGAAAGGTTTTCAGATCGTAAAGTCTCATAAAACTGATTCATTAATCTCTATAACCTTAAAGCCTGATTCCCCAGCATTCTGCTCTTGCGGGCGACTCTCTGAATTTACTCACGATACTCAGTGGCGAATTATTAAAGACGCTATGATATTAGGAGCTCCAGTTGAACTTTTGATTCAGACTAGGCGCATTACATGTTAGCTATGTGGTACAAAAACGGAAGCAATATCTTGGCTTAAACCATACTCACGCCTGACTAATCGATTGATAGAATATATTGAACAACTGCTGCCTTTGCTGCCGATTAAACATATTTCAGAACTGACTGGAGTACATTGGCACACGATAAAGAACATTGATAAACAACGACTTAAACGAGTTATCCCTGACATACCATGGGATAAATTACGTCAACTAGTGATGGATGAGTTTGCCATATTTAAAGGACATCGATATGCAACAGTGATTGCCGATGCGCAGACACATCAAGTGCTTTGGATTGGTTTAGGTAGAAGCCGAACTGATATCAGGCCTTTCTTTGAAGAGCTTGGTGAGCATGCCGAAAATATCGAAACAGTAGCTATGGATATGAATACAGCTTTCGATCTCGAAGTGAAAGCTCATTGCCCTAATGCGCGTATTGTATACGATCTTTTTCATGTGGTAGCCAAATATGGACGAGAGGTAATGGATAGAGTTAGGGTAGATCAAGCGAATCAACTCAAAGAAGACAAAAAAGCTCGTCGTTGGATTAAGCGTTCACGCTGGATCCTTTTGAAAAATAGAGACAACCTAGACGCAAATCAACAGAGTTATCTAGATGAAATACTTTCGGTAAACCACGATTTAATGGTGACTCATTTGCTAGGAGAGCAATTAAAAGAGCTCTGGTATTGTGACTCAGAAACGCAGGCAATAGAACTATGGGATGTATGGTGGCAACAGGTAAATGAGAGTGGGATCCAACCATTAATCAGTTTTGCACGAAAGTTAAAACCATACCTTCACGGAATTGTTAGTTCGGCTTTATATTGATTAAATACATGTACACTGGAAGGAATAAATAACAAAATTAAGCTGATCAAAAGAATGGGGTATGGCTACAGAGATACAGACTATTTCTTTATGAAGATAAAAGCGGCTTTCCCCGGAAAGCCGCGATGAACCTTTTTTTCTATTAAAAATTTAATCTAGCATCAATGAGAAATTCGAAATCAATTAGCTTTGCTACAACATCATGACAGCTACTTTCAAAGGTAATATTTATTACCCGTTTATTAGCTAGGCAATATTTTATATTAATCGAAAGGGTTAGATATTCAATATCTTCATTACTGAAATCAAAGTCATTTAATTGAATGCTATTTTCTAGCTCTATATCTATAAGATTAAATTGTTTATTATATGAGAAACTAGAAACTAAAAATTCAGATAAGCTATAACTGCAATGTCCTTTTCCTGTTATTAGCTTATGAATTTCTGACTTTAACTTTAAATTACCAGAGTAGTAGATCTTTAAACTGTTAATATCTTCTATATACATAATTTGTTAACCACGTTATAAAATCTGATTAGGTGTTAACTGAGGTGAGGTTTTTGTAACCGTCATTTTTAAGCCACTATTTTTAATAAATAACTTTTTAAGACTTTCAATTTCATTGGTCATTAGTGGAAAGGTGCAATGAATATTTGTATCCTCAACCAACTCGTTAATGCACATATCAATAAATGATTGATAAGTGTTAGCAATAAGTGTCTTTGTCATTATATACCTCTTAAAATTTTAATAATATGTAAATCCTATTAAGGCCCCGATAAGCAGAGATAAATATTATTCAATAATAAAAACTGTTACTTTCAAGGTCTAGGAAACTATTCACAGGAAAAATGCTAGTGAGACTAATAACTTGCATTTCTATTTGTAATATTCCAAGTTATTTAACTTGTTCGGTTGATTTATTCCTTTTGCTGTCATTCTACCCTCATATTACTTATTTAAAAATGACAGCGCGTGAGAACTCCACTTTGATTATCGCTAGTACATGACAGCTTTTTCTAGTTAAGTGTTTATCGTACATTAGTTAAATTTATGAAACACTAAAACTACGTGTTTTCAATGTTAAAAAAATCCATATCCAATTTCAAATTATGAGCTAGTTTCATTACCCTATTACTAGAATTAACAGTTTCGTATATTCCTTCAAGATTTTTTTGAACCAAAATACTCATACCTTCAAGCTGTTTTGAAATATCCATTGTTACTGCACTTTGCTCCTCTGAAGCTGTCGCAACAATGGCGTTAACGTCAGAAATACTTGCGACTTTTTCTGAAATAACGATAAATGATTTAGCTAATTCTTCTGTTGCCAATTGCGTAATATTCATTAACTTTACATTTTTACTCATTGATTCATCAGCTTGTTTAGATTGATCCTGTAATTGAGAGATAATTTCTTGAATATCGATCGTTGATTGTTGAGTCTTTCCAGCCAAAGCTCTCACTTCATCAGCAACTACAGCAAAGCCTCTCCCTTGCTCTCCAGCACGAGCAGCTTCTATTGCAGCGTTCAATGCTAATAAATTAGTTTGCTCTGAAATATTGGTAATAACATCTACAACACTGCTAATTTTCTCTGAATGTTCTCTAAGGTTGATAACGATCTTTTGTGCTTCAATAATCGAATTAGAAACCGATTCTGTTGTTTGGGTTGAATGATTTAACGTATATTGACTTGATAAAATAACCTCATTAGCTTCTTGAGCTGCTAGCTCAGCCTTTTGAGCATTATCTGCAACATCACTGGCTGTCGATGCCAGTTCTGTCGATGCCGTCGCAATTTGCTCTACAGAAGATAGCTCGTTTAAAGAATTATTTTTATTTTCTGCCATTAAAATTAGTAATGACTCTTGTTGAGATCTAATTCCTTCACTTCCTTCTCTAACACTCATAATTGGACAAATTAAAGAGTCATTCATAGCAACAAGTTCACCAAGAATTCCTTTAACTTGTTCAACTCCTTTAGTTTTTACTAATTTTCCTTGAGAAATATCTTTCATTAGGCGAGCTATTTTCTCTGGCTCTCCACCTAAGGAATTAAAAACCCGATTAAAAATTATTCTGGCATTAAAAGATAGTATTGTTACAAAGAATAACCCAAAGAAAATTGCATAACGTTTATATTCGGTCAGTAATTTATTGAGTATAGGACCAATGATATCTTGTTCTTTTATACTAGATAACTTCTCATTTTCAGATTCTGATGATAGCTTCGGACCAATAATATCCAAGTAAGAAGCTTTCGAGTTCATTAAAATCAAATTTTTCACTGATTTCGACAGCAAAGTTTTATAAGTAGATAAAGCGAGAGTCTCATTGTCCTTTTTTCCCAAAGCAATATTTAGACTTTTGTTCAAGGCTAAATCATTTGGATTATGTGAAAGTTTAATGTACATGTTTTCTAGTTCGATAAGACTAATCAAAACTTTTTTTGATAATATTGAATTATTTGATCGTATTGATGACATAAGTTCTTTATATGATTCATTTCGATCTTCTTCTATAGATATCCATTCTTTCTTGGTCTCAATGTATTCCTGAAATGACTCATTATATAACTTTAGTTCACTTTGAATATTTGGATAATTAGAAGAGTTTTCAATCGAAGCCTGTAGCCTTTGCTTGAAACGGTCGATGTTAGATTGGTTAAGATTAGTATTATTCATATACTTAATAGCCTGGATTCTAGCTTCCAATACATTAGCTTGGATTCTTCCCCATTCAGTACTCTTTAAAGCTTGAGAACGATACTTTATGGCCATACTTGATAAATCAGACAAAGCCAAAAAAGAAGAAACGGAAGCAAAGAATGATAATGCAATCATTATCGAAAAACTTAATATCAAAAATCGTTTAAACATAACGAATTATCCTTATAAAGATATCCACGATACCTAATTGTTACGACTTATTGGATTGTATTCTCAATAGTCTTATTTCGCACAAAAAAATAACAACCCTATAACCATTAATGGCTGTAAGGTTGTTATTTATAAACATAATTACTAATAATTAGTTTGAGCTAAATTATAATTTATAAAGAGTATATTAAATGTAAATCAGCTTGTATGTTTATCAAATTTGGTTGGCATTTTTTATATGAATGTTTCTTCTGTAGGTGATGTAAATATTAACGGTGTTTTATTTAGTAAATTCCAAAGAGTATTCTCACTTAATTCCGTATAGAGTTTTATTTGCGAAATAAATAAAGTAATAGAGATTTATAAGTATATGTTATCTATTGATTTTATAGGTTATTTGGTTAACATAAAACATAAATAATAGTTGATCTTTTTTATATTTATGTGACAGTATAGCCTTTGTCAAGGATGCAAATAATAATTTATTTTTTTATTAACTTGTTAAGTTTATATTACATAGTAATATTTATTTTTATGTATTGTTCTAGTTAGTATTTAAATTAATAATATTATTTTCACTAGCTTTTATTTTTATGGTATGTGAAACCATTTAATGGTGTAATTAGAGCTAATGATCTAAATGCATGATTCATCGTTATTATAAATATTAATACACAAAAATATTGGGCAAATTTATTTTAAAATATTATTTTACTGTCTATGGTAATTCTTGATCTATTCATTGTTTATTTGAGGGTATGGTAGTGCAATGTATGCTTCTTTAATTAAAATTGTGTTGTTCGTATTTAAGTCAAACTTTGACAATTTTTCTAGTTAGGAATAGATGTGTTAGATTAATTTAACACTGAAGGGGGCAATTTGCGTTCGCGAAAAATTTGTTGTGAAAAACAAGATGAAGTATTTCATTCTGGTCAGTCCCAGATTGTTGTCATTCACAATGGTCTATTGAGAGTAAAAACTGGAGATTGCACACTTAATGTTGTTGCTGGTTGTGGTATTTACTTTTCTCAAGGTGATTATTTACTAGAATATACACCGATAGATGGTCAATATAGGGCTTCAGTTATTGAATTTGATAACGAGTTTGTCAGTAAACTATTGCAAAAGCATAGTGAGCTTTTAATGTCTTTTCCAAAGGTCGCGAACATTCAATCTGGATTATTTTCGTTTACTCTTAATATATTGATTAAACAAACGTTATCAGGAATGAAAACATTAGAAGAGCAGTCGTATCCTGACGCTATTATGCGATTAAAGTATGAGGAAATGCTCATCCTATTATTACATGGCGAACAGGGTGAACACCTATATGCCTTGTTGTCACAATTGACAAACAAAAGTTCAGATCGATTACGTCGCTTTATGGAACGTCATTATCTCAAAGAGTGGAAACTGACGGACTACGCTCAAGAATTTGGTGCTAGTCTTACGACGTTTAAAGAGCTTTTTAACGAATACTATGGTATTTCACCGAGAGCCTGGATTAGTGAGCGTCGTATATTGCATGCTCATAAGCTATTACTGACTAGTAAAATGAGTATTGTGGACGTCGCGATGGAGTCCGGTTTTTCAAGCCAATCGTACTTTACACAAAGTTATCGCCGTCGTTTTGGTACAACACCAAGTAAAGTTCGTACGGGAGATGAACAAGTGACTATCGGTAAGTGAAATGTCTAAGAACTAAAATTTTCTGACTAATTTTGAAAGGCATTAACTGACGTAATCGTTATTATGCTCAGTGTAAGAACGAAGCAAAATTATTATCTCTATTTCATTCTAGATTGTTCGGAATTTATTATGGTCGCTGGTAGTTTCAAACTGTGGAAGCGAGCTTGGTCAAACATCCAAGGATTTTAATCATGACGATTATTGAATAAAAGCCAGTTTATTTTCTGACATTCGTCATGATGAATGTAAAAACTTTGTATGAGAAAGCTCAGCCATTATGAATCGCTTATTTTATGTTGAGGTTGTTTTTTAGTAATAATAAATTAATAGTTTAAATTATTTACAAGTTTTTATTATGTTTAGTAAATAATATATACAGATAAGTATAGTATGACAGTCTGTATGGTTTTAGAAAATAAATATCTTTTAATTATAATTATTATACTAAAGGAATAATACTATAATGACTCAATTATTACATGATTTTCGCCCTCTGACTGTGAGGTTAGTTGATAATGAAATATATACAGTTACTCAATTAGAATGTGAGGAAGTATTATCTCAAGGAACTAATTTTACATTTTCTGTTGCGAGCAATACTAAGATTAGTGATAAAGTATTAGGCAAAAGTGTTGATGTTATTTTTAAACAAGAAAAGGAAACTCGTCATTTTTTCGGCTTAGCAGTTAGTATTGAGTTAATGGGTTACAGCGAAGAAAAGTCTTTATTCTTTTATCAAATTCAAGCTTCTGATCCTCTTTCGCTTCTTGCATATCGTTATAATCGTCAAATTTTCCAAGATATGACGACGAAACAAATTATAGATAAAGTACTTGGAGAGTCTGATTTTAAAAGTTATTTTAAAATCTCATTGTCTGAAAATGGTAAAAAACATAAGTATTGTGCTCAATTAGATGAGAGTGATTTATTGTTTGTACAGCGCTTATTGTCTAGTGAAGGATGGCATTACCATGTTGATCATACTGGCAGTAAAGCTATTGTTATTATTGCAGATTCAAATCAAGGCTTTAAATCAATTGAGAGAAACTCTGTGTACTTTCAAGACGGAAGCTCCGATCCTGAGAGTACTGTGAATACATGGCAACTGAAAACAAGTATAGGCACTGCAAAATTATCATTAGTGGATCATACTCAAGAATTAGCAGAAGTTTTCAGTAGTGGTGAACGTAAAAGTGAATTCACTCATTCCCCTACGTCATTTTCTTCTTACCACTATGGGCAAGGCTTTACCGATAAAGGGAATATTCGTTCTGCTGTTAAGCGTCATATGGAAGCGTTAGATATAGAGAAAACATTAGCAATCTCTCAGTCATATATAGCAGCTTTTTCTTGCGGTAAACGTTTTAAATTACTTAAGCATCCTGTTAGTAATTTTAACCAAGAATACGTAATTTCAAAGGTCACTCATAGTATTAACTGCGATGAATCAGGAAAGAAGGTGGCTTATCAAAATCATTTTCAATGTCTGATAACATCATCGCCATATCGACCTGTACTAAGAGCAAAACCTCAAGTGCATTCTATTCATGCAGCAACAGTGACAGGACCTAAAGATAAAGAAATTTACCGTGATGACATGGGACGTATAAAAGTACAATTTCATTGGGATCAAAAAGGCAAAGAAGATGAGAATTCATCGTGCTGGCTTCCTGTTTCTCAAGGGTTAGCGAGTAAAGGATTTGGTATGCAATTTGTGCCACGTATTGGAGATGAGGTACTTGTTCAATATATTGATGGTAATCCTGATCAGCCCATTGTTGTCGGTTCTATCTATAATAAATCGAATAGGACGCCTTATTCTTCAGCTTCTCAAAGTGGAATTAAAACTCGGACTACGCCAAAAGGTAACAATAAACAAGGTAACGAACTGCGTTTTGAAGATCAAAAAGATAAAGAACATATATTTCTTCATGCTGAAAAAGACCTATTGTTGAATGCGAATAATGATTGGCTAACAACCGTTAAAGGTAAGCAAACAACAATAATAGATAAAACCTCAGATCTATTAGTAAAAGAGGGAGTATTTCTTAAAAGTGAAAAAACAATAGAAATAAACAGTAAAGATAATTGGTCTTCGAGTAGTGACAAAGAAGTTAAATTGGGTGCCGGATCTAAAATGTTACTGGAAGCAAAATCATCGGTTATGGTTGATGGTAGTTCTATTGCGATTACTGGAAAAAGTAAAATAGAACTGAAAGTAGGAGCCAGTAAAATAGAAATCAGTGCTAGTGGTATTAAGATAGATGGGCCACAAATTAGCATTTTAGGGAAAGCAAAAGCAGAGATGAAAGCAGCAATGGTGACAGTTGAAGGTCAAGGGAAAGCAAATATTAAAGCTGCAACGGTCGCTCTTAATGCAAGTGCTATCGCTGAAGTAAAAGCGGGAGCTATGGTTCAAATCAAAGGTGCAATTACAAAGGTAAACTAATGAAATTATTAAAGATCCCATATCAAAAAGCTCTTGATGTTTTAGCGCTTTATTCTGCAAATAATGATTTCTCCTTGTTAGCAGAGGATACAATGACACCTTATGAATTGATCCAAGTAGCATTAGAGCAATCATTACATGCAGATGTCGTTTGCTATTTAGCACATGCACTTCCTGTCCGAGAAGCCGTTTGGTGGGCATATTGTTGTACAAATAATCGAGATGATTGGAATCCTCAAGAATGGGATGCAATTCGAGCAACAAAAGCATGGGTACATACCCCAGATGAAACTAATCGTCGATTTGCAGAAGCAATGGCACTTAAAGCTGGTCTTGATTCTGGTGCTGGTTGGGCTGCTCAATCTGCATTTTGGAGTGGTGGAAGCATAACAAGACCTAACGAACCAATAGTTCCTCCTCCGCAGTATTTATATGCCCAAGCGGTTGCAGGTTGTATTGATTTAAGTGCTGTTCTACCTGAAGGGCAGTTGGCAATAGAACGTTATCAACATTTTATAGATATTGGTTTTGATATCGCTAAAGGTGGAAATGGCGATATTTAGGAGAATAGAATGTTACCAGCAGCTAGAGCAACTGATATGCACATGTGTCCAATGCAAACTCCTGTCGTTGTACCTATTCCACATGTAGGAGGCCCTTTATTACCTTTTCCTACAACTGTCCTGATTGGTAATTTACCAGCAGCTACTTTAGGGCAAATGTGTATTTGTATAGGGCCACCTGACAGCATAATTAAAGGGAGTGCAACAGTATTAATTAATAATAAACCAGCAGCTCGTATGGGAGATATAACTGCACACGGTGGAACTATAATTATGGGAATGCCAACAGTGCTAATTGGTGGTTAATTTATTTTACTTATAAATAATATACTTATATTTGTAATGTCTATATGTATGTTATTTAAATATCTATTTTTATTTCTATATGAAAATTAATTGTAATAGTTATATTTTCGCTTATACGTATATGAAATATGCTTCGTCGAATTTATTGATGAATTATTTGGGGGATAAATGAAGTTTACAAAAAAAAATATTTTAGAGTTTCAAACTCCTATTAGTGATGATTTTATTTGCGGAGTTTATTTAAAATTAGATAAAAGTACATTTCGTCCTTTACGTAATGAGTTTAATGTTGCTCAAACATCTTTACGTAAACTTAGCCAGAACCCAAGCAGTCAAGAGTTAGAACTTTTACAAGATGAGAATCGTGAAAATTGGCAAGTGTTATCAATTAGCTTAATGGCTACTTTTCAAAATGTGACGAGAGATATTGAGTTAATTGGGTGGTTTATTACTTCTCAAATTTTACTTGATAACTCACTTAGCAGCGTTGCATATTCAATGAATTGGTTTGCTGATTTATTGGAACAACAATGGAATTTCATTAACCCTGTATTACCTGAAGAAAAGTTAAAAAGTGATTCAGATGTAGAGCGTTTAGCTGAGCAATATAACGTTAAAGTGAAAGCGTTTTTTCAATTACTTGGGGATAGTGAAGAAAGTTGCTTATTGTATACCCCCTTTTTACTGCTACCACTTGTCGATCACGTTACATTTTATGATTTTCAAAGTGCAGAGCGTAAAGGCGAATTAAGTCAACTTAAACAACAGGCGACTTCGTTAATTGCTCTTGAACGTAATAATGTTCGACAACGATTAGAAAGTGTAGTCGAGTGTCTTTTTCAAATTGAACGTTTAATTGCGATAACCAAAACGCATGCTCAATCTGTAGGGATTAATGCTCCTAACTTTAATTTTTTGAAAACGTTGTTTACTAAATATAACAACGCATTGCAGCAGTTATCGGGCATGAAATCTGAAATGAAAAGTACAAGTCATGAAGAAAAGGAATGTTTAATAAACCAATCGAAAAATGCTGAGACTTGTGACGAAAATACTTTGTTCGTAGAAGCTGATTCTCATGTGGGTAATTTATCTAGGTCTATGATACTAACGGCAGATAATCTTTCGCAAACAGGTTTCACGAATAATATGAATCGTGATTTAGCTTTCCATTTACTTCGAGAAGTATCTGATTATTTCCGTCAGAGTGAACCACATAGCCCCGTTTCGTTTTTATTAGAAAAGGCGATCCGTTGGGGATACTTATCTCTTCCTGAATTATTACAAGAAATGATGACAGAACAGGATGGAGATAATGTAAGTAAAATTTTTAATGCCGCAGGATTGAATCACTTTGAACAGGTTTTGCTACCAGATGTAAGTGTACCTCCTAGTGTCATTAAAAATACTTTAACGTTTACTGAGAGTTCTTCTATTTCAGAACCTGTAAATATTGAAGATAAAGTAGATCAAGTATCTATTAATGATACTGAACTAAAACAACATGAAGAAGAGTCATCTTCGGGGCCTACAGCGCTTCGTTGGTGAATATATTATGAACTTAAGATAAGGAAGAAAAAATGGCTAGTATTTATATGCGTATTGAGAGTGTCGATGTTAAAGGTGGCGCGACAGTTGAAGGTCTAGAGGGAGAAGGTTGGTTTGCACTGTCTTCTTATGCTTGGGGGGGGGTACGTAATGTAGCTATGGACATAGGTAATGGTAATAATGCTGATGGTGGTATGGTTGCATTGAGTGAAATTAACCTGAGTAAACAAGTGGATGGAGCGTCTGAAGACTTACTTTCTTACCTATTCAACCCAGGTAAAGAAGGTAAAACAGTAGAGATTGCATTTACTAAACCTGAAGCTGATGGTTCAGGTGCTAAATTATATTTCCAAGTGAAATTAACTAAAGCACGTCTTGTTTCTTATAATGTTACGGGTAGTGATGGTTCTCAACCACATGAGAATATAGCACTGTCTTATGTTGAGATCGCACAGAAACACAATTACGAATTAGATGGCGGTGAAATTAAAGATGGCGGCATCGTTAGTTATAACCTACCTCAAGGTAAGTTATTGTCTGGCGCTCAGTAATTTTTATAATTAAGTACCTCGTAATGAGGTACTTTACTCTTGCTATTTAATTTATAAACGAGGGCACAGCTATGGCTTTGAATTCACAACATAAGCGTGTTAGTAAAAACCGCGTAAGTATTACTTATGATGTTGAAACGAACGGTGAGGTAGAAACCAAAGAATTGCCATTTGTTGTTGGTGTTATTGGTGATTTTTCTGGGCATAAACCAGAATCAGAAAAAGTTGATTTAGAAGAACGCGAATTTACAAGTATTGATAAAGATAATTTTGATATGGTAATGGGTCAAGTTGCCCCAACGCTCTCTTATAAAGTTGATAATAAATTAGCGAATGATGAAAGCCAATTTGAAGTGAATATGAATTTCAGTTCAATGAAAGATTTTCATCCTGAGAGCGTGGTACAACAAATCGATCCACTGAAGAAGTTAGTAGAAACTCGTAATCAACTTAAAGTGTTATTAAGTAAAGCTGATCGTTCTAGAGATTTTGAGCGGCTATTAAAAGAAATCCTACAAAGTACAGATGCAATTCAAGGTTTAGCACAAGAATTGGGTCTGAATAACGAAGGAGCAGAATAATGTCTACAGAACAACAAACGATACCAGAAGGTAGTGTAGAAGCGGAAGTAACAATCAATATTCTTGATCGTGCGATTACCGCTACAGCTCAAACACCTGTTGATACAACAAAAGAGCTTTTGAGCATTCTGACTTCGCAAGCACTTGATGGTACGGTTGCGTGGGATAAAAATTTAACTCTCACTATCGAAAAAGCGATTAACGCAATTGATACTAAAATTTCTGACCAGCTTTCATCTGTTATGCAAAACAGCGATTTTCAGAAATTAGAAGGGACTTGGCTTGGTTTACAAAAACTAGTTAAAAATAGTGAGCTTGGGTCTGATCTTAAAATCAAATTAGCAGATTATACTAAAGATGAATTGTTAGTACAATTTGAAGACGCTCCAGCAATCGATCGTAGTCGTTTCTTTAATATGGTTTACCAAGAAGAGTTCGGTACTGCTGGCGGTCAACCTTATGGTGCTTTGATTGGTGACTATGAGTTCGGTTATGGTGACGAAGATGTTGCCTTATTGCGCTATATGGGTGAAGTAGCCTCTGCTTCTCATGCCCCGTTTATTGCAGCAGCAAGTGCAAGCATGTTTGATTTTACGACTTATTCAACCTTTTCTGATGGTAAGCCTGTCGCAGCAGGTTTTGATTCTCCAGCTTATGTTAGTTGGAACGCTTTCCGTGCAAGTGACGATTCTCGTTATGTGGCATTAACTTTGCCTAAAACCCTCGCTCGTCAGCCTTATGGTGCACAAACAGTACCAGTAAAATCGTTTGATTTTGAAGAATTGAAAACACGTAATAATGGTCAGCAAATAATAGGTTCAGATGAAGATTTTGTCTGGAGTAATGCTGCATATGAATTCGGTTTACTACTAACACGATCATTTACTGAATTTGGTTGGTGTACTGCGGTTCGTGGTACTGAGAGCGGTGGTAAAGTTGAGAACTTACCAAGTTTTGCATATTACTCAGATGCTGGTGACTTACTGCAAAAGTGTCCAACAGAAGTTAACTTGACTGATGAACGTGAAAAAGAATTAAGTGAGCTTGGTTTCCTTCCGCTAGTACACTATAAAAATACAAATTATGCTGTATTTATGGGAGCACAAACGGCTCATAAACCAAAAGGTAGCTTTGACCCTGATGCGATGGCAAATGCAGCTATTTCAGCTCGCCTACCATACACTATGGCAAGTAGCCGTATAGCTCAATGCCTAAAAGTAATGGGGAGAGATCTTATTGGATCAAATGTCAACCCTAAAGATGTTGAAAAAGATCTAAATGCTTGGATCCACAAATATGTTAATCCAAATGCGATTGGTAATGAATCAAAAGCTCGTCATCCATTAGTTGAAGCAAAAGTGACTGTTGAAGAGCAAGCTGGCCGTCCAGGTTCGTATTCTGCTGTCGCATATCTACGTCCTTGGCTGCAAATGGAAGAATTAAGCACATCATTACGTATGGTTGCAAATATTCCTGGTTAATAATATTCGGGGGGAATATATCCCTCCGAAGTGTTTTGAATTGGATAGTCAATGAATACAATCAATCAATCAATAACGATTCCATTAGACTTGCCTTGGGAGGAATTGTTATCACTTTCTCAAAAAGGTAATACTGCCCAATTCAAAGCATTACTTACTAAATTGATAGCTAATTTAGATCATATTATTAGCTATCAACTTTCGACGATCATGCAACATAAATATTTTAAACAACTGGAAGCAAGTTGGTTTGATCTTCAGTTATTGACAGAAAAACAAGTCTCACCGAGAAGAGTTAAAGTTAAAGTATTAGATCTAAGTTGGAGTATGGTGTCAGATGATCTCAATTATTCATTTGATATAAAGCACACGGCTTTATTTAAAAAATTATATTCGAATGAATTCGATACTGCGGGAGGTACTCCATTTGGGCTTCTTGTTATCGACCATAAAATAACGTCTGATTATGGTGAAGATGAAGCACATGACGACCTTTATACTTTGCAATTACTATCAGAACTTGCAGAAAAATCTTTATGTCCTGTGATATTAGGTGTTGATGAGTTTTTCTTTGGTGATGATCCCAATCGACAACTGCACGATAACGCCCGAGCAAAACGTATTTTAGAGAGCTGTGATTTTCTTTCATGGCAATTATTAAGAGATAAATCATCTTCTCGTTTTTTACATTTGGCTTTACCTGAGTATTTACAACGCTGTCCTTATCAAAATTATGCGGCAGGGTTTATTTTCACTGAAAGTAATGAGCGTGATTATGCGCTTTGGGGAAATAGTGCCTATTTACTTGCAGGAAATGTTATTCAAGAGTTTGAACGTATTAGTTGGTTTGGTTTTTTGCGTTTATATAATGAAACGGGTACATATGGAGCGATCATTCAACATGATTTACCACTTATCGCTAAAGTTGATATTTATAATGAAGATGATGGTTTTTGGGCAGAAGAAGGTTTTGTTCCACTAAGCAGCTTATATTTAAGTGAGCAAAAAGGATTCTTCAGTAACCAATCTGTTTGGAAGGCACCGACAGAAGAATTGCGAATGCTAGGCATGTTGCAAACAAATCTTATGGCATGTCGTTTTGGACACTATATTAAAGTTCAGATCCGAGACCAAATTGGCCGTTACGATAGTATGGAAGATTGTAAGCGGGGTTTAGAGAATTGGCTAAAGCGTTATATTAGTGAAGTTGATTATGGTGAAGACTCGGTGATGGCTCGTTATCCATTAAAAGCGTGTGAAGTTCGTATGCAAGAAGATAGCCAAGACAGCACACGCTATTTATGTGAAATCATGCTTCAGCCTCAGTACCAATATGAAATGATGGATGCTCAAGTGTTATTAACTACCTCTATGTCAGATCAAGAAGTGGGAGAATCAGCATGAGCTTAATGGCGAAATTAACCCAATCTTGGACGAATGATGTAGATGCAGTACGTGATGCAATTATTGATAACATTTGTGATCTTATATCAAGCAGAGCTCCAATTTGGTCGGCATTAGAATCATCTGATGAGTTAGTTGATACGATTGCATATGTTGGATTACGTAATATGACTCGCGCACAGAGTAAATCGAATAGTGATGTAATTATTGCTGATATTACTTATTTGATCCGTCGCTATGAACCTAGATTAATTGATGTCTTGATTGAAGTAGAAGAGCAAGAAAAATTAAAAAATCAATTACAGTTTCGTATTTCTGCGGCGATGCTGTCTGACCAAGGAGAAGAAGCTATTATATTGGACTCTTTCTTGGATCTTAGTCGTAATACATTGGATGTAAGGAAATCAAATTTTGTCTGATACATTACTGTCATATTTTGAACAAGAGCTGCGTTTTATTCGAGAGGAAGCGTCGCAATTTTCAGCTCGTCACCCGGGGGCTGCAGATGCGCTCGGCATAAAAAAAGACAGCATTGATGACCCTCAAATTGCACGTTTAATTGAAAGCATAGCGTTTTTGAATGGTAAATTACAACAGCGTTTAGATGATTCTTTTCCTGAATTTACAGAAAGCCTTATTCGTTTGCTTTTTCCTCATTACTTACGTCCAGTTCCTTCTTATAGTTTGCTTGATTTTGTAGTGGGTGATGGTACGAATGCTACTCATCATATTCCAGTAGGTACGGAGTTTGAGGTACGTGATGACCAGACCGCTAGCGCTGTATTTCGCACAACAGAAGATGTAACTCTTTTCCCTTTAAAAATTGAGAACGTTAATGTTTCTTTTGCTCCATTTGAACTAGCTAAACCAAAAAGTGCAGAGCAATCAAATGCCTTGATCGAAATATCAATATCCGCAGTTGATGATACTGTTGTATTGTCTGAATTATTAATTGAATCTTTAAAACTTCATTTTAAAGGTGAAACTAGTTTTGCATTACGGTTGTTTGACCTTTTATCACAGGACACATCTCAAATTTGTGTATCAGCACAAGGTAAGAGCTATGAACTCGGTAGAAATGCAATGGAGCCAATTGGTTTTGATGTAAGCGATACGATCCTTCCTTATCAAGCGGCAAGCTTTGGTGGCTTTAAGTTATTAACTGAATTTTTCATGTTTTCAGAGCGATTTAACGGTTTTAAGTTCAATTTTGGGGATGTATTAAAACAGATAGGTAGTCATCAATTTAAGCTTCAAATATTTATTGATGAATTAAGCGTAGATTTTGCTCGAAACTTATCTGTTGAACGTTTTTCGCTATTTACTACACCTATAGTGAATTTACACCAAATGGTTTCAGATCCACTTGAAATTGATTTTTTAAAAAAACAATACCCAATTGTGCTTGATGTAAACCAAGGACATAGTTTGGAGTTATTTTCTGTTGATGAAGTGGTGGATGTTACGCAAGCTGAATCAGTAAAAATTGCACAAATTTACGGTGAAAAATTTAATAGAAATGAATCTGGCCTACGCTGGCAGTTAGTACAAACATTGCATGAGAATGGTCTATTAGAGGGTGCTTTAAAAGTTGCTGACCTTGAACATATTAGTGCAGAAAGCGAGCCTTTAACTTGGTTAGTCAATGCGACAGTAACAGATGGTATGGTAGTGAGTCACCTGTCATTGTTAAGTGAAATTGAGTGTCGAGAATCATTAACTATTCCAGCAGATATTCAGTTGTTACGTCGACCATCACTGCCTATGCGTAGCAAAGAAACTAATAAAAATGTGTGGGCTTTACTGTGTCATTTACATTTTAATTATCATGCAATTTTAGGTTCAGATAATCCTGTTGAGACACTAAAAAATGTATTTGATTTGTATAACCATAATCAGAATTTGCAAAATCATGCTTATATTGAATCTGTAACGATAATAGAACAAGAGCAAGTAGTCGCTCCAATTAGAGTATCAGGGAAAACGTGTTTCGCTTATGGAACCAAGATAACTATCACTCTTGATCCTACAAGCGTAAATGGAGGGCTTTGTTTATTTGCCCACCTCCTGGAGCGCTTTTTTGCATATTTTGCAGGGTTTAATAGCTTTACTCAGGTCGATATTAAACTGAAGGGACAAGACGAACTTTACATGGCTTTCCCAAGGAGGGCTGGATGCAAAAGTCTACTGTAGCACGCCTAAATAATACTCAACAAAACGTTGAACTAGATAAAGCGTGGCAGTTATTTAAGCATAAAGCTGAATGGCATGGTGTACGTCCAAATGTTGCTTTTAGTGCAGAGTTATTGCCTGCGTATTACCAAACTCAAGTTACAGAAGTATACAGCAATACTATCGGTCGTTATGTAATCAAAACCCCGTTAGCAGCGTTGTCGGGTTGTAAAGGCACAATACCAAGACAAATGTATCGTCAGGCATTGTGTGCTCAATTTGATTTGGGTGATGAAGCCCCCGTTGATTTTTTTGATGTATTTAATAACCGTTATTTTCGTTTGTATTGTCAAGCCGAGTTAAAGCACGACTTAAGTAGTCAAGCAGAAGAAGAAACTTTTGCATGGAATCGCCACCAGAAATCCTTAACTACTATGCTATCGAGCTTATGTGGCCTTGGAGAAAACAACAGTGCAATTCCAAAACAGCATTTAATTCAATATACCGGATTATTAGGTTTAAAACTAACCTGCCCGTTTACACTCAAGTTGTTGTTAGATGATTATTTTGATGCTGAATTTATTATAGAAACAAGTGAGTTAGAGTATCAGCCTTTAACACTTTGTTCATTAACTCAATTAGGAAAAACCGGACAGAATCGACAATTAGGCCTTGGCGCATTGGTTGGGGAAAGTGCCCCTATGGTTGGTCAAAAGCTACATATTAAAGTATGTCCTCGAAATTATAGTCACTATATAAAGATCCGCAGTGATAAGGAAATGATTGGCGCCATTGAGCACTTAGTTCGGAGCTACATGGGCGTTAACGTTAAATATAAGCTCTATATGAAAGTCGACAGCCGTTATTTGCCAAGAGTTCAATTAACTAGCAGCTCAGACAAAGGTTTAAAAGTTGGTCAGTCAGCCTGGATGAATGGCCGTTTAAATAATCAACTGTATGTTGAAATGCTACTAACAACGAGTTAATAAATTATGATAAATATTGAATTGCAAAGTCTAGTAAAAAGATTAACACCGGACATGAAGGCATCTCTTGAATCTGCTGCGGGTGAGTGTGTCCAACGTAATCATTTTTCAATTGAACTTGAACATTGGTTTGTTCAATTACTGCAGCAGCCAATGATGGGGTGGAAAAAAGCAGTAGAGCAAGCTGGAATGGCAAGCGAAAGTGTTCTTGAGCAACTGAATAATTATCTAGCTACTTTACCTCGTGGTAATGACAGTGCACCATCGCTTTCTCCTCAATTAGTTGAGTTATTAAAAGACGCTTGGATGATCGCGTCTCTTAATCATGCCCAATTATCAATGAATGAGTTTCACGTATTAATCGTGTTAAAACAAAGGATTGAGCAAGGTGCATATAATGGAGCATTATCAACTTGGATAAAAAGCTTGTCATCTGAGTGGCTCAGTCGCCAATCGATTGCTACAACAACAGCAACTCAACTTTCATCTACCTCTGTATTATCTGATCAAAGCCAAGGAATGGTAGGTAGTGACGAAGAGAGTATGAGCACGCCTGCTCTTGATAAATATTCACAGAATTTAACTCAAGCCGCACGAAACGGTGATTTAGATCCAATTTCTGGTCGTGGTAATGAAATTCGAAAGGCCATCGATATCTTATGTCGCCGCCGTCAAAATAGTCCAATTTTAGTCGGTGATCCTGGTGTAGGTAAAACGGCTATTGTTGAAGGATTAGCACAACAAATTGTCGATGGTAACGTACCACCGGCACTCGCTAATGTAGAATTACGCAGTTTAGATTTATCGCTACTCCAAGCTGGAGCCAGTATTAAAGGTGAGTTTGAGAATCGTCTTAAAGACGTAATTAATGAAATTAAACAATCACCAACGCCAATAATTATGTTCATTGATGAGGCGCATACTTTAATTGGCGCTGGTGGCGCTGCTGGTCAAAATGATGCGGCAAATATCTTGAAACCTGCGTTGGCACGTGGAGAATTTCGTTCTATTGCAGCAACGACATGGGCTGAATATAAGCAGTACTTTGAATCAGACGCTGCTTTAACTCGTCGCTTCCAAGTTGTATCGATTGATGAGCCTAGCGAAGATGATGCAATACATATGCTCAGTGGCGTAAAGAAAAGCTTAGAGAAACACCATAATGTAAAAGTAATGCAAGAAGCAATTAATGCCGCAGTTTTACTGTCTATTCGTTATTTACCTGAGCGTAAATTGCCTGATAAAGCAATAAGCTTATTAGATACAGTTTGTTCTCGAATTGGGTTAAGTCAGAGTGCTACACCACGTCAATTAGAAGTGGTAGCAGAGCAGATCAGCTATGTTGAAAATGAAATTGCAACTCTGAATCATGAAGCTGCATTATGGTCAATTGATGATGGTCGTTTAGTACAAGTTCAACAGCGTTTAGTTGCTCTACAAGAGCAGCATCAAGAAATCGGCCAGTGTTGGGAACAAGAAAAAATCTTAGCCGCGGAAATTATTTCTTTGCAAACAAGATTGGATGAGCAGTTTTTAAATGGTGATGATTTATCAGAAAGTGATGAGAAAGCGCTTTTAGCAACAAAAATGGAAGAATTACATGCAATACAAGGTGAGCAACCTTTAGTGCTTCCTCAGGTAAACCAACAAACAGTGGCTGAAGTGATTTCTTTATGGACAGGGATCCCTGTCGGCAACATGTTAAAAGAAGAAGTTGAGCGCTTAATGCACCTTGAGGATCATATTGGTGAACGAGTTATTGGCCAAGTTGCTCCTATTGCTGAGATCTCCCAAGCGATCCGTATGTCTCGCGCAGGGTTGACTGATCCCCGTAAGCCTGTCGGCGTATTCTTGATGTGTGGTCCAAGTGGCGTTGGTAAAACAGAGACCGCATTAGCGTTGACGGATCTACTTTATGGTGGCGAGCGTAATATTACTACAATCAACATGACCGAGTTTAAAGAAGAACACAAAGTGTCTATGCTTCTTGGCTCTCCTGCTGGCTATGTCGGGTACGGTAAAGGTGGTGTATTAACCGAAGCTGTGCGTAAAAACCCTTATTCCGTTTTATTATTGGATGAGATGGAAAAAGCACATCCAGGTGTTCATGATATTTTCTATCAAATTTTTGATAAGGGGTCTATTTCAGACAGTGAAGGTCGTGAAATTGATTTCCGTAATACGATTATTATTATGACATCCAATGCAGCCGATAGCGCAGTAGTTAATGGGTGTGCTGATGGTCGTCCTTCTATACCTACATTAACCAGCGCTATTTTTCCCGAACTACAAAGTTTCTTTAAACCTGCATTTTTAGGTCGAACAACAATAGTGCCTTATTTTCCATTGAATGATGAAGAGATGAGTAAGATTGCTCAACTGTCTTTACGTCGCATTGAAAAAAGAGTTAAGCAACATTATAACGCGACGTTTGATTACGAGGCTCAAGTTATTGAATTGTTAGTCAGTATGAACCAATCACCAGAAACGGGAGCCCGTGCAATTGAGCAATTAATTAATCGTCAATTAATGCCCGAGTTAGCGAATCAATGCATTGTGAGAATGAGTCAATCACAGTCAATAAGTGAAGTCTTACTGACCGTTAATGATAATAAATTTCAAATCGATATTGCATAAAATATTTTTCAGGTTATTTAAATAAGTGTTCTGATGTTAATTATAACAATAAGTTAATTTCACCTTATATAAGGGATTAATGCTGTTGGGCCTTATGTTGCTCTTTTGTCAAAATTGCCAGAACCTTAGATAATAAACATGAATTAAATTTATTTTTCGAAATTATTTGTTTTAAAAACACGGGTCTTAATTGAATTTAACCGTTCGATACAACAATGTAAGGGTAAATAATATGCCTATATCGATAAGAATTATTCGTTCGCCAGACGGAGAAAGTATCTCTGAATGGAATAAATTACTGCCTGAAGAAGGAGGGAGTATCGGTCGTGCTTTTGGTGCTTCTATTCAATTAAGTGATGCTATTCGAGAAGTTTCTGCTTCCCATGCAATTATTAAAAAAACATCTCGTGGGTATCAAATTATCGATGATAGTACTAATGGTTTATTTATTAATGGTTCAGATAAACCGCTTGGTTTAAATAATCAAACAACATTAAGTGATGGAGATATTCTTGATATCGGTCGCTATCGCTTATTGGTGTCTTGTTTTGTTCCTGAGCAAGCTCAAACTCAAGATTTATCAACGTTATCTGAAGATTCTTCATTAGGAGGTGATCCTTTTAATATCTTTGAAGTTGAGTCTTCATTTTCTTCAAATCTTACTCATGCTGAACCTGAACCTGAACCTGAACCTGAACCTGAATTAGATTTTTCGTTTTCTGATTGCAATATTATTGGCGATAACCCGTTTAATATAGAAAAAATAGAAAAAATAGAAGAAATACAAGAACATAAAGAAGTAAATTTAAGCTTTGTGGCATTAGATGATGATCCATTTTCTGGTTCAGGTCTTCAATCAAATTTATTTTTAGAGTCAAAGGAAGGTAAAGCTTCAATACAAGAAAATGCAAATGATAAATACGGATTGATAGCTTATCAAAAAAGTGAAGAACGAATGCAGCAACATCTGGATAGAGCCTTAGAAATGGCGTTAACTCGTTTTTTGTCAGATATTTCACCTCATGCAATGGAAGATATGTTTGATGAGCTTTCAACCCCCAGTTTTTTTAATGGTGAACCTAAATATTGGAATATGTATAAGCGTTATTTTATTCGACAAGTTGAAAATAAAGATTGGCAAATTAAATTTCATGCTTATTTTCATGATGCAATCCGCCTAGAGCGTAACCTAGAAGGAGATAACAAATGAGAAAGTGGTTAATATCATTTATTTTTGTTTCGTTATTATCAGGTTGTAGCTTTAGTGGTGCAGACCTTACTTCTCAAGTTGTACTCAATATAAAAGCGGCTTCTAATATTAACCCTAATGTAATGGGAAAGCCTTCACCGTTAGAATTACGTGTATATCAGTTAACTGATAGCCAAGCGTTTTCACAGGCAGATTTTATTCAAATTTATAATGATGAGCAGGGAGTTTTAAAAGCAGAGTTATTACTTGCTCGCCAATTAGAAAGCATTTTACCAGGAGAGACACGTCAAGAAGTATTTCCTCTTGCTGCAGAAACTAAATATATCGGTGTTATTGCTGAGTTTGCTGCCTACCATGAAGCAAAAAATAAAGTTATCTATAAACCGATAATCTTAGGAATTACAGCCATTAATATTGAAGTAGATGGGATTAATCTATCAGTATCAGGTGAAGAGGAATAATAATGGACAATAAAAAAGTCGTTTGGAGTGAAGGCATGTTTCTTTCTCCGCAGCATTTTCAACAGCAAACACGTTATGTTGAACATTTAACTCGTGAATTCACAGAGCAGATTGCCCCTCAAGGGAGCGGATTAACCTTACTAGAACTGGATCGCTCTATGCTTAATATAGGTAAAGTTTCTGTTCGTCGGGCAAGGGGGATCTTCCCAGATGGAACGCCATTTGAAATTAATCGTGGTCTTGTTTTAGATATACCTAAAAATACAAATCACAAAAAAGTGTATCTTGCTTTATCTGTATCACGACCTGGTGCGGTTGATGCTGGGGCTGATCAGCGCTTACGTCATTCTTCTGTAGAGCATTCAGTATTCGATACTAGTCGTGAGCACAGTGAATCAGTACTGTTAGAGGTTGCTGAGCTTAATATTGTTCTAAAATTAGAAGATGAAGAGTTACAAGATTACACTCTCATATCCGTTTGTGAGGTAAGTGAGCATAAATCAGAAGGTGCAGTACTGCTTAATCAAGCTTTTGTACCGTACTGTTTGCAGTTTGGTGTATCTAATTATCTAAAAGATTGTGTGGCCGATGTGTTAGCCCAAGTGCAGTATCGTGCAATGACAATATCGACTCGACTACAAATTGAAAATGGCAGTAAAAGTTATCAATCAATGATGCGTGATTATTTATGGTTGCAAGCCTTAGGTGCTTGGATGCCTAAATTACAACAATGGAATCAAGGTAGTAGCTTATTAACTAAACATTTGTATTTAGAATGCTTGTCAATGGCTGGTCAAATGCAGGGGCTTGAAGGGAAAGTGCCTAAAGATGCTCCAGTATGGGACCAAAACAATTTATACAGTATTTTTTCTATGGTTTTCTCCGAGTTATTAATGCTGCTACGTGAAGTACAAATTGATAATTTAACGACATTATCATGGGATAAACAATTATTTGTTTCCCGACGTTTACTCCGAACACTAGTTAAAGATCGCAGTTTATATAATGAAGGACGTTTTATCTTGGTTGCTACGTCACCTTTAGGTGCCTCGTACCTTAGTAAAGAGTTTCCTAAAGCAATTAAGCTTGCAGGTAATAGTGATATTGCAGGTTTAGTTCGTAATGCTTTATCCGGTGTAGGGTTACGAAATCTACCTTATGCGCCTTCAGAGCTTAAATCTAAATACGATGCTGCGTATTTTGAGATTGATACTAAATCTGAATTATGGCAAACCTTAGTGAAAAAAGACGAGCCTATCGCTTTGCATATCGACGAACGCATCGAAGACGTACACATTGAATTTCATGTAATTAGGTAGGTGAATTGTGAGTGGATTATTTAATGAAGAAGCGACAGTCGTCGTTCGTCATACAAAAGAAAAAATACCTGTAAAGAAAGAAAATGCCGAATTGAAGGATATTGATCTTTTAGATGCAGAGATGCTTATTGATAATCTTGCAGTTTATAATAGCCCATTACTGAACTCTGCAACTGAGTTATTTGCAATTTTGGTAACCTTACCTCGTCAAGGAGAACCAAGAGACATTAATCGCTTTAGACAGCGTCTATTAGATGAAATCTCTGTGTTTCGTCAGCGTGGAGCGTACCTTGAATATCACCCTAGCATTGTAGAAAAAAGTTGTTTTGTATTGTGTGCCGCTTTTGATGAAGCGATTCTCTATACCCAATGGGGAGAAAGTACCCGTTGGGAAAACCATTCATTGTTGAGTAAAGTTTTTTCTCAACGTAACGGGGGTGAGGCTTTTTTTACATTATTGGATAAAGCGAGCCAACAGCCAGCAAACTTAGTAGATTTTTTAGAGTTACAATACGTTTTACTTATGTTGGGATTTAAAGGACGCTTCCGTCACGATGATGAAAGTGTTTTACATGAAATACAATCAAATGTGTATTCCATTCTTTGTCATTATCGCAGTGAATCTGTATTACCTGTACCAAAAATACCAGAACTAATTGAAGGTAAGCAACCATGGCTAATGCTAAGTATGTCGAAAACATTAGCAATTGCTTTCTTATGCACAATCACAGCTTACGGTGCATCAGAATATTGGTATTTTAACCGTAGCCAGCCAATTCTTGCACAATTTAATGCTATTGATATGTCGAGTGTAAGTAAGAAAAATAATAAAGAATTAATTTACCTTAGCTCAGATGCTGATAATAAAAAACAAGCATCTAAAGAAATTCTGAAATGGGAAGTCGTGCTTGCTGTATTTACTCGCTCATTAGATGCAGTGCGATTAGCGTCAAAATTACAACAAGCGGGATACGAACCATTCATACGAGAAACGGATCATGGTGTCGAGCTTTATATTAGAGCTGGAGATAATTTATCGGTGATACGAAAGATTAGAAATGAATTAAATATTCGCTTTGGCTTGAATGCTACGATTAAGAGAGCATAGATATAATATGATGAAAAAAATCAGTGCGGTTTTATGTGCGATATTGATGATCACAGGAACAACATTATGTTGGACTTATTTATCTAACGATGAATGGAAATTGACAAAATATAGCATGACAGTTCTTAGCTCCGTGGTCATTCTATTTTTGATGTGGTGGTGGTATAAACAATATACAAAAGAGCAACTAGTTAATAAAAAACACGATCAACAGGTTTTGTTAAACCAAGATACACGTATTATCCAACAATTGTTTAAAGTGGCGACAAAAAAAATACGAGGTACAGGTCGAAATAAACTAGATAGCTTGTACAGCCTACCTTGGTACTTAATGTTAGGTGGTAAAGGCGATGCAAAAAGTGATCTACTTCGGAAAAATGGATTAGAACCTGTCTTTGATAGACATCTTGAAGGTGGAGATTCCGAGCAATACCTTAAATTTTGGAGTAATGACCAGATAGTTGTGATTGAAGGTGGCCACCGTTTATTTTCTGACGAAGGAATTGACGAGCAATTATGGCAAGTATTAGCGAATCAGTTATTAAAATACCGTCCTCGTCAAGGTCTAAATGGTGCTATTTCAGTTATTGGTTGTGACCGTTTACTTGAAAGTGATCGAAAGGATCGTCAAAAATTAAGCAATATTTATCAAGAGGCCATTTTGTCAATGGGAGGAATGTTAGATCTAGCACTTCCTGTATATAGTGTTTTTTCAAAAGCAGATACCATTGCTGATTTCGTTGAGTTTTTTGAAGGCTTCTCGAGTTGTGATGTTGAGAACCCATTTGGGATGACCTTCCCATGTACAGAATCTCGTCGTTTTGATAAATACCAATTTGAAGAACAAAGTAAAGATCTAATTAAATCCGTTGCTCAGCAGCAATTTGAGTTATTACGTAATATTAGTAGTGAAAAGTCGAACTCCGTAATTGCTTTACCTTATCAATTGCGTATTTTTCTTGAACGAGTTAATGAGTTACTGGCAGATATTGGTCATGAAAATAGAGTTCGTGAAGCTGTATGGATCCGTGGTGCTTATTTATTGTCGTCCGGTCAAAAAGGCAGAGAGCATGACTTATTAACGCAAGTTATCGCTGAGCGAACAGAGTTTAACTCTCAAAGTCATCGTGAGCAAAAATCAAGCCGTCGTAGTTATTTCTCAACTCGTTTATTTAGCAATGTCATTTTGCCAGAAAAAAGTATTACAGGTGTGAATGAACTTCGTCATTCAGGTTATCTTGTAGTACGAAGTGCAATGGTTTTACTGGTTGTAGGGACGATTTTCTATGCTGGTGTTTTATTAAAAAATAATTGGAACCAAGATGAACAATGGCGTGCAAATGCTATGACGCAATTAAAGTTATACAGTAATGATGTAAAACGTCTTGGTAATAATTATTCAACTTCAGATATCATTGTATTACTTAACGAATTAAGAGATGTTTCAGAGAAAGGAATTAAACCTAAAGTTTGGTATCAACAAGTCAGCATTAAACAAAGTAAAACTGCTGACCGTATTTATGAATTTTACGAAGAACAACTTAATTTAATTTTACTGCCAAAAATTGAAGAGTTAATTAGTTCAGAATTGTATGTATTTGTAAGTTTAGGCAATCCAAGTAAAATATTTGAAGTATTACGTTATTACCAAATGCTGTTTGACGCTCAGCGCCTAGATATTAATGAAATTCAAACTTATCTTATCGATAATATGAAAGACCAAGGTGATATTTCATCAGATGACATTAATGCTTTATCGCTATTAATAACGGATTTGTTTAATAGTAATTATCAGGATCGTTTAGAACCAAATAATGCACTTATTGCGGCAGCAACTAATAATTTAAAGGAGCTATCTCCAGAGCGTCTTATTTATGCTCGTATAAAAGAGTTGCCAAAATATCGTAGTCAGGTTGATATTCGTCGCCAACTTGGGGATAAATTTGACACTATCTTTGAGTTCTCAAATGATTTTCATGGTTATTTGATTCCTGAAATATATACAAAGCAAGGATATAGTTCAATTGACTTAACTGCAAAATCAGAACTTTTACGCCGTCAATTAAGAGAATTTAAAGAGATTCAAGGAAATATGACTGGTGCATCGGTAACAGAGTTAACCGAATTAAGTAAGCAGATACAACGTCTATATTTTTCTGATTATATTTATTATTGGAAAGACTTAGTTAACAATATTCAAGTTAAAAATTTTAATTCTCAGGCTGAATTTGCTTATTCATTAAAAAATGCGCGAGAACCAGCAACAAGTCCTGTTCTTGATGTACTTGGAGCGCTTATTGTCAACACGACATTAGCAGTAGAGGAACAACCTGATACTAAGGGGAATAAAGAAATAGCTAGCCAACTTGGTTTTAAGAAAGTGGCTAAAGGCTTAAGTAAAGCAGATAAAATAAACCGTGCTGTAGGTGGTAAATTGTTACGTTTACAGCCGTCTTATGTCGTCAATGAAGCCTTTATTGAGTATGGAAATTACGTAAATGGAAATGGAAAAGCAGGAACGGCGATTCCTCTTGATAGCTTAATTCAAGAGTTTGACTCTTTGAGCACTTATTTCGATGTTGCATTATCGAGTTCAGACCCCGCTCAAATGATGCATGAATATGCTTTAGCACACGCTGCGGGTAGTCAAGACGCGATTGTTCAGTTTCAACGTCAAGGTGCAAAAGCACCTAGTCAAGTTGCTCTATGGGCCAAAGACTTATCACAAAAAGCGTGGAGTCAAGTCATTAATGGTAGCGTTGGTTATTTAAATCAACAATGGCTCGAACAGGTATATCAGTTTTATGGTTCAGCAATTGAAGGACGTTTTCCATTTGCATTAAATGGTCGCGGTGAAGTTGCTCTGAATGATTTTGCTCAATTTTTTAAACCAGAAGGGCTAGTCGATAAGTTTATTAATGAACAGTTAAAGCCTTTTGTTTATTGGGATAATGGGACGTTGAAGCGCAAGACGATTGATGGTTTGGCATTACCTATTAGTAATAAAATGTTGGCTCAACTGCGTAAATCACATAAGTTAACTCAAACTTTCTTTGGGGCCGCGGGGCAAGAGTTAGCCTTGAAGTTTGCAGTTAGACCTAACTCTATGAGTACTGCTGTCACTGATTTTCAAATTCGTGAATCAGAGAGTATCTTTAGCTACCGCCACGGGCCAAGAATATGGACAGATCTTAATTGGCCAACAACTGGAATTGATGGTTACCTTACCACTAATTTTTATCAAGGTGGAAATCGTATTGCAACTCGATCATACACTGGTCAGTGGGCATTATTTAGAGCCCTATTTGATGGGTATTCAAGTGCGACATCCGATCGCTTGATCCATAAGCTAAAGTATAAAGTTGGAGACAATAGTATTATTCTTGATTACACCTTGAGAGATGCCAATCAGAGCTTTAATAAATCATTGTTTACCTCTTTTGCATTACCAAGACAATTATAAATTATTAATTCAAAGGAGTTATTTTCTTATAAACCCTTTTCTTATTGTTTTTTATTAGACGATGGAAATTGGGATTTATCTAAGATAGGGAAGTATTATGTTGACTCAAAAGACATGGAAAGAGAGTGGCAAGCTGTAAATGAATGTGCAGGATTTTATGTTAAAAAACCACTAATGTTAGATACCACAAATGGTGTTATTTATTTTGAATATGACTCAACAGCAAAACCATTAAGTACTTTTAATAAGGAACATGTAAAACAGCTTACATGGATACTACCTAATATTATTAGGGCAATAAAACATTGCCATGATAAAGGATGGGTACATGGGGATATCAAACCGTCGAATATTTTGTTTATTCCAGCACTTGATTCGATTCGATTAGTTGATTTTGGTGCAAGTTACCGTATAGGAACTTCTCGGGAAACACTATCATGTTGGCAAGCAACTCCATCGTTTGCAAGCCCTTCACAATTACAAGGAAAAGGATTAGTACAAAAAGGGGATGATTGGTATGCATTAATTAAAATGATTGAACAATTAATAGATATAAAAATTGAACCAAAAGTTGAAAAAAAAGCAAAGTATATTAGAAATGCACTTATGAAGTGGGTGTAAATAATTATGTGACAAGTACTAAATATGTACTTCACAAGAGCTTTTAATTCTAAAAGGAGGGAGTTCTATGTGCTTTATAGAGTTTATATGCATTTTTTAACTATTTTTTAAGTTTATACATACTAATATGAGGCTATGCTAAATTAAAATATATAAATAATAATAATGAGGTGTCGAGTAAATAAAATTTTATTTTTTAGTAATGTAAAAGAATGCTATGTATTTGAGTGGTAAATAACTTTAAATAAAAAATTAATGTTGATTCATAAAGCAAGTGTGACTTCATTGATATTTTTTGAAGAATAGTTGTTTAGTTTCTTCCTGATTATTCATGGTAAATATCTTAAAATGTTATATTAAGTAATTAATCTAAAAATAACACCAATAAATCCCATTTAACTTGTTAAAAATAGAGAGAATATATGCTAGATTTAAAAAAAGCAGTTATGAAAAAAGTATCTCCTGATGCTAATATTTATTATGAAACGAACGGGGGAGTATCTCACTTAGATCCTAGGAATAAACTTGCATTTAAGAGACCTTTACCTCTTAGTTTTATTAAAATGAGCAAGTATGATGTATCCGTTTCGGATATAGTATTAGCTGGTTCATTACATAGTATAATTGAACAACTTATTATTATTTATAAACGAGGTAGTAAATCAATCTATACAACTGATGCTTATAAAAACATAAAAATATGGATTAATGAAAAAAATGACAACTTAAGCAAGCCTCGAGCAATGCCCTTTACTGATGCTATTATTCGAAATACAGGATATTTAGCAATTAAAGGTTCAGGAGCAGATGTTGGAAGTACAATGGCTACATTGTTTCCTGATTTAAGCAACATATCGAGTAATGCGAAAATAGCAGGAAGACTGATTTGCGAAAAATCAGCAGAAGATTTAGCTTCAAGTGCAATTAATCTCGCCATGAAGACAGCTGTGAACTCCCGAGTAAAGCCTGTAAGTCAATCGACTTTTATGGGGACAACAAAAACTTATAAAAATTTTGAACAAATAGCAAAGAACTTAAAAGCTTTACAAGCCAGGTCTGATGTTGACTTTTGTATAGCAGATTTCCCATATGAACCTCTTCAGAATGATCTAATAAATAACCGAGCTTCTCGAGTTTCAAAGCTTAAATCTTTAGTAGGCAAACATTATATAATCAAAATTGGTTCCAATTTTAATTGTAACCATTCAGGAACCGTAATTGATTTAGCTACAAACTTTATTGAGATGGATGAACTTATTAATTTTCTTACTATTTATGAAGAAGAAAAGAGGTTTGTTAATTGCTTTTTAACTTCGGGAGTTGATGATTTATATGAAGAGCTATAACTCGAAAAAAAATAGAATATAATCAGTTAAACAGGTTGTTTAATTTTGGCATCATCGTTGAATTTTTTGTATTTGATGATGATGCTCGTTTGATGGGGGGGTGAATGATCTAAGTTGATAATATAAATTACTTATAATTGAATTATGAAGGTGAGTCTCTTTGTATTATTGTGTGTGTTTAGAATTGTACAACTAGAAATCGAATTGTTTCTTAATTTAACACTCGTAAATGTTTAAATCATTTGAATGAATTAACTGACCCGTTTTAGTATTTTGAGTTCTCCAGTGCAGTGGCAGCGACTAATTTTTTATCTGCAATGTATTTCTGAGAGCTCCAAAAAATATATACGTATCAGATTTGAAGATCATTGGATAGTTCTTTGATTTTAATTTCCACTAACTCTTTATTATCAATATAAGGTTGAGCTAATCCTTTACTCATTAATGTCCAGCTATCATTTCGAACAAGCTTAAGTAGGACATTATTGTTAGTGACCAAACGTAAATCGGTAGATACTGTAAAAAATTCAGGCATGGTGTTGTAATGGTTTTCACTAATATACTGTTTTTCTAGCTGCAAATCATACAACGATAAGTCTATAGGATGTGTGGGGTTGCAGTAAGCTGAAAAACTGTGTGTGTCTAAATTCAAAAAACCAACGGGGAATTGCGTTTCATTTGATGGTTTATTCTGCATGATAGCTAACTGATGTTTACTTTCAACCAGAGATGCCAGCGCCTGATCTCTGTTACGGTGAAGCCAATGAATTTTAATATGAGGGAATGCATTGGTTATAAATTCTTCCACTAATAAAATTAAAGAATTCGGAACAATAATATCGTGAAATATATCCAACTGAGTGATCGGCTGCTGGTAATTATTCATCATACGTAATACGTAATACGTAAATTGAGTTTTTCACTGTTTTAACCAATAATTTTGCTTGCTTATAGATAGCAAGTCCTGCCGGCGAAGCAATGGCTTTTTTTCTTTAAATCAGACAATTCAATCGCATAACTGTCTTCTAACGCTTTGATTTGTTCTCTAATCGTTGTGCGATCTTTTCCTAATTTTCGAGCCGCTTGGCTATAGCTTCCCTCTTTAACCATAGCGAAAAATGAGGTTAGGTGTTCATAAGAAAACATAGTCACTCCAATGTTGGGTATCTCCCATCATAGTGCATTATTTAGAACGTCGATTGATAAGTAATATGGCTTTATTAGAGCATCACGCTGAAGTATGCAGTGGCTCACAAGTTGAAATTGAAACTTAATATGAGAGAACAAAATTATGAATAGATTATTTAAAGTTTCTTCTGTCATTAGCCAAAGTCCAATTATTCTCTATTCTTCAAATGAATTACTTACCATGTCAGACAATAGCCCAATAGGTGCAAATTCTGTGGTGGTTCAAGAGGGAAAAATTGTTGATTTAGGGAAAAAAGAAACCTTGATTGTAAAGTATCTATCGCACCTAAGCTTTACGATTGATGAACAGTTCGAAGATAAAATAATAACCCCTGACTTTGTTGAACCACATCTTCATTTATGGCTCAGTGACATATTATTAGGATCTGAGTTTATTACGCCCGCAGGCAGATTGGACTTTTCCGTGGGGAGATGTCGGGGGTATACAGGGTAATTATGCCTATTTCTCACGTTTAACTGAGATTGAATGCCATTTCAGAGACTTTAATAAACTCTTCAGTGGTATGAACTTTAGACATACCCGTAGAAAGGTTAATTGTTGTTAAGCTTTTTTCATTAAATACGTTTGCATCAGAGTTACCATCTGTAGATTTAGTTAATTGGATAATATCGTTTAAATAGGCGTTGTTGACCAAATCAGGTAAGTTCCGTAGCCATCCTACGGAACTTACCCGTTAGTTTCTAACAGGAATGCCTAGCCCTAGGACTTTGTTCATTGCTTTCACGTTTGCCATGGTGTTTTTGCATTGCCACGCTTTAACGGCTGAGTCGTCAATCCAAAAAGTTACTGAGCCTCGTTTGCACAAGGCTTCATTATACTCATTCCAGTTCGTTATCTTCTTCTTCGATTTACCCATAACATCACTATGCTTCTGCTCCATGGGAGCAGATCGCAGGATTGAGGAAAGGTTCAACTTATTTAGTCAGCAACGCCCTTGAAGCATGAAAATAATGATTTGCTTTTTTTATGTTTTTTATAGCATTCTGGATAATTAATAGATATACCAGTAAGAGTTGATTGGGGTTTTAAATTAGGATTTTGACTAACGTATGGGCCTGTGGATAATGCAATACCGTCTGCTGATGTCATAACGTTATTAATATTTATTGGATGATACGTAGAACCGCCTTTATGTCCTGGTTCTAACAGCATCCCATCATTTTTGTGCTGACGATTAAATGAACCTCCACCATGATTTAATCTTCGAGATTCAACGTCAAGAGAGGGGGCTCTCAATAAGTAATCACTAAATCTAGCTAATGTATTATATTGAGCTTTCATCTCGATAGAATGAATACTGTAGTTTTTTCGTAGAAACGTAAAGGCATGTTCAGCAGTTAAGTTGGGATTGGAATAAAGCCAATACGCCGCCAAAAAACAAGCTGTTCTTCCTGTTCCTCCCCAGCAATGCGTAACTACAGAACCAAATTTTTTTCTTTGTTGCACTAATTTACAATATTCCAGTAAGTGTTCTACCGAAGGTGCATGCCAATCATCGAGAAAACTTCCATACCACTGAAAATCAAACATCATTTCATTTGTAACACTTAGCGTTTTTTGAACATTATCTGGTTCAATCGAAATCATTGTTTTATAACCAGACTTGTAGAGCCATAATAAAGACGAAAATAAGTCTGTATTATCTGAAAATAAAGACATTCCAGCTATGTTAGGGGTTAATTCTTTGAAATCATTTGGTTTTGTTAGGGATTGAAGTCTTGATATACACGATGAGAAACTCATTGAATCAACGTTATTTGTAGTGGTGGCAAAGGCATTGATGCAATCTAAAAGTGTTTTTTTATCACTTATTGATAAGGTAGAGTTATTTAATTTTGAGATGAAATGGGGGATGTTTTTAATCAAAATAGGACCTATAAATAAAGCCCGTTATCATAGACTTGACGGGCAGGAATTTCAAAGTTGAGAGCAACAACAATATCGAGCCATATCCTCAATATCATTTCTGTTTAAGTAAGCGACAACGCTACCCAATTTTACGACTTGTTGGATGTATTCTTAACAGCATTGATTTGTCACAAGAAATAACGGTCTTATAACCGTTAATCCGTTAGAGCTTAAATTTTTGTCAATATAAACAAATTTAATTTTTGAAGTTTGTATTACTTCAATCAATGAAAATTTAACTCTATCTATTAAACGGTAAGTTAAATTCGATGTTTATCAAATTTGATTGGAAGTTTTTATATGAACGTTTTTTGTATAGGTACGGAAATATTCATTGTGTTGCTAACGAGATTAGTTCACACATAAGTATGTGTACTTTGAGGTAAATCTGGTAGTCCGCCATTGGTGCTATAACTAACGGAGTACGAGGTTGGTTTCAAATTTTCAATGTTTTCATTTTCATCGTTATCGTTATCACACGCGATTAAGCATATAGGGATAAGAATAGGAGCTATAGTCAAATCTGGTGTATGAGTTCTTTTACTTCTTCTGTTTGATCTTGGGTTACTCTTATACCATCTTTAAATTTAACGCCTGTTATTACATCCGCTAGTAGCTTAAAACCTTTTAAACGATACCAACTTTTTTCAGCTGATTGTGCCAGTTTAAAGACCATCATTAATGTTGTCGTTCGACTTCCACAACTTTTCACTTTATGAGTTCGCAACCGAACGGTTGCAAACGTCGATTCTATTGGATTACTTGTCCTTATATGGACCCAGTGCTCTGCGGGAAAGTCATAAAAGGCGAGCATTTCTTCTTTGTCTTTTATTAAGCATTCAGTGGCTTTTTTATATTTAGCTGAATAGTCTTTTACAAATAAGTCATACGCTTTATAAGCCGATTTCCTGTCTTCTGCCATCCAAATATCTTGTAATCGTGATTTGATTTTTAGTTGTAATGACTTAGGGACTTTATTTAAGATATTCGCCGTTTTATGAACCCAACAACGTTGATGCTGAGTTGTTGGCCATACTTTTGTTATCGCATTCCAGAAACCGAGTGCACCATCACCAATCGCTAATTTTGGCGGTAAAGTTAACCCCTGAGATTGAAGTTGATTTAAGACCTCAGTCCAACTCATTTCTGACTCTCTAACGCCATCCACAACGGCAAGCAACTCTTTACGGCCCGTATCATCAACGCCCATAATGACGAGTAAGCATAGCTTATCGTCCATTCTAACTTTGCTGTAAATACCATCAGCCCAAATATAGACATATCGACGTTTATCTAATGAGCGAGTTGACCATTGCTTATATTCCTCTTCCCAAGAGGATTTAAGGCGTGAAACCGTATTGGCCGAAAGGCCTTTTGCATCATCACCCAATAATGAGACTAATGCAGGTTGCATATCACCAGTTGAGATCGGCGTTGTTGACTAAATAAGTTGAACCTTTCCTCAATCCTGCGATCTGCTCCCATGGAGCAGAAGCATAGTGATGTTATGGGTAAATCGAAGAAGAAGATAACGAACTGGAATGAGTATAATGAAGCCTTGTGCAAACGAGGCTCAGTAACTTTTTGGATTGACGACTCAGCCGTTAAAGCGTGGCAATGCAAAAACACCATGGCAAACGTGAAAGCAATGAACAAAGTCCTTATAAAAAAAGTGATTACAGTTACAAAAGAGCTCGACACTCATTAAAGTTAAAACGTGACGATGTGAAATTCAATAATTTCAGTAATATATTGAATTCATTGATTGAAATGGAACGTACGGATAAATGTGAACTCTTTTATTTTGATGAGTCAGGCTTTAGTCAGAAATCTAATCTTCCTTATTGTTGGGGGCCTATCGGTGTTCAATCGCTAAGACCAGCTTATTCACATAGTAAACGACTCAATGTCCTTGGTTTCTTAAGTCGACAAGGTAAATTGATTTATCAAACGACGGTAGGAAAAGTAACGACAGATACAGTAATTGACGCATTTGAGTACTTCATCAACGCAAGACAAAACGATAAACCGTGCTTTATTATCTTAGATAATGCCTCTTTTCATAGGTCAGCAAAATTCAAACAAAAAATACAGGAGTGGTTGATGAATGATGTGCTCGTTTGCTATTTACCACCGTACTCTCCAGAGCTCAATATCATTGAGATATTGTGGAAGAAAGTAAAATATGAATGGTTACCATGTGAAGCGTTCAAAACGTTTGAAGACCTCAGTATTAATATCAAAAACATATTAAATTATTACGGCGAAAAATTCACAATAACTTTTGCGTGACTACTTATCAGTATCGATATTAGATTGTTGGATCTTGGGGTAAGTGGAATCTTGAAGATGCTTTTGGAAATGTATAGGTATACAAGAAGTTTCGAGAAATGCTCTTGTGGATGTTAAAGGTCTGCGATTGATGGTCAAAACAAATAATTGGTATACGGTCTCTAGTATTACGATTAGGTAATATTTTGTTTTAAGGCAGAGTAATAATGTATGGTTTGGTATGTTTATCTCATCTTATTGAAAAATAAATGATAAGGGTAGCTTGAATTAACTATATATTAATTACGCTTTTAATTTTGATCACTAGTTTAAAAAACAGCCGCTCATAATAGGGCGGCTGTTTTGATTTTTTAGTCTTATAGCTAAGATTAACGAGTTAAATACGCCGTTAAGAAACGAGTGATATCAACCATATCTGATACTTTAATAAACTCTTCAGTAGTGTGTACTTTAGACATACCCGTAGAAAGGTTAACCGTTGTTAAGCCTTTTTCATTAAATACGTTTGCATCAGAGCCACCACCAGTAGATTTAGTGAATGGGCTAATGTTAATGCTCTCAAACGCTTCTTTAATGCTCGCTACGTGTGCATTGTCGTCTGCAATTTTATACGCATTATAAGCACGCGTTGAGATAATCTCGATTTCAGCGCCGTGTTTATCAGCCGCCGTTTTAAATGTTGATTCCATATGCTCAACTTGTTTAGCTAGCTTAGCATCATCAAGAGAACGCGCTTCGCCTTCAATGTACAGTTCAGGCATAACGATGTTTGTCGCTTGGCCGCCACGAACCACACCAATGTTGGCTGTTGTTTCTTCGTCAATACGTGCAAGTGTCATGTTCATGATTGCATCAGCGGCAACCGTTAGGGCATTAATGCCTTCTTCTGGCGCTAAACCTGCGTGTGCAGGACGACCTGTGATGGTTACTTTTAGGTTTTGTTGACCAGGAGCAGAGGTGATGATCGTACCGATAGGGCCGCCTGAATCTAGCACAATCGCGTGGTTAGATTGAATGTAGCTCATATCGTAGTTTTTAGAGCCGTGTAAGCCGCCTTCTTCATAGACAGTAAACGCTAACTCAATCGTTTTGTGTGCGTGGTTATTTTCTTTAATAACACGTACCGCTTCCATTACCGCAGAGATACCTGATTTATCATCACCGCCAAGAACGGTGTTACCTTTAGAGCGGATCACACCATCTTCAATAATAGGTTCAATGCCATTACCCGGAGTTACTGTGTCCATGTGAGAGCTAAATACAATGCTGCCCTCTAACTCACCTTCTAATCTTGCGTAAATATTAAAGCCGTTTGATACGTGCTCTGGTACTGGCAATTTAGTGACAGTAAAGCCTAGTTCACCCAGTTGCTCTGCAAGTGCTTCTGCAATCGCTTTTTCATTTTTTGATTCACTGTCGATTTGAACAATATCTAGAAAGTGATTAATTAAACGCTCTTGATTCACTTGAGTCATGATTTATCTTCTATATTGAAAGGGAACAGAAAACCACTCTAACCAAAGAAATTGCTTAGAAAGATGCACTGAATCAATAAATCGTCCGACAGCACTATCATATTTATGAGCTATATCTTAATAACGAAAAGCTATAACACAGAATTAATATTTAATAACAAATTGCAACTTTTTCGAAGCACATCACTCTGATAACTATATTAATAAGAAACCATAAAGAGGTTGATATGAGATCCCGATTAAAAATTACAACAGTTGCTCTACTGTTCTCTTCATTTTTTGCTGCCATGATGAGTTTCTTTTCAACTGCGGATGACAATATGTCTAAAGCAATGAATGGAAATTACGAAGTTGCCACATTAGCAGGGGGGTGTTTTTGGTGTACGGAATCTGATTTAGAAAAATTAGATGGGGTGGTGGATGTCGTCTCTGGTTATTCAGGAGGAGAGCTAGACAATCCAACGTATAAACAAGTGTCTTCTGGAAAGTCAGGTCATATTGAAGTGATTCAAGTGACGTTTGATCCAAAGATCGTAAGTTATGAGCAAGTGCTTGATCAGCTATTTAGGCATATGGACCCAACAGATAACCAAGGCTCATTTGTTGATAGAGGTCCACAGTATCGCCCTGCTATCTTTTTCCATAATGAAAGTCAGCAAGTAATTGCTCAAGAGTTTATGAATGCGATTGATGCAGCGAAAGTTTATCCAAAGCCTTTAGCTACAGAGTTAATTGAGTTTAAAAAGTTTTGGCCGGCAGAAGATTATCATCAAGATTATTACAAACGTAATCCTATTCGTTATAAATACTATCGTCACGGATCTGGGCGTGATAAATACTTAGATTTGGTTTTTGGTGAAGACAGAGAAGATAACCCAAAAACATTACGTCAGTACATTGATGAGCAAAAAATGGCTCAAAATGTTAAGCCATATGCCAAACCATCAGAATCAGAAATTAAGAAGATGCTGACTGAACAACAATATTACGTAACACAAAAAGAAGGGACAGAACGTCCATTTAAGAATGAATATTGGGATAATAAAGCCGAGGGTATTTACGTTGATATCGTTAGTGGTGAGCCATTATTCTCATCAACCGATAAATACAAATCAGGCACAGGCTGGCCAAGTTTTACCAAACCAATCAATAAAGCGTACATTACTGAAGAAGACGATTTTGCATTATTCAGTAAACGTACCGAGATCCGCAGTAAATTTGCAGATTCCCATTTAGGGCATGTTTTTAGTGATGGACCTAAACCTACAGGACTACGTTACTGTATGAACTCTGCAGCCATGCGCTTTGTTGCTAAAGCAGATTTAGAGAAAGAAGGTTATGGAGAGTATTTGTATCTGTTTAATTAAATAGTTTTTAGCTGTTTTTAAATTGCTTTATATAAAAAGGGGTTATAAATTTTTATTTGTAGCCCTTTTCAGTTAGTCTTCTATGTATAGTTAACACTTAAATATAAGTGTCTTTTTTACTCAATGAGTCAGTTTATTACCATGAATAAGTTCAAGCTAATGTTACTTTGCCTATTTATTGCAAATAGTGTTCAAGCGAAAGAAGATAAAGAGGCATATCAAGATTGTATTTTTCAGTATGTTACTGGGACTGAAGAGCCTAGCGTTTCAATTATGCTAACCAATGCGTGTGAGAAACTTTATATGGACAATTTTATGCTAGAAGAAAAGGATGCCAATTATAATCAATGCTTACTTGATAACCTTCAAAGCTCTAAAAATAAAATAGCATCATTGAAAGTTAAACAGGCATGTGATCAGAAATACCGTAGTTTTTTTAATTAATAAATCGACGTTATTTCTTATTTAAGTAAATACATCGTAAAGAACCCCCAGCTTATCAGCGGTTAAATCGGGGGCTTTTTGTTTAGCGGTGATAAATAAAGTTCATGATGTAAATCTAACTTTTGATAGGTTTTATAAATCACAGCTATAAGTACAAGCGATTATCTCTTATTCTCTAAAGTGTTTATTCTATCCCCACAGTATTTTAGGGGTTAAAGAGAGAGTATGGTGAAGAGTGCATTAGTCGTAGAAGGCGGAGCAATGCGTGGCATTTTTGCTAGCGGTGTTTTGGACACTTTTATGAAGAAAGAATTTATGCCTTATGATTTCGCCATTGGAGTCTCTGCCGGAGCATCGAATCTAATAGGGTATCTTTCTTATGCTCCTCAACGTAGCTTTGATGTCATTACGAAACTTGCAACCCACAAACGCTTTTTTAATCCAGCACGATTTGCTCGCGGTGGTGATCTTGTTGATGTGAAATGGTTAATTGAGGAGTCGAACAGAAGACATCCCTTAGATTCTGAACGTTTATTTTCTTCTATTCCTATGTATGCGGCAGTAACTAATATTGACAGTGGTAACGCCGATTATTACCAAGTAAAAGAAAGCAATTTAAATAATGTTCTTGAAGCAACAACCGCTTTACCTATCGCTTATAAATCAACACCTTGCTTTTCTGGTGGTTGTTATACCGATGGTGGAGTAGCTGATTCAATACCAGTAAAAGAAGCATACCGTCGAGGGGCGAGAGATATTACCGTGATCTTATCTCATCCTTTAAGTTATGAGATGAAACCAGCACGATCGCCTTGGTTAATGACTAAATTATTAGCTCGTTATCCGCAAATAGCGCAAGCCATGCTTGTTCGTGCTGAAAACTATAATCAGTCATTGGAATTTATTCGTAATCCGCCTGAAGGAACGACGATTCGAGTGATAGCACCACCAGAAAATTTTGCAGTAAAACGACTTACGATGAAATCGACTACGCTCATTGAAGGTTACAAAATGGGGGAATCATCTGGCTTAAACCATTTATCTAGCCGTGATGGAACCTTTGGTTTAAATACTGAAAACTGTCATTTTTGCGTTTAATACTTTTAACAGTTTTTATTTACATTTTATCGCTTAACCATTGTACTAAAGGATTAATAAACATGACTAAAAAGCTAACCACAGCAGCGGGTTGTCCTGTTGCACATAACCAAAATGTTCAAACTGCGGGTAAACGTGGTCCTCAATTATTGCAAGATGTGTGGTTTTTAGAAAAACTGGCGCATTTTGATCGTGAAGTTATCCCTGAGCGTCGTATGCACGCAAAAGGGTCTGGTGCTTACGGTACATTTACGGTTACTCATGACATCACAAAGTACACAAAAGCAAAATTGTTCTCTGAAATTGGTAAACAAACTGAGCTATTTGCACGTTTTACTACCGTAGCTGGTGAGCGTGGTGCAGCAGATGCAGAGCGTGATATCCGTGGTTTTGCGTTAAAATTCTACACAGAAGAAGGTAACTGGGATTTAGTGGGCAACAATACGCCAGTATTCTTCTTACGTGATCCTCTAAAATTCCCTGATTTAAACCATGCAGTTAAACGTGACCCTCGCACAAATATGCGAAGCGCGAAAAACAACTGGGATTTCTGGACATCATTACCTGAAGCACTTCACCAAGTGACTATCGTGATGAGTGATCGTGGTATTCCTGCAACTTATCGCCATATGCATGGTTTTGGTAGCCACACGTTTAGCTTTATCAATAGTGATAACGAGCGTTATTGGGTGAAATTCCACTTTGTCTCTCAACAAGGCATTAAAAACTTGTCTGATGCAGAAGCGGGCGCAGTAATTGGTAATGATCGCGAAAGTCATCAACGTGATTTGCTAGAAAGTATTGATAATCAAGATTTCCCTAAATGGACATTAAAAGTTCAGATCATGCCAGAGGCAGAAGCGGCGACGGTTTCTTACAACCCATTCGATTTAACCAAAGTATGGCCACATAAAGATTACCCATTAATTGAAGTGGGTGAATTTGAGCTAAACCGTAACCCACAAAACTTCTTCGCAGAAGTAGAGCAATCTGCATTTAACCCTGCAAACGTAGTACCGGGTATCAGCTTCTCTCCTGATAAAATGCTGCAAGGTCGTTTATTTGCATATGGTGATGCACAACGTTACCGCTTAGGTGTAAACCACCAACACATCCCAGTGAACGCACCTCGTTGTCCTGTTCATAGTTACCACCGTGATGGTGCAATGCGTGTTGATGGCAACTTTGGTAGCACATTAGGCTATGAACCAAACAACGAAGGCCAATGGGCAGAGCAGCCAGATTTTTCTGAGCCACCACTAAACTTAGATGGCGCAGCAGCACATTGGGATCACCGTGAAGATGAAGATTACTTCTCACAACCGGGCGATCTATTCCGTCTAATGACCGCTGAGAAACAAGAGATCTTGTTTGATAACACTGCGCGTAACTTAAACGGTGTACCAAAAGAAATTCAACTTCGTCACCTAAGACATTGTTATAAAGCCGATCCTGCTTATGGTGAAGGCATCGGTAAATTACTTGATATTGATGTGAGTGAATTTAACTCGTAATTTATTGTATTAAGTAACAATCAATCAAAGCGCTGAGTATTATATTCAGCGCTTTTTTTGTTTGCCCAGCAAAGCTGGCAAACCCGTCTGCTTGCAAGATAGCAGAGTCACCCCGACTAAGGGGAAGACAATCTGAATGGCAAGGGCGTCACTGGCTAACGGTGAGGTCTGAAGGAAGCCATAGGAAGTTAGATGTACACAACTAACCGTAACCTGTTTCGGCGGGATTGGTGGGTAAGCGTCCAAAATAGCGCGAAGCCCAATACTTAGTCAGACCAATTCTGTGCTTGAGGGTGGCATATCTAACAGGGAGTCAGTGCAATAACTGGGGAAGCCTGGCATCTAAACTTAATTGTCAGTAAGTGGCTTAGATTCAAGAAGAAACTCAAGATCTAATGCCGATGTGAGGTGGCAGATGAACCCGTAGTAGTGAGTAAGGCTAGGCCTGTGAAAGCCAGTGATGGTGTGGAGGACAAAACCAAGCCGACTATCAGTAATATATCTGATAGAGTCAATTTGAGCCAAAAGCACTTATTGATTGCGAAGGGGGGAAGTGATTTATAAATTACCTTAAAGTGACGTAATTTATGATGGGTTCACGAATTACCAAATAAGGTAAAGTCTCTATTTTAATGGCTAAGGGTGATACTAAAGCTGTGAATAGAACTGGGCACGGGGAGTAAGTGTTTCTCTTTACTAGAGGCATAGAGGCGGTTAAGCATATTGCGAATAAAAGGGCGTAGCCTTGCTAGAAAACTTAACGCGACAACGAAATAAACCTAACCAACATAAATAAAGTCAGCAGCAGGTGATGTGAGATAATAATTTGAGAGTACACTATAGCCTTTACGGGCGCATGCTATCACTGCAAGCGCTTTACGTGGCATACAAACAAGTGAGAAAGAATGGAGGCGCAGCTGGTATTGACGGGCAGCGTATCGATGATTTCACACAAAATTTGGAAGTAGAGCTCAGAAAACTATTACTTGAACTACAAGAAAAGCGCTATCAAGCGCGGCCCGTAAAACGAGTTGAGATCGCCAAAGACGATGGCGGTATCAGGTTATTGGGGATCCCCACAGTTCGAGACCGAATTGTTCAACAATGTTTAACGAATATAATGACTCCCATATTTGACCCAAACTTTCATCCATCCAGTTATGGATATCGGGTTGGGCGAAGCTGTCATCAAGCCATCAGCAAAGCTACACTCTTTATACGTAAATATAATAAGCGGCATGTTGTTGATATGGATCTGTCTAAATGCTTTGACATGCTTGACCACGATCTGATAATCAAGTTCGTGCGAAAGCGCATCGTGGATGGCAGTATCTTAGGCTTGCTCCGTCAATTTCTAAAAAGTGGAGTCATGGTTGGTGAAAACTGGCAGAATAGTGTAATAGGCAGTCCACAAGGTGGGGTGATTAGTCCACTACTTGCTAATATCTACTTAGATGAATTCGATCAAGAAATGATGAGGCGTAAGCATCGAATAGTGCGATACGCGGATGACATTTTGATATTCTGCACCTCGAAAAAGGGTGCAGAGAATGCATTAAAAGTAGCTAGCCATATTTTAGAAGTAACGCTAAAACTTAAAGTGAATGAGCGGAAAACCCATATAGCACATAGCGATACAGGTATTAAATTCTTGGGAGTGGAAATTTTTACAAATTACACGGCAATTCAAGAAAAGAAGCTCAAAACATTAAAAGCGAAAGTAAGACAACTCACCAAGCGTAATGGAGGATTGAATTTAGCGAGAGTGCTAAAGCAACTGAATCCAGTGCTCAGAGGGTTTGTAAACTACTTCAAAATAGCCAATATTACGGGCACACTGAAAAGCCTTGCGGCTTGGATAAGGCGGAGATTGCGAGCGGTACAAATGAGTTTGTGGAAGAAGCCGTGCAGATTGCATCGTCGTCTTAAGCAACTAAAGTACAAACCGCCATTTAAGTCCATAAAAATGGACTCATGGCGAAACAGTGCGAGTCCGTTAGCAAGCTATGCGATGCCTAATCAGTGGTTCAAAAATCTAGGCTTGTATTCAATAGACGAAGTTAAAACAGGTGTACTCGCTTCTTTTTATTAAGAAATAGTAAATTGCAGGAGCCGTATACGAGGTCCGTACGTACGGTTCTGTGAGAGGGATGAGGCAAAAGCCTCACCCTACTCGATATGTCTGTTTACATTGTAAATACCAGTGGTTTCACCGGTAATATTATTATTGTTTTCTATTATATTTATATAAATGGTTAGAAAAACCACAAAAACTGTCGGTATTTGTATCAATAAGCCTCCGTTATACTCTCCGCACTATTATAAGCCGCTAAGGCAAATACTCATTGCTCTGGATTTACGATCCAGCCTCGCAAAAAAAGGAAAGTTAACCATGTCTCAATATATCGTTTGTGCGTTATATAAATTTGTTTCATTAGAAAATTACACCGACATTCGTCAACCATTAACTCAAATCTTAGAAGATAATAATATTCGCGGTACATTGCTGCTAGCAAGTGAAGGCATTAATGGTACGGTTGCAGGCTCTCGTGAAGCGATTAATATGTTACTTGCTTGGTTCAAAGAAGACGCTCGATTAGCTGATGTCGTTTACAAAGAATCAATTAATGACGTGCAGCCGTTTAACCGTACTAAAGTAAAGTTAAAAAAAGAAATCGTTACTATGGGCGTAGAAGGTATTGATCCTCTTCATGTGGTGGGTACGTATGTTAAACCTGCTGATTGGAACGCCCTTATTTCTGGTCCAGAAGTACTATTGGTTGATACTCGTAACGATTATGAAGTGGACATAGGTACGTTTAAAAATGCAGTTAATCCAAATACAGAAACATTCCGCGATTTTCCTCAATACGTTGCTGATAATTTAGATCCTGAAAAACATAAAAAAGTAGCGATGTTTTGTACCGGTGGTATTCGTTGTGAAAAATCGACCGCCTATATGAAAGAACAAGGATTTGATGAGGTGTACCATCTTGAAGGTGGGATTCTAAAGTATCTTGAAGAAGTGCCAGAAGAAAACAGCTTATGGGAAGGCGATTGTTATGTGTTTGATGGCCGAGTTGCTGTTAACCATCAATTAGAAAAAAGCCATTACGATGTATGTAATGCGTGTCGTTTGCCAATCACAGACGAAGATAAACAATCAGAGGCATTTGAGAAAGGCGTAAGTTGCCCTAAATGTATTGATCAGCACAGTGATGAGCAAAAGTCTCGTTTCCGTGAGCGTGAAAAACAAGTGCAACTAGCGGATGAAAGAGGCGAAACTCACGTTGGTGGTGACGCTGCAAAGTTGATTGAGCAACGTAAACTGGAAAAGAAAGAGAGAAAACAGCAGCAGAGAGCATCTAAGAAGTAAATAGCACTTAATGTTGAGGTAAAGCATAAATAATGAACTGACTCGAAAGAATATAATGTGTTTTCATTTAACTCATTATTAGATGGAAAGCAGATAACAAATGTGTAAATAAAGCGCTTATTTGTCTCTGTTTTTATCGTCAATCCATCAATCCTTGCTAATTTTATAAACGAAAGTGGGGCGTTAATCGCCTCATTTTTATTGTTTATAGACAAGGATGAAATCATGAAAAATAAAATAAAAATCAGTTCGCTCACTATTGCCTTTGCTGGTGCATTATCATCAATGGGAGCGCAGGCACATGGCTGGGTCGAGTACCCGAGTGCAAGACAAAATACGTGTTATTTAGATGGAGGATTTTGGGATAATACTATTCCAAATCAGGCATGTCAGGCGGCGTATGATGAATCAGGTGCGTTTCCTTTTGTCCAACGTAATGAAGTCGCTGCCAATGTACCAAACTATAAAGACATGGCACACGTTCAAGCCATTGTTCGTGATGGTAACTTATGTTCAGCAGGGGATAATGCAAAAGCAGGTCTAAACGTAGGTTCTTCTCATTGGCAAAAAACGGCGGTTACCTTAGATGAGAATAACCAGATTGAACTTATCTTTAATGCCACTGCACCTCACAACCCTTCTTACTGGCAATTTTATTTATCTAATTCTAATTACGATCCAACCGTTCCACTAACATGGGGTGACTTAGATTTAATTGATACTGCAGGCAATGTGCCTGTAGGCGAAGATAAGAAATACCGTATTAATATTACTCTTCCTGCGGATAGAGCTGATTCGGCCGTTCTTTATACTCGCTGGCAGCGTGAAGATGCCGCTGGTGAAGGTTTTTATAACTGCAGCGATATTTCATTTGACGGAACGGGGACTACACCTCCAGGACCTACAGATCCAGTAGACCCACCACCATCATATTCTGATTTAGGTTATTACATTAGCCAAGGGTTTGGACCAGTAGAATCAGGTGATACGGTTCGATTCAGAACGTTTGATGCGACAGGTGCAGAAACAACAGATATCAGTTTAGCTATTACTGTGAACAATACGGCGACATGGTCAGCGGAACTGGCAGGGCAATTTAATCAGTTAAAAAATAAAGAATGGTTTATTGGTATTTGGCATCAAGAAATGAATCATTATATGTACGATACCAATAATATTTACGCAAACCGAGTTTTTGCACCAAGTGCAGATCTTAGTTATCAACTTTCTTTAATTAAAGCGGATACAACACCACCAGTAGAGCCGCCAGTTGAACCAACAAACGTATGGAAATCAGCTTCAACTTATAATACTGGAGATATAGTTAGTCATAATAATAGAGAATGGATAGCACAATGGTGGACAAAAGGGGAAGAACCAGGAACAACCGGAGAATGGGGTGTTTGGCGTTAATAGAAGACAATAAATGGATCCCAACTTAAAGTGGTATTTCTAATGTTTAAGCCCTAAATCTAATTTAGGGCTTTTTGTGATAAGTAATGCTTATAAATGAAATAATCAGAACTGCTTAGCCTTAATATCTTCAATTTCATACTATTTACTCAACGACTAAGAACACGAATTCATGGATGAAATCATTATTATTATTTAAAATGAGAGTAATTATGAAACTAGCACTAAAATCCCTTCTAGCAGCTTCACTTTTATCTTCTACAGCCCTTTATGCTAATGTTTTAGAAGGTCATCGAGTTGGATTAGGCTTTAATTCCACAAGTATTGATGATATAGCTTTTGATGGAAAATATTCAACCAGTGGTCTTACTTTGGCTTATGGTTATGACATAAATGATATTATTGGTATCAACGTTTCTTTAAATAAAGGCAGCGGCACAGATTTCCCTTTTGACATTGATACGTCAACCTTTAAGTTTGATACCGATATTGGTTATACCTTTCATATGCAAAATGCGTCAATAAAGCCTTATGGTGTCTTGGGTTTTGCAAAGTTTAAAGAAGAAGCTAGTGCTTTTGGACTAGATGCTTGGAAATGGAATGACTCAACTATCTTTGTTGGTATTGGTACAAGAGCTACGTTTAATCACCATTTCTATACTGATTTAAGATTAGATTTCATTAACTTAAAAGAGAGTGGAGATAATATTTTTGCTGATCAGTTCTCTTTTACTGTTGGTTATAAGTTTTAATCAAGCCTGATTCATCAGCTATTTAAGTTATCTTATTCATTATTAAAGCTCTCGATCTTTCCAGAGCTTTTTTATTGTGTATTAAAACATCATATTCCTCGACATTGTGATCAAGATCTCTGTATAATCCGCGCCTAGATTTTCTCATTCATCATACTTTCGTCCTTCATCTTGTGGCTCTCTATAGCCAAATCATGACTTGTCAGTAAACCCTAGGAATTATTTCGTTGATACAATCAAACAACATCACAATGCAATTTGGCGCAGAGCCTTTATTTGAAAACATTTCAGCAAAATTTGGCAACGGTAACCGTTATGGTTTGATCGGTGCGAACGGTTGCGGAAAATCAACGTTCATGAAGATTCTAAGTGGTGCATTGACTCCTAGTTCAGGCAACGTATCAATGACGCCAGGACAGAAGTTAGGCGTATTGAGCCAAGACCAATTTGCGTTTGAAAAATACAACGTAGTTGATGTTGTTATCATGGGTGATAAAAAACTCTGGGAAATCAAACAAGAGCGTGATCGCATTTATTCATTGCCAGAAATGAGCGAAGACGATGGCATGAAAGTCGCTGAGCTTGAAAGCGAATTTGCCGAAATGGATGGTTACAGCGCAGAGAGCCGTGCAGGTGATATCCTAATTCAAGCTGGTATTGATGAATCACTTCATTTTGGTTTAATGCAGCAAGTTGCTCCTGGTTGGAAACTGCGTGTGTTACTAGCACAAGCACTGTTTGCAAATCCAGATATTTTGCTACTTGATGAACCAACCAACAACTTGGACATTAATACGATTAACTGGTTAGCAGAAGAGCTAAACAAGCGTAAATGTACCATGATCATTATCTCGCACGACAGACACTTCTTAAACTCTGTATGTACGCACATGGCTGATATCGACTACGGTGAATTACGTATTTACCCAGGTAACTACGAGTACTTCTTAGAAGCATCAAGCTTGATCCGTGAACAACTATTAGCGGGTAACGCGAAAAAAGAAGCAGAGATCAGTGAATTACAAGACTTCGTAAACCGTTTTGGTGCTAACGCATCGAAAGCGAAACAAGCAAGTTCTCGTGCAAAGAAAATGGACAAAATCACGCTAGATGAAGTGAAATCATCAAGCCGTATGAGCCCATCAATTAACTTTGGTGAAGGTAAAAAACTGCACCGTCAAGCACTAGAGCTTGAAAACCTAGGCCACGGCTTTGATGGTGAAGTTCTGTTTGAAGGCGGTAATTTATTACTAGAAGCGGGCACTCGCTTAGCTGTTATTGGTGAGAATGGTGTAGGTAAAACAACTTTCCTACGTTGCTTAGTTCAAGACTTACAACAAAACGAAGGTATTGTTAAATGGTCTGAAAATGCGTCTTTTGGTTACTGCCCACAAGACAGCACGGCTGATTTTGACAACGATTTAAGCATCTTTGATTGGATTTCTCAGTGGCGTACCGTTAAACACGATGACTTGATGGTTCGTGGTATTTTGGGGCGTTTACTGTTTACTGCTGACGACGCAAATAAAAAAGCGAAAAGCTGCTCAGGTGGTGAGAAAAACCGTCTATTGTTTGGCAAGTTAATGATGCAAGATATCAACGTACTTGTTATGGATGAACCAACCAACCACATGGATATGGAAGCGATTGAAGCACTTAACGAAGCATTAAAAGTCTACACAGGTACTTTAATTTTCGTAAGTCACGACCGTGAGTTCGTATCATCACTAGCAACTCATATTATTGATATTAATGAGAAAAAACTAGTGAGTTTCCAAGGTACTTATGACGAGTATTTAGACCACCAAGTTAAAATGCTACAGGTTAATATTGCTAAATAAGCGTATTTTAACTCGGTAGACTTAAGCATAGATAAAAACGCGAGACTGGATATCAGCTCGCGTTTTTTGATCGAAGTCTATATGCTTTTGTTCCATTACGATTAATCTCTCTTTCACTTCTTATTTATTATTTGGAAATCATTTGTGTCAGTAATTAGCGCTAACAAAACCGCCCCAGCAAATACCGTCGTTGTACTCGATTTCGAAACCACAGGCTTATCACCAAACCAAGGCGATCGTGCTATTGAAATAGGTGCAGTTAAATTAGAAAACGGCGTGGTGGTTGATCGTTTTCAAGGTTTGATGAACCCGGGATTTAAAGTGAGTTCATTCATCGAAAATTACACAGGTATTTCAAATCGAATGTTAGTCGATGCTGCAAGTTGTAATGTAGTAATGGATGAGTTTGCTGATTTTATTCAAGGCTGTAATTTAGTCGCACATAATGCCTCATTTGATAAACGTTTTTTAGATGCCGAATTAGAGTTGATTCAGCGTGGTTATGAAGGTGATTTTGCTTGTTCATTACTGGTATCAAGACGATTAACTCAAGAGGTTTCATCGCATAAACTGGGTGACTTAGTCGCGTATCATAAAATCGATAATGATGGTGTATTTCACCGAGCGTTAGCCGATGCCGAGGTGACCGCCTCACTATGGTTAGTACAGCTAGAAGCATTAGAGCGTGATCATGGTATTGTCAATCCAAGCTTTGATTTAATGATGAAAATAGGAAAAACACCAAAGGCCTCGATTGAGAACTTCTTAAAAAAGAATGTGTAGTAGATAGTTTTCCTTACGTGTGCCGCAGTCTTCTTGATGCTCATAAAAGTATGGTTTGGTGCAATTAACGCTATAATTAATTTCCATTGAATGAAGCGATTCAATGGGTTTTTCTAATTTTCATATCTAATAAGTTGTTGGTTTTTAAGTGGGAAGATAGGTCACTCATTATTGTTACTTTTTATTTATCCCATTGGATGAAAAGCTGTAATAATTGACAGTTACAGAATGGATCGTAGCATTATATTCTTTATGACTTTTTTAAAGTTATTGTAAAATAAAGAGATGTTGATGGGTCATAAGTTATTTCCTAAATATTGCCTAATCATTATTGTAAGCGGAGTTCTTTTAGCTTGTAATTTTGGAAATGAAAATGATTTTAAACAATCGTCTAGATTGGTTGTTTTTGTTGGAGATGAAAAAAATCTTCAGTCTGCTATTAAGTACAGTAATGGTTGTACATTAGATATGACTAATAAGGTTCAGTGGCACAGCTCTGATCCTGTATATGGTTCTGTAGACAAAGGCGTTTTAAGAGCACAGCGTATAGGCTCGACTTCAATAACTGCACATTTTGATGGTATGGAGTCTGAGAATAATATAGTTGTTAAAGTTGTTGATGTAAAATTACAATCCATTCGGTTAATACCAAGTTCAAGTACAACGTCGTTAGATAATACTATTCGTTTGATGGCAATGGGAAAGTATACTAATAATACGAATGCTAAGTTGTTTGATATTTCTTGGGTATCTTCTAATCCAGAGGTAGCTACGGTATCGAATATAGGGTTAGTAACCCCTGTAGCAGCAGGTGAGGCAACTATAACAGCAACAGTGAAGAATAAGATTGGTGTCTCGAAGATAACGGTAACAGATGAAAAATTGGATTCTTCTAGGGTGCCTCTATTAGGTTTACTTTGGTGAATGAAGTAGATTTTTATTTCCAACCAGAAAGCCAATATTCTTGGTTTTTTAACTCTTGCCAATCCAAGGCTTGTGTTCGTTTTGTCATTACCGCTTCTATTAAACAATGCGTTACTTCATGTTCTTCAAACTCAATCTCAGTAACTAAAAAGTGCTTTTCTTTTTTTACTGGATTAACTGCTGTCCATTTACTGTTTAGTAGTTTTTTAGGGTTAATTTGATTCATCATTGTTCCTTAAATATTTGTCTTTAGATTAATGTAATGTGGCCCCCTAAAGCATAGCTCACATAGATTAACTACGTGACTAGAGGTGTGTACTAAATTAAAAAAGAATGATGGTATATTTGATCGTATTAAATAAGGTTTAGGATAAAGAACAAGTCGAATGGGCTTTAGTTTTTTCTCTTATTTAAATACCGTCTGTATGTACTATAGAAACGGTATTTTTATTTTATCTAGGGAGGTTTTTAGCTTTTATTTGTGGGTAATAGCACAGCTTCGAATTGGCTCGCATTAGTTAAAAAATTACGTAATATGCTATCAACTTTTTCCTTTGTCGCCGTACTGTTTGCTTCTAAGTTTGTAAACATAAGGTCGGGAGTGTCTGTTTCTAAATAACTGTGTTCCATTGCATTTAATACCCCTATATTTGAGCGTAGGTATTGGTCGAACTGTTCAGAGTGTTGTTGTAATTTATTATGTAATATTCTCTCATCGACACCCTTATCTCCCATCTCTTTTAATACGAGTTTTGTTAGCTTTAATAGCTCGTCAACTCGCTCTGGCGCACACATAAATTTAATTTGCCCTTCTGCTTGTGTGCTATTAATGTTTTGCCAAAATTCACTTGTGACAGAGTAAGTACCAGAAGCCTTTTCTCGTAGTGTTAGATGCAATTGTTCCTCGATGATCTCACTAGAAAGTCTTAAATAGTAATCGTTAATACTTGCCCATTTAAGTGATTGAGTTAAATAAAGCTCCACCTCTGCACGTTGTTCGTTTGAAAAAAAGCCCGTGTAACGCTCTTTAGGAGATACAGCCCTCATAAAATAAGGCTCTCTAGTTTGTGTTTTTACCTTAATAGAAGCGAGATAAGTCGCTGCAAATTCTTCCACTTCTTTTGATGAAATATCACCCACAATAAAATAGGTATAATCCGTTTTATTGGTGATGTATTTTTGATAGGTATTACTAAGCATAGTTGCAGTAAAGTCAGCAATTTCTAGATTTTTCTCACTGTATACCGTATCAATATTAGGGTAGCGTAATGAATACACATTACTTATGAATTTATGATATCCATCTATCGTATTTTTATACTGTGAAGCTTCTATTTTATTTTGATGAAGAAGCTGTTTTGATATTGGACTTGAAGTCAGTTTTAAGTGAAATAACGTAAACATATTCGCGAGATTATCCTTGTCAGCCCACCCCGAATAACCTTGTTGGTAATCAGCCAGTATAGTAGACATTGCGACGGGCTTTCCTTGGAAGATATTTTGCAAATCGGCTTGTGATACCTCACCAATACCTGTGTCATCGACTAAAATGGTTGCTACCCTTAATTGATTATATTTATCTTTAGATATTGAACGTAATCCCCCCTTTGTTAGAGCACGAAAATAGATTTTATTAGCTTCAGTATCGTTGTATTGGTAAATTAATTTGCTGCCATTACTTAAGCGATATTCGGTGATGTTATAGTTTTTCCACTCTTTTTCTTTACTTATTGTTCCTTTTTTTATTGTTAACTCTGGTAAGTTTGTAAATTTTTCTTTTTTTAGCCAAAGAGGTTGGGACGTTGTTACTGTTTCTTTCCATAAGGATGTTAATAGCTCTGCAGACATGCTCTTTTTTTTCTGAGTAACAGGTTGAGTTGTTAGTAATAATTTGGATTGTGCTTCGATAAATGAAAGGAAAACATTGTTTATATCTGTAAGTGTAATTTCATTTAAGAAGCGTTTTTCAAGTTCATAAGTGTCTTTTTTATTTCGATATAATTCATTATTTTCTGCTGAAAATAATAATTTATCAATGAGTTCAAGGCTGTCTGTTCTATTTTTTTTTGTTATTTCGTTCAAATTTTTTAGTTGAGTGATCTCGTTGTTTACTTCTTCAGAATTAAAACCTTGTTGTTTTAGTTGCGCAAGAAAAGTCATTAGTTCTTTTGTTGCTTTATCATAATCACTTTTAAACAATTGGAGAGTAAAGATCGATTGAACAGTTTCTTTGCCTGCTGGTGTCACATGGAAATTTGCAAAATTAATAGAGCTTTCTTCAGTATCTTTTAAGTGCTGTAAACGTTGGTTCAATAGAAGAACGACAATTTTTTTTGTTAAGTTTTCTTTATAGCGATCATCAGAGCTTTCTGGTCGGTAATTAGAAAAAAAACTTAACTCAACCGTCGGAAATGAGATCCCTTTTTCTGATACGGTTGCAGAGCGCCATTCATCTTTAATAGGAATACTGTAATTAATAGATTCTAATGCTTTTTTGGGTCTTGGTATGTTACCTAGCTTTTGTCCTATAAGTTTTTTTATTTCAGTCGTATTAATATCACCAGCAACGATAATTGATATATTGTCTGGACGATACCATTTCTTATAAAAATCAATAAGCTGTTGTCTTGATATGGTTTCTATTGAATTTGGCTCTCCAAGAATAGAGCGCATTACATACTGAGAGCCCGCCATTTCAATGGCCATTTTTTTATTATGTAGTCGTGTTATTGGACCTAAATAAGCCCGCCATTCTTCTAAAATAATGCCGCGTTCATTATTAAGCTCATCATTCGAGATTGTGATATGACTTACCCAGTCTGAAATAATATTTAATGCAAGATCTAATGTTTCTTTATCATTATTAGGCAGATTTAAGGTATAGATTGTATTTTCATAGTAAGTGGCAGCATTAACATCAATACTTGACGTAATACCTATATTTTCAAGGGCTGTAAAAAGAGTATGTAGTGGATAATTTTGGGTTCCGTTAAAAGCCATGTGTTCAAGAAAATGGGCAACACCTTGTTGACCATCTTCTTCATTGATTGTTCCTGCTTTAATTAATAATCGAATATATACTTTTGATTCTGGAGTATTATTTTCAGCAAGGTAGTAAGTTAATCCATTCTCAAGCTCGCCAATGTCAATATGTGGAGTTATTTTTGGTTTCGAAATATGCTTGTTATTTTGATTTAGAATAGTAAGAGTAGATAGATCTGACGTACTTTTATTTGAACTTCCTATCGGATCGGTATGTATATTTAATATCAAAAAAAGTAAGAATGGTACGATGAAAAGAATAATGTTTTTTAATCGAAACATAAATTAGTTAACCTAAGTGATAATTATTATTCATTATTCTAACAATAAAACATTTATGCGAGCAATATCACAAAACCAGCCATTTAGTGTGTCTATTATTGAGTTGTTGTAGTTTTGTGTTTTTATTTTGTAAATATATTGTTTCTTTTGTGGCGGCGTAAATACCGGTTTATAGAATTACCAATAAGTAACTGATAATTAATATCATTTGAGTTTATGCTCTAATTTGTTATTAAAGTTAACAATTATCAAACAAATATTTTTTCAGAAAAATAAAATTAAAAGTGGCCTTATTGCTTTTGTTACGTTTTTGTCTTTTTATTAAACAATAAAAGCAGTAACTAGGTTTGTACTTCTATTACTACTTTTAATTACTCCCACTTTAAACTTCTTGTTAGCACCCTTTAGATTTTCTCTTTTTAATCAATTTTTTTTATCGTAATCACAAGACAAACTTGTTTTACATGAATAAAAGTGAGGCATATTTTATACGTTTTAATGACGATAAATACTGAGAGTCTTAAATACAGAAGAGCAAGAGCAAAATAATTGCTACCAAGATCTTAAAACGACAAAAAGAAGCTCAAACTGAGTAAGTATTGTTGCTATTTATCCAATAGAAGATGCTAGTATTCTCACGCTTTAATTAGAAACTAAAATGTAATAAATTCAGTTGTCTAAAGAGTGTTTACCATTGATGTGTAGTGACACGTAAGTAACGTCACTTAATGAAATTATTTTATCAATGGTAAACAATCTACCATATGTATGGAGCAACAAATGAGTGAGCAAATTCTCACACTATCACAACTAGGCTGGCGTCCTTATTTTCAACAACAACTGACTCTAGACGATTTAACTGACTTACAAACGGGTCGAATTATCGAGCAGCACCGAAGCAGTATTATTGTTTTGAGTGAACAGGGCCAAGTAAGCTTATTACCACCATCAGGAGATGATCGTGTTTGTGTCGGTGATTGGGTATTGTTTGATGAAAATCTACGAATTCAACGCGTACTAGATAGACAATCTCTGTTTGATCGTAAAGCGCCGGGATCAAAAGTTGCAACGCAATTAATCGCAGCAAACGTAGATAGCGTCATGATTGTGTGTTCATTAAATAATGACTTTAATTTGAGTCGTATAGAACGTTACCTTGCTATAGCAAAAGAAGCCGAAGTAGAGCCAGTTGTGGTACTAACTAAAGCAGACTTATGTGATGATGCAGATGACAAGCAAGATCAAGTTCAAAAACTGAATCGAATGATGAGTGTTTACAGTGTAAATGCACTTGATTCGAATGATTTAGTTGCTCTACATAGCTACTGTAAAAATGGACAGACTATCGCTTTCCTTGGTTCATCTGGTGTTGGTAAATCAACATTGGTAAATGGTTTACTTGGCTTTGAAGCTCAAGAGACTGGCGATATACGTGAAGATGACAGTAAAGGCCGTCATACAACAACGTATCGAGCGCTTAAGCTAATGCCGCAAGGTGGTCTATTAATGGATACACCTGGGATGCGCGAGCTTCAACTGAGTGATTGCGAACAAGGCGTAAATGCAACGTTTAGTGAGATCACGGATCTTGCCGAAAAATGTCGTTTTGGGGATTGTTCTCATATATCAGAGCCAGGTTGTGCAGTATTAAAAGCTGTTGAGCTAGGCCAACTTGAAGAGCGTCGTTTAGTGAGTTTTCAAAAACTAATGCGTGAACAAGCGATTAATGGTGCTAGTTTGGCAGAGCAACGCGCAAAAGATAAAGCGTTTGGTAAGATGGTACATGGCGCAATAGCGGATGCTCGTAGTCGTAAAAAAGATTATGAGTCTAACGCTTATTAATACTCGACATTAATTACAAAATAAACCGCTAATTTTATTGGCGGTTTTTTTATATGTGTCGTTTTTTTTCAATCATTGCTTATTGGTTTCTACTACTATGAACTTATTGGATACATAGTATCTCGGTCCTTATTTTATTACTGAGCTATCAATGAGCGAACAGCCTCTTACGCTATCTCAACTAGGTTGGAGACCTTATTTTCAACAACAACTAACGTTAGATGATTTAACTGACTCTCAAATCGGCCGTGTTATTGAACAACATCGCAGCAGCGTGATTGTTTTGAGTGAAAAAGGTCAAGTGAGCTTAATGCCTCTGGGCGGTTTGTTGATGGATACTCCAGGGATGCGAGAATTGCAGTTAAGCGATTGCGAGCAAGGGGTGAGTGAAACGTTTAGTGAGATAACAGAACTCGCTTTACAGTGTCGTTTTGGTGACTGTTCGCATAATACAGAGCCGGATTGCGCTATTCAAAAAGCATTAACAACTGACTTGTTGGATGAGTGTCGCTTTGCTAGTTATCAAAAACTCATGCGAGAACAAGCTTTCAATGGTGCGACTCTTGCAGAAAAAAAAGCGAAAGATAAAGCTTTTGGAAAAATGATAGGAAACGTCCAATCAGAATCTCGGAGTCGTAAAAAGGGATATTAATTAAATTAACTGCTCATCTTTATGATGAGCAGTTTTGTTTTTTAGAATGTGACGTTAAGATTCTTTTTAATGTTCACTTTAGGGAAAAGAAATGCTGGACGAAAAAACGTTACTAACAATAGGAATGCTTTCTGAACGTAGTGGAGTTGCGCATTCTGCCTTACGGTTTTATGAAACAAAAAAATTAATAGCGTCTATTCGAACTTCTGGTAATCAACGTCGTTATCACCCCTCAATGCTCCGTCGAATTGCGCTTATTCAAGTTGCGCAACTTATTGGTTTTACACTGGAAGACATAGCTAAAGAGCTTGAAGACTTACCAATGAAAAAGACGGCCACTAAACGTGATTGGGAAAAGGTAGCGAGTAAATGGCAAAAAGATCTCGACGCTAAATTACATCAAATACAATTGCTTAAAGATAACTTAACGGGCTGTATAGGTTGCGGTTGTTTGAGCATGGAAAAATGTCAGTTATTGAACCCTGATGACATTTTGCATGAAGAAGGCTGTGGGGCTCAGAGAATTAACTTAGAATGAATCACAATTGAGGTGATAGAGATAGAAAGAATCGTTTTGTACGGTAGCAACATTGCCTTGGTAAGATAAAAATCGTACCATCCTGTGATTATCGATTGAGTCTACAAGAGAATAGCAATATGAACCAAGAATTAGAGATGATCACGAACCTAGAAGATCTAGAAACATTTATTGTTGCTGCTGAGAATGGCGGCTTTGGTTTAACTAACGTTGCTGGCATTGCAATGGCAACTAACAATAAAGACGGTCGTCGTTTTGTTGCTGTATTAGATGATAAGCACCAATTGCTTTTATCTCGCTGGGTAACGGAAGAAGTATTTCAAACCGGCCAAGACTTAGTGCGTAATGGTTCAAACCGCATAACGCACTAATTGAGTTATATTATCTCTATTTTTCTAATTGGTGCTTAAAGGTAATTAGAAATAATAGAGATAAATATAATGCAAATGAAAAAATAAATGTTATATCCTTCACAATCCATTCTTTATCACCCTAATCAAGCCTTTAATTTTTCTTTGCATATATCAATGTTGTTTACGGTATTACCACATTCAGGTGCTTGATATACTTCTCGATAAAGTAAGGTGGTATAACAAAGACGATAAGATAAAAAGACTGCTCTAAGAAGGTTGATGCAATCTGTGTTTCTTGATTTAAGTAAGCAAATAGAGCAAGCATATTTAATAGAACATAAAGTGCAACTAAAGCCGTTAAAGCAACCAAGATCAAACCAAGAAGGTCTCTTTGAAATACTTTTGATATAGTCATTTTCATTCCCTCAAAAATGTAATGTGCATTTTAATCTACGCCTAATCAGTAGGTGTTTTTTTGAGCTATATCAATGTTTGGTTTGGGAGAAGATGAAAAGTAATATTTACAATTTAGTAATTAAACTAAAAGGGCTAAGACATTTCCATGAAGAGAGGTCTTAACCCTGTTGGCTTATGCTATAAATTATCGTATAAAGATAAAATATAGGAAGTGAAATCTCTCTTTTTATCCTTTAATTCTTGCCACAATAAAATCAACCGCAGCTTTTACTTTTGGTGTTGAATACGCCAGTTTTTGATACAACATATATACTCCGAGTGTTTGGTTTTGCGTGATGTTTAATGGTTCATCAAAGTGAAGTTCAATAAGTTCATTACACTCAAAATAAGGCTGTAATACCCAACGAGGCATCATGATAATCCCATCGCCTTTTACTGCTTTATCTGCCAACCACTGACCATTATTTGTTGTGAGTAAACTAGGGGCCGAGACGTCTTGCCATTCACCATTTATTTCACTTAACCAAGGAGTGGGACCGTGAGGAGTTTTGAAAAATAAGCCCTTATGATTAGGTAGATCTTTTGTGCTTTTAGGTTGTCCATACTGTTCAAGATAAGCAGGAGAAGCGGCAGGAATAAATTGATTATCCATAAGATGAATCGCAACCACACGCTCATCAGGTGCAAAGCCCCCACGAATAGCAATATCAACATCGTCTCTATCTAGTTTGGAGAGTTGATCGTTTAACTCTACATCTAAAAAAATATCTGGGTAGAGGAGTGTAAATTCATCCAATATTGGAGCAAGAATGCGCTCACCAAAACCAACCATAGAACTTATTTTAAGCGTGCCTGTTGGAGTGGTTTGGTAATCTTTTACTGCTTTATCGCATTGTTCTAACTGTTGAATAAGTGTCGTAACTTGATTGTAGTACTGTAAGCCCACCTCAGTGAGAGAGACGGTTCGAGTCGTTCGTTTTAATAGTTGAGCACCGAGTGAGGCTTCAAGATCGGCGATTCGACGTGAGATAGAAGAGGCGGGAACATCAAACTTTTTAGCGGCAGCAGAAAAGTTACCAGCCTCTACTGTCGCGGTGAAATATTTTAAAGCACGTAATTGATCCATAATCTTATTGTTGCCTTTTTAACAATAGAGTTGCCTATATTAGCGTCTATAACTAATTAAAAACAGAAGCAATGTAGGAGGCAAAATGTAGATACCGTATCTTTAATCTGTACGAAAGTTCGTAGAGGCATTGATGTATGAAGGGGGAAGGTGAATGTAATTCAATAACAATAACCTAACAGGTTTGAATATCTGTGTTTACGCGGTAATTACAAACATAAAAAACCTTGCAATTCATAAGGTAAAAATCTGGTTTCATAAAATGAAAGTGGTAGCATGATTGGGTATGTTATTAAAGGAACAGAAAAATGGTCACAACCACTCCAAAGTATTTTAAAGTTAAAGTGAATACAAGCAAAGGAAGCTCTTACTGGACACTCAGTGGTTCTACTGTGATTTTAGAAGATGCAGCTGTATTTTCTATGGATTCGATGCCTGATTTTTTTCGTCAATCGTTGGCTCAGAATTTTATTGAATTGATGCCTGTCGAGTAAATCGAGTGAGCATCAATTGAATCGTCAGTAGCATTAGTTCATCGTTACAGATTAATTAAAGAGCATTTAGCATTTCAGTACATTGTTTTGGCATCACGGGTGCAGGTGCTCTTTTTTTCTGTGGGGTTGGATTGACTCGCCAGCTTTGCGTTTCGTAGCCACAACCATCCCCTTCTGGTGGCTCTGCTTGGTTAATACAGTTTTTATCCTCTGGTGGGCATTTAAGACGTACATGCATATGAGCACTGTGTCCCCACCAAGGACGCACCTTGCGTAACCATTCTGTATTCCTATTTTCTTCTTCGCACAGTTTTTCTTTGATTGCAGAGTTAACGAATATACGAGCTACTCTTTCATCTTTTGCTGCCATTTTAATTAATTCGAAGTGTTCTGGTTGCCACTGTTTATCACGAATGCTTGATGTTGGTTTATCGACAAGGCTAATCGAGTAGGGCTGTTTCAGCTCTTTTTCTGTTAGTGGTTTATTTAATAAGCGTAACCAAATATCGACATCAAGCCCTGTTTGGTGGCTAGAGTGCCCATGAGAAAATCGACCTCCCTGTGGTAAAGACACATCAGCAATTAAGAGTTGTTTCTTGAGTTCTTCTTTTGATTTTACAGCAAGATCTTGAATAAAATCGATTGTATCTGAGTGAGCGAAATAACGCTTACGTTCACTGCGAACCACTTGATAACCTTTTCCGGTTAAAGGTAAAGCGTTTGCACCTTCAAGACAGCCATTGGCATAACTACCAATAGATTCAATGGCTTGATTAGTCGGGAATTGCATTGATTCCCAAGCGGTCGCATTCACTGAAAAGCTGTAGCAGATAAAATAAAAAGTAATGAGACAGTAACGCATTTATTATTTTCACCATTATTAATAAATCATAGGTTATGAGTGAGACAATTTAATTCATCTCTTGTTAAAGAGTAACGATTGAATACAGGAAAACGAGTTTCTATTTTAGAGTTACTTCTCATTTATAAAGTATCATTTCTTTTATTACCGACTTTTTTTAGACATGACATTTATATTTTATTAATTAAATCAATAGAATATTGTCCTATGAAGTTGTCCATGTTACATAGATTAACAATGATTTTAAGGTAATTACACTGAGTGAAGTGTTAATTATCAATGAGGATCAGATTATTAGTCTGTTGGAATGCGTAAGCATGGAAGTAATTAAATAATGATAAAAATAAATAAAATAACAGTAGCGATATTAAGCGTGATGCTTAGTGGTTATGTGTATGCTTCTGATGAAAATCAGACATCTAGAGTTGCTCCTTTGGCTATAGGTGGATTATGTGAGAGTTTTAATATTTATCCCGATTGGACACGAGGTGATCATGCTGGCGGTGGTGATATTATGGTTCATAAGAACATCGCCTATTCTGCGGTTTATTGGACTCAAACCGTTCCCGGTAGTGATTCTTCATGGGCTCTTCACTTAAATTGTGATGGCTCAGAGCCAGGAACCGCCCCGGTTCTTTCGTTACCAAACCCGATGGATCCTATTCGTTTAGAAGTTGCTGGCTGGCCAAATACATTTGTAGTTGCTAGCCCATCATCAGTAGCACCTACAACGTTAACGGTTGAGACGAGCAAAAGTACAGAATTAACCGACTTAAATCAGCTAACTAGTACGTTTGTATCTATTATTGAAGTGATTGATCAAGCGAGTTCTTCATCAATCATTATTAACAGTGATGTGCTTGATAAAGCGATACAAGATAAAAATGTATTAATAGATAATATCGCAGTTAAAGAGGCGCTAATAAACGCGATAGATATTACTGGCAGTAAAATCGATATTACTCAGGTCAATGCACTTAGCAATGACCTGAAAGGGTGGGCTCAAGCTCATAACCTTATCGTATCAACGCTTGCGCCAGAAGCGAGTTTTGGATGGTCTTTAAGTATTGGTGATTTTGCTTACGATACACATTCAGGCAGACAATCTGTGTGGAATGCAGCATCTAATTATACTGTAGATGTACTTGATAAATTAGAACTTTATAAAGTAGCAGCAACCAAAGCTGATTTTGTAGCTTTCACTAAATCAAGTGCAGCCACTGCATTGTCAAGTGAGCAATGGCACAACGCACTTGAATATGTGAAACAAGTTACAGATTACGTGAAGAGCCCCGCGATGTTGGCTAATATGTCAACAACTCAAGCTGCTGACTATTTTATGGGCCAAACCACCAAAGAACAAAAGATTCGTAAAGCTGCGTACAGTAACGTATTTGCTATTTTATTTGATAAAGATACGGCTGAATTAACAACTAAAATTGAACGTTATCAAGATGCGAAAGTGCCACTATACTACGTTGGTGAAGAGTTAGAGAAAGGTTCATTAACACGTATTGAAGCATTGAACAGCGAATTAGCCAATGCTACCGATGTGATGGATAACGAAGTGTTCTTATATGAAACACCGCAATCTCAATGGGTTCCATCAACTGTATATAAATGGCCTGATTTCCTTGATGGCCTAAATGCGATGCACAATATTGGTGTTGCAGGCAATAAATTCTGGCTACTAAGTGACGAAGTCGATGATGCCACCAACATCATTTATGCAAAAGTTGCTATTGCTGCTTTTTTAGCTCAAAGCATGCAAGAAACCATTCGTTATAATGCTTGTGATGAAAACAACTGGTCTGAAGTAAAATATGGTGCACCAACAGACTACCCGATGTCAGCGAGTTGTGGGCAGCTTGGTCAAAAATACGCAGATTACGGCGTTAATCCTGTTTCCGGTTTAGACTTTGCTTATTCTTGTCCTCGTGACAATAAAATGGAAGTCAGCGCATTAACGCATGCTAAATGGTATGGTGCGCCAGCTCCAGTATTTGCTGCGCCAGATGCTGTATTAGAAGAGCGTGGCCTGCTTGTTAATGGTAGCGTTGGTCGCTGGACAAACAATGGCCACTGTAATTCGGTTCCAGAAAAAGTAGATACCTCGAAGCAAGTATGGGAACGTGACGAATGTAAAATTTACGTTGGTCAAAAAGCGGGTTCTTTCCTATGGGATGGAAGTAGCCAAGAAAGTGTAGAGGGCTGTGGTTGGTGGGGACGTGGTGTTATTCAAACAACAGGTCGTCAGAATTTTGGTACGTTGAACCATTATTTAGGACGTTCACACGTAGACCCTGAGACGATTGGTAAAACGATTGATGGCATAACAGTTGAAGCTCCACCGACAAATCCATTATACGCAGATCTTGATCTATGTTCGAATCCAGGACTGATTTGTAGTTCTGAAGAGAATAAAGAAATTAAATGGATTGCAGGCTTATTTTACTGGGTAACATCAGTGCAAGCTTATTCAGATATCGGGGGGCAATACGCGGATTGGAATTACTATAATGAAATTAAAAAATACGTTGATAGTGGCTTAAAAGGTACTCAATTTATTGATGACGTTTCTGGTATTGTAAACCGTGGTTGCCCTGATACGACTTGTTCTACAGGCGATGTTCATAATATTAAAGAACGTCAAGCCAACTTTAAGTTAGTGTTAGAAAAATTAGGCCTTAACCCGCAATAAATGGATAAATATTTTTGATATAGAATGAAATGAAAGTATTTAATAATCAAATGTTTAATTTTTAAGTGAGCTCTTTGGCTGAATATTATTGAGTCGAGTTGCTCACTAGATTAAGCTTATTAAAAGTGCCCCCATAGTTATGTTATTAATTATGGGGGCTTTATTAGTATATTTTTACTGTTAGTAAGGTAGTTCGTTTGCTAGCTCGTTGTACACATCAACGAATAATTTAGCAAAATGTTTTTCGGTCCAATTACAAGGTACTGGTGAGCAGTCAGGATACCAGTTGTTCCCTATTTGTTCTCCGAGATATAGAGCGAAATCATATATATCACCACGTTCAATTTTATCTAATTCTTTATCTGATAATCCAAATACAGTTCCGGCATTGCCTCCAAAACTAAATGTATTTTGGAATCCTGATATTTTTCGGTAATTAGTAAAAGCATTTGAATTTGATGTTATGTCAAGTAGGCTTGCATATTGTTCTTCAGTTTCAAACGTTGCACCATAAAGATACATTTCGTGACCATAATTTTCTTTATAATTCATTAGTTTATTTTTAAATAAATCATTAGATACAATATAGGCAACATTAGACAGTAGCTCTAAATGTCGTTTCGCACTTTTTGCATCCCAAGGCACTTCTGCTGTTGGATTAGTTAGTAAACGATCGGTAAATTCGATATCCCATGTAACTGAAATCTTTTTCAATTTTTCAAGTAATGGGTGTTTTGTATCGGTTGAAAAACGTGAATCAAATAGGTGCTGTGTACCGTAATGACCATAAGTATTACCTACGCCATCAAGTGAACTTAACATCCCTGTATAATTATACACCCCACTACCATCTGTAGTGTTAAAGCTATTATCAATATTTAGAGTTGAAATAGGCAGAGTGATGCGCGTGTATGCTGGTAATTTATTTAAGTTTGCTAGGCGACCCCAGCGATGTTGGCTATGTGCTTTAATATCTAGATTTAGATTGTGCATGTCGATTTCAGTAAAGTTAGTAATTTCTACTGTGTTACGATCAATTAAACGCACATTTACCATTGAGCCTGTATTAGCCGATAGAGACCAAAGGCCTTCGCTTAGCCCGTCTTGAAGAATTTTTTGTACCTTAGCTTCTTCTGGTAATGCATCAAATTCTAGTTGTGCAGTAGGTACATATGCATTTGGAGTAAACTCAAGAGTATCTAACTTGTTAAACTTGACACTTTCTATAATCGAGTTATTTAAGGATACAATTTCGTCATCACGTACAAGTAAATCACTACCATTTACCCAAAAATGATCGATTAAGTAAACCGCTTTTTCTGCATCTTTGAATTGATAACCGTTAGCAACAAATTGTTGAATATCATACATTGCAAACCGGGTGGTTGATTCGGTGTATTGGCCATTATTTTCTTTAACAAAGATATAGTCGTTATTTGCATCCATAGCTTCAAATCCATCAAGGTCTTGAACTATTGGTTGAAGTGTTACACCTTGTGATAAGGCTGATAAATCGTAAACGGCTGAACCTTGTGTTCCCCCTGCTAGTAATTTTGAACCAATGAATTCAAGAGTCAATGGACGTCCATTGGTATATTCTAAGTAAGCAAATGGTTGAAGTGCTGTCACTTCACCCAGGTTTGTAGCTTCATTGTGGTAAATGGTGATTTGGTTTGCATCAGCGACTAAAATATATTGATCATTGATTGCAATACTACCATTGCCGCCATGCTGAACTGCAAAAGAGTATTGATATTGGTTAGTTTCACCATTAAATACATCGATACGATTATGTGATTGAATCGCAGATACAAACAGTTGTGATTTGTAAACCCTAAGATCATCTAAGCTTTCGTATGGTTGAGCTTCGTTAATACCTAAAATCTTGGTCGTTGTATTAGCTTTGGAGTCAAAGATACCAACCATTGGATAATCATAAGGTTTATTTTCAGCTGTTGGTGAATGAGCAACGATTAGTTTATCACCTAATTGTTCTATTGATACCATATTTGCGTACTCTGCATTTACACCAAATTTGTAAGGAGCAACGTAAGTAGCATCGGTAGGCTCGCTTGTTTCTGAGCCATCAAAACAAGTTAATGCTTCATTTAGAATAAAATTACTCTCAAGATGACCATTTGGTAAATATTCGAGTACACAACCATTATCCCAGTTGTAGTTGCCCCACTGTTTATTTACGACAACAGCTCCACCTTCATACCAAGAAAATTCCCAGTTTTGATCAAAGAAGCTGAATAGATTACGTGTTGCGCTATCATCTGCCCAATTACGTAGTGGGATGATTGGTGTCCCATGCTGTCCATCAATTTCATAATTAATGCCGTTAATTTCTATGAACTTTTTACCATCTTTAAAAAAGAAGAAGTCTGGATTTTTTGCGAATTCTTTGAGCTCATTTACTCGATGAACCATTTTTTTTGCCATTTCATTCATAACTTGGACGTATTGGATTTTATTTGTTTCTTCAATATATGGAGTCGGCTCTGTTATTGGAGGTGCTGGCAAAGTTATTTCAGGTGTTGTTGGCAGGGATTTAGCGACAAATATCCAAGGTGATTCCCATGAATTTTGTGTCATAGCACTTGGTGATTCATCAGGATTTGCCCACCATTGAGTTTCATAAATGTTACCATTGAATTCAACTTGTTGATTAGTTGGATAACTTTTATTTGGGTCATATCTTTCAGTCGCAAACAAAGACGTTGATGTAGCTAATAATATTGAGAGCGATAATAAGGTTTTTTTCATTTTGAACTCCATTAAATATAAAATTATTCTCATTCAGCATTAATATGCTAAGTGCTAATTTTATAAACTTATGAACAATAATTATGAGTTTATATATAAAATCAGCAAAACTATCATAGGATACATTTATGGTGTGAATTATTTTTTTTTGTATATTTGAATTAGAATCTCTTTTATTTACGCCCTGGATGAGCTGTTTAACTTATTGCTGTGCTGTAAATCACCTTGCATTAATGGTGGTGAATGAGGGTTTTAGTTTGTTTTTATCAGTAAGTAATTGATTTTTATCTTTAAGTTTTTGGGTTGATTGAGGTTCTGTGATTTCCTGGTTTCTTGATAATCCATTTAACTATTTGTTGTTCTGTATTGTATTTTTTTTGGGGGTATCTACACTGAGCTGTAATTAACATTAACATCAGTTAAAAATACGTTAAATTAGGGTTAATGTCGCATTCTGTAAAAGAGAACCTTTTAACTCGGCAGTTTGGGACTTGTGTATCACACCGAGTAATAACGAGATGATATAAAGAAAAAATACACCTATAAATAGTAAGTGTAAATGTCGTTATTATTCTGGAGTAGTAGTATGCAAGACCATAACGCACGATTTCCCACGATAGCTAAAGTTCTCATTCTTAGACAATTTTTATGGGGTGCCGCCTTCTATGGTGCCTTTGTTCTTTTAACCAAATTTTTCCTTAACGACCTTAATTACAGTGAAGCTGATACCATTATGATGATGGGGGCTTTTGGTGCCGTAGGGCCTGTATTTTCAGCGGTAGGTGGCTTTTTAGCTGATAAATTTATCGGTGCGTTCCGTGCGGTATATATTGGTTACGCGACCTATTTAGTCGGCTTTTTATTATTAGGTATTGGCGCAAGTCAACTTAATGTGCCAATGAGTATTTTAGCGATTGCATTAATTGGCTTTGCTCGTGGTTTGTCTGCGACGTGTCCAACCGTGTTGTTTGGTAACTCATACTCTGAAACTAACCGTGAAGCTTTTCAGCAAGGTCTTACGGTGAATTATTCAATTAATAATCTTGGCTCTTTTTCTGCTAAATACCTTTTTCCTTTTTTAATCACTTATCTAGCATACCAAGGCGTGTTCTTTGTATCGGCACTATTAATGGCGCTCAACTTAGTTCTGTTTTATAAGTATCGTAAAGAGCTTGCAAGTGTCGGTAATGATTTAGATAAAGCACCCTTATCAGTAAAAACTTGGGTATCATTCTTTGCCGGTTCTGCAGCAATGCTTGGCTTAATATTCTGGATTTTCTCAAACCTTGATACGGGTAAATACATTCTTTATGCACTAGGTTTTGGTGCTATTGGCTACTTCATTTATGAAATAACAAAAGCAACGCGTGCTTTCCAATACAAAATGGTCGCTGTTTTGATCACCGTCTGTATTCTTATCGTGTTCTATTTCTTTTATGGCCAAATGTTTACATCAATGAACATGTACGCGATTAACTTAATGGGCGATACCTTACTTGGCTTTATTCCTATTCACCCTGAATCGAACATGGCATTTAACCCGCTATGGTGTTTTGTGCTTGGCGGCCCAATGATCCAACTGTACGCATGGTTAGATCGCAAAGGCTACTCACCAACAATTCCAACTAAAATTGCCGGCGCATTTATGTTAACTACTATTGCATTTGCTTTGTTGGGATTTTCTGCTGGAACAATGGGAGAAAATGGAAAAATTTCAGCAGACTGGATTTTATTTGTTCACTTTTTCCAATCAGGTGCAGAGCTTATCGTTGGTGCATTAGGGGCTGGGTTTATTTTTGAGATGGTGCCACGTTACCTTGCTGCATTCTCGATCGGCTTGCGTGCTGTGGCTATTTCATTAAGTGGAATATTAGCGGCTGTGATAGCAACCAAAATCGCCTTGCCTAAAGATATCGTATTTACACCAGAAGTGGTGGAGAGCGTATACACCAGTTACTTTTATATGTTAGCGCAAGTGGCGGCATTTATGGCAGTTCTGACGTTAGGGCTATCTAAAGTCATCCAAAAATTAATTGCTCGTGGTGAGGTATTAGAAGCAGAAGAAAAGGAAGAAGCATTAATGAAACCAAAGGTTAGTTAATATTTGGGTTTATCATTGAAATAAATAAGAAAAGAGTGAGTAACTCTTTTCTTATTATCGTTTGATAGGGAAATAAAAAGTTAGAGAATACTACCATATTGAAGATCATCGAGAAAAAAGAGATAAATGCCGTTACTAACAAAGAAGGCAAAAAGAAGTACCTCGAGAGTCCAAGTGTTTATGCTCCATTTGCTGTGATTCCATCCCAGATTTTCCACTTCCTTTTGGCTTAATTCTATTTTTAAGTCTTTCAAGTAGTCGTTTAAATTATCATTCATGCGTAATCCTCTTGAAATGTAAGTGTTCAACCAGATCGAGGTTACGTTATTTACTTTTTTTATATAACTGTTCTAAATTACAGTCTTAATAGTCATATTTAAAGCTATCGCTGTTGGTTAAGCTTATTCGTTATTTTTATGCAACTATTGTAAGAACAACCAATCGTATATTGCAAAATATAAGCGTCAGCCTCTGGCGGCGGACGATAAATATCACCTTCGTATCTCATGAGTTACCTTCACAGTATTATTTCAGTGGTCAACAACAATTAGCCGCCAATACGACGGCTAATAATGGAGTGATTTACTCTTATTTAGACAGTTCAGCCGCCGTATCAACAAAAATACCTTGAATGTCTTTTGCTTCACGCTCTGTTTGTCCGCCGTGTTTTAAAAATGCAGAGATAATAGCGGCTGTTTTTTGCTCTTTAGCGCGCTCTAAAAAGTAACGTAACTCTAACTCTGCACCCGCGTCTTCATCTTTAATTGATGCTGCAATGCTCTCTTTGTACATAACAATATCACGCACTTCTAATGTGCTAATCACACCTAAATTCATCGCTAAAAAGTTATCCATTTCTGCTTTAGGTACAAATTGAGTAATGATATTTAAGTTCTCAGCTTGTTGTGCTGTGAAATCGTTACCTAATAGAAGAGCTTGTAATGCTTTGTTTTTACCCATTCTTCTTGCGAACTGAACCGCACCTTGTCCGCCAGTAGGAATGTTTACGTGAACTTCTGGTTGAGCAAACGCTGCATTCTCAGTGCCATAAGCAAGGTCACACGCCATAACAAACTCATTACCGCCCCCACGAGCAACGCCATCAACCAAAGCAACTGACACTTGTTTCATTGCCTTGATGTTCATGATCATGTGGTTGAACTCAATTGACGCTGCTTGACCACCTTGCGTGCCATTAATCACGTTCAGATCAAGGTGCGCTAAAAAGAAGGTTTCATGCAGTGATTTAAACACCACCACTTTAGTATCTCGGTCATCTTTTAATGAAAGCACATACTCATTAATTTCGTTGATTAGATTAATGGTTAATACATTCACTGGTGGGTTGTTGATAGCAACTGTTGCGATACCATTTTGATTAGTGATTGATAATGTTTTCATAATGTACTTCCTCTAAATCGCCTATTGGCTAGTTAAATATGGTTACGTTGAGAGGGCGCCCTTTCCGTCAGTGAGATAACTATAAGCAATCCATTAGGTGAGAAAAATACCGTTATTGGCATAACATTGATGCTAATATTGCACCAATGGTGTTTTTATTTATTCTCGTGAGGCGCATATGAACTTTTCTAATCGCTTACTTTTATTGCTGGAAGTCACTGAACTTGGCTCTTTTACTAATGTTGCCGAGCAAAAGAACCTAGATCGCTCTGTTATTTCAAAGCAGATCAGTCGTTTAGAAGAAGAGTTAGGTGTCCGCTTACTTAACCGCACCACGCGCTCGTTATCATTAACAGCAGCAGGTAATGAAATGGTGAGCCAAGCAAAACTGTTACGTGACTTACTTAATAACACTCATCGTTTAGCGCAGAACTATCATTCAGAGCCAAGAGGGATATTACGAATTACGAGTTCAATGATGTTTGGTCGTCAGTATGTTCAAGATGCGATCTCTGTTTTTCAGAAGCAGTATCCAGATGTGAAATGCGAGCTGAGATTAGAAGATAGAGTGGTGGATATTGTGCAAGAGGGTTTTGATATTGGCTTTCGTATTGGCAAACCAAAGAACTCCAGTTTGATCTCTCGTAAGATTGCCAGAAGCCGTTTACTTATTGTAGCGTCACCTGATTTCATTCAACAGCATGGGAAAATAGAGACGATTGAAAAATTAGAATCACTGCCAGCGACGATTTATGCGGCTCCCGGTTTATTTATTGATAAATTTACTTACCTTGATGAAAACAAGGTTGAACAGCAGTTTCATTTGAATGTCGCGTATAAAGTGAATGATGTTGAGATGGTAGTAAAAAGCGCAGTAGCAGGTAATACGTTTGCAGTGGTAACAGCCCAAATGATTGAGAATGAAATTATTGAAGGTAAGCTTATCCCGATAATGACGCATTTGAATATTGAAGATTTCGGCACCTTTTATGCGGTGTACCCACACAGAGACGCATCTATTAAAACCAAGTTGTTTATTGATGTTTTAAAATCAATTATCGGAGAGGATTCCCCTGTTTGGGAGAAAAATATACCGAATTTTTCCAAATTATACGGCGATACGAGATAGGTTATAGGCTGGATTTTTGAATGTTAAAATAACCCTACTTAAATAAGCGGGGTTATTTTATTTATAGCCAGAGTTAATTCGTTAAACGCAGTTTTGCCGTTAAGCGTTAAGGTTGCTCGCCATTTTTTCTGCAACACGTTTAAATTCAGCGATTTCAGCTTCTGAAAGATCCATCGACATCTTTTCAAACATAGTTTTATCAATCTCTGATATTTTTTTCATAATCTCTTTGCCGCTTTCCGTGATGCGAAGGCATTGGCTGCGTTTATCTTCAGGGTTTGGCTCTTTTACGATGAGTTCTTGTGCTAATAAGCTGCTTAAAAGGCGCGTGACTTGCGCTTTATCACGGCTTAAATAGTTAGCAATATCAACGGCTGTGCAGTGCGGTTTGTGGTTAATGATCTTGATAACTCGTACGTGCATAGGAGTGATACCAAGGTTTAACTCTTCAATTTGATCATGCAAATTACGCTTTAGTGTATGTACTAATGTAAACAAGCTATCTAACGATTTTCTTTCTGACATCAAAATCTCACCTTTAAAAGTGGCTGACTTTATCAACTAAAAATATATAGTTGATATTATCAACTTAATTGAGCATTCTTTCAAGAGGAAGTTCAAATCGGTTTGCTGTTAATCATGATGCAATTTAGATTATTAGAAGGTAGAACTATGATCCCTAAAATCAGAAAAGATAAGTGTTACCGAGTGACCATTGAAGAGATAACACCAGAGCAAGAAACCGCTCAAACATTGGCGTTTGAATTTCAAGATCGTGAAGATGTATTTACTATCGTCGATAAGCTAAAGCAAAAGAGTGGCTTAGAGCCAGAAGTCGCAACGAGAGTTGGGGTTGCGTTACGTCTACTAGGCCCGGTTATGATGGCAAATCGTAAACATGAATTGTTTGCTGATTTTATGCCGCACTTTAAAACCTTTATGCAGAACTTGAAGAGTAAAGTGAAAGGCAAATAAGAGAGTGATGTTTTAATATCATATTAAAAATTTAAAGCCGAGTGAGAGATGAACTCGGCTTTTTTGTGCCTGAGTAAAATCTAGATTAATTGTGCATTCTCTTTCATAACCCCTTCAATTAAACAGAACTAAATCCACATTTAAAGTTTAATCAATAGCTACCAATAGCTGTAGTCGTTACTATTTAAATCTTAACACGACATTAATAATACCAATTTCAGTAAGTATCTAATTAAATTGGTATTAATCAAAGACCTCAATGAAGGTAATTAACAAATAATTCTAGAGGAATAATATGAACCTATTCTTAGACTACGCTTCATTAGGAATACTTTTTACCGTTCTATTAATACTTATTTTCGGCTTAATTATTGTGCATGATATCCCTTACGAGATGGCTCTTAAGCGAGATCATCCTCACGCAGAGGCCATTCACGTGGCAGGCTGGGTTAGCTTGTTTTTTCTTCATGTTTTGTGGCCGTTTCTGTGGATTTGGGCAACGATGTATAGCGGTGAGAAAAAAGAGTGGTTAGGCGAGAGAAAAAGTGTGTCATCAGAAGATTATTCATCTTTAGTTGCCCGTCTTGACGAATTAGAAAAGAATATTAAGGGGTAAAAAGATGGAAACAATCATCATATTAAGCTACATCGCTTTATGTATCATCATCTTTAAAGTCTGTAATCTTCCGAAAAATAAATGGACGATTACAACGGCTTCTGTCATTGGCCTGTTCCTTGTTGGTTGGATATTTTTATACATGGCGATGTACCAACCTGTATCTCGTATGGCGAGACTCTATAGTGTGACTACGCCGATTACCTCGCAAGTTGAAGGCTTGGTAACCAAAGTATTTGTTCAAGGTAATCAAGAATTAAAAGCGGGGGACCCTTTATATCAAATAGATAGAACCCCTTTTCAAGATAAAGTGAATAGAGTGCAAAGTGATATCAAACGTACAGATTCAGCGATTGACTTTTACCAAGCCGAGTTTGCTAGATATAAAAAATTAGGAACGAAAGGGTTCTCTTCTCAAGAAAATATTGATGATATCAAATCTCAATTATTACAACAAAAAGCAAATAAAAATAAATACTTAACACAGCTTGATTTAGCGAAATTTAATTTAGAACATACAAGGGTAATTGCTCCTACTGATGGCTATGTTACGCAAGTTGCTTTAAGACCTGGGATGAAGAGTAGAATCGTTCCTTTTCAGGGTAATCTTGTCTTTGTTCATAAAGAAGATAAACAATTATTCGCCGCATTTAAGCAGTCTCCTGCTCGATATATAAAGAAAGGTTATCCTGCAGAGGTTACTTTTAATACCATTCCTGGACATGCGTATAAAGCACATGTTGTACAGATAAATAATATCATCGCGCAAGGAGCGATTACGCCATCTGGAGTTATGCAAGCACCTGAAAACATTAGTCAGGGTGGTAGAATTTTAGTGAAAGTAGAGCTTGATAACCCATCTTTGATGGATGGAATGCCACTCCCTTCGGGGACTGATGCTCATGTTGCAGTGTATTCACCTAAATGGGAAATGTTCAGTCTTGTACGTAAAGTCATACTTAGAATGCAAAGTTGGGAAAACTGGGTATTTGAAGGGTAAATAAGTAAGCTCTTAATTTTAAAGGCGAGACTATGATGATAGTTTCGCCTTTTTTGTAGGAGGTAATGATGAATAACAATAACGGTTTATTGCTTTTTAGGCACTGAATTGATGATGGCTTCTCGCAGCCACTGGTGACCAGTATCGTTTTTTTGGGTTTGATGCCACGTCATATAAACGGGGACTTTATTGGTTTCAAAAGGAACAGGAAATACATTCAAACCAAAACTTTCTGCAACTTTAGTGGCGTGCCATTTACTTGTTACACATAGCCAGTCTGTTTCTGAGGCTAACATTAAGGCCGTGGTGGTAGACCCCGTTCTATAGGCCACCTTTCTTGCTGGAAGGTTGTTTTCAATAACCAAAGAATCAAGTGTATTGGTATTTAATCGCTGTGTTTTCCATACAAGGTGGCTTTCATTCGTGAAGTCGTCCATCGTTAGTATGTCTTTTACTCTCGGATGTTTTTTACTTGCTGTTACCACTAGCTCTTGTTCAAATAAAATGTGATTAATATAACCATGGTCAGTCAGTGGTACGGTCGCTAAGATAACATCAACACTTCTGTTACGGAGAGCATCTTGTCTATCTTGTTCATTTAAATGTTCGATATCGGCAGCGATGGTTATATTCGGGGCGTGTTGTTCTTTATATTTGACTAATGTTGGCACTATCAGTAAATCAATGTCTTTATGACTAGAGATACGAAAGGTGCGCTGGCTATGTTCAGGTTCAAACTCCAAACGAGATTTTGAACCATTGATGAGAAGATTAAGAGGACCTTGAATTTCACTGTGCAGTTCTAAGGCAAAGCTAGTGGGGGTAATTCCTCTGCCTTGGCGGATAAAAAGGGCATCTTGGTATTGATCTCGTAAGCGGTTTAACGCGTGACTTACCGCTGGTGGTGTCACGTTTAGTGCTTCCGCAGCTGCATTAACACTTTTTGACTTCATTACTGCATCAAATGTTTTAAGCAGATTTAAATCCATTTTTACCTCTTAGTATATTCACTCTCACACTTAAAGAGAGTAGTTCATTCCCTGTATAAAAACACGACTTACGCTCTGCGCTTTTTAAATGCATACCAGCCTGCACTTAGTAGGGTTTTAACTACCACACCAAATGCACTTAACTGAGGATCGGCTTCTTTTCCATCGGCAATACGCCACATTTGGTGTTCATACCAAACAAGCCCAACCATTGCCATTTTATCTAATACAGGTTTGCCTGTTGTTGGCTCTGCGAGTGGCATTCCATAGTTTGAGTCTTCCATTAATTTATTAGGAAAATCAGGATCGACCGCCATGGTTCGTGCAATACCAATAAAGTCAGTTGCTGATGTATTTAAGGCTTCATTCATTGCAGGGGCAGTACGAAAACCACCAGTAACAACCAAAGGGGTATTGACCAGTTTTCTTACTTTCTCCATGTAATCCATAAAGTAAGCTTCACGTTTAACAGTGCTTTCTTTTACTGGTTTATTTTTATCTTTGGCTCCCATCATCGATGGACTCTCGTATGTGCCGCCGGATATTTCAATCAAATCGATGCCGTCATCACTTAGAGTTTGAACAACCTGCATTGATTCATCTTCAGTAAAACCACCTTTCATAAAATCGGCACTATTAAGCTTAACCCCTACCGGGAAATCATCACCAACTTCTTTACGAATAGGACGATACACTTCTAAAACAAAACGCAGTCGGTTTTCTAATGAGCCGCCCCATTTGTCGTTTCGTTGGTTGTGTCTCGATGATAAAAATTGACTGATAAGGTAGCCATGAGCACCATGAATTTGTACGCCAGTAAAGCCCGTTTGTTTTGCTAGTTTGGCACTGGTGGCGAACTTATTGATAAGCTCATGGATTTCATCATCAGTGAGTTCTCGTGGAGTATTAAAGCTTTTCTCTAATCCACGCTCTAGTGGTATCGCTGAAGGAGATACAGGATCGGCACACAAAAATTTTGGAATTTGTTTACCCGGATGGTTAAGTTGCATCCATATGTGAGCGTTATTTTGTTTCCCGGCATTCGCCCATTCACTAAATAACCTAAGATCACTCTGCTCATCTAAAACCACATTCTTAGGCTCACCAAGAGCGGTTCTATCCACCATAACATTACCCGTCATCGATAAACCAATGCTACCTTTAGCCCAACGTTGATATAGGGTTGCTAAACCAGAAGTCGGGTTATGCTGCTTATCGCCAAGTTGTTCACTCATCGCTGATTTGAACAGACGATTTTTAATAATTTGACCATTGGTAAGCGTAAACGGTCTGCTTAGATTTATCGAATTCATGCGTGCCTGCAGTTATATTATTATGTAATTGGTCAGTATGCCCTATTTTTTGATAGTTCCGAATGTTGGGACTAAGGCTATTTCATTATGTTCACTAGTATGATTATTCTGGGGATGTAGTAGAAGAAAGGGTAGTATTCATTATCTCCTAAATTTGATAGTTGTCCTTATGTCCACTCTTTCTTTTTCAATGATCCCGACAGGGGTTAAGTTTATGTTTCTTTCTGCGCTTGGATTTGCGCTCATGTCGGCGTGTGTAAAATACGTGAGTAATTACGGCATTCCAGTATTTGAAATAGTAGCAGCAAGGGCGTTAGTTTCTCTGATTATTAGCTATGCAGATGTGAAGCGAAAAGGCATTTCGATATGGGGACACAATAAACCCTTACTTCTTGCTCGTGGTGCGGTAGGTACTGCTGCACTTATGTGTGTTTACTACGCTGTGGCAACCTTGCCTTTAGCGGAAGCGACGATCTTACAATACGTCCATCCTATATTTACGGCATTACTTGGTGTTTTGTTTCTTAAAGAGCACATTCAAAAATCAACCATGATATGTATAGCTTTTTGTCTTGTTGGATTGTTTGTTATGGTCCAACCAAGCATGAACAGTGGTAGTACAAATGAATTACCTATTTTTAGTGTTGTACTTGCGTTATGTGGTGCTCTGGGAAGCTCGATAGCTTATGTGATTGTGAGAAAACTCAGCCAAACAGAAGACAGCTCTGTGATCATATTTTATTTCCCATTAGTGGCGTTACCTATCTCAAGCGTACTGATTTGGAATAACTTTGTATGGCCAAGCCTGTTCCTTACCATGATCCTGATTTTAATCGGCATCTTTACGCAAATTGGACAATATGGATTGACCAAAGCCATGCAAACCCAAGCGGCGGGTAAAGCATCTGCTTACTCTTATGTACAGATTGTCTTTTCTGCGTTATTAGGTGTTTGGGTATTTAATGAAATTCCATCTATCTGGACTTATATCGGTGGTGGTTTAATTGTTACTGGTGCGCTCATTAACGTATTTGGTAAGCAATCTGTCTCTATTTCTAAGAAAAGTAATTTGAAATAAAATCAATGAAAGCACGAATGCGTTGGGGTTGGTGCTCACTATCTTTATAGACCATATACATAGGTAACTTTACCGTTTTATATTGTTCTAATATCTGCGTTAGTGAGCCCGATTTTAATTCGTGTTCTACCATCCATTTTGGCATTGCCGCTACGCCTTGTCCTAGTTTTGCCATTTGAACCAGCATCTCTGGGCTATCACTTCGTACTTGTTCTTTTATCTTAATTTTTGTCTCTTCCCCATCATTGAAACGCCATAGGTTCGATGGTGTCGATAACGAATAAGTTAAGCACTGGTGTTGTGCTAAATCGTCTGCAATTACGATAGGAGAATGTTTTTCTAAATAGTCAGGAGAAGCAAAATAGGTGAGTTCATTATCCATTATCCATCTTGCTTTTAGCCCTGAGTCTTTGAGGTAGGCCGCTCGAATAGCAATGTCTATGTCGCTCTCAACCAAATCAACAAACTTATCCGATACCGACACATCAACAGAAAGCTCTGGGTGTAAATTTAGGAATTCATTGAGTGGCTCAGAGAGCTTTTGAACACTAAAAGCACTAGGAACAGACAGCTTTAAAGTGCCAGATATGGAGGTTTGTTCCTGTCGTAATTGAGACTCAACAAGGTTCATTTCGTCAATAAGTTTCAGTGCTAAACGTAAATATTGTTTACCACCTGTTGTTAGGCTGATCGCACGAGCATGGCGGTGAAATAAGGTAATGCCTACTTGTTTTTCAAGCCATGCAATCTTTTTACTGACCGCACTTTGCGTTGTATTGAGTTCGTTCGCAGCAGCAGTAAATGTGCCTAATCTAGCAACACGAGTAAAGACGTTTAAACAATCAAACTTATCCATAGTCATTCCTATTTGGAATAGTAATAAACCTAATTCTAGTATTCTTCTATCTCAATTGGAATGCTTTAATGGCTCTATTGTTTATAGAGGAGTTACATCATGTTATTTATCCAAGGGTTATTAATCGCGTTTTTCTTGTTTGTTAGCTCAGTCAAAATGTTTGGTTGGGTAAAGGCGATATTTGAACCTCAACTTGCTTTCTTTCATCGTTATGGCCTTAACCGTGCGGCAATGTTCGCTGTGGGTGTTATTGAAGCCACAGGTGCTGTTGTGATGTTAGTGGGAATGTTTACAGCAACCCCAGTACTAAGTGCGATGGGTGCTAGTTTGATTACGCTAACTTCCATTGGGGCGATGTTCTTTCATTTTCGATTTGATACTTGGAAAGACGCGGTTCCATCAATGGTGACGTTAGTGTTGTCTCTTATTATTGCGTTCCCTTTGTTAGAGAGATTGATTTAGAGGGGTGAAACGGTGCGACACTGCCGCACCGTTTGAGTTATTTAATAGTAATGCTCTAATTAAGCGTGTCGTAAGATGCTATGGCTTGCTTTAGTTGTTCAAAATCAGGGCTGCATAAATGCGGTTTGAGCGAATTGAATTTATCAGTAGGCCAATCGTAAACTTTAAAAGACAATAGCTCTTCTATCACGGAAGGCTCAAAGCGATATTTCACATGTTTTGCTGGAGAGCCTGCAACCACGCTATATGGCTCAACATCTTTGGTGACGACACTATTTGCGGCAATAACGGCCCCTTCTCCAATCGTTACGCCGGGCATGATCATTGATCTCATGCCTAACCAAGCGCCGTCATGAATGTGAGTGTCCCCTTTGCTCGCATAAGAGTCGTCGATAAAGTCCATAAATGGGTATAAACAAAACCAATCTGTTCTGTGGTTATGGTTTCCGCCCATTAAGATAATAACTTCAGCGGCGATACAGACGTAATCACCAATATGAAGCTTATCGATTTCCCATCTTGGCTCCCATTGACGGCTGATTTTATCTCCGTGTAAATACCGAACAACAGAGTCTTCAAATCCGTTATCCCAGCAATCGCTGTAATAGCTATGGGTGCCTTTAATGTGAATGTTTTTGTTGGTTACGACTTCATGAAGTAACTGAAACTTTGACCAGTGCTTTTCTTGCATAATAAACCTTTTAACTTATATAAAAATAATGGGGTTGGCATTAATTTAAAATAAGTCAGTGGATTCTAGGCTGTTTCAGTAGGGGGATGAGCTTCATGATTATTGTCCTTACAGTTTGAGGGGATAATAACATATTTTCACATTTACTTGTGTTGTTTCGAATATTTCGAATATTGACTTTCTTTCGAATATTTCGGATACTGTAACAATTGTACAATTTGTACACATGAATATAAGAGAGAATAAACATGAATGCAGCGATAAAGTTGCCAAGTGCAGAAGAAATAGCATTGGCTAAGCTTGGTAGTCAGGAGTTATCAGCCGTAATTGAAACCAATGGGGAAGCTCAAAGGATCAACGTTGTTGATAAATTAGGTAAATCTCATGAAGTCACAATACCTGCGAGCGTATTAAATATGATGATAGAGGTACTAACTCAATTAGGGCAAGGTAACTCTGTTAGCATTACATCTATTCATGCAGAACTTACCACGCAAGAAGGGGCTGATATGTTAAATATGTCTCGCCCTACATTTATTAAGCTTCTTGATTCGCAAGAAATTCCGTTTAGTCGTACAGGTAATCGTAGAAAAGTCGCGTTTGCCGATATTATGGAATATAAGGATCGTTTAGAAGAGCGTAGGCTTGCTTCACTTGCGGAACTATCAGCATTAGATCAAGAACTGAATATGGGGTATTAATGTCATCATATACAGTAATACTAGATGCGTGTGTTATGTATCCTGCTCCTCTTCGTAGTTACCTAATGTATTTAGCCAATACTGGTTTATTTAGAGCACGGTGGACAGATCAGATACATGATGAATGGATTCGTAATCTACTTATAAATAATCCTGATGTTAACCCTGCTAGTCTTGAAAGAATTAAAACACTAATGAATGCAAATGTTCCTGATTGTTTGGTTGAGGGATATGAACCTTTAATTGATGGACTTGCTTTGCCGGATGTAGATGATAGGCATGTTGTTGCTGCTGCAATTAAAGGGCAAGCAGAGTCTATTATTACTTTTAATCTAAAGGATTTTCCTTCAAAGGAGCTTGAGCCTTTGGGATTATCTGCAATACATCCTGATGAGTTTCTGTGTGATATGTTCGAATTAGATAATAGTGCGTGTGTTAAAGCTGCTCAACAGCAAAGAAGCTCATTGGAAAAACCACCAATGACCCAAGATGAGTTTTTAATTTGTTTGCAAAAACAGAGACTTCCAAGTTTTGTTTCAAAGTTAAAAAGCTTTAAGTTAATGCTGTAGTTTTAAATTATCGTTGTTTGGATTTAATTAAAAATGACAAAACAAAAAAGGCATTAGCAAATTTAACTCTGCTAATGCCTAGAATTTGTATGTTGATCTTTATTAACGCTTATTCAACGTCACAATCCATACAGCTTTGTAGAGCGATTTCGTGCTCAAATACCGCTACCTCGTTACCGTCTTTTAGTAACTCAGCGATTTCATCTGCAACTTCTTTCTCATCGTCAGCTTCAATTTGACCTTCTAGCTCTTCTTCAGAGTAACCGTAGAAATTTAGCAATAAGTAATCACGAGCTTCAGCTTTAGTACAAGTCACGTTTACTGAAAGATCAGCTTCAACGCCTTCTTGCTCGATAATTGCAGCCGCTTGGGCTACGACATCATCTTTCATTGTTGCTGTTAACCAACCAAGATCAGTGTTTACTTTGGTTTTTTTACAGTTAAAACAAGGCAGTTTGTGAAAGTAATATTGAAAGTTAGTCATAGGTAATTTCTCTTTGAGTGTTGTATAGCAAGATTATGCGTATTTTTGAGGAAAATACTATCTTAATAGGGTTATTACCCCGAAACTAATTTTATGAGGATCAAAGATAAGTAGGTGAGCCTCTAGGGCGTTAATCTAAAGATGCCGATACTTTACTGTGACACTCTTATTGTCACTAAAGGATAAATACGCCATAATTGTGACACCTTTCTCCAGAAAGTGTCACAATTAAAAGGGTATCTGTCATGAATAGGTTTGAAATCCAGCGTTATATCGAGTGAAGATAAAGAAGGTTGTTAAACAAGTGTATCAAATACACTTTATTCAGCGTTTCTTAAAGAACATGTAGGATGCGACAAACATATGCCCTGTTCGGCTTCTTTGGGGAATCTGATATGTTGGATGTGATGTCTAAGATGACGAGAAATGACTTGTAAACATTCAATTCTCGTAATTAGCAATGCAGTGCTAATGTTGCTATGCGTGAACCATAAGAGACTCGACTATCACGTATCTGTTAGAATCGTAGCTTTTTCTCAAGGGTTAGCTCTATCTACACAGTGCATAGCATGTCATATTTTCTGGAAATTACATACCTTCAATGAGCGTGGGTATATTTACCACTTACAAATATTCATAGTATAGTAAAATTAACGTTGTATAACTGCACTATAATAATATGAAAAAAATTGATTTCCCTAATTTTACTGATGCTATTACTTTCATTAAAGGGATCAAGAAAGGAAAGATACAAGGCACCTCATGGCTATATGCTGGTGAACTTACCTCTCTTGATGAATGCTATATTTGGTCTCATTCACCTGACCAAAATCTATCAAATGGATCTATTGAACAGGCTGAAGATTCTGGCGAATTATATCATGATAAAAGTGAGTTTATTTATCAACAAAATGGCCTTGAATGGAAGATTTTGCCAGATCGAAATATTGAATGCTTTAGTCAGGTGAAAAAACTTGTCAGTCATCATCAGGAGGATGGATGGCGATTGCCAACTATCTTTGAATTAAGTCAGTTGAAATGGTTAGAGTTCAGGCATAAGGTTTCCTTCTTTCAGTATGAGTTCAGTGCTGATTTCAAAGGTCGTGAAAAATCTAAACTCTGGTCATGCCATGATCATAAGATGGGAATTATTGGCAATATTGGCTCCACCGATTATCACGAGCAATCTATTCGATATAACGATAAAATTGAATGGGATTCATGTGGAAATTTCGCTGATATTGGTAAAGATTCATACATCAGTAGAGGTGATATTCTTCTGGTCAGGGGCGAGAATCCTTTAACTATAGACTGGTGTATTGATTTGGTTCAATGGGCCGATGAAAATGAGATCTATAATTTCCCTCGGTCTGATGAAGATATTCAAGCATTAATTAAACTGAAGATTAAATTTCCATATCGACACCCGTTTACACAACCATATTTATTACCTAAGCAATTTTTGAAATTGACGAAATTGGAAGTCCTTGAGATTGAAAATAATCTGATCGGCTTCGATGAGTTGCTGTATAAGATGGATTGGTTATATGCCTTAAAAATATCTGGGAATGATTGGGATGATACTGTTCTAACTATAACAGATGACATCAAGAACATGACTGAATTATCAATTCTTGAGTTGATTGATATGGAAAGAGGAATTATTTCACCTGAGGTTTTAAACTTATCAATTAGGGAACTTAAACTAAATTTATATTTATCTAATGATAAGGAAGGTGATCTGTAAGGTTGTCTATCAGTACAGTAACATGAGGTTGGTGATAGTGATAACAATGTTAATTGCATAAGTTGATTTTCTGTAAATGATAATCGATTTTTTTGTTAGGTTGGCAGGATTGACTGTGTAAGATCTAATCCACGCGCATAAAAAAGAAACTGCCCTCCTATATTGGATTAGATTTAGTATGAAAAAGAGAGTTATGGATTGCTAGCGCGATGGTTAAAATTGCACTAGCTATCTAAAAGGTGATTAGGGGCGTACAACGGTGTTTCGCACGGGAAAAGCATTACGAAAAAACTATTTCCGTTCAACACTTTGAGCGGTAAAGAAAGTCGAACTTTCTAAGTTCTTATTCGCTAATTTAAGGATTTTTGAGATTACATCGTTGCTTTGTAATCACTCAAACGCCTTTGTTCCTTTGAGTTATTTTTAAACATAAATGGCCTTATAATGCTCTAGCCGTGCGGTGTTACGTTAAACGAGTTAAGCATAACCATTAAGTTTTTCGCAGAAGTAGGCACGAATCTCCATATAGCGTAGAATTCACAAAAGCAGTTTTTAACAATTATCATATCGATAAATATTGGATTTTTAAAATGAACATTATCACAGACGATGGAACTTGGGAACCAACGCCATCTGGTTATACTTTTGGTAATAAACAAGCATGGCGTGATCATATTTATGCTCTTTGCCCAAATCCAGTTGTTGGTCAAATCATTGAAGTTAATTCAGGTAATAATTATAAAGCACTAGATGCTAACGGCTATGATACTCGCTGGCAACGAGTTATTTCTCCGGTTCAAAATAACATCGATCAAATTAATGAATGGATATCTCACTGTATAAAAAAGGAAAATGAGTATATTTATAATATTTCCCCTAATCCAGAAGTTGGTGAAATAATAATAGCAACTATGGATCGTCGATGGTGCCATGGGAACGAAAACGAAAGAGTTATATTTCAATACACTAAAAATGGATGGCAAGAATTGGGAGATGGTCATTATCCAAATTGCACTAGATAACCGCTTTAAGACTGAGAGTATGGTTGGGCGTAAGCTTGGTTCAGTTAATCTGTCTTATTTGGTCTTGTTCGCCGTTATTATTTCCACGTTGGGTGGTAGGCGTACCACCTCTAATGAACATATAAAACGCTTTACTTTGACAGGTATTGGATAAAAATAATTTGCGTCCGATAAGTGTGAAGTATAGCGAATTATGCGTACTCAATAGTGAATTGGTGCCAAATGCCAAAGAGATCACCAAGCCTGAATCAAGACAAGAGTCGTTAATTGTTGAACAAAAGAAAGTAATGGATGCAGATTTACGAAGTGCGAACCAAGAGCGTCATGGATTACAAGCTTCGTTAACCACACTGCAGAGCACAGTGCATAAAGTGAGTGTGGTAACAGATGAATTATCTCAACTTAAAGCGATCATCACACAACAGAATGAGACGATAAAACGATCATAGATCGTTATCTGAAAAAGACGAAAAGTTAACAAAGTATAAATAACGCGTTGTAGTTAAAGTTAATACTAGCCAAACAAGATTACTCCAAAATCATCACAAGAACACAATAAAACTGAAGCATAACTGTCATCTTCAATCCCTACTATGAGCATCAAATTAACGGTTACTCATACTAAATCATTAGGGAATAAGATGAAAAAGCAATTGATAACAGGTGTTCTAGCGTCATTACTTTCAACGACAGCCATGGCTGAAACCAACATTACTTGGTGGCATGCAATGAGTGGTCAGCTAGGCGAAACAGTCAATACTATTGCTCGTGATTTTAATGCTTCACAAGATGAATACAAAATTACCCCAGTGTTTAAAGGCTCATACGTAGAGACACTTACCGCAGGCATTGCCGCTTATCGTGCCGACCAAGCGCCGAACATTCTGCAAGTGGCCGATGTGGGTGCCGCAACCATTATCAATGCCCCAGGGGTTGCAAAACCTGTCGAAGATATTCTCGTTCAATCTGGCTATTCATTTAATAACAAAGACTACATTGCAGGGGTTCGTAACTTCTACGCAGACAGCAATGGAAAAATGGTTGGCATGCCATTCAACAGCTCAACGCCTGTGCTTTATTACAATAAAGACATTCTTGCAAAAGCAGGGGTAGAGGCGCCTAAAACCTATGAAGAGCTAGAACAAGTCGCGAAAAAATTAAAAGCACAAGGCTACGCTACTTTCTCACAATCTTTAACGCCTTGGATCATGTTCGAAAACTTCAAGTCTCGCCATAACCTTCCCGTTGCTAACAAAAACAATGGCTTTGATGCGCCAGCGACCAACATCATGATTAATACGCCAGATATGGCAATGCACTTTAACAAGCTAAAAGAGTGGTCAGACAAAGGGTACTACAAGTATTACGGCTCCGATTGGGATGCAAACCAACAGCCGTTTGAGCAACAAAAAGTAGCAATGTGGTTAGGCTCATCAGGCTCGTTTGGTGGGTTACGTAACCGTGTTGATTTTGAGTTAGGTACAACCTATCTACCATATTGGAAATCAGTCAATAAAGAGGCAGGCCGTACCTTTATTGGTGGCGCTGCGTTATTTGCCATTGATGGTAAGCCAAAAGAAGAAGAGCAAGCCGTTGCTGCTTTCTTTAATTTCTTAACAAGTCCTGAGACACAAATGTTTTGGCATAAATCGACCGGTTATGTGACGGTTACCAAAGCGGCTTACGACATGACAAAACAATCTGGCTACTATCAAGAACAGCCCGATGCAGAAGTGGGCGTAAAGCAGTTGAGCTTACCGGGTGGCGAGTGGACGCGTGGTTACCGTTTAGGTTTTTACTCACAAATCCAAGAGGTAATGCATAGAGAGTTTGATAACGTATTTGCAGACCGAATTACGGTAGAAAAAGCACTCGCCAATATCGATAAAGAAAGCAAAGTAATGTTAAACCGTTTCGCACGTTCGGTGCAATAACAAGGATTCACTGTGGTTGATTTCGGTTAGTCACAGTGATTTTTTTCTTTTTAATGTAGTAGGTTATAACAGTGGAACAACGACAACAATTTACCCACTCGGCGTTGCCTTATGCGCTTTTAGTGCCACAAATCGCCATTATTGCAGTGTTCTTTTTCTATCCCGCAGCCGAAGCGGTTTATCTCTCCTTTATGCTAGAAGACCCTTGGGGGTTGTCATCAACCTTTGTCGGTTTAGAGAATTACAGCATTATTTTTAGCTCGGCAGAGTATTTAAGATCGATCTTTTTTACGGTTGGCTTTGCCATTGTTGTGTCATTTCTATCATTAGCCATCGCGCTTTTACTGGCGGTGAAAGCCAATAATATTTTGCATGGTAAGAGTGCTTATAAAATCACGCTCACTTGGGTGTATGCGGTTGCTCCTGCGGTGGCTGGTATTATGGGTGGCTTTATTTTCAATCCTCATATTGGTGTTTTTACCGATATTTTTGCCAGTCTTGGTTGGGATTTTAGTTTATACACCAGTCCTTTTGATGCGACGCTAACCTTGGTTTTGGTCTCGGTGTGGAAGCAAGTCTCGGTTAACTTTATCTACTTTCTTGCAGGGCTACAGTCTATTTCCTATGCGGTGAACGAGGCGGCAATGTTGGATTGTGAGAGTGATCGCCGTCGATTCTGGACTATTACTTTTCCGCTGCTTGCTCCTACAGGCTTTTTCTTATTAGTCATTAACTTAACCTATGCCTTTTTTGAAACCTTCGGCGTTATCGACACCTTAACATCGGGCGGTCCGGGTGGGGGTACAACCTCATTGGTTTATAAAATTTATCGTGATGGCTTTATCGGAACAGACATTGGAGGCAGTGCGGCGCAATCGGTGGTGTTACTGGTTTTAGTCTTAATGCTGACTTGGGTGCAATTTAAGTTTATTGAAAAGCGTGTGCACTATTAATTCAAAGAGATGTATTGGTACACAGCAATGATGAGAATTTTTTTATGAAACAGAATCAATGGTTCGATCATGTGATCCTAATAGCAGGGGCGCTTTTTATGATCATCCCTATTTGGCTAATTTTCGCCAGTTCTACCCACAACCCAAACACCATTATTAGTGATGGATTGCAGTGGTGGCCGGGCGGTAACCTTTTTGAGGTTTACGGTGAAGTGTGGGACAAGAGCATCGGCTTTAGTACGGATGTGAATGCAAAATCGATGATCATTAACTCAATGGTGATGGGACTTGGCTTTGCAATTGGCAAGATCATTATTTCGATGATGGCAGCTTATGCCTTGGTCTATTTTCGTATGCCTTTTGCTTCGCTGTGGTTTTGGCTGATATTTGTCACGCTATTGTTGCCATTAGAAGTTCGTATCATTCCTTCTTATGAGGTGGTTGCGAACTTAGGGATGTTGAACAGTTTTTCTGGGCTCATTTTACCTTTAATCGCTTCAGCAACGGCGACGTTTTTCTTTCGTCAATTTTTTAGAACCATTCCCAATGAATTGGTGGAGGCGGCGCAACTTGATAACGCCGGACCAATCCGCTTTTTTATCGATATTTTATTGCCGCTATCCAAAACGATGATCGCTGCGATTTTCATCATTATGTTTGTGGTGGGTTGGAACCAATATTTATGGCCAATCATGATGACTACTGATGAGAGTTACAACACCATCGTCATGGACGTGAAACAGTTATTGAGTGACATAAGTCAAAGCAGTCAACCGCGTTACGACCAAGCCTTTGCTCTGGTTATCTTCGCCATGTTGCCACCGATTTTAGTGGTTATTATTTTTCAGCGTTGGTTTGTGAAAGGCCTTGTTGAAACAGAGAAATAACCGTGCAGATGCGGTGATGAAACCGCATTGCCAATACCCAATTTGTGAAGAGATAGAACGATGTTAGCACTTAAAAATTTAGTAAAAACTTACGACAATGGCCACCAAGCGGTAAAGGGCGTTTCTGTTGATATTAAACAAGGCGAGTTCATTGTATTGGTTGGTCCATCGGGCTGTGGTAAGTCATCCATCTTGCGCTCTATCGCAGGGTTAGAGTCGATCACTGGTGGTGAAATTGAGCTAAATCATCGTCGAATTGATACTGAAAAACCAGCCAGCCGTGATATTGCAATGGTGTTTCAAAACTACGCGCTATACCCACACATGACGGTGTATGACAACTTGGCTTATGGGCTAAAAAACCGTGGTGTTGATAAGCAAACCATTGCTGCAAAAATTGAAAAAGTGGCAGAAACCCTCAAGATCGCAGATTATCTCGACAGAAAGCCTGCAAAGTTATCGGGTGGGCAGCGTCAACGTGTTGCTATGGGACGTGCAATTGTGCGTGATCCGCAGTTGTTCTTGTTTGATGAGCCATTATCTAATCTAGATGCTTCACTGCGCGCCCACATGCGTTTAGAAATTAAAAAGCTACAACGTGAGTTAGGCGTAACCAGTGTGTATGTGACTCATGATCAAGTGGAGGCGATGACCTTGGCGGATCGCATTATTGTGTTAAACCAAGGCGAGATTGAGCAAATCGGCACGCCATCAGAGGTGTACCATCAACCAGCAAGTACCTTTGTAGCGAGCTTTATTGGTAGCCCTGCGATGAACTTTCATCAAGCCGAGATTGTGAATGGGGTGATTAAGTTTGATCAGCAAAGTGTGTTTCTGGCTGAATACGCACATTTACCTGCTCTGACAATACAGCTTGGAATTAGACCTGAACACGCCTTGTTAGAGCCAGTAAATGAAGGGTTAAGTTTTCCATTAAGTGTGCAAGCGGTTGAACCGTTAGGCCCGAACCAATTAGTGCATGGCTTGGTGGGTGGCAAAACATTTACCGCGTTAACGCCAGAGTTAGACTTTGCCACTCAAGAATCTCTGACGCTTAACGTTGCAAAGCAGCACTTGCATTTGTTTGATGAGGCGGGGAAGCGCTTATTGGCTGATACCAATATGTTAGCGCAAGCAAGCTAGATCATTCGTTTCAGATTAGCTCACTTTAGTTGATGGTAGAGTGAGCTTAACAAAAATAGGACTTTATTTTTTCTCGTAACCACATATTTGCCGGGCTTTGTCGCTCTCGATTATGGGTGAGTAAGCGATAGTGAACCGGCTTGGACGTAAATGGGCAATCTAACACCTGTATATCCAGCTTATCGGCAAATGCGGTTGCGATACTTTCGGTCACCATTGCAATGCAATCACTCGCCGCAGCCATCGACATAAGCGACACTAGAGAGGTACATTCTGCGGCTACTTGTCGTTCACTTAGTCGTTCCTCGGTAAAATAATCTGCCATGTAAGTATCTTCACGGCGTAATTTCCAAGTAATGTGTTTCTCAGCATAAAACTGCTCACGAGTAACACTGCCTTCTATTCTAGGGTGTCCTTTTCGTGCAATCAGTCGGATCTTATCTTCAAACAGTGGCTCGGTAAAAAACGAGTGTGTTGAATAGTTAGATACTTCGATAGCAAGATCGGCTTGATGTTGATTGAGCGCTTGGATCAGGGCTTCTTCATTAGAGTGGGTTGGCTGCAATTCAATAGTGACATTACCCAAGCTATTGTCGGCTTCTAATTTAGGTAACAGCATTAACATCACAGGTTCTGAGGTGTATATAACGAACTTGCGTGGATACTGGGTCGAAAATCCCTCTAACCCTTCTAATGCGTTGTTGATTTGAGCTAATGCAGGCTCAACATGACGAATTAATTCTTGAGCATGCTGCGTTGGAATAATCCCTCGGCCTGATCGAATAAATAGCTGACTTCCCACCTGCTGTTGCAAACGTTTAAGTAAACCGCTTACTCCCGGTTGAGTTAATCCCATCTCTTCCGCGGCTAAGGTAATTGACTGGTGGCGATAAACCACCACAAACACTTTTAATAAGTTTAGATCTATATTTGAAACCATCCTTTCCTCAAACATAACATTTTGTGATGTGTTAAATACAGTTTCATGCATGTATTGCTATGTGTCAATACGCTAAATTAGCACCATACCAATACGAATTCCCAAAGAGGCTACTTATGAAAACTCGTTTTACTCTTTCAGTTCTTTCACTCTCTGTTATGGTTTCATTTGGCGCGACAGCTAATGATTATGCATCTATTGATACTTACGAGGGAAAAGCGGCATCTAAGTTTACCGAAAATGCAAATACCGCAGCGGCAAAGCTCCTTCCTTGGGAAGACACATCTGCGTTTAAACGTACTACTCGTGGTCTTATTGCTGAGTTTGGTACTCACGAAGCAGGCGAGCTTAAGAACCGTTTTGAATACATGGCTGATATGTCTGTTGAAGATTTACCACCCTCAGTAAACCCATCAATTTGGCGTCAAGGAATGCTAAATTACGCTGCAGGCGGTCTATACGAAGTGACGGATGGGGTATATCAAATTCGCGGTGCTGACTTATCAAACATGACGATCTACCGCACAGATAATGGCTATGTGATCCACGATCCACTTCTGTCTCGCGAAGCCGCCGCCGCTTCTTGGGAATTCGCAAAACAGCACTTACCTGCGATTAATGGTGAGCACAAAATTACGGGCATGATCTACTCACACATGCACGCTGACCATTTTGGCGGTTCACGTGGTGTCTATGCATCAGGTGATTTTGCAAAAGATGCTGAAATCTACGCACCAAAAGACTTTATCAAAGAACTGGCTGATGAGAATGTCATCGCAGGCACCGCAATGGGTCGTCGCGCAAACTACCAATACGGCACAACCCTTGATACCAACACCAAAGGCATTGTAGATAACGCACTTGGCCTTGGTGCATCGCGTGGTGAAGTGACTTTAGTCGCACCGACGATTGAGATCCAAGAGCGTGAAAAAGTCATTAATATTGATGGACTCGATTTCCATGCAATCAACATGCCGGGGGCTGAAGCGCCTGCTGAGATTGTGTTGTATGTACCAGAATATCGCTCATTGAATACCGCTGAGCTTACTTACGACGGTATGCACAACATTTATACTTTCCGTGGGGCAAAAGTTCGTGATTCATTGGTGTGGACTAAATACCTAACTGAATTAAAAATGCGCTTTGTTGATAATGGCTTAGTAGACAATATTCACGCGGCACACTCAGCACCAGTATGGAATGATGCAGACACTGACGTAAACGAAATTTCTGAGTACATGACGCTACAGCGTGACAACTATGGTTTCATTCATAACCAGTCGATGCGCTTAGCCAATCACGGTGTGACTATTCACGATGTGGGCCGTCAAATTGAGGAGATCGTTCCACGATCTCAAATCGATACTTGGCACACCAACGGTTACCACGGTTCATACAGCCACAATGCGCGTGCAGTGGTAAACCTGTACCTTGGCTACCATGATATGAATCCTGTGAACACCAACCCATTGCAAACTAAAGATCAATCTTGTGTGTACGTGAATGCCGCAGGTGCAGACGTACTGTATAAAGCGGGTATGGCTCACTTTAATGCTGGTGAATATCAAGAATCGTCTCAACTGTTTAACGACCTAGTACAATGTAATCCGAATAACATTGACTACCGTTTCGCACTCGCAGACAGCTTTGAACAGCAAGGTTACCAGTCTGAAACCATGGCGTGGCGTAACAGTTATTTGCAAGGCGCTGTTGAACTGCGTACTGGTGAGATCCAAGAGTCAATCAAGCTTGCTTCATCTGATGTAATAGCGAACACTCCAACGGGCATGTTCTTAGACTTTATTGCTGTGAGTTTGAACGCACCAAAAGCGGAAGCCGCAGGTCTTGACTTCAACTTCGGTGTTTATCACCCAGATCTTGGAGAGCGTTACTACGGTGAAGTATCTAATGCGAATATGGCTAACATTGAAGTCGATAAGCTACCAAAGGTTGATTTTGAATTAATTATCAACAAAGCAGATTTCACAAAAGTCGTTCTTGGTGAGACAACGCTAGAGGCACTATTCAAATCTGGTCAAGCGGGTGTGAAAGGCGATGCATCGCTGCTAGAGAAACTGGCTGGCTCACTAGATAAGTTTGATGGCATGTTTGAAATTCTACCAATGCCAAGTAAATAACATGTAATGAAAAAAAGCCCTATGGTGGGTAATGCAATGCCAGTCAGTTAAGTTGACTGGCATTTTTAGTTTGGTGGAAAGGGGGGTATTGGCGATACGAATGTATTGTGAACAAAAATAGGAGTTGTTGATAATTGGTAGGGGGTTTATATCGTAAAAAATAGGCTGAGATTACCGATTGGTAGAGAACTAGAGCCACAACAAATTTTAACTGTTGTGGCATTACTAGAAATTGATGTAGTTAATAAAAAAGTTCGTTATTAACGAGCTTTAATTTAATGGACTAAAGGTAAACTTCTACCAACGGCATTTTCTATTATTTGGAAATAGAGTGCCTCATCATCTTTAGATGCGATATTGAACATTTTTGTACTATAACTTTCAGCTAAGTTGATCTGCTGAATCACTTCTCGCTCTTTTTGTGCAGATGCAGAATAAACAAAATAGCTAGCTACATCGCCATCTAATGCTTTCTCACCCTCAGCAAAAGTCATAAGCTTCATTGTTGTTTCTTTAAATTTTGCATTTGTATCTGATACATCATAATCAATAACTTCTGTTAAATGGAACTTTCCATTTTTAAGTAAGAAATCAGCAGTTAGTCCATTTGATTCATTTAACATATAGTTAGATACAATCTTATGTTCACTCAATTCTGATGGATCCTGAGCAAGTAACTCAATAGAAGAAAACCTACGCTTTAAATTAGTAATTAATCTTGTATTATGCTTAATTGTTGTTTCTCTAGTTGAATAAGGCTTAACTAAAGTTTCAAATAAACCAACAATTTTAGCCTCATATTGAGATATGTGATCAACTGAGAACGTTGCTTTTGATGAAAGTTTAACCCCTCCAGGGAAGTTAAGAAGCATTTTTGAAAAATCATCAAAATTAGAAGTAAAGCTATAAAGGCTTTCTAAACTTTCTTTTACATCTAAAATAGCTTTTTGTGATGATGAGTTATCAAACATTCTTAACTTAGACGCTGATTTTAAGAGACGAATATCGATTGATTCAGTAAAAATAACCAAACCAATATTAATTATTTCGCCTCTAATAGGGTTTGGCATATAGCGAATAACAGCATAATCAAAGCTTTTCATTATATAACCCCCATAAGTTTCTCTATTCTTAAATGAAATTCTGTTGAATCCCACCAATTTACGATAATATCTTTGTCTTCTTTGCTCATCCAAGTATCGTGCATCAAGTCTAGTATTGATTCAACACTTTCTGTAGGAATTTTAGATATTTCTTCTAATAGAGCCTTTGCGACGTCTTTATCATAGCATTTATTCGCTCGAATGTATTGATTACATATAGTAGTCTTACTTCTTTTATCAAGGCATTCAAAACCGAACGGATTGGTTTCTTTCCATGCACGACTGAAATCAAAAGCTAATACAATTTTTGATTTAAAGCTATCTCGAAAAATATAATTACCAAAGTGGCGATCTTCATTATTAACAAATAGATCAAAAGCATAAACTTTACTTAAAAATATTGGTAAATCTTGAACTGGTGTCTTACCTGATAAGATATTCAGTACATCCATGGTAGTACTTACTGAGGTTACACCTCCTTCCCATACAGAACCAAATGCAATAGAACCGCATGCTAATTTAAGATTTTCAAATGGAGGGGTAGGTATAGAAACCAAACGCGCTAGCTGATAACAGAAGAATTCAGATGCAGGAACAAATCCGTTATTGTCACTTGTTGTTTTTATCGCATAGTGTCTACCATCACGACCTTTCCCAATAGATTGTAAATCCGCTGACTGTTGATCACTTGGATAAGTCTCAACTATCTCAATAGGAAATAAAGTTGGTTGATGAAAGGCACTTGGAATAATAATCGAGTCACCTGATGAACTTTCTTCTATGGTGTTGATTTTACTAGCCATTACATACTCTTATAATAAAATTTTTATGCATTCTAAACAAAATTAAATAGAACACAATACTTGTTAGTATGTCATTTGACATAGATCTATTTAAACTAAGTGGAATTTCCCCCTGTGATACATCATGGGAATTCACAGAGAACAGTATTAGAAGAACGGAGAACTTTTAGTCGGGAAAAAGATCATTAACATGATATGAATGAGTAAAAAGCTTAACGAAAGAAGGGGCAATAGCAAATCAGCTATTACCCCAACACTTAAGATAGCGTTAACCCTAAACCTCTCCAGCAACCGCGCATTGGCCTTCAATCATTACCTTCTGCTTCTTCTCTAATATCTCAAACATAATCAGCAACACAGCAGCTATAACAGCACCAACAAAGCATAAATACAGTGCGCTGTAGTCGTTGTATAACTCACCCACCACACCCACCATCACGCTTGATACCAAGACACTGATGTTTAACATGTTTGAGCAATTAGCATGCCTGTAAAACAGGTGGTTGAGAGCCAGTCAGTTAAGAATACGGTTTTTTCCATAGGCTTCTTTAAATGGTTTTAATTAATGACTCGGCGATGCCTTTAAATGAGGTAAAGCAAGTATCAAAATCATGAGGTTTGGTGTTAAACACCATTGGCGTGACAAAGTCTTTAAAACGTTGGCGAAAAATTGGATTTTTCTCTAGCTCGTTAAGACCTAGTTGTAACTCTTGTTTTGGATTGGCGACAAACTCTGCATGTTGGTTGCCAAAACGTTCAATATCTTCTTTCAACACCATTTTAAATAGTTCTGCAAGCACGACATTATCGGGAATTTCTGATTGTGTTATGCAGTGAACGTCGTAGATATGGCGTACAAGAGTTGTATCGTCCTTGCGTTCAGTATTAACTCGGCGAGTTTAATACTCGGTTACCCACAACCAATTTGCGATTAAATTGCTTGGGATTCCATGAGTATTGAATGGATGATGGGATTTGGGTGCTTTCACCTGATAGACTTTGTAAAGATAGGTTATCCATTTCGAAATCGACCCCTTTCATCTTTAATATCTCGCGCATCAGGGCATCGCTTCCCCCTGGGTTAGTGGGCATAGGGTTGCCTGTTAGGCTGTTAATTCTTGCTTTAGTGTACAAACCATAACCAAGCTTTATTAATTCACCTTGCTTGACCAACTGCCTAAGTACTCGACCAATTTGGTCGTAGCTAGCAAAACCATCAAAGTCTTTGCGCTCAAAAACATAGCGTCTGGAACGCTTTATCTTTTGATAAACACGATCAACGGCTGTCATTTGAACCTCCTAACTTTTTAACGTGTTCGAAGTATAACTCAACCTTGTTACTATAGGAATAAATACGGCATAATCACAAGCGAAAATACGGCATCATTACGATAATAAATTAACATAATGATGTCGTATTTCATTGCAATAAAAATAGATCATCTAATTAGTTGCATTGGTATAATCGTTAGTTCGTAACCATAACCGACACTGCTATCTAATGTTGCTATGAGTTTATCACCGTGCATTGGCCTTCAATCACTACCTTCTGCTTCTTCTCTAATATCTCAAACACAATCAACAACACAGCAGCGATAACAGCACCAACAAAGCATAAATACAGTGCGCTGTAGTAGTTGTATAACTCACCCACAACACCCACCATCACGCTTGATACCAAGACACTGATGTTCAACATGTTTGAGAACAGAGTAGAGGCCGTACCTAATCGGTCTTTCATCATATCTTGCAGTGCAACCATGCCAAGAGTGGCACACACACCAATGAAGAATCCATTAAGTATTTGTGCAATTAGCATTCCTGTAAAACTGGTGGTTGAAAGCATAACAAGAAAGAACATAGCACCAGATATCACGCCAAGTGTCATTACTCTGGTTGTGCCTAGTTTGTCAGCCATTTTACCTGCCCCAAGCATCACAGGGATCTCGCAAGCTGCTGCCATACCAAACATTAAGCCTAACCAACTCACATCCACTTGCAGTTCTTGTGAAAGATACAGAGGCATACTGGTGATGTATAAATTGTTGGCAGAAAACGCACACACAATGATGAAGCAATAAAGAATTACCATACGACCTAACGGTTTATGCTCAACAACAGCCGCTGTTCGTTCTTCTTTTGTCACCACGTTATCAGGAATAAACTTAGCGATGATGAGTATCGCGATAGCGACCGTAATCGCAGAGACCGCAAACGCCGCACTAAAGCTAAATTGTGCTTTAAGCATGAATGCCGCAGGTGGACCAAATACCCACGCAATGGCAAGGCCTGCACGCATCTTGGCTAAAAAACTGGTGCTGTTGGCGACGTGTCTGTCACCATATTCTCGACCTAGAGCAAACAGTTGACCAAAAGAAGCGCCACTGACGCTACCAAACACTACGGCCATGGTAATCGCTAACCAATAATCACGAATAACAGTAAAACTGGCGACCAAAATTAAGTAACTTGCTAAAGAGACAATCAGAATGGTTTTACGGTTCCAATGCGTGTCTGAGCGTTTGGCAATGAACTGAGATACGATCACAGAGCTGCTGACAGCAAGCGTCATATACAGACTTAACATCATTGGTGATGCGCCCAGCTCCTCTACAATAAATAAGCTTGATAGTGGGTAAAAAAACGCACTACAAAGTCCGGTAATAAAGGCGATAAAAATAAACAAAAATGTCTTCTTGTTTTGCGGCATAGTGAAGCTCCAGTGTACGAAAGAGAATGTGGTTGAACCGTTTTATTTAGGCGTAGTCTACTCAATGATAGGGAAGGTGAGTGATGTTATTCGAGCTACCTCTAATACTATTCAGTCATTTTGTTATCTTTCTTTGACAGGTGGCGCTTACACGATTAGCCTGAGAGTGACATATTTAGAGTGGTATTAACCGTTAAGGTCAAGAATGAAACCATTTAAAGAACACGTGCAAAATGTACCTAGTTTTGATTGGATAGTAAGAGAATTTCATTGTCGCGTAGAAGACAATGAATTTGCGTGTTCTTGGCATTATCATTCTGAATATGAATTGGTGTTGTATCTAGATCCTGATGAGGCATTTCAAGGCAGTTATTTTGCAGGAGATGCGATTGGCGATATCCATCATAATTCTCTGCTTCTTTATGGGCCGGGTTTGCCTCATATGGTGGCAGGGCGAAGCGTAAAATTAGAGCAATCGAAGCATCACACCTTAATTATTTGGTTTGCTCACCATTGGGTTGAGCGCTTAATGACACTGATCCCTGAAGCGAGAAACTTAAAGCGGTTATTAGATAATTCTGCTTATGGCTTATCGTTTAGCCCAGAAACCGCGCATAAGATGTCAGAATTATTAAAACACGCCAATACGCTAGATCGTCATTTGCAGGCGATAAAAGTGATTGAGATATTAGTCAGTCTTTCTGATGATACGAAGGCAAAAAAGCTATCAACCACACCTTATCGAATTAAGCCGCTTTCGGATGATTCAGAATTAAACCATCGAATTGAGCGAGCAACTCGTTATATAGAAACGTATTATGGTGATGCAATTAAGATCTCTGATTTATGTAAGCGACTTCATATGAGTGAGAGCTCTGCTTATCGAATGTTTGAGAAGCATTATGGAATGAGCTTTTCTGATCATTTAAAGCAATACCGTATTGGTAAAGCATGTGAGCTGTTAGCGAGTACTAACTTTCCTATCGCATTAGTGGCAGAAAAAACGGGATTTAAAAATATATCTAACTTTAATCGTCAATTTAAAGAGCTAAAAATGATGACGCCGACTGAGTTTCGACGTCGATTTAATTAACCTCAGTTAGGTATTTCTTTAGGGATATAGAGTAGGGAAGCGAAATGAATTTAAATTTTATCAAACATTTTCTTGCAGTGTATGACTTTGGTAGCGTGACAAAAGCTGCTGATCATTTAGATATTACCCAGCCTTCAATGAGCAGTGCGATTAAAAAATTTGAAGAGAGTTACGGGCAACCGTTATTTCTAAAAATAGGACGATCTCTAGAGCCAACCGATGCAGCCCATTCATTAGCCTATCAAGTGCGTCCGATAATGGAGCAATTGGTGGTGGCGTTGGAATCTCCACGTCGTTTGATAATCAGCGCGCCAGAAATCGTATTGCAATCTTTGCCTGATATGGACGATGCGTTGCTGACAGAAAGCCCAGCGGTTGAGTACCAAATGCTTGATAAAATTCGCTCGGGTGAAGTCGATATCTTGATTGATGATATTACCGTGACGGACTATACCTTTGTGAGTGAGAGTTTAGGTAAATTGGATATCGCTTTTGCTTGTCGATGCGATCACCCAAGCATTACGGGAAATTCATTAAGTTTAGAGCAATTTAACCAAGCTGAGCATGTCATGCTTAAATTGAAAAACGAGAACATGGGCGCATTTGAAACCCGCCCTGATGAGATATTTGAGCGCAATATCGTTCGTGAAGTGAGTGGGCCATCTAATTTATTGTTAAGTGTTAGACACACGGATGCGATCTGTATTGTGGCTGAAAGTATGTTTGGTTTAGCCCAAGAGCTCGGCCTAAAGGTATTGGAGTCACCTTTTCCACTTCAACCGTATGAAATTAAGCTTATTTATCATCGCCGTAATATAAGCAATAAAACGCATCAATATGTACGTGAGCAGATTAAAGCTAGGCTAAGTGAACTGTATCAATAAATACATAGATAAAAACTATACATCGAATAGTCAGTGACCGATAGTTTCTCGTTATCAAGCATCATAGTATTACCTGATTAGAGTCTAATTCATTCATCTTTAATGAAAAATTAGATTTATTTGAATGATAGATAAACCGGAGTTATTTGATGAAATTTGATAAAGATGTTGTTATTCCTCGTATACTGATTGCCGCTATTGTTGCTGTTTTAGTTATTGCTCCTAATGTGTAGCTGAGCGAGATATAAATACACTGCCAGCGGTGAAAGTATCAGTTAGTGAGCTAACGAGCTCCTTTACTTGACCGCTAAATTCCCCCCTAATCGACAGCTTGATTTTCTTTTCTTATTTATCTTGAAATCCTTTCTTTATTGACTCACTGATCATCAGTTTTAACCAACGATGAGGTGAACTAGTTAGTGTTCTTCTATGTTCAATTAAGTAAATATCAACAGTATATGGTTTGCTATCAAATGCTTTAATTACTTTAAAACTTGAATCTAAAATTGAGTCTTTTTCTAATAAATGCCCACCAATAATAAGGAGATCTGTGCCTTTAATTGATAGTGCTTTATTAGCCGCTAGGATTTTAAATAAAAAAGGACAATCAACAAATTTCCCCGTAGTTAACTCTTCGAATTGATTCGGAAGAAAGTAGTTTTTTTGGGGGGGATCACTTGAAATATTAAAGGTTGAGTGAAGCTATCACATGAGATAGCGGCTTAGAGTTATTAGGGAAAATGTTTAGAAATGATGTGAAGGTATAAAAAGCGTGAAAAGAATTACATTGTAAAAAGGAGTACGACTTAACGCATTACTATTAAGTGAAGAGAATATGATGAGTTTTTATCAAGAAAACAGCAGAACTTAGTCAGTGATGTTGAAATGAATATGGAAGCAAGTGCAAATTTTTCGGATGTTATTCCTTATGTATTTATTCTCGCTGTGAATGTTTTATTTTAGTTTAACGTTATGTTTTATGGTTTCTTTATGAGTTTCTGTGGTGGGTTTATGCGTGTGTTTTTCGCTAAAAATCGAACATAGCCTTATTGCGTTAATTTATCAATTGATATAAGTTCTCGTTTGGGATCATTCCCAATAGTGTGGTGGGGAAATATATAAGAAAAATTAACAGCCTAATTTGGCGTTGTTCTTGGGAAAAATCTTTCGCCTTTAAGTCGCTAACCTCTTAAATATTCAAAAGGAATTATTATGAAAAAAAATCGTATAGCCTCTCATTTGCTGCCATTGGTTACTATTGTTGGTGTTTACTCCTCTCAAGCTCATGCTGTCTATAACGGGGTTGAAGTTAACCCTAAAGATGAATCGTACATGGTGTATTTGGAAGGTGGAGGCACTACGTGCAGTGGTGCACTCATCGCTCCAAATACAGTTCTAACAGCAGGACATTGCAGTGTCAGTAATTTAAATGCTCATTTCCTATATTCGAAGAATAAAGATGGCACAGTAAATGGCAAAAGCACCAAAGTTGTTAAATCTCATTTAATTAACCATTTATACACCTTTGATGATCCTAGAAAGTACTATGATATCGCTATTTTAGAGCTCGAAAGCACGCCTGAAGGTGTTGAATATCTTCCTGTTGCATATGACAGCATTCCATTAGATGCCGAGGTGTACCCACTTGGGTACTCTTCTGGTCAATTGAAAAAGATGCCGATAGCAGCAAAAGTGGCAGCAAAAGAAAACTCTAAATCATATTATATTGAAGCTTTCTTTTCTGAGTGCCGTAACTCTCCTAATTATTCAAATAGTTATTATACGCAACCAAGATCAGAAGGAGATGAGGCTAGATGTGGGTATTTGGAGTGGTCATTTGAAAATCGAATAGAACCGATAAGCCAAACGCAATATACGATTAGTGTTGAAAGTCCACCCTTGCCTTCGTCTCATCCAGATTATTCTTTAGATGAGAGTAGCGGTTTTATCACTAAATACGGTAGTACTAGAGGCGATAGTGGAAGCCCACTTATTTTTAATGGCAAGATTTATGGTGTAGCAAGCTCTGTTGTCAATATTTATTCAGCGCCGTATAACGTAGCTACTTTCTATGAAGGTTTTGGTCGTGAGGGGGCTCATAATTGGATTGTTGAGACGGTAAGAGATATTCAAACGCGAGTAGCGAAAAACAAGTTACCGCCAGAAGAAAAAGATGAATTCATTCCAGTTGTTTTTCCTACTGCACAGCTTCCAGTGGCTCTTGTTGGTGGTTATAACATTGAGGATGGAATATTTAAATCTCGAACTTATGATTGTGGAATTAATATTAGTGATTTAAACCTAACGGCTAAATTGGTTTGGGAAGGCACTACTCCAAAAATAGAAATAGTAGGAGATGATCTACTTAAGTGCCGTTCACTGGCTAATAGCCCGTTTGAATTGGATATTAACCCACTATTAAATAAGCTACCAAATCATGAGATGTTTCTTCTTGAAGTCGCTAACCACGTAAATCTTAGACGATAGTTTATAGGATTCATAGTTTCTTAATACGAGATGCTTTATGTTTGGCCAAATAGAAATATTTGGCCTCTTTATTCAAGAGTTGATTATGACTGATAGATGTAAAATAGAAAAAAAACCGCTTAGAGTTGCCGTTTTTGGTGCGGGTATTTCAGGGTTAGCGATAGCACATCAATGTGTTAAACAAGGTTTTGAAGTTACGGTATATGATAAAGAAATGAGTACGGGAGGAAAGTGTAGAGGCACAGTGATTGATGGAAAGATCTATGAACTTACTCATCGCCAGTTATTTGCTAAAAATCATAACCTTATTAATTTTTTGAAAGAAATTCCCTCTAGTACAGGTAGTTGTTTAGATTCTATATATCCTCAAAATAGAGTGCAATTTCATTGGGGAAAGAAAAATAAAACAATGCAATTTCAGCGTCTTTATTTTAAAGGATTGGATAAGTTATTAGATGACGCAAAATCTGCGTATTCGATGATATATTCTCAAGTTTCATTGATTGATATCTTGTGGTTTAAGAAACAAATTCAAAGAGATTATGACCCTAGTGAGCTACTTAAAAAAACAGTTGGTGAATTTTTTGAGTATCAAACAAGACCTAGTTTAGCTGCATTTTTACAGCCGGTTTTATTAGGTTGGATTGGCTGCACAGATGATACTTCTGCGTTGTCTGTTCTTGATTTATTGAACAATAAAATAGGTGAGTTTCACCCAGATGCTCCGCAAGCTTATAGCCTTGGAATTCGAGAACCGATTGGTGATGCCATCATCACTCCTTTAACGCATTATTTACGAGAAAAAGGAGTTCAGTTTCATTTGGGGAATGAACTCAGAGTTTTGCATTCAAATGATGAAAAAACACATGTGGATTATGTTGAGCTTAAAGATACCGATCCCGTTAAAGCTGATTTTTATGTATTGGCACTGCCTGCTCATGTTACTCAATCATTGCTAGGTAAAGCGAGTAAAGCGTTGGATTATCGTTATGTCTTTAGTCATGGCTTTCAATTTCATTTTTCTTCTATGCCTGAAATATTAAAAGATAAAACGGTAGGGCTTGTTCTTGATTCGCCATGGGGATTGAGTTATCACATAACAACGAGTGAAGAAGGTAATGTTTGTTTATCGGTTACTGCTACCGATTTGGATAAAGCGATTGGTGTGATGTATTTGCAGCCAGTACTCGAGTGTAGTGAAGAAGAAGTTAGAGATGAATTACTAGCGCAATTATTTGGTGAGTTGAGTTTACTTGATGACCCGACTTATGAAGCGTTTAATATTGGTTTAGGTGCTAAGATAGTTAATAAAAATGAAGCCGAAACTCACTACTCTGATTGGTTTCTCGGCCCTCCGATCCGTAATGAGGAGGGAGAACGTTGTTATTGGGTTGTGCAACATGCATTAACACAACCAACGTCAAAAAGTCATTTACCACTAATAGCTGAAAATTATTCTAACGTCTTTTTAAGCGGTGAGTATTTATATGATCCAAAACAAAAGTGGCGCGTACCAGTGACATTAGAGCGTTGTATTGAAACGGCTAATTTATGTATGGAACATGTATTAATGAAGGCTTCATTGTTGGACATGGAGGTTGTGTGAAAACGGTTCTTTATTCTCCATTATCTAATGTCTTTTTTTTACTTATTTGCCTCATTTATGGCAGTGGGTTTTATCTTCTCGTCCAAAGCTCTATTTGGGGCGCTTTTGTTTTGACGTTAATACTTCCTGTTCTTTTTTGGCCCTTGATTCAACCTGTAGATAATTCACATGAGATTAAACGTATTTTATTACTTGAAACGGGATTTAACCTGTTGTGCTTTTTGGCTGTCAGTCAATGGATTAGCCTTGAGTATATTGATAAAGCGTTAGTGTTCTTCTTTATTCTTCAAGCCACTGGTTTCATGTTGGTTCAATGGAAAAAACGTGCTTACTTATCGTTATGTATTTCTGTATTTTTGGCATTAGCTATTGGTTTTTGGATAAATGGAAGTACGCAAACCTTATTGTTAGACGGTGGAGGGGTTTTGATTTTTGGGAAGAGTGTCCCGTGGCAGTTAATAGTTATTTATGGTGTCTGGTTAACTCAATTACTATTAGTTGAATATCGCCATACTTTGCCCAAAATGACGTTAGTTATTTGTCATGTTGCATCGTTCTCCATTGCTGTTAGTGCAGATGATTTTTTTTATGCTCGGATAATTACAGCGAGTCATCTACTGTTTCTTAGCCTTTGTTTTAATTTTAAAGTCAGGGAATGGGGAGGAAGGGATTTTGCAATTGCCGAATCCTTTAGTGGCTATGTAACCGTGACACGAGTTCAATGTGGTTTATCGATTGTTCTACTTTGTGTTGCTGCTATCTCTTTTGGTAGTCTTATCATCATGTAATCTAATGAGGTGATTGAATGCATTGCAAAATAAGAAATGGCCTTGAATTAGCCTAAGTTAGAAGAAATAGAGATAAATCAGTAGAATGATTGATGATATAAAAGTGATGCTTTCAATGAACCATTCTTTGTCATCCCAACCAAGTATTTTAATTTCATCTTCGGTAATGGTTATCTCTAAATCTTCGAAACTTTCATCTAAATCGCACATAGCTTATCCTCTTAAATCGTCAGTAAAAGGATGATATCGACTTCATTGGTTTAATTAAAGTTAATAATATTTAATAGAAGTTTATATTTAATTAACGATTTGGAGGGTAAAAAAGGATAAAAGAGACGATCTTTCATCCTTTTTATTGATATACATTATTCATTGATAACAATAAGATTTTCCTGATCTAATGGACATTCCATATCAATTAATCATTCACTAAGTTCAGCAGGATAAAGCATATTCTCTTTTGCGACTGAAACTTAGCAGTCATATTTTGATTAAATAGATTCCAATGTTGTTTAACTCGTTTAAAAAGCCGTTAGTGATTTGGTTTACGGTTCTTCTATCCATAATTGGTGTTGTGTTTGGTTTATTGAGTACTGTGTTCTTTAGCTCAATGGCAATCACTATCATGGCGGGTTTAGGCTTTGCGACTATTTTGACACTGATTGTAGTACCGGTAATGTACGCGATTTTATTTAAGATTAAGCTAGCACCAAACCACGCATAAACTAACACTGTCTTTGAGTTTATTTTTACTCACTAATCACAATGGCCTTAGGGTTATTGTGGTTGGTTTTTTACGTTATAATCTCCTTAAAGATAGTTACTTATATTTCACGGGTTAATACTATATTTTGAGTGATAACCCTGTATAATCCGCCGCCTATTTACTGGTAATATTATTGTCTCTCTAAGACAATCATTCACGCGTTAGTTAAACTTAGGAATTCGTTATGACTGAAGAAGAAAGAATTGAACTGCAACAGAACAACCCATTACACGGTCTTAAGTTAGAAATTTTACTGCAAGAGTTGGTTGATCATTACGGATGGGAAATTCTAGATACCGCAATGCGTTTAAACTGCTTTAACACAAACCCGTCAATGGCGAGTAGTGTTAAATATCTAAAGAAAACACAGTGGGCAAGAGAGAAGGTTGAAAACTTCTATTTGTACCGTTTTAAACGTATGCCTAAAGCGTCTGATCTTGAATATCAAATGCCTCCACGTTCTCGTACGTTTGCTCACGGTCTTGAGCCTCGTGAACCAATGGAATTGACCGTTGAATCTATTTTGCTTTCTCAAGCGAAGTCTGCCTCAGCACACCAAGCACGTTCTCAAAACCGTGGTGGTAACTACCGTCGTTAATCATCATAGCCAAATGAACGGCTGTTAATTGAAGATGGTTTCTAGCTAGAAATAAAAAAGCCAAACTGGGCAATCCAAGTTTGGCTTTTTTGTGCTTATTATTTAATGATGATCTCGCTAAATAAGTTAGTACCTACTATGGCTGCTGCTTAGTAGGAGCAAGCGCAATCTCACGGATACAAACGTTTTGAGGCTGTTGGTAAGCAAAAGATACAGCGCGTGCGATATCGTCAGCAGCTAGAACGCCACCCATGCTTTCTTTCCACTCGCCGTAACCGTCTTTGATTTCTTGAGATGTAGTATGAGACAGAAGCTCAGTTTCAACTGCACCCGGTGCAATCGTAGTTACGCGAACGTTTGATAAAGCTACTTCTTCACGTACGTTTTCAGAGATAGCGTGAACCGCAAACTTAGTACCACAGTAAGCCGCATGGCTTGGGAATGTTTTCTTACCAGCGATAGAACTGATGTTGATAATAGTACCTGTGTTGCGCTCCATCATAGGTGCTAGAACCGCTTGCATACCGTTTAGAAGGCCAATAACGTTTACATCAAACATTGTCTTCCACTCTTGTGCGTCTTGAGTGTCGATTTGACCAAGAAGCATAGCGCCTGCGTTGTTGATTAGTGCATCAACAGGGCCGAATTTTGCTTCACCTTGAGCGATTGCTGCATCAAAAGACGCTTTGTCTGTAACGTCTACTTTTACAGATAGAGAGTTTGGCAAGTTAAGCGCTTCAAGACGGTCAACACGACGAGCAAGAAGTAGTAGAGGGTGACCTTCATCGCTTAAACGACGTGCGATTGCTTCACCAATACCAGAACTTGCACCTGTAATAACAACTAATTTTTTCATCTTCTATTTCCTCAATAAATTCAATGAACAATCGAATGCAGAACCCTGCTTCGTTGCGATGGAGGTATATTACTGCGACTCTTATTGTTGATATATAGTCATTTACTTGAAACTCTATTGCTGTACTGCAACAATAGCCGTCTTTACTTTATGGTGCCTAAGTTATGATTAATCATATTAACCTTACCGATATCCGATCTTTTGTTCTTATTGCTCGTTTAGGCAACTTTACTAAAGCGGCTGAAACCTTAGATGTTTCTCGTTCGCACGTATCACGTCAAATAAGTAGCTTAGAAAAGCAGATGGGTGTGACCTTATTAATACGAACAACACGCACACTTCGTTTAACAGAGGCCGGAAAGCATTTTTATCAGCAATGTGAACAAGCCCTTCATACTATAGACCAAGCGTTGTTATCTGCCGTCGATGATGTAGAAAAAGTACAAGGCGAGATAAAGATAAACTGTGTTGGTGGTTATTTAGGTGAGGTGTTTCTTGCGGAATTAGTAAACGATTTTATGCAGCAATACCCGGATGTATCTGTCAGCTTAGATTTCAGCAGTAACCGTGTTGATTTAATCGAAGAAGAGTTTGATATTGCGTTTCGTATGGGCTCACTTGAAGACTCAGGTTTTATCGCTAAAAAACTGTTTAATATTGAAATGGGAACGCTAGCAAGTCCCTCTTATTTGGCTCAATATGGAAGACCAACGCACCCCAAAGAGTTGAATCAACACTATTGTTTAACAGGTTCAGTGCGAAAATGGCATTTTCAATCTCTTAAAAATAAAGATCATTATGACGTTACTGTGAAAGGTAATTTACAGTGTAAAAACGGCCGAGTATTGGTTTCTGGTGCGATAGCGGGCAATGGGATTATTCGTGTTCCACTAATTTATTGCCAACAAGAGCTAGATGATAATAAGCTTGAGCAAGTATTTGAAGAATGGGGGATCCCTAGTGTCGATTTCTCAGCAATTTATCATCGAGACCGTTACCAGCCTAAGAGAATAAGAACATTCATTGATTTTGTGAAGCAGTATTCAGACTCTTTGTTTACTTAAACATTATCACAATCGCCATGAGACACTTTTTAGTGAATCATGGCGTTTTATTGTTGGGTTGTTTTATTCTTCCTCTGCCTGATATTCTAAAATATCTGCAGGTTGACACTCTAAATGTTTGCAAATGGCTTCTAAGGTTGAAAACTTTATTGCCTTTGCTCTGCTATTTTTTAGTACAGACAAATTCTGTTCCGTGATACCAATTAGTTGCGCTAACTGATTTGAACGCATTTTTCGCTTAGCTAACATGATATCGAGATTTACAACGATAGGCATATATATTGTCTCTAGATTGTGAGTTCTTGTTCTTCGCGGATAAGACTTGCTTCTTCCATTACTTTCGCGATAACTCGTACGATTAAGCCAATGACTAGCATACTGATTTCACTGTCTGAAATGTTAAACCCACCTTCTACATTATCTTCAGTATAAGAGAGAGCAATACTGAGGAGTATATCTGATAATACTTTAACAAATGGCATCATAATTAAGATGTTAGCGATTTTACGATATCTAATGGTGTTATCAAGCGTAAACACTTGCCCTTTCTTGTATAAACGAAATAAAAGTATTAACTGCCATAAGATTGCGCAGGTTAATAGCGTTGGTAGCATGCTTGGCAGATAACCTAACGCTGAACGAGTGAAAGACAGTGGAAGAGTGACTTCAATAGGAAAAGTACTTTGGAATGATTGTGAGTTATAAAGGGTTGCGGCAAACCAAAGGGCAGTGTCCATTAATGGTAAGGCAACAAGCGCAAATCCAAAGACAATAAGCAGTTTTGAACTAAAAGATTGAATGTTATTTAAGTTATTCATGGTATTCCCTAATCATTATTTGTGGTGAGAATATATGGCTCTGGAAAATAAATGTCAATAAATATTTATCGTAAAACGATAACTTATTATCGTCTTGCGTTTTTGTCTTTAAAGGTAAAAAGAAATATTTGCCTTCTTTATTTATAAAAAATGACATTGAGCCATTAATTAAAAAGATTTATTGTCAGTATTGTAGATAGGGTCTAGTATTCAGAATAATGGATTGTTAAATATTTATTATCAGGGTTGATATAATGAATGTTCGCTTAAAACTAGCTCTATTTCTTTTGGTCTTATTCTCGATTTCCATCGTAGGTTCTATATTGACCTTTAAATTGGAATCTTATGGGGATGAGAAGCTTGGCTGGGTGATCCATACCCATAATGTGATTACTGATTCTGAAAAATTACTTAGTAGTATGAAAGATGCAGAAACGGGGCAAAGAGGTTACTTGTTAACACAAGAAATCACTTATTTAGAGCCTTATTATACAGGCATGTCCAATGCTCAAAAAATGTTTCAAGAGTTAAGATTATTAACCAAAGATAATCCAGAACAACAGGCAGCTCTTGATAATATTGATAAGTCAATGAAACTAAAGTTTGATGAATTAGCGTTGACAGTAGAGTTGACTCAGTACGACAATTTATCCCAAGCACTTAAAGTGGTAAAAGAAGATCGAGGCAAAGATTATATGGATAGCTTAAGAGCTGATTTGACTCAATTTATCAACATTGAGATGATATTGCTTGAAAAGCGTAAAGGGGACTTTAAAGAAAACAGAACGCAATTAGTCACGCTGATAAAGATGCAGATTGTGCTATTAATCTTTCTAGCTATTTCTACTATTTTCTTTATGAAACGTAATTTATTTGACCCTTTAAATCTCCTACTTTCAAGCACAAAAAAAATGCAACAAGGCGAAAAATTAGAGATTTCAGATGTGGTAGAAAAAAATGAAATGGGTAATCTTCTCGCTGCTTTCTTTAAAATGAATGAAGTAGTGCATGAAAAAGCGGAAGTGTTGGCTTATAAAGCACATCATGATGAACTTACGGGGTTACAAAATCGAAGTATGGTGAATACTGAATTACAATGTGCTATTCATCATGGTGAGAAAACAAACACTAAAGTTGCTGTTTATTTCTTAGATTTAAATAAATTTAAAGAGATAAATGATTCTCTAGGTCATGATATTGGTGATCAAGTTTTAATTAAAACAGCACAGCTTCTGGCTGAAACTATCCGTTCTAAAGATAAAGTATTTCGATTAGGAGGAGATGAGTTTTTGGTTATCGGGCAAGATATTTCACAGAATTCAGGGATAAAAAAACTGACGTCTAAGTTATTAGAGCAATTTAAATTCCCAGTGATTATTAATGAAACATCGATGCTGATATCTCCTTCTATTGGTGTAGCTATTTACCCCGATGATAGTCTCAAAGGAGAAGAGTTAATTAAGTTTGCAGATATCGCCATGTATGAGGCGAAGAAAGAACAAGGGAATACCTGCTGTGAATTTGATGCATCAATGCTTAAAAGAGATGCAGACCAACAGTTTAATACTCATAGATAAATTCACTTTGTTGTCTTAGGTGATAACGGTTTTTTCCTAATAGTTTAGCGCGGTACATCGCTTTATCAGCTTGCTGTAACGCGCTTTCTAAATCACTTCTACTGTACTTATCCCAATAATAAACCCCAATACTTGCTGAGACTTTTGCTGTGTTATTTTTGATTACTATTGGTTGATTGATTGTATCTAAAATGTGCTGTAACACAGTATGAATATTATGCTCTTGAGTGGATGTTTCTTTTGATAAATAGACCCCAAGTAAGAACTCATCTCCTGATAAACGAGCAACGAGATCATGTTTGCATACACTACGTGTTAGTCGTTGAGCGATGATTTTTAATAATTCATCACCACATTGGTGCCCATAGGTATCATTTACTGCTTTAAAGCCATCTAAATCAATAAAAAGAAGATAAGTTGACTCTTGTTGTTGGTGCGTTTTTATTAGGTGCTGGTATGCATTTTTACGGTTTGCTAATCCTGTTAAGGCGTCGTGATTGGCTTCAAAACTCAGCCTTTTTAGTTCCAATATTTGAGTTTGGTCGCTGAATGACACAATGAATGATTCAACTTTATTCTCGCTATTCTTAATCGTTTTTATTGTGACCACACAAGGCAACCAAGCAGAAGTATCTTTCCGGTTATTAGACAGCTCACAGCTAGATACTTCTGCATCAATTTTTAAGAAGCCATGAGTAAGTAGTTGTCTAAAAACAGAAAAAGTAAGGTTAAAAGTCTGACGTAAATAAAGTTGGTCTAGGTTATGTATATCACCAAAAACTCGAATGAATGCGTTATTTTTTGTCTCTATTTGTAGTTTTCTAGTTAATACGATGACAGAGCTTGGGTTTTGATCAAAAATCATTTCAGCCATGCGTTGACGCTGTTCTGCAAGATAACGAGCACTGATGTCTTCAACATGAATCAATGAGTTTTTATCTCCCGCAATCGGGTAAGTTGAGACCTGATATAACAGGTTCGTCAGTTGGTGACGAATGATAATTGGTTCTAAGCGTTTGTGTTGTTCAATGTGTTCTTGCAGTGCTAACAATTTATTCGCTGGCTCAAAATTATTGAATATCGTCTCAAGTGGAGGGGGAGTAACCTCTGTGAGTGTATCCTTAATATTATGGGTGATATTAGGCAATAATCGACGAACTGCTGGATTGTAATAAGTAATAATTTTATTTGGTGGAACGACTAATAGCCCTTGTTCAAGAGAATCTAGAACTTGGTTTATATAGTGGTTTTTATCTTCTAAATGCTGGAATGCTTGAGATAATAAGCTATCTCGATGGCTAAGGTTATCTAGCATGTCATTAAAACAGCGAGTTACCATGCCTAACTCATCGAGTTGTATAACCTCTAAGCGCTGGTTGGTTACCCCTTTTTTTATTACACTTTGCATTGAATTAAAGATAGATAATAAAGGAGTAGCGATAAGTCTATGCACTCGGTGAGCAAAAAATAGCGCGAACGCCGATAACAATATGGTCGTGAATAAGAAAATGGTGATAATTTGGTTACGTTGCTTAAACATTTTATCTTTTGATACCCATACCGTAAGGTTACCTAGATGTTCATTATCCAGTGTGATTGGGTGGGTAATAGCAAAAAATATAGAGCTGTAACAATTTATACTTTGATTAATCCATTGGCAGTTACTTGGTAAATTATCAAGTTTTGCAAATATTTCTTCATCCGTATTCTCGACATAAGCTGCAATGACCTCAGGATCAAAAGAGAGGGCATCCATTTGATCTAACCCGGTTTGTTTATCTCCAAAGATTAGTGCGCCTGATAAGTTGCTCGCAATCCCTTGAGTTAAAATAGACGTTCGAGTATATAAATTAGCACTATGAGTAATTCCGACAAAATGAGCAACACTTGCACCTAAAATGATGGTACTAAGAGTTAACAATGTCCAAATAGGATAAATGATTTTTTTGCGTAGTGGTAACGCACTGAACCAATGGTGGATCATGGTTTTTCCTTAGTGCTAGCGATTTCTGAAACGGAAAGTAACTGTGAACGTAAAGAGAGTTCAGTTGACGCTAGATTTTCTAAACTGATTAAAGGTTTGATTCGGTTATTCATTTTAATAAAGGCAATCATGCCGCCAGACGAAATGAAGGATTTTCCATCACCGACTAAAATAGCGTGCGGTTGCTCTATTTTAACCTTTTGAATTTCAAGTGGATTATTGGAATTTAGATAAATAATATGGCAGTTATGTTGTTTAATATCATTGATTGTTGAGTAAGGTATAAAAGCAGCTTGAGCCGATTTTTTATTAATTAAAGATTCTAGAGTATGACTGATATCTAAGGACGCTTCTGAGCAGAAATTGAATTGCTTATTTGTGGGAGCAAAGTTCCCCCAAGAGGTTAAAAAAGCGAATCTAAAGAGATACACTGCTTTTAAATCATGATCTTGAATGTCTTTATTGCTTGCTTGGAGTGAAAAGCTACTTATTGGTAGAGTAAGTAAAAGGAGCAGGCACGCCACCACTTTATGGGGAAAACCATAACGTGGCGGAGATTGTGAACTTGCTCGTGCTTTTACTTTGAGCATAGCTATATGAAGTTCCAGCTTAACTCAGCATAGTACTGAGTGCCGTTAGCAAAAGAGTTAAATTGCTCTGAATATTCTTTTACTTGGTCATTACCTAGATTTTCAGCACTAATTTTTAAGCTTGGCCATGTTGGTTTGTGTTGCCAGTGAATTGTCATATCAAGAGTTACTAGCTCTGGCCATACAAGATAATCATCGCCATAGCTTCGGTATGCTGCAACTAGTTTTTCATCAGGCTCAGAGGCTGAAACATAATTAACAACTGAAGAAACCCAAAGTGTTGGGTGGATGTCCCACATCATGTGCAGTGTTGCATAATGATTTGGGGTATTTTCAAGGTCTAAAATGGGTAGCTCACTTGAGTTACAGATAGAGCCAGTGCACTCCCCTTTAATTGTTTTGTAGCTGTAGTTGGCATTAACTTGCAATACATTAATTGGTTGCCATTGCACACTTAATTCCCCCCCCATAGTTTCTTGAGAAAGAGGGTCGATGAGCTGAGAGATATATTCATTAATAATTGTTCCTGAGCTACCCTCAGAAGCTTCAGGAAGTATTGGATGATAAATTGGGTCCAGTGTTTTATAGCCACGAACATTATCATGTTGACTATAAAATAAACTCATATTAAGTTGAAATTGGTTATCTTGCCAATAGCGGTAACCAATTTCATATGTATCGATAGATTCTAATTTTAGGTCGCGGTTGCCAAGGTAGTGATATGATGCCATATAATCATATAAAGCAATTGAACCATCAGGATTTGTTACTGGTCTGTTCTGCTCATCAACAAAATATACACAACTACTGCAATAGCTGTTTTCTTGAAATTGAGTATCTAACTCTAAACGAGAAGGCGTTATTACCGCACGTCCCCAGCCCATCCATAAGCGTTGGTTGTCTGTCAACTTTTGCAATAATCTTGCTTGTGGCTGAGAATAAAGCTCTTCAGTAATGTTAGTGTGTTGCCAACGATTACCTAGTGTTACTTCTGTTGATTCAGTAAGAACTATGGTCCAGTTTGCATATAAACTATAGCTTTCATTTAAAAATTCATGTTCATCAATGGTACGAACATAAGGAGATAGATATTGCTCTTGTTCTGAGAATTGTGCGTATTCCTCATCGATAATACGTACATTTGCACCAAGAGTCAGAATCCCCCAATCTTGAGTGTTAACTGTATAGCGGCTGTCTAAGTCTATGCGAGTAAAGCTTGCTGGTTCATTGGTGCTGTCTGAATCATTATAGGTAACCCAAGCTTGGTTTTCCCATTGATCACCATCTGATTTTTGATGAAGATATTGAATACCGGCAAAGAGCTCCTGAGAATTCATTTTCGTTAGAAACGCATCATAATCACTTTGATGTGATGCTGGATCTAAAAATGCAGGAGTATAGGTTAACCATTGGTAATCTTCGCGTGAGCAAATGCCGCCAAACTGAAGAGATACTGTATTTTGAAGATTCTGATAATCGGCACGCAATCCAAAGCGTTCGGTTTGTACGTCTAAATCCCGTAATTCTTTAAGGTGAGCACCTTCATCGGTAAAAGGAGAGTGGTTTAATAATTCGATATAACCAGAAAGGTGTGTTTTTTCGTTGAGCTGCATGCTGTGATGAGCTTTATATTCACGGTAATCATAATTACCTACTGCTGCACTGATTTGTGCTTTAGGAGCGCTTTCGGCGTCTTTCGTGATGATATTTATAACACCATTGACTGCGTTCCCGCCCCACATAGTTCCAACTGGACCTAATACGACTTCAATATGATCAACACTATCTAAACTGACAGGTAGAGTATCCCAATTAACGCCTGAATAGAGGGGGTTAACAACACTGCGACCATCAATCATGACAAGTAGTGTGTTGTTTTCGCCTTGGTTTTTACTGCGTGCTGAAATAGTCCAATCGTAATCTGAATACTTTGTGACATGAAGGCCAGGAGCAAGTACTAATACATCTGCGATGGAGCGAGCACTAGAACGTTCAATTTCTTTCGCGGTAATTACATGCACTGATGCTGGAACATCAGATAAACTCAGTGACGTTTTGGTTGCGGTGACGACTTTGGTATCTGCTAATGACTCTAATGGCATATTTAGCAACGCGTTGAGATCATCGAATTCATCATCTATGTTTGCAATAGCAGAAAAAGACATCAGAAGACATAAAGTATACAAAAGTGGAAATCGAGATAGCGTTGGCATAATGTTCCATCAACATAAAACACAACTGATTTAACTCAAGTCGTAAAGTAAATACCTATTTTGTATATTTTGAATTAAATCTTACATTTAATATATTATTGAGAATTAGTTTTCACTGTAAGTTCAAAATTTTATGAAATAAACTTCATTTAAAGTAGGTGCCCGTTTAATTTCTCTATTTTAAAAAATAATTTTCTGGTCAGTTATTTAGAAATAAAATTAAGTAATAAGAATTACTTCTTATGACGATAAAAATATTTCATTAATGTATCGTTCTTTTTCTGACTTAATATCACTTATTCTGTATGGCTTAATTTTATATATTTAATTACATTACCAATATATTCATGTCGTGAATTAATTATGTGTTTCTTATTGGAGGTTTTATGGAAATTAAATTTTTACCTGCTATTATAGCATCGCTATTGTCAGCGAATGTTTATGCAATAAATAGTGATGCAGAGCAAATCTACTTTAAATCGACGTCTGAAGCTCTACATCAAAAAATTGTAAATAAAATTAATGAATTACATGTTTACGCATCAGATATTAATAATATTATTACTGAAAATGGCCGCCGCCAGATTGAAGTTAATGGTATGAAATATTACATTACAGATGATAATTATATTTTCTTTGATTTACCAAAACCATTTCTTGATGAAACAGCATTCCGTAATGTGTTTGACTTTATCGATAGCGACTGGGAGTTAACGTGGACAGAAGGCGGTGTTGTTGTAGTTAATAAATTATTTGGTAATTATGATTACGGCAATGGCTGTTTGATGGAATATTATCCAAAAGGAACCGTTGATATTGATGGCCTAACTCGTGTCGTACTTGAAACGAGTTCTTGCAAAGTGAATGATTTTGAAACAACCCAACAGTACTTCAGTAATGGTTCATTTATCACAGCTGAGCAATTGGGTGTTGAAACTTTAGCAATTACGGCAGTTGAGCGTTACCAAGATAAATTGTTTGTAACTCAAGATACGAACCCCGCATTTGTCACTATTTTAGATGTTAATACTAAAGAAGTGATTGGTCGCATTGAGGGAATTGATACCCCGCGTGGGTACCAAGCATATAATCGTATTAATGAAATCTCCATTACTGACGGGCGTTTATACGTTTCTTCTCTTTCTTCAAACCGTGTTGATATTTTTGATTTAGAAAACAATAATGAATTGGTCATCTCTTTAGGATCTGGCACTGGTTCATGGTCGGGTTCAAACGGACTTATTCATGCACAAGCTTCGGCGGCAACAAAAGATTATGTTTTTGTAACTGATGCACAAACTCGTATATCGGTGTATCGCCAAAAAGATTTAACACTTGATAATCCTAATTATGCTAAGCGTGCAGGTTTCCTGATTTTTGAAGGAAAATACAGTAATCGTAAAGTGCAAATGCACACAATTGGTGAGCATCTTATTGTTTCTACGGCGGATCGTGGTTACTTTATTTATGATTTAACGAAAGTAGAGCAAGCATTAGTCGATGGTGTTAATTTAGCCGCTGAAAAAGTAGTGTCAATTAACGTACAAAAAATAGACGTAGATAATAATACGTTAGTAGTCAGCTTTAATAATCGTATTGAATGGCATGATGTTGATGCCTTTATTCAAAATGATTTTGAGCTTGGTGAACCAAAAAGAACGATCAATGCATTAGATGGTAAAGCGATTTCTAGTTTGAAAGATATTCATTTTTCAAATAATGAAATGGTAACTGCCACGAATGAGAAAATTTCAATTAATCATTTATTGAATAATGAAATTACATTTATATCTGGTGATAGCATTGAGCAAAATACGATTAAATTTGAACAATTAATGCCGACATCAGTAACTCAGATTTTAACTAATGATGAAGCGCATGATGTTTTAATGAACCGAGAGTTGCGTTCGGTTAACATTAACTCATTAGTTCAAACTAAATTACTAGATAATAATACTGTTCAAATTACAAACTATGCGGCTCAAGAGTTACGCGATATATCTTCTGAGTTAAAATTAAATGGTGTAGACAAGTGGTTTAAGCTTGGGACGATTGATCGTATTCCTGCTTATGCACAAATTGTTTTACCGTTATCTGCATTCAGTTCAAATTACCAATTTAATAGCGCTAATGGTGATGGTGTATTTGATCTTTCTGATTTATTTTCGAGTGATATTGAAGTAAAAGATCTTTTTGAACATCGTTTTAGCTCTAGTTCAGATGAGTTTGCACAAAAATTATCTCGTTTAAAACCAACGTGGGAAATTCGATTTGCAGGCACTGCCGATCATAAGTGGCGTGATATGAATGGCTTGTATGCTCGTGAATGGTTGATTATCATGACTAACTTTGCCCACCTTGTCTCGTCAGATGAATTTAAACATATCTGGTTTAATTTTGAAGATATCATGGGCTACAACATGCATGCGTATGCGGGACCTGTGGATCAACCGGGTGGTTACTTTACAGATGAAGACTATAAGCATTATTACAATAGTATGTTAAAGCGTCCATTTGTTAATGTTGGCATTACAGCAATGGGAGGCGGACTAGGATCTGCGGCTATCATGGGGGTGGATTCATGGATGTTCTATAGCCACTACTACGGTCAATGGGGCATTATTGCGCATGAATTTGGTCACGGTTTTGATGGAAAATCTTATAGCCACAACACCAGTTTTGCGAATGGTGGTAATGGTTGGCAGCCATTAATGACAGTGGTTGCAAACTACCACATCCGTAAGGGTGATATGCCTTACATGGACGATAACATCAATGGATTTTATAAAGAAGAAAACACTGAGTATCATTATGCTGGCATAAGTCATGGTAAACGTAAGCACCGCAGTGAATCACACATGTATCCGCTTGATGATTATTTCATGACATTCTCTGATATGCCACAAGGTTGGTTTACTCATTCAGATCAATTCGCACCAGATAACCTTAATAATCAGGAGCGTATGATGTTAGCGAAAATGCCGATCCATGGTGATGATCCGTATCTGTGTCGTTTTGAGTATACAACAGAAATGGGTTCAACAACGTTACATGGCTATGTTGAAGAAACCGAAGGCTCTCAATACCGCTGTACTAGTGGTGAAGAGATCACTTATCGTTTACCAAGTGGTGATAAAGTAACAGTGGAATCCCCAGTTAATGAATTTGAATGGCTATCACTTTATTCCCCAGAGAGAAAAGGTGAGCGAGCGGTGACTAATAATGGGCAAGAATTGTGTGCAATTAACAAAACCGATTTTTATGGTGTAGGTTTTATTAATAGTGGAAACCAATGTACGCAACAATCAGAAGTATATTGGTCGAATGGTAACCAATGGAAGTTTAGTAATGGTTGGATTGATTATAAATATCGTTAATAGCAGTATGGTTAAATAACCGTAACATTAAAAAGCTGATACACCTTAAAATGTATCGGCTTTTTTGTATTTAACTCAAGATATTTATACTGTTTGTAATGACAATCTTACCAGTGGTTTATCATTAATCGGTAAATGGATTAGAGCTGCACAGAAAGCAAGAACGACCGTAGACCACCAGATTGGTTCGTATGAGCCATAGTAATCATAAATTCGACCACCAGCCCAAGCACCTAAGAAACTACCAACCTGATGAGTAAAGAAGACTAATCCATACAGAGTTGATAAGTAACGAGCCCCGAAGATCTGACGAACCAAGCCAGACGTTAATGGCACAGTCCCTAACCAACAGAAACCAATGGCACCACCAAAAATAGCCGCTGTGTGTTCAGTAACTGGTAGCGTTACAAATGCGCCGATCACAATCGTACGGACAAAATACAATGCAGACATTACGTGTCGCTTACTGTATTTATCGCCCATCACACCCCAGAAATATGATCCGAAGATATTAAAAATACCCACATAAGCCAATGCCATTGCCGCACTTGAAGCGGGGAGATCTTTATCGGCTAAGTAACTAGGTAGATGGGTAGCAATGAACATCACATGAAAGCCACATACAAAGAACCCTGCGTGGATTAACCAGTAGCTTTTGTTAGCAAATGCTTCTTTTAGCGCCTCGGTTAATGTCTGCGTATTTTCTTCTTCTGTTTGTTTTTCTGATGGCTTTGCTGTTTTCATAAACAAAGCAAAGGTAATAATAAGCGTACATAGCATGGCGAATACTTGTAATGCGAACTGCCAGTTAAAATTATGCATTAAGGTTTGAGCGCCAGGAATAACCGCAAACATACCAAAAGAACCTGCAGCCGTTGTTAAACCAAACGCTTTTGCTGCGTGTTCAGCAGGGACGACTTTAGCCACTGCACCCAAAATAATGACATAGCTTGTGGCACTTAAGCCAAAACCAACGAGAGCGCCAAGCGATAAATACAACATGCTTGGTTCAGTTGCGACAGACGTAAGAACCAGTCCCAATGAATAAGAGACAGCACCTAACATGATAATACGCTTGGAGCCCCACTTATCTGATGCCATGCCAACAAAGGGTTGGAAAATACCAAATAAAAGGTTTTGTAGTGCGATAGCAAAACTAAAAAACTCACGACCAGTTTGGAAATGGTCTGAAATTGGCATCATAAAAATGCCGAATGATTGTCTGATCCCTAGACTGATAATTAAAATCCCGATCCCAAGCCATACTAGTGGTGGAAAACGAAAAATACTCATAATGTGCTCTTAATGGTGATGATGAGAATGATGATGGCTATCGTCTTGCCCTGTTTGTTGATGGCAACCGCTGTTGACCGCTTGTTGAGCTAATAAATTCAACAATGCAGGAGAGTTGTGTACCGCAACTAAGGATAAAACTAATAGGACACTCATTCTGATTAATTGAGCGAAAATGGATTGTGAAAACATGCTGCGCTCTTAGGGTTAAAAATAAGAGCGCGAATAGTAGGGAAAGGGAGGCTATGAAGCAAATGACTATTTGTAACGATAACTATGATTTTTGTGCATAGATTATATAGAAGCAGTGTTCTATTTTATTAATCGAGAATTTCACCAACAACGACATCTTCCACCTTACTATTTAAGAATAAATTTCGTTTAATAATAGGTTCAACGGCGGCCAATGATGCAGACACTCCCGGCCAACCGTCAGTATGTGCCGCGAGTTCCACATAAGCGACGTTATCCTTGATCCTAAAATGCGTTACTCGACCTGAATTTTTATAATTTGAAATTAAAATATCTTTTGCACTACGTTCAGCAAGCTCTCTAAATGAAGATTTAGGTATGCATTTACTCTCAAATTGAACAGAGTTTAACGGGGTTTCCCCACCCTCTTGAGAGAATGTAGCCATGGAATCTCTATAATCTAAAATATGCTTTGGTAGCGAAAAAAGGAACTCATCTTTACTGCATACAACGGTTTCAGATTCGCTCTCCTGTTCTAATTGGCAACCATTAAGAAAAAGTAAAAATGGAATGAGAGACAGTAATGTTTTCATGAGTAGAGCTCGAATGATTTATTTATTCTATTAATAGTATTAAGTCTATAGGATTACATAAAAAAAAGTGCCTTTATTTTAATAAATGTTCAAATAAAAGAGAAATCGAGACAATTATTACTCTGGTTTGTAGCCTATAGCCTTAAGTTTATTATGATATGAAGGTATGAAAATACTTATATGTATAGATAAAAGGAGAAATATGAAGTTTATTTGGTTAAAAATAGCGATTACAGTGTTGATCTTTGCCGCATTATTTGGTGTCGTGTTTTATAAAGTACAAAGTGGAACTATGTAGTTACGTTGATGATTTTAAAGAATCATCAACGTTGTTACCTTCTTGATGCATATATCCCTCTCTTTAGAATGATGCTTACTGCTTAAGTGCACTTTAAAATAGTATGTTGCTGGGTTTTTATAAAAAATACAGGTTTCATGTCTAGTAAATGACAAAAACAGAATAAATATCAGTATATCAATTACCTTCTATCGTTATTTTTACCTAAACTTGAAAAGTGGCATCATAAAAATACGAAGCGATAAAAGGACGTGATATGAAAGGGATTATTTTTTCAGAGTTTTTAGAATTAGTTGAAGATACATTCGGGTTAGAAGTGTGCCAAGAAATGCTCGATCAAAATAATGATGAAGGGGCTTATACTTCTGTTGGAACTTACGATCATAAAGATCTAGTCAAATTAATTATTTCTTTGAGCAAACTGACAGGCATTAGTATTGAAGACTTACAAGAAGTCTATGGTAAATCTGTATTTTTAACCTTGTTTAATAGTATGCCGGGTTTACAAGGTAAGTCCTCTTCGACGTTTGATTTTATTCGGCAAGTAGAAAACTATATTCATATAGAAGTGAAAAAGTTATATGCCGACGCAAATCCTCCTCAATTCATTTTTATTTCTAATACCGATTCAGAAATGGTAATGGATTACATCTCAGCACGATGCTTTTCTCATGTTTGTTTTGGCTTAATTCAAGGTTGCGCAGAACACTTCAATGAAAAAATAGATATTCAAATGGCGTCAGTCCAAGAAGATGGCTCTCAAGTTCGTTTTACCTTAAAAATGCAATGATTTGTGTGAAGAGGTGATTATGGATAACGATAAAATGGTCGAGCTATTAAATCGAAAAGTGCAACGAGAAAAAGCGGCTCGTAAGGCAGCAGAAATGCTTCTTGAACAAAAGAGTCGTGAGCTATTTACGGCTAAGCAATTAGTGGAAGAAACACTACTTATTGTTCAAGAAAAGGCCGAAAAAGACGTTGTGTTACTTCAATTTAAAGGATATCTGGATGCTATTTTATTAGATTATAATCAAGCTTTTCTACAAGAAGAACCATCAAGTATCCTCTTACAACGCTTGTTAGATGACCTAGTTAGTATTGATGGTATCGCAACATTACGTCTCACTATTTTTCCTGAATTCAATCTTCATAGGCACCTTCAGTCTGTATTAATTTCAGGAGACACTGTTCTATGTGACGATGAATTAGAGCACTCTAGCGCTGAGTTTAATTGGAGCTTGAGTGGCTCTCATATCATTGTTTACTTGCATCATAAAAATGAACGATGTGGTTCATTGCAATTTACGTTTAATAACCCACCAAGTAAGACGTGGCATCAAACGATTGAGAAACAATGTCGTTTATTTTCAGAGATGTTAAGTGCTGCATTTATACGTCAACAATTGCTTGAAAAAACAATGATAGAAAAACAAAGAGCTGAGAATTCAGAGCAATCAACCCGTGATTTTGTGGCCATGATAAACCATGAATTGCGGACACCATTAAATGGACTTTTAGGCTCTGCTGAGTTGATGGAAGACACGAAAATAACGAGTTATCAGAAAACGTTATTAACGACCATTCATCAATCAGGTGAAATGCTAAGGGTTATTATTAATGATTTACTTGATTTTAGTAAAATGAATGCAGGAATGCTGCAGTTAACGAGCATTCAATTTGAACCAGCGATATTGATTCAAACCATTAAACATATGTTTGCTCACCAGATAGAAGAGAAGAGGCTGAGTTTTGTCGTTGACATTGAAAATACACTACCAACTGAATTGTGGGGTGATGTTGATCGAATTCAACAGATATTAGTAAATTTGATTGGTAACGCGATTAAATTTACTAAAGAAGGCGAGATTGTTTTTTCTATTTCTTGGAATGAGGGGGCGTTGCACTTCACTGTCTCTGATAGCGGGTGTGGTATTCCACTGGAAAAACAAGCGACGTTATTTGACCCATTCACACAAGTGGATAATTCAAGCCAACGACAGTTTGAAGGCACAGGTTTGGGACTTTCTATTTGTAAATCACTCGTTGATAAAATGGAAGGTGAGTTAACGTTAAAAAGTGAATTAGGTAAAGGCGCGGTATTTACGGCTATTATCCCATTAATTGTCGCTTCTAAAAAAACAGTGAAGTCTAAAGAGTGTATTGATTGCTCTCATTCTATTGGAGGGCTTTCAGTCTTGGCTGTTGAAGATATTAAAATGAACCAAGTCATTTTGAATATGATGCTTGCTAAAGTAAATATACAGCCAGATTTTGCGAACGATGGTCAAGAAGCCTTGGCATTTTTAGAGCAGAAAGAGGTTGATGTTATTTTAATGGATTGTCGAATGCCGATAATGGATGGCTTTGAAACGACAAAAAGATTGCGAGAGCAAGGGTACAGTAAACCGATAATCGCCTTGACCGCGGGAACAACATCAACAGAAGTAGATAGCTGTATGAATGCCGGAATGGATGATATTTTGCATAAACCATATAAGGCCAAAGAGTTAGAAAAAATGCTAATGAAATGGAGCTGTTCTTCTTTTTCGGGTAACGATAGATTATAAAAAAGCCTAACACTCATAATGAGGGTTGGGCTTTTTTTAATTAAGTATTATGCTTTTGATTCAGATAACGCAATTTCTGCTTGTTTACTGCTTTCAAGCATTTTACGAATAATAAACGAAGCAACAAATGCAACTACAACCATCACAACTGCAAGCACGGTTAATAGTTGGAAGTAATTTCCATAAATCGTTTGTACAAATTCTTGAGTGATTACGTGGCCTTTTTCTTGAGCTATAGAGGTTGAGAATACCGCACCTATAATGCCACTTAATGCCATTGCTACTGAGAATAGACTTACTGAAAATCCTTCAATGTGTTTGGGCGCCACAGACAAAATAAATGCAACGACTAAACTACCTACAATAACTTCAGCAAACGCTTGGAAGAAGTGAATAAGTAAGAATACTTCAGGACGAATAACGGCATCTTCACCAACGCTCATCACCGCCATGGTTAAAATACCAAATGCAATTGCCGTTAATATGAATGCAAAGCCAATTTTCGTTGCGGTTGAAAGATGAATATCACGCTTTTCAAGTGCAGAGAAAATCATCGCGATTACAGGACCAGCAACGATACACCATAATGGATTCATGGCCATTGATGCTTCAGGTGCGATAGGGATAAGGTCGAATAGATCACCACGCATAGTATTGATGGTTACCATTGTCATTGATGTCATCATCTGACCGTAGTAAACAAAGAATGCTGTCGTTAAGACTGTCATAATAAGGATGGTTCCCATTTTTAATGCATCTGGTTTTTCAGATTTAAGCATTAAGAAAATGAAATAACCAATCGCTGCTAAACCAATGGCGTAAACGATATTTTGGCCAATATCCATATTTGAGAACATGAAGAATACAAGTGCAATCATTGCTGCAGAAGTAATTAAAAATGAAATCCAGTTTTTAGAACTTACCGGTTTTTGGTCAATATCTGCGCCTACGGTTAATAGTGATTTACGGAAAAAAACTAAAGTAGCTAAAGCGAAGAATGCCAAAATAGCAGATAATAAGAAGCTTCCGTGAAAACCTATAACAAGAACAAACATTGGGAATAGGTATTGGCCTAATAGAGCACCAACGTTATTAACTGAGTAGTTAACAGGGTAGCAGTTCTCAAAGTGCTCTTGAGTATCAAAGGTGCGTTTATAAAGGCTAGGGTAAGAAGGCGACATTAAACCACGAGCATAACTTGCCAGTGCGATACCACACAGTGCCATGGGAACATTCGTAGTGTACGAGCCCAAAACTAATAAAGCATAACCCGTAGAAAAGCCAAGATAACTGATCGTTAGTGAACGATAAGCTCCTAAGAATTTATCAGCAATGAAGCCACCAGCAATAGCAAATAAAGGCCCTATTGATGAGAAAGCACCTACCACCATCATGGTGTCAGCTTCGCTATAATTTAGCTCTTCAAGGAAAAAGCGAGTTAAAATAACCATTACGCCATAGAATGATAAGCCAAACATCATTTGGCAAAACATCATGGACTTATTTAGTTTGTTCCACATAAGGATTCTCTTTTAAGTAATTACTCTAAATATTTTACCATCAAAAGAATGTAACAAAGTACGTTATTCTTAAAGTTTCATTGTGTAAATAGTGTAAGTAAGAGGGTTATTTAGGGTTTTATTTTATTAAATAGTGATAAATATTTATATTATGTCGCTATCGGTGGATAAATAATCAATAGTTAAATGGGGAATAGATGAATCATTCAAAATTTGGATTTATTGAGTGAGTTCATCTATTTTCTAAATACGAGAACGTAATCGTTAACGTTGAGCTAGCAGGTACTCTAATGCGCCAACAATGGCCGCAACTTGGGCATCATTACACTCTTGTGCGGTGACTTTATCACTATCAGGGTACACTTCAGTTGTCGATACAAAATCAGCATCGGTTAGACCTGCACACAAACCCAACTTCTTAGTTGGGTATTCAATAACGCCTTCTTGTACTACATCTGAGCCAATAATTTGGTTATTTTCATCAGGTGGGGCAATGTGCGTAACAGTACGAACTGAATCAATAATTGCTGTTTGGAATGCTGTTGCTGGTTTTTCTGTATCGCCTACAGTATAGAAGCCATCGGGGATATAGCCTTCGATGTATTCTAATCCATCGCGTGCGGCTAATGCAGGGCGAAATTCAGTTTCATCGCTGTCAGTCGTTTCATGCAGATCAATATGCGCAAAGATAGGCGTTTCAAGTGACGCAACTAATGCCATTAATCCTGACGACTCTTCAGCAGGGCTATCTGCATAAAATGAACGGTTTGGGTCTGTCGCTGTTGGGTTCCAACGGTTAATTACTTCGTAACCCCATGGGCTAACGCAAGGTGCAACGACAATATTAAACCATTGGCTATAGTGCTCAGCTTTAGTGTCTACAAATTGAAGTGCACCATGAACGCCTGAAGTTTCATAACCATGAACACCACCACTAATCAATAGCGTAGGTTTTGCATTATCCCATTGGCGAGTTTTAATGCACAGCAGTGGAAAGCGTGTTTCGTCATATGATAGCGCACCATATTGCGAGATATCGAAGCGATCAGAAAACGCATGAATTTTGGTTGCTACTTCTTCCTGATATGAACGTTTTACTGTCATGCTTGCAAGCCAAGCTGCTTTTTCTGCTTCGCCCCAAGCTTTACCTGGAGTACCAATTGGGTAGGTATAATCGTTTTTCATGGAATTTCCTTTATTCTTATTTGGCTTTGATGCCGTAGAGCATACTAAGACATAGTAGCACTAATTTAGTTGTTCGCGGCTCCATATAATACGATCGCTGCCTCTATAAATTCCAAAATGAATCATGGCCTGAATTGAATCTTCAAATGAATCATCGCGATCTGCATCTTGCTGTAGCCAAGGTAATTTAAGTAAAGAAAGAGTAGGAATTACTTTCCCTTTGTTTCCATTCCCCGGAGCGCTAAATTCCATGCTTGTTAAGCCATTATCAACATCAGTGCCTGTTAAATTTGCAGATGTGGTTCCTTTTCCTACTGGTAATGCGGCAGGATCATTACCGACATTAAAAGTGAAGTAATTTGGTTTTAGAATGGTGCAGTTGTCGTTATTTCTTTCAAAACGCCCGCCAATGTATGATTCTGTTGTGATTGTTGATTCTAAAGATGAAAGCTCAGAGCCATAAGAGTCGGCCATAGTGATGCGGCCCCACTCTTGACGATGCGTAGGTGCCAGTGGAAAATTATAACCAAGACAAGTGCCAGATGAATTTAATTTATAACAAATACCATCAGTATCCTTTAAATCTTCATCCGTTAGAGCCAGTGTAATAGCATCATTGGTTGGAGGGTGAGGAACAAAGGGCTTCTTATAGCGCAATTCAGCACCTTGCAGCTGAACTTGGTTTTTATTTCTTAGCTTTACCACATTACCGGGTTTAGCAAATCCACTATGACGGTTAAGAATGGATAAGCTGTCTGCATCGATAACGTCAATATTCGAAGGGGTTGCTGCATACGTTCTGAAGTCCCATCCGTTTCGGTATTTCCACCAATTACTAATGTTGTAATTTTGAAGTTGTCCGCCTGTTTGAGAAAGAGGAGTGATTTCAAGTGTTGGGAGAGCATCAAATTCGAATGTTTGTCCCATATAAGTATAAGAGCCACAAGCATCAGTAATGCTTGGCTGCTCTGCTGACATTGAAAAATAAGCGGGCGTAAAACGACCAATACTCCCCGTTGATGCTGATTGGATCTGATAAGCAGTGCTGCCTAGGTAATTATCTGGAGGCGTTACTGAGATATCAAATACACCCACTTCGCTGATACTTTGTGTAATACGGTGAGTTCCATCCTGTGATGCCGTATGGTCGTATTCATTGACTAATAAATTACCTGCATTACCACCTGATGAAGCAATAGGTGCGATCAATTGATGGTCAAGTAATAGCATGTTTTGGGCGTAGTTAGGTGTTACTAGATTGTTTGCAATATTGGTATCACTATGGCTTTCCCATGCGTGAGCCCTTACGTATAAATTAAATTCCTCTCCAGCATGAGCAAATATAGTACAAGTTGGATCTTCTGAAGGGCAACGGCTATTTGTCGTTGAATTATTGCTATCAGCCACAATGGCACTCAATCCAAGAGGGAAGCTGACAAAAGTATCACTGCCTCTAATGATTTGCTGTTGAGGTAATGTGTGCTTTACGTTTAATTGTAATTGACCAGCGTCAGAATAATTTAGAGGTAATCTCGCTTCGTTATTTACAAAATTCAAAGAGACTGAAGTTGCTGAGGACTCTGTTTTTCCTATCGTTTTCCATCCATTATTTTCAACAATCGAAACCGTTGGAGAACCAATAATGTTCGCTGTATTTGGATTAATATAGTCAGACCATAGCTGAATTTGTTTGGTGCCAGTAAAGGTGTTCCCACATCCTTTTATGGTTGCATAGACTGGCTTATTCGCTAACTTATCAGGGACAATCACCGTTAATCCTTCAGGTTTGAATATTAAAGAACAGTTGTTCTTACTCAGTGATTGGCCGTTAATGCTACATAAGGTATCACTAAATGGTTTGGTTGATGGCTCAGAACTTACGACCCCTAAAGTTACGTTACCTTGTGTTGCTTTCCCGATAGATAAATTAGCTACGCCATTACGCATGGTAATGTGATTGCCATTTAACCAATAACCGTCACCTCCTAAGTTTGAGGTGCTTAAAGTGACATCAACATCATCTGTAAATAAGGTAGAGCAAGATTCGTCCGCACAAGCTCGCAAAGTCACATCAGAGACATCACAAGTAGAGCCTTCACCTGAATGATCAAATTCAAAGTGATCTATTTGTTCTCCAATTGGTTTTGAGTACAAAACACACACTTTGAAGTTGTCGATTTCATGAGTGTTATACAGTTGCCCCGTTGATCCTGTTAACGACATAATGAAATTATCAGGGACTGCTGCTTGATTGTATTGAGGAGCAAGCACGTTGATAGGACCAATAATTGTGCCAAAACGAGGGCTGTCCCCTTTCCATTGGACACTGCGTTCAACGGTAACATTTGCAGTATTATTACTTCTTGAATCGATAGTAATGCGGTATCGATGTGTTTTGCTATTGCCGTTATTATTATCAATGTCAGGGGTTACTTTATTACCGATAATGTAGTTATAACCGGAATAATTTTGTCCTGAACCACGTAATACAACAGATTGATCTGTGGAATAAGATGAATGATTTGTTGAACCACCTTCTTTAGAGTAATTACCATATTCATCAAGACCAATACCAAGCCAGCCGCCAGTAAAGCCAGGTTTTACTGCTTCTGAGTTATTTTTAAATCCATAACCTAAAGGTCCACCAAAAGCACCAGCTTGAGGGGTGATATTTGCATCAGAAAATACAATAGCAAGGCCATCGGCACCATTACCGCCATACGCCATATAATCAAATTCAACCTCAATCTTGTTACCAAGAGCAGGGTAAAGATATTGATAAGATGATGCTGTTGATTGCGCTCTTGTTGCTTGTGTTAGCTGTAATCGTCCATTAATAATTCTTGGGATAAAACGACCACTACTTGCGCTAGTCACCCAATTACTGCTGAGATTAGTGTTGTTAAAATCATCTTCGTAACAGGTTGGTAGAACGTTATCTGGGCACGGGTGTCGGAGTTCATATAATTCATGAATTTGTGTGTCATTTAGCGCTTGATCGAAAATCTTTACTTCATCGATTAAGCCATCAAAGGTACGAGATAAATCATAGTCATTTGCCACTTGCACTGGTTGAGTGTTTTCTTTTAGATGTCGTAATGGTTGTACATCTTCAACAATAGATTTTACTTCTTGGCCGTTAATGAATATTGACGCTTTGTTTCTATCGTGTGCGTTATAGCGAATAATGACATGAGACCAGCTATTTACAGGAATACTTTGAGAAGTAGTCAGGTTCATTGGGTAATTGGTATTTTTTAGTTCCCAATACCAGTTTATTTGACCACGAGAATTTAAGTGAAATTCATAGTTACCGTTTTTAGAAATAATAGTAGAAAGTCTACCATTATGAGGGTAAGAGCGAGGATTGACCCATGCACTGACAGTGATCTCATCTTCATTTGATAATTTACTATTATGAGGCACTTCAATGTATTGCGCTTGAGAGTGGTTGAAATTTCCATAACCACAGGTTCCCATCTTATTGATATCAATAGGCAACGCAGGATTGTCTTTTCTTGGTTGAGGTGAGTTTTTGGTAGTGCCGTTAAAGCCATTTCCTGAGCTATCAAGTACTTCACCATATGAACCATCCCATGAATCTTCATCTAAGCGAAGCGATAATACAGGGAAGGCTGGTGGTTCAGGAGGTGTTACTTCATCATTGATACGGCTATCGCCTTCCATGAACAATTTTTTGCTCGATATTCGGCCCTTGATATAACTATCATTATTTAATGAAAGACGATTATTCGCGTATACGTCTCCCTCTAAAGAGGAATTATTGTTTAACTGTATATCATTAAACCCAATAACAGTGAGAGAGGCATTATTTTCAAGAGTGATTTTGGTATCGTTATTTAAAAGCAAATCATAATAAACAAATAAGCGAACATCACCAGAAATATAGATATTAGCATTGCCGCTTGTTGATATTTGCTTAATCCAATAATCTCCTGAAGTCAGAGTAAGCTTTGCTTTATCTTCGAGATCTAAACTTGCAATATGGATTAATTTACCCGTGTTACTAAGACTAACCTGACAAGTATCTCGGATCTCTATCCGATTATATTTCTTTGCTTTAAATGCTTTGCTTCCTGTATTACAAACTTTGTTTCTGGTGGTTTGCTCTATTTGGAAGTGCCCTAGCGATAGAGAAGGTGCAACATTGCCTGTGATCTCACATGATTGATAACCACCACGCCCATCATCACAGCTATTACTTGGTAATCCTGCGCCTTTGTTACTGGAGCAATAATTTAAAGAGGCACCTTGAGTTTCATTAATTTTAGCTGAGTTATTGAGCTCTAATTGCGCGTATGGGCAGTTTTCATTATAACTTTTATGCCCTTGGGCAACGCCAGGGAAGTAAGTATCGCGGTCAATATTTTGAAAAGCGTGCGCAGTTGAAGAGAGAGAAAATACGCTAAAAAAAACCGATAAAATGCCGATTTTAGAAGATAAATTAACTTGCATCACGAATACCTACTTCAATAATACGTTGTAAGGTGGTGGAGCCAAATTTGCATTGAGCTGTACTGACTAATTGGTGGACAACTATTCCGGAGTCTAATTTGCCATTAGTTGAGCAGGTGACACTAGCAATGCATTGAGATAAACCATCACCTTCAAAGGTATAAATAACGGCAGTGTTTTTTGCAACGAAACAACTGCCCGCGTTTGACATATAAAAAGCACTAATATCAAGTTGTATTCCTGATTGAGCAGCCATGTTGGTGCGAGTTCCCATTACCGCAGTGACAGTATGAGTATTCACCTTTTGTTGGTTTTTCATCATCATTAAGGCAAGAAAAGCCACAACAACAAGAATAAATACGGTAAGAATTAAGGCTGAGCCCTGAGAGCGACTAGGGCGTGTTGAAGATAAGAACATCATGATCCAATCTTACCTCTTCATTATTATCGCTAAAAATAAATAGCATCTTAACTAAACCGTTACGAACCAAAGATGGGTGTTCAATTTGGAAGGATGCATTTTTGATATTACCAGACATGAGTTGACGTTTTCCGTTAGATAATCCTGCTGGGGATAATTCACTACGTGATAGTGGGTAATCAGAGTATCGGAATATTTGAGACCCTTCTAAGCAATAAGCAAGTGGCTCTCTGTACATATATAAACGGTGGGCAGGTGAACTTACCTCAAAACTCGTTGCTTGAGTTAGAGTCACATCGATCATTGTTGCATCCTCACCTGCGGTAAAAAGCACATCTTGTTTAACTTGGGCTGTTCGTCCAAGACCATTTGTTGGAAGCGCAGATAATAAGTTTGTTGCAGATGTTGGCATAACAACAAGTCGATCTCCCGATTTTATCTCTCTTTCTGGTAAGATTCGAAGGGTAGAGGACCTCATCGGTTTTATTGGTAGAGTTTCATAGACTGCTGTGTTGACGATAGGCAACCATTCGATACAGGTTCCAGTTGAGTTAACTTGCAAACTATTTGGAATGGCATCACGGATCTCTTTATGCATACGCTCTGTGACAAAACGCCCCTGAAGAATCAGTTCTTCTCTGTCTGTAGTATCGGCATACATTGTCATACTGTGTTGGATTATGGCACTAAGAGACAGGCCAATGATGGCAAGTACTACAATTGAAATAGTCATTTCAATAAGTGTGAATCCACGATTAGGTAAGTGCATTAAAAATTCCCTCTAATAACTGAGAATACATAATGCTGTCTACTTGGGTCAGTTACATCGACAACAATACGTTTATTGTTGCCTGAAATAACATCTGGAACGCCATCAAGTTTTCGATTGATATTGGCATCATAGAAAACGTGAATAGAAATAGAAAAATTTGGGTAAACCAGAGCTAAATCATCACCTAATACATCTTTAACGCTGCCTGATAATCCATTAAAGTCATCGACATCGTTAAATAAAGTGCGATTGGGAATACCATTGATAACCTCGGTAGTATCGGGGCCTAGTTGGTCGGGAGCTGTGCAAGTTTTACCTAATGAACTATTACATTCTGGTACCCCACCATTTGGGCCGCTATTTTCATCGTATTTACGCCCGATGATTTCATCCATTACCGCAGCGCCTAGCTCTGCTGCCTTAGTTGAATGGATGAGTTGAGCATTGTCTTGAGCGCGCGGAAACAACAATACGGTCAATGTTATTAAGGCAAAGCTAATAAGAATAATCGATAGAACAATAGAGATTAAACTAAAGCCTGTTTGTTGATTAGCACGCATGAATATAGCCTTCTGTCTCAATACATATTTTTTGTGTTGATGTGCCGTAAATCATTATTTCACAGCGTGTGTTTGCACATTGTTTAACTCTTCCGATTGAATCGAAATCTAATGCATAAGGTGTGCTTGGAGCGATTAAATTTGAATTAACCTTCAATGCAAAAACAGCATTATATTTTGCTAGTGAAGCAACGTAAGTGACGTCTTGATTTTCAAGGTATTCGTTACTTTTTTGAGTATTAGGGAATGCCGTTGAGCACGTATCTGGTTTCAGCTTTAGGCTGACTTGCTGTGCTCTATGCTCATCAATTAACCAGCGATTACAAAATCCATTTCTATTCATGGCTCGAATTTGTGTTAAGCGTAGTGAATGCAGTAACTCTGTTTTTAATGTTTGCGTCGATACGCTACTAATTCCGGAGAAATAGCTATTAGCACTGAGAGATACGATTGAGATTAAAACGATGACCGCAATAAGCTCAATTAAGGTGAATCCATGTGTATGATTACGTTGCATTTTTTTCGTTACAAAATATTAACCGTATGAAAGTTTGACAGTCTACGGATAAAAGTTCTTAAGAGAAGTAAAATAAGCATAAATTTAGTGAGTACTTTCCTGTTTTTGTGTATATCCATTGTGAAATACTTTTACATTCATTAGATTTATTTGCGATCCAATTCAAATAAATATAAACAATGCTTTATTGCTTACTTTTCACTGTCAGTCAATAAATATTTTTAATAACTTCTTATGGGATTTTGGTTTGGTCTGCTTTAGTCGCTAGGTTTGCTTGGTTATTGAGCAATGGCATCAAAGGTGATGGGATTCTCTCAGCAACTTATTTGTTTATATATAAAAAAAGGTTCATCGCGGCTTTCCCCGGAAAGCCGCGATGAACCTAATTTTTTGGGATCTGTGCAAGGGAGTGAGCGTGGGCGATTACATTCAGGAAGCCCTCCATTAGGACCACTATTTTCATCATATGAACGCCCTGTAATTTCATCCATTATTGCGGCACCTAACTCAGCAGCTTTGGCTGATTGTATTATTTGAGCGCTATCTTGAATTCGTGGAAAAAGCAGTATGCTTAATGTCATTAATGTAAATCCATGGATGTGATTACGATTCATTTTTTTTCGTTAGAAAATAGTAGCCGTATAATAAATGAACAGTACGTATAAAAGATTAGAGAAATATAAAGGTATGGTTACAGAGGTAAATGAAACATTAACGACTGTGAGTATTTTGGTGGGATTTAAGTTGTGTTCATTGATATTGTTTAGTAATTGATTTTTATACTAAAAGTAGGTGAGAAATACGTTATTTTCATGCTCTGTCAATAGATTGTTTATGTCATTTTTCGTATGTTTTTAAACGAAAATTAACTATTGGAAGGTAAATAGTGGTAACAATAAATGGAATTGTTGCCACTAAAATCGGTTTACTGAGCTACTACCTTCCCCTCACGGCGAGGGTCTGCGGCACCAACCAAAGAGTCACCTTGAAGTTTAATCGCTTGAACCCCTGAATTTAATTCCTTAACTTGAACTTTAAATCCGATCTTTTCTAACTTAGGAACCCATACTTCAGCGGCGGTGTCTTTTTCGATCTCAAACGTTCCAAATCGATTATTCATGTTAGGCAAATCGATGGCTTGCTGTAAGTTCAGCCCCCAATCAAGATGAGCAATGAGAGTTTTTGCTACATAACCAATGATTTGACTGCCACCGGGAGAGCCAATCGCCATATACGGTTTATTGTTTTCCATTACGATAGTAGGTGCCATGGATGAACGTGGACGTTTACCCGGCTCGATGCGATTGGCAATAGGGACACCATCTACATGGCTTCTAAAAGAGAAATCAGTTAATTCGTTATTTAGTAAGAACCCGCCAACCATTAAGCGAGAGCCAAAGCCATTTTCTATTGTGGTGGTAATTGAAACCACATTACGATCTTTATCGACAATTGAAAAGTGACTGGTAGAAGGTAGTTCAATGGCTTCATCTAATGCGTAATTCTTAGCATGAGACCACGGTGGTGAGCCTGCCGAGGTTTCAGCTACTGCATTCTTTCCTTTTAGTAGTTCAGCGCGTTTTTCTAAATACGTTTTATCTAATAAGCCTTGAGTTGGCATTGGGACATAATCACTGTCTGCCATGTATTTACCGCGATCAGCAAAGGCTAGGCGAGAAGCATCCCCTAATAATCTCCAACTTTGTACATTGTCTTTACCCATATCTGAAATTGGGTAATGGCTGAGTACCCCCATAATTTGTCCAAGTGCCAATGCTCCTGAACTTGGTGGCCCCATACCACAAATTGCGTATTGGCGATAAGGTGCGCAGACGGGTTCACGCTCTTTTACTTGATAAGCCGTAAAATCAATGAGGTTAAGTACCCCAGGGTTTGAGGTCTCATTTCTTACTGTGTTCACAATATCTTGTGCAATTTTTCCTTGATAAAAAGCGACTGCGCCTTGCTCAGAAATAACCTGCAGTGTTTTTGCATAATCTGGATTTTTAAGCTTCTGACCAGCTTTTATTGGTGAACCGTCTTGGTTAAAGAAGTAGGCTTTAGCGGCAGGAGAGCGTTGTAGAAATTCTTGGTCATTATCAACCAATTTTGCTAAACGAGGACTTACGGTGAATCCATTAGTTGCAAGATCAATGGCTGGTTCAAATAGGGTTTTCCAATCCAGTTTGCCTAGTTTTTGATGAGTATCCCACATCAATTTTACTGCGCCAGGAGTACCAACAGATCGCCCTCCGACTACGGCATCATAAAACTTAAGAGGTTGGCCTTTGTCATCTTGAAATAATTGAGGTGTCACTTCTAATGGTGCCGTTTCCCTTCCATCAAAAGTAGTAAGATCTTGCTGTTTTGCATTCCAATAGACAAGAAATGCACCGCCCCCAATACCTGATGACTGAGGCTCTACTAGCCCAAGCACCAATTGCGTTGCAACCATGGCATCAATCGCATTACCACCCTTACGCAGCATCTCAGCCCCCGCTTCACTGGCATAAAGGTTTGCGGAAGCGATCATCCACTCTTTTCCTTCAACGAGGTTTTGCTTGGTTAAGCCCGTTGCGGCTTCAGGGGCAACATTGTCTGCAGTTTGAGCTGCAAATGATATTGGCGTAATAAGAGAGGTTGAAACCAGTAACGCAAGAGTTGATGCTTTCCACTGCATAGATATTCCTTAATCGTATCAATTGGATGTAGGTAAAGGCGTCGAGTAAAATACACTGAGAAGAAAAGATTGGCAGAGGAAAGAAGGCCTGTCGAATAGGTTATTAGTGTTCTTGGTTAATGCTCACGTTTTAAACTAATAGAGAGTTACAATCTTACTTGCAGGATAGACAACACCGATAGATATCACATCAATCACCGATATCACTATTTGGTCCTCATATAAGAGTAATAATTGAATGAGAAATACCCTATGATGGTTTTATATTGTGTTTATGGATGAACTGAATGAATCAAATGGATTATTTGCGATGTGCCAGTGTGGGAGTACTTTTCGGCCTAGCTGGTTGTTCGTCAAACTCTGTCAATGATATTGATGAGGTTGAAGAACCAATGATGTTGACCAAGCAAACCCTAAATATTGAAGGGCTAAAGCATTGCAATAATGCCAATGATGATAGCATTCACTTAAATCCTGATGAACCATTAACCATTATCGTTCATGGCTGCTTCGCTTCTGCGGGTCAATTTAAAACCTTAGCGGATGTTTATGGTTTATATGATCAACAAGCTATCTGTTTTGAGTATGATGACAGAAAGAGTCTAGAAGAGACCTCTGGCGAGCTTGTTTCTGCTCTAAATCAATTATCAAATGAAAATCCCAATCAGCCTCTCCATATTATTGGTCATAGCCAAGGTGGTTTGGTCGCTCGTAGAGCACTTACGGTTGATAGAGAGGATGAGAAAAAAGTCGCTACAAAACAATTGCAACTTACCACCATCTCTTCGCCATTTAATGGCATTGAAATATCGTCACATTGTGGCATGACGTCTTTACGGATCTTGTCTTTGGGTATTGTTGATTTGATCTGCTATGCCGTGACAGGAGAGAAGTATCAACAGATCCCACCTAATGCTGATTTTATTGAACAACCGGGGGAACTTCTTTCTTCTGTTTCTCATCATTTAGTGATAAAAACGGATGAGCGTAATACGTGTCGAAGAACCAATGATGACGGAATATGCGTTGAAGATGATTACGTTTTTAGTGTTAGTGAGCAGTCAAATCAAAACGTGGATGATGTCGTTCATGCGAATCCAATAACGGTGAAAGCAGGTCATGTTGAGATTGTTGGAAATGGGAATTCTGTTCCGACGGATTTGATTGATATCTTAAAAGAACAACAATTGCTGATTGATAATGGAACGGTTGGCCAGCTAGAGCAAGCACGTTTAATTGAGCAACTTTATTCTCAAGACGATAGCTCTAATTTATCTATATTGAAATAAGCAGGGTGGCATAAATACCACCCTGAAATCAGTTTAGCGTCCGTAGGTTTTCATAATATAGGCTTCAAACTCGTCACACATTTTTGTGTTTGATTCTGTATTACTTGCTAATGTTTTTGGACCATCAATAATAGAGATTGTTGCGTTTAGCGGTGCCACTTCGGCTTGAGTTCTAGAATCTAACTCTGCCATTTTTTCTTGCTCAGATTTCCACGCTTCTTCAACAGATAAGTTACACTTATCAGCTAAATATTTAGCGTTAAAGCCTTCACCAGTAAGGGCTATGATTGAATCATTATGGCTAACGCTGTTACCGGCATTCCAATAGTGTTTTGCCAGTAATGGACCAATCTCAGGATTATCAGTTAAGTAACCAAATTCCTCAGTGAAATAGGCGCGAGTTTGATACACCGCCATGTGCGCCAGCAAGTAACCATGATAAGCACATGAGGCTTCATCAGACACTAAGTGAGGGATAGCCATTAATGGACGTGGGCTGCATGCTAACCCAAGAATTTTCTTTTCTGTAGTACGAGCTAATGCTGTGATGTTTTCTGGCGTAAGTTCTTCATCAGTTAATTGATAAAGCGCTCGTTCAAAATACGGTACCACTAAAATACTGCGTTCTTGATATGCACGGAAAGGTTGTTTGCTGTCGATCATTGCTTTGATGATCGAATCAGGTACAGCGTTGCCATTTTTATCAAGCGCATACTGTTTTAACCAATCTGCATCTTCTAGCAAGCTATCGCAGAACATGGATTGCGTTTCTGCATAGGCCATTGAGGTAGGTGCAAATTCTTGTGAAAAGCAGGGTGCATTCATCTTCACGTTAGAGAAATGAGCCGCATGGCCACCTTCGTGGAATAAGGTGTTCATACCGTCATAACCACTGCCAACTTGGTCTGGTTTTGCGTTGCTAGTAAAGTTAACTTTAGCAGCAACCCATTGATCTTGATTATAAAAAGAAGGAATAGGGCCATGACAAAAACCGTTAGGGTATTTGCCTTTACGATCCAATAAATCAAGCGTTAATTCTGCGCCTGAGAACTCAATATTTAAACGGCCAAACGATTCAACCCAACGACGTAATGATTTTGAGAACGGTACGTAAGGGTCTAGCTCTCGCATCACATCGCCTGCAAACGAGAAGACAAAGTTATGCGCGAGTAAGGCTTCATTGCCTTTATCCGCTGCAAGTTGATCTAAGCTACGTTGGTGACAATCACGAGTACGAATTTCAAAATCATCTAAAATAGTAAATAGTTGATTTGTCGTCATTTTTTCTTTTTTTGTTACCGAGTAATCAAAGAAAGTATCAAACCCTTGAGAGCGAGCAAATTTATTGCGAAGTTTAATTAATTCAATAAAGCCGTTTTGTAATAGCCATTGCTCTAAGCCAAGAAAGGCTTGATGAGCTGATTGACGTGTTGCGGCATTAGCGCTAGTGCGAACAATAGAAGCGAGTACAGGAAGAGAGCCTTCAACCGTTTCTCCTTCTTCGTTTACATACGTCATAGTGTGGTTTTGTTTTTTCTCAAATAGACCCGCTTCAAATTTTATTAGCTCTGCTTTTTGTTGTTGAGCTTGTTTTGATTCAATAGCGTGAGATTCAAATGTTGCTAACCAGCCTTTTAAACCAATTAAGGTTTGTGTTTTTTCTTCATTATCAGTGATTGATTCAGCCAGTGTAATTTGTTTTTTAATTGCGGAGATTTGCTCTGCATTACTTAAAAAGTTCGTCCATGCAGTTTCTGCTTGGGTAGAGCCTTGGTGATTATCGCTTAAACCCATATAGGTATCCCAAAAGAAGTTTTCTTTGGTGCGATGAATCGATAAATAACGTTGGTTTAAGTCATTAAGATATGTAGTGGCAGTCATTTTCGTCCCTTTAAATACAGACTAGCGAAAAACAGATTATGCCATAGATGACAAATGAATGATGAAGTAAGTGCTAAAAGCTCATTTTATGAAAAATATCAGGTTTTAATTAGTGCTTTGTTTTAATTCTAATACGGTGACGATAACGATTGCTTATTTATATTTCTCTCAATTTGTGCAAAAATGTGCGCAGAAAATTAACCGCACTTTTATGTTACTTATTTAAGGAATGTTCCATGTCTCAGGGCAATGCGCAAAATACGGCACCACAATCCAATATGGATAGAAAACTAGATGGCTTCTTTAAAATTTCTGAGCGTGGTAGCACCGTTAAAACAGAAATGATTGCTGGTCTTACTACGTTTTTAGCGATGGTTTATTCGGTTATTGTTGTTCCAAGCATGTTAGGTGCCGCAGGATTTGATACGGGAGCTGTCTTTGTCGCTACCTGTTTAGTGGCAGCGTTTGGTTCACTATTAATGGGGTTATGGGTAAATCTTCCAATGGCAATTGGTTGTGCTATTTCATTAACTGCATTTACCGCGTTTAGCTTGGTATTGGGGCAAGGTGTAAGTATTCCTGTTGCGCTTGGTGCGGTATTTATCATGGGCGTTTTGTTTACCCTTATTACGGTAACAGGCGTTCGTCAGTGGATTCTGAATAACCTACCGTCAGGCATTGCACATGGTACTGGTATCGGTATTGGTTTATTCCTTTTATTGATCGCCGCGGATGGCACAGGCCTAATTGTTAAAAATGCACACGCTGGTCTCCCTATCATGCTAGGTGATATTAAGTCATTTTCTGTAATCATGTCGGTATTAGGTCTTGCTGCTATCTTTGGTTTAGAGAAAAAACGTGTTCCTGGTGGCATTTTATTAGTGATCGTCGCTATCTCTATTATTGGCTTAATCTTTGACCCAAGCGTAACTTACAATGGCTTCTTTGCTCTGCCAAGTTTAGAGACCGCTGATGGTAGCTCGCTGATTGGTTCTATGGATATCATGGGTGCATTAACGCCTGCAATTCTTCCTGTGGTTGTTGCGCTGGTTATGACGGCAGTATTTGATGCAACAGGTACAATTCGTGCCCTTTCTGGTCAAGCCAACTTACTTGATAAAAACGGGCAAATCATCGATGGCGGTAAGGCATTAACGGCTGACTCTGCAAGCTCAATGGTTGCAGGTCTTGTTGGTGGCGCTCCTGCGGCGGTTTACATCGAATCAGCAGCAGGTACAGCAGCCGGTGGTAAAACAGGATTAACAGCAACGGTTGTTGGGGTGTTGTTCCTTGTAATGATTTTCTTATCACCAGTAAGTTATTTAGTTCCTAGTTACGCAACGGCTCCTGCATTAATGTACGTTGGTTTATTAATGTTAAGTAACGTTTCTAAATTAGACTTTGAAGATTCAGTTGATGCGCTTTCAGGCCTGGTTTGTGCGGTATTCATTATCTTATCTGCAAATATTGTAACCGGTATTATGATCGGTTTTACCACGTTAGTTGTTGGTCGTATTTTTGCTGGTGAGTTTAAGAAATTAAACGTGGGTATTGTTTCGATTACTATTGCTTTGATTGTATTTTATGTCGGTGGTTGGGCTATCTAGTTCTGAATAATATTACCTTGTAAATTGATAAGCCAGTGATCATCTCACTGGCTTTTTTAATGTAAAAAACAAGACAGTTTGCAAGTTACGGATTAAGCTAAAGTATCAGTAGTAGAAACATAAGAAGTCAATTATGTCAGATTTAACATCAATTATTCTTGCCGGTTCAACAGGATTAATAGGGCATCATTTATTGAATTCGGTCTTAAAAAATGAAGAGATTCAACACGTTTATAGTCTCACTCGCAGGCCTCTTGATGATATATGCTCGAAGCTCATTCAGGTGATTAACCCTGAATTAAGCATTGATAAAGAGCAAGTCAAAGATAATGTGCCTAAGGTCGGTTTTATTACGTTAGGCACTACCATCAAAAAGGCAGGAAGTAAGAGTGCATTAAAGGCGATTGATGTGTCGCTGGTGGTGAGTGTTGCACAATCAATGCATGATATTGGTGTTGAGCGGATTTATGTGGTGTCTTGTATTGGCGCATCAAGTTCTGCATTCTCCCATTATTTAAAATGCAAAGGAGAGATGGAAGATAAGGTGGCAGATATTGGTTTTAAGCAAGTGACCTTTATGCAGCCTGGGCCTTTATCCGGAAGTAGAACTGAACCGAGAACCGATGAGGCATTTTTACAGGGGGTTATGAAAGTAATGAATCCATTAATGAAAGGATTTTTATTAAATTATAAACCGATTCATGGTGAACTTGTTGCACAGTGTATGCTTGAACTAGCGTTAAAGAATAATCACGATAATGGGATTGTTAGATATACCTCAAGAGAAATGTTTGCATTAGTAGAGCAGTAGCTAATAAAAGAAAGGTTTGTAGTAAATAAAGGAATGGAGAGCAATCAGTGCAGCAATTTGATTATAATTTATTAAATACTTTAGAAGTCTTACTTGAAGAGGAAAGTGTAACCTCTGCCGCTTTGCGATTGCATTTAAGCCAGTCAGCCGTTAGTAAGCAATTGGCCAAATTACGAGAGGTATTTGATGATCCTTTGTTTGAGCGAACGCCTTATGGATTACGAGCAACGCCACGAGCAAAACAATTAGCGCCAGAATTAAGGCAAGTACTTCAACATTTAGAGTTATTTACTCGCCCTAGCTCTTTTGAACCAAGTGAAAGTCAGAGAACCTTTGATATTCATATGGTAGAGCCTGCTTATTCACTGACATACCCTCATTTTATGCCAGAGATTTTAAAGCAAGCCCCCCAAGTGAATGTGCATGCAAAAACATGGCGTAGAGAGAGTTTAGAGCAATTATTGCGTTGTGAAATCGATATGGCGATCAGTTGTTGGGAGTGGGATGCTCGATCTAAATGGCATATGGAAAATATACCTAAAGAATTAAACTATGTTGAGTTAGTTCGAGATCATTCGGTTTGTTTAGTGCGTGAAGACCATCCTTTGTTTGATGAGGAGTGGGGACTAGAAACCTTCTTAAAATACCGTCACCTACAAGTGGTTTTTGGAGGGATTGAGCAATGGCTTTTGGACGATATCTTGAACTTACAGCACTTAAAAAGAGATATTGCGGTGAACTTGACGGATTTTCATTCCGCGATGGAGTTATGCGAGCACAGTGATTTGATTTTATGTGCACCTTCAAAATACGTAGATAACATGCTCAAAGGATCACCATTAAGAAAACTACCAGCTCCTATCTCAATGGAAGCGGGGTGCTATGTTTTAATGTGGCATAAACATTTTGACTTTGATCATTCTCATCGTTGGTTTAGAGAGTTGATTATCGAGCGAGTAAAAGCGGAATATAAATAAAAAAGGAGGTACATTGACTGTACCTCCTAATGGTAATGAAATTAATAGCTATTAGATAAATCGTACACACGTAGGGAATTCATCAGTGTTTCTAAATCATTTCCTAAGTAATCAACCGTAACTGGATATTCAGGCAAAAGAGTAAAACTTGAATCACTGAATCGGCCTTTTCCATCGTGCTCTAGGTGCACAAAGAAAGCAGGATAATCAGAGCGCAGAGTAATGCGATTCCCTTCTTGTATTATTTCAATATTAGCTTTTTTAATCGTTAATTGTTTGATCGTTGGTGTAGCAAACCAAGTATTTTGGACCTTTTCTCCATTAACTGTTATCTCTGTAAAGAAGAAACTGTTATTTGCGCTTACTTGGAATTTCTCTTTTGTTAGTGACCAAATAACATCATTACCATCTTCTTCAATAGAATAATTAATCGTCCATTGGCCAAGCACTTCGCCATTAAAGTCCATCCAATAAACGACACCATCGATATGGTTTTCAAATCGAGAATCGTTGACGACTCGGATCTTAACTTCGCTGTCTGTTTCCTCAAAAGGGATGTAGGTTGGTGCAAAAAAACGTTTCGCATGGTAATGAAGTTGCTTCCAGCGACCACTGTATTCAATGCTCGACCATGAACTGACGGGCCAATTATCATTCAATTGCCAATACAGCATGCCACGACAAATAGGGCTAATAGCGCGCCAATATTCACACCCTGTTTTAATCGCCATAGCTTGTTGAACTTGGCTCAAATATAACATCTGTTCAAAGTTAGATGGGAAACGGAAATAGCGAGTAAACATTTCTGTGATGATACTGTTTCCACGTCCATTCTTTTGGTGTGCTTCAAATGTAGGAGAAGTAACATTCCAATCATGTTCTGGAACAAAACGCTTCACTTCCGCGAAAGAAGGCCATGATTGAAAACCAAACTCTGAGCAAAAACGCGGTTTAATATCTAAGTACGTACTGAATGACTTGCCCGAATGCCACACATCCCAGAAGTGCATATCACCACGATTATCGTTGTGCCATGCGTCACCAAAATCCATGTCTCCATTACAAGGAGAGCTTGTCCAAAAACGACGACTTGGGTCTTCTTCTGCAATCCATTTTGCAATATTTCGGTTTAAACGGTCGTAATTAACTGTATATGTAGTTTTGTTATTTTTGGATTCATCATACCAACCAATAGCCCCAATCACTTCGTTGTCGCCACACCAAAGAACAATAGACGGGTGGTCTTTTAGTCGGTTTATTTGTTGGCGAATTTCGGGTTCAACTTCGTTTAAGAAAGCCTCTGTCGACGGATAGAGTGAGCATGCAAACATCATGTCTTGCCATACCATCAGGCCGAGTTCATCACACATCTCATAGAAGATATCTGACTCGTATTGACCACCACCCCACACGCGGATCATATTCATATTCGCGTCTTTTGCACTGCTTAATAATTCACGGTAGCGAGCTTCCGTCTCTAAGCTTGGCATAGCATCCATAGGGATCCAATTCGCCCCTTTTGAATTAATAGGGAAGCCATTGATGACAAACTCCATCGCCGATCCTATTGTATCTGCCTTATTGTTTAATATTAGACTTCTGAGGCCAATTTTTTTAGAGATTGACTGATTATTTAAATCTACATGTAAAGGGTACAACGGCTGTTTACCGTAGCCAGCAGGCCACCAAAGTTCAGGCTGGTCGATACGGAAAGTAACAGTAGTAATGCCAGTTTCACTGGTGGTGGTCATTTGGATTTGGTCACCAAAGCTAACGGTAATTTCATGGTCACTGATTGGGTCATGATGAATAGTCGCTGTTACCTCTACATTTTCTTGGTGCCAAATTTGTTCAGTATGAACAGACAGCAAGGTAATGTGCTCAATTACATCAATATAAACAGGATCGTAAATACCCGAGACCAATAAACAAATTCCCCAATCCCAACCGGAATGACATTGAGTTTTACGGATTAGGTTCATATGAGGAACTTGGTTGTTGCCTACCGCCCAAGGAATTGGCATTGGTAAGGCATTAGCTCGTTGCTTGCCTTCTTCATCAACACGAGAGAAATGCACTTCAATATGGTTATCACCAAGTACGAGAAAGGGTTTGATATTGATGCGATGTAACTGGAACATATTGGTACTGCGTAAGACTAACTCACCATTAATAAATACATGAGCAAGAGTATCAAGACGACTTAGATTTAAAAATAATGAAGAAGCATTGAGTTCTTGTTGTGATAAGGAGAAGGTGCGAGATACATGCCAATCGCATTCCCTTACCCACTGAACCAATTCTTCATTGGTTTCTTGGTAAGGATCCGTAATGATATTGGCTTTTAATAAAGCGTGATAATTATCTCCAGGAACAGACATTGGAATAGAGAGTTGTGAATGCGTAGGCGAGGTCAGTGTCCAATCGCCATTAAGAGAAACCTGCGACATAAAGAATCCTTCTGATGCCGTTGATATAAGTGGTTCAGCATTAAAATTAAGTGGTGCTGAACGGTATTAATGAATAGCAAAGAAGTGTATGTCTGAGAAGGAAATAAAAACGTGATGTTACTCTCGAACGAGAAATAACGAAGTTCTTTTATTTATATCAATTAGAAGGTTAGCACAATTTAACGCGGTCTATTACATTATCAACAAAGTTGAAATAATTGGCTGATTTCTTGTCCTGTCGCAATTTCTCTATGACTTTCTTTAATTAACCAATTTAATGGGTTTCGGACCCAAGGTTGAGGGTCTTGGCTTGGGAAGGAATCCACACAACGTAAACCCACGACATTCCAGCCTTGTTGTTTACAGGTATCGATACAACGTTTCGCATGCCAAGATTGAGCAACGACAACAACATTACGTGAATCAATATTATTTAAGGCTTCGCGTGCAATATCGGCGGTGGTTTGGTAATTCTTGTTTTCAATAATACTTATTTGTTTATTTCTAGGGTAATGCAGCGCAATTTCTTGTTGAAGTTGTACATGAATATTGGGGTATGAATCTTGGATTTTTTCAGCCAGTTCACTCAATTGAATGTTCACATCAGAGCTATCACCAAACGAAAAGGCAATTAAAGTGTCTGCTTGATTTAGATTTCCATAAGGCATCAGAAATGGTTGCCCTAAAGCAAGATAACGCTCTAGACGTTGCTTGGATGATACTGGTAATTGATATGATGAATTACAGTAATTAAAGACTTGAGGATTAAGGCGTAACGAAGAAGCAAAATCGTGGTGGATTTTGATATCAGAGTTTGAAAAATAATTCATAAGATCACGCATTGCTCTATCCTTTTGAAAGAATGATAGCCACTGAGATTAACAATCCGTTGTTATATAATTAAGGCTAACAATGAAGCGATATTATGAGTAGAAATTAATCAACTAATGCGCTTTAATCTTATAAATTAAACTTTATTTTTGTAAGGTTATTTTGTTGTATTGCTAAGATAAAGTAAAACCCATCAAGACAGGTTAGATTTTTAAGTGAAAAACTGCTTATAATCACACCACTAAATAACTGATGTGGTAGGAATTCATGGATTTAAATTTACTTAAAACATTCGATGTTGTAATGAATACACGCAGTGTGAATGAGGCAGCAGTAAATTTAGGTATTAGTGCACCAGCCGTTAGTCACACATTAAATCGCTTACGAGAGCAATATCAAGATCCGTTATTTATTCGGCAAGGAAGAGGGATCGTTCCTACTAATTTTGCGATAGAGTTGCATGCTGAAATCCAAGAGCCTTTAAAGCGATTGTTAAATGGTTCTAAATCTCGCCAAGCGTTTGATCCTGCAACAAGCCAGCGAACCTTTCGTATCTCAAGCCATAAAGACTTAGACCTAATGGTCGTTCCTCCCCTTATTAAATATCGAGATGAACTTGCCCCTAACGTGAACTTCAAAGCCGATATTGAGCATCTCAATGAAAAGGACAGGCAGACTGATTTGCGTATGCGTAAGGTCGATTTAATTTTGGCAACCGTACCACTTGAAGAGCATGGCTATCATAATAAATTGTTATTTGAGCAGCAGCTTGTTGTGGTATGCAGAAAAGGCCACCCAAGAATTAAAGGCAGTATTACTCAAGAGCAGTTCTTTGCTGAGCAACACTTATTGTGGAAAACTCAAAGAATGGATAATTACATCATGGATTCATTAGTGCTTGATAAGTTACCTCAGCGAAAAGAAGCTTATGCTACAGGATCTACTTGTAATTCTATTATGATGGCAGCTCAAATGGATTGGTTATGTGTCACCGGTGTATGGCACGCAAAAATGATGTCTAAAATGCTGCCATTAACAATACTGCCTTTACCTTTTGAATCTCATCTTCTGCCTGTTTATATGACATGGCATAATTCACAGCAATCAGATACTGGCCATCAGTGGTTAAAGCAGGTATTTGAAGAGGTTACGAAAGACTTAACCAGTTTGTATTTATGAATTAATGGAGTAAATCCGCATGGTGGATTAAGTAAGTGTAAATCCACTTTTAAGTATGGCACTATCGATTGTTTAATTGGTAACTCTTAATATTTATAAATCGACGGGCAAAATAGATTGCTCGCATTTATTTAGAGAGAAATTATGTCATTTAAAAAATCCATAGTATCACTTGCTGTTATTGCTACCTTAGCGCCTGCGTTTGTGTTTGCCGCACCGACAACTAGCCAGCCAAAAGAAGCCACAACATTCACTATTCAAAAGAACGACCAATTAAAACAATATTTGAATTTTGACAATAAATCTGACTTTGCAGATGCTTCGCGTGGCTTTATTGCTACGTGGCCAGAAACAACTATTAAAGATGCAAAAGGAAATGTCGTTTGGGATTTCTCAAAGTTTAATTTCATCAACCAAGATGAAAATACTCAAACGATAAACCCTTCTTTACTTCGCCAAGCCAAACTAAATAACATTAATGGGTTATTTAAAGTTAAAGATGGCGTATATCAAGTTCGTGGTTTTGACTTGTCAGTTATGTCATTCATTCGTGGTGATGATGGCTGGATTGTTATTGACCCACTAATTTCTCCAGAAACGGCTGCGGCAGGTTTAAAACTACTTCGTGATAATGTGGAAGATCTACCTGTTACTGGCGTTATTTTTACTCACTCACACGTAGACCATTTTGGTGGGATTTTAGGTGTTACCACACAAAAAGACATTGATAATGGCGATGTTGTGATTGCGGCTCCTGAAGGGTTTTTTACGCATTCAATTGCTGAAAACCTAATGGCCGGAACAACAATGTCACGTCGTTCGTCTTACATGTATGGCAACCTTCTTGATGCAAATAATAAAGGAATGGTTGATGGTGGCTTAGGAAAAACAACATCAACAGGCTCTCCTGGTATTGTTAAACCAACCGAAATTGCAGAGCACACTGGTCAAGAAATGACGATTGACGGTGTTGATTTAGAAGTGATGATGGCTCAAGAATCAGAAGCACCTTCTGAGTTTATGTTCTACTTCCCACAATATAAAACAATGATGGCAGCAGAAGTAATGACGCATACCATTCATAATATTTCGACATTACGTGGTGCTAAAACTCGTGATGCCTCTTCATGGGCAGCTTATGTCGATCAAGCTCTGCACACTTATGGCGACAAAGCAGACACAATGATTGCCTCTCACCATTGGCCAACATGGGGACAAGAGAAAATTAAAGGTCAGCTAGCGAAAACTCGAGATATGTACAAATTTGTGCATGACCAAACGTTACGTTTAGCAAATAAAGGTTATACACCAAATGAGATCTCAGCTGAAATTAAGCTACCAGACTCATTAGGTAAAGAGTGGTACAACCGTGGTTACTATGGCACTGTTTCTCATAATGCACGTGCAACGTATGATTACTACTTTGGCGCATGGTGGGATGGTAATCCAGCAAACTTAAACCCATTAACGCCAACGGAAGAGGGCACAAAATACGTTGAAGCAATGGGTGGAGAGAAAAAAGTTGTTGAGATTGCAGAGGCTGCGATTAAGAAAGGGGAATACCGCTGGGCTGTGACGTTGTTAAATAATGTCACCTTTGCTAATCCTAAAAACATGGATGCACGTTACTTAGAAGCGGATGCAATGGAGCAATTAGGCTACCAATCAGAGTCTGGTCCTTGGAGAAACTACTATTTGGGTGGCGCTAAAGAATTGCGTAATGGTATTAAACCAGTTGCAACGCCAAATACAGCTGCGATAGCCGTGAATATGCCGTTTAATCAGTTCATGAAATATTTAGGTGTGACAGTGAAGCCCGATATAGCAAAAGGCATGAACTTAAAAGTGAATATCGATGTGAAAGGCGATGGTAAATACTCAATGGATTTAAGTAATTCAGTATTGAAATCATACACAGGTACTCAATTTGATAATGCGGATTTGAACATTACGTTATCACGTCAAGCGTTTGAAAATATGATGACGAAAAAAGCGACATTGAAAGATGAAATGAAATCAGGAGAATTTACAGTTTCAGATCAAGCTAAGTTCCAACAGCTGATGTCAGTCTTTGACCAGTTTAATTTATGGTTTGGCGTAGTTACTCCATAAATTAATATAAAAATCACAATATAATTATGCCTCATTAAATGAAGATATTTAATGGGGTTTTTTTGTATGTGTTCAAATAAGTCTATTTGTATATTTATATGACAATTAAATGCAGTTTTATTTCAAAAGGATTGAAAGCATTAATTTTAATTAAGAAGCCTTTTGGGACTTAGCTTTTACCATGTTTAATAACAGATATGTAAATAATATGCTTCATGTTTTTATAAATTAAGTGTTAAAGATGTTGCATTTTAATTTGTATTGTTGGTACATTTGCTTCTCCAATAATAATGTTGGATTTAATTTTAAGGATATATAAATATGAAATTAGATTTATCGAAAATTAAATATGTAGAAGCTTCAGCTATTGCGCAACGAGCTCAATTAGTTATGTTCTAGTTGTATATAAAATTAGATCTTAGAGGGGGAGACCCCTCTTTTTATATAATTAATTGGACATTTAATATGAATGAATGGTTTAAAGAAATATACAAGAATGAACTTTTCTTAAATAAATCTTTTGGGATTAAAAGTGAGTATTTTCCGCTATCATCAAATTTACATCATTATTTTAGTTCTCAAGAGATAGAAAATTATTTAATTACACTCGAAGGTTTTTTACATAAATTTGTAATGGTATATGGAGATGAAAGTGATTCATATCCTCATGCAAATATAGACTTTTTTACTAAATCACAATTTTCTTTTTTGAAAGAAAAAATGTCTGAAGGTGCTAGCCTTAAAATAGAACAACTGGAAAGGCGAGAGGCATCAATTGCCCCATTGTGTCGTGAGTTAGTTGAACATTTTGGTGGTATTTCTTGGGCTAAAATCTTTTGGACTTCTCCAAATAGAAAAGGATTAAATGTACATTTTGATACTTCGGATGTATTTATTATCCAAATCGAAGGCACTAAAAAGTGGTATCTATGGGATGAGTGTGAATTTAATCCTGGAAAACCAATGGCTAGGACTATAACTCAAGAAGAGGTAGGTGAGCCAACTAGAGAGCTTTTATTGAGTCCCGGTGATGTCCTCTATATTCCATCGGGTCACCCTCATTGCGCAGAGTCAAAAGATGAGCATTCTATACATATTAGTATTGGCTTTTTTGCAACAACAGTTTTGGATATATTAAAGTATTCTCTAGATTATTTAGCAATAAGTGAACCTTTATTAAGGAATCGTGTTTTAGGTCAAGATTTATGTTCAGAAACAGCAGTATCAGCATTAAATACTATAGATCTTAATTCACTCATTACTGAAAGTATTGATATAACTACAAGTGCATATTTATCATCATTAATGGCGGGTCGAGCGCAAATTGATAATAGCTTGATGGCTAGTGGATTAGCCATCAATAAGATTACAGAAAACACAAAAATTAGGTGGGCGAATCATCAGGTACCCAAAATAGTTACCGATAGTGAAGAGAGTATAAAGCTTTTTATCCCATCGATAATCGTACCAGAAAAAAATCAACTGGTTGGGCTTCCTCCATATTTGACACTTCCAAGTTTAGTCGCTGAGGAACTTAAGTTTATTAGTGTGTGTGAATATAAAGAAATACTTGATTTAAAAGGACCATTTGATATTAAATCCAAGATTGCTCTTGTGAAAGAATTAGTAAAACATGGATTGATAAGTGTTGATAATGCCGAATAAAATAAAGTTTATAGTAACGATTTCTTTAATTAGTTTAGCTAATTGGTTGGATTTTATTTCTATATTAACATATTCAGCATATCGAGTTGATAGCTCTCCTTTGATTGTGTCTTTAGCTAGCGTCGCGATGCTTTTACCGCAGGTTTTTTTAGGGAAATTTTATACAAAGCTGTTAGAGAGTAACTATAGGAATTGGTCGCTCCCTACCTCTTTTTTTATAAGAGCAGTTCTTACGGTATCTTTGGTTTTTATTGATAATATTAATTTATTTCTAATCATTGTTGCTTTAAGATCTGCCTTTTCTGGAATATACATACCAGTAGTAAGTTTTTATTGTAGTCAACAAGTTGAAAGCGTAAGAAAAATGTATTCATCGTATTTGAGTATAATTAATACCTATTCTAAGATGGCAGTTCCATTTCTAGGTGGTGTTATTGTTAGTCTTTATAATGAAAAAACGGCCTTTGCAATCACTTCAGTTATAACTATATTTTCTATATATTTCTCTTTGTTTTTAGGAAGAAGTAAAAGTATAAAAAAAAAATCAGATGCTTCTGTTAAGATAATGCCAGAGAGAAGCTTAAATAGTCTTATACATTGGAGGATGGTATTGTATTATCCTGCTTTTATATATTTTACACTAGTATTTATGTGTAACAACCTTTTACCTTTAATTTTTTCAAACGAAGGTTTATCCAAGTATATGTTTAGTTTGTCAATTACTTCTTCAGCAATAGGTAATGCTTTGTTTGGATATTTCTCTCTATATACAAAATCAAAACTAAAGGATTTAAAATTTATTTATTATTCTGGGATTGGAGTGTTTTTAGGTTTTCTAATGCTTTTTTTAGTATTTAATTCAGTAAAGCTTGATTTTTTAATATATATTACCTTTTTCGTTATAGGTATTTTTAGCGCTAGTATTCCTGTATTATTTAATAGGCATATATTTGATGAGAATTCGACGCTTGCGATTAAATTAAGCGCAAAGTTACAGTCTATTCAAAATGTATCGATGATTTTTGGTCCAATATTAGGAGCTGTAATTAGTGAGTTTTTACCTCCTTCATATTTACTTCTAATTGCAGGAATTATAGGTTTTATTATATTTACATATTTGAATATCAAAGTTTACTATGTTAGGGGATAAAATGTCTAATTATATTGAATTACTTTCTAAAGTGATCAGAAACGAAATATATCATGAACCGGACAAAACTGAAATTACTAGCAATGAAGTAAATAAATGTAGAACAGTAATTAATGATTTAAAGAGGCGTTGTCCTTTAGTCCTTGAAACATATCCTAGTCTTAGTGATCCTACACATTTCGCCAAAATAATTTCCTATGCCAGAAAAGATAGGCCTGTTCATACTTATGTAAATAAGCTTGGTATTAAAAATGTTATTGATTGTTGTTTATCCGTATTACATAAAGAGGTCGAGGGTGATTTTGTAGAAGTAGGTACGCTTAAAGGAGGTATTGGAATTTTAATGGCGGGTGTGATAGCTGAATATGACAGGTCGCGTCAACTCTATATTTTTGATTGTTTTGAGGGGCTAGATAAACCATGTAGTCACGATTCGCTTTTTGATAATGAAGTTTGGCATCATTACTCTAACGTTTTTGATGAATATATGTTTGATTGTAAATATGATTTAGATTCGGTAGTAAATAATTTTAAGAAATATGGGCTTGATGATATCCCTTTATTGGTTAAAGGGTGGATTCCAGATTGTTTTGATGAATATGAAAACAATATAGCAGTTCTTAGAATCGATGTTGATTGGTATGAGGCAACAAGAGATACTTTACTTCATCTTTATCAATTAGTTACTAAAGGTGGCTATGTAATTATCGATGATTACAATCTTGAAGGTTGTAAGAAGGCTGTGGATGATTTTAGAGCTTTGATAAATTGCGACAATCCTCTCTACGAGGTTTGTGCTGATACAGGTATTGTGTGTTGGGAGAAGTAATGAAATTTTACAATAAAAGTAAATGGAAGTCAGCAGCCTTATTGTGCTTAGAAGATGTTGTAAATATTGAAAATACATTGGGATTTCAGTTTAAATCTACAGCACTTAAAGAATTAAAGATTGCAATGGCTAATGGGCATGGTCAATTAGAGTATCGTTTAGCTGGTGGCTGCACTGGTGAATATATCTCTCAAGGTTCATATGATGATGTGCTTTTTCAATGTAAGAAGAATGGTGTTTCCTATATTATTAATGATTTAGAAACAGTAGATGGTTTTTTTTCTCACTTAGCTAGTGATATATCAAATACCTGTATGTGTAATGTATCTCTTAAAGCTTTTATTTCTGTTAGGAATAGCAAAAAAAGTCCACTACATTATGACTATCATCATTTACTTAATATGCAAATATTAGGATCAAAGTATTGGCGTATATTTAGAAGGCCTGAAGATATTATTTATCCTAGCACTGGTTATGTTGTTAGTAATGACACCGATAAACATGATGAGTTTACAGGTGAAATATCTTGTGGTGATTTATTTACAATACCAAAAGGATTTGCTCATGACGTATATACAACCAGTGATGTATCAGTTCACATTACAGTGATATTAAGATATAAAACAATTAAAGATATTTTATTGCAGAAGTGCTCTGATAATCTAAGTGGTTATGATGAATATCCTTTATTAAAAGCAATTGATAGTCCTCATGAACTAGAACGTAAATTTGTAGATTTACCTCCAGTCAATACATCGCTATCACTTGATGATATATATAGAACGATATTTTCATTTCAAAAATTAGTACCAAAATCTTCTTCTGATAATGAATTTCAATATAACACTCTTTATTTTAATAAATGTACTTGGGGGTATGAAGTTTTTGAGGATATGATCGAGCTTACTTTACCTACCGTAATCCCTAGACATGTAGAAATTGAATCAATATCATTTTTACCGGCAAAGCTGAGTTTACCTCTTGAGTTATTACCAACAATTAAATTTATATTTAACAATGGTTATTTGAGTTTTTCGGACTTAAATCAAACTTTTGATGAAAAAACAAGTCAGGCTATATACAAAGTGTTTTTTGATACGGGAATAGCTTTGAATATGATTGACTCTGAGTGAAATATTTGATTTATTATTTTTATCAAGTCAAATTTAAATGACTTTTGAGGTGTTATATTTAAATAGAGGAAAGTAACATGGCTAAGTATCAATTTTTTTGTATCCCTAATAGCGAACGCAAGCAATATACTTTTCTTGATATGAGTTCAAGCACATTTCTGCGAGAGAAGACTGAGATATTAGAACAAGGTTTTGAAGTGGAAGATGATGTTATTTATGCCGATACTGCAGAAAAAGCGGTTGAAAAATTCAAATCAAACTTTATTTATGCTGTTGATGAATATGGTAAAGCAGATGCTAGCTATGGTTTTGCTGTGTTTTTCCAATCTCTTTATAAAATGATGTTTACTAAGACAAGTTCAAAGTAACAGGGATGAAATTTACCTACTAATGTCTTAAATTACCTCAAGCTTAAATGTAATTGAATGGGGTGGGAGCTGCATTATTCTACAAGCTAAAACATCAAAATAGATCGTCGAATGATAACTGAAGATGATGCATAGAAATCACCCCCTTTGAGTCAGGCACAATGCCATTAACGAGAGAGATCGAAATTGTGTCTGTTACAGGATAAGAAAGAGTAAGCTGAGGGATTAAATATAAGCTAATATCTTCATTAATATAAGTAATTATTTGCTCTTGTTCATAACCTGTAACTACACCAACCATCGCTCCTAAACGAAATGACAGCTTTTGTACTTTAAGGTCATCATCCATTCTAAAGTTCCACCCAACAAGTGTGGAGTTGTTATTATAAGAGTTGACAAAATGTGCAGCACTAAAGCCATTATTAATGCTAAAGCCAATCAGTTTATGGTCTTCATTATAATCATAGTTTCGGTCAACATAGTGGTTACTGTAGCCTAAAAAAGCAATTTGAAGCGAAGTCGCAGAAGAGCCAAATGAGCATAAGAACAAAAAAAAGCTACATATTGAAATCCATTTCATATTATTCCTTAATTTAAGAACTATGAAATATAATAGTAGTTAGAAAATACTGATTTTGCTTAGTTTTTTTTATGCAATAAAAATGACGTGTCCACAAATACAGTACCAAATACAGCTTGTTTCGCTATAAAACCACTCTTGATGTTGACGGCAGCATGGGCAAACTAACTTATCCATATATCCTCTATCATTCTTATTATTTGTAGAACCAGTATGGGATCTATTTATGTTTAATCAAACCAATATTTGGGCTCGTCAGGCTCATTTAGACGTAAACAGCATTTATATGTAATTGTTACAAATAGTGATAATAATATTTGGTTTTTCGTCGTAATTTTATGTGTAAATTGATCATGATTTTGGCCGTAGTCACATTATATAAATATTGTTATGTTTAAAATGAGTGACCGAAAAGAAATTTGCTCAAGGAGGAGTTATGTTGATATCGGAAGGGTTAAGTCCACTAACAGAGTTGGTTATTTGGATGAGCTACGCAGTGACTATCGTTTTAGCTGTGCTTGCTGTTGGCATATTACTTGAAATCAATAAAAAGGAATAATTTGCCTTTTTATTTATGTAAAAGCACCTTTTAGTAAGGTGCTTTTTTAGTTATACAGAAAGGATTAGTTTGTTTTAAATTGTGAAACTTGCTCTTTCATTTCTTCTGCTTGCTCTGCTAACTTCATTGGTTGTTGTATTTTTTATTAAAGAATTCGGTTATCCCCACAACTATAAGCAATTATTTGGCTAATTTCAGACAAAGATCGCCCTGACTCTGCTTTCCAGTGATTAAATGCCTGAGTTGTTGCTTGAAGTGCTCGTTTTGTATCTCGGCCACTATCAATAATATCGCAATGACGTAAATACCATTCAACATCAGAAGAAAGAATAAAGGTATCGACCCCCATTTGGCGTAATGCATAAGCCCCCGTATTACCACCTAAGCGTTTTCCGTGTTTTTTAAGATATGCCCATAACCCCGTAATATCGTCACTAGGCCAATTTGCTATCATCTGGCCAAAAGAACCATATTTAAGGCTTGCCATATTTATCATCAAGGCATTGGCTGGGATAGTCATTACTTTAGTTAGATGGCGGATAATACGCGGATCTTTCGCTTTCTCTTCCCATGTTTCATCAGGTTGAAGTAATAGAGGCTGAATACGAAATTGAAAGAAAACCTCTTCAAACTCCGGCCATTTTTTACGAACTACATTCCATGAAATACCACACTGAAAAACCTTTTCTGTAAATACTGCTAGCCAACGATCATCCGGAATCGCGGTTAATTCTTCTGGTGATAATGGCTTATGTAGCATCAGCTCTAGTTGTGCTTCCCCACCTTTACGCTGCGCCGCTCGTTGATAAATGGATTCAAACTTTTCAATAGTCATGATTGTCTCTGATTTAAAAGCATGAAGAGATTGAAGCATAAATAGCTCTATTTTTGTATTAAAAAGAGTGAACGCTTGACCTGTCTAAAGCTTCATAGTTTATAGTGTTTGTTATCAGCTAAGAGGAAAAGAGTTTATGTATCGTATTTTTGAGTTAGCGCAGCACGTGGGATTAAGCCGTTCAACCTTGTTGTATTACGAGGAGTTAGGCCTGATTTCAGCAAAGCGACAAGCCAATGGCTATCGCAGCTATTTAGAAAACGATCTGCAGTGTCTAGTACTATTTCAGCAACTGCATAGACTAGATGTATTAGATAATGAAATCGCAAAGAAACAAACAAGTGAGAGAGCTTCTATCCTCAATGCTTGCCAGTCATCAATTGGCAGAATGCATTTATCAAAAGTCCTTGGTAAGTAGAATAGAAGGCAGCTATAAATGTCATTTATCTGCTAATGCGTTGATACCATCTTACATTTAGACCAGTATAATAGGCTTTAGTTAATGATTTATAATGTCATTAGTTAATGCCTCTCTATTTAAACAAAGGATCCGTCATGTCTCTGGTTAATCAGCTTTCACTTTTTATTGATGTTGTACAACAAGGCTCATTTACTAAAGCTGCAGCATTGCATGATATGGATAATTCATCGTTATCTAAGCAGATTAAAAAGTTAGAAACAGAGCTTGGAGTGCAGTTGCTTAATCGCTCTACTCGCTCTTTCTCTTTAACGCCAGTAGGTGAAGAGATCTTAGAGCAAGCGCATAATTTAGTGAGTACCATTGGGCACGTGCAAACCATTGCTGATTCTTATCATGCAGAGCCAAAAGGACGTATCCGAATTACTGCGCCATTGCATATCGGGCAACACTATCTGCAACCAGTGATAAGCCAATTCATGAAGCGCTATCCTGAAGTTGAGATCGTTCTTTTAATGGATGATAAACGTTCTGATATTATTTCGGATCACTTCGATGTTGCTTTTAGGTTGGGTCGATTAGATGACTCAAGTTTAATCGCGAAAAAAATTGCAGATATTCGCGCTGTTGTATTAGCTTCCCATGATTTTATTGCGCACTATGGCGAGCCTAAAACGCCAGAAGAATTAGTCAGCTTGCCTTCGGTTATTTACAGTAATGGCTCATTAACCGTTGATGTTGTTAGGTGCAGTGAAACACCAGATTCAAGTGTGTTTAATAATTATAAAATGAAAGGAAATTACAAGGTGAATGATGTAAGCACTTTGCTTGCAGCAGTTCAAGATGGGTTAGGTTACGCTACGATAGCATCATCTAACTTGGCTCGTTCAATAGAAGACATGCAATTAACGCCATTATTAACAAACTACGCTATTTGTAATCAAGGATTGGCTGTTTATGCTCTCTATCCACACAGACAACAAACGGCTTTAGTTAGAGAGTTTATTGCCGCCGTTCAAGCGTATATAGGTGAGTCACCACGTTGGGAGCAACACATTCCAAACTTTGACGCTATGTACCAAATGAATAAGAACGTAATAAAAAAATAACCCTACTCAAAAGAGCAGGGTTATGATTATCTCAATAAGATGGGCTTACTTAGATTGCTTGATATTCAGGGTAATCAAGTAGGCCTTTTTCAGCACCACCAAACAAGGTGCTTGGCTCATGGTTTGCTAATGGATAGTCGTTTTTGATACGATTTGGTAAATCAGGGTTTGCAATAAATGGGCGACCAAAGCCAACCATATCAGTAATGCCACTAATTAATGCTTGTCCTGCTTTCTCTGTATTGTAGCGACCAGCATAAATTATGATTTATTATTAATTTAATAGCGTTTTGTTATGATTTATTGCGATAAATATAAAAAAGGCCAGACATCTGTCTGACCTTCATTTCTATGATTAGCTCATAGGGTTGTTCTGTATATTATAGAACGGTGATTACATCTTCCATTGGTAGACGTGCTTTTGGAAGACCGTGGTTATAATCTTCAACTTCTTTGTGGTAACCCAGTGCAAGAGCGAAGTCACAAACATAACCATCAAGCTCATCTTTAAATGTTTCGCCAATTAGCTGTGCATCAACACCTTCCATAGACGTAGATGCAATACCCATACGAGCAAGTGTGTGTAATGTGTTACCTAAAGCAATGTAAGATTGTGCTTTAGTCCAGTTACCGTTAAAGCCTGTTTCATCTGTATTTAATTCAACAAAACCGTACGCGCCATCAAGCATATCGTTGTAACGCTCAGCAGGAAGGTGGCCTGAACTTACTTCAGCATCAACTACTTTTCTGTATTGATTTTTATCAAACTTAGGGTTGTGTGCAAATAAAATCGTATGTGATGCTTCTTTTGCGTGTGGTTGATTAAACTGGAACATGTTCGCGAATGTACCGTGGAAACGCTCTTTAGCTTCATCACTTTCAAGAACGATGAATTTCCAAGGTTGAGAGTTAATTGAAGACGCTGATAAACGGATAGCTTCTTTAATCACATCCATATCTTCTGCAGAGATGCGTTTAGTTGCATCGTATTTTTTAGCTGTGTAACGAGAGTTTAAATCGGCAATAATTGGATGAGTCATATCTACTTCCTAAAATGAGATGAACAAGAGCACAAGACAGAACATCCGTCTAACGCGTTGTTGATGGAAGTAATATAAATAAAACGAAGCAAGAGAAACAGAGCGTATTTATCCAATGACTATGGAAAAAAAATACCATAATCGATTAGCCTAAAAAATACTGATATAAAAAAGGCCAGTAGCTTATGCTATTGGCCTTTGTATTATTCAAAAATAATGAGTGAAAGCTGCATTAGGGTAGACAAACTACAGTGCGGCTTTTTTCGCTTCCGCAATCCAAGCATCAAATTGAGTGCGGTTTGCTTTTATCCAACCAGTTACGTGTGATTCGATATCTGCAGTACTGTTTTTACCTTTACTCATCATCATATTTTGAGCACTCACGTCATTGATATTCAATTTAATGATTTCAAATAGTTTTGCTGCTGATGGGTTTTGTGCTGCAAACTCTTTATTTGCAATAATACGCATAGAGTTCATCTCAAAACCGTAGTTCTTACCGTTAGATAAAGTGGTATCAACATCTTTACGATCGCCCGGTAGTGAAGAAAAAGGAACTTCTAGCCACGTAACGTCTTTGTTAGGAACAAGAACACCACTTACCCAGTAAGGCGTCCAAGTATAATAAAGAATTGGTTCACCATTTTTATAACGAGAAATGGTATCGGCAATAATCGCAGCATAATTACCTTGGTTATGAGTTACCGTATCTTCAAGTTTAAATGCAGAGATTTGGTGTTCAATAACCATTTCACAACCCCAACCAGGGTTACAGCCAGTTAGGTCTGCTTTACCATCACCATTAGCATCAAATAACTTAGCAATTTTAGGATCTTTTAATTGACCAATATTGGTAATGTTGTATTTTTCTGCGGTTTTCTTATCGATTAAGTAACCTTGAGCGGCGCCACTAACGTACTGGCCTTGACGGAAGAAACTATCATCACCACCAGACATTTTGTATTTGTCAGCATGAAGAGGGAACCAACCTACAGCCAAGAAAGTCGCGTCGCCTTTCGCTATTGAAGTATAAGCAACGTTATAATCCACTTCTTTTGTTGGCAAAACATCATAACCAAGCTCTTCAAGTGCGCGGTTTACAATAGAGGTTTGAAATGTTTCTTCAGCAACAGTAGATTGAAGCGCTTGAACGGTGACGCCTTCGCCAGGAAGTTTCTCAGCCCAAACGTTTGTTGATAAAGCGAATGTTGAAACGATACTTACCGTTAGGGCTTTCTTCCATGAATTAATCATTCTTATTTCTCCTTAAGTTTTAGTTCTGGTTCTGGTTCTTGTTCTTTCTTTTGAGCAAAAATGCGTAGTAGGATAGAAACGGGTCCCATGTGGTACCAACGTAGTTTCGTGTTACCCGCGTTTACACCGAGCACTTGAGTAATTCGGTCAAGCAAAATAGCAAGGATAACAATGCCTAAACCACCGACAGCAGCAAGTCCCATATCTAAACGACCTATCCCTCGTAACACCATTTGACCTAAACCACCTACAGCAATCATTGAAGCAATAACCACCATTGATAGCGATAGCATTAGGGTTTGGTTAACTCCGGCCATAATCGTTGGTAGGGCAAGAGGGAGTTGAATTCGATACAGCATCTGTTTTTTATTCGCACCAAATGAATGGCCCGCTTCGATTAACTCTTCAGGTACTTGTTGAATACCAAGAATGGTTAAACGGACAACAGGTGGAAGTGCAAAAATAATGGTTACAACAACACCTGGAACATTACCAATACCAAACAACATAACAATTGGAACTAAGTAAACAAAAGCAGGGGTTGTTTGCATTGCGTCGAGTATTGGCCGAATAAATTTCGCTGCTGTTTTACTTCTTGCCAGCCAAATACCCATGGGTAGGCCGATAAGCAGACAGAAAAAGACCGAAGTCATAACCAAAGCAAGAGTTGTCATTGCTTGAGACCATGCACCAATGAGCCCGATAACGAGTAATGATACAGCCGTTGACACGCCAAGTTTAAAGTTAGAAAACTGCCACGCTAATAAAAATAAAATAAGTAGCATGAAAGGGGCAGGCGTAGAAACTAACGTGGTTTCAAAGGAGCTCAAGATAAAATCGATAGGGACACGAATTGCTTGGAATAACGGGCGTCCATGTTCAACTAACCAATTTAGGCCTGATTCAACCCAGGTATCTACGGGTAGAACAGCTTCTTCAAATGGGTTTAAAATATCAAAAGGTTTTGTCTCAACAACTTCGCTATTTAGCCAATCAGCAGAAGCTGAAGTGTCGCCAGTTTGACCCCAAGGATCAGCACTTGGCGCAGTTGTAGTTTGTGACCATGGGTCATTATTTGTTTGATCTGATGGCATCGTTCTACCCCTTATCTAACGTCTGAAGTAGTCGTGATTTCGTCACAACACCAAAATAATTGCCATTTTCGTCAACAACCGGAACTGAATAAGGCACATCTGCAACAACACCTAAAATATCATTAATAGGTTGGTTTGGTTTAAGCGTTAAACCTTCAGGTAACTGTGCACTGATAAGAGAGCGGTTATCATTATGAGCTTCACGCAAAGAGTCGACCGAAACAATGCCAGAGTAGAGACTGCTTTTATCTACGACAATGCCGTATTCTCTATCGTTATCCATTAAATACTGTAGAGCAGAAGCGGGACCATCATGCTCTGATTTTTTAAACATAGCCGCTGGTTTTTTACGAGCAATGTCTTTTGCCGTTAAAACATTAGCGACATTAACGCCGCGGAAAAAGGCTTCTACATAATCATTCGCAGGATTATTAAGGATATCGTCGGGGGTTCCAACTTGAACCACTTCACCATTTTGCATGATGGCAATTCTATCTCCAATACGCATTGCTTCATCTAAATCATGAGAGATAAAGACAATAGTACGTTTATCATCATTTTGAAGACGAATAAGTTCATCTTGCATTTCTGTTCTGATCAGGGGATCAAGCGCAGAGAATGCTTCGTCCATTAAGAGAATATCAGGGTCACAAGCCAGTGCTCGTGCTAAACCAACACGTTGTTTCATACCACCAGATAACTCATCAGGATAAGATTCAGCGTAAACATCAAGCCCAACTCTTTCCAATGCACTTAATGCACATTGTTTACGTTTTTCAATATTGACACCTGCGAGCTCCAAACCAAAGGCTGCGTTTTCAACGACAGTCATGTGTGGCATTAGGGCGAAGTTTTGGAAAACCATTGAGATGTTATTGCGGCGGACTTGACGAAGTTCATCTTCAGAGATGTGTGCAATGTCTTTACCTCTAAGGAAAACATTGCCTTTCGTTGGTTCGATAAGTCGATTGAGGAGGCGAACTAAAGTGGATTTACCTGAGCCAGATAGGCCCATAATGACGAAGATTTCGCCTTCTTGAATACTAAGAGAGACGTCATTAACACCAATGGTTAATCCTGTTTTTTCAAAAACATCGTCTTTGTTTGCGCCTTCATTAATCATTGAAAATGCGCGATCAGTGTCCTCTCCAAACACTTTGTACAGTCCCTTAACTTCCAGTATGGGATTCATTTTTTAATTCCTTTGATTGAAAAATCATTAGTACTATAATTAAATCTTGCGTGTTTATCAAGAGTACTCATACGGTAAATGGTATGGGCCTTTGTTTTTTACGGTATTTTCAATAAAAATAAAAATAGAGAATGTTGACTTAAATTATTGTTTTTGATTGTATTTATGTAGAGTTGGATCTCAAGTGATAACTGGGTGTTATATTTTTTGTAAACGTAAGGTAATGAGTTCATTATTTTGTGAATAATTGGATGGTATTCTGAATCTGATAATTTAATTTGAGTACGAATTAAAAGTTTCTACTGTTATTTAATCAGTTTAAGGTTGCTGAGATAAATTCTGCTTTAATTCACATTTTTACTTAGAAGACGCGACCTGATTTACAATAACGTTTTGTTATTGTTTTTATAATTATTGATAATTTGTTGTAATCCGCACTTATCCATATACTTATCCCATCGAAACGAACATTGAATATATTATTTGAATTTGGAGCGCATTATGAAAATGAATCACGTTGGTATCATGGTTGGCAATATGGATAAAGCGGTTGAGTTTTATACTAAAGCACTTGGCCTTAGTGTTGTGATGGGAAATACTAAAGTTGAAGAAGAACGCAAAACGGCGATTGGTAGAATGTGTGTGGCTGTTTTTGGTGAAGGTTTCAAAGGCTTTAATATTGCACACCTATTATCTAGTGACGGCATTGGCTTTGAATTATTTGAAATGAAAGAGCGTCAAGAACGTCACGAGGTTGATTTCTCTCGCATTGGTATCTTCCATTTCTGTCTTCAAACCGATGATTTTCATGGTGTGATTGAACGTACAGAACAGTTTGGCGGAAAGGTGCGTATGGATATTATGCGTTACCATCCAGAAGACGATAATAACCTATCTCAAATGGTATATTTAGAAGACCCATTTGGTAATTTATTTGAGCTTTATTCACATACATACGAAGAAACATATTCTGCTGAATATGAATAAGTAACCGTAGAAAAAAGACTAAGGGTTAGCCGTTGCGCTAACCCTTATTGCTATCTATCTATTTATTAATCTTGTGATTTTTTAGGCTTTCTTTTCTTATACACCACACAGAAATTACCACGTTTAGTGCGACACTTAGAGCAACGCTCACAATCTACTTCTGCTCTGCTGCCTTCTTTCCAGCGCTTAATTAACTGAGGTTCAGCAAGTAAAGGGCGTGATAAAGCAAAATATTGAATATTGGTGTTCTCAGCAATGGCTTCAATCGCACAAATATCGTTAAGACCACCCACCGTAATAACAGGGATAGAAATATCGTCACTGATAACCGCCCCATACTCACGAAAATAGCCTTCATCTTGCAGCGTATAACCATCGAACGATTCACCAATCATGGTGCTCGCATTACCGTGAATGTTGCCTGAAACAATGATCGCATCGACCCCAATTTCTTCCAGTTTTTTACAGATAAGACGAGTGTCATCAAACGTTAAGCCACCATCAAAAAACTCTGTTGCCGTTAGCTTAACTAAGATAGGGAAATCATTACCCACTAATTTTCTGATCTTAGCATAAATTTCAATTAAGAATCTCATGCGGTTCTCTAAGCTACCGCCGTATTCATCTTCACGACGGTTATAATATGGGCTCAAGAACTGATTGATTAAATAGGTGTGTGCTGCGTGAATTTCAACGCCATCAAAACCTGACTCTTGTGCCCGTCGGCTTGCTTGAGCAAAGGCATCAACAATGTAATCAATCTCATCTTTAGTCATCGCTTTACCAAGAGTTTGCGTGCCTCTTTCGCATACGTCACTTGGTGCAAAGATCACACGCTCGCCGACGTTATACGTGGTCTTAGTGCCACCATACGCCAGTTGCATCGCAATCTTAGAATCATACTTGTGCACTAACTCAGTCAGCTTTTGGTATTCAGCAATAAAAGAGTCGTTGTACATACCCATCATGCCAGCGTTAGGTTTTTCTTCCTTAACGATATTTGCATAACCTGTCACTATTAAGCCAACGTCACCTTTTGCCAGCTCTTCGTAGATATCGTATAGCTTATCGGTCATATGGCCATCTTCAGTCGCCATATTTTCCCACGTTGCACTTCGAACAAAGCGGTTCTTTAGTGTCATGTTGCCAATCTGGGTTTGTGTAAACAAAGTGCTCAAGTGCAATCCTCTCAGTGTTCTATGATGTCATTGGGATAAAAGGGCGGCAATAGTAGCGCTAAGAAAAGAGCAAAACTTTAATCTATATTAAGAAGTGGGCATATAATTGATGCAGAGAGGGGGGACTTAGTTTGTTTGATATATTAATTATAGTGATCTCTAATCCATAACTTACCATTCAGTTACTTTACCTAGTAAAACCAATATTTTGTCATGTTAATAATCGCCATTATTAAATGGTACAATTGCACTATTGAATGTGATAACAATGGTGATATTTTGGCGGCAACAATAGGTGCAAATGGATTAAGTGTAGTTCATCAAGGTTCTGGAGGAGAAGCAAATGCTGATTCTCCCGATGTATGTGCGACTACAACAGGGAAATCTACCTCTAATATTGCTTATGGCAATAGTGCAAAATCCTCAGATTTAGCTGGTGGCTCAACAACCGTTGATATGGATGGCGGCAATTCTGTTGCCCTTAAAGGCTCTACATTTTCAAAAAGTACGGGTGATGAAGGTGGTGATAAAAAAGGTGTTGCTTCTGGCACCATTCAAGGAGAAGCAGCCTTCATCAGTGCATCTCCTACCGTGAAAATAGAAGGTCAAGGCGTAGCAAGACAATCTGATTCTATGACCATGAACTCAGGCAATACCTTGTGTAGCGGAGTTCAAAACCCACCAATTCAAATTGGCACGCCAGAGCCAGAAACTTACTCCGTTAATATCTATTGTGAAAACTTAGCCAATGCGCCATTTAAAGTAAAAGATGGCGATGGCAATATCGTTGCTTCTGGTGAGTTAGATGGCAGAGGTAAATGCACGCTTGCCCCATTACCTGAAGATATGCGTCTTGAAGTGGAATATGACGAAAGCCCAAATGAATTCAATTGGGGTCCTGGACCTGTAGATTTTAATCAGCGCTATGGTGAATTAAGTGATGATGCTTTCTTTTCATTAGCAGCAGGCTCGCAGTATCCGTTTTGGTTACGAAAGCCCAATAGCCGAGCAGAGCAATATCAATGGGGTATCTTAGTCTGCCAAACTTACCCAAATGAGACTCTGCAATCCATTATTGAATTAGAAGCTAAGTCTCTTTCTCCGCAACTGTTTACCTATTGGGATGCACAAGAGTTCGCGACCTCATTATTAAAAGTGATGGATAAAGAGCCGATGGAGCAAAAAGACGTCCGTTATTTTGTGTCACAACTGCTTTGTATAGCCTCTCCCAATATATCAACTTCAGTATATGCCGATGCGATTTACTCTTTTATCTGGTTAGATGGCTCAACATCTTACGGTGAGTTGTGGGCAAACTTACGTTACTTTGGTCGTGGTAACCCACAAAAAGCATGGGATAGCCTTGACTGGTCTGCAGCTGCACTGCACATCAATAAAGTGGCAGATGCTTTTTTTGAGCGTTTTCTATCACGATTAGAATGCGTAAAAGGCAATGCGTCATTGGCAGGATACAGCGAAGTTGAAAAGGTAACACTTGGGCATATTGATACCGTTAAACGTGTAAGAAAACAGCTTATTGATGAAACCCAAACTCTACTTGATAACACCAAAGCCAAGATACAAGGCATTATTGAAAAAGGTGGAGATAAGCCACCAGTAGTGAAGCGTCCAAACCAGGTTGTAGCCAGTGCAAATGAGCTGAATGATAAGTTATATATTCACGCGCCTAAGTTAGATAAGCCGAAGATGGAGTTAGATAATAACTTTGATGTTGACGATACCTATATCGTTTTTTCTGATTCAAAAATTACAATTGAAGATTTTGTAAAAGAAACGTATCTATCAGCTGAACCTGAAGTTATTGAGCATTTCATTAAGTCAAATCCACACTTAAAAAGAAGTTTTCATCAGATAGTAGAAGGAATGCCATTAGTCGTATCTCCTTGGAAAGCAGGGTTCCCGCATGTTATTTACGCGGATTTTCTTAATTTTTCGGGATAAAAATTTAAAAATAAGTTGAATTTGGCGATCTGACGTGATCTTATACTGTTTAGATAACTAAATGAGATTCAAAAGATGAATTACGACGAATTCAAAGACCATTTTAACATATTAAGTGATAGCCGTCAGAAACGAAAAATCACTTACGATTTCTTCGAAGTTTTGTTCCAAGTGGTGACAGCCATGTTGTGTGGAATGAAAACCTGGGATGAGATAGAAGCCTTTGGAGAAGAGAACTTAGAATGGCTTAAAAAGTTCAGTCCATATTTATCAGGCATTCCAAGTCAAGATACAACGGCTCGCATTGTTGGATTGGTTGACCCAGATGAATTTTCTCTTTGTTTTACTCGATGGTGTAACGACATTCAAAATGAAAAGTCGTTAGAAACCAATCATATAGCTATTGATGGGAAGTCTTTAAAAGGCACGTATGATTATAGTAAGAAGAAATGCCTAACACATATGGTTAATGCTTATTCTGTTGATACTGGTCTGGTTTTAAGTCAACTAAAAACGAGCTCGAAATCGAATGAAATAAAGACTATCCCTGAGTTGCTTAAATTAATCAGAGTTAAAGGTCGAGTAATTAGTGTTGATGCAATGGGTTGCCAGAGAGCAATTGCAGAGCTAATAGTTGAACGTAAAGGGGACTATTTAATGTCAGTAAAAGACAATCAACCAAGTCTCCATAAGGTTTTTACTGAACACTTTTCGTTAGGGCAATTATGCGATTATGCGAGTGATTCTTTTGAGGAAGAAGAAATTTGTCTACGGGGTCGTAAGACCTTAAGAAGTTATATTGTTGTTCCATTTACGGATAAATATGGAGATTTTGCCTCTAAATGGAAAGGCTTAAAAAGTTTATGTATAGCAACGACTTATCAACAGAAAAACGGAGAGCCTTCGGGAAGTTTAGGCGTTAGATACTTCATTTCTTCTAAGGAAATGAAAGCAGAAGAATTTGGCCAATTATGCCGAGGCCATTGGGGCGTAGAAAGTATGCACTGGTGGTTGGACACTGTAATGAATGAAGATAACAGCCGGATCATCTACAAGCATGCATCAGAAAACCTATCTCGAATTCGTCAAATGTGTATGAATTTTATTAAGCTTGTAGAGATGAAAGGGACATTGAAACGAAGACAATTGAAATGCGCGTTAAATACTGAGTTTCGAGAGAGAGTTTTGTTTGGTACTTAAGGGTTTTTAACAATTTTGTAACTCACGAGGGAACCCTGCCTTGGAAAGAGCCTCATCAAGATGAAGCATACGCAATAGAACAAACAGATGAGTTGATGACAGAGTTCTTAACACTATCCAGTGATGAGAAAAAGTGGTTTTCTGAGCATCATGAAACGACAACTAATGCATTAATGATTATTGCTGCTTCAAATTTAGATACTCGAGAAGGATTTGTTGATTCACCGGAATCAAGTAGTTTAAATTTAAGTCACTTATTAGCGGTAAGTGCTGGATTGATAGATGGTGCTCAAGAGCAGGGAAAGATCCTTAATAGCAAAATGACAAATTTTGCTGAGTATTCAAAAGAAATAGCAGAAAAAACAAAAGGGATTTCAGAAGCTAATTTAAAATCTAATCCAGATTATAAAGCATGGCGTAAAGCTTCCCGAATTTTTAAAGAAGAGATGAAAGGAGCTTTATCAGGGGTGACTAAGCCAGCTTATATTAAAGAGTTTCAAGCAAGAAATATTAATAAGTACCTAAATATCGATAAGCGACAATTATATAAAGCAAAAGATTTTTCTAAATCTCTTTCTGGAATAGACATGACGTCTTTGTATAAACAATCGATGAAATTCAGTAAGGGATTAAAGATTGGTGGAGTCGTTGCTACAGGGCTCGGTCTTTATGGAAATGGAGAGGATTTGTTTCAAACCTGCATTACAAATAATGATGTAATGAGTGAAGCATGTGGTCGCTCTACCGTTAAAAATGTTAGTTCGATCGCTCTAAATGCTGGTATGGGAATGTATGGTATAGGGCTTATTCTATCACCAGCTACAGGAGGACTTTCCGTATTATTAGTTGGTGGTGCAGGGTTTGTTTGGGGAGTTTATGGTGGAGACATATCTAATAAGGTAGGATCTTTTGCAGAGGGACTAGTTTATGACTGATAAAATAATCTGGATGATAGATGTAATAAATATATTGATGTTAACAATCGGTATGTTTATTACTATTTTTTTGACTATTTATTTGGTTGTTAAAAATAGAAAAGTAAAAAAAGAATTAATAAAGAAAGTAGCAGATTGTGCACCTCCTGTATTTAGAGAAAGAGCTATTAATTCAATGAGGAATGTGGCACACAACTGGCTTATAGGCACTATGTTTCCTTTAATATGGTTCATGTACCCTATCTTAAGGTTTTTATGCTCATTATCAAATGTTGAAATAATTACATGGAGAAAAAATATTCGAATGACTCTCGGTAGCACATATTCACTGTGTGTTTTTAGTTTAAATTTAAGCTCTGTAGGGGGAATATATTTAATCGTTAGGTATCTTTTATCATCTAGCTAAAAGTGAACTTTATGAAGGTGAATTTGAGAATGTATTTTGATAGATCTTATTGATAAAACTGAGGTTTTTATTAAAGGGATAGTGGCAATATACCTTATATCTTGGTCTTTTATGGCTGTCGTCATACTACCTGTAATCTCATTAGGAAGTTTTAAACATATTATTTTTATAGATAAGCAATTAGCAAAGGATTTGGATAAGCTTTATGATCATAATGAGTACATGCGTTCTAAATATCAACTGTCATGGGAAATAGTTCGCAGGTTTAATCGTTATTGTATTGCTTATCCATTTATTAGAAAAAGAGCATCAACAGACTCAAAGAAATTTACAGTCTTCATGTGGTGGAATGCTTTAGGTATGTGGAGTATAAAAAAGCTCATACGTGATAAAATGCATGAGCTTAGTATTTAAGGTTACTGGGCTAGTCTATAGTTAGTGATAACGATAAGAATAACCTTAAATTTGGTTGCAATGAGGTGCTTATTATTTAATTGAACGAAAGGTAATCATGATTTTGGTTAATCTCTTTTAACTCTAATTCGTATATTTTTTGATTAACTCGATTTTTAGTCTCAGGATTAATAATATTCGTTGTTTTCTTTGCTGATTTTCTCATAGAAGTAATGATAATAATTGCTTCTTCAATATCTCTCTTTGTCATACTCATTGACATCAATCCTATACACTAAATAAATAGTCACAACTCACGTGGTCGCATTCGTCATAATTTTCATATAATTCAATAAGATAATTTTTTCGCTTGTTCATTTGGATAGCAGTAATAATGGTGCTCTTTTTAGCATCTCCAATTAAGCGTGTAGCCTTTCTTACTATGGCTCTATCTTTATAATTTAAATAATATATTTCATAACTAATAAGTCGAATGCCTTCATTAGCACTCATACCTTTTTTTTGCAGTTGGGTCAGGATTCTTTTATCTAAAACTGTAAGATCAATAAAATTCATGTTCTACCTATTATCAAAGAAAGAACACATCCTTGTGTATGTCTATGGGAAGAATAATAGATATTTATCTTAAAGTTACATACAGCATTCATGAAATAAATAGTAATGATTTGCCTACCTGCACAAAGCATGTCTTTACGCGTGATTTCTTCTTGAGCTCTTACCTCTATTTTTGAAAACTTATGTTGCACGAGATTTGCCGCAAATTTCTTGGTGTTTTAATCGTTGCTGTGTATGTTTACTCAATATTACTGAATAAGTACCGAAGTAACTTATTGATGCTTATTCGATGCAGCAGTCACGAGGCAACAGATGAATACGATCAAACAACCAAAAGGAATATTCCATATTATTGCAATACAGATGTGGGAATTCTTTAGCTATTACGGTATGCGCTCTTTATTGATTCTTTTCTTAACGGAAAAGCTATTAATGTCAGACCAACATGCCTATGCCTTGTATGGTGCGTATACATCACTTGTGTATGTAACGCCTATTATTGGTGGCTATTTAGCAGATAAGTATCTTGGTAATTACTGGTCAGTGGTTCTCGGTAGCTTATTGATGGTTGGAGGGCATTTTGTATTAAGCATTCCCAGCAGTGATCATTCGACACTGTATTTAGCCTTGTCACTTATTATTTGTGGTTATGGCTTCTTTAAAACCAATTCTAGTTGTTTGTTAGGTGAACTTTATCAAACCAAAGAGCAAGAGCATGGACGCGAAGCGGGTTTCTCTATCTCTTATATCGGTGGCAATATTGGCTCAATGATTGCCCCTATTCTATGTGGTTTCGTTGCAATGAAATGGGGTTGGAATGTTGGCTTCTCATTGGCAGGTATTGGCATGTTTATTGGTTTGTGTGTATTTATCTCAGGCCGTAAATATTTCACCCATGTAAGCCAACCAAATATACCAGCACTAAAAAGAAAAAGTGCCGGGATCCCGCATTGGTCTCTATTAATAGCCGCTATCGCAGTAGCAACCTTAGGTTTAGTGTTTGTGCTTAAAAATCTATGGGCAGGGTATATCTTATTTGTTATCTGCTTAATGTCTTTAGTCCATATCATTAACCTATATCGTAAAAGTGATGCAGAAGATCGCCAAAAGTTAAATTCAATCATGTATTTCATGTTATTTGGTACGGTTTTTTGGGCATTCGACCAACAGGGTGGTAGCTCAATCAGCTTGTTCATTGAACGTAACATTAATACTAATATTGGTGGCTTTACGATCCCAACAGCTTTCTTCCAAGCGATTAACCCAATTGCAGTCATTGTTGGTGGTGCGGCGGTTGCTTGGTTATGGAAAATTCTGGATTCAAAAAGTATTTCAGTAAGAACACTGACTAAGCTAAATATTGGTCTTTTATTATTAACTGCAGGATTTAGCTTAATAACCTTGTCTTCTAAATTAGCGATGACAAGCGGTGAAACCACCTTTGTTTGGTTAATGATTGGTTTGTTATGTATTGGAGTAGCAGAGCTATTTATTGACCCTGTCGCTCTTGCTGCGATTACACGATTAAATCCGCAAGGTGCAACAGGAACATTAGCGGGTATTTACATGCTTGCTGGTGGCTCTGTGGCTAACTATTTGGCCGCAGATATTGCACAGTTTACTTCAACAGATACAGGAGTAAATGCAGGTACATTGGATTTGATCGTATCAGCGACTCAATATCATCATGTGTTTCAAAGCATCTTATTTGTGACGATAGGTGTGTTTATGCTTGGTATGCTGGTTGATTTTAAACACCGTAAACAAACTGCAATGTAATTCTTCTTATTAGTAGCAGCAGACAATGGCATCTGTTGTTGCCTATATTACGACTTTTTTTGTAAGTCCTTTATTATCCTTATAATTTTTCGCTCTATACAGTGAATATATTCTTGCTTTGTCATTATTATGTTAGTATAAAATGTTATTAAATGTTTCCTTTTGTATCCATTTGTAAGTCATTGATTGCCTTACCTCTTATTGGTAATTCCAAAATCGGTAATTTAGATTTCATTTATGGCTAGTGATAACTAAATGTTAAATACGTAAGTTGATAGTGCAATTAATAAAAAAAGCAAAGCAAATAACCACAACATACACAGGGATTTATTTATGTCTAACTTGAATGTATTCAAGCAGCCTAAGCAGTTTTATTTAATCTTTTCTATCGAGTTTTGGGAGCGTTTTGGCTTCTACGGCATGCAAGCAATCTTAGCCGTTTATTTGGTTAAAATTTTAGGAATGTCAGAGTCAGAGTCTTTCATTCTTTTCGGTGCATTCTCAGCATTAATCTTTGGTTCTGTCGCCATTGGTGGTTGGGTTGGTGATAAAGTCATAGGAACTAAACGAACCATCACACTCGGAGCATTCATACTCACCATTGGTTACGCACTATTAGGTATATCTGCATCGGCAGGAAATATTGGTGGTTCAGGTCTTATCTATGTTGCAATGGGCTTCATTACTATGGGTAATGGTCTATTTAAAGCAAACCCATCAAGCTTACTGGCTAAAGTATACGATCAAGACGATAAGCGTTTAGATGGTGCATTTACCATGTATTATATGGCGATTAACCTTGGTTCATTTTTCTCGATGTTACTTACCCCATGGATAGCAAGCCAGTTTGGCTACGGCATGGCATTTAGTGTCAGTGCTGTTGGTTTGATCATTACCGTGATTAACTTCCTAATGTGCTCTCGCATGGTGAAAGGTGTCGGTTCAGAACCTGATCTTATTGCAGTAAATAAAACGCGTTATTTAGGCGTAGTGGCAGGTGCGGTTGCATTGAGCTTCTTATGTTCAATACTGCTACAGCATTTATTTTATGCTCACGCTATCTTGGTTGTTGTTGGTGTCTCAATCGTTGTTCTTTACATGAAAGAAGCATTCAAGATCCAAGGATTAGAGCGTGCAAAAATGCTCGTTGCGTTTGCACTAATGCTGCAAGGCGTAGTGTTCTTCGTGCTTTACTTCCAAATGCCAACATCACTAAACTTCTTCGCTATTCATAATATCGAACATAACTTGTTTGGCTTATCGGTAGCACCAGAGCAGTTCCAAGCATTAAATCCATTCTGGATAATGGTAGCGAGCCCAATTCTAGCAATTGCTTACAACAACCTAGGTGAGCGCTTTGCAATGCCATACAAATTCGCATTTGGTATGGTACTGTGTGCTTTGTCTTTCCTTGTTCTAAAATTCGGCGCTAACTTTGCAAATGCAGAAGGTATCATGAGTTCAAACTGGTTAGTGGCTTGTTACGCCTTCCAATCATTAGGTGAGCTATTGGTTTCTGGTTTAGGTCTTGCGATGGTGGCACAACTAGTACCACAACGCATGATGGGCTTTGCAATGGGCATGTGGTTCTTAACTTCAGCAACCGCAGCGGTTATTGCAGGTTGGGTTGCAGCATTAACTACAGCTCCAGCAGGTTTAACTGATGCAAACCAAACATTAGCTATCTACAGCGATGTGTTTGGTAAAATTGGTTACGCAACAGCTATCGTAGCGGTAATTACACTGATGATAGCTCCTAAGCTAACACGTATTATTCGTGGTGAAACACCAGAGCAAACAGAAGTTGCTAGCGTATAAACGATAAGTGCAACTAGCTAGATGTGATAAACTTGTTCTTTTTTTGTTTATAGCTGTAGGGAAAGACTGTGTCATTATTTTTTATATCTCAGATATTGGTTGCCATAGCGATTGGTTTTGATCTTATGTCATTCCAATTTAAAGAACGAAAAAAGATCGTTGGTTGTTTATTTGGTGCGGGAATTTTGATTTCTAGTCATTTTGTATTACTTGAGCAGTGGACGGCTGCTGGCTTAATGATTATTGCAACGGTTCGTTATTTAACGAGTATATTTTCAACATCAACAAAATTGAAATATCTTTTTTGTTTATTGTCAGTAATTACATCGATAGTTACTTACTCTGGGTTGGCGAGTATTTTGAGCTGTATTGGTTCTATTTTTCAAACCGTTGCCGCTTTTAATAAAGATGACCGACGTTTAAGAGAGTTGATGATAATAGGAACAACATTTTGGCTTATACATAATTATGTGATTGGATCTCCGACAGCAGTGATTATGGAAATATTGTTCATTAGCAGTAATCTAGTTGGTTACTACCGTTATTATTATAAGAATGCATGACAGTAAGTATAAAATTGGATAGCAATCAAAATGTAATATAATCGATATCAAGAAAGCCAGTGTTATTCCCTTATAGAGATGAATACGCTGGCTTTTTTTGATCTCGCCTATAAATACGATCAACATTTTATACGGGAAATACAATCCAGATTAAAATAAGACAAATTTTACTAAGCATTTAACAAGGACAATAAATGAAAACCAAAGTGGGATTATGTCTGCTACTTGCCATCACATCTTTTACTAGCTGGGCATCAGAGCGAAGCGATAAAGCGTGGCACCTTGTCGATCACGGTGCGTTATTAATTGATGTACGCACTCCTAACGAATTTAACCAAGGACACGTAAAGGGAGCCGCAAATCTTCCATTAAACACCGTAAATACCGCCTTTGCAGACATAGACAAAAACACCCCAATTGTAGTGTATTGCCGCAGCGGTAATCGCTCAGGAAAAGCCATGGCCTACCTACAACAAGAAGGCTTTACTCAAGTGCACAACGGTGGTGGTTTAGATGAAATGCTCTCAAGCCAACCGACAAAATAAATAGCGTTTAGAAACCATCAAAAGGTTATTGCTTAAAATATATTCATTTAATGCAAATTTTTTAAAAAATAGCGACAAAAAAGCGTATTTATCTTTTCATTGTAGCAACATATAAGTAGGCTTAGCTTCACATTTAAGACGCGCTTAGACGTCGCTATTACTTTTAAAGGACTTGCTATGATTTTAGATATCTCAATGTGGATTTGGCTGCCACTCTCCCTAGCCATCGTATTTGCTCTTGCCCATCAAACCAAACCCAGTTTCGCTTTACTTGGTATCAGTTTAATCGGGGGGTTAATAGAACAAAGACTCAATATAATCGGTTTAGTTGCTCTTATTGTTGCTCTCTTTATCGCTTACAAAACCCCAAGCCTAGAGCGCAAATGGCAGATAGGAGCCTACCTATTTATCTTCCTTTGGTGTGTCGCTCTTTTCCTACACCTAATACCCGGTTTCATCAATGCCAAAGTGCTTGATGCCGTTATCACCGGCCCACAAAGCATCCCCTTTACAATGTACTTAAACCTAGATAAGCCATTCATCTTTTTTGGATTGCTACTCGCTTATCCTGCAATGTTAGGAAATAAAGCAAGCTTCAATAAAAAAGCGCTTCTGCTTACTGCAATACCATTATTTAGTTTATTACCAATCGCATGGGGACTAGGCGCTTTACAACCAGAGCTAACAATTTCTCATTGGTGGTGGTTATTTGCGTTAAATAACTTACTGCTTACCTGTGTAGCAGAAGAAGCCTTTTTCCGTGGTTTTGTGCAGCAATCATTAAGTAAACGATTTGGTTGGATAGCAGGTGTAGCAGTGGCAAGTCTATTATTTGGTTTAGCACACATTGGCGGCGGGTTACTCTTGGTTGCTTTTGCAACATTAGCAGGCGTAGGTTATGGCTTAGCTTACCATTACAGTTCACGTTTGTGGGTTGCCGTGTTATTCCACTTCTTATTTAATTTTGCTCATCTACTGTTCTTCACCTACCCAATGATGAAGTAAAAAACAGAGGCATTCTTCATACAACATGCAGAGTGCCTTTAGTTTTACTTGACCGCTACAGAACTTGGATTTACTGTTCCAGAAAATAATAAAAACATTCAAGTCAGAGGTTTACATGAAAATAGAAGCGATTGGTAAAATTCAAACCGAATCAATAGAGCGAGACAGAAGCCAAGAAGAGCTTAAAAACAGCATCAGTAATATGAAGATGCAAAACGAAGGCGTGTACGACCAGCAAGCCATCAAGTTCGAAATGAAACGAGGCGAGCTAAAAGAAAAAGAGATTGAATCAAGAGTAAACCGCTTAAAAGTCTACATGGACCAACAGCGAAATTTAAATAACGTAATGTAAGCACCCTTCGGGCAACCTGCTATATCTCGCGAATTGGGGTTGCTCATTCTTCGTAAACCCCAATGGCTCAACCAAGCCACAAAACGCTTCGCTGTGTCTTGGCCCTACGGGTCACAATCAGGGCTAGATTTTATTATTAATATTTATAGCTTTTGAAATGATTGTTATACCTCATTTTTTTACTAGGTATAATATTATAATAGCTTGGTTTTTATTTTTAGGATGCTGTATGTCTGTTGATTATTATGTAGACAAATTCCGTAACTTGAACATGAATAGTAACAAAGGCCGAAAAAGTCCTCATAAAGTCTGCATGTTGCTTTCAGTTATGGACTTAATACAGGCAGGTTATATCTATGAGAATAAGATTAAGCTTGATATAACATTAAAAGATCGGTTTACTCATTTCTTCAATGAACGTAAGCAAGGTCAAGATAGAGACACACCTGAAAATCCTTTTTTTCATCTTAAAAGTGAAGGTTTTTGGCATTTAGTTTATCAAGAAGGTATTGATGCTTCTCTTGTTAAAGGGTATTCAAATAAAGCTGTGGACTATGCTTATTTAGATCCAGAATTGTTTGATTACTTAAAAAGTCCGATAGTGGTTAATGATTTTAAAGACTCTCTTGTGGAAAATTTATCAGATTTAACGGATCTCTACATTCAATGGCTTCTTGATATTGGTAAATCAGAAAAAACAGCTAAAAATTATTCCCAAGCAATAAGAGGGTCTATTTCTAATTGGATGGTGCAGGAAAGGCTTCTTAATGTCCCTTTAACCGAGGTGAAGTCTTTTCGAGAGTTTTGTCGTCTTTCTGAAAGTGTGCGATCTTTGGATAAGTTTAAAAAGTTTAATGTCAGGGGTAATAGTATGTATAGCGCAGCATTAAACTCATACCAACGTTTTTTAGCAGATTTATCTCAAATAGATGTAAAAGCAGACATTCAAAATATCTTTGAAGATAAAAAACTTACACAAACTGAAAAATCAATAATGGTTAACACCCGAATGGGACAAGGAACCTTTAGAAAGCAACTTATTGAAATGTGGAAGGGATGCTCGGTAACTGGATATAAAAATACACAGATGTTAGTTGCATCGCACATTAAACCTTGGCGAGATGCTAATAATGCTGAACGATTAGATAAATTTAATGGTTTATTGCTGCTTGCAAATTTAGATAAAGCGTTTGATCTCGGATTTATTTCTTTCGAAAATTCAGGAAAAGTTATGGTTTCTAGACAGCTAGAAAAACCAGAAGTATTAGGTATTACTGATGGAATGGCTTTTCATGTAAATAGAGAACATGAGAAATATTTGAAGCATCACCGAATGACTTTATTTAAAGGTTTATAGTTTAGTTAAAATGGTATTTAGCCATTTTTCATTAGTTCTTCCTAAGCGTAAATCTTCGGTTATCCATATTTTTTTAATAGCTAAAGGTGAAGATTTAAGTAGTTGAATTAACAATGCCTCATTTAAATTGGTAAATCGGCGACCATTACGGTTAGTTTCGTTGTTACCATATTTGAATGAACAATAGAAAATGCCATTAGTTTTAAGAAATTGACTTAAATGAAGAAAGGTTTGTGTTAATTCATTCATTGGAACATGAAGCAAAGAAGCACAGGCCCAGATAGCATCTTGGCTTTCTGGTTTGGTTGAAAACCCCAAAAAAGTAGTATGTAAAATAGGGTGCTTTGTTCGTTCTGTGGCAAGTTGCCCTAACTTTTCACTTGAATCAAAAGCAATAACATCATGATCATTTTTTAAAAAATGTTGCGTATCACGGCCTGAACCACAGCCTGCATCAATAATTTTTGCATTGATAGGAAGGTAAGGCATGAATTCTTGGTAGAGAGAGCTTGCATCGACATCAATAGTATCGCTAAAAAAAGCATCTGCGTTACTATTATAGTAATTACTATTAACCATGATGATATAACCTATTAAAATCGTATCTTCAAATCATACCAAGCTTTTCATTTTTAATGAAATAAACACTTATCTACCTCACAGCTTCCCTCTGTTTTTTTACAATCCCAATCGTTACGGGCTTTTTCACTTTTAAGCTTAATTCTCCGTTTGTTCTTTCTCGGGTTGGTATAGCTAACCTATCAATATCGCCTAATAAGGTTTGTGCTAAATCGTCCGCAAAATGTTTGCAGTAAAAGTGCCATGAGTGGGTCCAATTATCATTAGTGTCTTGCGAAAAAGGGCTGGTGAGTGATATCCAGTGATCACCACAATGCACATTAACGACATGATCGGGGGCATCATTCGGGATCCCTACACGTCCACAACGGGGAGATAGCCCTGAGCGATGTTGTGATATTTTTAAGGCCGTATCATAAGGGCTTTGGTAATTAGTAATACGAGTAGATTGTTCAAATAAGGGCTTTGATTTACTGTCATCTTTTTGTAATGATTTTTGGGCAATATCTCCCCCAATAAAACATATTTGGTTAACGTTCCAATAAATGCGTTGTAAGGTTCGGTTTTTACTGGCTTGGTAAAATGCTTCTCTAATTACATAAGCCCCAGTTGAATGCCCAAGTAAATGAACATCAATATCGCATTGGTTTTTACGTTCGTTGAGTTGGTTAATAGCTAATGGAGTGATCCCTGAAATAACCAATTGCAATGCACTTTGATAAGCATCCATCCTGTCTTCTAAATCATGTAAAGTGTAGGTAGAGCAAGACCAGTCAAAACTGACAATCGTACCTGTGAACCCTTGTTCTTTAAGGTTTTTATCTAACAGTTTATGGCGTTGTATCACTTCTTCTTGGTTATTGTTATACCCATGCACAAAGAAAAGAATGTTTCCTGTTTTAAATTGAGCTAATGGATGGTGATCAGGGTGGTGCCCACTAGTTGCTGCGGCTGTTAAATCGGCAATCCAATGCTCTTGGTTTGTTTGATGAATATTGTAATCTGAGCTTGTCGCATCATCAGGCAAAATAAGGTAATGAGCGTGAGCAAACTCGTCTATGTGCTGAGTATGTATTGAACTCTTTTTAGGGTGACGTGTACTTAATATGAATATCACTTAACATCCTTGTTACGTAATTTTATAAGCTTATAGAATAAAAGGTTTTTAAAAGATAAGAAGTCTGAGTGTAAGAAGTTGCGAAGGAGAGTTAGGAGGGATGAAATAAGCATGCAAGATAGTCTTTCTTTTAAGAATTAAATCTTAACTTTATTTAATTATGTTTTATATCAGTAGGTTAGTTTATATGAATATTTGTGACTCATGATCGTATGTTTGTGAATAAATGATACTAATTATTTTTTAAATACAGCATAATGAGATCCATAACAAACGCAAGAGAGTATTCTCTGCAATAAAAAAACCAACAAGAAACAGGAAAACTGTCTCTGGTCTAGGTGTAATGGCTTAAACAACATAGGGTAATGAGATGTTCTTAAATGGTTCTCAGAGTTCATTCATGGTATTTATGGAATTTTTAATCGTGGGTTTAGCGATTGTGTTAATTCCGATGGCAATACACACATTCCGTATTTTAAGAGAAAAAGAGTAATCACACCTTTTCTTTCTTAATGCAAATTATTGGGTAAAATAGGGTTTTCTTCTTTAGTTTGGAAACCCTATGGTTCACTACTCTCTTATTGATATTCCTTTTAACCTCAGACATACCTGTTGGTTTTGTGGTGAGCCTTCGTTTGATCTTCTTTCTTTTCCAAAATCATCCCACCAAATTGCACAAATATCGCATCAGCCAATTGAGCTACCGGCTTGTAAAGAGTGCTTATCTTTACCTACGGGTGGTGTGGTTGAATCTATCTGGTCATTTCGAGATAACATTAAACACGCCTTAATGAACAAATATGCTAAACATTTAGGTATAGGGTTACAGTGGACAAAAGAAGAGTTAGAAGACTCAGAGTTTCACGGTGCTATCTTGGAAGGGTTTGGTAAAAGTGCATGGCCGATGTATGAAATCGCAAAAGAGCGAGTTGAGTATGTTGGTTGGAATATTGCTGTCGATGGTGAACCGCTTGATGGGTATGATGAAAGTTGTGGTTATGAGTTTAATGGTGTGCGTTATTTGAGTATTCAAGCGTGTATTGAATACCATGTGAAAGCATTGTCGTTGGATCTTGTCTTACTTGAAACCTTAATTGAAATCGTTGGTTCTGAGCGTTTTGCTTATGCTTTACGTATTGCTGAGTTAAATCGAAACATTTCAAGCAGAGACCGTAATACCATTATTAATGAAGTCTTAAACCAAGAGCAGGATAAGGCCGATATTGCAGAGTCTGAATTATCAAATCAAACAGTTCAAGCACTGCCTTTAGAGCCTGTATCAATTGATGGCATGCTCGCTCAGCCTGAAGCAATAGAATGGGCGATTAAAAATCAGTGCATTAATCTAGGTGCATTGGTTGAACAAGAAGATGCATTCTTTGATGAGTTTGAGCATTTAGGTGGCCCTATGGCTTTTGCTTTGTTTGATGGTTTGCAATCGTATTTAAATGCAAGGTCGGTAAAAGAATGGTGCGAAGAGAATGATCCGAATGATGAATTTTGGCATTAATCGATAATGACTAACCACCGTAAAAAATGCGGCCTCTGTGTTTAGCAGAGGCCGTTGTTGTTTTTAGCGGTCTTAATTACGTCCAGAAGATAGAAGCAAACGCAGTTAAGATAACAATACACACTAAGTTTAGATAAACCCCTACACGCATCATCTCTGATTGTTTTATGTGACCAGAGCCGAATACAATGGCGTTAGGTGGTGTTGCAACTGGTAGCATGAAGGCACATGAGGCTGAGATAGCTATCATGGCAGATAACACAACAGGAGAGATACCAAGCACCTCTGCTACGCTCGCAAATACAGGGATCAATAATGCAGCACTTGCTGTATTACTTGCAAACTCTGTTAAGAATACAACGAAGGCGGCAACGGTTAGTATGGTAAATAGAATCCCAGCTTGAGATAAAATATCGCTAAGACTGTGTGCTAAGAAGCTGCTTGTCCCTGTTGCTTTTAAGATGTTACTTAAGCAAATACCACCGCCAAATAACAGTAGAACGCCCCAGTCTGTGGTTTTTTCAACGTCTTTCCAATGAACGACTCGAGAGAAGCCAAGTAAGACGATAGCCATTAGTGCAACTAAGGTGTCGAATTTCGAGAATCCGCCTAACATCGCATTAATTGGCTTGCTGAAAATCCATAAAGTAACCGTAAGACCAAAGATCATTAGAGTTACGATTTTACCTTTATCCCACGTTACAGGTTCATGGTTAAGTTCAAATACTTCATTGAGGTTTGGTTTTAGCATTACGTATAACAGAGCAACAGTCACTGGTAATAATATAAGGGTGACAGGTACGCCAAAGGCCATCCAATCAGTAAAACTTAAGCCAACTTCGGCTGCTGCAATAGCATTCGGTGGGCTACCAACAATGGTTGAAATTCCGCCGATACTTGCACAGTAAGCGATTCCTAAAAGAACAAATACATACGTATTATGGCCTGTTTTTGAGTTTACTTTACTTAGCACACCTAAAACCAGTGGCAACATCATTGCTGTGGTGGCTGTGTTACTTATCCACATGGATAGACCGGCGGTGACACCAAAAAGCATATAAACCGCAGTACTCATTTTTCCTTTGGCTAGAACTAATACTTTATCTGCAATGACTTTATCCAGTTCTTGTCGATGGAGAGCGGCAGCAAGAGCAAATCCCCCCAAGAATAAGAAGATAATTGGATTAGAGAAATTACTTAAGGCTTTAGCCGTATCAAAAATACCAAAAGCAACAGCGAGAAGAGGGACGAGTAATGCGGTAATACTGACGTGTAGCGCTTCGGTAAGCCATAAAATAGCAACAAAAACTAAAATACTTAAACCAAGAACAACCTCTCTTTCAAAGGGTAAGAAATGATATAGAAGGGAAAAAAGAATAATATCAAAAAGAATGATAAGGCTATTTTTATTTAGAAACCATTCCTTGGTATTGGTGGGTAAAGGCAGATGTTCGTTTTTGTGCATGTTGAGCTCCATTCTAACGATGAATTGTTTCTGATGAGCAAGATTTACTGTGAAACACAGTGTCTTATTCGATAGTTATTGAGTAACTTTTTTTGTTATTGTCACAGAATAGTAACCTTAGTAAATAAAAGGTTATGAGCTTTGTCGTTTCGATCGTTTTTGTAATGTCATAAATATGCTTTAGTTCACTATTTAAACAGAAAGATAGCCTTTATTGTTGCTGCGATGTTATTAAATTTTTGAGTGATAACATTAACTTATTCGAATGTATTCTTATTTTTGGGTGTTGACATTTACGCTTCTACATAAGTATTTATTTGCTGATTATTCGTTAGTCATTTATTCGCTACGTGAATTAACTTTGTTTAATATATTCGTTTTATTGTTATTTTATCCTTTATTTACAATGATTTAGCTTTTTTTCTTTTGTGATTTGACTTCCATTTTATGTCAATGTTAGTCGTGTTTATTTATGCTTTCGACTACATTCCACAACTCACGCAGTAGGCTTATTAATTTTAAAAATAAATAATAAGACATTCCCTTTTGATCTTTTTAGGAGTGAGGGAGGCTTGGTTTGTATTGTTGTCAATACAGCCAATTAGCTGCGTGATATGAATAATATAATTATAATTTTAAGGAATGATGATGAACAAATGCTCAACAAAAACGCTATTTGCGTTGTCGTTAATAGCGGCTAGCACGGGTGTTTCTGCCCATGGTTATGTTTCTGAAACAAACGATGGTATTGCTGCTTCGCGTGCAGCTTTATGTAAATTTCCAACGTCTGATACTCAAGAAAAGAACACAAATTGTGGCTCTGTGCAGTGGGAACCACAAAGTGTTGAAGGCGACGACGGATTTCCTGAAAAAGGTCCTGCTGATGGCCAGATCGCAAGTGCAGGTTTACCGCAATTTTCAGAATTAAATGAACAAACGTCTGATCGTTGGGTAAAGCGTCCGATAACGGCAGGCCAACAAACGTTTGAGTGGACGTTTACGGCAAACCACGTAACTAAAACGTGGAAATATTACATGACAAAACAGAATTGGAATCAAAATGCTGTATTGACGCGTGACTCTTTTGATTTGACTCCATTCTGTGAACTTGAATACAACATGGAAAAGCCTCCTGTATATCCACAAACATTCTCTCATGACTGTGTTGTTCCTGAGCGTGAAGGTTATCAAGTGATCCTTGCGGTTTGGGATGTGGGCGATACCGCTGCGGCATTCTATAACGTAATCGATGTTAAATTTGAAGGTGACGGTGGTGTGGTTGATCCTACTTGGACTCAAGGCGGTCAAATTAATCCAACTCGTGATTTAAACGTGGGTGATGAGGTTTATACGCGTGTATTTGATGCATCTGGTGAGAACTCCGCATTATCAACACGTTTAGTTATTGATAACGCAACTCAAGGTCAAGCAAATAACTGGACTCATGCATTGGCAACTAAGATCAATCAAGAGCAATCAAATATTGGTGCTGGTCAGCTAAATGAAAAAGGTGAGTTTGTTCCTGTATATGGCTCAAACCCTGTATATTTGAAGACGGGCAGCGGCCTGAAGAATGTTGAGATTGGTTACCAAATTGAGACGCCTGAACCAACGTATGAGCTAGATATTCAAGGTCTAGAATCTATGTATATGATTGGTGATGAGGCGACTGAATTAGACCTTACTCTGTATGCAGTAGGTGATATGAATGTTGAGCTAACGGTATATAACCACGCAAGAGAAGCTCTGTCTAATGCTGTTGTTAATTTAAAAGATGGCGATGTTGAACCAGTAGTTATGACTTTATCTAAATCAGAAGAAGGTCATCACATGCTTATTTCTCGTATCAAAAATACGGAAGGCGAGCTAATTGAGCAAACAACATCTAATTTCCATTTGGTGGAAGAGCAAACTCCACCACCTGCAGGTGATTATGATTTTGTGTTCCCTGAAAACGTAAAAAATTACGAAGCAGGAACTAAAGTATTAGCAGAAGATGGTGCTATCTATCAATGTAAAGCATTCCCTTATTCTGGTTACTGTGTTCAGTGGTCAGAAACGGCAACGAACTTTGCACCTGGCGTTGGTTCTGACTGGCCATTGGCTTGGGATAAGATCTAACTAAAATAGATATCATTATTGGCCGTATTTTTTAATATGGGCAATTTTTGCAAAGAGGCTATATGAACTTACAAACTTCTTATGATCGTTTTAGTCAAATATTGCATTGGGTTATGGCTGTTATTATTATTTATGCCACCATCGCAGGCTATGTTATGCATTTGGTTATTAATAGCGATAAAGAATTGTTTTATACGTTATCAATTATGAATATGTCACTAGCAACGGTGGGAACCATGTTGTTTGTTGTTCGCTGGCTTTGGTCTTATTTTCGTCCGGCAGTTAAGGCAGTCAAACATAATAGTGTGACAGAAGCGAATATTGCACACTTTATGCATGCACTATTGTATTTCTTAATGTTCATTGTTTTTATTTCTGGTTATCTGATGTTAGAAAGTCCGTATCTATTTTTCTGGCTATTTAGTATTGATAATATGGTTGAAGAACTCGTGATTAATCAATTCTTTTTTATGGTTCATCGGGTGGGGTGTATTGCATTAGCGGGTAGTGTGATAATTCATATTATAGCGGCTTGCTACCATCATTATGTTCGAAAAAACAACCTGTTTGATAGAATGACAAAAAGTAATAAATCTTTGAAAATAATGTAATATGATCCAAGTATGCTGAATTAAAAGGTCTTTAGAAATAAAGGCCTTTTTTATTTTACTCGCATTAATCTATGCTCTACGTTATTAAGCATCAATACCACGATTTGAGATCGTTTCATCGCATCTACTTTTTCTATCATCTCAGAAGTATATTGTCTCTTTACCATCCATTGCATTGGCTCTTGAAAGTTATCTTCATTAATAATGAAAGATTCATCATTTAAGGTTCCTTCGTGAATGTTGATTACCCAAATGCGAGACTGAAATTCAATTACTTCACTAATTGCTGTTTTTATTTGATTTATGGAGTGAGCAATTGAGCGACGAAAATTCATAGCAGTCCTTTGGTTAGATATAGAAGGTGAAGAAAGAAGAGTGGGTAGAGTAGCGATAAAGAAAGTAAGGTACAATAGTGCATCATAAGTAAAATGAGATCATGAACAAAACCATGACTAAACTGCGATATTTACAAGGTTACCCTGAGCATATTTTGGCACAAGTTGAGCCTATGGTAGCGAATGGGAAGCTAGCGGAATGGGTGAAAAATAAATACCCAACCATGCATGACATTACGTCAGAAAAAGCATTGTTTGATTACACTCAAGCGTTAAAGAATAAGTACATTAAAAAGTCATCTCCTTTAAGCAAAGTGGTGTATGACCCTAAGATACATATAGTGAATAATGCGTTAGGCTTACATACGTTTGTTTCGCGTATTCATGGCAATAAATTGAAAGCGAAAAATGAGATACGTATTTCTAGCGTATTTCGTAAAGCGCCTGAGCCTTTATTGAAAATGCTTGTGGTGCATGAGTTAGCGCACATCAAAGAGAAGGATCATAACAAAGCGTTTTATGCATTGTGTTGCCATATGGAGCCTGATTATCATCAATTAGAATTTGATGCGCGTTTGTATTTAACGTATTTAGAAACGATATAGGTTTTCTTTTTTACTTAAAGGTCTGGGTGTCTATTTATCGATGCCCTGTGCTTTGCGTTCTTCTTCACATTCATAAGACGCCATTTCAAATTCACGGCATATCCACGGGCGATTTTCATAAATCGTACACATTAGCGTGTCGCGATCAACAGCGGCACACCAACCATCATCCAGTCGCAACATCACCTCGCTTCCCCACTCATCACGGTCTATGTACTCTTCTGGTACGCCAGTGTCTGTAATGATCATTACTTCTAATTTGCAGCAGCATGCTTGGCAGTTCTCACAAGTAATGCCAGAAGCCGTATTTGATGAGGCGGTCGTTAGTAGTGACTCTGTTGAAGATGATTCGGTAAGAACCGTAATATCAATGGCGTTGATGGTCATAGTTATCATTATTTTTATTAATGTTGAAACTTAGGGTAACTCACCTGAGTAGATATCACGAATAATAAAAATAATTTTTAGTGTTTAAAGTGAGGATATAGAGAGCAAGTGCCGTTAAATACGTGATGTAGCTCAAATGATTTTCTTAAGGGTAGAACCTTAAATGTAGTTCAACTGATACAATTAAAGATAGTGTTTTTTGGGAAAAAAATCACAAACCTAACTTTGATCACATTATGAGATAAATAGGTTTAACAAGTGCAATTGGCTTTGCTAAATATACGTCTGAAAGGTATGGATTTAGGAGGTTATTATGTCTATTAATTCTATTGATCACGGTGAAATCACCGATATGAAAGGCAAGTATGATCTTGCTGATGAAGTAGTAACAAATATTACAGAGTGTCAGAAAAAAGTAGCTGCACGTCGTCGTATTGAAGCAATGCGAGAAATTAGAGAAAGTGGTCTTACGCTAGAAGAAGCGAAAGACTTGGGCCTTATCCATTAATTATTGAGTTCTACCTTCATACCTTCACAGTGATATTATTAATGCGCCTACTTATGGCGCATTTTTGTTGCCGTAATATTTAACAGCCACTGTTCTCTATTGTAGAGTGTGTTGTTGTCGCTTCATTTTCTTGAGTGTAAAGAAAGTAGCATTTTCCATTTTTTAGTTCTTCAATGGAATCCGCAAAACCAATATAGGTTTTATTTTCATCAAATGATGCTAATAAGCTATCTTGAGGATTAATTAAAGCGATGATAGAGGTTGTATCGAGTTTTTGAGTCTTACTTGCGTGTTCTACCGATTTTTTTATTTTATCTAAAACTCTTACTTTAGATTGATGTTCAATGTTTGATAAGAAAAGCTTTGCAGCAATACCAAAAACAGCTAATACAATGAATATAATGATGAGGTTTCGAGTCGTGATTTGTTTATTATTTTGCATTATGGGCACTTAATGTCAGTAAGATTTTGATATTGAAGCATTATCGTTATATTACGAAATTAAGCCGAAAAAAATCTATTTATATTTAGGTAGTGATAATACTTTGATTATTCATTCATTATCAACGATTATGTGAACATAGTACCGCACTAATTGATAGATAAGACATTAATCGGTGTATTATAATTGAGAATCGTGATGGGGTTTCAAATTTGAGCTTTAAGTTATTTGTTTTATGAATGCCATTCTCGTTGATTTGGTTTTTGTGAATGGATTTTTGGGGCTAGAAAATTTCACAGTGAAGTATTAAACTTTATCCGTAATTAATTAAATTGAGCTTGTTATGAAAAACCTGTCACTACTGCCTCCAAAAGAGAAAAACGAAATTGAACTTGATAAACAAGCGGCGTTCTTTGTTTGGAAGGTAAAAAATGCAAAAGCAGGCCCAGACCTTTGGATAACAGAAGCAAATAAACTGGAAGATGAGGCTGAACGTCTCTTTTTTCAGCAATCTATTGAAAAATACAAGTCAAAAATGGGCGTAGTGTAAGGTTCCTTGATCTTTACTAGCGTATCACCTCAGTAATTTGGTAGAATCTGCCGATAATTTTAAGTCCACAATCAAAAAAGAGAGAATTCCGATGGGAAGAAGTTTTGAAGTGCGCAAGTCTTCAATGGCTAAAACACAAGGCGCAAAAATCAAAGTTTATTCTAAATACGGTAAAGAAATTTACATGTGTGCTAAGAATGGCGGTCCTGATCCAGACATGAACCTGTCTCTAAAACATCTTATTTCGAAAGCGAAAAAAGATCAGGTACCTACACACATCATTGATAAAGCGATTGATAAAGCGAACGGCGGCGGTGGTGAAGATTACCAACACGCACGTTACGAAGGTTTTGCTCCTGGTGGCGCAAGCGTAATCGTTGACTGTTTAACAGATAACGGCAACCGTACTTTCCAAGACGTTCGTCAATGTTTTGTTAAAACTGGTGCTAAAATTGGTAGCCCAGGCACAAGTGCTCATATGTTTGATCACCAAGCTGTATTCCAGTTTAAAGGTGACGATGAAGAAGCAGTACTTGAAGCATTAATGATGCAAGATGCTGACGTTACTGATATCGAGCTTGAAGATGGCGTGATTACTGTATTTGCTCCAAACACTGAGTTCTTTAAAGTGAAAACAGCATTGGCTGCTGAGTTCCCTGAATTAGTTGTTGATGTTGAAGAAATTACATTCGTTCCTCAAAACCCAATGGCGGTTACAGGCGAAGATGCTGAGAAATTCCAAAAATTCTTAGATCTACTAGACGATTGTGATGATGTACAACAAGTTTATCACAACGCAGAATTAGAAGATTAATAGCAACACTTCAATCTAGTCGATAAAAACCGAACCGTGTGTTCGGTTTTTTTATGGCTGTAATGCCAATTAAACTCATAATATTGTTATTTTTAAGTTGAATAAATTAGGCTTTGAAGGGTTATAGTAATCAAAGATTGAGTAATCTCTCAGTTGCTGTATCCTACAGCGCTCGCAGTTTTGCGCTTAATGAACATTGATAGAGTAAATTTTAGTATGGGTTTTACCTCTCTGGGCTTATCTGCCCCTATTTTAAAAGCTGTAGAAGCACAAGGTTACAGCACACCTTCACCAATCCAATTACAAGCTATTCCAGCGGTAATTGAAGGGAAGGATGTTATGGCAGCGGCTCAAACAGGTACAGGTAAAACAGCAGGCTTTACTCTTCCTCTTCTTGAGCGTTTATCAAAAGGTCCTACACGTAAGTTTAATCAAGTTCGTGCATTGGTATTAACACCAACACGTGAGCTTGCAGCACAAGTACACGAAAGTGTTGAGAAATACAGTGTAAACCTTCCATTAACGTCTGATGTAGTATTTGGTGGTGTGAAAGCAAACCCTCAAATGCAACGTCTTCGTAAAGGAGTGGACGTATTGGTTGCAACGCCTGGTCGTTTATTAGATCTTGCAAACCAGAACGCGATTAAATTCGATCAATTAGAAATCCTTGTATTGGATGAAGCAGACCGTATGTTGGATATGGGCTTTATTCATGACATTAAAAAAATCTTAGCTAAATTACCTAAGAATCGTCAAAATCTGCTGTTCTCAGCAACATTTTCTGATGACATTCGTCAGTTAGCAAAAGGGCTTGTAAATAACCCTGTAGAGATTTCGGTAGCAACACGTAATACAACAGCAGAAACGGTTGAGCAATCGGTGTACGTTGTTGATAAAACGAAAAAAGCCCGCGTTCTTACTAAGCTAATTAAAGACAATGATTGGAAACAAGTATTGGTTTTCAGTAAAACTAAACATGGTGCAAACCGTTTAGCGAAGACGCTTGAAGAAAAAGGCATTAGCTCTGCAGCGATCCATGGTAATAAGAGTCAAGGTGCACGTACTAAAGCATTAGCTAACTTCAAAAGTGGTCAGGTTCGAGTATTAGTGGCGACTGATATTGCGGCTCGTGGTTTAGATATTGAGCAATTACCTCAAGTCATTAATGTTGATTTACCAAAAGTGCCTGAAGATTACGTTCACCGTATTGGTCGTACTGGTCGTGCTGGTGCAACGGGTAAAGCAGTTTCTTTTGTGAGTGAAGATGAAGCAAAAGAGTTATTCGCGATTGAACGTCTAATTCAAAAAGTATTACCTCGTCATACGCTTGAAGGTTTTGAACCGACATTAAAAGTACCTGAATCTCGATTAGATACTCGCCCGATTAAAGCGAAAAAACCAAAGAAAGCGAAAGCACCAAGACAAGACCATAAAGATGGTCAGCGTTCTGGTGAAAACCGCAGTGGTCACAGACAAGGGGCTAAGCCAGCTCCAAGACGTAATACAGAGAATAAAGAAGGCGGAGCTGCTAAGAAAGAGGGCGGTAATAATAAGAAGCGTCCTATTGATGGCGGTAAGCCAACTAGCTCTGGTAAACCAAAGTCAAAAGGCAATGGTGAAAACCGTGGTAATGGCAGTAACTTCTCTAAGCCAAAAGCGGATGGAACAAAACCACGCCGTCAGGGGCCACGTCCAGCACGTAAACCTCAATCACAAAAATAGTGGCAAATAGGTCATAGAATTCAAAAGCCAGCTAAATTAGCTAATGCCGATCAGTTAAGAAATTTTCCAGATCATTTGACTGATCGTTAAAAACCTTCAAAATCCGATATTGGGTAACCAATATCGGATTTTTTATGCTGCCTAGCTATCCTTTTATTTTGGTCGTATCAAAACCTAAGTATTTTTGGGCAGATTACGCATATATTTCAATTATCTTTTTCATCCTAATTATTTCGTTTGTCATTGCGTTATTAATGAAAAATACGGTTTTATTATCTAAAGTACTTTCTCAGAATGACCATTATTTTAAACTCGCTCTTTATGATGAATTTGTCATGCTCTTACCTAATAAAAATGGTCAAGAAGCGGAGCGATATATTAATGCTTTATTAGAAAAAATAAGAATGATACGGGTTGATACATCATTAGGTGAAATATGTATATCAAGCAGTATCGGTATTTCTGAAGTCCGTTCTCCTAAGGAATCAATCGCTAAGTGGTTAGATAGGACAGATAAAGCGCTCTACGAAGCTAAAAATCAAGGCCGAAATTGTGTTGTTTTGAAGGTTTCTTCTTAATTTATAGAGATAAGTGAAATAAACGTATTTATCTTGCTTTTCTATATTTAAAATTAGGATATGTAATTGTCTTTATTACTATGCAATTTTCATTAGAAAAACTAATCCAAATAGCATAAAAAATCTCTCCTGAAAGAAGGCTGAATTTGGTTGCCTGTTTCAGCTAATCACCTTATTATCCGTCTCATTATAGAGAGCCACTTCGCTCTCTTTTCTTTTTTAAATTTTGTAATTAATTCACTTAACTTATCTTATTAATATTTTGCTGTTTTTCGGAGAGCAGTCATGCAAAAGTCGTATTCACTTGCGACGTTCAGTTTCCTGATCGTTATTTTAGTTGCTGTTGGTCAAATGAGCCAAACTATGTATGTGCCGTCTATTGGTTACATGGCAAGTGAATTCAAAGTAAGTCCTGCATCATTACAAGCAGTTATGGCTGTGTATTTAATTCCTTATGGTTTATCACAGTTTTTCTATGGCCCAATTTCTGATCGTATTGGTCGCCGTGTTGTCATTTTATCAGGCCTAACTCTCTATATTGCAGGGACATTACTTGCTTTATTTGCTCATGATTACACATTATTCTTGGTAGGTTGCTTTGTTCAAGGTTTAGGTATTGGTGCCGCTGGGGTTATGTGTCGCACGATCCCTCGTGATTGCTTCTCTGGTGAAGAGTTGCATAGAACAAACAGCATCATCAGTATGTGTATGATGTTTTCTCCATTATTGGCTCCTGTATTGGGTGGTTATTTAACAGAGGCGTTTGGCTGGCGTTCAAGCTACTTGTTCTTGGCTTTGTTCAGTATTGCGGTATTGATTATAATGACAACGTCAATGAAAGAAACGTTGCCACTAGAAGTTCGCCGTAAAGAGCCAGTATGGAAGAGTTACCGTCATGTGTTGTCTGAGCATCGTTTCCAAGGGTATTTAATTTGCTTAGTTGCAACGTTTGCTGGTGTGGCTGTATTTGAAGCGGCGGCGGGTGTGCTATTAGGTGGGAAGCTTAAACTGCCAGCAACAACCGTCAGCATTTTGTTTATTTTGCCTATTCCTGGTTACTTAGCGGGTGCGGCATTATCAAGCGTCATTGCAAAGCGTTGGTCTGAGAAGAAATCATTAGATGTAGGGTTGGTATCTATTGTTCTTGGTGCTGCGATTGTTCTTGTTCCTGGCATTATGGGACTAACAACAGCGTCAACATTGATTGGTGGTGCAGTATTATACTTTTTAGGTGCGGGTATTCTATTTCCTGCGGCTACGACTGGTGCGTTATCTCCTTTTCCACAGCATGCGGGAACGGCTGGTGCGCTATTGGGTGGAATGCAGAACTTAGGTGCAGGCTTAGCTACAATGGTTGCATCAATGATCCCAGCTAACAGCCAAATGCCAGTAGGACTGATTATGTTTTTAATGTCATTGCTTGCGGTATATGGATTACGTAAAGTACACTCAATTCCGCCATCAAGCGAAATGCCATTAGCGGTATAAATAGTATTCAGATAGTTAGCGCTAGAACATCGCGTAATTAAAAAGGCCGAGTAGAAGCTATCTACTCGGCCTTTTTGTTATAACCTCAGCAAAGCGATTTACGTATTCGCTGAGGTTACATATATTATGTATGGTATTAACCGCGCATACGGCTTACACGGAATGTACGTCCTTTCATTTTACCTGTTGCGATCTTATCCAGGGCAGCTTTAGCTATTGAGCTATGAACAGCAACATAAGCGTGGAAATCAAACACGTTGATCTTGCCTACTTTCTTGCCATCAACGCCGTCTTTACCGGTTAATGCACCAAGAATATCACCAGGACGTAGTTTGTTTTTCTTACCACCATCAATCCAAAGCGTTACCATTTGTGGGTAGTGAGGACGCTCATTTAGGTAATCCTCACTTGGTAGCGGCTCATCATTAATAGTGATGCTCATGTAGTCTTCAATTTGAGCAAAGCTGTTAGTTTCTTTGTTATTGAATAAGCTTAATGCGATGCCTTTTTTACCAGCACGGCCAGTACGACCGATACGGTGAACATGAACTTCAGGATCACGAGATAATTCGAAGTTGATTACTGCATCTAGAGATTCGATATCAAGACCACGAGCTGCAACATCAGTAGCAACTAGGATAGAGGTACTCTTGTTAGCAAAACGAACTAACGCTTTATCACGGTCACGTTGTTCTAAATCACCGTGAAGTGCAGTTACGCTGAAATCAAAGTGACGAAGCTCGTCAGCCACTTCTTGAGTAACACGTTTTGTATTACAGAAGATAACCGTCGATTCTGGGCGGTGTTTAAGCAGTAAGATTTGAAGTGCTTTCAAGCGATCTTCAAAATCGTCTACTTTGTAGAAATGCTGCTCAATAGAAGTATTTTCTACTTTATCTTCTGCTTTTGCCATGATCGGATCATTCATGATGCGATCAGCAATAGATTTTATTTGTGGTGGGAACGTCGCACTGAACAGTAAGTTTTGACGCTTAGCTGGTGCGTGATCCAGTACCATATCAATTGCGTCTTGGAAGCCCATTTCTAACATACGGTCAGCTTCATCTAGTACAAACGTATTTAGGTTGTCTAGGTTTAAGTAACCTTTACGTAGGTGTTCTTCTACACGACCAGGGGTACCAACGATGATATGAGCGCCGTGCTCAAGTGAGCCGATTTGTGGACCAAATGGAACGCCACCGCACAAAGTCAGTACTTTAATATTATGGATAGAGCGAGCAAGCTTACGGATCTCTACCGCAACTTGGTCAGCCAATTCACGCGTAGGACAAAGAACCAGAGATTGAACGCGAAAACGTTTTACATCTAGGTTAGCGAGTAGGCCTAAACCAAACGCTGCTGTTTTACCTGAACCCGTTTTCCCTTGGGCAATGACATCTTTCCCTTTCAGCATGAATGGTAAGCTTTGAGCTTGAATTGGTGTCATCTCGTTGTAGCCTAAAGTTTCTAGGTTTTGAAGAAGAGATGGGTTCAGATCTAATGATGAGAAAGATGTTTGGCTCAAGGTGATTTCCTATAAACAAGTAGAAGCAAGGTAAGAATTACCTAATGGATGGCAGAGTAATAAGAAGAGGGCTAAAAAGCAAGTTAGATCACGTTTTTTCTGTTTATAAAAGCAGCAAATAAAGGGAGCAGAGTAAATTTCTAATCAGAAGTGTTTTATTAGGGGGATTAATGCTTATTGCTTGAGTAGAATGGCACTAAATAAGAATGGTTATTATTTAAACGACAGGCGTTAAAACAATGAAAATTTAGATAAATAAATGAATATATTATCATTAGCATTGATTTTACAAATTTATTACCTATGTTATATTCCGGCACGAAATAAAGTTTTCCCCAAAATATAGGAAGAGTATGAGGAAAAGAAGCGCATTTGTGTATAGCTCAATGATCATTGGATTCCTTATCTTTTTTCTTTCTGCATTATATATTTACAACGCTTATAAAAGTGATCGAGTTAGAGTGATTGATCGTCTTCACTTTAATGCGAGCTTTGTCGATCTTTGGTTAACGAAATCTTTTTACGACTCATCCCTTGTCTTAGAGGATATGGTTGCTGATCTTTCTTTCAGTGGTCTGCATTCGGCAGATAATAATCCTCAAGATTACCAACGTGAACTTTATTATCTTAGAGAAAAAGAAGAAGCACTCCCTAACGCAACCAGTGCTTTTATTATCAATCAAGACTGTCTGTTAACTCACAGCAAGGCTTTTACTAATATTGATTTATCTCAACGAGAATATTGTAGAGTACTTAAAGGGCATCCAGAAAAAACAACAGTAGTAACTTTACCTTTCACTGATTTGGCGGAGAGAAATGTTGTCGTTCAAGGCCATAAAATAACAAACGAAAACAACGATTTTTTAGGAATGGTAGGTATATCGACCAATTTAACTTTTTTTAATTCGACTATTAGCCAATTGGACTTACCTTCTTCTATTGGCATTGCGATTCTAAGTTCTAATCTTAAATTGTTGTCCTCAGTGCCAAAAGGAAATGAGCGTATTGGTAAAAGGATTAATGCTGCAAAGATTAAACCTGAAGTTTTGGAAGCGCTTTACCAACATGGTGAAGTCGTTTTTAATTCAGATATTTATAATGATGGCAATATAGATACAATTTACGCTCGTAAAATTAAAGATCTTCCTTTCATTATTGTCGTAACAAAGCAGCAAGATTATTTACGAACCATGATGTCGGTTTCTTTACTTACCATCGTGGGTTGTTTCTTTGTCATTATTGGTCTTTTATTGTTTAATTTACATTACGTGAAACGAGCAAAAGAACAAAAAGAGAAATATTCAGAGTTGGCGTATTATGATTACCTTACTGGAGTCAACAACCGTCGCTCTTTTGATTTAAAAGCGTCGCAGGTTCTTGCTACTTATCGCCGTAAAAGAAAGCCTTTCTCTATTATCATGTGCGATATTGATAATTTTAAAGAATATAATGATCAATACGGTCATGAAGTAGGGGATATTATGATCACCGCTTTTGCTGAGGCGTGTTTAAATAATTTACGTGATTCAGATATCTTGGGCCGTTTTGGTGGTGATGAGTTTGTGATTTTAGTTCCTGAGCAAAATGGCACTCAAGCGCTTGTCGTGGCTAAAAAGCTTCAAGAAGTCGTTCGAGAGATCTCTGTTTTGATTGATGATACTGAGCTAACAATGACTTGCAGTATGGGGGTGAGTACTATTACGGGCCCTAAAATGACGATTCAAGAGTTGCTTAGTATTGCTGATAATCGCTTATATGAGGCGAAAGAATCTGGTCGCAACTGTGTGCGATGCGATTCAAAAACAAACTGTACTGATAACTATTTGCATTTGTAAGTTTGGTTCGTTACTCTAACGGCCCTTTTTGCTGTAGGATAACGTGCCATTTTTATGTCAAATAATGATACCTTTGAGTTACTTTTTTCGTTGTCTAAACAAGTAACTCCCTATTTATCTGGACAACTTTCATCACAAGTTTCTATGGATGATGAATATAATATCCATATTTCTCGTGATAATAGTAACGTTATTGAAGCGCTTTATGAGCGTTTATCTCAAGATTCAGAAGAAGCAGGTAATGCATATTGGCTAACTCGAACATGGGATTTACTTTGTTGGCAGCCAATCTATATTAGTTTTATTTCTGTTTATCAACTTCACGCCATTCCTGATATTCAAAACATGAGCCAATTGGTTCAATCTAACTTCATTGCAGGGTTCACATTCCACGATTCAGAATTGACGTTTGGCTCACCTGAAGAGATTGTTCCTGATGTCGCTTTACAATTAATGTCACTATTTGATTCGTACCGAGAGGCGATCTCTCTTTGGACTCGTATTCGTCCGGGGTTTACAAATCACCTACTTGCTGATGGCTTATTAAATTGCATTCTTAAACTACAGACGTTTCAATCGGAATTATCCAATGAGTATTTAATGGCGCAGGCTGAGTTATGGTTAAACGCTTTTAATCTACCTAATAAGCATTTATCAAGTTTAAAAGTGGACCTTGTTAGTAACCAGTTGAAACTCGTTCGTACCAGTTGTTGTCTGGTGTATAAATGCAATGGCAGAAAGTTGTGCGATGATTGTCCGCGTCACCCAGATAATAAAGGGTTATAAGGTTATTTTTCCATTTCGATTACCTCTGTTATTTGTGGTTTCATAAAAGCAATCACTAAAATGACACTGGAAAATAGAACACAAACATAGATAGGATAAATAGGCGAGAGTGTGGAGGTATAAGCCAATAATGACGCAATGCCGTAACCTAATGTGTGTGACATAGAAATATAACCTGCAACAATTCCTGGATTGTTAGGATTCATTGCCGTGGCTTTTGATGTATAAGCAGGTACGAGTAAAGCAGCTCCACACGCACTGATCGCCATTGCTATACCTATAGCCCAAATATTATCAATTAGAAAGCAAAGAAAACCAGTCAATAATAAGAGTGAACCGAGTTGGTGCATGGCTGACAATTGAAGTTTTTTCTTTTTAACGACAGTAATCTGGGTCGTGAGTGTGACGGCTGCGCTGATAGTGAGTAATAACCCTATTGCATCACTTATTTTATCTGTACTCCAATGCGTCATACTTTCAATTAATGGTGAGAAGCTGTACTGCAATAATGCAATAGTTAAACAAAGTGATAAACCAGTCAGTAAATAAGGCATCAAATTTAGATTCGGGATAAAAGAATGCGTAGTGGTGATATTGGGTATTGGTTTTTCTATCATTGCAGGGGTTGGCAAGAAAGTTGCGATTAGCAGAGCTAGAAAAGGAAAAATTACCATCATAGCTAATGGAGAGAAGGGACCTAGCTTTAATAAAACAATCGATAATACAGGACCAAGAAGGCGACCTAGACTAAGCCCAATACTGACAGATGTGATGGCTTTCAATCTGTTATTTTCACCGCAAATAAGAATCGCCCAGTGCTGGCTTGCGGGAACCATTCCTGCGACGGTACAACCATAAATTATTCTTGCTAGTACTAAACCAATTAACCAATAGTGTGCTTCTTCTGGGTGCTGACCACTTAGAAATGCAAAAGAGAGCAAGAGTAAAAAGCTGGCGCTCATGCCACAAAGCGCCTGTAATACTACATTTTTAGGCCCTTTTTTATCACTGTACCTTCCCCAAAATGGCGCAGCGGGTAAGAATAAAAAGCTACCGATCGCAATAACGATGGACCAAGTAGGAAGAGGGAAGGCGGAGTGACTGACTAAAAAGGGTAAAGAGACTAATAAGCCATTTTGTCCAATCCCCATTAATGCAGCAATTAACCCTATGATCATTAATTGAATTTTTGAATTGTGTATTCTTGTGAAGAGAGTCATTCGAACTTCCTGTTTGAATTTATGAATCTCACGTATCCTACTTTTATTTTATGAGAATAAAAACAATTATCATTATTATTTCTTTGTGTTAAAGTTCTGCGCATTACTCACTGACTGGATAATTAGTTTACCTTATGTACCAACTTGTTGATACGTCGTTTGAAATTGACGGAAAGAAGATCCTCCATGCGACTAATTTATTTTTCCCTAAAGGAAAAGTGACAACGTTACTTGGGCATAATGGGTGTGGGAAATCTACATTAGTTAAATTACTTAGTCGTCAAAATACACCCACGGCAGGGAAGGTTCTTTTTAATGACAAAGCCGTTAATCTCTTATCTCATCAAGAATTTGCTCTTAATGTTGCCTACCTTCCCCAGCACCCGCCCATAACTGATGGTGTTACTGTTCGTGAACTTGTCTGTTTTGGTCGTTATCCATGGAAAGGGGCACTTGGACGATACAGTAAGCAAGATTATCAATTAGTTGATGATGCAATAGAAAAAGTAGGATTAACCTTATTCCGTGATCGTTTTGTCGCTACCTTATCAGGTGGAGAGCGTCAAAGAGCTTGGGTTGCCATGTTATTAGCTCAGCAAAGTCAGTGCATTCTACTTGATGAACCCACTTCTGCACTGGATGTTGCTCATCAATATGAGTTATTAACGTTAATCCGAGATTTAAATAAAACATTAGGGCTGACGGTCATTATGGTATTGCATGATGTCAATATGGCAGCCAAATTTAGTGATTATCTCATCGCATTACATTCAGGTGATGTTATTGCTCAAGGCGCTCCTGAGTGTTTAATGAATAAAGACACATTACAACAAATCTATGGAATGGAATTAGCGTTATTTCCTCATCCTGAAACCGGTCAACCGATCAGCTATATCCCGTAACCCTCAGTAATTGTTTAAATAAGAAAGGCAAGGAAGAAAGATGAATAAGATTTTTGGTGTGATAATGATGTGCTGTATTTCATCGGTAAAGGCAATGGAGATTAAGCATGAATTAGGGTTGGTTCAGTTAGCAAAAACACCAGAAAAAGTGATTACACTTGATTGGACATTAACAGAAACGACATTAAGCTTAGGAGTTAATCCTATTGGTATTACTGATGTGCAAGGCTATCAATCATGGGTTACAAAGCCAGAATTGGATGATTCTGTACTCGATGTTGGTTCAAGAAGTGAACCTAATTTAGAGTTAATTACAGAGTTGAAACCGGATGTTATTTTGATCAGTCAATATATGTTACCGATGTACGATAAACTGAATGCGATTGCTCCAACATTGGTTTATACGGTTTACAATAATAAAAAAATGCCTTTAGTTTCAGCAAAAGAGATAACGCTTCAGCTTGGTTATTTATTGGATAAAGAGCAACAAGCTCAAGACGTGATAGCAAAGACAGAGCAGAGACTAAGTGAGAATGGCGATAAAATCCATCGTCTTCAAACAAATAATAAACCGTTTCTTTTTATTCGCTTTATTAATGATAGAACCGTACGAATCCACAGTGATGGTTCATTAGCTCAAGCGACGATAAATGAAATGGGGTTAGTTAACGCATGGCATGAAGCGACGAATATGTGGGGGTTTACCACCGCAGGACTTGAAGCGTTAGCACGGCATCAGCAATCAAACGTATTGATCTTCGGTCCATTAAAAGAGGCAGAAAAGAAGCAATTAACCCAATCAGCATTATGGCAAGCAATGGCTTTTTCTAGAACGGATTCGGTATATGAACTTCCTGCTATCTGGACATTTGGTGGATTAATTTCAGCGCAACGCTTTAGTGACAATATTACCCAACAACTTACTCAATAAGCGTAAAAAAGTCGTTATGTTGATATCAAATCATTCCCCAGATTTACCGCGGCAAGCCATGAAAATCCGTATTGGCTTTGTAACATTATTAATCATGTCTATTTTAGGCTTATTACAATGGACTGCACCTTATTCTCAAGGTGTCGGTTTATTATGGCAAACCGTGTTTCATTATGATTCATCAAATTACCAACATTTAATTACTCACCTTACCTATCTTCCGCGTCTTGCTATTGCTTTGCTGTGTGGGTTTGCTCTTGCTGTTGCTGGTTGTGTGATGCAGTTTGTATTACGTAATCCTATTGCTTCACCTACCACTCTTGGGGTGGCTGCGGGGGCTGAGTTAGGTATGGTTATTGGGATCTTATTTTTACCAGTAAATAGCATGATTAGCGGGTTTATTCCTGCATTTTTAGGGGGCGGTTTTGCTACGGGTCTGGTGTTTTTACTGTCAGCTAAGCGTGGCTTTTCACCGGTTCACATGGTGCTATCTGGTATGGTGATCAGCTTATTTTTTGGTTCACTAAACACCATGTTATTGCTATTAAATGAACAACAATTAGCGAGTGTGTTTGTTTGGGGGGCAGGGACGTTAAATCAAAATGGTTGGTCGAGTGTGAAAACACTGCTTCCATTAATTATATTGCCAATTTTGGCTCTTTTATTACTTTCAAGGTCTTTATCCGCACTGCAATTAGGTGATCAAGTGTCGGCATCAATCGGCATTAATACTAAACAAATTAAGGTGATTTCACTGACGTTGGGGATATTTATTACAGCCGCGGTTGTGAGCGAAGTTGGTTTAATTGGTTTTGTTGGAATTGTCGCTCCTGCTATTGCTCGTATGTGTGGAGCAAGAAAACTGATATCACAGATTATTGTCAGTGGTGTGACTGGTAGCGTGATGTTATTACTTGCCGATTTGGTTATTCAACCATTTTCAGGCGTTGGAGGTGAATTATTACCAACCGGTGCAATGACGGCGTTATTAGGGGCTCCATTTCTTCTTTGGTTGTTAAATCGGAAAGTTTTTCAATCGGATATGAAAATCAGAGAAACAGCTCAAGTGGGTTACAAATATAGGCCATTACAGAAGATAGTATTGTCTTTATCTGCTCTGGTTGCTGTCTTGTTTATTATCGCTGTGTTTGTTGGTAAAGGGCAAACTGGATGGGTGCTTTCGCTAAATTCATCGATAGTTGAATTACGTCTCCCGCGAGTGTTTGTATCATTTTTAGCTGGCGTAGGACTCGCTATTGCTGGGACTGTCATTCAACGAGTATCTACCAACCCAATGGCAAGCCCTGAGATTTTAGGCATCAGTTCAGGGGCAGCATTGGCACTGGTGCTCGGAGCTATGTTTGGCGTTGCAACGGAAAGACATGAACAAATGTTATTGGGTACTGTGGGGGCATTATCTGTCACTGGTATTATTTGGCTGATGGGAAGAAAACAAAATTTTGCACCTGCTCAAATGTTATTAACGGGAATCGCCTTGAGTGCGGGTCTAGATGCTTTTTTACGTATTGCTATGTCATCAGGCCAAGATAATATAATGGCGCTATTAACATGGCTTTCCGGCTCTACCTACTTAGTTAGTATGAGTGATGTTTATCTGTTAGGTATAGGAGTTACGCTATTTTTTATCGTAGCGATGCGAAGTCACCGATGGCTAGATATTATTGGTTTAGGCGAAATAACGTCGGCCAGTGTCGGATTGCATTGCCGTAAAGTAAGAGTGTGTTTATTGCTTCTTGTTGCTGCATTAACCACCCTGTGTACCATTGTAATTGGCCCACTCAGTTTTATTGGCTTGTTAGCACCACACATGGCTCGCTCTCTTCATCAATATCGAGCCTCTCACCAGCTATTAACGGCTTGTTTATTAGGAGGATGTTTAATGATTGTTGCCGATTGGGTTGGTAGAACGGTGTGGTTTCCATGGCAATTTCCGGCAGGTTTATTAGCATCATTACTTGGTGGAATGTATTTTTTATATTTAATGAGGAAGTAATACCCTTATCTTAATTGTTGATAAATAAGTACTTATCGTTTTGTTACCTATAAAGTTACATAAATATAAAGCATGGGTTCAAGAAATTTATATATTTTATAAATTTCATAAAAAGTAGTTGATCATTTTAATGAGAATTATTAGCATTCGCATCTGTTAATTGAAAACAATGGAGGTGTTATGAAAACGAATGATCAATTAGACTACATAATAAACGGCGGTAATGACGTTCCTGCAGCCTGTTTTCTTAATTCTTTGGCACGAGAATGTTCTGCAATCCAAATTGTTGAAAATCAATATGATGCTTATTATTTAATTCCATTAGGAAGTAAATATGAGATACATATTCCGTTGAGCTATGTCTCTTCGGTTGGTTTGCATGAATACTGCTTCCCTGCTGTTTTATATGCAGAAGAGGTCGTTGCTATTGGCTTTGAAGAAATATTACGTCGAGTTTTAGATCAGCCAGCATTAGTAGGTGTTATCTCTGAAGAGCAGAAAGATGTCTTCAGAGATCGAGTGACTGAGAGCTATACAAACACCTATACAGGAGTTAGCAGAAGCCCTTATGCAGAGAGGTTATTTTTAGATGCGCTTAATTTTCAGCAAGCGGAACAGGGCCTATTGGTCGGGCATTCTTTTCATCCTGCACCAAAAAGCAGAGAACAATTCAGTACTGAAGATGCCAAAACATATTCTCCAGAGCTCGGCGGTGAGTTCTCCCTTCTTTGGTTAGCGGTTAATCATTCTATTCTTATTTCTGGTTCTTCAGGAGACCAGACTGCAGCTGAGAGATTGGATGAATTAGTCTTTAAAGATCAGTTACTGACGTTAGCGATCAGTGGGGGTATTAATAAAGACGAAAGTGTATTCCCTGTTCACCCATGGCAATGGACAGTGTTGCAAGAGCAAGAAGACATTCAAGCTTATCTAGAGGCGGGACTAATCAGAAAGCTAGGTTCATTAGGTGCAACTTGGTACCCAACGTCATCAACTCGCTCGCTTTATTCTCCGACATTGCCTTATATGTTGAAGTTTTCACTCAGTGTAAAACTAACGAATTCTATTCGTAATCTATCACTTAAAGAAGTGGTAAGAGGCACCAGATTAAATCAATTGTTTACAGACACAGAAATCAGTGCTGAATTAGGTAATGAACAAGGTTTTCAAGTCATGCAAGAGCCTAGTTATCTTGGTTTAATGAATCGAAATGGCGATGTGATAGATGAGAGTCTTGTGGCGTTTCGTGATAATCCATTAAGTGAAAAACCGGAAGAAGAGGCGGTGGTGTTAGCGACATTAACCCAGCAAAACCCTTATGGCGGCGAGAGTTTGTTAGCGAAAAGAATCAAAGATTACGCTGATTCAAGTCGACAGTCGTTATCTCAAGTTGCTCAACAGTGGTTTAGCGCCTATTGTCAATATGCCGTTGTTCCATTATTTACTCTTCAAGCGAATTATGGCGTTGTCTTTTTAGCTCATCAGCAGAATATTGTTATGCAGTTAAAAAGAGGGTTTCCTATTGGTATGTACTATCGTGATTGTCAAGGAACAGGATACACTGATTTGGCGTTCGAACGTTTTCCTGAAGCATTAAATCAAACCAAGCAAGATATTGAAAACTATTGGAATAATGACAAAGTCCGTCGTTATTTTGCTTATTACCTCATTATCAATTCAACATTCAATGTTATTGCGTCTATCGCTGCTTATTGTAATGTCAGTGAAAAGACTTTAGTGAAAGAGCTGCGTAAACAATTGGAAGTATTGAGGGATAAAGGCGTTAGAGATCAACAATGTTTAAATTATGTATTAGACAGTGAAGCCTTGTGTTGTAAAGGCAACTTCTATTGTTATTTACAGAACATGAATGAGAATTCAATTCTTGATCCTGCCGTTATCTATTTTGATTTACCTAACCCATTAGTTCATGTAAAGGATGCTATGAATGTTTAATTATAAGACGCTACTCTTAAGCTTAAATTCTAATCCAACCATTGCGATTACATTATCAAAACAGGATGTTGAAGACTCATCGCTTATTGCTCAATGTTTAAAAGAAATTGATCACATATTTAGTACGAATAAGGCGATTAATGAGCTTATTATTGAGTCAGAAATACCAAGTCAGTTAACTCAGTCTTTGCCGTCACTTTATAAGAACAGCTTGTTGCGTCAATGCTTTTATCAACAAACACAACCGTGGCATTTTCATACCCCTTCGACGTTATTCCCTTGGGTAGAGGTGCAATCACTGTTGCAATATCGACATCACCCTGTTCGTCCTGAAATGCCAACAGGTAAGGTATATCAACGTTATGATCATAATATTGATGCGGAAATTAGCTTTAGATTGTTTGATCTCGATAAAGATATTGAGCGTTTTACCGCTTGGATGAATGATCCTAGAGTCGCTAATTTTTGGGAGCAAGCGTGGAGTTATGAAAAGCTTGCCGAATTTATTAAAGAACGTTTGAGTGATGATCATATTATTCCGCTAATTGGTGAGTTTAATGGCGAACCTTTTGGTTATGTTGAAGCGTATTGGGTTAGTGAAGATAGGTTAAGCCCTTATTATGATGTTCAGCCTTATGATCGAGGTATCCATCTTTTAGTGGGTGAGCAGGCGTTTCGAGGTCCTGATTATTTCAATTGTTGGATGAGGGCAATTAGTCATTATTTGTTTGTGGATGACGTAAGAACCCAACGCATTGTTTTAGAGCCGAGAGCGGATAACCAACGTTTATTCAATCGTATTCAAGAGATTGGGTATAAGAAATGTTTCGAGTTTAATTTTCCTCATAAGCGGTCTGCATTAATGATGCTTGAACGAAAAGCCTTTTTTACGGAGCAATACTGATGGACCAAATAGCATTACATGCTCACTGGCCTGCGGTTAATCGTAAAATGGTGGCGAAGCTAATTAGTGAGTTGGCGTATGAACAAGCGTTTAAAATTGAAGAAAATAATAACGAGTTTTCGTTCACTCTCTCTCAAGGTGTTGGGTATTACTTCTCTGGTAAACGCAACATTTGGGGGCAAATTGTAATCATTCCTACGTCATTAGAGCGTAGAACGAATGGGAGTCCGTCAGAGATAACAGCAACGCAATTTATGCGTGATATTCAATGCTTAATTGGTATCGATGATGATGTATTAGCAGAGCACTTTGAAGACCTGAATGCTACGTTACTTGGCGATTGCAAACTTGCATTACGTAAAGTGAATATGTCGGCGAAAGAACTTGCTTTTTTGTCGTGTGAGCAGCAACAGCTTTTGTTTGATGGGCATCCTAAGTTTGCTTTTAATAAAGGGCGAAGAGGGTGGGGAAGTGATGATCTCGCATTATATGCGCCAGAATCTGAGCGTGCTTTTCAATTAAGTTGGGTTGCTGTGCATCATTCCATTTTACAGAAAGCAACAAACCATAAAGTAGAGTGGGAAGAGTTAATCGAATCAGCCGTTAATGAAACTGAATTGTATGAAATGGATGCATTACTTTCGTCATTTAATGTAGATATCAGTGATTATATTTATGTCCCTGTTCATCCTTGGCAGTGGCGTCAAAAGTTATCGATATTATTCGCACGAGAAATGGCAGAGAAAACGCTGATCTATTTAGGTGAGTTCGGTGATGAATTTCTGCCTCAGTTGTCAATTCGAACATTGAGTAATACCACAAGACCAGATAGCTATGACATTAAGTTACCTTTAACCATTATGAATACATCTTGTTACCGAGGTATTCCGGGGCGCTATATTTTAGCGGGTCCAATGGCGTCTGATTGGCTTGACTCCATCTTTAAGTCAGACGAGTTGTTTATTGATAAGCAAGCAGAAATACTGCAAGAACCTGCGGCGGGTTTTGTCGCTCAATCAGATTATAAGTTATTGGTTGATGCTCCATATCGTTATCATGAGTTACTTGGTGTGATATGGCGAGAATCGGCTCAGTCTAAGCTTTCTAATAATGAAACGGCCATTTTAATGGCAGCCTTGATGGAGTCGGATGAAGAGGGGACTCCATTAATTTCTGAATACATTAGTGCTTCAAGGTTATCAATAGAAGAGTGGTTAACTAAGCTCTTTGATGCAGTGGTTATTCCTTATTATCACTTACTTTGTAAATACGGAGTTTCTTTAATTGCTCATGGTCAAAATGTGACGTTAGTGATGGAAGATGCTCAACCAAAACGAATTTTATTAAAAGATTTTCAAGGAGATATGCGTTTCATTGCCCGAGACATTCCAGAGCAAGAAGGGCTAGCTCCTTTGATAAAAGAGGTCACGGTCTCTTTACCTGAAGAGCTGATTATTCATGATTTACAAACTGGACATTTTGTTACGGTACTTCGCTTTATTTCACCATTGGTTGAAACACTAGGATTACCTGAAACGAAGTTTTATCAATTACTTGGGTTACGAATTAAAGCGTATGTGGAAGCATATCCTGACTATCAAGATAGATTTGAGCGTTTAGATCTGTTTAAACCAAAGATATTACGAATTGGGCTTAATCTCGCTAAGTTTAGGCACAGTACGGATTCTAGTGCATCCCGCATGCTTCCAGATATGGATGATCAATTAGATAACCCCTTATTTAAGGCATCAAATAACACGAATATTAAATAAATAACAATAATATTAAATAAATAACAATAATATTAAATGGAGAATAATAGTATGAATACCAGATTGGATTTGGCAGGTATCGGAGTTGGCCCGTTTAACTTGAGTGTTGCTTCTCTTTTGGAGCCTAAAAAGCAAATCAAAGCGACGTTTTTTGAAAGTAGAGATTCTTTTGCGTGGCATCCTGGTTTGTTACTTGATAACACCAATATGCAAACCATGTTTTTAAAGGATTTAGTCAGCGCTGTATGTCCTGAAAGTCCTTATTCCTTTTTGTCTTACTTAGTGAAAAATAAAAAGTTTTATCGTTTTTTATCTGCAGAGCTGAGTTGCATCAGTCGCCATGAGTTTTCTGATTACCTGTCTTGGGTTGCTCAACAGCTCAGTAATGTTCAGTTTTCAACTGAAGTTAAGAATGTCGAATTTAATGGCGATAGTTTTGAAATTCAAACCAGTGGTGGAATATATGAAGCGCAAAATCTTTGCATAGGAACAGGTAAAGTCCCTTTTATTCCAGAATGTGCAATTCCGCATATCGGCCCAACCGTTTTTCATGCCGCTGAAATGGGCCTACGTGATCGTGATTTCACCGGTAAAAGAGTCATGATTGTGGGTGGTGGACAAAGTGGCGCTGATATTTTCTTAAACGTATTACGTGAGAAATGGGGTAAGGCTGCCTCATTAGATTGGTTGTCTCGTCGCTCTAATTTCCAACCTCTTGATGAAGCATCATTTACTAATGAGTTCTTCACTCCTGATTATGTAAATGCGTTTGTTCAGCTTAACCCTAAAGTAAAGCACTCAGAGATCACAGCTCAGAAATTGACATCAGATGGCATTACTCAATTAGCGTTATTGGATATCTATCGAGAGCTATATCATCGTTTTGATGTGATGAAAGAAGATAAATGGGTGCGTTTATTACCACATCGAACGATGGATAAATTAGAACAGACTTCATCAGGTTTTTCTCTGGAAGTTCAGAATGCGTTAAGCCAAAAATTAGAAGTACATCAAGCAGATATTGTAATTTTGGCTACGGGATTTAAATCTCCTTATCCTGCTTGTTTAAACTCGATCCTTCCCCTATTGGATTTAGATAACGAGGGACGTTATCAGCTTACGCCTGACTTTGAATTGAAATGGAAAGGCAGCAAGAAAAATAAGATATTTGCGGTGAATGCAGGCATGCATAGTCATGGTATTGCGGAACCTCAACTTAGCTTAATGGCGTGGCGAAGTGCCAGTATTATCAATCGATTATCAGAAAAAGAGATATACGACATTACTTCTGATAAAGGAATGATTGATTGGATTTCTGAATCGGTTGTTGACGAATTGGTCAATGCTTAGCTTTGTTAGCACTCCGGCACTTATTTTTTAATTAATATTATTTTTTAAGTAATAAATAGTTGAATACGGATTCTTATCATTCGTATTCATTTGGGTGCGATATCAATATAATAAAAGAGAACATAAATGAACGTTAAAAAAGGGAATTATCCGCTCACATTAGTGGCTATCGCAGTGGTAACAGCAACCACTTTTGTATCAGTATCGGCTCAAGCAGAGGCCTATAAAAATACAGAAGAAACGATGGTGGTGGTGTCAAGCCGTACACCTAAAGCTATCAGTGAGATCCCAGGAACAGTTTGGTTTGTTGACTCCGAACAAATTGAACAAGAATATCGTGGTGGTAAAACACTAGGTGAAATTTTATCAGCAACCATTCCATCATTAGATGTGAGTAGTGGTGCAAGAACCAATTACGGTCAGAACTTACGCGGTCGTGCAATGCTCGTTATGATTGATGGGGTATCGCTTCAATCATCGCGTCCGATTAGTCGTCAGTTAGATGCGATTGACCCATTTAATATTGAGCGTATTGAGGTACTGTCTGGTGCCACCTCTATCTATGGGGCGGGTGCGACTGGTGGTGTGATTAACATCATCACGAAGAAATCAGACAGTGATGAATTGCAGTTTGAAAGCTATGTCAGTGGCACGACTGGATTGAATGGTAGTGATGATTTTGATTACAAAGTGGCGCAATCTATCTCTGGTGGAACTGATAATGTAGCAGCACGAGTGTCTGCTGTTTATACTGAAACTCAAGGATATTATGATGGTGAAGGTGATATCGTTACGCCTGATATTTCTCAAGGCTCACTGCAATATAATAAAACGATAGACTTACAAAGTACGGTTGATGTCTCTATTTCTGATACTAAAAATATTAACTTTTTAGCGCAGTATTACGATAGCCAACAAGACTCACCATACGGTCTTTATATTAAAAATTATAAGTTTATTGATGTACGTAAAGGCTTCGAATCTGATCGCCAACACGGTACAGAGCGTATCATGCTAAGTGCGGCTTACAGTGATTCTGAATTTCTTAGTCACCAACTTGTGGTTGAAGCCTCTTATCGAAAAGAAGATCAAACTTATACGCCTTATTACCAAGGTGCTTCACAACAAACGACCGATGTTATCTCTTTAAAAACCGCTTTAGCTAAATCGTTTGGTAAAGTGAACTTGGTGTATGGTGTCGATGCTTACATGGATAAGTTCGACAGTAACCAAGCGTTATTTGATCCAATGATTGCCAATAACTCAGGTAATCTAGTGAATAAAACTTACGCTGAAGTAGGGCGCTACCCTGGGGTAGAGGTCGGCTCGGTTGCTGGGTTTATTCAAGCGGATATGAATATTACCGATGATTGGTCAATTCAAGGGGGTTATCGTTACCAATATATGAACAATAAGATCGATGATTTTGTTGATTATAAAATTCAAAAGAAAATTGCCGCAGGGAATGGCTCTTCTGCTGATGCGGTTCCTGGGGGAGAAACTAATTACTCTGTAGGTTTATTTAATTTAGGCACTATCTATAAGCTCACTTCTGATTCACAGGTATGGGCAAGCTTTTCACAAGGGTTCGATCTTGCTGATCCTGCGAAATATTATGGACAAGGAAGTTATTCCGCAGTTGACGCCAGTGGACATTATGCGCTTCAGGAAAGCATCAATGTGTCAGGTTCGAAAATGTCAGGGATCAAAACCAATAGTTATGAAATTGGCTTTAGAACTGAGCAAGATGCATTAAGTTTTCAAACAGCAGCGTATTTCTCACAGTCGGATAAATCGGTTAAATACAATAAGCAGACATTGTTAATTGAAGACGTTGATAATGAAAAGCGTGTTTATGGTGCTGAAGCGTTAGTTTCTTATTGGGTTATGGATAATATTCAGCTGGGTGCTTCAGGCCATTACGTCATTTCAGAGCTTCAAACTGACGGTAAGTGGAATGATTTAAGTGCGGGTGAGGCAAGTACATCAAAAGCAAGCTCGTGGATAGGATGGTACGAGTCGGATCTTGCGGTTAAAGTTCAGAGCCAAACGATGTTTGACTATAAAGATGCGGATGATAATGAGTTATCTGGTTACACCGTCTTTGACTTAGTCGGTAGTTATGAGTTGCCTGTAGGTAGTTTAGGTTTTGGTATTCAGAATTTATTTAATAAAGACTATACAACCGCATGGGGTCAACGTGCTCAAATCCTATATTCTAGCCACTATGATGCAGCAGCTTATGATTATAAAGGTCGCGGACGAACCTATACACTTAATTACCAAGTTAAATATTAATATTTAGTTACTTCTACATTTTTTACTGCAATAAAATAAGACTATTTCGTAAGAGGTAGTCTTATTTTTCATTAATACTGCCGAATGTGTCCATACATTTATAATAAATTTAGGTATGATTGAAAAATGAACGTTTATTTGTAAGACATAGATATATTTAGATAATTATCAATTAGACAAGGAAGAAACATAATGGCATATGATACGTTAATAACAATTGGGGTACTGGTATTTCTTGTACTCATATTAATTGCGCTGGGTGTAAAAACTGTTCCTCAAGGTCATAATTGGACAGTAGAACGATTTGGTCGCTATACCCAGACGTTACAGCCCGGTTTGAATTTGATCATTCCATTTATTGATACGATTGGTCAGAAAATAAATATGATGGAGCAGGTATTGGATATTCCTGCACAAGAAGTTATTTCAAAAGACAACGCAAATGTAACGATTGATGCGGTGTGCTTTGTGCAAGTGGTCGATGCAGCAAAAGCAGCGTATGAAGTGAGTGATCTTCAGCATGCTATTCGTAATTTAACATTAACGAATATGCGTACAGTGTTAGGTTCTATGGAGCTTGATGAAATGTTGAGTCAACGTGACATGATTAACGTGAAATTATTGGCAATTGTTGATGCAGCAACCAATCCGTGGGGCGTAAAAGTTACGCGTATTGAGATTAAAGATGTGCAACCGCCAGCAGATCTAACCGCTGCGATGAACGCTCAAATGAAAGCTGAACGTAATAAACGTGCTGACGTCTTAGAGGCGGAAGGGGTGCGTCAAGCTGAGATCCTAAAAGCAGAAGGTCATAAACAAGCTGAGATCTTAAAAGCAGAGGGTGATAAGCAAGCAGCCATTCTTCAAGCTGAAGCTCGTGAGCGTGCTGCTGAAGCGGAAGCAAAAGCAACGGAAATGGTATCAAATGCGATAGCTCAAGGTGATATGCAAGCGGTGAATTACTTTATTGCGCAAGGCTATACTGAAGCACTAAAATCAATAGGTCAGGCAGAGAATAGCAAGATCATTATGCTGCCTTTAGAGGCATCTGGCTTAATGGGTTCAGTTGCAGGGATTGCTGAGATGTTTAAAGTGGATAAAGAGGGTTCTAAATAGGAGTTCATTATGGAATTTTTTGAGCAAATGAATCATTGGCACTGGTTAACGCTTGGTTTATTGCTACTTGCTGGTGAATTATTGGGAACGGCTGGCTACTTTTTATGGATAGGGCTATCTGCTGTTACTGTTGGTGTCTTGTATGCTGTTGTTCCACTCAGTTGGCAATTACAATGGGTAAGCTTTGCTGTTTTTTCTCTTTTTGCAACGTGGTTGTGGTGGAGATATCAGCATAAAAAAGATGGGTCATCGGATGCTAAACGAGCCTTAAACCAAAAAGATAAGCAATTAATAGGACAAACCTCTCGCTTGGAAGAGGATGTTATTGCGGGTTCTTGCCGAATTGTTTTAGGAGATACCACTTGGTCTGCAAAAAGTTTTCAAGATATTCCAAAGGGTACGCTAGTCCATGTTGTGTCTGTTGACGGTATTATTTTGACCATTGAGCCAATTAAGAAATAACTTAACATTTCATTAAATTAAAATGAGTGATTTATTAGCGTAATACGTTGGTTGATTGCTCATTTTTTACATCTATCTATTAAAAATAGAATACTGTCTTTGTTTACTTACTTTATGTTGTTTTTTTTAACGTAATCGTGCGTTATAAAATAGTGTGACTTTTGTGACTTTTTATTTTCTCGGACTGTTGTTGATATAAGATAAAAGAAGATCTTGAGAAATATGAGGCAACGGTAACAAGTGCTGATGAGCATCGTGTATTTGACCGTGTTAATAATGGTTGGAAAGAATATTTACGTCTTTTAAATGGTTTTACTCAAAAGATCAGTAATGGCGAAAAAACGTCAGCTCAAGCTGAATTAGTTGATTCATTACGTCAATTTGAAGAAGTTGGTGCTGCAATGGATAAGTTAGTTGAGGCTAACTTAGGATTTGTTGCTAACAACCGAAAATCAATTATGGGTAGTGTGAATAACGTAACAATGGCAACCAAAGTGTCATTTACTGCATTAATTGCATTCATGATTTTTATTACTTTCTTTTTAGCTCGCCAAATTTGCCGTCCTCTAAATTTAGTGGTTGAACAATCTAAAGCGATTGCGGCGGGTGATTTAACTTTCCGTCTTCAACGTGAAGAAATTGGTAATGATGAGCTAGGTGAACTGGCTGATACTAATATTGAAATGCAAAATCAATTACGTGAGCTTATTGAAGATACGATTTCAGCGGTAACTCAGTTGTCTGCAGCAATAGAAGAAATGAGTGCGATTTCAGAGCAATCTGCTCGTGGTATGTAACAACAGCAATCTGACATTACAACGATTACAACGGTAGCCGCTGCAATGGAAGAAATGAAAGCAACAGTAGCAGAAGTAGCAAATAATACTGAAATGGCTTCTACGTCGGCTTTAGAAGCGTCTGAAGAAGCAAAACAAGGTAACCAAGACGTTCAATCAAACATTGAGCAAATCCAAATCGTGTCTCGTGATATAGAATAGGCTAGTGAACAAGGCCGTGGTTTTGCGGTGGTTGCGGATGAAGTTCGTTCTCTTGCGGGTCGTACTCAATCATCAACCAGTGAAATCGTTGAGATTATTGAGAAACTGCAAGCAAGTGCGGCACATGCTAAAAATGCAACAGATCAAAGTTGTTCTAAGATCCGTGTTTGTGTAGAGCAAAGTGTTCAAACGGGTCAATCAATCCAAATGATTGAAGAGACCATGATGAAAGTAACAGATACGAGTATTCAAATTGCGAGTGCGTGTAGCCAACAAGATTCAGTAACAGAAGAGCTTGGTCGTAACATTCAAAGCATGAGTTTATCAGCAAGTGAAGTCGCATTAGGCGCAGATCAAACAGCACAATCTAGTGTTGAGCTAGCGCACTTAGCGACGACGCTTCAAACTTCTTTATCGCGCTTTAAAGTGTAATTAAAGTAGTGTAAAAATAGTTTTGTTTTAAAAGGAGGTCAGTAGACCTCCTTTTTTATTTGAAAAATGTTGGAATTAATATCAGGTGTAAAGATATTGGTGACGAACTGATTACTTTTTAATAAAAATTCTAAAATTTATTTTACTGAATTATCGACTTGTTAATGACATCTTGACGGTATTATTTTGACTGTTGAGCTAATTAGAAAGTAAAGCGTTATTCTTTTCAAAATAAAATGAGTAATAAATTAACCTAATAAAGCACAGCTCACTCATTTTCTTACATTTCTACTTTAGCAATGGTTTGCTATGCCTATTTTAATTACAAACCATGCTTTGTTGTTACATACATTAGGTTTATAAAAATGTGTGACTTTTATCGATTTTTATTTTATTTTCTCGTCGATTTGCCGTTATAAGGTAAAAGAGTTAAGTCATTTTCTCTATAAAATAACACTCATGGATGAGTTATGAAGAACTATCTAAAGGTTGTCAAAACATGAGTTATAAAAATTTAGCAGTGCGTAATAAAATTGCCGTTGTATTTTCAGCAATTGCTTTAGTGATGATAGCGTTTGCTATTTTCCTATTACAAGAATTAAATAAAGTAGAAGAACAAGTAATTAACTTCACTGATTCTACTGTACCAAGTGTATTGTCCGTTGAAGACATATATTTTGAAATGAATACTTACCGCCGAAACCAATATGCAGCATTGACTCTTGAAGTGAGTGAATTAGCCCGCCTTATATCTACATTAGACTCTCAAGAGAAAGACATTAAATCTGGATTGGATAAGTACGAAGCTACGGTTTCAAGTAGTGATGAACGCCGTGTTTTTGATCGAGTATCAAACGGATGGAAAGACTACCTAACTATTTTAAGAGACTTTAAACTACAAATTAACAATAAAAATACGGCTAAAGCTCAAACTGAGTTATCACAATCAATTGATCAGTTTAATGAGTTAGGAGCTGCAATGGATGAACTTGTTAAAACGAATCTAGGTTTTATTTCGAACAACCGTGTAACGATTATGGCGAGCGTAGATAATGTCACCATGGCAACGAAAGTGTCATTTACTGCATTAATTGCATTTATGATCTTTATTACGTTCTTCTTAGCTCGTCAAATTTGTCGCCCATTAAATTTAGTTGTAGAACAATCTAAAGCGATTGCTGCTGGCGATTTAACATTCCGCCTTGCACGTAATGAAATTGGCAATGATGAGCTAGGTGAATTAGCTGATACCAATATCGAAATGCAAGATCAGCTACGTGTTCTTATTGAAGATACGATTTCAGCGGTAACTCAACTGTCTGCTGCTGTAGAAGAGATGAGCGCGATTTCTGAGCAATCTGCTCGTGGTATGCAACAGCAACAATCTGACATTACAACGGTAGCCGCTGCAATGGAAGAAATGAAAGCAACCGTAGCAGAAGTAGCAAATAATACTGAAACAGCGTCTACGTCTGCTTTAGAAGCGTCTGAAGAAGCAAAACAAGGTAACCAAGACGTTCAGTCGAACATTGAGCAAATCCAAGTGGTTTCTCGTGAGATTGAACAAGCGGGCGAGTTGGTTGAAGAGCTAGAGCGTGAATCAAACAACATCAGTGTTGTGGTTGAAGTTATTCGTGGTATTGCTGATCAAACAAACTTATTAGCATTGAATGCAGCAATTGAAGCGGCACGTGCTGGCGAGCAAGGTCGTGGTTTTGCGGTAGTTGCTGATGAAGTTCGCTCTCTTGCGGGTCGTACTCAATCATCTACTACTGAGATTGTTGAAATTATTGAGAAACTGCAAGCAAGTGCAACACATGCAAAAGCAGCAACAGATCAAAGTTGTTCTAAGATCCGTGTGTGTGTAGAGCAAAGCGTTCAAACGGGTAATTCAATCCAAATGATTGAAGAAACCATGATGAAGGTGACGGACACAAGTATTCAAATTGCAAGTGCGTGTAGCCAGCAAGATTCAGTAACAGAAGAGCTTGGTCGTAACATTCAAAGCATGAGCCTATCAGCAAGTGAAGTGGCATTAGGTGCAGAGCAAACAGCACAATCAAGTGTTGAGCTAGCGCAATTAGCTACGACGCTTCAATCGTCTTTATCACGCTTTAAAGTATAATACCAATCTACATAAGTATTTGATCATTCTTGCTTGTTAAAATCGATTATATCTGCGTTATACCTTTCTATGGCAAAAATTAGGTGTAATTAGATCCACTAGTTACTGTAATTTATGCCTTGCTCTAATCGATTTTTCCTACGCAATTATCTGAACAACTACTTATCCAGAATGGTGTAATTAACGAGCTAATGAGTTTAGCTAGTTTGTACTAAAAAGGAGATCGTATGATCTCCTTTTTTTATACCATTAAGAATGACAGATAAGCATATTAACTAGGTATAATTTTGGGGTTATTGTTAATCAGTTTTTTAAACTTTTCTAGCAGCGCAGTACTTTGTTTATTTTGCTGACCATCTTTATGTAAGTAAGCTCCAATCGTTGCTTTACTGAAACACTCTTTCATCTGTAAAGGCACAATATCAAAACCACCAAAGTAATCTCTCATCGTCATTGGGTAAGGCAAAATCGCATCACTGTTTTGTAATAAATCAATCGCAGTTAACAGAGAATTGGTATTGTAGATAACCTTTTCTTGCAAATAGTGGCGTTTTTGAAAGGTCGTTAACTCTTCATTTTGCTGCTGAACTAAATGCGTAAATCGTTTTTTTGCCGCTCCTAAATCAACCGATGGAAAGCGAGCAATATCTTCATTGCTACAGGTGATTTCTAGTAAAGGATGGCCTTTTCTTACATAGACTTCTTCACTGCATTGAAAAAGAGGATGAAACAGTATGTCTTCATATTGCGCTAAGCCTAATATCTCATGGCCGACAAAAATACTGATTTCATCACTGAGCAATAAGTTCATTAATTGCAGGTGATTCCCTACATCAACAGAGATATTACTGTGAGGGTAAGTTTCTCTAAAATCTTGTACGCAATCTCGAATAAACAGCTGCCACCACGCATCACCACAACCAATTTTGAGTTCGGTTTGATGTCTGAGTTTATTCTTCTCTAATTTATTGAGGGTGTTTTCATAGAGGTTTTGCATCATTTTTGCTTGTTCGTAAAGTAACTCACCACTGGAGGTTAGGGTGATCCCTTTTGAGTTACGATTAAACAATTTGCTGCCCAGCTTCTCTTCTAACTTCTGCATATTGTGGCTCAATGTCGGTTGACTTAAACAGAGGTTATTCGCGGCTTGGGTGACGTTTTGAGTTTTAGCTACTTGAATGAATTGAATCATTAATTTAAACATAATAGCTCTTTGCTTGAATAAGAAAGAGCTATTTTATGTGGCTTACTATTTGATATCTAGTGATTACTTCTCGTTTTGATACATGGCGAAGCTAAAGGGTGCCAATGTTAACGTCTCTTCTAATTTGCAAGCAGTATCGTTATAAATATCAGTGACATTATGATTAGACAATGCATCAGGAAGTCTAATATCAACCGTGTTGGCGCTGTTATTCATAACCACGGTAATGCACTCGTCTTTTAAGACTTTTTGGTAGATAAGGCATTGTTTTTCATCATCACTCATTAACCAATTAATGTGATGAGCACGCAGTGCAGGGTGCTGTTTGCGTAATTTGATGATCTGCATAATATGGTGTTTCATCTCCATATCATGTTTGGTCTCATCCCAAATCATGCATTTACGATTTAATGGATCGGCACCGCCATCTAAACCAATTTCACTACCATAATAAATACACGGTGTACCACTGTGGGTAAATTGGAATAAATAGGCCAGTTTCACTTTCTCTTTATTGCCATCACAACGGTGAAGAATACGAGCTGTATCATGGCTATCTAACAAGGAAAACGCCACTTCATTAACCGCAATCGGGTAGCTTGTATTGACATCATTTACCGCATATTTGAACTGATTTGCATTGAGGTTGCCGTGAGCAAAAAATCCTATCATTGCATCGGATAATGGGTAATTCATTACGGCATCAAATTGATCTCCAGCAAGCCAGTTCATCGAGTCATGCCACGCTTCACCCAAAATATAGATCTCAGGTTTAATTGCTTTTAACTCATCACGGAAGCGTCGCCAGAAGCGTTGATCAACTTCGTTGGCGACATCTAAACGCCACGCATCGATATTGAAATTACGCACCCAGTAGCGACCAACGTCAAGTAAGTATTCCATCACTTCTGGGTTTTCGGTATTTAACTTTGGCATGTTTTGCGCAAAGGCAAAGGCGCGATAGTTGAGATACTCTTTGCTGTGCTGATCTTTTTTAGACTCGTCTATCAGTGGGAATTGCTCAACATAGAACCAATCAATGTATTTTGAGTCTTTGCCGCGTTTGATGACATCTTGCCATTGAAGAGAATCGGCTCCAATATGATTGAATACGGCATCTAACATGACTTTCATGCCACGTTTATGAGCTTCTGTAATTAGCGTTCTTACCGTGTCCTCGTCACCAAAAGCAGGGTCAACGTTTAGATAATCAATGGTGTCGTATTTATGATTCGTTTTGCCTTCAGTAATTGGGGTGAAATATAAACCAGTAATACCAAGATCTTGCAAGTAATCCAGATGGTCAATGACGCCTTGTAAATCACCACCAAAGAAGCTGTTGGTTTTTGGATCTTCAGAGCCCCAAGGAAGTACATTGCTTGGTGAGATTGAGGGATCACCATTGGCAAAACGCTCAGGAAATATTTGATACCAAACCGTCTCTTTTACCCACTGTGGCGGGCTAAATACGTCAATAGGGTTCATGTATGGGAAGCAATAAAAATTGAGTAATTGGCTTAATACAGGGTCTGCATCATCGGTGATGGTAAAAATTTGTTTTTCAGTTACGAGCAGTGTTTCATCTTCTTTACCTTCAAGAATAAAAGCATAACGAGCACGGAAAAATCGTGGTTGCGCTTCGCAGAACCAGTAATCAAACAGTTCTGTTTCACACTCTTTTTCCATGACAAAGTTTTCGCCGCCACTCCAACCCATTGCATCTTCTGCATTTAGGTTGCCGCCGCCACCACCCGATGTCCAATCGTATGGGTCACCAATTCGTAATGTGGCGTTATCGACTTCGCCCTTTGCTGTGCGAATGCGCAAATGAAGCGTTTCTTTATCATAAGTATAAGAATAACTTGAGTGAGATCTATGATAGATCGCTGCTTTTGTAATCATGATTAATACCGTTTAATGAAAGTACCAACCCGAATAACTATCTGACGTAATAGCCACCAAGATTGGTATAATATTTAAATATGAAATTCTATTTTTGGTGCGTTTGTTCGTAATATTTCACGACGCGTAATACTTCACTGACGCTCCACGCTTGAGCAAAACAACCACGAGATTGACTTGGTGCGTAACCATCATAGATTTCAGCCAATTGACCAATACAACCTTCATATAGGCCATCTTGGTTATGCTCAATAAACTGTTCAACAATACGAAGTAAGTCTTTATCTTGTGGGAACTGACGTAAGATCCCCATTAAGAATTGACCAATCATAAAGCCCCAAACCGTACCCTGGTGGTAAGCCATATCTCGGTCAAAATGCGAGCCTGTACATACTGCTTTAAATTCAGGATCACTCATTGCTAGCGAGCGTAAACCCAAGGGTGAGTACAACTCTTTATAAATAGTAAGAATGACCGAACGTGCTCTTTCTTTACTTAATATTGGGAAAGGAAGGCCAACGGCATAAGCTTGATTTGGGCGAATTTGTTGGTTTACTTCCCCTCCTTTAATCCAATCATTTAAGTACCCAGCATCATTGTAAAACTCATCGTTAAAGGTGGTTTTTACTTGCTCTACAAGGACTGGTAATTCCGGCATCGGCTTATTCAGTTTTTGATTAAAGAAATCAAGAATAGAGAGCGCATTAAACCAAAGGGCATTAATTTCTACTGCACAACCGTGTCGTGGGGTTGGTACGATATCGCCGTAACGAATGTCCATCCAAGTAAGTTGATCAAAACCGCTGCCGCCGCTGATCAAACCGTTATCAAGCATCTTAATCTCAAAGTTAGTACCGTTACGGTAATGCTGATAAATGTTGCTCATGCACTCGTATGCTTCATCACGGATAAACTCTAGATCGCCACTCGCTTGGTAATATTCATATAAGCTAACAATGAAGAGTAGCGATGCATCAATGGTGTTATACATTGGCTCAACCCCAGCTTCAGGGAAAAGATTTGGCAGTACACCACGGCGTTCATAACGGATAAAAGTACGGAAGATCTGTCTTGCGTCTTCAAATTGATTGGTTGATAAATTACAACCCCATAAGGCAATCATGGTGTCACGACCCCAATCGGCAAAGAATGGGTAGCCTGCAATGATTGATTTGGATTCTGTTGAGTCACGATCTACCACAAACTGCTCACTGGCACGGACCAGTTGTTTTCCAAATAAGCTCTTTAGATTAGCGTGCTTGATGTACTCTTGTTGGCGCTTAATTTCTGCGTTAATCATTTCATCGGCAGTCTGTGCTTCTAGAGAAATGGCGCGATCTTCTTGTGCTTCAAACACTATCGAGAACTGCTCGTGCGTTTCAGTCCCAACAAAAGCAATGGTATGAAGCGCTATTTGAGCATCTGTTGCAGGACGGCCATCGCGAGCATCATAAGAAAAGTACAGACCTGACTCATAACGAGGGGTATCCAATGCTGAATCAGCCCCATTGTGACGATAATTAAGTGTTTGACCGTTACTGGTGATTTTGCCTTCTTGATGCGTAAATTCTTGTTGTCTTGATAGGTTCTGTCCTTTTGCACAGAAGTGATATTTTGGTGTTACATTCAGCGTAAATGCCTGTTTCAATGGATTGAATATTTGATAGTTAACCGCAAGACGGTTTACCCCTTGAGCCATCACAATGGTTTTTGTGATTTCAATACCACGGATACGATACGTAAACTCTGGAAGATGAGTTTGGGTAAAATTATCAAACAGTAGGGTTGAGTCTACTGTGTCATATGGATTGACATTGGCTTGTGAAGAGAGTGGGTAAGGTTCGCCACTTGGTAATGTAATGCGGTCATCCAAATGACGAACAAAATTAAAGCGATTGTTTGGTGCAACAAGGCTTGCCATAAACAACGCATGATCACTTCGACTGCAAGAGCCTGCAAGGGTAAGAGAAGAATAACCACCTAATCCATTCGTTAGCAGGTAGTTCGATTCTTCAAGGCGATCCATATCGCGAAAATTTGCTTTAGAAAGAGAGATTTTCATGTGAACCTTACAATTAAATATCAAATATTATCCCGTGTTTATTTTATTCACGCTGTAGGTGTTAAATAAGCAGGGGAGTTTATAGTTAGCTTTTAATTTCGTTATATACGAGTAATAGTTTTTGCACTTCGCCTTGGGTGTACGCGAGATCTTGGCTCTTTTCGTGTCCCCACAGCGACGTAATTTGGACGTCATCTTTAGTCGGTGTTACTTTGAATGCGGCAATGCGTTCTTGCTCATTATCAGAAATGAAAAACAGATAAGGCTGAGGCTGTGTAAGCAGCGCGTTGTATTGAGAAGGCGTGGTATACACGGCATTCACGGCTTTGACGTTTTTTGTGCCATAAAAGCGCTGGGCTTCAGCTAATACAGGTAATGCCATTTCTTGCAGTTGTTCGTAACTGCTTTCTACATGAAACGATCCGCAATCACTTGGGATCTGATCACGCAGTGCTTTGTATTGGGTATTAATGGTTTCTAGCGGCAGGCTTAAATAGTTATTTTCAAACTGGTGTGCTGAGGCAAATAGCTCATCATTATTCACACATTGTTTAAAATTTTGCTGCTGCTCAGTAAAGGTTGAGTAGTCAAACGATGGCTTAGGCAGGTTGCTGTAAGCAATGATAAAGCCGGTAATGAAAATAACGACAGCGACAGCAATATGAAGCATATAGTCGTGAATGCGTTGAAGTTGGCCGCGAAAATTCAAAATGTGACTCCTTTCTCTACGGTGTAAATAGGCTCTATAAGGCATGGTTTATTGCCCTCAATGAGGTGAGGGCAATAAAGATGGCGGTGTTCTACTTCTTAAATTCAGCCGATTTGATTGAGTACTTGATGGACTCTTCCGTCTCAGTATCAAAGAAATGCAGCTTGGTGTTATCGATAACTAAGGTGATTTTCTCGTCGATATCAACGTCTGGTTCGCCGGTGCCTAATGTGCCTACAAACATGTTCATTGGTGCGGCATTAAAGAACACGTTAATTGCATCGCCTAAGTATTCGCTGTTAAGTGCGGTGACTTCAAAGCAACAATCAGGGAATGCATCGCGGTATTTTTTGCCAGAACGAATGGCACTAGAGCGTGCGCCCAATGTGACGGATTTTCCGTTGTAACCTGCATCGTTTAGGATCTGTTGGTCACTTTCATTCAAGGTAATCGTGAAAGAGTGACACATGAACTGGCCGCCTTCGTAGGTTCCTTCAATAAGGTTCATTGATGGCATACCCATGAAAGTCGCTACAAAACAGTTTTTAGGGTTGGTAAATAGCTCTTTTGGTGAACCAATTTGCTGAACTTCACCCATCGACATTAGTACGATGCGATCAGCCATGGTCATCGCTTCAACTTGGTCATGGGTTACGTAAATGGTGATTGCGCCCTTAGCTCTGTGCATACGAGAAATTTCAGTACGGGTTGTGGTACGTAATTTCGCATCCAAGTTACTTAACGGCTCATCCATTAGATACAATTTAGGTGTACGAACCATGGCACGGCCTAAAGCCACACGTTGACGCTGTCCGCCTGACAACTCTTTTGGTTTACGCTCTAGGTACTCTTTTAAAAATAAATCGTCAGAAATATTATCAACCGAGTTTTTGATGTCATCACTTGGGTAATTACGTAATTTTAGGCCGTAACCAATGTTGTCACGTACCGACATGTGTGGGTACAGCGCATAGCTTTGGAATACCATCGCGATATCACGATCTTTTGAACTAACATCGTTTACCACTTCACCATCGATGATGAATTCGCCATCAGTAATGTCTTCTAAGCCAGCAATCATGCGTAGCGTGGTGGATTTACCACAGCCTGATGGGCCGACAAGAACAATGAATTCCCCTTCTTCAATATCGAGATTGAAATCACGTACCGAGCAGGTATCAGAATTAGGGTATTTTTTATTGATGTTTCTTAATGAAATTTTGCTCATTAGCCTTTTACTCCACCAGACGTTAAGCCGCCCACGATATAATCTTGAAATTTATAGAAAACGATAACAGGCGGAATTGCTGCTAAGACCGCGCCTGCTGCGAATACGTTGTAGCTTGATTCTTTGATGTTATTGATAAGACCCATAAGGCCAACCGCCAGCGTTTTTGCTTCTGAATCCATACTTGCAATTAGAAACTTAGGCATGATGATGTCGCCAATTGGACCTAAGAAACAGAAGATAGCGATAACCATGATCATCGGCTTAACTAATGGCAGCAGTATTTCTTTGAAGATCTGCATTTGAGTTGCACCATCAATTTTTGCTGATTCATCTAATGCACGAGGAATCGAATCGTAATAGCCTTTCATTAAAATCGTATTCATTGTGATGCCACCTGTGGTGTAGATGAGGATCATAAAGATATACGTATAAAGTGTGGCGTTGGCAGAGCTGTAAATACCGATAGAGTTCGCAATCGCATACAGAGCAATTAAGCCACTGCCTGATGGGATGATTTGAATGATCAATAACGACATTAATGCGCTCTTACGTGATTGATAGCGATAACGAGAGTAAACAAACCCCGAAATTGTTACGATAAACGTAGAAAGGATCATAGTGATTATCGACACTAAGAAGGTATTTCGGTACCAGCTTAAATAAGGCGTATCATTAAAAAGTTGAACAAAGTTCTCCGTTAAACTGAAATTTTCAGGGAAGAACGACGTAGAGTACAGTGAGTTACTCACGTTAAACGCACTCATTAATGTCACTAATATCGGGTATAGAATGATCACTGACATTGAAATTAGAAACGCGTAACTAAAGATAACGCCCATGTTTTTAGTGATAACGTGACGATTTAAACGTTTCTTTTTAATTTGGCGTTCTAAAGGAATTGCTCTGTCCATTACATAACTTCCTCATTTTTAAAGGCACCCGCTTTTAGCCATGAATACAAGACCACGGCACCGACAACAGTACTGGTGATTAAGGTGTATACCGCCGCTTCGTTGTATTTAGCATCCATCATTAATCGGAAGCCTAGAGATGAAATAGTATCGAGCGGTTTGTAGATAGACCCTACCGTTTGAACCGTCGCTTCACCCAACATGTATACGATGGTGACGTTGTTAAAGTTGAAGGTAAATTGGGTAATAAATACCGGAGCAACACTGATCAATATCAGGGGTAAAGTGATGTCGAAGAAGTTGGTCCATGCGTTGCCACCATCAATTGCACTGGCTTCATATAAGTCATCAGGAATGGTTTGTAATACACCCGTAACTAAGATAAATACGTAAGGGAAGCCTAGCCATGCTTGAATTAAGATGATGGTGATCTTGGCGTAATCTGCATTTAGGAAGAAGCCAATGGCTGTACTTACGTCGTATTCGTTACCAGTGAAGAATGGGATAACCATGGTGTTCATGCCACCAACTTTTGAGAAGAACAGTTGGAAAACAAGAATGGTTAAGAAAGCAGGAACAGCCCAAGGTAAGATGTACACAGTTCGGAAGAACTTCTTCCCTCTAATGTGTTTATTGTTTGCTACAACCGCAAGAACGGTACCTAGAACAATAGTCAGGGCAGAAGCACAGAAGGTCCAAGTTAGTGTCCATGACAACGTTTCTTGGAATGCAGCAGCAGTACGTTCGTTCGTGAACAAACGTTCAAAGTTAGTGAAGCCTTTCCATTCAATAAGAAATGCGGGTGGTAAAACAGGGCGTTTGAAGTTAGTAAAAGCAACAACGATAGAAACAATCGCTGGTAATAAAGCAAAAACAAACAGTAATATGAATTTAGGTGCGGTAATTAGATTCGGTACGATTTCGTGTGATAATCCGCGCACTTTTTCTGTAAAGGTAATCGCAAAACCAGATTCATCTATTTGTCGTTTTACGTCTTTTGCATCGCGAGCAAAGGCGTAGTGCAATGCGAAAAAAACTAAGATCATCATTGCGCCAACGGTTGAACCCACCATGATAAGAAAAGAATCATCCACAAAGCGCTCTGCACCAATAGTGATTTTTCCATTCGGTTGTTCGACGGCTAATAGACGGAAATTAGGAAGGGTGAATTGAATAAAAACCAATATCTCTAAAGCCAATATAGAGAACCCAAATAAAGCCTCTCGCATTCGACGTAGTGCAAGATGTCCACTACCAGGAATCAGCATAGAGAGCCAGAATACAAACTGTTGACTCATGTAAATAACCTACTTATTTATTCGTGTTGTGTAGATATGTCATGTCTTTGTATTACACGATGCCGAATATTCTCGACATCGTGCAGATAGATTGAAATCGAAGGAGAGGGGATTACATGTCTTCGATATCAATTTCGATAGTATCAACGGCTGCATCTAGTACCGCTTTTACATCTTGACCTTGTGCGATTTGAGCAAGACCCGTTTTCATTGGTCCCCACACTTTCATGAACTCTGGGATGCTTGGCATAGGTTGGCCGATGTTTGTCGCATCAAAGATGGCTTTATGTAGAGAGCCTTCTTTGTAATTAACCGATAGGCTAGGTGAGACTTCACGTGTGTCTGAATACCATTTGTTTGCATTCTCAGGCGTTGCTAGGAATTCAATAAAGGCACGAGCACCTTCTTTGTTGTCACTGTAGCCGTTAACGGTCATCCCTTTTGTACCTGTTAGGGCTTTATATGGGTGGCTGCCATCCCAACTTGGGATAGGTGCTGCACCAACATTAACGCCCGCTTTTTCGATATCAGCAATTGCCCATGGACCGTTGATAATGGCTTTGACTTTTCCTTCCATGAAGTATTTCATCATGATGTCATAAGCAACGGTGTCATCTTGCATTAGAGTCCAGTGACTCACGCCACTTTTATATAACCCTTGAGCTGCTAAACCCGCTTTGATTGCGTCAGGTGTATTTAAACCAATATCTTCAGGATTATTGTCTTTGAAGATATAACCACCGTTAGACATAAATAGACCGCCAGTGAAGTAAAAATCGGTAAATTTAGCAGCCCACTCTGACGGCGGGATTTCTTTCAGTGTTTTTGGTGCTTCTTTTATCATGTCTTTGTTATATAGAAATAGGGTTGTATCTGTAGACATTGGAAGCATGTAGGTTTGGCCGTTATAGGTTGATGCGTTGGTTGCTGCATCGGTATAACCGTTAACGGTGAAATTGGTTGGGGCAATTAAATGTTGATCCGCTAATTCACCGATTCGGTCATTTGGGATCATGAAAATATCAGCAATGTTGCCTTTTTGAGTGGGTAGCGCTGCCAGTAAATCAAACATGCTTGTTGCTGCTACTTCAACCTTAAAGTCTTTACCTTTATTGAACTGCTCTGCAAGTTCTGTGAAGTAAGGGACATAGCTTTTTTCAACGCCAATAACGATGTTTTCTGCAGCCATTGCAGTGTTACTTAGTAATAGGGCAGCTGAAACGGCAAGCGATAACTTCTTAATCATTTTATTGCTCCTGAATAGGGGTAGAGGTTTAAACCGATAAAATCACGTTGGTATATAATTTAATGGTATCAACAGCTTATATTTAGTATTAAGCGGTCTCTCTAGAGTGCTTCCTGCGATACATGTTTGCCTGTTTATAAGGCTAACGTCATTGAGATAATCATAGGTCTTTGGTGGTATACGGTGAAATGCTATTTATCTTAGGTAGCCATAGATAAAATGCATATCACATAGATAAATGTTATCTACCGCAACGATATCTAAGGTATTCATGGTCTTTGATAAGTGAAAAACGTGAAGGCAATAACAGTCTGTAGGACGAGATGAAAAAAAGAGAAAAATGGGTAGGGTAAACAAAAGTAATCTTGGATCACAAGTTCAGGTAAGCTCATGACAAAAAGAGAAAAATAAGGGGAGATTAAGTGGCGGACTTACAATAAAAAAGGGTGATAATTATCTTCACCCTTTACGTTATTATGGTTTTTTGTGAGGTTATACTTTTGCTTTAACCGCTTTGATTAACACCGAAGTATCCATTCGACCTAAACCTTGTTCTTGCAGGTTTTTGTATTCCTGATCTACTTCTTCTGTGAGTGGCAGTTTAACCCCATGAGCTTTTGCTTCATCTAGACAAATGCCTAAATCTTTTCTCATCCAATCAATGGCAAAGCCAAAATCGAATTTATCTTGTGCCATAGTGCTTGCACGGTTTTCCATCTGCCATGAACCCGCCGCGCCATGCTTTAGCGTATCAACCACCAGATCGATATCTAGATTGGCTTTTTCAGCAAGAATAAGCGCTTCACTTAGGCCTTTTAATATACCAGCGATACAGATTTGGTTTGCCATTTTACAGCGTTGGCCTTGGCCATTTTCACCAAGAAGAGTAATCGCTTTGGCAAAGCTTTGGATAACAGGTTTTGCTGTATTGAATGCTGTTTCATTACCGCCACACATCACGGTTAATACACCGTTTTCAGCACCGGCTTGACCACCAGAGACAGGCGCATCAATAAATTGATTACCTTGTGCTTCACACGCTTTCGCCAGTTCAACCGCTAGAGTGGCTGATGTGGTGGTGTTATCAACTAAAATAGCGCCAGGTTTTAGGCCTGCAAGTACGCCATCGTCACCATAAATCACGCTACGAACATCGTCATCATTACCCACACAAACAAAAACGATGTCTGAGCCTTCTGATGCTTCACGAGGAGTAGCGGCGGACTGACCTTGGTATTCCGCAGCCCATTGCTTTGCTTTTTCTTCAGTGCGGTTATATACCGTGGTTGAAAAGCCTGCATTTTTTAAATGGCGAGCCATTGGATAGCCCATTACGCCCAAACCAATGAAGCTAACGTTAGTGATTTCCATGTCATTCCTTATTATGTGCTGTTGTTATTAGCGATTAAAACACAGCTTGTAACCATTTGACATAGGTCAATATTGAGATTGCTTGTAATCTTGTTATGAAATTAATTAATGATGCGTTGTGTTTGTTACTGATATTTATTTAGCAAGTCGACAGTAAAATCATCAAGATCAAGCGTAAAGTTCATTTCTGTTGCTTGTTCATATACTTCATTTAAGCTTTTTTGAACTGCTGTAATGGTAAGGGTGTTGTTATCCAAGGTGAAGACTTGTTGTTGAGTCGTGTAGTAGAAAGCGAGGATCAACAGTGAATCGTGATCATTTCTGGCCGCTTTTTCTTTAATTTTTGCCAGCTTACGATAGATACGATTATGGACTTGTTTTAATTTCCATACGTACATTATCTCATCAAAATAGGGATGGCTTTTGACTTTATTCATGATAAAAGAGCTTGCTATGACAGCTAAGATAACACCAAGAACATTCAGGTGAAAATTGCCAGTAGAACCTGATTCAGTAATGCCTTCTGAGCCAAATAACGCAATAAGAATCGAACCAAATAAAATGGCTAATGCGGCAAGGCAGCCTACAAAACCTACCATGACCAAGTTAGTTTTTTTACGATACGTGTCTTTGTCTATAGTTAAGATCTTCATGGTACCTCCTCTCGATTAAAGTAAGTAGAAGACGAAGTGTAGTGCAAAACGAAATGAAATTGGAATTAAGAAAGAGTAACCGTTAGTGTCATCAAAGTTTTATCAAGAAATAGATGATGTTAAAGACAAAAAGCCATATAAAATTGAGTGGTATGGCTTTGTTAGGATGGCCTATTATTTTTAAGGTACTTAATCTTTAGAAGATAAATTGACATTAATAACCAGTACTTACTGCCATGCCTAGAATTACAACTAGAAATGCCATTACCGCCCAAGACGCTAATGGGATAACCTAGTCTGGAATGTATTGTGTAAATTAGCTTCATTAAAAAAGAAAATAGTAGGCTTGTTGCAAATTATTTGCAAAAAGCCTAACTCAAGCGCTGTTGAAATTGTTGTTTGTGTCATTGACGATATCTGCTTTTCAATTAAGCGCCTATTTGTTGCTTCCAGAGCTTGGCATAAAGTCCGTCTTTCTCGAGCAGTTCATTGTGACTTCCGCTTTCACATACTTGGCCTTTATCAAGGACAATAATATTATCAGCATGACGAATGGTGTTAAGGCGGTGTGCAATACTAATTACGGTGCGATCTCGACAGATTTCTTCCATATTACTCATGATGGCAGCTTCAGAGTGATAGTCGAGAGCAGAAGTTGCTTCATCAAGTAACAAAATTTTAGGGTTTACCAATAAGGCTCTTGTTAATGCAATACGTTGACGTTGACCACCTGACAGAGAAGCGCCTTTCTCACCAACTGGTTGATTAAAACCGTGAGGAAGCTCTTTAATGAATTCTAGAGCGCCGGCAAGTTGTGCAGCGTAGCGAACTTCCTCGTCAGAAGCTTGTGGTTTACTTAGCCGAATGTTGTCAGCTACGCTTCCCGAGAAAAGAATACTTTCTTGTAAAACAACGCTCATATTGCGACGTAGAGAGATAGGATCGGCTATAGCAAGGTCCATTCCATCTACTAATACTTGACCATGTTGAGGTACATACAGGCGTTGCAGCAGGCGGGTGAGCGTACTTTTCCCTGAGCCGGATGGCCCTGTAATACCAATAAATTGACCTGGTTTAATCTTGAGTGATAGATTGGTTAACACTTCCGGAGTATCTTCATGGTAACGGAAACGAATGTTGCTAAATTCTATGCCACCATCGAGTTCTGGGACGGAAGCCAATCCTTGTTTACTGTTTTCTTTTGGCTCGTCAAGGATATCACCCACTCGCTTCAAGGCGATGAGAGTATGTTGAAAATCTTGCCAAACTTGAGCCAGTCGAAGAACGGGCTGAGTTACATGACCTGCTAACATATTGAAAGCGACCAATTGTCCTGGTGTTAATTCTCCATTTAGTACTGCGGTGACTCCCCACCACAGCAGTAATGCCGCTGTGATTTTTTGGATAAGAGCGATGCCTTGCCCTGCAATTAATCCTGTTTTTTTAGCTTCAAAACTGCGGTTTAGTTGCTGGCTGAGTATACGTTGCCATTGATGTAAGAATCGATGTTCAGTTGCTGTAGTTTTGATTGTTTCAATGCCAGTCACCGCTTCGGTTAGAAAGGTTGTGGCGTTTGCATCTGATTCGTATTCTGACTCTACTTTCTTTCTTATTAAGGGGCCAGCGATAAGCCAAAGTAAGAAATAGATGACTAATGAGCCTATAACTAACCAAGTCAGGGTGCTGGCATAATGAAACATGACGGCGATAAAGACCGTCACAAAAATCAAATCGAGTAATAGCATTAACGTTGAACCGGTCAAGAACTGACGGATCTGTGCCATTTCACGAACTCGTGCAATTATTTGCCCTGTTTGTCGCTGCTTAAAGTAAGTGAGCGGTAGGCCGACTAAGTGACGATAAAGCCGCCCTGATAATTCGGCATTAACTTGACTAGCAAGATGGCCAAAAACGGTATTGCGTAAGTAGCTGTATGCAGGCTCCGCGATGGCTAATGCGAGCATGGCGATTGCAAGTACATGCAAGCTGGATAGGCTTCGTCCTACCAGTACTTTGTCGATGACATTCTCAAATAGTATTGGGCTTACTAATGCGAATATTTGAAGTGCAATGGCATAAAAGAACACATCACGCATTTGACTCTTTTGTCGCCAGATAGATGGTGTAAACCAACTAAGACCAAATTTGACTTCTTTGTAGCTTAGTCTTTCATCGACTACTAGCATCACTTTATAAGTCGATAAGTGGTTATTCGAACTGACTTCTTTAGGTTGTTCTGATTGAGTGGCTGGATCGTATAAAAAAGAAGAACCATCGGTTGTTTTGGTGAGTACCTTCCAACCACCGTCGATTTCAATGAGAAGAGGTAAAGGAAGCGTGTTTAGGTCGCTTACTTGTACCTTTGTTACCTGACTTTTTAAGCCAATGTGTTCTGCTGCTTCTCTTATTTCCATATCACTTAAATTGGCATGATTTACACCTAATGCATGTTTAAGCTGTGTACTTGTCGACTTTTTGTGAAAATGGTTGCCAGCATAAACAACGGCTTCGATTCCGTAGTTATCTAGAGCGACAGAAGCGTCGTTTGTTGTTGATGAGATTGCATCCATACTTATCTCTCTCTTAGCGATTCAGCTTGGTATTCACGTATCGGACTAAGTAAATAGTCGATAATGCGACGTTTGTCTGTTTTTATTTCGGCAACGACGGACATACCTGGTGTTAGTTCAACGTGCTGGCCATTAATTGATATATTGTTATTTTTGAGTTTAACTTGGGCTGGAAAAACGAGCCCTAAGCGTTCATCTGTAGTTGAATCACGAGAAATACTTAACAGTTCGGCTTCGATAGTACCGTAGCGGGTATACGGAAACGCATCTACTTTGATCATCACTGACTGCCCAGGATAAACAAACCCTATGTCTTTATTAAGAATTTGTATTTCGGCTTGCTGTACGACATTCTCTGGTACAATAACCATTAAGTTTTGTGCGGGTTGAAGCACTGCTCCTAGCGTGTAAATACTGAGCTGTTGAACCGTACCATCAACAGGGGAACGGATGACCTCTAATTGTTCACGCTCACGAACCTTAGACAGTTCTTGATCTAATCCTACTAATTGCAATTTCGCTTGTTTTTGTTTTTCGAGCCATTCTTTTTGCTTTTGTGCTGTGAAATTGGTTCGTCTTTCTTCGAGGCTGTAATATTGTGATTTTAAAATTTTTAATTCTGCTCGTTGTTGAGAAACTTGACGCTCTGTTTCTAATAGTTCTTTTTCCTGTTCTAGATATTCGACTTGTCCAATGACTTTATTTTGACTTAGTGTTTTTCGTGCTGCGAGTCTCTTATTAATGTTTTTTTTCAATTTAATTAAGGCGTTGATATCACTTTGGCGAGCGTCCTGTGATGTTGTGTTTACCTGCATTTCAGCGTTGATGCTGGAAAGGTTTGACTCATATTCGCGCTTTTCGCTGAAATGGTTTTCCTTGATTAACGTTCGCTGTTCCTCTGGCAATGCTATAAACATGAGGTCTTGAGATAGGGGCTGGTCGTTGTTTAACGTTCGATATTGGATGAGCTCATTCGTTTGAAATTCTGATTGAGTGATCAAACGCATAATATCTTGATTAATGCCTAAGGTATCAAGCGTAAGAAGTGGTTCGTTTTTTTTAACACGTTGGCCGTCTTTAACGTGGATGATGAGAACTCGGCTTTGTTCATAAGACTGAATGACTTGTGAGCGACCATGAACAACGAAGCGACCCGTCGCCGTCGCTTGGACGTCCAGTTTTCCCCAATAAGCCCAAAGTAATATAACAATGACACCTGTGCTGAGAGTGATGGCTGTTATACGAGCAAACGGTGATGGTGGGCGATGTGATAAAGCGAGATGTGCGGGCAAAAATTCGTAATGGCTTTCTGTTGTTTTGTTTGTTTTAAACCTGTTCAATAATCGTATAACTATGTTGTTCATGAGGTTAATTCTTCTTTTTTGAGTTCTTGTTGAAGCTGCCATAATTGTTTGTATTGTTTATCCAATTTTAATAATTGTTGGTGGGAACCTTGCTCGACGATATTCCCTCGGTGAAGAACGATAATTCGATCGCAATCTCGTACTGTGGATAATCGATGAGCGATAGTGATAACCGTGCGGCCCTTAGCAATTTTTGCCATATTGGATTGAATCAATGTCTGTGACTCATCATCAAGAGCACTAGTAGCTTCATCTAAAATAATAATTTTTGGATCTAAAAGGAGTGTTCGTGCAATCGCTAGTCGCTGCCTTTGCCCACCAGAAAGAGATAGCCCACCTTCTGCCAATATCGTGTCGTAGCCTATTGGTAGTTTCATAATAAACTCGTGGGCTCCTGAAAGTTTTGCGGCTTCAATCACCTCCTCTAAACTAGCTTCAGGTTTTGATTGAGCAAGGTTCTCGCAAACACTTTTGTTAAATAAGTAGTTTTCTTGTAGTACGATGCCGATTTGTTGTCGTAGTTGTTGAATGCTGATTTGGTTTAGTGGGGTGTTATCTACGGTTATCACCCCTTTTTCTGGGCTGTATAGTCGCAACAGTAATCGAGCTAAGGTGCTTTTTCCTGATCCTGATGTTCCCACAACTCCCAGAGTTTCACCTGCTTGGATATCCAGTGATAAGTCATTGAGGGTAGGAGGAGTATCCGGTTGGTAGCGAAATAAAATGTTTTTGAACGAGATAGCCCCTTGGATGGTCATCATATCTTCACCGGTATGTTGCTCTACAGGCAGATTGAGCATATCTCCTAATTTTTCTAGTGCTACACGGGTTTGAATGAACTGACCCCACAACTCAACCATGCGTGATAAAGGTTGAGCGATGTGGTTCGTCATCATATTAAATGCGATTAATTGGCCGATAGTCATCTCTAATGACAGCACTTCTGTGGAACCCCACCATAGAATACAGACACTCGTCACTTTTTGTATAAGCTGAACTACATGACTTGAACGATTGCTGAGTTGTTGAACAACGTATCCAGTAGAAACCATATTTTTTGTCTGATCATCCCAGCGACGAGTGAATGTGGGCTCTATGGCTAAGCTTTTAAGAGTTTCACTGCCAGCAACGGTCTCAGTTAGAAATGAGGTATTTGCAGCTGCGTGTGTAAATTGCTTCTCTATCGCCGCTTGCATTCGGGGAGTTAGCCACCAAGCGAGTAATGGATAAAGGGGAATAGTTGCGATAAAGAGCAAAGTTAAGGGGGCTGAAAGTAAACTCATTACGTAAATAAATACAAATATAAACAAAAACTCAACCGTTAAAGTAAGCATTGAGCCAGTTAAAAATTCTCGGACTGTATCTAATTCACGAACCCGCGTGACGATAGCTCCCACTTGACGTGTTTTGAAAAACATTAGTGGAAGACCAAGTAAATGTTTTACCAGTTTTAGTCCAAGCTGAATATCAATACGATTGGCAGTATGCGCATATTGATATTCACGTAAACCGCGTAGTATTACCTCTACAATGCTCGTCACAACAAGTCCAAAAACGAGAACGTCAAGAGTTGACCAAGCCTGATGTACAAGCACTTTATCCATTACAACTTGGAAAAAGAGAGGAGAAATTAAGGCGAGAATCTGCAACACAAACGAAAATAATAAAATTTCACATAGTATTTTCTTGTGTTGTAGAAATTCAGGAATAAACCAAGTTATATTAAAACGAGACTGAGATTGTTTTATTTCAATCCATTTTTTATTCCAAATTGAATCTAGTTGATTGTAGGTGACGATTTCCGGAGCCTCTTTATTCGGTTTTTGTATTAAACATTGAGCTTTATTTGCTTTTGCTAGAATGAATGGAGACCCTTGAATATCAAATAAAATTGACGGTGTTTTTACTTTATCTATTTCTTTGAATGTAGATTGTTTTATGGATATTTTAACCTTATTTTCTTTTTGTATTATGCCTAGCTCATCTTCGAAGGTGTTTGCTTTATCTATATTAGCGCTATCTTTATATTTCTTTCTATTTCCACTAATAATACTCAAGCAAAGCTGTATGCATTTCAGCGTTAAGCTTTCATTTTTTTTCATGGTTATATTTCTTAGCCAATATTTCATAGTATTTTTTAAAGTTCAGAATGCTATCATTGCTTGTTATAACGTTCAACTACGAATTAACATTAATTTTGATTATAAATATATTAATAATAATTTTTGATTGTTTGTTTTATTTGATTGTTTTTATGATAACTAGCTTTAATTAAAACTAAATAAGATTAATTAATAGAAAATAAGGCTATTTAAGTAAGATTAAGTCTTTTTGTGTCTAATTGTTGGTGTTTAATTGTTGTTAAGTCTAATTAATTCAATAGTTTAATTATTCATTTAACGGATGAGGTCATGGTTATTAATAAATTAAATGTTTACGTTATTTTTATATAAAACTAATGTTGATAGTTTTATTTTTAGGATGTAGAATCCTAAAAGTAAGACAGTTGGTAGAGCAAAAAATAAAACTGTAAATAGAGTCGTGAATAAAAATAGCAAACAGAACTCACAAGCAATGAAAATATAATTAAAGTATTAGCTCTAATATTGAGCCCTTTTTTGTTGGGATTGTTTCTCTTGCTGGAAATAGTGCCTACTCTCTCTAATATAAAACAAGTTGAGGAATTTATGACAGAGAAATTTGTTCAAACAGTATCTAGTGTTAATTATAATAAAGGTGTTTTTTCTCTTTATTTCGTAGGTCAAGATCAAACAAAAATGTCTAATGGTGTGATGGCTGAAAATGATAATGATCTTGAGCTTAAACAAGTGGTTCATATGCCTGCTTCTGGCTTTATGTATATGGTATCAATGGTTAAGAATATGCTAGAAGACCCACGTATGTCGGTAGAATTTGACAAGCTAGTTACAGCGGGTTTATTACCTACGAGTGAAGCGGATGCTAATCAAGTAGAAGAACTAAAAACAGAAGAAAAATCTGCGCCAAGGAAGCGTACTTCCCAAGCTAAAAAATAGCGGCATATCGGTGGTATAAGTCATATGTCTATTACGCATCAATCAGCAAACCTTACTTTAGCGCAATTTCAAAAAATGATAGGTGGGGTGATGTTACTAAGTCAGCATTCCCCACTTCATCGTAGATACGTTGTTGCTGAATGGCAGCAGCGTATTATGCCTGCGCTTGAGCTAAACCAGTTTTGCTATTACGAAGATGAACAAGGTCGTCCAATTGCATTTTGTAATTGGGCGTTTTTGTCTGAGCAGAGCCGAGATGAATTGCTATCAGGGGTTAGAGAAATTTCTTTATCCGACTGGCGATCCGGTCAGCATATTTATATTCCAGAGATGATAGCGCCATTCGGGCATGGTCGAGAGGTTGTAAATGACCTTCGACGCCGTGTATTCCTTTCGTGGAAGGGGCAGAAAGTTTGTACTGTTCGCGGCAAGGTCGATGCTCAAAATGATCGCTGTATCAGAAAAGTACAGTGGTTTTCTATTTAAACAATAAAAAGAGTGACACTTTATGGGGAAACCATTTTGGAGAAGTGTTGAATACTTCTTTACAGGAAACTATTCCGCCAATGATGGTAACAATAATATTGTTGCTATAGGTTTTGGCGGAGAAATACATGCTCGTGGAGGTGATGACCATGTCACTGTCGGTTCAATTGGCACGACGGTTTATACTGGTCAAGGCAATGATACGGTAGTGGGTGGTGCGGCATATCTAAGAGTAGAAGACTCTATTGGTAACCTTAATGTAAAAGGTGCTGCAGGGTATGTAGGTATCAATAAACGTGGGGATGGAAATGTCTCATTCGCTGGTGCTGCTGGCGGAGTTTCTATTGCCCATTTAGGTAATCGCGGTGACGTAAATTATGGCGGTGCTGCTGCATATAACGGGATAACCCGTAAAGGCCTAAGTGGTAATGTGACATTTGGTGGCGCTGGTGGCTACAACAGTCTATGGCATGAAACAAATCAAGGTAACTTATCCTTCACAGGTGCGGGAGCTGGTAACAAGCTTGATCGAACTTGGTTTAATCAATATAAGGGCTCTCGCGGTAATGTGACATTCGATGGTGTTGGTGCTGCTAATAGTATTAGTTCGCGAGTGGAAACGGGTAATATCACTTTCAGTGGTGCTGGTGCCGATAACCATCTCGTTCGCAAAGGTAAAGTCGGTGATATCACTTTACAGGGGGCGGGTGCATCAAATCGCATTGAACGTACGCGCCAAGCGGATGATCTTTATGCAGAAACGAGAGGAAATATTAGATTTGAGGGTATTGGAGGTTACAACACCTTCTACTCGGATGTGGCGCATGGTGACATCCATTTTTCTGGAACAGGTGCTTATAACGAAATAACTCGAAAAGGATCTGGTAATCACTTCAATGCACAAGGTATTGAATATGCTAATGCCGATGAAGTGCTACTCACCACTGCGATGATGCACGGAACATCAATTGCTAATGGCAATAAGTTCCATTCTGTTGAAGCGATAAAATCACAACAAGAACCGAATACCTATTTGTTTGCTATCGTTGATGGCACCTATACCAAAATCAACAAAATTCGTCTTTATAACGATACTGAAACTGGGGAACTCAAATATTTCTCTGAAGCGTGGTTTAAGAAAGGCAATCATTTAGAAAGTTTAGCTAATTTAGATGTGTCATATTCGGGTGGTTTTAAGTCCAATGCGATCAATGGAGGCTACACTCTTTCCGATCTTAAGCTTGAGCATCAGCAAGCTGTAATGATTCATGCGGTTGAAAAAAATCTTACCGAATATGAGTGGGTCACTTATGCTAATGGAGCACTGATTGATGCAGAAGATGTTACTTTGTCTGATGCAAAAATGGGGGGGCATGCCATTTATAAAGATGGTACAACCGTTGATGTAAACGGTGTAAAGTCAACAAGAAAACCAAACACGTATGTGTATGCGAAAGCATTTGGTTCTTATACAAAAATTGTCGAGGTTGAACTTGCGAATGATTCAGAAACTGGCGAGTTAAAGTACCTGGCTCGATCATGGTACAAAGAAGGTAATTGCTCCGGAAATTTGGCCAATGAGGATATTTCGTCTGCAAATGGATATCACTCAATGGGCATTGGTGGCTACTCTTTGAGTGATCTGCAGTACAGTGTGAATGCGATGAGAAGTAGCAGCGAAATTGTTGCAGATATCGATGAGTACAGTGAACAATCATTGATCAAATCCGCGGCTGATAGTGGTGAAAGTTCAGGAGATGTGCGCTTTACTGGCATGGGAGGGGGTAATGTTATCAAATCCAATGTCACACGCGGTAATATCTACTTTAATGGCGGAGGCATTGCGAACGTTATCCTTCATAGCTCTAAGTTTGGTGATACTGAATTTATTGGTGGTGGTGCGGCTAACGTTATTGTTAAAAGTGGCGATGAAGGCGATCTCACCTTCCGTGGTGCTGGCTTGGCTAACGTATTAGTCCATCAGAGCAAGCAAGGGAAAATGGATGTCTACGCAGGCGGAGCGGTCAATGTATTGGTTCGTATTGGTGACGGCGAGTACCTAGCTCACTTACTTGCTTATGGCAATATTTCAGTTCACAAAGGTAACGGTAATAGTCGTTTGACTATGCTAGGCGGCTACAACACGCATACCCAAATAGGATCTGGCAATGGGTTGTGGTTAGCGGTTGGTGGCTTTAATGTCATGACGCAGGTTGGTAAGGGTGACATTGCTTCTGTACTTGTCGGTGGCGCGAATGTTATGACTAAAGTGGGTGACGGTGATCTAACGGCGGGTATGCTTGGTGGTGCCAATATCATTACTCATATTAGCGGTGATGATACGGCCTCAAATACGACAGCAGTTGCACTTGGTGGTGCCAACATTCTAACTAAAAAAGGTAATGGCAACACGCTTGCAGTTATGGGAGGAGGCGCCAACGTACTGACGCATGTTGGTGATGGCTCGACAACAGGTGTTATGGTTGGCGGGACGAATATTCTGACTAAGGTGGGCGATGGTGATACCACTGGCATTATGTTGGGTATTGGTAACGTACTGACTCATGTCGGTGATGGTCGAACACTTGGCGTAATGGGTGCTGCGGGGAATATCTTCACTAAAGTAGGTGACGGCACTTCAATAGCCGCTATGATCGGCGTAGGCAATATATTCACTCACGTTGGTGAAGGGAATACATGGGCATTAATGGGTGGCTTAGGCAATGTATTTACCAAGGTTGGTAATGGTGATGCATTAGCGCTTATGGTCGCAGAAGCGAATGTCTTTACGCATATTGGTGACGGCACAACAGTCGCATTAATGGTAGCTAAAGATAATATCGCTACCAAAGTGGGCAATGGCACCTCGATAGCTGCGATGGTAGGTAACTCAAATATATTCACTCAGCTAGGTAATGGCAGCACGTTTTCTGCAATGCTTGGCCAAGCTAATATCATGACGAAAGTGGGCAATGACCTAACTGCTGCATTAATGATCGGCAAAGCGAATATCTATACTCACGTTGGTGATGGCACAAGCTTAGGGTTATTTGCTGGTGAACTAAACGTGATGACTAAAGTTGGTAATGGAACAACCTTAGCCGCGATGTTTGGTAAAGCAAACATTATGGCTCACGTAGGTGACGGCCTTACTGGCGTGTTAGCCTTTGGTGAAGCGAACACAATAACTAAAGTCGGTGATGACTTCATGGGTGTTGTCGCAGCTGCGAAAGCAAACGTAGTGACCCATGTTGGTGATGCAACAACCGCAGCCGTGCTGGCGGGTAGAGGTAATATCCTAACCAAAGTTGGCGAAGGAACCACGGTTGGTTTACTGATATCAGAGATGGGTAATGTTATGACCCATATCGGTAGTGGTACGACTGTCGGGTTGGTCAAAGGTAAAGCGAATATCATCACTAAAGTAGGCGATGGACTAGGGATTAACGCTGCTTGGGGAGATGCTAATGTGTTTACTCACGTCGGTGACAGTGCTCGATATAACTTCGCAAAAGGTGAAGCGAACATCATTACCAAAGTAGGTGATGGCCAAGAAGTTTCTGTGGTTCAAGGTAAGGCGAATGTCATTACTCACGTTGGTAATGGCGATGATTACACGGGAGCTTGGGGCAAAGCGAATATCATTACGAAAGTGGGTGATGGCCGTAATGTTGTTTTAGCGAAAGGTGAAACGAACATCGTTACTCAAGTGGGTGATGGAGATAGCTTTAACGCACTTTGGAGTAAAGGCAACATCGTTACCAAAGTGGGTGACGGTATGCAAGTCACCGCAGCGAAAGGCAAAGCTAACATTACGACAACCGTGGGTAATGGCCTGAGTGTAACGGCGGCCTATGGTGATGCGAATATCAACACCAAGATTGGTGACGGTATTTCAGTTAACGTTGCATGGGGCAAATATAACGTCAACACCAAAGTGGGTGACGGTCTCAATATTGCGGTGATGAAAGGCAAAGCAAACGTGAATATTCACGTAGGTGATGGCTTAGGGATTAACGCTTCTTATGCTAGAAATAACGTTGCTATCAAAGTGGGTAACGGTGATTTCTATAGCCTAGCCGTCGCGTCAAGTAACACTAGCAGCAATAAGCTTTCCGCACTGTTTGATAACATTAAGCAAACGCTTCTTGGCGTGGGTGGCAGCCAAGCGATTAATTACCTAGTTCAAGGTGATGAAGCTTCGTCATCAGGAATTCAGAAAGGGCGAGGTGCTATTTCAACGCCTGAAATCACGAAACTTGATGGTTTCGCTCTAGATGAAATCGAAGAAGTAAGTTCCGATCTAGGAGACGAGTTAAGTGGAAGAGTGACTAACGTTGAAACGCCTGATCTCAGCGGCATGGAAAACGAACTCAACATCGAAGAATCTTCAGCTCAAACACAAGCACCTAACCTGATCGTTAATGGCGATTTTGAACAAGGTGGCGACGGTTGGGAATCTACTCATGGCGTAGAAGCATCATATTCAAGTAGTGCTTATGGCGTAAGTGCTGAAGGCCATGGCTCACGTGTAACAGAGCTAGATACTTATACTAATACAAGTCTTTCTCAAGATTTAACGGATTTAGCGGAAGGTGAAGTCATTGCTGTTAGTTTTGATTTTGCAAAACGTGCTGGTCTTTCAAATAGCGAAGGCATAGAGGTTCTCTGGAACGGTGATGTTGTATTCTCAACCTCTGGCGATAAAGCTGCTTGGCAACAAAAAACACTGACGTTGACTGCGAATTCTGGCAGCAACCGAATAGAATTCAAAGGCACAGGCCATAATGATGGGTTGGGCTATGTTTTAGATAATGTGGTGGCGAAATCTGAAACGTCACATCAAGCTAATGCTGTTGCCGATAATGCGGAACAAAATCAAGCAGCAAAAAATGCAATGTCTGACAAAGAACGAGCGGAAGTCGATCGCCAGCGATTAGAGAAAGAAAAGCAGAAACAACTTGAAGCTGTATCGGGTTCTCAGGCTCAATTAGAATCCACCGATCAAGAAGCATTAGAGAGTAATGGTCAAGCGCAGCGCGACGCTGTGAACGAAGAGTCTGAAGCGGTAACTAAAGACCTAACGGCAATGGCTCAAGGCCTTGAAGTACTTGACAACAAAGCTGAATACACGGGGGTGTCTGGTGATCATTGGCGTGATCGTTTTGCTGGTGGTCTTTTAAATGATGTTCAAACCCAACTAGACAGTGCCAAAGAAGTGTCTGGTGAACAGATCACTGCTGCGAAACAGACCCTCGAAAGTAATCAAAAGAAGCTTAAAGATTCGGTGGCCAAATCAGAAGCAGGTGTTGCGAAAGGAGAAGAGAATCGCTCTAGTGCAGAGCAAGATATTGCGGACACTAAAGCCGATGCTGATGTGCGTAAAGCAGAAGCTACCACAAAAACTAATGAAGCTAAACAAGCAGAATCGAATGCTAATGTTGCCGTTAGAGACGCTGAAGAGCGTGGCTATAGTGATGCAAGCAATGCTGAAAATAAAGCCAATCAAGCACAAGCGAACGCGAAAGGCTCTAAGCAAAACGAAAATGACCGCCCTGATCGTCAAGGTGCCTCAGGCAGTGGCTTATCCAATGAAAGTCTCTCTATTCAAAGTGAAGAGACAACAAGTCGCCATGTCGATACGATAAATCCGCAGGATGCGGACGGTCGATTTAGCGAAGGATTAACCGATCAAGAGCAAGAAGCGCTAGACGGTGCGGTTCAAGCCGTAAATCGACTACAAATCAACGCAGGTATTCGTTCTAAAAATATCGGAAGCTCAATTACTTCTCTGTTCACTGAGAGCAATGCCGATAGTATCATTGTTGCAGATAGAGCGTTACAGGATATAAATCGAAAAGATATTCGTATTTCAGGTGTTGAGCTTGAGGGGCTAGGTGAAGCTTCACATGGTACTTTTAAAAAACAGAGCGCTATTGACGGGATGTTACGTGAGGCCTTACCGTTTTACGCACTTCGTACTGAACGAAACTTATTGGTACAAGAAGGCGATGAAGGTTTTGAAGTACGTGATTGGACGCATATGAATGAGAATAGCAAGACTATTATTGTTGATGACCCAGAAAGTGTAGAGCAGCTAAAAACCATTGAACGATTCATTTTGGCGAATTTTGACAATTTCGACCAAATGCCAAGTGAACTCTTTCTAGTCGATGACAAGGTGATCTCACACCAAGAAGGGTACACTCGAGTTCTTGCTGAAAAAGAAGACGGTGAGTGGAAGTACAGTGCAAAAACGGAACTTATGTCTGTTTCTGATCTTCTGGATACCGCCAGTGTTAGCGGTAAGGTCCGCGGCGAAAGTTACCAGAAAGTGATTGATGCTCTGGCTAAGTATCACGCAAGCACTTTAGAGCATGCTGATTATGAACTGGAGTCAGTAGAAAAACTGGTTAACTTGCAAAAACAGGCTGAAGGTTACGTATTAGGCCATCCAGATTCCGGTCGAGTTGAAGCTATTAACTCATTACTTAGTCAAGTAAATGCACGTGTAGATGAAGTCTCTGTTCTTGCTGTTTCTGAGAACATAATTAAAGCACAAGATAGTTTTAGTCATCTGTATGACCAGCTTGAAAATGCCAACTTGAAATTAAATAAGCATTTGTATGTTGATAATAATGGTGATCTGGTTACCAAAGGCAAAGACAATCTAACGGACGTAAATAAGCTTGATAGTGGCAGTTTGGCAATAGAAAAAGTGAAAGCAACTGTAAGCAAAGAGTATGGTCAAGTGATTGCGGATACTGTATTTACTGATTTTTCGCCTAATGAATTGGCTAAGGATGGTAAAGGTATTGATATCGCGGGACTAAACAAAGTTCACCAAGCGATTGAGCAACATCTTTCTCCCGTCAGCGGCACTATGTTCATTTGGAAGCCTAGTAAACACAGCTCTCTTGGTCATGCTGCGTTGCAAATTGGTCAAGGAAGAACACAACTTGAAGGTCAATCTGCTGTTGATTCTAACAAGAAAAATTACGTTAGTTGGTGGCCTTTGGGGAGTAAGTCATCCAATATTAGCCGCCTCTTCGATATAGCAACAAAAGACCAACCGGATCTGAAGCTCCGTTGGAGCGATTTGAGTCAACCTGCTCATCAAAATGGCACGCTTGAACATGATATGGCATCTGAAGAAAACGATGAGTTTGGCTTGAAAGATGGGTCTCTGAAGCTGAAACGTTTTATCGAGAAACTCAAGGCCGCCAAAGGTATTGATGCGTCTTTTAAAGATGTGTCTGAAGCGTACGCAATGGCAGCATTGATGAACCCGGATATGTTGGAATCTGCAGGTATTCCTCCACATGTGTCTCAAGTTTTTGTTGAACAGTGGAATGACACCAGTTACGAAATGGCGGACGTTGCGAACCGTTTTTCTGAAGAATTGAAGAAACAAGCGCAAGCAACCAGCGACCCCGCGATGATGGAAAAACGTATCGAGAATGTGATTCGCCAATTTGCTGAAAGATCATTGGAGCAGATTGAAACGTTCCAAATGAGCGAAGCGGATCAAGGTCGGGTATTCCGTATTAACCTAGAAGGTCTGGACTCTTCAGCTATGCAGGCAGAATGGCATCGCTTAAGTAACGATCCTGATGCACGTTACCAGTTGCTAACAAAAAATTGCTCGAGTACCGTGGCGAAAGTGCTTAAAGCAGGTGGTGCCGATAAGTTAATTGGTCATACATGGCGACCTAAGTTTGGTGTTTGGACTCCAACAGAATTATTTAACTTTGGTCAAGCACTGCAAGAAGCGCAGCTTGAAATTACGGTTAAAAAGCAGAATCGTAAAGAAACGGAAGAGCTTGATTTTCTATCTGGGAAAGATAAGCAGAGTGAAACAGTTGCAATCGAAAATGATAGTACGCCGCCTCGAGACAAAGAGTCTCTAAGTCCGTTAACTCGCTTCCTAAACAATGAGTTGTTCGGAACTAAAGATGCTCGTCGTAAGATTGGTGATATCACCCAAACATTGCTAGGGCTTGCTGTCGAAAAAGGCGAGTCTCAAAAAGTGACTCTAAAAGGTGAAGCAGGTCGCCTGTCTGGTTACTTCCATCAGGGGGTTAAAGCACCTGAAGGCAAAGATAATGAAAGAAATGGCAAAGTAGTGTTATTTCTACATGGTTCTGGTTCATCTTCAGAAGAGCAAGCGAGCGCAATTCGCAATCATTATCACAAGCAAAATATTGATATGTTGGCTGTCAATATGCGTGGGTATGGTGAAAGTGATGGTGGGCCGAGTGAAAAAGGTCTCTATCAAGATGCTCGCACTATGTTCAAGTATCTCGTGAATGATAAGGGTATCGATCCAAGTAACATTATTATTCACGGCTATTCAATGGGCGGTCCAATTGCCGCCGATCTCGCGCGTTTTGCTGCACAAAATGGTCAAGCGGTCTCTGGCTTGTTATTGGATAGACCAATGCCAAGTATGACCAAAGCGATCACTGCACATGAAGTGGCGAATCCGGCAGGGATTGTTGGATCTTTGTCTAAGGCGGTTAATGGCCAGTTCTCCGTAGAGAAAAACTTGAAAGGTTTATCGAAAGATACACCGATCATGCTTTTAACGGATAATGAAGGTTTAGGCGGTGAAGGTGAGAAGCTTCGTGCCAAGCTAGCAGTATCTGGCTTTAACGTAACCGGTGAGCAAACCTTCTATGGACACGAGGCGAGTAATCGCTTAATGAGCCAATACGCTGAACAAATCGTATCTGGTTTGTTTGACGCAGACCGCGTATCAGCTGATGCAAGCGAAGTACTAAAAGGCATCAAAAGCGATCTTTCTCGCGACGGTGAAGAACCAAAACCAGACACAACTGCGGTGAATAAACCTAAGATTGATTTCCAAGTGAGCTTAAATGGCTCGGATGAAACGGTTAAAAACAAAGACGTTAACCGTTGGGAACGTATTACAGTATCTCCGCAATCTGATGGAGGTGATACTCGCTTTGATAGCCAAATAATTGTTCAAATGGAGAATGATTCTTCGGTTGCTAAAGCAGCGGAAAATCTAGCAGGAAAACACCCTCATAGCAGCGTGGTTGTACAACTCGATTCAGACGGTAACTATCGTGTGGTTTACGGTGATCCGTCTACGTTATCTGGAAAATTACGCTGGCAATTGGTTGGGCATGGTCGAAATGAATCTGAAAACAATAATACGCATTTAAGTGGTTACAGCGCCGATGAGTTAGCTGTGAAACTGGCCAAATTCAATCAAGAGTTTAGCGAAGCGGAAAATGTGAACACTAAACCTGAGCATATTAGTGTAGTGGGTTGTTCGTTAATCAGTGATGATAAACAGAAAGGCTTCGGAAGACTGTTTATTGAATCGATGGATGCGAATGGTATTCGCAGCGATGTTTCTGTACGTAGCTCAGATATTGCTGTTGATGTCACTGGTCGTAAACATACCCGTGATGAAAATGGTAATTGGGTACAGAAGGCTGAAAGTAATAAAGTCACACTTAGCTGGAATGAAGAAGGCGAAGTGACAACAAAAGATGAGCGTATCAGGAATGGCATAGCAGAAGGCGATATCAATCTTTCTCGCGTGGGTGTTCGAGATGTTGATGATTCGGAAAACGGTGCGATTGGCAATAATAGCGAGGTGTTTAATGCCCCAGAAAAACGTAAGAATGAGACTGAATCCTCTTCATCTGATAGTAGCAGTAATAAGCTCAGCTACTCTGGCAATATTCAGGTCAATGTTGGTGATGGTGAGTTTACCGCGGTTAACTGGGGTACTTCGAACGTTGGCATTAAAGTTGGTACCGGTGGCTTTAAATCTCTAGCTTTTGGTGACAACAACGTGATGGTTCATGTTGGTGACGGGGAAAGTAAACACAGCTTTGATATTGGTGGGTATCAAGCTCTAGAAGGCGCGCAGATGTTCATCGGTAATCGCAACGTGAGCTTCAATTTAGGGCAAAGTAACGATCTTATTGTGATGATGGATAAATCAATACCTACGCCTCCTCTGGTTAATCCGTTTGACGGCGCCTCTCGAATCTCCGGTGTGTTAAAAAGCATAGCGAGTTCAGGTGAAGGTCAAGATTGGTTAGCCGCTCAAGAGCAGCAGTGGACATTATCTGGGGCTAAAAAGTTCGTTAAAGATATGTCTGGCTTAGATCAGAGTAGCAGTGTTGATTACACAAGCTTGGTTGACTTGGATTCTCAAAATGAACGCAGTAGCCGTGGCTTGAAAAATGACGCTGAAGCGACATTAAACAAGCAATACAACCAGTGGTTAGGCGGAAGTGATAACTCTAACTCAAGTAAAATGAGTCGTGCAGATAAGTTCCGTCAAGCGAATGAGAAGCTAACGTTTAACTTTGCTGTTGGTGGCCAAGGTGCTGATATTCAAGTGACGACGGGTAACTGGAACTTTATGTTCGGTGATAATATTCAGTCGATTCTTGATACCAACTTGGGTTCGTTGTTTGGTCTTATGACTCAACAATTTTCTACAACGGGGCAAGCTAAAACAACGTTTACTTACAGCCCCGAAGACCTTCCTCGTCAGTTAAAAAACAAGCTCCTAGGCCAATTTGCGGATGTAGGTGCAGAGATGACGTTAGGTGATATCTTCGGTGTGGATTACACAGCAGCAGGACATATTGTGTCTCGTACAGGCGAATCAGTAGATGGTGTCGCAATCCTAAAAGAAATGCTGGAAGTTGTTGGTGAGTTTAGTGGCGATCAATTACAAGCCTTCGTTGACCCAGCTAAGTTGCTAGACAGCCTAGAGTCGGGCGTCAATATGGGTGCTGACGGTATTAAGACGTTCGCAGAAACACACGGCTTGAAAGAAAAAGCACCGGAAGAGGAAGAAGATAATTCATCCGTTTCTGTTAATGGTACTAATGTTGCTGGAGCTCAGGATAACGGCGATGCAATAACGTCAGATAGTACCGCTAAAGAAGATCGTGCATTTGGTTTTAATTCGCTAAATCTACCTAATTTGTTTGCGACTATTTTCAGTGAAAATAAGCAAACAGAAATGAAGTACCTGGTGGAAAACTTAAAAGAAAACCTGACGGCTGATCTACTGAATATGAAGGAGAAAACATTTGATTTCCTTCGTAATAGCGGTCATTTGCAAGGCGATGGAGACATCAACGTTTCTTTAGGTAATTACAACTTCAATTGGGGTGGTGATGGTAAAGATCTCGGCGCGTATCTAGGAGATAACAATAACTTTTGGGGTGGTCGAGGTGATGATGTCTATTATGCAACAGGAACATCTAATATCTTTACCGGCGGTGAAGGCAATGATATGGGCGTGCTAATGGGACGTGAAAATATGATGTTCGGTGGCGAAGGAAGTGATACTGCCGTCGTTGCTGGACGAATCAATCACGTGTTCTTGGGCGGGGGTGATGATGAGTCGTTTGTCTTTGGTGAAGGTGGCGAGATTGACACTGGAACTGGCCGTGATTATGTCGTCACATCTGGTAACTATAATCGTGTTGATACAGGCGGAGACCAAGACTACTCAGTTACGATTGGTAATAATAACCAAGTTGAGTTGAGGGCTGGTAATGACTTCGCCAATGTCTTTGGTAATTACAACCGTATCAATGCTAGTGGCGGCAATGATGTTGTTAAGTTAATGGGTTATAACGCGGTGCTCAACGGTGGCGAAGGTGATGATCACCTAATTGCTGCTGCGCTTTCTAAGTTTAGCCAGTTCAATGGTGGCGAAGGAAGTGACATGATGGTACTTGGTGGATTCCAAAATACCTTCAAGGGCGGCACTGGTGTAGATAGCTTTGTTGTAAGTGGTGACGTCATTGACAACCTCGTTGAAGACATTCGCAGCGAAGACAGCATTGTTTTCAATGGGATTGACTGGCAGAAATTGTGGTTAGAACGCAGTGGCTATGATCTAAAACTGTCTATCTTGCGTGATCCTGTGAGCGATACTGACCAAGCGAAGTTTGAACACATCGGTTCTGTAACCTTCAACGGTTACTTCAATGATAATCGTGCACAAGTCGTTATAGCGATGGGTGAGAAAAATATTGAAGGTGAACGAGAATATACTTCGTTATCTGATAATGCGATTGATGCACTGGTGCAAGCCATGAGTGGCTTTGAGCCCCAGGTTGGTGATAATGGTTTTATCGACAACCTCAATAGTCAATCTCGTGTAGCGATAACAACAGCATGGTCTGATGTGTCTCAAGGGGAAAGAGCTTTTGCCTAACTAATCATCTAAAATTTCAACAATAGTATAAGCCGCCTTCTTTTTGAAGACGGCTTTTTTCATATCAAGGATTAAACATTGTTATCAGTAAACAGATTTTTAGTTTAAAAGATAAATTGATATAAATAACCAGCACTTACTGCCATACCTAAAATTACCACTAGAAATGCCGCAATCATTTGGTTTTTGAAGATAGATTTAAGTAAAATTACTTCGGTTAAACTTGCCCCTGCACTACCAATGATTAACGCCATTACTGCACCAAGGCTCATTCCTTTTGCCGCTAGCGCTGCACTTAGTGGGATAACCGCTTCTGCACGAATGTAAAGTGGGATACCAATAACAGCCGCTACAGGGATAGCAAATGGATTATCTTCACTTGCAATTTTTGCCACAAATTCTGTTGGCATGAAACCATAAATCATTGAGCCAAGAGCAATACCACCAATTAAATAAGGTAATACTTTTTTAAAGTCAGCCCATGTGCTTTTCCAAATTTTCATCCACTTACTTTCTGGTGCTTTTTTCGCACCATCACACGTTGAGCCGCAACCTTTTGCTTCAGGTTCGATATACGCTGTTTCTTTTACGTATTTCTCAAAGCCTAATTTTTCTAACGTGTAGCCAGCAATAACGGAGACACCCATTGCGATAGCAAAGTAGAACACAGTTACTTTCAGTCCAAACGTGACAGCGAATAGACCAATAATGATTGGGTTTAATAATGGGCTTGCAAACAAGAACACCATCATTGTACCAAAACCAGCTTTAGCTCGTAGTAGCCCCTTCAGGAAAGGAATGGTTGAGCATGAGCAGAATGGCGTTATTGCGCCTAGCAAACCAGCAATGATGTAACCTCTGCCGTTTTTACCACTAAGAATACTTTGGATCTTCGCTGGTGGAATGTACTCCTGCAATACACCAACAAGGTAACTAATTAAAAGAAATAGTACGGTTAGTTCTGCTGCTAAAAAAGCAAACATGTTTAAGGTGTCCATCACCATATCTTGTGTAATTGTAAACATAATTAAAATCTCTACATTTCTGGAATAGTCGAAATATACTCGTAATTATTGGCGTGATCAAGTTATTTCTAGTAATATCGAAATATAGTTTTTAGAGAGTATGTAATCATGGATATTGAAGTTATTGCTAAAGCATTGAAAGAATTAGGGCATCCCACACGTTTAGCCATTTTTAAACAGGTAGTAAGAGCGGGGTATCAAGGGACTGCTGTTGGTTCTATTCAAGAACAATTAGGTATTCCGGGCTCAACACTTTCTCATCATCTTTCAGGTTTAGTCTCTGCAGGGCTTGTCTCTCAGCGTCGAGAAGGAAGGATTCTTTTTTGTGTGGCAGAATATGAGAACCTAACTTCTGTAATAGGTTTTTTACAAGATGAGTGTTGTTTTGACGAAACGTGTTAAATCATAAGGAATGATAAAATGAATGTGTATACACAATTTAAAAGCCCGATAGGCCTTGTTACTGTTAATGCGAATGATGATGGGCTGTTAGGGGTATGGTATGAGAGCCATGCTAGAGAGCTTAGTGATTTTGGAACACAAGCAGATGATCATCCTATACTGAAATTAACCGTTACTCAGCTACAAGAGTATTTTTCCGGTAAACGTAGTGAGTTTTCTATTCCACTTGCTGCAAGTGGTACTGAGTTTCAAAACAAAGTATGGAAAGCGCTAACTACGATTCCTTATGGTGAAACCTGGTGTTATAAAGATCTTGCGATTGCGGTAGGAAACCCAAAGGGGTCTCAAGCGGTAGGTGGCGCTAATGGTAAAAATCCAATCTCTATTATTGTGCCATGTCATCGAGTGATTGGTAAAAATGGCAGTTTAACGGGTTATGCTGGGGGATTAGACATTAAACAAGCATTATTAGCGCTTGAGAAAAAACACAACACAGTTTAATTTTTTGTTTAACCTATCATCGTTAAAATAAAGAAGATTAGCTAAAGTAAAAAATGGTCTATAAATAGAAAGGGAGTCTATTTGTTATTTAAAAGGGAAGTTATGTCAAAGTGTCGTGCCATCTGCATTTCCTTTCTTATGTCGGTAAGTTGCTCAGCTATCGCAGTGAGTTTTTTTGATCCCTTAGATGGTCAATTAGACATGGGGGAATACCTTGCGGAAAATGCTTATGGTTTTCTGCCTGTACCTATTGTTATTACTGAGCCTGCATTGGGTTATGGTGGTGGCTTTATGGGAGTTTTCTTACATGAATCTGAAGAGCAAAAATTAAAACGGAAAAGCATGGCAGAAAAATCGGTCGATGGTGGGGCTCAATTATTAACCCCTGCGATTACCGTTGCTGGTGGCTTTGTTACTGAAAATGGCACAAAAGCGATGTTTATTGGCCACAGACGTTCGTGGGATAAAGATCATATTCGTTATATGGGAGGCATGTTCTATGGTGATATGAATATGAACTTTTATGGTTCTTATGCACAATCATCAAACGGATTTGAAATGAATATGAAAGGTGGAGGGGTGATGCAAAAACTCCAATTTCGAATTAAGGATACCCCTCTTTTTCTAGGAATAACACAAACCTTTATTCGTCCTGAATTAAGTGTGAATAATCGTAAATATCTCAATGAAATTGCCGCCAAATGGTTAAATTTAACACCGAATGTCTCTGGCTTAGGATTGATCGCAGAATACGATACTCAAAATAGTTTCTTATACCCTACCGAGGGGGGAAATTATGTCGCAGAATATAATGTGTTTAATGACGTTATTGGCAGTGATTATGATTTTGAGCTGATTTCACTTAACGGTAAGCATTATTTCCCGATAAACAAGGAATGGAATGTTGGTGTTAAAGGAAGTTTTAAAGGGATCACGACTGATGAAAGAGCGTTACCCCCACCAGCTTATCCAGATATAGACATGAGAGGCATTGCTCGTAACCGCTATCAAGGAGAGGTGACGGCAACGATTGAGTCTCAATTAACGTGGCAATTCACTTCTCGTTGGTCAACGTCAATTTTTGGTGGGGTAGGTTCAGCGACTGATACAGAAACCCCTCTGTTTTCACAAGATAATCATTATGCGTATGGTGCAGGTTTTCGCTATTTAATTGCGCGTCGCTATGGAATGCGAGCTGGAATTGATGTGGCAAAAAGCGAGGAAGATAACGCTCTATACTTTCAAGTTGGGACGGGGTTTTAGTTTATTTGATTTTCGTATTTCAGAGATAAGGATTTAACGATACGATGAAATTTATCCAAGAAGTACACAATAGAGGACGATATGCACGCCATTATTAAAGTTCTTACTAATCTAGTAAATAAGCATTTTATGGCAATAAATGCATATACGTTAATGCTTTTAATTTCTTGTTATGTATTAATTAGTTGGGCTGGATTATTACTGACAAATGAACAGCATTTAACAGAGAATGTTGCTAATTTCTTTTATTACTTAGTGACAACGAGTAGTACGGTTGGATATGGCGATTTGAGTCCAACAACCGATCATGGCCGTCTTTTTTCAGCGTTGTTTATTATCCCATGTGGTGTGGGATTATTTGCATTATCTGTAGGTCGAGCCGCAGTGTTTTTTACCGATTTTTGGCGAACAAATAGAAGAGGGAAACAAAATTTGAACTTAGAAAATCACATTATCGTTATTGGCATTAATAGTGCGAGAACCCCTCATTTGCTCGAAATGTTAAAACGTGAAGAACAAGGTCGTCGTGAGGTGGTGGTGGTCTCTTGCGAATATGAAGAGTCGCCATTTGATTCAGATGTTCATTTTGTACGTGTTAATTCATTTACTGATGCCATAGAAATGGAACGCTCAAATCTCTCAAAAGCCAGTGCTGTGATTGTGGATACTGATTTAGATGACGTAACACTTACGGTAAGCTTGTTTGTTGCCGAGCAAAACAGTGATGCACATTTAGTGGCTCATTTTGAAGATCCAATTAAGCGTGATTTATTACATAAGTATTGTCCAAATTCAGAATGTATATCTTCTCTTTCTACAGAGTTGGTCGCTAAATCCGTTATGGATAAAGGGTCTAGTTTTATTCATTCTGAACTAGTTAGTGCTCATGAAGGTCAAACTCAATATTCGATTGAAGTACCAAGTGGTGTTGATGCGTTTACGATTGAATCAGTATACTCACCATTCAAAGCGCAATATGAAGCCATTATTATTGCTATTCAGACAAAGAATACAGGCTGCAAAATTAACCCAAGTTTAGATACTGTGCTGTTGTCTGGTGATGTGATTTATTATATTGCTGATGAACGAATTATTGATCTTGATTGGAAGCGAATTACGGGTAATTTGTGATTTATAAATAAAAAGCAAAAGACTAAGCATTTAAATATAATTATAGTCGTCACCCTACCGCAAGGTAGGGTGGTCCAATTAAATGTTAATGTAACTTAATGATAAATTCAGATCTTAAAATTGGTAGTTAAGGTTAACGCTCATGTTGCGAGGCTCTCCTGCATGATATTGGTTATAAATCCCCATTTGACTGTAATACTGTTTATCAAGAAGGTTTTTCACATTTGCATTTACGTTAAGGTGTTTATTTATTTCATAGCTCATCATTAGGTCGTATATAGCATAGCTGTCTTGTTTCACTGTAGTATCACCTACATTAGGAATACCGCTTACCTCCTTATAAATACTGCCATACCAACGAGCACCACCGCCAAGTTTAAGTCCTTGTAAAACACCATCTAGTTCATACGTCGTAAATAGTTTTAATTGTTTATTAGGAACATCTGTTTTGAGTCTATTTCCTTGTTGATCTGTTGTTTTGAAATAGGTGTAACCAAGCATTACGTTCCAATTGTTAGTAATAGCACCATTGGTTTCAAACTCTATCCCCTTGGTTTCGGTTCCGTCAACGCCACGATAAATAGGCATATTTGTGTTTGGATCTGTTTCATCAGTTTTGATGCCTAAATTATCTTGTAGGGTATTGAACCCATTGAGAGATAGGTTTAATTGCTCATCTAAAAGACTCGCTTTAATTCCTGTCTCATAGTTTTTTCCTTCAATTGGATCAAGGTAGGTATTATTTTTACCTTTTACGTTTTGTGGAGTGAAAATATCAGAATAACTTGCATATAAAGCAAGTGCTGGGGTTATTGCATAGGTAGTACCAAGGAATGAGGTAAATTCATTGCTGATTTTATTTTGATGAATGCTTCCAAAGTCATTCATGTCTGTTTCCCAATTACTCAATCGTCCACCAAGCACTAAAGACCATTGTTCTGTGACATTGATTTGAGAGGTGATATAAAACCCTTGTTGTGTTGTTTCTCCCGTTGATTCCCAACTTTTTTCTTTGCTCCATTCTGGTTGAGGGTAAGACCAATTAGGGGCAGTAAAATCACCAATATCAGATTGCGGGTTTAGTCCCTTATAATAAGTATTCTCAAATGTCATTTTTTGGTTGTTAAAACCTGCGATCATTTGATGTTCTTGCCCAAATAAAGAAAAATAACCGTTGAGGGCAAGGTTGAGGTTATTAATTTTTCGACTTCCATCAATATAATTAATAGATCCTGGAACCATGCCTTGATTTGTATCTGGATCAGGGAATCCCGTTGGCCATAAATAATTAAAATCTAGCTCATTATTGCCATAAGTATAAGTTCCTTTTAATGACCAATCTTGATTGAAGTTATGCTCAAGGCTCACAAAAGAATTTAATGACTTTGTTTTGGCTGATGCCCAGTCGGGAGCCGTCGTTGCTGAGGTGCTGTAATTTGTTCTTGTACCATCACTATTAAACAGAGGAAGCCCCCCAGCCATAGTTCCTTTTGGTTCGTTATTCTGATAATCAGTTCCGATTGTTAATAAGGTGTCATTGGTTAAATCAGCCTCAATGACCCCGTACAATGTACTTCTTTTTTGTTCATATCTGTCTAAGTAGGAGTCACGCTCTTGGTGAACAGCAACAAGACGAGCTCTGATATTTTCATCGCTATTCACACTGCCAGAGATATCAACAACCCCTCGTTTTAAATTCCAAGATCCCGTACCTACGCTAACGTTGGCATTAAAATCATGAGTAGGACGTTTTCTTATGAGGTTGATAGATGCTGAGGGTTCCCCTGCACCAATCATTAAACCATTGGCACCGCGCACAACTTCTATACGCTCATAAATAGCGGTGTCCATTAAGTTATCACCGTAATTAAAGCGGGTGTCATAAGTTATTGGGACACCGTCGTAAAGAATAGTACTGATGTCTACACCACGTGCTGATACGGTATACCTATCGTTGTCCATAGGGCGAGCATAAACACTTGATACACTATTCATTACATCAACAACACTATTGAGTTGCTGCTCTTTCATTGCTTCTTCACTGACTGATGTGACTGATTGTGGAGTTTCTAAGTAGGATAAATCCATTCCTGTTGAGGTAGAGGTTTCTCCTGTCTTGTAGTTTGCGATATCTTGTTTGTGAGCGGTAATCGTCATGACTTCCATTGTGTCGCTGTCTTCAGCGATTACTGGTAAAGCGAAAACACAAGAAAAACCATAAATGAGTGACTGTGCTGGGATCGTCGTTGATACTGTTCTTTTATTATGTTTCATTGTTTGGCCTAAAAGTCAGTGGACTAAGTAATGCGATGAGTCTTAGCAAATAGAGCGAGAGGGTTTGAAATATCCTCAGCAAAGCGTAAGTTTTTTTCTCTATCTTCAAGATCAATCATTTGCTGATTATTGTTTAACTGAATTCTATTTAGGCAAGTACGTGCAAACGTGCTGCAATAAAGATCGTAACGTTGATATTTAGCATTAAATTGTGGATGTTCTTGTTGGTAATCTTTGACTGAATTTGAAACTATCTCCCAGAAGTCAGACTCCGAAACTTTAGTTTGTTGATCAAGTAATGGAGCGATAAAACGGAAAATACAATCAAAAATATCGAGTAAGATATAATTAAGCTTCATCGGTTCTTCCAATTCAACCGCTAAGCAAGTCATGTCACTTGGCAGTGTTTTTTCACCATTGAGAATGGCAACTTCTTCTCCGATATCTTTCATTATTATTTTTACTGGAACGTTATCTTCAAGGACTAAAATTAAGTTTTCACCGTGTGGCATAAAGACAAGATCATAAGCAAAAAAACTGTGCAGAAGGGGTTGTAGGTAAAGATCCATGTATTGTTTGAGCCATTGGTGATCAGAAAGTGGAGAATCAGCCATTAACGCTGAAATTAAACTTTTCCCCTGATCATCAATATGTAACAGTGCAGCCATTGTCATTAGTTTTTGCTGTTTTTTTACCAGTACATTGCCATGTTGATCTGGTGCGTATGGGCTTTCGCGCCATAAAGAAGAAAGCATTTTTTTATAAGGGCTATCTGTTTGAGTGGCTTGCTCATAATAGCCGTGGTGATACCCAATTGCTGCGATTTCTTTAAGAACAAAAAACTGCTTTTTAGTAAAATAAGGGTCATCTTCAATAAGGTTTGCAATGAACGTATTGATCGCTGGCGTTCGACTCATGTAATACGGAGATAAGCCACGCATGAACCCCATGTTTAAAATGGATAAGGCTGTTTTTACATAGCACTTTTCTGGCGATGACAGATTAAAAAAGGTTCGAATAGATTGCTGCGCTTGATATTTATCCTCTGTGGTGCCTAGTGGTACTAAATATTGGTTAGCAATATCAGCCGCGAAGATACGTGATACTTTTTCTCTCCATTGCCATGGGTGGATAGGCATTAAGTAATAATGTGATGGTTCAAGCCCCAGCAGGGAGAGTTGTTGATTAAATGCATTCAGCTGTGATTCCCCTAACTCATCAAAAATGAGCGTGTCGTAATTTAGTGATTCGATGGCTGCGAAGCTTGTTTTTTCACGCAGTACCGCAATCCATTGTAAGTTTAATGGTTGCCCACTTTCTGGTGAAAATTCAACATGATCCAACATATCAAAGCCAATCCTACCGTTATTGGCAATAAAGACCGGGTGCCCCTCAGTCATGGCCGCTTCAATTTCTTGATAACTTGCTGTTGCTAATTGGTCAGCGGTTTTATGTTGATGCATTAGCTTATAAGCTTTGCTGTAAAGGGTACTGGTGATCTCCTCTAAATATGTAGGTAATAATGTATCCGTGATCTCGAGAAGATGGCGACAAGAAAGAATAAAAGAGATGGCATCAAGTGGTTGGGGTTTATCATCCTTGGTGCAGCATATTGATTGCGGTTCAACCAATAAATGATCAAGTTGATATTGACGAGCGCGGAAGAGATATTCTGATGTTCCTGAGTCTAAATTGAACGTGATGTGCCAAGAGGCGACTTCTGTATTTAATTCGTCGTCTAATTTTTGAGGAGTGATGACTTGCTCATGGCTTAACTCTGTGATCATTTTTGCGATTAAGTGTTGATTTGCTTTTTGCCAATATTCAGCCGTTAAATGAGAAGTGGCGAGAGATAGTGATGGCTTTTTATTGCTGTTTTTCATTAGAGATACTTTCCCTTGTGATTGTAAAAATTGCTCTTTAGTCGCAAAACCTAACTTTGCAGTTTTGCTAATAAGTGGAACGATTTGGCTGTATTCGATGCCAACGGAATGATTTAAACGATGTACTTTTTCGTTGTTAATATCAGGTTCAACAACAAGTCTTGTAAAAGACAAGTGTTCTAAAATTAATGACGAGATTGCGGTAATGACTTTTTTACTTAAACCATGCTCTGCTATATCAACAGGAGCGATAATTAGGTGCATGCCACAGTCTCCTTCTTGTACAGGGTAGTGCTCACCTATTTCGTCTTTTTCTGGATGATATAATTCTGTATAAAAGAGTATTTTTCCGTGTTTTACCCCCACTAATCCAAATTTATGGTCTGTGTTTTTTAGTTCTGCTTTACGTGCTTTTGTGGAAAGATCATTCATTCCCCAATATTTTGAGTAACTCAGAGATAGCCACTGATTTATAACGTTAAAATCGGTGTCTTCATTGTAATTTCTGAATTCAAATTCAGAGATTTTGATTGTTTTTCTTTTTTTTTGCGCGTAACGATCCGTAAAGCTGCATTGAGCCTTAGTTACTAAATTTGTCATCGTTATCTCTTTTTAGAGTGAGTCTTCAGTGTTTGCGTTATATAAATGACTTTCGCAATTTGGAGGAGAGAATTGCTGAAAGGCGATGGATTTTTCTACTTTATAGTGGGTTCTGCCAAGTACCTGATTTAAAATTGTGGCGTTTCTATAACACACCATTCCAAGGTCAGGGGAAGTAAGTCCATGAGTATGTAATCCAACGTTTTGTACGAAGATTTTGTTGTTTCTATCAACGCTGTAGTTTCGTTGAACATCAAGTTCTCCATGTGAATCAAAGCGTAAATGGCTACTAATGCCATCCAAAAATTGAGGCAATTGATATTCATAACCTGTTGCCATCACAATATGTTCACTTTCTAATTGGAAATTATTGTGAGTTTCACTATGTTGGCATTTAAGTATTACGTGTGATTTTTCGTGTGATAAAGCGTTAACTGATATGTTCGTCATCATCTCGACAGCACAATCATGTGATAACCGTTTAATATATAAAAGATCATAAATATCATTAATTAAATCGGCGTTAATGCCTTTATATAAGTGTTTTTGCTTTTTAATTAAGGCTCGGCGTTGTTCTGGTTCAAGTTGATGGAAATAGTCAATATATTCCGGAGACGTCATTTCTAATGTGAGTTTTGTGTACTCTAGCGGAAAGAATCTGGGAGAACGAGTTAACCAGCGAAGGCGGTATTTTTCTATATCAATATCGGTTAATAAATCATAGAAAATTTCAGCGGCACTTTGGCCACTCCCGACAACAGTAATGCACGTAGATTTTTTCAATTCAGCTTTATGCATTAGGTAATTAGCTGAATGGATAACTTCATGCTCCTTCTCATTACAAAAGTCAGGTAGGTAAGGTTGTGTTCCTGTCCCTAAAACCAAATGATGGCAGTAGTAAGTTTCTTCACGGTTAAGTAAGGTATCTTGTGTTTGTACACAATATAGTGCTTCATTTTCGTCATAACTGATCATAGTAACGCAACTGTTAAACTTTAGGTTTGATAAGCGGTTACAAGCCCATTGGCAATATTGGTTATACTCTTTTCTTACTAAAAAGAAGTTTTCTCTTATATAAAAAGGATAAAGGTGACCATTTAACTTTGAATAGTTAAGAAAACTGTATTCATTGGTTGGGTCAGCCATGGTGACGAGATCAGACATAAAAGGTGTCTGTAATCTTGTTCCTTCAAGCATCATCCCTGGGTGCCAATTGAAGCGACTACGTGCATCAAGAAAAATGCTTTTACAATCAGAAATAGGGGATGATAGGGCGGCAAGGCTAAGATTAAATGGCCCAATACCAACACCTAAAATATCATATATTGTTTTGTTCATTGTATATCCTTTTATAGTTAGGCACTTTGTTTTACGTTAGTGAGAAGTTGCTCGGCGATTGAGTGACCACAAGCATTAATGACCTCAAATACCTCAATGATGCTTTCAATGGGAGTTTGAGGATTTAGCATTGTTGTCTTTAGATATTGACTACCTTGAACTACGGTTGCTGCAATTAATGCTCTTCTTGATTTAGAAAGCGTCTCTCGAATTGCCTTGTTACAGGTGTCTTGTTCGGTTGGGGTTAGGCGATGATCGACAAACCTAAAGACTAGCGTAGTTAGCTGTGGTTCTTGGGCAAATTCAATATCAGTTAGATGTTGGACGCCTTGGTAGACAGCTTTAGTATTGAGGATTAAGTCATCAAACAGTTTTCCGATGGCTTCAGGCCCACAAGCTCGTAAAGTGAGCCAAATCTTTAAAGCGTCGAATCGACGTGATGTTTGTAGGCTTTTATTAGCAAGATCTGGAATACCATTATCCGCTTGGTGTTTTGGGTTAAGGTAATCAGCATGATAGGTAAGGTGAGAAAGTGATTTACCATTACTTACTACAAGGGCTGAACAACATAAAGGTTGGAAGAATGATTTATGAAAGTCGATACTAACAGAATCCGCTTTTTCGATGCTGTTGAGTAAGTGAGGAAATTGATTAGAAATCAATAGTACACCACCGTATGCAGCATCTACATGCAACCAGCACTGATATTGCTGGCAAAGAGAAGCAATATCTTCAATAGGATCGATAGAACCAAAATCGGTTGTGCCTGCGGTAGCAACGACAGCGATTGGAATTAACTCTTGTTCTACCAATGAATTTAATGTTGATGACAATGCTTCGGGGTCCATTTGGCGTTGTTTATTACTTGGAATACTCACCACTGCATCTTGACCTAAGCCTAAAACGAATGCCGCTTTTTGAATACTATAATGGCTGTATTCAGAACAAAGAATACGAAACTTGTTGGTATTGGCGTGTAATGATTTTTTCTGCGCATCATTAAGTTTCGCGCTGCATTGCTCTCTAGCCAGTAGTAATGCCATTAAATTAGATTGTGTGCCACCCGTGGTAAATACACCATCTGCGGATTTTAAATAACCTATACGGTATGCAAGCCAATCTATTACTTTCTGTTCAATGAAAGTTCCACCAGCACTTTGATCCCATGTTTCTACAGCGGTATTAATTGCACTACTGATTTGTTCTGCTAATAACGATGTTAATAATACAGGACAATTTAAATGGGCTAAGTAATCTTTATGATGGAAATAGACGGCATGCTTCAGGTAGAGGTCATCAAGTTCGTTAATAACATCATTAATATTAATTAGAGGCGAATCTAAATCTATTTTATTAAAAGATTTCTTTAGCTCTATTGGTGAGATTCCAGAGTTAGGATGAGATGTTGAATTTAATGTTTTAATAAGTGTATTGAGACCGAGTTCTGTTATGTGTTTATAACGATCTAAAGAGCTGGAATTAAAGAAATCCATATTATTTAAATCGTTATTTTTCTCAAAACAATGGTCATCATTGGCGTTTTTTTCAAAATAGTTAGAATCCATACTTTTCTCTATGCATTTATCAATGTCGAATGAAATCTCATGTAATTAACTGAGATATAACATTTATCTCTATTTTTTAGAGTGACAGGAATCTATCATGATAAAGTGCAAATGGGAATAGTTATCATTGCCATTATTATTTTGTGGTTTTACTTAAATTTATCTTCTACCTAGTTAGAATAAGGCTTGAGCTTATTTTAAAAGAGATTATTTTTTTTATATATTTTTAATTAATAGATAAATATAGGGGCTATATCAATACTAAGATTGAATTTTGTGAGGAGATGATGATAAGAATATATATTTTTATTAAGAATAATGACAAGTTATGTTTTTATTTTGGCTTGATCAAATAATATATGGTTAATTAGATTTTTATATCATTGGTCATTTGTAAAATACGGAGGTAAATACTGTTTTTCGATTAGAAGATTGAACAGTAATATTACCGTTGTGAGCGTTCACTATTGCTCGGACGATAGAAAGACCAAGCCCAGCACCTGAGCTGCTTACATGTTGTCTAGATTTATCTGCTCGATAGAAGCGTTCAAAAATAAATGGAAGATCTTTTGGTGAGATGCAATCCCCAGTATTTGAAATAGATATTGCCACTTCATCTACAGTGTCTCTGATATCAATATAGATTGAGCTGTGTGGCTCGGCATGACGAATTGCGTTTGATAATAAGTTGTTCGCTACACGTTGGAACATCGATTTATCACCAAATAGCGTCCCTTCGCCTGAAAGGTAGATAGTGTTACCGGACTCTTCCGAAACAATGCTGTAATACTCAACAATCGGCATAAATAATTCATTCAGATTTAATTGGACATTATCTTTTAATAATAAGTCATTCTCTGATTTTGCCAGATAAAGAGTGTCGTTTATGGTTTTATTAATGCGCTCTAGTTCTTCTAGATTGGATGATAATATCTCTTGATACTCATGAGGAGCTCTTGGTTGAGAGAGGGTAACGTGCGTTTGAGTGACAATGTTAGCTAACGGTGTTTTTAACTCATGAGCAATGTCAGATGAAAAATCACTTAATCGCTCAAACCCAAGCTCTAATCGTTCAAGCATTTGGTTTTGTATCTTTGCAAACTCAATCAGCTCATTAGGTAAGCTAGCATCAGAAAGTCGAATGTTTAGTTTATTCGGCTGTACTTGTTTAATTCGGTCTTGCAAAGATTGAAGTGGTTTAAACCCCATATTTACAATCATAAAGCTATAAAGAAAAGAAAGCAGGCTCGCAATACCGATAGACCACATCAAAATACCATTGAGCCTTTTATTAAATCTAATGTGGTGGTCAATATTAATACCCATTAGAAACCCGATATAATTGTCATTATTTAATGGATAATACAGCGTTCGAAAGGTACCGTCATTATAACGCCATTCATTCATTTTTTTGGATTGTATAAATGCACTGTCATTAGGAATTATATTGGTATTTTGATTGAGAGTAGCATCATTTTTTTCAAGCCAAATATATATTCCTCGGCTTTTTAATGAGGCAAAAATCTCGGAGCTGCTAATGTTTGTATTCTCTAATAATACAAAAATAGAAGTGCGATTAGAATCGATTAACCGAAGGTCTTCTTCATAAAAATGGGATTGAACTAGATATTGAATAGCAAAACCTAAACTGATAAAAACAAACACCGAGGTAGCAAAAAACATCAGTGTGAGCTTCAATTTCATTGAAAGATAATGCTTTTTCATCTAGTTATAGTTCATCCATTTTGTAACCCATTCCACGGATAGTATGAATGAGTTGAGTGTCATAAGGCTTATCGATTTTCGCTCTGAGTCGTTTCACTGCGACATCAATAACATTGGTATCGCTGTCAAAATTCATATCCCAAATAAGAGAGGCAATGGTCGTTCTTGAGAGTACTTCACCTTGTTTACGCATGAATAATTCAAGCAGTGAGAACTCTTTTGCTGTTAAGAGGATATTATCGTGATTTCTTGTGGCAGTGTGCTTTAAAAGATCGAGTTTTAAATCACATAACTCTAATTCGTTAACTTTTTGAGAGTGCGGATGGGGTGCTTGAGATCTCAGTGCATTTTCAATACGAGCTTTTAATTCAGCAAAAGCAAAGGGCTTGATTAGGTAATCATTCGCGCCGAGTTCAAATCCTTTTACTCTGTCGTCTATTTGGTCTTTTGCTGTAAGCATTATAATAGGCGTGTTATTTTCACAATTTCTAAGAGTTTGTAAAATTTGCCATCCATTTAGCTTGGGTAGCATTACATCTAAGATGATTAAATCGTATTGATATGTCGTTGCGTTATATAAACCATCAACGCCATCACGCGACAGATCAACAGTGTAACCAGATTCTGTTAATCCCTTTTTGAGATAATCTCCAGCTTTTGTTTCGTCTTCTATTATAAGTAGTTTCATCGTGTCACTTCTTTTAATCTGGAGAACAATCATTGGGTATCAATACAATATAGTCGCATATCTCTTATATGATATCTTTATTAATAAATAATAGGGTAAAAAAATTAATCATTAGTTAGAGGTATGTTCTAAATAGTGATAGTTCGCGTGTATTAACCCTGTGTATTGTATTTGTCCTTGCATGTTCATGGTTTCTTGAACCGTAATATAACTCTGGTCATCTAAGCTGATGTTTTGTGAAGTGACTTTTAATATTTTCTTCAGCTCAGCTGATGAGCTGCTATCAAGCTTATTTAATTGAGTTAAGGCTTGGTTGTAAGCCATCTCTTTAGTTGTAACGTGGTCAGTATAAAGAATAGTGTTGCTTGCCTTACTGATGTAGTTACCGTTAGTAACGACTGGATTTGCCATTGCACTTGAGCTTGCAAGAATAATAATGGTTGATAGAGCCAGTGTTTTAAATGATTTCATAATAAATTCCTTAATGAGCTGTTTTGTTTAAGTAGGTTTATAATAGCTGGGTGAAAGTGACATAAAAGGGTCTGTTATATGACATTTTTGTCATGTTTGCTTTTAAGTAAGCTATCGTGCTTTTTTATGATTAATATCATTAAGAAGGAAGAAACAAGCGTCATTTGAAATTCTTTATTGCGCTGATGTGATGGTGAGATTAGAATGCGAACGATTTTCATTTGTATGGTAAGTAAACGTGTCCCGTATTTTAGTAGTCGATGACGACATTGAGCTATGTAATCTATTAAAAGAAGTATTACAAGATGAAGGCTATGATGTTGATTGTGTGCATTGTGGTGAAAGTGCTCTAGAGTATATTCAGAGCCATTCTGTTGATCTTGTTTTATTAGATGTGATGCTTCCTAAGCTTGATGGTTATCAAGTAGCACGACGTATTTGCCAGCGCTTTGCTACACCTATTCTTATGCTGACTGCATTGGGTGATGAAGCGTCGATGCTTGATGGCTTGCAAGCAGGGGCCGATCATTTTATTGCTAAGCCTTTTAATGTGCCAGAATTGTTAGTTCGTATTACTGCTATTTTACGTCGTGTAGGGTTAGAGCGTCAGCGCCAAAGTTATGTGGGAGCGACTGAAGATCTTTCTGAGCAATTTTTACGTTTACCGCTAACTGAAACTGAATCGGAGTTATTGCAATATCTAATTAAAAATATGGATGTTGTTGTCTCTAAGTCAGATCTTCAAGTTAATATCCTGAAAAAAGAACTTTGCCCGTTTGATCGTAATTTGGATATGCATATCAGTAATATTCGTCGTAAGTTATTGCAATCTGGTTTATCAAAACAGCATATAAAAACAGTTCGTGGCAGAGGATATAGCTTTATTAAAGTGGTTAACGGGTAGGTGATGATGCTCTCTCGTTGGTTCAGTTCTTGCCCTCCTTTTATTCGTAGGCATAAAAATGGATTAGCCTTTCGCTTATTTAGCGCTTTTGCTGTAAGTCTATTTCTTATTATATCGTTACAAAGTCTCGCTGAGATTGCGCTGATGAAATCTATGCTGCGGATCCCTACATCGATTCAAACAAAAATGCTGGATCTTGCTTATCAAGCAAATGTATTGATTGATGATGGAGATATGGATGAGTTGGCTGACTGGGCTAACGCTCAAGAGTATTATCTGTTTGTATTGGATAAAAATAATCGTCCAATAACGCATCGAGATATGCATCCTCATTTTGAATTTAAGTTAAAGTATTTACGTCCATTAAATACCCAACTTGATAGTGAAGTGAATCAACCCATTATTGGAATCCCACTTAATAATGGGCTCACGATAGTGATGCAAATGCCGTATAAATATCATCCGGCACATAATTTCTCGTTGTATTTTAGTATTATTAAAATTCTCATATCAGGCGCAATATTAGGATTATTTTCATGGGTAATAGCACGTTATTTGCAAAGACCATTAGATAAATTAAGAGAGGTAAGCCACCGTTTATCTGAAGGGGATTTTACGATTAAAGTTGCTGATGAAATTGGCCATTCGGTACGAGAATTTAGTGAACTTGCGCATGACTTTGATAATATGACGAGTGAAATACACTCTCTGGCTGAGAAACAAAAACGTCTTATTCGTGATGTTTCACATGAATTAAGAACACCACTCGCACGACATAACTTAGCTTTGCATTTACTTAGAAAAAAAACGGATAACGAACATTCTCATTTGCTTGATCGTTTAGAAAATGAATCAGCAGAAATGAACAATCTAGTCGGTGAGATTTTAGAATTTAGCCAGCTTGAGAATGCTCGTTATTCAACGGATTTAGAGTTGTTGATGATCGACAGTTATTGTGATGCTCAAGTTATTCAATTACGCTCAGATCTTAAAGTGAATCAAACGCTTGATGTGATATATCCTCAACAAAGCCAAATGGTAATGGCGGACCGTCGTTTACTCACTCGAGCAGTAAGCAATCTGATTGGTAATGCAATCAAATACGCGGGTGATAATGCTAACATTCAACTTTCCATTACGAATTATCAAGAGAACAATCGAGAATATGTTGCAATTATTGTAGAGGATGATGGATTAGGGCTCCCGGAACATCAACTTTCAAATATATTCTCTCCATTTACCCGCCTAGAATCTGCTAGAGATAAACAATCAGGTGGTTATGGATTAGGGCTTGCGATTGTAAAAGAAGCGATGTCAGTAATGAAAGGCAAAGTGATGGCTGAGAATAGGAAAGAGGGGGGGCTGAGGATTTCACTGTTGTTTCCATGTAATTAACAGGTTAGTTTGTAATAATTACCTTTTATAAGGCTTACTATGAATACATAAAATAAGCCTTTTTATGTTGTTATTTATTCATAAATTTTATTATATAAATATATTTCCTACATTATAAATAATATATGGCTATTGATTTCGTATATTGAAATTTAAATAATATGTTCGTTGTGGCCGTTTTTTATTAATGTATACTGCGCCTAATTATTTGGTTAGTTTTATATTTTAGGTAACAAAATTGTTTAATAAATTATTAATTACTTTGTGCGGTATTATTTTTTGTAATATGGCCGTGGCGTCTTCTAATATAAAGACATCATCAGAACTTTCATTATCAACCTCTTCTATCTATGACTTTTTGGAACGTGATGAATCTTGGTTTGCGATTAAAGATATTGCAGAGAAGAAAAACATTAATTCTGTAACTATTTACTTTCAAGGCAAGATTGATAATAACGTAACTCAAAGTCAAGTTGATGATATCAATGCGTTATTAACAACTAAAATGCAAGAGTCAGGTTTACTGGTTCGTGACTGTCTTGAATGTAATAAGACTCGACTTCATTTAACTAAGACCTCTATCAAATATCAACGTGGACTTGAAAGTAATAAAGAGTTGCGTTTACTGGGTAACGAAATTCAATCTGACGCATTTTTAATGTGGCGAATGGGTTTAAGTGATTCTTCTCAAAATATTACTCTTTCTTTAGTTCAGGCCGAAAATAATGAAACGATTTGGGCTGATGGTTATTTAATGACTAAAAAAGAAGAAGAAATTAAGAAGGGATTAAACCCACATCAATTTGGTTTTGCTATGAGTTATATAGATTTAAGTGGCGATGCCAAAGTTAATGGTAAGGGTTATGGTGCTTTTAGTAACGTGACTGATTTTAGTCTTCGTTATTATACTCGTCATTTACCTAGTGAACGTTTGCATTTTGCTGTTATTGCAAATTACTTCCAAAATACGGATAGAAATAACTTATTCAATGTTGAAGGTGGTGGTATTGAAGGGCGAGTTTTATACACTTTAACTCCTTCTTGGCCGTCTCCGAGTTTATATATTGGTGCAGGTTCTCAATTCGTTGAAGGAAAGAACAGCTTCGCGATGCGTTCAGGTGTTGAATTTGCTTATATGAAGAATGGTTTTTTTGATATCGGTGTCGCTTATATTGAGAAAAATACTTATAAGAGTATGCACCAAGGTGATGTTGTGACTGGCAAGTTTGGTGGTGCGGCTGTTGATTTTACTATTGGTTTTCGTTTCTAAGGGGCTGTTATGAAAAAGCGTATTTTATTTGTTTCAGCCATTGCGGTTCAATGCATGATGACTTCAATGGCATCGGCTAGTGATGTTACATCTAATCAAACGGCAGAAAATATTCCTTTTGATAAGAATCAATTATCTGTTCGATTGAATGGAGATCAGTATCGTTCGGCGTTTCAAATTGATCTTTCGGATCCTAATTTGATTTTGACCATTGATACTGACCTTATCCCTGAGGAAGATATTAATGCATTGCTACCTGAATTGAATGATTCAGAAGAAGCTCAAGTCTCTGCATTTAATGAGCCTAAATCATTAGCTTTACGTATAGAAGCAAAAGAAAAAGCGGCTAATGGTGATTTTGTAGGGGCGCTTGCTTTATTAAATGAAGCTGAAGCACTAACAGAAAACCCTGCAAAAGTTCTATCAATGAAAGGCAGTGTTCACTATAAGCTGAACCAAGTTGAATTGGCGATAGTGTCATGGAAAAAAGCACTAGAACTTGATCCATCACTTACAGAAGTCTCTGACATTATTAAATGGTTGGAAAAATAAGAATGAAATCGTGTATTCGTTTTGTATGCATTAGCTTTTTATTTATTACCTCAATTGCATTCGCGCAAACGTCGTTGCAGTTAGACCAAATGTCTTTTACTGCGGAATTAGAGCAACGACTTAATAGCGATATTGAACGAATTGCAGGTAAGAATATACATGTGCTTTCTATTCAGGCTGAGTTTATTCGTGAGGAGGTTGATGCTTCAACATCTAAACCGCCAGTTGTTAAGCAACAGCCAGAAGTAAAAACCGTTATTATTGATGATGCACCTGAGCTTCCAGGCTTAGCGGGCATGTCTGCTTTCAATAAGAATACTGCTGCAACAGTGCCTACGACAAGTGAAGAAGTAACTCAGCAACAAAACGCGTTAGATAATGAGCAAGCACTTAAAACAGAGAAAATGATCCGTTCTTTGTCTACTACATTGTTATTAGATAATAGTGTAGATAAAGATAAAGAGCTGCTTATTCGAAACCTATTACTTGAGAAGTTGGAATATAACCCAATGCGAGGCGATCGTCTTGAAGTTATCCGTATGGATATGGTTCCTGTATCAGAAATAACGGGATCATCTATCGCACAATATTGGTGGGTGTTGGTTCTATTATTACTATTAGTTATTGGTTACTTACTTGCACGTAATCGTAAAATATCTACAAAAGAAGTGGGTGTTAATGAAGTGAACTCATTGCCACCGATGCCTGAGCAATTGCTAGATATTAAAAAAGGTGAACTTAAAGCGTGTCGTCAACAATTGGTTAAGTACAGCTTAAGTGAGCCACAAAAAGTAGACTCAGTACTTCGCCGTTTAAGTTTGAATGAACAAAATATCCCTATGTTTGCTTCTTGTTATCAGGAACTTGGACGCTCGTTATTTACTTCAATGTTTCCTGCGTTAAATGAACATATTCCAGCATATTTGAAGTATTTAGAAGCGAACCCTGCTGATTATGATCGTTTGGTGAGAGACTTAACTGATTTACAATATTTATTAGTTGATGCGGTTTCTTCTGAGCAATTTGAACATCGCAGTCGACCATTTTCGTTTTTAGATAAATTGAGTATTAATCAAATTCGCTGGGTATTAGATGACGAACCTTTGCGCATTAAAGCATTAGTTTTAAGTCAATTGCCAGCTGAAAGCTCTGCTAAGTTCTTATCAACGTTTACCGCAGAAGAACAAGCATTAATAGCGATAGAAATCGTTCAGTTTGATTCTATGCCAATGGCGACATTTGGTGAGATAGCCTCATCACTTGCTGTTAAATCTCAATCGGTACCTGATTTTGAAACCGTAAGAACCGATGGCAACCAAATGTTGATGTCGTTACTTGATGGAATGAATTTACGCCAGCAAAACGATTTGTTAGACCAGTTAAAAGTGTCTTCACCGGAAGCGTATTTAAATTTACGTAAAGTGTACTACATTTTTGATGACGTGCTTAGAACGCCAGCGGTCATTTTAAGTAATATATTACGTAGTATGAATCCTGAAATTGTAGCACTGGCGCTAATTAATTTAGATGATAAACAAGTTGAAGTCATTCTTTCAGGGTTCCCTGATCGTATGATTGAAATGATCAAAGCTGAAATGGCGCGTTGTAAAGATGCGTCGCATGATGAGCAAAACTTAGCAAAACAACAAGTTGTGATATTAATGCGCCAAGCAATTGGAAATAAACAATTTACAATGAATGATTTGGAGTCTGTAGCATGATCTCATTCAGTACTATTACCGGCTTATTGATGGCATTTGGTGTATTAATTGGTGCAGTAACAATGAGTACCGATAAATACATGTTATTTGTGAGTTTATCGAGTTTTCTTATTGTACTTGGTGGAACATTAACTGCGGCATTAATCAGTTATTCATACCCACTTATTTTATCGTCGTTTAAAGGGTTACTTGTAAACTTGCTTGATGAAAAAAACGTGACGAAATTTAAGCACGCATCAATCAAAAGAACGGTTGAATGGAATCAGATTTTTCGATCAAGTGGTATGTCAGGTTTAGAGAATTCATTAAATGATAACGAAAAACATGACCCATTTATCCGTTTAGGTGTAGAGCTTATCGGTACCGGTTATAAAGGTGAAGAGCTTAAAAAATTATTAGATGAAAGCAATCATAGCCAATATAAGCAAGAAATGACTCAAGCCGAGGTTTTAAACTCAATGGGTACTTATGCACCAGGCTTTGGAATGATAGGGACATTGATTGGTTTGATCATTATGCTTGATAATTTAAATGGTGATATGGCTGCTCTAGGTAATGGTTTAGCCGTTGCTTTATTAACGACACTTTATGGCATTTTATTAGCTCAGGTGTTTTTCAAACCTGCAGCGATTCGTATTAGCCGTCGAGTCAATACCAATTTTGATAATCGTGAAATGCAAATTAATGCGTTTGTGTTAATGACAGAAAAACGTCCTGATTTGTACTTACAAGATTCAATGAATGTGCATTTACCGTTTAAGAAAAGGTTAGCGTCTTAAATGAATAGAGCAAGACCCAAAGTTGAGTTGAAAGACGATAATGATTGGATGATGACATACAGTGACGCTATCACATTATTATTGGCTTTCTTTGTACTTATTGTTGCAGTCTCTCAAGTGAATGAAGGAAAGTTAGAAGAGCTAAAAGATGGATGGGGAAAAGTAGTTGATACTGCAGTTCATCTGCCTATGCAAGAGTTAACTGCCGATATTCAGGAGATAGTGGAGCAGAAGAATTTAGATTCTGTGGTAGTGACTGCTGTCACTGATGGTATACGAATTGCTCTTGATAGTGAAAATTTGTATGACTCAGGTTCTGCATCTTTAAAGACTGAAGGTAAAGCTCTTATTTCTGAATTCGCAGAAGTAATGAAAGAGGTCGATTTGAACGGTCGCTCTATTATCGTTGAAGGGCATAGTGATGATTTACCGATTCATACCAAACAGTTTGATAGTAACTGGGAGCTTTCTGGAGCAAGAGCGATAGAGGTGACTAAGCAATTGATCAAATTTAATGTGGATAAATCACAATTAAGAGCGGTGGCGTATGCGGATGCACAACCACGAGCGGATAAAGCGTTACCGATAGAACAACAGCGTCAATTAAATCGACGTGTTGTGATTTATATTAAAAGAAATTAAAACAACAATAGCTGGCTAGCTCTAAATAAAAGCGCTCTAAATGTAGAGCGCTTTTTTATAATAAATGAGTGGTTATATCTATCCAATGAATGATCTTGGAATTAATTAACCATTCATTGGTGGTGTAAACGCTGTTAATGTTGGTGCAACACCGGTGTATTTTTCAATTTTAACCACACCAGAGTTACCACAGTTACCATTACCTAAACGAGAGGTTGGAATATCCATCGTTAATACGTTTGGTCCGCCGTTTTTACACATACCTGTTTTAGGATCTAAATCAGGCCATGCACCTTCGTGGATACATACGCTGCCTTTTTTGATGCCATCAGAAACAAATGCACCAACCAGAACTTGGCCGCGTTGGTTATAAGCGCGAACTAAATCACCATCTTTAATACCACGAGCTTTTGCATCTTCAGGGTGAATCGTAATTGGTTCACGGTTTTGTACCGCGTATTCTTTACGAAGATCTGCATAGTTAAATTGGCTGTGCAAACGGTGTGCTGAGTGCGACGTCATTAACTGTAGTTCGCCATCAGTGTAGTTAAACATCCACTCGGTTGGCTCCATCCATACTGGGTGTGGAGGACAATCATCCAGTTTGTAACTTTCGATAGTTTTAGAGAAGATCTCAATCTTACCACTTGGCGTGCCTAGTGGATTCATGATTGGATCTTTACGGAAATCACCAAAACGCACAAATTCAGCATTCTTTGCATTCCACTTCATTTCGATAAGCTTGTTCGCTTCCCAGAACTTAGAGAAATTCATCATAGGTACGCGTGCGTTACGGCCACCTTGTTGTGCTGTTTTATAGAAATCACGAAGCCATTCCATCTCCGTTTTATTTTCCATATACACATTTTTACCGCCAGGCTTTAGGTACTCTGCCATATCAGCGAATACATCAAGATCACTACGTGCTTCGTTTTGTGGCTCAACGACTTGCTTCATAGGAACAAGATGCTGGTTAGAGTAATCACCTGTCATCGTCATATCATTACGCTCAAATGAAGTCGTAATTGGTAGAACGATATCCGCGTGTTTAGCTGCTGCAGTCCAGTACGGTTCTGAAATAACGATCATCTCAGGTTTTTGCCATGCTTTGATCAAACGGTTGGTATCTTGGTGATGGGTAAAGTTAGCACCGCCCGCCCACCAGATCATTTTCAGCTCTGGGAAAGTTAGCGTATGGCCATTGTGTTGGTATTCTGTTCCCGGTTTTTCTAAACATTCAACAATGCGAGCAACAGGGAAAGCCGTAACTGAGCCTTGAATAGCCCAATCATTACCACCTGCCGAACTGCCACCTAGCGATGGAGACATTGCAGGTAGTACGCCTGCGTCACGTGTTGGGTTACCGCCATTTGAGTAGTGGTATGAATAACCAAAACCACCGCCAGGTAAGCCAACTTGGCCAAGCATTGAAGCTAAAACTGTCAGCATCCAGTGACGTTGTTCACCGTGTTGCTGACGCTGCATACCCCAACCAGCCATTAGCATGGTGCGGTTTTCTTTGAAGATCTTAGCCAGTAGTTCCATCTGTTTTGCAGGAACGCCACAGATAGCTTTAGCCCATTGTGGGGATTTCTCAATACCGTCTTCTTTACCCATTAAGTATGCTTCAAATTGCTCGAAGCCTACTGTGTATTTAGCAAGGAATTCAGTATCGTGTTGTTGTGTTTTAACCAATTGATGAGCAATACCCATCATCATCGCAACATCAGATTGTGGGTTAGGAGCAATCCATTGTGCTTTATCACCAAAGAATTCCGCGGTTTCTGAACGCATTGGATCAATAATGATAACTGTTTTGCCTGATTTCTTCAGTTGATGGAAGAATTCAAGCCCTTGACCATCGGTTGAAGACCAAGCAATTTTCAAGGTGTTAATTGGGTTCAAGCCCCATAGAACAACCACTTCACTGTTCTCTAAGATTACAGGGTAAGTTGTTTGTTGTTCATATACTTCAATAGAGCCAACTACGTGCGGCATGATAACTTGAGCTGCACCCGTTGAGTAATCGCCTAGATGACCTGCATAGCCACCAGACATGCTCATGTAACGTTGAAGCAGTGTTTGAGCTTTATGAAGCACACCACTTGAACGCCAACCGTAAGAACCTGCAAAGATCGATTGAGGCCCATAGCTTTCACGAATACGCATGTGTTGTTCGTGAATTAGCTTGTAAGCGTCATCCCATGATACTTGCACAAATTCATCGCTACCACGAACACCTTGAGGGTTGCTTGGGTTTTCTAAATAGCCTTTACGGACCATTGGGTATTTAACACGGGCTTTAGTATAAACCTGTGATGGACCAGTTTGTTGTAAGCTGTTTGGTACAGTTTGCGCTAAGCCACTTTTGGTTGAGGTAAGTTGACCATCTTTGACTTCACAAAGTAATGGACCCATACGACCAGCGGTTAGAATTAATGAATCTGTCCGACCAAGCGTAGAGGCGTTCACAGATAACGGAGCGATAGACGTGATCGCTAATGCACCAGCAGATGCACTTGCGCCTTTTAAAAAGCCGCGACGAGTAATAGTAGTCATAGTCACTCCCTTATTAATGAGTTGCCACGTCTTTCGCGTGGTTTTGGAAGAATTTAGTTAAGATCTCAAGATTTAGCTCAGAGATATCAGTACGTGCGCCCATGCTTTTTGCAACAGGACCCCAAGAGTTAACCGTGAAGTGATTTGCCGGAATTTTCGCGTGACACGTAGCACAGTAGACGTTATCTAGCTCTTCTGCGTAATCCCATAATGGTTGATTAGAGGCAAGAACAGGTGCTTCGATAGTGCCAGTTAGTTCAGCGGTGCGCCATTCGTTGCCATAAGCATCTGTATTAGCTTCACCTAGTGTCAGTGCTTTGATGCCGGTATCAGTAAGAGTCGCAATGATTGAACGTTGGCCTTCACCCATATAGATAACCGATTCTGCGCCCTTCATTTGGTAGCCAGAAACTGTCACTGTACGTTTACCTTCATCATTACTAACAGTAGCTAGTTCAACAGTAGGGTTAATTGTCGCAAGGTCAGCCATTTTAATGCTTTCAATTGGGTAGACTTTTTCTGCATCGGCTTTGGTGTTTTTCGCCATATCAAAAAGGTGGTCAAATGCTGACGTATCTAAGGTAGCTTGTGGTGCAAAGTGGGCAACACCTTTATGACAATCAATACAGGTTTGATTATTTTCTCTTCCGTAAGCATGCATTTTTTGTGCACTTGCTGATTGATCGAAAGTTTCCATTGCATCAAAGCTGTGACAAGAACGACAAGTAGCTGAATCGTTTGCACGCATTTGGTCCCATACGGTTTCAGCCATCGCTAGACGATGCTCTTCGTATTTCTCATCGGTGTCAATTTTGCCAGTAACAAACTCGTGATAGATGTCTTTAGACGCACGAATTTTCGTAATTAGGTAATCAATTGGTTCTTCTGGAATATGACAATCAGCACATTCGGCACGAATGCCTTTTTGGTTACTGAAGTGAACAGAACCTTGATATTCATGTAATGGTTTTTCCATCGTGTGGCATGAAACACAAAATTCAGTGGTTGATGTAGCGTGGAGTACGGCTTGTGTACCGCCCAAGGTTATCCAACCAATGGCAATACCAACGGCAGCGATTAAAGCGATATAGCGTTTGTTCATAATATGATCCTTAATTTAGCCACATTCTTTGTGTGGTCAATGAATAATATTACCACTTTGGTGTTAATTGTGTGCAAGAAAAGAGTAGATATTTCAAAAAATGTAACCGCTTACTCAGAATTGAGAGTTTTATTAATTACTATTCAAATCTCAATATTGTTTTACATAAAAAGGAGAGGGAGATGTGTAATTATCTTGCTTTGATTTTGTTACGCATTATCGTTATTGGTTTAAATTGAGTGACGTTTCTATACAAATGCAAAGAATGTAAATTTAATGCAAATAGTAACAATTATCATTTATATTCCATCTCAGATTTTTATCACCCCTTTTAAAAATACTTGGAGATAATGGAATATGTTTTCTAAAAGTCAGTTGGCTCTTGTTATTGGCGCAGTTTTGTCTACCCCTCTTGCTTACGCTGAAACAGATACATCAACTACTGATGAGCACATGGTCGTTACAGGCCGTGATTACGGTTATAAAGCCGATACCAACTCAACATCAATGCGTATGGAAGCAACGCAGTTAGAAACTCCAGGGCAAGTAACTGTCATTGATGAGCAGCTTATTGACGAGCAACGCGCAAGCACGCTTGGTGAAGTGTTGAAGAATGATTCAAGTATCTCTGAAGGCTCTAAATCAACTAACCGTGAACGTTTTTACTTACGCGGTTTTGAATTAAGCAGCAGCTCAAGTTTCTTACGTGATGGCTCTCAGCATTGGTCTCATTATCGTCAACCAATTGAATTATTAGAACGTGTAGAAGTATTGAAAGGCCCAGCAGGTTTACTTTACGGTAAATCGACTCCTGGTGGCTTAGTAAACATGATTTCTAAAAAGCCAACTTATGAAACACAAGTAACGATCAGTCAAGACATTGGCTCAAATAATTACACGCGTTCAATGGCTGATGTTAGCGGTGCATTGAATGAAGATAAAACATTACGTGCTCGCGTGATTTTATCTCAAGAAAACCAAGATTCTTGGCGTACACGTTTTGACGGTACTGATGTAGAAACGGAACGTACTGTTGGTGGTTTGTTTGTTGATTATGATATCAATGAAGACATCATGTTATCTGCTCATTATGACAGAACTGACGAGCTAGGTGATTTAGATAACGGCTCAAAAGTAGATACAACGACGGGTGAAGTGATTGACCCAAATATCGTTAAAGACCAAAACTGGGCAAAAACAGATAATGACGTTGCCAACTATGGTGTTGGTTTAACTGCAAACTTAACTGATTCATGGTCTGTTAAAACCGGTATTAGCCGTCAGTTTTATGAACGTCAACGTACAGAGTCAGACATACATAAAGATGGCAGCAGTTATAAATCATCTGATCGTCATGATGAATGGACGTTTGATACCGCTTATGTTGATTTTACTGGTGATGTAGATGCCCTGGGTGTTAATCACCGTTTATTAGTAGGTGGTAACGGCCTGCATTATGATTACAAACGTCAATATGACAGTTCAAAATCATGTGATACAGGTACTGATACATGTAGTGATGGCTTTAATCGCCCTGGTGATTTGAATTCAAATAACGATACCGTCGGTTCTCACTCAAAGAGCCAACATTATGGTATTTATTTACAAGATTTAGTGACATTTAATGACTCTTGGCAGTTACTTGCTGGCGCACGTTTTGCTGTAGATAAAACAGAAGACAGCAAAGGCAGAAAAGAAGACTACACTAACATTCTTCCTAAGCTTGGTGTGATTTATCATCCAGCTGAAAATGGTTCTATTTATGCCGTATATTCTGAAAGTTTTGAACCAGTAGCAACCATTAATGATTCTGATGATGTTAATGATAGTCAATCTCAAGACCCAATGAAAGGTAATTTATACGAGTTAGGATCTAAGTGGGAACTATTAGATAACAGTTTGTATGTGTCTGGTGCTTTATTCCAAATTGTACAATCAAACATGCAGGTGACTGAAGATATCAATAGTACCGATACGCGCACTTCACAAGTGGGTGAGCAGATCCATACTGGTATTGAGCTAGCTGCAACAGGTTACCTGACAGAAGCGTTTTCATTAAGTGCATCAACGACATTACTTGATGCTAAATATGAAAATGATCCAGCATTAGAAGGTAAAACGCCTGCTGATGTTCCTGAATTTAGTGCAAGCATTTGGTCTCAGTACGATTTCAATAACGGTACAGGTATTAATCTTGGTGTTTATCACGTAGGCGAGCGTTACGGTGACTCTAAGAATGAATTCAAAAAAGATGCTTACACACGAGTAGATATGGGTATTTCACATACTATTAAATATGATGAAAGCTTAGATTTTGTCGCTCGATTCAATGTGGAAAACCTATTGGATACCGATTATCTAGCAGGTGGTAGTGCAAGTGGTGTAGTGGTTGGCGAAGGTCGAAACTACATGGCGACACTACAAGTTAAATACTAATTTAGCGCATTAAATATAAGGGAGGCTTCGGTCTCCCTTTAGTGCGTTTATTTGAAGGCAAATTTTTTAAGAGATAGACCTTAAAAAATAACAGTTAAGAAATAGATAATATGAATATTTTAAAAACCAGTATTGGAATAGCGTTAGCTACCGTGATCACAACCGCTCAAGCCTCTACGCTTGATCAAGCACGATCTATCGAAAATAAATCGAATACAGCCTCTGCTGTGAGCCAAACAAAAATTGATAAAAGCTCAGAAGCAACATTGGCATATAAAGCAGAGATCGAACAACTGCAAGAAGAAGTAAAGAATCTTGCGGTTTATCGTGATCACCTCACTGGTTTGGTGAATAGTCAGCAACAAGAAATGGGTAACCTAAATAATCAAATAGAAACAATTAAAGAGACAAGACAAGGTGTCGTGCCATTGATGTATAAAATGTTATCGGGCCTTACTGTGTTAGTTGAGCAAGATAAACCAATCAAGATAGCAGAACGCCAACAACGTATTGAAAAACTTGAACACATGATGACAAGAGTCGATGTGAGCGATGCAGAAAAATACCGTCGTATTCTCGAAGCGTATCAAATTGAGATGGATTACGGCTCGAAGCTAGGTACATATCAAACTCAAATCACGGTTGATAATGATGAATTAATCGATGCTGATATGTTGCATTTAGGCCGTGTTTCATTGCTTGCTCGTCGTTTGGATTCTTCACAATACTGGAGCTGGAATACCTACAGTAATCAGTGGACATTATTGGATTCATCATTTAATGACGACTTAGCTAAAGCGTACTCTGTCGCTTATAAACAAGTGGCTCCGAGCTTATTGACTCTACCCGTTTCTTTATCACTGAAAGAGGTGAAATAACATGACGATTAAACCACTTATTTTAGCTATTTCAGTATTAAGTTTTTCAGCTAACACATCGGCAGCAAGCTCTGAATTAGTTCAAGACACCAAGCAAGCAAGCCAAATTCAAAAACAACATAATGCACAGCGTGAGTCTGGTTTTAAACAAACAGAACAAAGTTTAAAAGCACAAAGAAATGCGTTAATAGCAGAACGAAAACAGCTACAAAAAGAGAGTGATAAATTAAGCTCAACGTTCAGTAACAATGAAAAAACGTTGGCCTCTTTAGAGCAAAAATTACATCTAGAAACTGGCAGTCTGGGAGAGCTGTTTGGTGTGGTAAGACAAACAGCAAAAGATGTCGATGTAGAGTTAAAGAACTCAGTGACAGGCCTTGATGATAAGAAAAATAGCCAAGTAATTAATGATATCGTTGCCGCGAAATCTTTGCCTTCGATGGGCCAATTGACCGGTTTATGGCAAACAATGGCACAACAAGCACAGGTAAGTTCACAACTGACTTTAGTTCCTGTAACTGTTATTAACGGAGCAGGTCATCGCGCAGAAGTGAATGCTTACCGTTTAGGAAATATGGCATTGGTTGGCGACGAAGGCTTTTTACGTTGGGATAACAAAAAACAAGTTGCGACGTATTATGCACAACAGCCAGAGCTTGCGCCATCAGTAGCAACATTATCTGATATGGCGCAGCAACAAGTGATCATGATGGCTGTGGATCCATCGCGTGGCATCATGCTAGATCAACTTGCAAATTCGCCAACGCTAAAAGATCGCCTGCAAGCGGGTGGTGTGGTTGGACAAATCATTATCGCTCTATTGGCAATTGGCCTGCTTATTTCGTTATTTAATGGTGCAAGATTGTTGGTTATTCGTCAGCAGATCCGCACTCAATTAAAAGATCCTGAACACATCGGTAATAATCCTCTTGGTCGTGTTTTATCTGTTTATGATGCAGAAAAAACTCGTTCGGTAGAAGCGTTAGAACTTCGCTTACTAGAAACCATTGTCGATGAGCAACAAGGCTTAGAAAAAGGTCTTTCAATGCTTAAGCTTCTCGCTGCATTAGCACCTATGTTAGGTCTTTTAGGTACTGTTACTGGCATGATCGAAACATTCCAAGTGATTACGCAATTTGGTAATGGCGATCCAAAAGTAATGGCGGGCGGTATTTCAATGGCTCTTGTGACTACGGTATTAGGCTTAGTTGCAGCGATGCCTCTGTTATTAACTCACAATATCTTAAGCTCACAAGCAGAGAGTATTCGTACCATCCTTGAAAAACAGGGCTTGAGTTTAGTGGCTGAACAAGCAGAAAAAGAAACAATAAATAAACCAATGGGAATCGCAGCCTAATGACGGCCTTCTTATCTCACTTTATGGCACAAGGCGGCCCCATTTTATGGTGGTTAGGCGCTGTTGTTGCTGTGTGTTGGTTACTAGTGGTTGAGCGTGTATTTTTCTTATCTTTCACTTTTCCGGCACAGCGAAAAGTATGGTTAGATAAATGGCAGCAGCGAGACGATCATGATTCGTGGTATGCGAAAACGATCCGTGATGGCTGGGTAAGCGAAGCACATCTTCAGCTTAATCAATACATGAATTTCATCAAAGTTCTTGTCGCCATTTGCCCAATGCTCGGTTTGCTAGGCACGGTAACAGGCATGATCTCAGTGTTTGATGTAATGGCAAATCAAGGCAGTAGCCAGCCAAAACTGATGGCTTCTGGTATCTCATTAGCCACATTACCAACCATGGCAGGAATGGTTGCTGCGCTAGCGGGTATGTTTGTTCATGCTCGTTTAGCCAAAGTATGCCGCCGTAAAGAACATCATTTAGAAAAAGCATTAAGGAGTCAGTCATGAGACTTGGCCGCCGTTCTTCAAACCAAGAAGAAGCACAAATAGATTTAACATCAATGCTCGATATCGTATTTATCATGCTGATCTTTTTTATCGTAACAAGCTCATTTGTACGTGAATCAGGGGTTGAAGTAAATCGCCCTCAAGCCAGTAATGTATCGAGTCAAAAAGACGCGGGTATCTTTGTCGCTATTACCGCTTCAAACGATATTTTCATTGATAAACGTATGGTGGATGCAGAGCGAGTTCAAGCGACATTAGAGCATTTGTTATTAGAACAACCTGATGCATCATTAGTGATCCAAGCTGATGAACATGCGTATAACGGGACGGTTGTAAAAGTCATGGATGCGGCTAAAGGTGCGGGAGTTAAAGGCATCGCATTGGCTGCGGAGAAAAACTAATGTGGCGATTATTGTTGGCAGTGCCTATTGCGCTTTCTATGACGGTAGGGCTATTCACGTTTATGGCGTGGATGGTAGACAACGGTCATAACGGGAAACCAGAAAGCAGTGAGACGATCCGCTTTGATATGGTGATGGTTGAGCAAGAACAAGATATTCAGCGCCGTCAACGTCGAGTGCCGGAAAAACCAGAAACACCAGAGCCGCCACCAGAGGCAAAACCAATGGCGTCTCAAACTCAAACTTCAATGGCGACGCCACAAAGTTCAATGCCACCAATGAGCTTGGATTCTGGTATTTCGGGGTTAGCGATAAATGCACCGAGTTTTGCTGATTTTACAGGTAACCAACAAGCGATGCCGTTGTATCGTGTTGAGCCTCGTTATCCATCAAAAGCGATGAAAAGAGGCGCAGAAGGCTTTGTTGTTATGTCATTTACCATTGATGAACAAGGTCGCCCAACCAATGTAAAAGTGACGGATGCTAAACCGCGTCGAATGTTTGAAAGAGAAGCAGTTAAAGCGTTGAAAAAATGGAAATATCAACCAAAAGTAGTCGGTGGGAAAGCCATTGCTCAAGTTGGACAAACGGTGAAATTGGAGTTTACGTTAGCAAAATGATGAAATTAAAATTACATTCTTCTGTTCTTATTCTTAGCTTCGCTTTATTTTTTGCTGGGGCAGTGCAAGCTCAGCAACTTAGCCAATACAATGCGGGTAAAGTACAGCGAGCACTGCAATTACAACAGCAAGAAAAAATGCCCGAAGCAATTGCTGTTTTGGCAGAATTAACCCCTTCTCAGGATTATGATAAAGCCTATATTCAACGTATGTTGGGTGTGTTTCATTGGCAGGCAGGGAGTAGTAAGTCGGCAGTTAAATATCTCACTAAAGCAGTAAATAGCCAGCAATTAGCCGATGAGCAAGCATGGATAACGCAACGTATGCTTGCCGATTTATTATTAACAGATCAGCGCTTTAGTGATGCGTTACCGCATTATTATCAATTAGCGAACTCAGTGCCTGAAAAACAAAAAATAGGCGATTTATGGTTCCGTATTTCTCAAACCCATTATCAGTTGGCGCAATGGGAAAAGGTCCTTTCTGCATTAAATAAGCATGAACGTGTCGCGATATATAAGAAACAAAGTGAAAGAAGCCAATCACTAGTACTGAAATTAGGGGCGCAACTACAGTTAAAACAATGGAAATCGGCGATCCCTACCTTGAACAGTTTAATTGTACTTGAACCAAATAAAGCGACATGGTGGCAGCAGTTAACTAGTATTCAGCTTCGTTTGAATCAACCTAAAAATGCGTTAGATACTCTTATTCTTGCAGAGCGACAAGGAATTGAATTGAGTCAATCAGAGTTGAAATTGTTGGCTCAACTTTATGCTCAGCGCGGTATCCCAGAGAAAGCTGCTGAAGTATTAAGTCAGTTAGATGAAGCGCAAAGTGATATTGATTTACTGACTATGCAAGCAAGTTATTGGCAAGCAGCAAAAGAGTGGGATAAAGCCACTGTCACTTGGTCAAAGGCTGCAACGCTAGATTCACGTTATTATTGGCAAGTGGCCCAATTACAGATCCAAGAGGGTCATCATCAACAAGGCTTGAAGACTTTAGATAAGGTTAAGGATTACAAAAAGACAGATGATATTGCATTAGCTAAAGTAAGAGCTTATTACAAGCTAAACCAAATAGATTCAGCCTTACTTTATGCGAAAAGAGCCAATGATTTTACGCCATCAAATGAAGCGAAAGGGTGGATAAAATATTTGTCTCAATTGAGAAAAACAGCCAATACTTCAGCGTAAACTCCATTTAATGCCCTTATCGAATGATGAGGGCTTTTCTATTGCTCGTAAAATAGACAGTAAAGAATCCCCAAACGTAAACAATGTAAATTGAATGTCAACGCAAATCATTATCAATTACATTACCATCCATTATTCTTAAATGATCCTGTTTTATTCATGTTGCTGAAAAATAAACAAGTACAATTGTGGGCGCGTCGCTTACATGTCTATGTATCAATGGCGCTTCTACTCGTTGTTTTATTTTTCTCGATCACCGGGATCACGCTAAATCGTCCTGATTGGTTTGTTAGTAGCTCTCCAGACATCAAAAACACCACTCTTTCTGTTCCTAACAGAGTGCTTTTTTCTCAAGATGAAAAACAACACACCCTTTGGAATAAACCAAATACCGCTGCTTTGCTTGATTACTTAAATCAACACACCGATCTCTCTGGAACGCCTTCTAATGTTTATGTTTTTACCGACGTTGAAGACGGTGAACTAGTCGAGGGGGAATTGTCATTAAATTACAAAGGATCCGGTTATAACGCGTCTGTTTATATCGATTTAACGACAGGCATGGCAGATATCGAAAGCTCAAACTATGGCGTTGTTGCGTTATTAAATGATTTACATAAAGGACGAAACAGCGGTGAAGTTTGGAAAGCATTCATTGATATTACCGCGTTATTAATGATCTTTTTTGTACTAACCGGTGTGTGCTTAATTTTACCGAAAAAAAGAACACTAATGACATCAATGAAGTGGATGGTATTTGGCTCATCAATCACGCTTGCATTGTATTTTATTGCCGTACCTTAACCCTTTTAATCTTGTATCCATAAGGACATCACAATGGCTTCACTCTCTACCTATTTACGTCATTCAATTGCTGCAATGGTATTAACAACACCTCTTTTTGTTAATTCAGCGGCTATTTCTGAGAGTGCAAAAGTCGATGTTGCTTTTGAGCTTCCAACGATTACGACCACCATGTATGCACGCCCTTATGTAGCGGTATGGATTGAAAACAGCGAACGTAAGTCAGTAAAAACGATTGAGCTGTGGGTAGGTAAAGATGAGTGGCTAAAAGATTTAAGAAGTTGGTGGCGTAAAGTCGGTCGTTACGATCGTGAATTAGTTGATGCTGTTACTTCTGCAACACGACCAGCTGGTAAATACAAATTCAGTTGGGATGGCAAAGATGACTCAGGTCAGGCGCTACCACAAGGGGATTATACGTTACATATCGAAGTGGTTCGCGAGCATGGTGGCCGTAACTATTTACGTCAAAAAATGACGTTAGCGAATAGTGATATGACTTACCAATTAAAGCCAACAGAAGAGACTGGCGAAATTACCATTCATTATAAAAAGTAATTTAGATGTCTATTTATCAGGGAATTAAACACATTATGAAAACAACATTAATGAACAGTAAGTTCAAAGCGGCAGTATTAACCGGCGTGATGGCTGCAGGTTTATTGGCTGCAACGACGGCTAACGCACACCCTCGCTGGGTTTTACCTTCTCATTTTACCGTATCTAAAGAAGGTGGTGATTGGCTTACGTTTGATGTTACCGCGTCACACGGTACGTTTGTATTTGATAAGCCAGCGGGTAGTGATCAGGCACAAGTTGTGATGCCTGATGGTCGTACAGAGCGCCCAAACTTTGTCGTTAAAGGCAAACGCCGTTCAATGTTTGATTTCTATTTTGAAGAAGAAGGCACTCACAAAGTTCGAATTAATAACGAGCCAACGTATTACACCCAATATAAAGCAGGCCGTCGTGATACGGTGAAATGGATTAAAGCAACCAAGGCAGATCGTGCGTTAGTACTTCCAGAAAAAGCACGAGATGTGGTAAGCCAAGTGAGTTTCACTCGTGCTGAGAGTTACGTAACAGTAGGTAAGCCAACAACAGAAGCGATGAAGCTTGATAATACCTTGTTAGAGCTTAAGCCATTAACTCATCCGTCGGATATTCTAGAAGGTGAACCTGTGACTTTTCAGTTCTTCTTTAATGGTAAACCTCAAGCGGGTGTAACGGCTGATATTACTCGTGAAGGGACACTATATCGTAATCATCAAGAACAAATTGACGTAGTGAGTGATAAAGACGGAAAGATCACCTTTACTCCTGAAACTGCGGGTCGTTACCTGATGAAATCAAATTACAAAGGTGAGCTGACAGACCACCCACTTGCAGAACAAGCCAGTGTAAATGTTCACTTAACGTTTGAAGCTCTACTTCAATAATGTAGTTAGCACCACTTTCCATAAAGGTTTGTGGTGCTTTTTTATCGAGATTTATCCATGACTAAAGTAAACCTGAAAACCCTTTTTGTTTCTTCTCTTCTTTTTTCTTCTGCGAGTTTTGCTCATTTTCCATTAATGAGCTGTTGGTTTGAATCGGATTTAGTACTGTGTGAAACAGGCTACAGTGATGGCAGTAAAGCCGTTGATTATGACGTAAATATGTATGATTACGATGATAATTTGATTGCAAAAGTCACCACTGATAAACGCTCAATTGCGGAATTTACAAATCCTGAAACAGATTTTTATTTGGTGTTTGATTCAGGACACGAAAGCCCAGTGGAAGTCGATGTTGTCGAGATCTCAGAGAAATGATCATTCAATCAGTCACTCCAGATAATGGAAGCGCAGAAGGAAAATGGATAGCACTCATTATTGGGTGCATTTTGCTTATTGCGGTGGTCGCATTGCCATATCATCAATCGAACGATGAGGGCGTAAAGCTTGAATCACACCAAGTATTAATTACCGATTTAACGCAAGATGATTTAGCTATGATCGCTGAATTACGTTTAGCCTATGAAGAAATTTACGATATTCAGGCTGAATCAACAGAAGAAAATGCATGGCCAGAGATTGCTTACCTAGCGGATGAATGGTTACCACCTTTTGTGCAAGACCAAAGCTGGGAGCGTCGCGGAAAACACCAATGGCAGCATTTAGGTTCTGGGGTTTATCTGGGTTTAAAAGTGAAAAAAGAAGGCGCTGCGTCATTCATTTTTAATGCAAAAGGCAATGAGATTGAGCTTTGGCTGAACTCTGAATTGATGTCGACAACCATCTCTCCTGCTCCAATCTCTTGGAATGAAAGCGAACTCATTCAACAGCACTGGATGCAAGTAGTCTTTTCTGCTCATGACACTCATTTAAATTGATACCAATAAAAGATAAATAATAATGATGAAATCTATTTTATACGTACGTTCTTTTGTTCTGCTTAGCTTACTCTCTTTGTTTTCTGCGTCGGCGATATCGGCAACAAAACCTTTGGTGATTGGCATTACCTTACAACCTTACTACAGCTATGTGAAAGCAGTGGTAGGTGATAAAGCAGAAATTCTTCCTTTGGTTGATGCAGGGTTTAATCCCCACAATTATTTACCCCAACCAAACGATTTAAAACGTTTAAATAAAATGGATGTGATTGTTGTTAATGGCATTGGTCATGATGACTTTGCGTTAAAAGTAATTTCGGCAGCAAATAACAGCGAATTAATGGTATTAGAAGCCAATAAAGACGTTCCGTTGTTGCCAGCAATGGGGCAATCGGTCGGTAAAGGCGCGGTGAATCCTCATACATTTGTTGGTCTATCTACAACAATTCAAAAGGTTTACACCATTGCCAATGAGTTATCTCGAATTGATCCTGAAAATACCTCGTTCTACCGTAAAAATGCGCGTAAATACGCGAAAAAATTCCGATTAATGAAGCGTGATGCCATGCTCTCTCTGGGTGAATTAGACACTGCAGGAATGAAGGTAGCAACAACGCACAATGCGTATGGTTATATTCTTCAAGAGTTTGGTGTGGATGTGGCAGCTGTCATTGAACCCGCTCACGGTGTAGAACCAAGTGCGAGTCAACTGCAAGGGACGATTGAAAAGATCCGTGAATCCGACATTGATGTTTTATTTTATGAATTGAACATGCCAAACCGTTTTGTCGACACGATTGAAGAGGCGACAGGCGTTCAGTTGTATCGCTTTTCGCACATGACGCACGGTCCTTATGAAGACAATAAAGTTGAAATTGAAATGAAATCAAATTTAGACACTCTAATCGAAGCCATGAAATTCGCCGCAGATAAGGACGCTAAATAATGTCAGGACCAGCAATTTCCTTAACCAATGTTGGGCTTACTTATGGTGAAAATACCATTTTAGAAGGAGTTAACCAACGCTTTGAAGCCGGTCAATGCCATGTGGTGATGGGGCCTAATGGCGGCGGTAAAACCTCGTTATTGCGTTCAATTTTAGGATTAACCGCGTTTCAGGGGGAAATTAATATTGAGTGGCCAGAGCAGAAAGGCGTGATTGGTTATGTACCACAAAAAGCCGTCTTTGAATCTAGTCTGCCGCTAACGGTGAAGGATTTCATTTTATTGAATCAAACGCGAGTGCCTCTGTTTTTAAGTGCGTTATGGCGTAAGAAAAGCAGCCAAGAAGCATTTGCAATGGCGCAGTTAGAGCGCGTTGGCATGTCTAACCGTGCCGATCGTCGAATGGGACAACTTTCTGGTGGGGAGCAACAGCGCGTGTTATTCGCTCAAGCGCTATTGGATAATCCCGATTTACTTGTTCTTGATGAACCAACAACAGGAATGGATGAGCACGGGGTTCGTTATCTTGAATCCTTAATGCATGAATTTATCGCGCAAGGTAAAACGGTATTAGCCGTTCACCACGATGTGACCGCTGTTCGCCGTCTTAAAGCACATGTTCATGTTATCAATCGTAATTTGGTTGATTCTGGTTGTTATTCAGAAGTATTAAAACCTGAGAAAATTGAGCGATTATTCAATCATTATACGGGTGCAAGTGCTCAGTACGATGCATCAAAAACCAACAATGGAGAGGCTGCGTAATGGAACTGTTTCGTCAGTGGGCGTTATATGGCGTCGAGCAAGGTTTCTTAAGTGACAGTTTTTCGTATGCCTTTATGGTTAATGCTATTGTTGCCGCCATCCTCTTAGGGCCATTGTTAGGTGGTTTGGGGACGTTAGTGATTGCAAAGCGTTTGGCCTTTTTCTCTGAAGCAGTTGGACATGCTGCCTTAACGGGTATCGCGTTAGGTGTGTTATTGGGTGAGCCCGCAGAGAACCCAATCATCGGCTTATTTAGTTTCTGTATGATCTTTGCTTTGTTACTGCATTTTGTAAGAAACCGAACTAATGTGCCTTACGATACGTTAGTTGGGGTTTTCCTTGCCTTGGCATTGGCTGTGGGCGCTGCATTACTGATGTACGTAGCACGTAAAATTAATATTCACATGCTAGAGAACGTATTGTTCGGTTCTATCCTAACGGTTACGGACCAAGATATTGCGATTCTAGCAGGCAGTTGCTTATTGATTGTGGTGGTATTAATTCCGACGTTTAATCGTATTTTATTAACTTGTATTAGCCCTGATATTGCCAGAGTTCGTGGCTACAAAACTAATTTTTATGATTACCTTTTTGTGATGATGATTACCCTTGTGACGATTGCATCGGTAAAAATTGTCGGTGCGGTTTTAGTTGGCGCGTTATTGCTCATACCTGGTGCGACGGCTCGATTGTTAACTGAGAATATGGGCAGTTTTGTCTTGATGTCTGCACTATTAGCGACAATATCGTGCTTGATTGGCACCGTATTACCGATGGAATTAGAAATGCCAGTGCCTTCTGGGGCTGCGATTATTATTGTTTCAGCTTTCTTCTTTTTACTTGCGACCACCTACCGAATTATTCGTAAGAATTAACAGAGTAGACCTCAATAATAATCGAAGAATATGGGTATAGATAGGATAAGAAATGAAACAGAATTCAATGAAATGGATAGCGATTGCTAGTATATGTGTAGTATCACTATTTAGCATCAAAACAGTAATAGCGGCAGATGTATTAACGGCAACCCCTGTGACGTATATGCTATCAAGCGAGTTATTAAAAGAAACCTCATTAACGACAAAATATTTACCACCAAATCGTTATGGGATTGAGCGTTTACCCAATTGGTTTGCCACTAAAGGGGCGAAAAGCGTTCAAGATTCAGCACAAACAGCCCAAGTGGTTGTGACGATTGGGGCGGTATGGGCTGATGATCCTCTGTATGTGAACGCAAGATACAGCAATATTCAGATTATTGAAGTCGATGCTTCTCAAGCAATTACTCCTCGCGCACAAGGTGTGGCAGCATTACGTTTATCTGATGGCTCAACTTCAAAATACGCATGGTTAAACCCAACAAATTTAATCCGAATGGTAGCGATTGTGAGTGATGATTTTCAACGTATCTGGCCTGATAAATCAGAGCAGATCCAAAAAAACCAAGAGCAGTTTATGTTGTCGGTACGTCAATTAATCAACCAGCAGCAAAAAGTGATTTTAGAGAATGATATCGACTCGGTTATTTTGTTGTCTGAGCAGTTAGAAGACTTTGCCTCTGGCAATCAATTATTTGTGGTTGATCGTTTAACAAAACCAGCTCTTGAGTGGACTGAAAACGATAAAGCACAGTTGAACGATTTAATTAAAGAAGATGATTCAGTTTGGATTATTACGACTCAAAAACCAAACAAGCAGATGCAAGCGTTGCTGCCAATGGAACGTGTATTAGTTGTTGATGCGGTTGATCGTTGGGGCAGAGCAGGAATAAACAGTAAAGCGCCATTACAGAGATGGCAATTAGCGTTATAGTCTTATCTAGATTGGGCTCGTTTATTCTAAACAGAAAAGCACTAAACTATCCATGTTCTTATGGTTTTTAACAAATAGGGTTGTGTCGTTTTTTGTGAGGATCGAGGAATTGTTTTATTTTGAATCGCTGTCATTGTTTATAAAAAGGAAAAACTATGTCTTATGTAGAACCGATTAAAACACGTAAACAAACATGCAGAAAGATATCTTAAAAAAATTATGATCTTGCTTTTACCCTTGTTTGGAATATTGGTATAGAAAGTGGATTAAGGATTAGTGATATTTTTAAATTATAGTATCGCAATATTAATTTATCAAATGGACAGTGTGAGATCATTGAAAGTAAAGGAACATTGGCTCGTAGAGCAAAAGCAAAGATGAGGGTGTTAAAAAAGTAAAGGAAGAATTACTTTTTCATTATCAAGCGAGGGGGTTGTCCAAAAAAATGAGTATTATCTATATTACCCCGCCTCAGCTGATTGTTTCTTTCATCCCTAAATCTTGGGAATCGACAGTGAATGAAAGAGTAAAGCACGCAATAGACTCTGCTTCACCTGTGACACGAACTTTCTATTTAAGTGAATTTATTCTAATAACTCTTAAACAACGAAAACAAGAGTATAAAGAGCTAGCTAATGACTATATCTTTAATCGTCAGACGCTCTCAAGTAATCGTGCAAAAGGAGGGGAGGGACTGTTGACTCGACAAGCTTGTTGGTATGTTTTTTATAAATTGGCCGCGATATTGAAAGAGATTGGTGTTGATGTAAAGGTAGGGTGTCATACATTAAGGAAGAGCTTCGCTCGACATTTGTATTTTGCTACGGGTAAATATATTGGATTGTTGATGACCGTTATTGGACATCAATCTGAAAGCATGAGTTTACGCTATATAGGTTTATTCAAAGATAAGACTGAGTTGGCTCAAAAAAAATTAATTGTCTATTTATCGAGAAAAACTCGCATATGATAACTAGACCACAAATAATGACCTTAATATTAACTATTTATAATGAGTTAAATGTATTTCATATTAAAAATGTATGTATGTGTATTTTAAACACGGCTTTATTTAACAGATGTAAGAGATTGTTAGATAAAGATAAGAAAGTAAGATAGGCAGTGGTTTGCAAAGATAGGATGAAATAGTTTAGTATAAAAGATAACGTTAATACACCGAAACAAATAAGTCGTAACTAATTGATATTTAATAGATAATATATGGAACGAACAGTTTCTTACATTTGTTAAGTTAATATACGGCTTCATATTTCCTTAAATTAAAGTAGTTTATTTTGAGGTGTACTGTTAGGTCTTGGAATTGTGTGTTTATTCATGATATTACGGTGAATTCTAATTATGGACATGTTGAGAAAAAGGGTTTACGGCCGATTTCATAAGGCGGTCAATGTTTTTGGCTACTTATCTCTAGAGTCAATAATCGATAGTTATTTTGTATATCAATCTGGTTATCGAACTGATAACTCATTTGATCCCATAGAAATGGATCACGTAAATATGAATAGCATTATTCAATCTAAAAAATCTTGCTCTGTATTCATATTTGAAAATGGAAAAATTGCTAAAGATGAGCAATCTAACGGTACTTTTGATAAATTAGATATAGCTAATTCATTAATGTGTTTTTTAAAAAATAACCTATAGATATATCGAAAGCAGCCACATTCACAATTAAAATTATTTATTTAAGGTATAATTTTATGTTTTAGTGGTGAAGAAATCGAAACTGTCATTATTTTCGTGAATGTAAAGCGCTGTCTATATAATAGAAGGGAATTGGTTCTGGAGTTTGATCGCGATTGCAAAAAAGAAATAGAGGTTAGTCTTTATAATTTTAATTTTTCTATGGATTTTTAGTTAATTAAGGAATATATATAATGAGCAATAAACACATATTAGTCGCTAATTCTGAAACATCATTTTTAGATTTATGCACTAATAATTTAGTCAGTGGTTGTGATGTTTATTGCACGTTTGAAGTTTGTGAAGAAGATATGGGGTGGATGAAACGCAACCTTAAAAGAAGTCATGGTCATGATCTTCTATTAAGAACAATACCTCAGAGGAAAGAGAAAAATAATGGTTTAATAAAAAATCAAATCAATATTATATGGCTATTTTTTTTATGGTTTTATTCTGTTTTTTCATTTGATTATTAACCTATTAAGTTCGATTTTCTTTATGTTTACATTAAATAAAAAAGTGATGTGCAGTCTTAATTATTTGTTAGGAAAACGTGATGACGCATCAAATTATAAAATATATATTATAAGGTTAAAATGAATAAGCTAGCAAATTTACCAACTAAACTACTCATGATTATTGCTTTCTTTGTGACATTCATTTCATTTATGTCTATTTATGTTTCTGTAGATAATTCAAATGAAGAGATTAAAAAGAACAGCGACGCAGTAGAAAAAACATACACGATTATGGGACTGGTTCAGCATTCTTTAGAGCAAGTGATTAACATAGAAACCGGTTTCAGGGGGTATATGTTAACTAATGAAAAATCATCACTAATGCCTTATGAGATAGGAGTAAGTTCGATTAATTCAGATCTTGAGAGGTTGTCCACCTTTTTTTCTAATAATTCTACGTCAGATCAAACGAATAGATTAAATGCACTTATAAAAACTTATTCAAATTGGAAAGAAAACGTTATAGATCAAGGGATAGAAATTCGGAATACTAAAAGTTTAAGTGAAGCTCTAGAGTTTATAGATAAAGCAGATGGAAAAAAATATGTTGATGAAATTAGAATCGTATTTGATAAAATTTCTGCTGAAGAAAAAAAATTCCTTGCTCAAAGAACGGAGTTGTTGGATGAATCATTAAGTGGATTAATTTCAATTACATTAATCTTAACGTTTATAGGTTGTTTTTTTTCTGCCGTTTTATTCTTTACTATAAATAATATTATCAATAAGAACATTAATGAAATGTCGTCGGCTATTGCTTTATTGGCGGATGGTGTTTTAAAACCGTTGCCTATTGTTCCATCTAGAAATGAATTTTTTCAAATTAAACAAGAATTCAATAAATCGATTGGAAGGCTATCAAATCTTATTAATGAACTCACTATTTCAGCGGATAATACGAGTTCTTCTTCTGAAGAGTTGACTGCTGTTATGCAAAATACCGCTAAAAATACTCAAAGTGAATTAGCTCAAGTAGAAGAAATATCGACGGCGGTTAGTGAATTATCAAGTACTTCAAAAGAGGTATCATCGAATGCGGTTCAAGCTGAAGATGAAACAAGAAAAGCAATTGATAATGTAACTGAAGGAAATAAAGCGCTAGAGCAATCTATTTTATTAACTCAAAACATTAATGAATCGGTTCAAGAAACGGCTTATATGATCGAAGAGCTAAAAAATAGCGCGATTGATATTGGAGAAGTAACAAATGTGATTAGTTCTATTTCTGAGCAAACTAACTTACTGGCTTTGAATGCAGCGATTGAAGCAGCTCGTGCTGGGGAACAAGGTCGTGGTTTTGCGGTGGTAGCCGATGAAGTGCGGAACTTAGCGGGTAAAACTCAAGAGTCGACTAAAAATATTCAAGGCATTATTTCTACACTGCAAGCGCAATCAGAAAAAGCAAATGACAATATGGTAGCAAATGTTAATTCTATTCAAGAGTCAGTGGCATTATCTCATAATGTGAAAGTTTCTTTTGATGATATTGCTCAATCTGTTCAAGCCATCTCAGATATAAATACCTTAGTGGCTACGGCTTCACAAGAGCAATACAATGTGACGGAAGATATCGCTAAAAATACCACGAGAACATTCGACTTAGTAAATGAGAATGTAGCGGCAGTGAATCAGACACAACAAGCTGCGAAAGAATTAGCGCTATTGGCTGTAAAACAAAGCGAAGAGTTGTCTTTCTTTAAGGTGAGTTAAATAAAAGCGAAAAGCAGCAGGGGTTAATCTGCTGCTTTTTTATTGTCTTTGTATAAGGTATTAATGAGGGGATATTAAATTTGGTGCGCTACTTTCATTCAAAGAAAGGCTCACCATTAATTTAACGTGCATTTCAATGAGTGAATGAGCTTTCTTATTCCATGTGGATTGATCTTGTTGTTGATTACAAAACTCCAAGCTGAGTACCGTGAGGTGTTGTAATCGTTTTAAGCACCAATCTTTAATATCAACATCCGTTGTAGAGTTAAAGGCGGCCACTTCTAACTTTGCACTGGCGTATTGCAACATTTGGTATGCTTTCTTTTTGTCATGATACTTGGTGTGTTCAAATACTCTTAAACTGCCATCTAACCAACAGGCTATTGCTTTACTTTGCTCGTCAGTCAATGTTGGCCCCCACACCGAATTAGGCGCAGAGTATAAGAGTGTTTCAAGCGTTTCTATTTGGTCATATTGCTTTGCTTCATACCAATTAGAAATTGAGATTAACCAAGTATCTAATGTCATTATGCTGCCTCATCCCAATGTTTAACGAAATGGTTGTCGCCAACCTGTTTACACCCTTCTATTACAATACTGCTGCGTTTTCATATTCCATCAGCGTCTATAGAATAGTTTGGTTCACTTTCGACTAAATAGCCAAAAGGTAAATTTCACTTTTTGGTGAAATCTCCCCTGATATTTACTTGTTTCAATAGTGAGATATTGTATTAAGTATTTATTTTAGAGTATTGACTTTAATTTTCACGTGGTTTTGTTACAGTGGGCTTGAGGGACAAATGTAAACGGATGTAAATAAATACAATAATTATAAAAAGGAATGCTGTATGAACAAATTAACAGCGCTACTCGTACTTTGTTTGATGACTCCTGTTTCAGCGAATGCGCAAGATGAAGTGTCTAAACGTGATTTAGCTCAGGAACTGAGTCGCGCTTTTCCACAATTAGAGAAGAGTTTAAAAGGTACGATTAATCAGTACCAGTTAAGTGCCTCTTTATCTGATTTGCCTATTCAACCCAAACCTCAAGCTCGAACTTTTATGGTTGCAATGAGTGCGGCTAATGATACTGAGATCGAATCTCGTGGGTTACAGCACTATACTGACGAATTGTTGGAATTACGTCTTGCTGATCCAAGTATGCTTGCTCGTTGGCAGGTAGGGCAAAGTCCATTATTTGCTTTTGAACCTGAAGGGGCAGAAAGTGAATGGCAATATATTGAAGCATTTGATATTGATGGCAACGTCCATTACCTAGATATTTATGATATTCCAGAGCGTCCTGTTTTAGTGGTTGATACCAATAACCGTGAAGAACTAAAAGCTGGCTTAGCGTTAATGCGTGATGAGTTAAAAGCATTACAAGAGCAGCCGAAAGCTCAAAAAATCGCTCGTTACTCTAGGATGCAAAGTACACCAGCAGAGCCAACTGAAATCAATACGACTATATTGAAAAAAATTCAGCTAAAGGATGATCATGAACCATGGATCTCTGGTAAAGCAGAAGTGTATGCGATTGTTTCTGGTGTCAGTCCTGATCGTGATGAACCAACGATTGATTTGATTGAAATGCCGTATCTTGATTACGCGGAGCAGTCTTACCCTGCAAATCAAATTATGATTTTTTGGCAGCGTTATCGTTGGGGGGCGGCGGATATTATCTTGATGGAACAAGATGATAAAACGGATTACAAAGAATTAGCTCAAACAATTCTAAAAGCAGCAAGTGACTTTTTAGCGACTATTCCAGATAAAGAAGCGCAGGCTTATTTAATTATCCCTCAAATGACAAGTGCAATCATTGCTTTGCTTCCTGATGATTTGTTCATTAATGATGATGATTTTGTTGATGTGTTCTATACCATAATGAAAGATACAGAATACACAGACCATTTAGGTGCAGGGAACAACGCCACAGCGGATTTTGCACCGTTAATTATTCAAAAAACAGAATCGTAATTTATTATAATAACAGTGACTTAAAGGCTAATGTTTTTAAGTCACTTTTTCTTAATGACCAAGCCCTGCCATGCCATTTAATACAATATTGTTGTAACTTACCATCCCTACTATTTCACCATGTTTAATAACAGGCGCGCGACTAATCCCAAAGCGCTCAAATAGGCGAGCACAGTATTTTACATTCATATCTGGAGAGACAGAAAGTGCAGGTTTTGTCATGATCTCATAGATATTTGTACGCTCTGTGGAGCGATTTTGAGCGAGCACCTTTTTAGCTATGTCATTTATTAATACAATGCCATATTCATCATCATGACGCTTCTTTACGATAAGAGCTTTGACTTGTTTTTTTTGCTAATTGAATGCCTTCGGCGACAGTCATTAAGCCATCAACCATGACGTTTTCTACTTTTACTTTATTCATAGTTTTTCCTCAACGACCTTGGTTAATGTCTCTACTTGATGAGCGACACCAACGGCATCTTCAATATCAATTTGAATCGCAATTCCTTGGCCGGATTCAGTATCAAACTCTCCGACATCATTGATGGTCTCTAAAATAGAGCGAGCAAGGTGCTCTTCAACCACGAATAATAAAACATCTTTTTGGACTTCGAGTGTTAGACCAAAGAAAGTTTTTTTCTTATTGATGCCTTCTCCGCGAGCATGATTAATCACGGTTGCACCAGTCGCTCCAGCATTACGCGCGGCATCAAGAACTGCATCTGTATATTCTTTATACTGTACCAATTAAAATGAGAGTGTGATTAAAGGTGGGTTTTTGTTTATTTTTGCAGAGAATGTTTCGAAATGTTAACTTGGCATTGTAGGGAGAGTATTTGAGAAACAGTTCTAAAATAATATATTTGGTATTTAATACTAATTAATCTGGCATGTTTTTTAGTTTGATTCAAATTTGTTCTTCTTTGATTGCTTTTCAAACGAAAATTATTACGTATATATTTATTATTCTATCAACTCATTGATTTTTAATGTTATTAAAATTGGCACACCTTTAGCAATAGGGAGGGGGAACATTTATTAATTTTATTTAAAAGGAAGATAGTATGCCAACCCCAGCTTATATGCGTATCGAAGGCGAAAAACAAGGACTGATCACTGCAGGTACTTTTACTGAAGAATCAGTAGGTAACATTTACCAAGAAGGCCATGAAGATGAAGTGTTAGTTCAAGGTTTTGAACACCAAGTGTTATTGCCTCGCGATCCACAATCTGGCCAACCTACAGGTCAACGTGTGCATAAGCCAGTACGTATCACTAAGGTATTCGATAAAGCATCACCGCTAATGTATAACGCATTAACGTCTGGTGAAAAATTACCAAAAGTTGAAATCAAATGGTACCGCACTTCAGCTACGGGTACTCAAGAGCATTATTTCACGACAGTTCTTCATGATGCGATTATCGTTGATATCACAGCATCAATGCCAAACTGTCAAGATCCTGCACAAGCACACTTCACACACTTAGAAGACGTATTCATGACATACCGTGCTATTGATTGGACACATGAAGTTGCAGGTACATCTGGTAATGATGATTGGCGTACAGCAATGAAAGCGTAGCCACTCGCATTTTCGGGAGAGTCATTATCATAAACAACCCTAGCTGTTTATGATGGCTCTCCCTTTTTGCGTTTTAGTTTACCAATTTTCACGTAACTAGCTGATTAATAATATGTCATTGTTATATGAGTTAAATATACATTTGTGTTTCAGGAAGAATCATTATGCAGGATGCAAACCAAGCTCAGTTTGAAATTAATGTCGCCACGATAGATATGCCTTTACAAGTCTATGCGTTTTCCGGACAGGAGACGCTGGGTGATGGGTATGAATTTGACGTTACTTTTGTATGTGAAGATCCGGCATTACCTTTAGGGGAGTGGCTTCAATTACCGGTTTGCTTAACTTTATATCATAAGAATGATCCTGCATTAGCTCCTAGATATGTACATGGTATTATTGAGTCTATAGAACAATTAGGCTCGTCATTTCGTTACAGTACTTATAAATTAAATCTTACCCCTATTTTTTCTCTTCTTAATTACCGTACTAACTTTCAGATTTTCCAAAACAAAACAGTACCTGACATCATTGCTGAGGTTTATAAGCAAGCGGGGATTTTAACGAACCATTTTGAGATTGAGTTATTTAATACTCATCAACCTCGTGATTATTGTGTGCAGTATGGGGAATCGGATTTTGGGTTTGTACAGAGGCTAATGGCAGAAGAAGGGCTCGTTTCTTATTATGAGCATGCCGAACTAGGTTCAAAACTGATTATTTCTGATGGTCCCGAAACTTATACCGAGCTTCAGCCTCTTTGTGTGGCTGCTGACAATGGGATGGTAAAAGATGGCAATACCATTACTTCATTAATTAAAAAACAGAGGGTAGATGTTGGTAAAGTATCAGTAAAAGATTATCACTTTGAGACCCCTCAACGTTATCCTATTGGTACGGCTCAGCAAGAAGAGAAAGATAATCAAGCGTCAGAAATGGGGCTAGAGCAGTATCATTATCCTGCGAATAAAAAGACATCGGAAACGGCCATTAAACAGGCTCAGTTATCACTTTTGCAGCATAGAAATAGCAATATAGAATTGGTCGGTGAGAGTGATTGTGCTCAATTAACGGTAGGTCACTTTCAACCTATTCAAGAACATCCAAATCCAGAATGGAATAATACATGGTTATTGACGCAAGTTTTTCATAGTGGGCAACAACCTCAAGTTCTTGAAGCGCTTGCTGACGGTAATTCTCAATATCATGCTAGTTTCCGTTGTTTGCCTTGGCACATTCCTTTTAAAATAAAATCAGAGCCTAAACCTCTTATTCATAATGTAGATACCGCGATTGTTACAGGGCCTGAAAATGAAGAAATTTATTGTGATGAATTTGGGCGTGTAAAAGTGCAATTTCATTGGGACAGAAATGGGCAAGGAAATGAAAAGACCAGTTGTTGGTTACGAACTTCTCAAGGCTGGGCTGGAAATCAATATGGTCAATTTGTGTTACCAAGAATAGGCCACGAAGTCATTGTTAGCTTTATTCATGGTGATCCTGATAAACCAATCATCACAGGGTCTCTTTACAATGGTAATAATAAACCCCCTTATACCTTACCTGAGCACAAGACGCGCAGTACCTTTAAAACGTCAAGCTCTCTCGGTGGAGAGAATTTTAATGAATTACGTTTTGAAGATAGAAAAGACGCCGAGCAAGTTTATATTCATGCTGCCAAAGACATGGATAGCCAGATCCAAAACGATCATACAATGGAAGTCTTTAACGATGAGCATAAGATTGTACATAACAATCAATTTGATGAGATAAAAAACAATAGAAATATAACCGTTAATGGAAGCCAGTTTGAAACCGTTAAGGGTGACGCTCATTATCAAGTTAATGGCTCTGTTCATAGCAAAGTAGGAAAAAAACGATTAGAAGAGATTGGTTCTGAATTGCACTTAAAATCAGGGCAAAAAATAGTGTTAGAGGCAGGAACTGAAATCACCATTAAAGCCGGTGGCAGTGTAGTAAAAATCGACCCAGCAGGCGTTCATCTTATTGGGTCTGCCATTAATTTAAACTCAGGCGGTAGCGCAGGAAGTGGCAGCGGTTATGCAGGAAAAGCAGCTGTGTTACCAATGGGGAAGGAGTTAGAGAAAGCTGGCGCCCTGCCAATGAAAGCATCAAAAAGTTCAATGCAGAATGCTCAAAAGCTCAATGCAATCGCAGTTAAGTCTTGTGGGGAGGGATAAAAGCAATGCGTGAGCAAAGTTATCTTATTGTTAATCCGCTTGAAGATAAGGATGTTATTGAACGTTTTTATCATTTTGGTGGAAATGATGCGTATCCCCTTTATTTAGACACTGACTTTTCTGAACAAAAAGAGTTAGGTCCGTGGTTGCTTCCTAATCCTACGGATGATTTTTTATCTTACTTTCAAGATCAGTCATCTGGGTTTGTTATTTATTACTCTGACAGTATTGAAACCCAGATAGAGCATTGGAAAAGTTTAACTTTTGCAGGGCTTGACGGTGAGCTTGTTTTGTTTCGATATTATGATCGAATAATCTTAGAACCGATGTTGTCAGCTTTTAGCCAAATAGAATTATCAACGTTTCTTGGGACGGCAAATCGAATTAAGATTATATCTAATGATATTCCTGTTAGCTTTAAGAATAGCGCCCCGAGGCTTACTCATCAGCTTGAACCGTGGTGGAGAATAGAAAAGCACCATTCTCAGTATTCACTTAAAAGACACGCGTGGATTGTTGAGCGCTTAGCGTGGCAGCGTTTCCCTGAATTAATGAAAACAGTTTATAACTTAAATTTTGATATTCAGTTGAAGCTAATTGGATTTCTTAAGCAAGGTAGATCTTACGAACTTAGTAACGAAGAATTAGAAGCTTATTCTATGGTTCAGCTTGCTAAAAATACACAATGGGAAGAGCAAACTGTTTTTGATGCTTGGTATCTGGATGATAAGCAAATAAATACGGTTAAAAAAGCAGGGAAGCTAGCAATGAGTAATGCCCTTCAGCAAGGAGGTGAAATATGAGTGATCGTTGTATTCCCTGTGAAAAAGTCACCAATTGGGTTGAATTGGATTTCAGAGATGAAAATAATCAACCTTATGAGGGCATTGAAGTCACCATTGAAGACGCTGTTGGAACCATTCAAACCATAAGTTTAAAAGCAGGCCCGAACCTTATTGAGAATATAGCGAGTGGCCCAATAAAAGTTAGCATGGAGCCTCAAGGGTTAATTGATCTTGTTGAAGACAGGAATAAACGCCTTGAATCAGAAAGCTCCCCAGTTGTTGATTTTTCTAAAGAAGAAAAAGGTGGCTTAAAAGGTGATGTAAATAAGGTATACCAGCAGGCCACGCTAGGTGACCTATGGAGTAAAGCGCCTGATTATCAATTCCCTGAAGAACACCATAAAGGAAAGCTAGGAAATCTAAGTTTTGTTCATAATGAAAGCTACGTTATTGAAATTTTAGATTTTACTAAGCAAGAAATTCGTTTTGGTGTCTTCTTCGATGGAACGGGTAACAATTCGTTTAATGCTGATTTTGGTGCTCGGTGTGAAAAAGACGGTTTTGTGCCTGATGAGAATATAGATGTATGCAAAGAGTTAGTTACTTTTTCGGATAAACATCGAGGTAGTTATAATAATTCAGTAACAAATATAGGGCGTCTTTATGATGAATATAAAGCAGAAGATAAAAAAAGCTATCGAATTTATATGGAAGGGGTTGGGACTAAAGCATTAGAAGAGGATGAACGTTTTCCGGATATGGGATTAGGCGTTGGCGATCGTGGTGTTATTGCGATTTCAACGAAAGCTATTGATGATATGTTTTTTGAATTAAATAAATTAAACCTTAGTGTTAATCTTATTAAATTAACCTTTGATATTTTTGGATTTAGTCGAGGAGCGGCAACAGCAAGACACTTTGCTAACGAAATATACAAAAAGCAAGATGGTTTGGTATATCAGAAATTACAATTAAATAGTTTTTCTAAAACAAGTATTAATTTTATTGGCTTATACGACACAGTAGCAGCCATCGGCTGTATCAAAGATTTACTCGATACAACAGACGAACATAATCATGGTATTAACCTATATCTACCTAAAGACATTGCTAATAAAGTGGTGCATTTTACCGCGCATCATGAATGTCGAGATAATTTTGCGTTAAATTCAGTTGCTCCTGAACATCAAGAAATCGCCTTACTTGGTGTTCATTCAGATATCGGTGGTGGATATAAAGATCCGATTGATAGTGTGATGATTATGAAACCATATCTGCGTACCATTATTGAAGGTGATTGGCATGCTGAACAGCAATTTAATAATAAAGCAGCAGAAAAAATAGACGAAATGATGAAAGAATTTTCACCTTATGTTGTTTCTACAAGTTGTTTTTCGCAAAATAATATACTGAAAAAAAGACTCAATAATAAGCATTGTCGATTTAGAGCAACACTATCAATGACGCGAGATATTTCACCAGGTCTTCAGCTACTGTCATTTAATTTAATGCATAAAATAGCGATTGAAAATAAGGTGCCACTATCTAATAATGCTCTAAATTTTGATGATAAATTAACTGAACTCTATTCATATTATGAAGATTGTTATAATCATTCAAAAAATATCTCGGGTTTATCTATTATAAAAGAAGTACCGGAATCTTTGTCATCTTACGTTTTAAAAAAATATATTCATTGTTCAGATCATTGGGCGCTAGATACTGGGATGTATACAATGAAGCCTAGGATTAATCAATACGGTGAACGTGAACGACAAATTTGGTCTCATAAAAAACAGAAAGGATATCCATTTTGAATAAGTACCTTTTAATTACTCTTTGTTTATTAGTTTCCTCTTGCTCATCTAAATCTCAGCAGTTAAATGAATGGAGAGTTTCTACTATAGCTCCAAAGTATTATGTTGTAAGAGTGGATACCGTTCTTATTTTTGGAGAAAAGAAAAAAATAGGTTGGAAAGGTATGGTAGGAAAGACAACGGTATCTTCATCGGATCCTTTAGGTTGGCGGGGAGGGGAGCGTTATAATTCCGGTTACTCAATTAAAAGTATTGAATTGCCTGGCTCTTTATATGTCCGTTGGCATTCTTTAGCAAATAAAAAAACATATCAACAAGGCATTAAAATATCAGAAGATATTAGAAATAAAATGCGTGAATATCACGATATACGCTGCGGTTATTATGATTTATTACTCCCATACAAAAATAATATTTTATTAGGCTTAGCCCCTGATGGAATGATTTCTGTATTTCTTAATGGTGGATGCTTTGATAACGAGCTTCAATTTAAAGTACAAGCAATAGAAGATAAAGTAGCTGATGATTTTGTGTATCCAGAGTTAAGCGAAGAAGCCCAAGCTTATGTTGATGAGCATGGCGTTCCCGTTGGTATTTGGTAAGTATTGTGATTAACTTTAATCGATGTTTTCTCATTATTTTTTGTTTATTGATAGGTGCTTGTTCCGCTAAACATCAAGTTAAATCACAGCGACTAGATGAATGGACAGTTTCAACTATATCCCCTAAAAACTATATAGCTGTTGCTGATATATTACTTATTACAGGAGAAAAGAAAGAAGGGGGATGGACTGGTTTAGTTAGTAATTATACTACTGAATCTTTAAGCCCTTTGAGTTGGGATGGTGCTGAGCGTTATCATTCAGGTTATTCAATTCAAAGTACTGAATTGCCTGGGCTAGTTTATATTCGTTGGCATTCATTAGCGAATAAAATTACTTACAATAAAGCAATTAGGATATCGGAAGATATTCGAAGTAAAATGAGGGAATATCATGATATACGCTGTGGGAAGAGCAACAGACTTAAACCATACAAAAATAATATTTTATTAGGCTTAGCCCCTGATGGAATGATTTCCGTATTTCTTAATGGCCGATGCTTTGATAATGAACTTCAATTTAAAGTTCAAGCCGTAGAGTGTAAAGTCGCTGATGATTTTGTTTATCCAGAGTTAAGTGAAGAAGCCCAAGCTTATGTTGATGAGCATGGTGTTCCCGTTGGTATTTGGTGAGTGAGAAAAACTGGCTGCCGCAACAGCCAATTTAGTGATCAACGGATAACAATCTTTCTAGGAATTAACTCAATCCCTGCTTGATAACGCTTTGCTGAAGCATTTAATCCTAATGCTAGGGCACTATCAGCAATCAGTTCGAATTGCTGTGGTAGAGAGTTTACCTTGATTGGTAAGAAATCTAATAAGCGATTATCACCAAAGGTGCCCAATTTTACTGTTCCCATCAACTCTGGCTTCTCAATCAGTACATCCAAAATACCTTCAAGTAGAATATAAGACGTCGTGATAATTGCATCTGGCACGGTACCTTCTTTTATCCATTGCTCAAAAATAGCTTTTCCAGACTCGCTATTAAAGTTCTCACCATAACCTGTAATACTTGATAAATTTTTCTCTTTGGCTTTAGCTTCAAACCCTAACTGACGTTGACGAGATATATTCAATTCAGGTAAGGCACTAATTAAGCCAATTGATTTTACGTTTTCGTTAACCACTGATTTGGTCAGCTCGTAAGCCGCATCAAAATCTTCACTGATCACACAGCCAAAATGCTCGTCATCTAATGAACGGTCAATCGCGATAATTGGTGTGCCTTTTTCTTGAATCGTTAAATAGTAATCACTGCCATCAGGTAAACAACTTGCAACGAACAGAGCATCAATACGGCGACTGATTAAGGCGTGTGCGACGTTTTTTTCTGTTTCAGGATCATCATCAGAGCAGCCAATTAAAATCTGATAACCTGCTTTACGAGAATTGTACTCTAAAAGTTTAGCTAGCTTAGCGTAACTGGTGTTTTCAAGATCAGGAATAATTAACCCAAATGAACGACTGCTGCCAGCCCGCAATGCAGAAGCGGCATGATCTGGACGATAATTATGCTCATCAACAACAGCCATAACCTTCAATTGAGTCTTCTCGCTGATGCGATACTTCTGTGCTTTACCATTAATGACATAGCTTGCGGTTGTTTTTGAAACGCCAGCAAGTTTGGCTATTTGATCTAATGTCATGGTGCAGATCCTTAAATTTGTGGGTCGGATCATATAAATTTAGATCCAATCAGTTTATGAGTTGAATTATATGCTGAATCGTTTCAGTATAAAAGCTGAAAGGATTCAGCAAATTTGAAAAACGTGATTACTGCGTTATTTTTACTCTTTAGGACACGATTTTTGAGTAGAAAGCATTTGCTGAACTTTTTTACCTGTTTTGCTGAATCGATTAAGCTTTGCTTGAGCATGCTTTAAATCGTGATTCGGTAGGACATAAATTACAAATACAGAGCGAGAGGCTAAGACCCATGCTGACATTGACAAAGAATGACATTACGTTGCAACAAGCGGCAGTAGATAAAACAATTGCGATTAAAGCGATTGCAAAGCAACTAACAGAGAAAGGTTTAGTTGCAGAGATGTATGTAGAAGGAATGTTAGATCGTGAGCAACAAAACTCGACGTTTTTAGGCAATGGTATTGCGATTCCTCACGGTACAACCGATACCCGTGAATTAGTGAACAAAACAGGTGTTGCTGTTCATCACTTCCCTCAAGGCGTTAACTGGGGTGATGGTAATGTGGTTTATGTTGCCATTGGTATTGCGGCTAAATCAGATGAACATTTAGGTATTTTAAAGCAATTAACTAAAGTACTTTCTGCTGATGGTGTAGAAGGGAAGCTAAAGCAAGCAAAAACAGAAGCGGATATTATTGCTCTATTAAACGGCGAAGTGCAGTTTGAAGCCGATTTTGATGCCTCATTAATTCAATTGTTGTTCCCAGCAAGCGACATGATTCAAATGAGTGCGGTTGCTGGTGGTTTATTGAAAAACAGTGACAATGCAGAAAGTAAATTTGTCGCAGAACTTGTGACTAAAGATCCAACACATTTAGGAAAAGGTTTATGGTTGGTCAGCACTAACAAAGGGGTTAAGCGCTCTGGTATGTCGATTGTAACAACTGCAAATGGATGTGAGTTTAATGGCTTGCCTGTAAAGGGCTTGATTGCCATCGCATCTTGTAATGCCTCTCATAAATCGTTCTTAACGACGATCACTAAAGCAGTCGCTGAGCAGCAGCAAGACTCTATTCTATCTGCAACCTCAGAACAATTGCTTGCGATGTTCTCTACTTCTTCTGAAGAAGAGACAGTAAGTGCTGATGCCGATAATACAGCAACGTTTAAGATTAAAAATGCACATGGTTTACATGCACGTCCTGGTGCAATGTTAGTTGCTGAAGTGAAGAAATATGAATCAAAAATCACCGTGTTAAATTTAAATGGTGACGGTAAAGCTGTGAATGCGCGAAGCTTAATGAAAGTGATTGCGTTAGGTGTTAAGCACGGTCATGAATTGCAGTTCACCGCTGATGGCGCAGATGCTAAAGAAGCGTTAGCAGGTATTGGGGCTGCGATTGATTCTGGTTTAGGCGAGGGTTAATTGATGAGCATTAATCAAAAAAGCAAAGTCGTTACTATCACACTAAACCCTGCTTTAGATCTAACTGGCAGCTTAGATGCCATATCTGTTGGTTCTGTAAGTTTAGTAAATAAAGGCTCACTTCATGCAGCCGGTAAAGGCGTTAACGTTGCAAAGGTACTTTCTGATTTAGGTGCTGAGGTGACCGTAACTGGTTTTCTTGGTCGTGATAATGAAGAGCTTTTCTGTCAATTATTTGAAGAGATGAAAGCGCACGATGAGTTTATTCGTGTTGATGGCGCGACTCGTATTAATGTGAAACTAGTAGAGCAAGATGGGCGAGTGAGTGACATTAACTTTCCTGGTGTTGAAGTATCACAACAAGCAATCGCAGAGTTTGAAGTTCGTTTATTTGAATTGGCGAAAACGCATGATTTCTTCGTACTAGCAGGCAGTTTACCAAAAGGTATTTCTCCTGAGCAGTGCGCTGAATGGATTGAAAAACTGCATCAAATGGGCAAAAAAGTATTGTTCGATAGCAGCCGTGCAGCATTAGCTGCAGGTTTAGAGGCTCACCCTTGGTTAATTAAACCAAACGACGAAGAGCTATCTGAATTTGTTGGTCGTGAGTTAGATACTCCAGAAGCGTGTCAGCAAGCGGCTCAAGATCTTGCACAAAAAGGCATTGAAAATATCGTAGTTTCATTAGGCTCAAAAGGCGTAATGTGGCTAGGCAAAAATGACAAAGCGCAGCCAGTGTGGATGTATTCTCAGCCACCAAAAATGAATGTAGTAAGTACGGTCGGTGCCGGTGATACGTTAGTTGCTGGCCTATGTTGGGGTCACATGCAACCAAGCTGGAACCGTTCTCAAGTATTATCTTTTGCTACCGCTTTGTCTGCTTTAGCTGTATCGCAGGTTGGCGTTGGTGTACCAAATATCGAAGACGTAAAAGAATTACAACAACAAGTAACCCTACATAACCCTATTTCTTCAACGTCTAATCGCGTTTAGTCATAGATTAAGGACAAATTATGAACAATATAGCTATCGTAACAGCTTGCCCAAGTGGTGTAGCAAACAGCATTATCGCCGCAGGTTTATTAGAACAAGCAGCGGCAAAACTGAACTGGAAAGCGGCGATTGAATGTCAATCAAGCGTGTTACCTGTTGATGTACTAACACAAGAAATTATTGATTTAGCCGATACGATTATTATTGCAGCCAACACAGTTGTAGATAACGCCCGCTTTGTAGGTAAAAAAGTATATCAAGGGGCTATCTCTGAATGTACAACTGATCCTCAAGCATGGTTAGAAAATGCAGTAAATAACGCAAAAGAACTAACCGCTTCTGAAGTGACGCTTTCAGAGGTTGTGGCGTCGATTGATACGGCAGGACCTAAGAAAATTGTTGCGATTACGGCATGTCCAACGGGTGTTGCTCATACTTTTATGGCAGCAGAAGCGTTAGAAGAAGAAGGTAAGCGTCAAGGCCACATCATTAAAGTGGAAACTCGAGGTTCTGTTGGTGCAAAAAATCAGTTAACGGATCAAGAAATCGCAGAGGCTGATTTAGTCATCATCGCAGCGGATATCGAAGTGGCACTTGAGCGCTTTAATGGTAAACGTCTGTACAAAACAAGCACAGGTTTAGCGCTTAAGAAAACAGAACAAGAAATGGATAAAGCGTTTGCTGATGCGACGGTTTTTCAATCATCATGTAAAGCGCAATCTTCTCAAACTGAAGAGAAGAAAGGCATGTATAAACACCTTATGACAGGCGTATCACACATGCTTCCTGTTGTTATCGCCGGTGGTTTGCTAATTGCATTGTCTTTTGTCTTTGGTATCGAAGCATTTAAAGAACCAGGTACTATTGCTGCAACGCTAATGGATATTGGTGGTGGTGCGGCATTTGCGTTAATGATCCCTGTTCTTGCCGGTTTCATTGCGTTCTCAATTGCTGACCGCCCTGGTTTGGCTCCGGGTCTAATCGGTGGTATGTTGGCTAGCTCAACTGGCGCAGGTTTCCTTGGTGGTATCGCGGCGGGTTTCATTGCGGGTTATTCTGCAAAATTCATCGCAGATAAAGTGTCTCTTCCTCAATCTATGGAAGCACTAAAGCCTATTCTAATCATTCCATTTGTGGCGAGTTTGTTCACTGGTTTGGTAATGGTTTACATCGTTGGTGGCCCAGTTGCAGGTATCATGTCTGCACTGACTGAATTCCTAAACAACATGGGCTCAACTAACGCCGTATTACTGGGTGTGATTCTTGGTTGTATGATGTGTTTCGACTTAGGTGGTCCAGTAAACAAAGCAGCATATACATTTGGTGTTGGTCTTCTGGCTTCACAAACATACGGTCCTATGGCGGCTATCATGGCAGCAGGTATGGTTCCTGCTCTAGGTATGGGATTAGCGACATTCCTTGCTAAGAATAAGTTTGAAGCAGGCGAGCGTGAAGCGGGTAAAGCGTCATTTGTGCTTGGCTTATGCTTTATCTCTGAAGGTGCGATTCCATTTGCAGCGAAAGATCCAATGCGTGTAATCCCGAGTTGTATGGCAGGTGGTGCATTAACGGGTGGTTTATCTATGCTGTTTGGTGCTCAATTGCTTGCTCCACACGGTGGTTTGTTCGTACTTCTTATTCCAAACGCAATTACGCCAGTATTCATGTACTTGGTAGCGATTGCAGCGGGTACTGCGGTAACTGGTTTTATTTACGCTTTCTTGAAAAACAAAGCGGATGAGAAAGATGCAGTAGCTGCATAATAAACAGGTAATTTAAAACAAAATGGGCGCTTCCAAATGTATTGGAAGCGCCCATTTTTTATATTTTTAGAATGTTCTAAAACATGAAGTTTACGCCAGCACCAATCGAAGAGATGTAATCGTCCGAAGCCAATGGCATATACTGATATTCAAGGTTGAAAGTAACAGAAGGGAATAGCTTCATTACCGTACCTACCGCAACATAAGGTTTAGTTGATACCGCCTCTTGTTTTAGTGTTTGATTATTCGCTTTATATTGGTATTCAACATTAGTGCGGTTTAAGCCGAATTTTCCATAGAAGGAGCCGTAGTAAGACATAGGAAAATACATTTTTGCAGCAATAGTAGCGCCAGTAGCTGATGCTTTATCATTATTGGTTGCAATATCATTCATTGATGCGGTCATGAAATAACTTAGATCCATGGCTATCATCGGTGCGAAATGATAGTTATAACCGACTTGGGTCATTAAACCACTACCATGTGAGTCATCAATTTTCAGGTTAGCAAAACTTGGCTGAATATAGATTTGGTGTAAAGTGTCTGTTGCCTGTGCAGATGCTGTAGTACCTAGCAACAAAAATGGGAGTAACCTTTTCATTATAAACTCGTCTTTTTAACCTAATGCGCGATTTTATTGTGAATGAGACAATGTTGTAAAGAGGAATTAAAGAAGAAATGACATTAACTATTTGGTTTTCATTATTATTAGTATCACTGCTTGGAGCAATGTCTCCTGGGCCAAGTTTAGCTACAGTTGCAAAGCACACGTTATCTGGTCGACGAATTAATGGGATTGCTGCCGCGTGGGCGCACTCCATTGGTATTGGAATTTATGCGTTTGTTACTGTGATCGGATTAGCGGTTGTATTACAACAATCCCCGATGTTGTTTAAAACGATCAGTTATTTGGGAGCTGCGTATCTGGCTTATTTAGGCTATGGAGCATTGCGTTCTACAGGAGGAATAGCAGCAAAGCTTGAATCAGGAGAACAAGTGTCAATTTTAGAATCCGTAAAAGAAGGCTTACTTATCTCTCTTTTGAATCCTAAAATTGCATTATTTTTCTTAGCGTTGTTTAGTCAATTTGTGGCTGTTGGTAACGCTCCATTAGACAAAGCAATAATAGTTGTTACTCCTATTATCATTGATGGCCTGTGGTATACCATTATTAGCTGTTTATTATCAGCACCTAAGATTGTTGATAAGCTTAGAGCTCAAGCTAAATGGATTGATCGTCTTTCTGGGGTGGTCTTAATTTTGTTAGCACTACGAGTTATTTTTTATACTTAACTTATTCATTTAAAGTATGACTCGAAAGGGGAAGTGAGATTAAAATAAGTGTTCACTTTTTTTGATGGCTGTTTTCACTTAGTATTACGAATAAGTTTCAAGAGCATACAGTGTATGCGTAAAAGCATTCTATTATTTTTGTTATTAATACATAAGGTTTCTCATGACATTTCAAGCTGCAATTTTCGATATGGATGGACTACTTCTAGATACAGAACGTGTTTGTATGTCTGTTTTTAAACAAGCATGTGAAGCTGAGAATGTTCCATTTCTCGAAGAAGTGTATCTTTCTGGTATTGGCTGTAACTCTAAGCGTATTGAAGAGCTTTTCCGTGAAGGTTATGGTCCTGAGGTTGATTATCCTGCATTAAATAAGGCGTGGCGTGTTCGTTATTTTTCTATCGTACAAAATCAAGCTATTCCAGTTAAAGAGGGTGTGATTGAGCTTTTAGAATGGTTAAAAGCGAATAAGATCCCAATGGCTGTCGCGACATCAACTCAAAATGATATTGCAATTAAAAAATTAGAATTAGCCGGTCTTAATGGTTATTTTGACGTGTTAGCAACAGGGTGTGAGGTGGAGAACAGTAAGCCTCACCCTGAAATTTATTTATTAGCGGCTGAACGTTTGGGGATCGCTCCTGAAGTCTGTTTGGCATTTGAAGATTCTAATAATGGGACGCGTGCTGCGGTAGCTGCAAGTATGATCACGTATCAAATTCCAGATCTTGTTGAGCCTAGTGCCGAAGTCATAGATCTTGGACACTACATTAAGCCTTCAATGATTAATGTACTTGAACATTTAAAGATGCAACGCGCTTAAATCTGTATATATTTGATGCTCTAAATAGAATAAGGCCGAGATAACCAAGTGTTACTCGGCCTTTTTATTATGTCAGTTATTTTTGAGAGCTAGACAAAGTTAATAGCTGGTCAAGTTGTGGTTTAAGTACGGTTATCCATTTGGAATACGCGAGAGCATTAAGGTGTAGATCATCACACGTATATTGATTTGATAACAATCCATTAGGACTTAATATCGTATTCACGTCTAAATAAGCCAGTTGATGCTGTTGGCAGTAGGCTTCCAATCGCTGATTTAATTCAGTCACTTTAGGGTTTAAATGAACTAATTTGTTACCACAATATAAAGTACTCTGAACTAATATAGAGCAGTGATTCTCTTGCCAGTAAGAAAGCATCTGTGTGTAGTTTTCAAATACAGAATCTATCGAGAACCCTTGAGCTAAATCGTTGATGCCTGCCATGATTGAAATCAGTTTCGGTTTGACTGCTATAGTCGTATCAATTCGACGTAACATGCCAAAAGTCGTATCTCCGGCAATTCCACGATTTACGTGAGTTATATCGGTAAACACATCTTGCCATGGGCCCCATTCGGTAATGGAGTCACCAAATAAAACGACATCGACTTCTGGTGTAAAGGTTTGATGGGAATCAACTAGATGAATGTAACGGCTCATACTGTGCCCTCGTTGTGCAATATCGATTTCTTTGCAAAGAAATACAACTTGTTGTGCGGGATCTGAAATATCATTTAGTTTTGGAAGTAAACCATCAATCTGAGAGGTAAGAGAGCTTAGTTTAGTTGTGAGTTGTAATTCTTTTTTTAATTCATGTAATTCATTGATGAGATCATAAATAGAGACAGATTGGAATTGATGGAAAAGGTCATATAAATCAATGCTGTCATTCTTGAGTAAATAAGCGGTTAGTTTTGTTTTCATTGATAACGGTCTCTATAATTTTTCAAAAGTATGTTCAATCTCGTCTAACATCCATTCCATAGCATTACCCATGCCACTGTCACGACGTTTTACTACTCCAATCTCAATCTGCAAGGCGTCGGGAATATGGTAAGTTGATAATCGAATGGTTTTGTTTTGATACCATTCCGACTCTAGTACGTGCTCAGGAACCAGTGCCCAACCCACATTACGGATCACCAATGCAGTAATGTAGTAATAGCTGTCGATATACCAATGATTGGCTGAAATGGCTTTCTCATGTGAGTGACCAACTCTATCTCGAATAACTAATTGACGGTGTTGGTTTAGTTGGATAAGAGTAGGAGTCTTATGTTTAGCAAGGGGATGCTTTGGTGAGACAACTAATGCTTGATTGAAAAATCCAAGAGCGCGGTACTCTAATGAATCAGATAGGGTATTCACTCGGAATAAGAAGCCTAAATCCGCTTTTTTTTCTTCTACCCACTTTGCAATATCTGCTTGAGACCCATTAATAATCGTCAACTTTAATAAAGGAAAAGTAACCGATATTTTTTGGAAGAAATCCTCAAATACATCAATAGGAACGGCTTCATCGAGAGCAACAGTTAATGCGATCTCTTCACCTGTAGCAACAGTATCTGCACGGGCTTGTAGGCGTTCACATTGTTCTAAGATTGCTTGAGCTTCAATAAACATGTCTTCACCGTCTTGAGTTAATACAGGTAGGCGTGCGCTTCGATCAAATAAATCAAAGCCAAGATCTGCTTCTAAATTTGCAATTGCGGTACTAATTCGAGACTGCGCCTTCCCCATTTTACGCGCAGCGGCTGAGAATGAACCACATTTTACTGAAGTAACAAAAGCGTCGAGTTGATCTAAAGTCCAATTCATTATTTTTCTCTTTTCTGCTGACGGATATGACGATTAGAGCAATGAGGTGATGGCTTAGGGTTAACCGTTCGTTTTTCAGAAATCAAATGGCGAATGGCTAAAATAGGGTGTTTTAATAACATTCTTGGGCCAGAAAAACGCATCACAAGGCGCATCTGTTCTTTTGGTTCTGGCTTATAGCAATGAATTGGACAGGTGTTACAAGTTGGCTTGTTTTCACCGTATGGACAGCGATCTAAACGAACTTCTGCATAATCCATCAAGGCTTGGCATTCTGAACACAAGGAGTGAGTGTGGTGGTTTTTTTTGCAATAAATTTCAATCATTGCAGAAACGGTTTTAAATTCCGTATTGAGCTTTCCAAGCAAAATATCGCTGGTTTTCATACATCACTCGTTCTTAATCAATCATTATTGAGTCAGTATAAAGGGGAAATGATATTGGGTGAAGTGTTCACTTTTTCAGAAGGTGATTCTAGCTTAGTATACGTTTATCCCCTAAAGCATATTGCTCCTAAGTGTATGCGCTCAAAAGCCATTTAGTTTATTGCTAAATGGCTTTTTTATTGGTGATTACTTATCTTCAGAAGTGTAACTTGAATATGAACAGTAATAGCAGCCGTTTGATTGTGGGTATATTTCTTTAGCCGCATTTAACGCCGTGCTGCATGCTGTGTGATAGCCAAGAGGTTCACATTTTGTAATGCCCGGACTGTGAGTACATGTTGCGGTGTGAATTTCATGATCGCCATTATCTTGTTCGTTTTTATCAACATAAAATAAACTCATAATTACCTCTAGAAAATAATATATAAACGGATATCTGAATAATCACAATACGCCTATTCGATGTTGTGGATAGCTAAAAAAATGAATAGTTAGATGTACATCACTTGTAATCATTAAACTTGTGAAGCGTCTTTCATGAAGTACTTTTAAAGTTATCTATTGAGCATCTGTAATATTTTTTAGCGCTTAACTAATGAGATGCATGATTACGATTTCTTTTTATATTAATCACTCTAATTTAAATGAGTTATGAATTTTTCCTTTCTTATTTATTACAAAAAGTATCATTAATTGTTTTTTAGGCTTAATGTTGAAACTTTTAGGTGGTTTTATTTTTGTGTGATCTTTAATAATGTTCCTGTACTTACTTAACTACCTTATTTAAAGTAAAGGAAATGATTATGAAAAAAACAGTATTAGCGCTACTTACTTTAGCCTCTTTTTCTAGCCAAGCTTTTGAAGTATCGAGTAAGGATATTCACGAAGGTCAATTGATGAGCAGTGAGTTTGTTTTCTCAGGCATGGGTTGTACTGGTGACAATATTTCACCGCAACTAAGTTGGAAAGATGCGCCAGAAGGAACAAAAAGCTTTGCTATTACAGTGTTTGATCCAGATGCACCAACAGGTAGTGGTTGGTGGCATTGGTTAGTACTTAACATTCCTGCAAATGTAAGCAGCATTGCGCAAGGCTCACCAATGAAAAATATCTTACAGACTAAAAATGATTTTGGCACAATGACCTACGGCGGTGCGTGTCCTCCTACTGGTGATGGCATGCACAGATATCAATATACAGTGTGGGCATTACCACAAGAAAAAATAGATTTACCTGCCGATATTTCACCAGCGGTAGTTGGCTATACTTTAAATAGCATGGCATTAGACAAAGCAGTATTAACCGCGACATACGTGCGCTAATACGAATTTAAATTGGTAAAATAGGGGGATAAAATGGATAAAGTAATGTTGAATGAACTGGTATTTAGAGTGCAAACTTACTCTGGTCAGAGTGATCAACATTTACGCAATGTTCATATTTATGCCCCTAGTATTATTTGGGTTAAATCTGGCGTAAAAACCGTATTTCAAGAGTCTGAACAATTTGATATCGATTCACACTCTTGGCTGCTTACGTCAGCCAACCAAGGCTTAAATTTTATTAATAAATCTTCTACAGATAACTTTTATTCTGTTCAGATCTGTTTTTTTCTAACTCCGCCTAAAGAGATGTTAGAAGAGAGTCAAAAAAATGAAAGCACCCGCTTACATACTCATGCGATCACGGTGTCCCCATTATTAGCTTATGGATTCACATTCTTAACCGATACAAATACCCAAAAGTTAAGCTCTAAAGTACAACAATTCCACTTACTGGCTTTATATCAGCAACTCGCAGAGCTTGGTGTGCTGCATGTTTTATTCTCGCCAACGTTCACCTCTTTTCAAAATGAACTGAGTGCGTATTTTGCTAAAGATCCAGCAGAAGCGTATCAATTAGAAACCGTATGCGATGATTTCTCGATGAGCCGCGCAACGTTGATCCGTCGATTACAGCGAGACGGCACCAATTTCAGAACGGTTTTATCGAATATTCGAATGACTCATGCTCTCTCTCTAATGCAAGAGAAACGACAAACCCAGCTAGATTTAGCACTGCAGTGTGGTTATCAATCGGAAAGTCGCTTTAGCCAACGTTTCCATCAACTGTTTGGGATGACGCCAAAGCAGTACATGAAGACCGTGGTGTATTGAACATAAGAAAAAAACAGCGAGCACTTAGGCTCGCTGTTTTATTTTGAACCATGGCTAAGTTTGGGTTACTTAGCTAACTTCGTTAATACACTCATCAATAACTTAATGCGTGGTTCTATTGATTCAAGCAATAAGTACTCATCAGCACTGTGGAAGCCTGCACCGATAGGACCTAAACCATCTAACGTTGGAACGCCTAAGATTGCCGTGTTGTTAGCATCAGAGCCGCCGCCCACTTCTTGCCAGTTAATACTGATTTCAAGCTCTTTTGCTGATTCTTCAACCATTGCCATTAGAGCTTCAGTTTGTACTGATGGCACCATTGATGGTTTGTATGCTTCACGCTCTACCTTGATGGATACACCATCAACAAAAGGCGTTTGAGTCATACCATTTAATGCAGTATCAACTTGGTCGTATTCTGCGTTATCCCAGAAACGAACATCAATCACAGCGGTTGCTGAATCAGGAACGATGTTAGCGCCAGCACCACCAGAAACCACACCTACGTTTAATGTAGTGCCTGATTCAAAGTTTGTCATCGCATTAGCTGCTAAGATCCAGTTAGCCATTTCAGTGATTGCACTGCGGCCATTTTCTGGTTCATTACCTGCGTGAGCTGCTTTACCACTGAAGGTTACTTTGTAATTAGCCATGCCTTTACGTGCTTTAACTAAACCACCATTTGCACGTGCTGCTTCTGCAACCAATACGTTTTTCGCTTTTTTCGCCGTTTCTTGGATCCAATCAACTGAATCTAACGATCCTGTCTCTTCATCTGGGTTCATACATACACAGATAGACAGTTTATCTAATACTGCTTGGTCTAGATTACGCAGTGCATAAACTACGTTTAATAGACCAGATTTCATATCAGATACGCCCGGGCCATACGCTTTTTCAGCATCTAAAGACATTGGACGCTCTGCTGCTGTACCAACAGGGAAAACCGTATCCATGTGACCAATCATCATCACATCAATATGTTCAGCATCTGGCTTGTTACGAACTTCAAGACCAACGCCTGCTTTACCACAATCAATGCGCTTAACAGACCAACCGTTCATCGCTTCGTATTTAGCTGCCATTTTGCTTGCAATAAACTCGATACCCTTAAGCGTGTAAGTACCGCAATCCACATCAATCAGTGGACGAAGTTCTTCTAAGTAATCATTTAGAGAAAAATTCATCTTGAATCCTTATAGAATCATGTTCATAACAAACATCGCACCAAATGCGTTTAATACTGAGATTGCAATCATAACTGGAAGGTAACGACCTTCAGTGCCGATAGGACCCATGATACGGCCCATGTATTGCACTTGTGAACCCATTAGGTAAATCGCAGGAGCAAGAATCGCAATGTGCGCACCGTTTAGGATTCCTTGGTCAAACAGGGTAATAACTACACCAACAGCACCGCCCATTGACATCCAAGCACCAATTAATACTGCTGCTGCTTCACCAGGAAGACCAAAGATAGCCATGATTGGAGAAAAGATAGAGCCCATTAAATCAAGTGCACCCGTAATTTGAAGAGCCTTGATAATTACAAACGCCATTAGTACGTTAGGAACGGTTGAAGTAGTGGCAATAACCCAGCCTTTTTTAGCGCCTTCAACGAAGATGTCTGTCACCATTGGTTTTTTTGCTTTAACGTCGCTCATTATGCTGTCTCCTCAGTCATTTTCTTGTCTTGTTTATCATTGTCTTGGCCTTCTTTACCTTCAGTAATGTTTAGGTAAATACGGAATAGGTTTGCGCCAATAAATTTGAAAGCAAACATAACAACAACAGCCAAGCCGATAGAAGAAGGCACAGCTAAAGAACCATCAGGATTGGTTAATGTAAATAGCACAGCACCAGATGAGAAGAAGTTAACAATCGCTGCACCAGCAGTGAATTGGAACATTGTGAAAACATCGGTCTCACGCTTAGTTAAATGCTTTTCGTCTTTTAATTGACGAGTCATTGCCGCACCAGCATCAGTACTCTGCAATGATGCGATTAAAGCTAAACCAGAGTTACCAGGAATACCCATTAAAGGACGTAGAAGAGGTGTAAGCAGTTTACGAGCAGCATTAAGTGCGCCGTAATGCTCAAGAACGTTGATCATACCTAATGCAAACATAACGGTAGGGATAAGAGTTAATGCAAAGATGAAACCGTCACGAGCGCCACTGCCGCCTTTACCTCGGAAAGAAGTCGTTGCCGCTTGAACGCCATCTACTGTTTCAGTAACAGAATAAGCGACACTACCAAAAGAACCATTTAGTGTAGTGAAGTCGAGTACGCCGTACCATTCATTAGATTGCATTAAGCCAGAAAAAAACACAACAGCAAAGGCGAGAGCCACGTAGCTGCCAATACCGACTTTAGAATCTTTGTCAGTCGATTGAGTCATAATTACCTCGTTTTAAAGTTAAGATTAGAAATTGTAAGTGGTTAACTATTTAGTGGTATTGTGCGTTAATCTGGCTTATAGGACTTGATACGTATCAATAACTATTTCTAAAAGTAAAATTCTATATATTAAGATTATTATTTTGTGATCTATCTGAAATTGTAGAATTTTATGTTGATTAGTTAGAATATTGTATGTTTGATTGGGGATAATGAAGACTTGTTTTTTTTGATGGATAATTCAATTTATTTTGTAAGTTATACCTATGATTAATTGAAGGTAATTATAAGTAAGTTGTTGTTATTGTTATATCTTGTGTGTATTTTTAAGACGAAAAGGTAAACACTCTTGAATGTACCAAGAGTGTTTATATTAGGTGAGAATTATTGAATTATTCACCATTTAGAGGTGTTGATACCGCCTCATCTTCATACCAGAACAGATCTGTGCGGTTAGCGTAACGATCTGTAAATGACATGTTAGGGCTTAACTCATATTTCATCGTGTTTTTAATGCGTTCAAACGCTCGTTCTGCAACTTCAGGTGATGCCGTTGCGTGGGGATTAATCCTCAGTTCTGCGGTACGGTTAGCGGCATTTTCAACCACTTCTCGATAACTGGAATTAATACGATTAAATGGACCAACAGCAAACATAATGTCTTCCGGTGGAATATTTAATGTTGCAATTTCACTGAGTGATACATCTCGTAGAAGCGTATCGACAACCTGTCCTCCGTGGTTAAGTTCAATGGCATAAACGTATCCACGTTGGCTGTCTAATGCATAATTCACTGCGACGGCCTCTTCCGTACTTGTCGAAATAACACCTCGAATTGCTTTTGTATGATGGGCTAATTGAACATAAGAAACGGGTTCAATTTTACGTGTAAATCCAGAATGAAATAGCTCATCTGGAAGTCGGGTATCTCCTCTAAAAACTAATGAGCCATTTACTTCGGATTGATAGCCTCTTAAAAAAGGAACATTTTGAATTTCTCTTTGAGCCTCAATACCTAAACGATGCAGTTTTTTTGTATCAGTAAGATAAGCATAAGGATCAACTTGTTGTTCTAATTCATAGAAATCTTTTAGTGCTTCAAGATCTCGACCTCCAGTCATATCTGCATAACCTGAACCGCCTAAGCCTGGATGCTCAGGAAGATCTTCAGGTAATAGAATTTCAGAAGTTTGACTGTGATTAAGCGATTCATTTGAAGAAACTCCGGTAGAAGCAACACCATCACCACTGCCATTTCCTCCTTTAAGCCCACCTTGTGTTAACCATTGGGGCTCACTGGTTTCCATATTGATAGTACGAACAACTCGACTGTCTAAAATTAAACGTCCAGTGGCAGGCTCTACCTCTCGAAAATACCCAAAACCATCAGCTCTTAATAGTGTATTTCTGCCTGAATCAGTTAATCTAACACCTAATAAGTCTTCACCTGTTTGAGGGTGATTAATGATCTTAGGCATTGATGTGAATTGATCTAATGTTTCAGTTGAAACTCCCTCGTTTAAGAGTATGCGGTTAGGCAATAAATCCACCTCTCTTTCAACCGATATCGCGAGAGATTGGCCATATTTTACCATCACTGGAAGTACGGCTGCAGTACCAAGAATGGCGGCATTCACAGCACTCATTCGAGTACCGGCTAATCGTTCTGATAATGAATCACCAGTAACGGCTTTATTTACGCTCAGGCCAAGTTGTGTACTGCTAAGAGATATTGTCAACGGGATCCCAAGCTCAGGGACTAAAATGTCAACTATGGGAAAAAAGACTACTAAGCTATTAGCAATTGAGAGTATGTAATCCCTTTGAGATTCGCTATTGGACTTTATAGAGGTATCGCCATCACTCGCCATTCGAGCTTTTCTTTGCTCTGTCATTCTAGCAAAGACATTGCCATGAATAGGGTGGTGCTTCATCATGAAATAGCGTTTATCCCAATTGCCATTAATTAGTTCAGTAAGAGCGCTTTCGACTCCCGAATATGTGCCACCATCTTGGCGTAAATACAGGCTAAAATGGCTTAATAATGTATTTTTACTTTCAGGATGTTGTAATCGTTTATATAAGGTTTTTCTTAATTGTCGCTCTGTCCTATAGGTAATAAATGGTTGTGCGTTTCCTGGAATATATAATAAACCACCAGTGCTTCCTTTTTGTTCAATAACGAGGATATCAGTAGAATCATAGCCATAAATATCAAACCGATAAACGTTAATAGTATTAGGGCGGACAGGCTTAAGAAGAGAGAGTGCGAGTTGATAATCCCCTTGAGTTAACAAGCCTAATTGATATTGCTGGTGAGCTGAAAAAGCAAAGCTGTCTCGCATTAATTGAGTGTAACTTTCACTATTTTCATTCCAAAATTGGGTTAATTCTGCTGTGTAAGTGGTTTGAATATCCAGATCGTAATAAGCGATGTCCCATAAATCCGATGAGAGAAGACGAACCTCATTTCGTTCATCAAAAATATCACCATCAGCCCCTTGAGTGTAAATACCTGTATCTAAGTTAATGGTTCCTGGAAAAGAATCTCTGAATTTATTAAAAGTATTGAGCATAACTGCTTGAGAGAGCGTGTAAGATTTATGGGGCGATTCATGGTGTGCCCAGCCATTATAGCTACGCGAACTACTCATTGCACTTTGGAACTCATTATAAAAAACGGCATCTGGATCGATACCTGTGTGACCATGTTTTATTAACGCTGCTTTAAGTTCTCGTGATGTTACCGCAAGAGGGTCCGGAAGCGTTTTCATTAATTTTGCATAGTCATGAACAAAATGAAGTTTCCATGCGGCATCAAAACGGTGGGAAGGAATTTCGTTATTGTTACTTGTTGGTTCTACATTTGCACTAGCCTGAAAAGAAATATAAAAAAAGGCGAATATCAGGACTAAAACGAATGTTTTAATTATTTTTCTGTTCATAGATTAACCTTGTTTATTTTTAATTATCTCGCCCTGAAATAGATCTTTCTATTTTAGTGCGAGATAAATTTACGTTGATTAAAACCCTTAGAAACAAGTAACAGGATTTAGATAGCATTGGTAGTAAATGATATCTGTATCGTCAGTATCTTCGTCGTTTTCCGAGACATGTGGAGCGAGTGATGGGGTAAAAATAAAGAAAGTAAGAAGTAACTTGTTCATGGGTATTATCCTTTTATATAATGAGCAGCATAAGATTTATGTTATAGATATGGTTATTATTTATTTTTAATATATTGTTATTTATGGCCTTTATTTGATTAGTTAGACTCGCCGTTTTCTTCTCCTATAATACAAAACACTTTTGCCTCCCCTAAAGAAGGGGCCAATGTAATAAGACTTGATCGCCATCCTGTCGCATCAACTAAAGCTAAGTTTGCAACTAGCTTATCGTCTTCATTTTTAGCGATTGAGACTAGTGTTGTTGAGTTATAGAACAATATTGGTTCATGGACGTAAAAAGGAAGGGAAATGGTTCGATGTTTTCCATTTAGCTCAAAAGCCGCTTGAATTTGAGGGTCGTTAGAATCAGCGAATCCAAAGGTTTCTCTAAGAAAAGAATAAAGTTTTGGACGATCATATTCATTTTTAAAAGCGTCACTAAAAGCGATTAAGTCAGAGATAGTTGGAGGTCGAGAGCCGGTGAGCTTTTCATTACAAATTAGATCTAAATGAGCCCAATAAGGATCAGAGCCTGAATCGAGTTTTATTTCTTTCCATCTTTCGGATTCAAATATTCCCTCAGTAGCAAAACTAGAAAATGAAGAAGCGAGTAAGACGGCAGATAGTAGTAATTTTTTCATGAATATCCTTTTATATAATGAGCAGCATAAGATTTATGTTATAGATATGGTTATTATTTATTTTTAATATATTGTTATTTATAGCCTTTATTTGATTAGTTCGTCTCGCCGTTTTCTTCTCCTATAATACAAAACACTTTTGCCTCCCCTAAAGAAGGGGCCAATGTAATAAGACTTGAGCGCCATCCTGTCGCATCAACTAAAGCTAAGTTTGCAACTAGCTTATCGTCTTCATTTTTAGCGATTGAGACTAGTGTTGTTGGGTTATAGAACGACATTGAATCATGGAAGTAAAAAGGAAGGGAAATGGTTCGATGTTTTCCATTTAGCTCAAAAGCCGCTTGAATTTGAGGGTCGTTAGAATCAGCGAATCCAAAGGTTTCTCTAAGAAAAGAATAAAGTTTTGGACGATCATATTCATTTTTAAAAGCGTCACTAAAAGCGATTAAGTCAGAGATAGTTGGAGGTCGAGAGCCGGTGAGCTTTTCATTACAAATTAGATCTAAATGAGCCCAATAAGGATCAGAGCCTGAATCGAGTTTTATTTCTTTCCATCTTTCGGATTCAAATATTCCCTCAGTAGCAAAACTAGAAAATGAAGAAACGAGTAAGACGGCAGAAAGTAGTAATTTTTTCATGAATATCCTTTTAGTTAGTCAAAAGCAACACGCTTGGGAATGATCCCAATAGGAATGTATATCATTTACTTGTGTTTTACTATAGGCAAATCTCGTAATTTTACGTGAGATATTGTCCTTGTGAATGGGTTTTAGGATGTGTTTTATAAAATAACTAAAGGGAATGGAAGTAAATAACCTTTAGTTACAATGTGTTAATTTTCTTTTTTTAGATTTATAGGTTGTTCATATTCGATTCAGAAATGAAGTGATACAGTGAACATTCATTTGTAAAAGAGAGTCATATTATGAAACAGCTATTAGCTACTACTGTTGCTTTGTTCGTTGGTTTTTTTGTATTGGTTTCGAGTTTATTTTTTGCGATTGGATTAAGTCTTGTTGGTTTTATTATGTCGAAAACGCACGGTAAAAAAGAAAAACAAACAATGGATAAAGAAACTAGAATCATTGAAGGTGAATACTCTGATGTGACTAACTATTAATCACTTAGGGGTAATTCGTTGTATTTTAGTGAATCAAGTTCGAGGAAATAGAGAGATAAGGGTGAAATTATCGCTTACCTATGGGATATTTACTGCAGATATTAAGTAATGCAGCAATAGTTTAGAAGAGGTGAGCATGGAGAGACTGTTATTAGTCATAGATTTCTTATTAGAACATAAGATGATTTTTAGTATGCTAATCATCAGCTTTATTTTTCTATTGCGCCATTTTATGGTGAAGCATATTCGAGGGGATATCGCGTTTTTAACTGAAGATCAACGTAAGTGGATTTCTCGAACTAAGAATGGTTCATTTAGTTTCCTACTTATTATTTTATTTATTCTTTGGCAATCAGAAATAAATGAATTCGCATTATCAGTAACAGCAATTGCCGTGGCGATTGTAGTAGCATCAAAAGAAATCATTCTTTGTTTTACTGGCTCAATACAACGTGCAAGTTCTCGTTCATTTCGTATCGGTGATTGGATTGAAGTTGGTTCATTATGTGGTGAAGTGATCGAGCACAATATGATGGCAACTGTGATTCAAGAAATTGATTTACACCATGGGCAATACGATTACACAGGAAAAACAGCAACCTTACCTAATAGTATGTTCTTTACATACCCAGTCAAAAACCTTAATTTCATGAAGCGTTATGTTTATCATAACTTTTCTATTTGCGTTAAAGAATTTGTAAATCTATACCCAATGATCCCTGACTTATTACATAAAATTGATACACATTGTGAAGATTTTATTGATGTCGCTAGACGCTATAATAGCGTGATAGAAAAACATGCAGGGGTCGATTTACCAGGTTCTGAGCCTCATATCCACATAACGACAACGTCACTTGGGGATCAAAAAATTCATTACATGATTTTTTGCCCAACAGAAAAAGCATCTCATTTGGAGCAACTTATTCGCCAAGATTTTATGGTGATGTATGAAGAGAAGTTCACTAAGAAAGAAGCTTAATAAGCCGCTTGTGTAAAACGTAGTTTTGAGCTTGATGTGAGTGCGACTTATTTTAAGTCGCACTCATTTTTTATTTGGGTATTAAATGAGATTAATATGAAGGATTGATAGCGCCAGTTAAGATGGCTTTAGATACGCTTTGACAGCGATTGTTCGTACCTAATTTCGTTTGTGAATTGGTGAGATGGAATGTAACGGTTCGCTCCGCACACCCTAATATTTTTGATATCTCCCATGAGCTTTTTCCTTCACAAGCCCATGACAAACATTCTTTTTCTCGTTGAGTTAAATGTGCATTTGATGTTAATTCGTTTTGACTAATTCTTTGATAGCTATCCAACAAAGCAGGAATAATGACGGGAATATTCATGCAAGCATTAGTATATACATAATCTATATTCTTTCCTTTATTTGAATGAGCAAAGCTTATCATGCCAAACCCCCCATTTATGGTATGAATAGGAAAACTAAATCCTGAATGTAATCCTGAGATCTTCGCTTCTTTAATTACATTAGGTTTGCTTTTTTTTTGTGTTTTTTGATCAAAGAGATTCCAAGATATTGGTGAGTGATTAGAGAAGCAATAATCGACAATTGGGTCATACTTTATTAAGTTTTCTTCATCATAATAGTCGCGCCATTGTTTTGGGTAATTGTCTAATATTAATACATCTGATTTGATCATCGACTTTGGATTTATCATTGCGAAAAGATAATATTCGCAATGGATCATATCTGTAAGTTTTTCTAAATTATTATCTATATCCTGATATTTTTTAGATGTTTGAATACTGGTAACTAATTTTAGTGTTGAATCTATATTCTCAATGTTCATTTGTTAATCCCCTAGTTAGTCTGATTAAAGTTTAATACTTGTTACTTTTATAATTATATTTTTGCGTGTTATATATCATTAAAACAGCTACTTAATGATAAATGCTTTTGATAAATAAGTCTACGTCACACAATATCGATAAGTGTAAATGTAGATTTAATGTTAATCCCCTGTAGAATTGTACAGGTTTACGAATAAGATTTGATTGTTATAGTGGCGAAAACAAAGGAGCTATTATGACTATAATGATTAAAAAGGCAGAGTTTTCTACAATTCCAAAGAGTGAATATTTGGGGATGTTAAGTCTTAGATATCAAGTATTTAAAAGAAGATTGCAATGGGATTTAGCGTCTGAAAACAATTTAGAATCTGATCAATATGACAATGATTCAGCAGAATATATTTATGCGTGTGATGATACCCGAAATGTGAATGGATGCTGGAGATTATTGCCGACCACTGGTGATTATATGTTAAAAACTGTATTTCCAGAATTACTTGGTCATCATAAGGCACCAAGTGACCCAAGAGTGGTGGAGTTAAGTCGTTTTGCTGTAGGGAAACACAGTTCAAAAATGCATGATTCTGCTAGTGAAATAACCATGAAATTATTTGAAGCGATATATTTTCATGCAATTAAAAATGACATAAAAGAGTACGTAACGGTCACATCAACTGCGATTGAGCGATTTTTAAAGCGTATAAATATTCCTTGTGAGCGAATTGGAGATCAACAAGTTCATTTATTAGGCGAAACTAAATCTGTCGTATTATCAATGCCAATTAATCATATCTTTAGAGAAGCAATAGCAAGTTAATGTATAACTATTATAAATGTAATTATCTAACAATATTATCATATCGTTGGTTGGCTATTTAATGATTGTGTATAGGATTATAATGAAAAAACATATCCCAATGATAATCTCTGGAATAATAAAAGAGAACTCAAGCACATATGCTAGAGAGGTATTGTTAAATAATAATACCTTATTTATTGCAATTCCAGATCAGGTAAATATAGATCTTGCTATAAATAATGACGTAAAGAATAAATTGACATTAAATCAGATTATTAATTTTTTATACACGGTTGGGCAGCGTTGGAAAAGTGAAGAATACACACGTCGTCGAGCTTATATTCGGGATTTAGAAAAATATCTTGGGTATTCTAACGAAATGGCAAAGTTAGAAGCGAATTGGATTGCGATGCTATTGTGCTCAAAAAGTGCACTGTATGATATTGTCAAAAACGATTTAGGTTCACAGTATATTACTGATGAATGGCTACCCCAGGGAGATTGCTATGTAAAAGCGTTGCCTAAAGGAAAGTCTGTCCATTTATTGGCGGGTAATGTGCCTTTATCGGGTGTCACTTCTATTCTACGAGCCATTTTAACTAAGAATCAATGCATCATTAAAACTCCAGCAGCAGACCCATTTACCGCAAATGCATTAGTTTCTAGTTTTATTGATGTTAATGCCGATCATCCAATAACAAGATCGATGTCAGTCATGTATTGGTCACATGATGAAGATATGACCTTGCCGCAGAGGATAATGGAGAGTGCAGATGTCGTCGTTGCTTGGGGAGGAGAAGAGGCGATAAAGTGGGCTGTGAAGCATACTCCACCTCATGTGAATATTTTAAAGTTTGGTCCCAAGAAAAGCCTAACTATTGTTGATAACCCAGAAGATCTTATCGAATCGGCGACTGGTGTTGCGCATGATATTTGTTTTTATGATCAACAAGCCTGTTTTTCAACTCAAAATATTTACTATATTGGCGATAGATTAAACCAGTTCATTAATGAACTTGAGAAACAATTAATGTTATACGCTCGGATTTTACCGAAAGGCGACCAAAACTTCGATGAAAAAGCTGCATTCAGTTTAACAGAAAAAGAATGTTTATTTTCTGGTTACCAAGTAAGAAAAGGAGAAAATCAAAGTTGGCTACTAATAGAATCACCGTTAAACAGTTTTAATAATCAGCCTCTATCTCGTTCTGTTTATATTCATCAAATTTATAACATCTCAGATGTATTCCCTTTTATTAATAAAAATACGACTCAAACCGTTTCTATTACACCATGGGAATCTTCATTTAAATACAGGGATCAACTGGCTGAGTGTGGGGCTGAACGAATCGTTGAATCGGGTATGAATAATATATTTCGCGTTGGAGGTTCTCATGATGGCATGCGGCCACTTCAGCACCTAGTTAATTACATTTCACAAGAAAGACCCTCTACTTATACCACTAAGGATGTTGCAGTAAAGATAGAACAAACCCGTTATTTAGAAGAAGACAAGTTTCTTGTTTTTGTTCCATAACCAAAAGGATATTACATGGAAAATACAGACACGTTCTCAACCATTGATCATGTTATTACTCTTGTAAATGGTCAAACCATTAGGGTTTGGGAAACGTTACCCAAAGAAAATACAGAGAGAAAAAATAACACGATCCTTATTGCTTCTGGTTTTGCTCGACGAATGGATCATTTTGCTGGTCTTGCTGAATACCTATCAAGTAATGGGTTCCATGTCATTCGTTATGACTCTCTTCATCATGTAGGTTTAAGCAGTGGTGATATTAATGAATTCTCAATGACGATTGGAAAGAATAGTTTATTGACGGTCATTGATTGGCTTAATGAACGCGGCATTAATAATTTGGGGCTTATTGCTGCCAGTTTATCTGCTCGAATTGCTTATGAGATAGCGAATGAAATAGATATTTCTTTCTTAGTGACAGCGGTTGGTGTTGTTAACTTACGCGATACATTGGAACGGGCATTAAAGTACGATTATCTTCAATTAGCTATTCATGATTTACCCGAAGATTTAGATTTTGAAGGTCATAATTTAGGCTCTGAGATCTTTGTTACCGATTGTTTTAAATATCAGTGGGACACGTTAGATTCGACAATTAACAAGATGAAAAACAGCGATGTACCATTTATTGCATTTACGGCTAACGATGATAATTGGGTTAAACAAGATGAGGTTATTACATTAATTAATACGCTTGATCCTACAAAGTGCAAGCTGTATTCATTAATTGGTAGTTCACATGATTTAGGGGAAAACCTTGTTGTTTTAAGAAATTTTTATCAATCAGTAACGAAAGCCGCAATGGCTTTAGATAAGGGCTCTTTGGATTTGGACGTCATAATTATTGAACCAAAATTTGAAGAGGTGACGAGTGTGACAGTAAAAGAACGTCGATTAAAAAGCCAAATTGAAAATGAGTCTTTCATATTGGCCTAGTTTGATAGCGTAAACGACATATCACAATAAAGGAAGATACTATGAAGTTCGGAAATATTTGTTTTTCATACCAACCACCAGGTGAAAGTCATAAACAAGTAATGGACCGTTTTGTTCGGCTTGGCGTTGCATCTGAAGAGCTGGGTTTTGATACTTATTGGACTCTTGAGCACCATTTCACAGAGTTCGGCCTTACAGGGAATCTTTTTGTTTCAGCGGCTAATTTACTTGGGCGAACCAAAACACTGAAAGTAGGAACTATGGGAGTCGTACTTCCAACTGCTCACCCTGTTCGTCAAGCAGAAGATGTTTTGTTATTAGACCAGCTGTCGAAAGGGCGTTTCAATTTTGGAGTTGTGAGAGGTTTGTATCATAAAGACTTCCGAGTGTTTGGAGTCAATATGGAAGAGTCTCGTGAAATAACACAAGACTTCCATAAAATGATTACCAATAGCTTTAAAACTGGAACTATTAGCACCGATGGCAAACATATTGATTTCCCTAGTGTTGAGATTTATCCAACGACATATTCAAAAGAAATCGCAACCTGTATGACTGCCGAATCTGCCAGTACAACAGAATGGTTAGCGAGCCAAGGGCTCCCTATGGTATTGAGTTGGATTATTGGAACTAATGAAAAGAAAGCTCAAATGGAACTCTATAATGAGATTGCGAGAGAGCATGGTCATGATATTACTAAGATTGATCATTCTATGACCTTTATTTGTTCTGTGGATTATGACCGAGAAAAAGCGCGCGAAGTGTGTCGAAAATTCCTGACAAGTTGGTATGACTCTTATGTTAATGCCACGAATATCTTCAGTGATAGTAATCAGACTCGTGGCTACGATTACCACAAAGGGCAATGGCGAGATTTCGTTTTACAAGGACATACAAATACCAATAGAAGAGTTGATTATAGTCATAACATCAATCCGGTAGGAACGCCTGAAGAATGTATTGAGATCATTCAACGTGATATTGATGCTACGGGTATCACCAATATTACCTGTGGTTTTGAAGCGAACGGCAGTGAAGACGAAATCATAGCATCCATGGATCGTTTTATGACGGAAGTGGCCCCTTTCTTAAAAGATCCTAAGTAATCATAAATACATTTTAATAGCGTAAGGAATACATTATGAAATTTGGATTATTTTTCCTCAACTTTCAAGTTGACGGATCTACCTCCGAAGAAACGCTCGATAATATGATAAATACGGTAACGCTGATAGACTCTGAAGAATACCATTTTGATACCGTTTTTGTTCATGAGCATCATTTCTCGAAAAATGGCATTATAGGCGCTCCAATTACCGCGGCTGGTTTTTTACTTGGGTTAACAGATAAGTTGCATATTGGTTCATTAAATCAGGTAATAACAACTCATCATCCTGTTCGGATTGCGGAAGAGGCGAGCTTATTAGACCAAATGTCAGAAGGGCGCTTTATACTTGGTTTTAGTGAGAGTGAAAACGACTTTGAAATGATATTTTTTAAACGTCATATCCTGTCTCAACACTCACAATTTGAAGCTTGCTACGCCATTATTAATGAGGCATTAACGACAGGTTATTGTCACCCTCAAAATGATTTTTATGATTTTCCTAGAGTGTCAATTAACCCTCATTGTTATAGTGAATATGGCCCTAAACAATACGTTGTTGCAAGCAGTGATGAAGTGGTGGCTTGGGCTGCGAGAAAGGGATTACCGTTAACTTTTAAGTGGGATGATGACCTTGATAGGAAAGAAGAATATGCCTTACTTTATAATAAAACAGCGACACAATATTGTGTTGATACCTCAGGAATAGATCATCAATTAACTGTTATCGTTAATCTAAACGCTGATGGTGATGTAGCTCGTGAAGAGGTTAGACAATATTTAGAAAGCTATATTATAGAAACTTATCCAAATGTCGATCCGATAGAAAAAATAAATACGATTATTCAAGAGAATGCGGTGGGAACGGACGGTGATTATTATGAATCGACTAAATTAGCGATTGAAAAAACCGGTGCGGCGACTGTTCTATTATCTTTTGAATCAATGAGAGATCAAAATAACATTGAGAATGTTATTAATATGGTTAATCAGAAAATCCATCAGAACCTTACTTAATCATTATGAAAGAATGGCAGATTTCTTCTGCCATTTTCTTAATCTTATAACGCTAATTATTACTTTAATAATTTGGAGTATATATGAGTATTCAGGTATCTGTTGAGAAGCATAAAATTATAGCAAGTTCAGAAATTGATGATCTTATTTTTATGAGTTCTCCACAAGAATGGACATTTGAAGAGCAGCAAAAAATTCAAGATAAATTAGTGAGGGAGGCCTTTCACTTTCACTATAATCGAAATGAAACGTATCGAAATTATTGTGTTACCCAGCATACTAGTGAAAACATTCACACACTTGATGATATTCCTGTGTTTCCAACGTCTGTTTTTAAGCAATTGAAAGTCCATACCGCAAATGAGGATGAAATAGAAAATTGGTATACCAGCAGCGGAACCAGTGGAGTTAAAAGTTATATTGGACGTGATCGTCTTAGTATTGAACGTTTATTAGGATCTGTAAATTTTGGAATGAAATATGTTGGGGATTGGTTTGATCACCAAATGGAATTAGTGAATCTTGGTCCTGATCGCTTTAATACCAATAATGTATGGTTTAAATATGTGATGAGTTTAGTTGAATTACTGTACCCAACAGAGTTCACAGTTAATGATGACGAGATTGATTTTGAAAGTACGATTGATCATCTATTTCGTATTTATTTTTCAAATAAAGATATTTGTTTAATCGGCCCTCCTTATTTTGTTTATTTATTATGCGAATACATGAAGGAGAATAAAATCCAATTAAAAGCAGGAGAGCGCTTGCATGTGATTACTGGCGGCGGCTGGAAGTCAAATCAAAGAGAGTCGTTAAACCGTGACGATTTTAATCAAATGGTGATGGATACTTTTCATTTATCTAATGTAAATCAAATTCGTGACACGTTTAATCAAGTTGAGTTAAATACCTGCTTTTTTGAAGACAAACAGCAACGAAAACACGTACCTCCATGGGTATATGCTCGCGCATTAGATCCTGAAACCATGAAACCAGTTGTTGATGGTGAATTGGGCTTATTGAGTTATATGGATGCATCAGCAACAGGCTATCCCGCCTTTATTGTAACGGATGATATTGGTACGGTTCATCATGTAAAAGCACCTGATGCTTATCCTGGAACGACAGTGAATATTGTTCGACGGTTAAATACTCGAGCACAAAAAGGCTGTGCGCTGTCTATGGCAAGCATAATGCAAGAAAGAATCGCTCATAAGGAGTAGCATATGCGAGTTAGATGTAAGGTTTTAAAAATAGAGGCGGCTAAAAATCACATTTATAGGGTTTATATTACACCAAGTGAACCTATCGTATTTAAAGCGGGTCAATATATCTTTGCCTATTTAGGAGATAATAAGAAACAGCCTTTTTCAATTGCGAGTTGCCCTACAGAGACTGATATAATTGAATTGCATATTGGCAGTTCTGACAAAGAGAGTTCATTAGAGGCGATGGAGTATTTTGTGGATGCTTTACTTAAAAATGCAATGATTGAAATTGATGCTCCTCATGGTGATGCTTGGCTACGTGACGATACCCTAAAACCTTTATTACTAATCGCTGGTGGGACAGGATTATCTTATATAAACAGCATTTTAAAAAATTGTTTAAATAGACGATTTACTCAACCGATTTATGTTTATTGGGGAGTAAAGAACAGTGAGTTTTTATATATAGATGAAGAGCTGAAACAGTTATCAATAAAATACACCAATTTATCTTATGTGCCTGTTGTTATTGATGACGATTCAAACTTGTGGTCAGGAAAACGAGGAACCGTGCTTGATGCCATTATGGAGGATTTTACGGATCTTACTTTATTTGATATTTATGTGTGTGGACCACCAATGATGGCAAAAGCTGTAAAAGAACAGTTAGTTGAAAAAAAGAAAGCACAACAAGAACGTATGTACGCAGATGCTTTTGCTTACTTGTGATACTAGTTGTGGTATTTCTTAATACCACAACATCAATAACCGGATTAATGTCACTCGTTATCCGGTTATTTTAATGTATCCAAAGGCAACCATGTCACTTCTACACCGGCCTGTGAGAACATGTCTTGGCTGATTTGAATCTTCTCACCCCATCGAGATAAGAAATCTTCTGTTTGCTCTGGGCAATACACTTTTGAAATACCCGTTTGAATGATTTTTGCAGCACAGTTAGGGCAAGGGAAGTGTGTTACCCAAATATCACAATCTTCTAAATCACGCTTAGCAAATAAAATTGCATTTTCTTCTGCATGCAGTGTTTTTAAGTACTTTAATTCTCTGTCATCTGTATCTGCGCTGTCAGATACACCGTGTGGGTAGCCATTGAAACCAACAGAAACAATACGGTTATGCTTTGTAATCACAGCGCCAACTTGTGTTGAAGGATCTTTACTCCACGAACCGACCAATTCTGCCATTTGGAAAAATCGTTTTGCCCATTTAGTTACCATAATTTAGCCCTTTGTCTCTGTATTTAACTAATATAAGTTTATCTATTTCATAAGCTTATAACACAGTTCTTTGCTGTCAATAAGAGTAAAACAATAATCCTTGCTAAATAATTCATAAAGTATCTGAAAATCGGATGGATACTAACTTTTTCAATCTTAAATAGTGTCATAGAATCCCTTCAATTCTTTGTTGTTACTGAGGTAAATTATGACAACATTTCATGCAGATTCATCCATCACACGTACCTTTTGGCGCTATGCTATCCCTTCTATTGCTGCAATGGTGGTGAGTGGGCTGTATCAAATTATCGATGGGATCTTTGTGGGTCACTATATCGGTTTTGAAGGACTTGCTGGTATTAATATGGCATGGCCTGCTATATGTATTTTAGGCGCATTAGGCGTCATGATAGGCATGGGAACGGGCAGTGTTATGTCTATTTACCGTGGTGAAAATAAGTTAGAAAAAACCAAAGTTGCTTTAACTACGGGTCTTTGGCTACTCGCAATATTAAGCCTTGTAGCTATTATGTGTATCCTGTTGTTAGCGGAAAATATTTTGCATGCTCAAGGTGCTGAAGGTAAGAACTTTGATTTTGCAATGGATTACATTAATGTACTGATGTTTGGTGGTTTTTTTACTGCGTGTGCAACCGCATTACCCATGTTAGTTAGAAATGACGAATCTCCTAATGTAGCGACATTTTTACTCGTAGTTGGTGCATTAATAAATATCGTATTAGATTACCTATTTATTGGAGTTATGGGATTAGGATTATCAGGGGCAGCATTAGCCACTCTTATTGCTCAAGCTGTAGTCACAATGCTTGGTATTCATTATTTTTTTACTAAGCGTTCAAGTATTCAGCTATCACTTAACGAAGTATTGTTTTCTCGTAATAAAGCGAAGCAATCACTTACATTGGGTTCTTCTGCATTAGTTATGTATATGTACGGCAGCTTTGTAGTTGCGATGCATAATGCGCTAATGATGCATTATGGTTCAGCAACCACTGTCGGAGCTTATGCGATTGTGGGGTATTTATTTATGTTGTATTACCTCCTTGCTCAAGGTATTGCTGAAGGTGCGCAACCACCAATTAGCTATTATTTTGGCGCAAAAGAAAATAAGAAGGTATACCAAATCTTTAAGTTGGCATTAAAGTGGGTGACTATTACTGGTATTGGTTGGGTCGTGATTCTGAATATCTCCCCTGAGTTAACGACCGCTTTATTTACTAATGGTGACCAGTCCCTTATTGCTGAAACGATTGTAGGTATTCGCTATCATTTATTTGCGATGTTCTTAGACGGCATTATTGTGTTAGTAACCATTTACTTCTTGTCTGTGAATGAAGGTAAAAAGGCAATGGTGATATCAATCAGTAATATTATTATTCAATTACCATTTTTACTAATGTTACCGAAATGGCTAGGTATTGATGGAGTATGGTTAGCAATGCCAGTTTCAAATATTGCGCTTATTGTGTGTATTACACCAATGGTTTGGAATCATTTAAAATCCCAGAAGATAATACAACCAATACCATTAACAGCAGTACTCCAACAGCAAAGTAGTATCTCGATGAAGTAATACCAATTCCATTAATGATCATCTAATTAGTTACATTGGTATAACTCTAGTGATAAAAACAGGAAGTTTTTTCTTCGTGTTTCTGCTCTTTTTATTTAACTCAAATCGAATAGACTTAGCGATAGGTCTATTCGATTTTTTATTCAAGGAAAGAAAATGACAGAGTTTGAGAAAATGATAAATGGAGAGACATTTAATGGTGGAGATCTTGAGATAGATACGATTAGAACTCGTGCAGCTCAGATTTTATCTGCATTTAATCAAGCAGGAGGGCAAGAACAACGTGCCAAATTGTTAGGTGACTTATTTAATGCGTTTGGTCACAGTGTTATTCAATCTCCATTTTCATGTGAGTTTGGAAAAACTATCTCAATCGGCTCTCAAACCTTCATTAATATGAATGTGATCATGCTTGATGGTGCGTCTATTACGATAGGGAATAACGTATTAGTTGCTCCAAATGTGCAATTTTATACCGCCTCACATTCATTGGATTATCAAAGTCGCCGACGTTGGGAAACGTTCTGTAAACCTATTGTGGTTGAAGACGATGTATGGATTGGGGGTAGTGTAGTAATTAACCAAGGTGTCACTATTGGGGCTCGATCTGTTATTGCGGCCAACTCAGTGGTTAATCACGATATACCGTCTGATTGCCTCTATGGAGGGACCCCTGCTAAGTTTATTAAGCGACTTGATGGCAATTAAGTCAGATAATGAACAATTAACCTTAATAATTAACAGTTTAAGCTGTTTAATATCTAAATGTATAAAATTTGAGTTTTTGCTTAAAATAAGGTCAATATAGTTATTGACCTTATAGTAAATCAGGAATATAAGGATATAAAATTACAGCGTATTGTTGCTGTAATAGTCTATTTATTATTTAGAGGTTTACATTGGATATTGCCATTTTACTTTTTTTAATTGTGATTAATGGTGTGTTTGCTATGTCAGAAATTGCATTGATGACAGCAAAAAAGAGTCGATTACAAAAATTAGCCGCAGAGGGGAGTAAATCTGCTGCAAAAGCGATAAAGCTGGGTGAAGATCCGACACAATTTTTATCTACTGTACAAATAGGTATTACCGTCATTGGTATCCTTAACGGTATCTTAGGTGAGGCTGCTCTGGCTGGGCCATTATCAGAATTGATCATATCCGTAGGTGTACCTGTAAATCTTGCACCAACCATTTCAACGATCTCAACTGTTGTTATTATTACTTATGTATCAATTGTTGTCGGTGAATTGGTACCAAAACGTATAGCTCAGTTTCATGCAGAACGGATATCAACTCTTATTGCCGCCCCTATTGGTTTGTTAGCTTCGATATCAAGACCGTTTGTATTCTTACTGTCTATCTCAACAGATGCCATCTTGCGTTTATTAGGGCGCTCTAATTCTGATGAAGCGTCTATTACAGAAGATGACATTCATGCGTTATTGTATGAAGGCTCAGAGCAAGGTGTAATTGAAAAGCAAGAGCACAGCATGGTACGTAATATTTTCCATTTAGATGATAGGAAAGTCGCCTCGTTAATGACGCCAAGAAGCGAATTAGTATACTTTGATACTGAACAGTTATGGGATGAGAACTTACCTAAGTTACTGCGCTCAGATTATTCTATTTACCCTGTTACCCGAGGAGGAATGGACAATGTCTTAGGCTTTACAACCTCTCGATTCTTATTAAAAGCATGTCATCAAGAGCATCGAACTAAGTGGTTAATGCGTAACCTATTGCCATGCTTAACTATTTTAGAAAATAAAGTAGGTAGCGAGCTGCTTGAGTTGTTAAGAACTACAGGTGAAGAAATTGCTCTGATTGTTGATGAATACGGTGACGCTCAAGGTATTGTTACTCAAAAAGATTTATTAGAAGCATTGGCCGGCGAATTCAAATCAGAAAATCCGAATGATTCGTGGGCAGAACAGGTTTCAGAAAAAGAATGGATATTAGATGGCTCCATTCCAACGACAGTCCTTAAAGACACTTTAGATTTAAATGCGCTACCTGAAGAAAAAGAAGCTGATTATCAAACATTAACAGGTATGTTTATGTGGTTAACAAGTAAAGTTCCAATGGTAGGAGAGGTAATTCAATACCAAGAATGGAGTTTTGAAGTATTGTCGATTGATAACAACAGGGCAAACAAAGTACGAGTAACTCGTATTTTAAATTAAAGCAGTATTAAAAGAAGAGTGCCTTTTTGTAGGCTTTCTTGAGAACTAAGCGGTTATGGTCACTGGAATTATAGCCGCCTTTATCTAGTTTGTTTATAGCTGCTTTTATTAATATTTGGTATAGGGAATGCTGAAAGCCAATAACGGAATATAACACCGCTTTCATTGATGGATGTATCAGTTAAAAAATTGAATCGCATCTTTAGTTTTGCATTAAAAATAATGTATAAGTTATCTAATGAATAAAATTGGTTTATTTAAATACTATAAAGTGGGGGCGTTTTCTGTTCTTCTAACAGGGGTTTTCTTTCTTTATTATATTATAATATCTTATCTGTTCCTCTTTTAGAAAAGAGAATAAGTATTAAATATCAAGAAATCATTGATATCACGAAGCGTTTTCATGGTTATTATATTAATGCAAATGAAATTCAACTTAATGAAGGTATTCACGACATTAACAATGTCGGAATAATCGTGAATAAAACAGGAACAGTGAAGGTATTGTCACCTGCGATAACATTGTTATATCAAAGCTTATCAGAAGTTATTGATAACAAGTATTTATGGACAATAGCAGTTATTGAAAAATTGCATGACCAAAATACAGGTAACTCTTATTTCAAACCATTAAGAGATAATTATGTCTATTTTAATGATAAATCATTACATGACTCTTTGATGTTAGACCGTATTGTAAAATTAGAAAACATAGAAGAAAGATACAAAGGCTTTCATGAAGATGATATTAGAGTTACTGAAGTTTATAAAGAGCAATGGACGAATGAAAGAATAAATTCAATTATTTATCCTGTTTATTTAGATACTAGATTAGTGTCTCTTATTATCGTTGATCTTAAAGAAGGGTTAAATGATTGTATTGTTGAAAAGTTTAATGAAAGCCAATGGATATTTATTAATAATCATGCTGGGTTAGCATGGTTTACCTTTAATATTAAGTTGCCATACACGACAAATGATATAAACCACCATGTAAGTATCAATATTATTGGCATACTCTTGGTCAGCCTATGTATCACAGTAATGATATTTGTTATTGCATTTGCTTTATATTCTTGTTACTTAAAATTTGAAATAGCAAGATGTTGCGATCGTATGACGATGTTTTATCGCAGAGATTATTATGATTTAGAGTTAGAGCAACTAGAAAATACTCACATATTAATGGTTGATATTGATAGCTTTAAGCATGTAAATGACGCCCATGGGCATGATGTTGGTGATAAGGTGATAAAGCTGGTTACTCAGCGTCTTCGTAATAATATTCGTACTGAAGATATTGCTATTCGTTGGGGAGGAGAAGAGTTCGTCATTATTTTCTTCGATATGAATCGAGCTGATTTTGCTAAAAAGGCAGAAACATTGCGTCTATGTATAGAGTCTGAATTAATAGAGAATATGGTTATTACTATCTCTTTAGGCGGTGTAGAGCAAAAGAAATCAGAATTAATGATTGATGCAATACAGCGAGCAGATACAGCGCTCTATCAATCAAAAAATTCGGGGCGTAATCAAGTCACCATACATAAGAATGAATATGGCGAAGAATAAATTTAATATTAAGTACGTATATCTGAAGTTTTTATTATGTATGTTTTTATTGTCTTTTTATTGGTTATACCAATATAACCGTTTAGAAGCGAATTCTTTTAATATGGAATTCCATGAGAAAATAACTAAACTGTATGACACGATAAGAAAGGTTACTCCTTTTTATTTAAATACAAAAACAGTGCTATTACCTCAAGGCACTTATACCATTGATATGGTTTCTATCATCGTTAATCAAGACAGCAGGGTGAAGAGATTATCATCAGGGATTAACTTGTTAGAAACCGAAATTAAGCGCTATATCGGTGATGATTATTGGAGCATCGCAGTATTACAACAATCAGAATCAAATGCGAATACGGCTCATTTTAAGCCGTTACATGAAGTGCATTTGTCTCTAAATTCTGAATTTGGTTTTGATAAGAATGGAATAACCCGAATATTAAGCAATGAAAACATGCCGACAACTTATCAAGCGTTTACGCAGTGTGATTTAAAATTAACAGAACCATATATAGAGCAGTTTTCAGAGAAAAAAATAAGAAGTGTTTTTTATCCTATTTATGTCAATAAAGAAATTAGCGCGATGTTTGTCCTTGATGTTAAAGCGTCAATGTTTACTCATTGGCTAGAAACATTTAATGAAAAGAGAAACAGTTTTTTAGATTATAGTGACGGTTCGGGTACTTCTCTGGGATCAGAAGAAACAATTGAGATACCTTGCACACCAATAGATGGAGAGTTAACACTGTCAATAAATGTGAAAAACATTTTATTAATTAGTGCTGTGTTTTCTTTATTTATGACAAGTCTCTTCTGCTTACTTGAAATCGCATTATTTCGGTTGATTAATTATTTTACTATTGATCAAATGACGGGTTTGTATCGTCGTGATTTTCATGAAGTGAAATTAAATCGAACGTCAGGAAAATCAGTAATTATTGTTGATATTGATAATTTTAAATCGATTAATGATCAATTTGGCCATTTTAAGGGAGATTTGGTGATTAAAGAAGTGTGTAGGCGGTTGCAAAAAAACGTAAGAAGTAAGGATTTAGCTATCCGCTGGGGCGGGGAGGAGTTTGTTATTGTATTAAATAATATCTCACATTCTGGCTTAATAAATCGTACTGAAGCGATTAGGTATTCCATTGCAGCTGGAACCATTGCGGGAATGAAAGTAACAGTGTCGATTGGCGCGACGACAGGTAAAGCGTCATCTTTTAAAAAGGCACTTAAGATGGCTGATACAGCCTTGTATCAATCAAAACATTCTGGAAAAAACAGAGTGACTGTACTTGAAGGTGTAAAATAAATGAAGTTTATTGCTAATAGATACATAGTCTGTACTTTCATTATATTTATGGTTTCTAAATATGTAATTTTTGCTGACTATAAAAAATATGTAGAGCAGAATGTCGAAGGTACGGTAGCCAAAATTGAATCCAAATTTGATAAAGCAAAAAATACGGTTGCGGAACTGAGTTACTTAAAAAACAAAAGTTGCCAAGACATGATGCTTCCCTTACAAAAAATTGTGGCGTTGAGTCCGACGATCAACAGCATTTCGGTTATTAGAGATGGAAAATATTATTGCAGCTCTATTGTTGGCTTAAATATATCTAAAAAAACAACGCCAGAAAAAGAGATTCATATAAAGGAGGAAAATACACTAACAGGCTTACCAAGCATCTCTTATTATCATCGTTATGATGAAGAAAATGGTATTCAATTTTTCATGAAGGGTATTCCGTTTCATTTAGATAAGAGTGGAGTAGGAAGCGTAACCTTATCTAATCGCGAATATACGATCTCAAAAGAGAATCAGTTTGGATTGCACGCTTTAAGTGGTGGAGAGAGGTATCCATCAAGTAAATATGATTTTTTAATTTTACTTCAATACGATGTGTGGGCTTCTATTCAATCTTATTTGATTGACCATCGCCTGATAATTGTTATTTCGCTGTTAGTATTAGCGTTGTTAAAAATTCTATCAACAAGAAGTGTCTTATGTGATAAAGAATATTTTAAATTAAAAAAAGCAATAAAAACCCATTGTATTCAACCGTTTGTTCAACCCGTTGTGGATAGTAAAGAGCAAATCGTCGGTGGTGAGGTTCTTGCCCGTTGGATAACAGAAAAAGGTACGATTATTCTACCATTCGAGTTTATCCCTAAGATAGAGAAACTTGGCTTGATGAATGAGATGACGAAATCATTGTTAAGACAATTGAGAGAGTATTATCAAAATACGGCTAAAAATGAGTTAAGGATCAGTGTTAACTTAACAGAAGGTTGTCTCTATGATGATGAAATATATGACTTATGCAAGCAGTTGTCTGAGAAGTTTACGCTGATCTTAGAGTTTACAGAATCGACTGAATTTGAAGACAGATATAAAATCATTCAATATATGCAAAAATTCAGAGACATAGGGGTTAAATTTGCATTAGATGACTATGGAACAGGGTATTCATCATTGCAATATTTAAACTACTACCAGTTTGATTTTGTTAAGATTGATAAATCATTTATTGATGATATTGAGACGAATAAGCAATCACTAAAAATACTCGAAAATATTATCTTACTTGCTAATAATCTGGATATAAAACTCGTGGCTGAAGGGGTTGAAAATAAAAATCAACAACAGATTTTGAATGACTTAAATATCTCGTCACATCAAGGTTTTTTATACTTTAAACCGATGCATCTAAGTGAGTTTACTTCAATAGTCAGTCAGAGAATGTAATACCAATCGTAGTAAATAACTGATCATCCTAGGAGGTTAAAATGCTCGATAATTGCGTTGAAATGTTTGATTGTAGAATAACTACTTATCGAAGCTATTTGTCGAAAAGTGCTGTCTTGTTCTCAAGCATTTTCCCTGTGCTATTTCCGATTATTTACTTACTGTGATTGGTATAAACAGATTTCGAAGTGAATTTTGTGAAAAGAAAAAGGGAGTGCTGATGAGAACTCCTTTTTTTTGTAGGTCAATTATTTTTTAAATATCCAGCTTGGGTTCAGTGACTGCCATGACATTTCAGTCGTACGATAAAGAGAAATACTAGCAAATAATGCGATCACACCAATTAAAGAGTAGAGACTGAGAAACCCTATACCAGCATTTACGAAACTTATTAGGGGAGTATTAGACAATAAAATAGTCGTTGGTATTTGGTAAATGTGCGTAAGAAATATCGCAATACCATCCCAATTTAAGACCCATGTAGATAATAACTTTAGTGCATATCCGCCAAGGAAAAGAACGATTAATGGTGAGTTATTTTCCTGAGAAATAGCAAGAATCAATCCAGCAATTGGCAGCATAACAAGACTGACTAGTAGCATGCGGCCTATGAATTGTAGCCAATTAATAACAATAGACAAAAATGAGGTATGTCCATGAAGTAAGACTAATACGGTGTCGCTAGATATGCTAATTATCCAGAAAAATAAATTGGCAATTAATACTAATAATGAAAAGATAAGTGGGATAACAATTAAGCCAAAACATAATTTTATCGCATGGGTATATTGGCTTGATATCGGCATACTTCGCCAAAATGCAGTGCTGCCCTCTTTACGCTCTTTACGTAATGTTTTTGATAGGTAGGTTGTTGTTAACGCTAAAGATAAAATCCCTGCTATGAAATTTAGCATCATTTGTAAATCGTTAGAAAACCCAGTAGAAAAAGGCGTAATGTTGCCTTGAGTTTGTACTGAGATGAATAAGTTATCTTGTAGGTTTGTGTTCATCATCAAGCTAATAAAAAGCAGAACACCACAAAGAAGAATAAACAAAGGGACACGAGTAACCGTTTTGTGTTCAATTAGTTCTTTTTCAAGCATAAATAGTGCAGGGCGCATTAAATTGATTCCTTTTGTAGTGCGATAAAGAGTTCAGCTAAAGTGCCTTTTGGTATATTGTTCATTTTCTCTTGTTTGACGACTTTTCCTTGTTTTAATATCAGAACATCGGTTAGCAAGTGCTCAATTTCAGAAACTTCATGACTGGCAATAATCAGACATCGCTCACCGGCATTAAACCAAGTGACTAAATGCTGATAAAACGTATCTCTATATAATAGATCTAGCCCTAATGTTGGTTCATCTAAGATAAGAACTTTAGTGTCAGTTGCAATAACAATGGCTAAATGAACTTGAACTTTCATTCCTTTAGATAGTGTTTTAATTTTTCTATTAAGTGTGATGTTCGTATTGCTCAACACGGATCTTGCTTTATCGATATTAAAACTCGGGTGGATCCCTGATGTGTATTTCAATAACTGTTTTACACTCATCCATTCAGGTAAAACATTAACGTCCGAGATATAGGCTAAATGTTGCATCAGTTCAGCATGTTGGTCTATAGGGTGTAAACCATTAATGCTGATCTCACCTTGATACCTATGAGTACCTAATAGAGAGTTAATTAAGGTCGATTTTCCAGCACCATTATGACCAAGCAGTCCAAGAACTTGTCCGGCTTGCAGGTTGAAGTTTATATCACTCAGAGCCTGTTGATTTTGATTGGAATTTGAATAGCATTTTGAGACGTTTTTTACATGAACAAGAGGGAGCATCCTATACCTTATCGATTTTAAAGCTTGTAATATATTATTGATTAGAAATACCACGATAAGTTCATTAAAGAAAGTTCAATGCACAACTTAGCATTTTGAAATTATTTTGAACTCAGATGCTAACAACATGTGTTTGCCGGTGAGATAACATGGATTATGTTCTTTTTATCTCTAGGTATTTTATTATGGGACGTCGGTTTTTAGTTATGGAAAGATTTGAGCAGCGAGTACGCAAAACACATGAAAGATTTGGTTATGTATCGCTAGAGGCGATTACGAGTAGCTACTTCATATATCGAAAAGAAGCATTGGAGTTTGTTCCAATAAAGCGTACTGAATTAGTGCCTTTTAGCCGCCGTCCTTCTAACATTACTCAATTGCGCCTTAATCAGATGTTAGGCGCATTAAATAAAGCAAATGAAGTGACGAGATTAAGACGAGAAGTGAATTAATCCTTTATTTTACGGCGGTAACTAGACGTGATTTTGGCTTTCTTATTACTAAATAAACCGCAATCGCTGCAAGAGTAAACCCTACTGCACCTTGGGTATCAAAATGTTCACCAAAGATAATCCATGCTTGAAATGCGGTCATTGGTGGGATGAGATAAAAAGTAGAAGCCACGCTTGAAGAATCGCCTTTTTTAATCATATAAAGCAGTAATAAAATCGCGCTAACTGAGACAACCAAGACTAGCCACATAACACCAAAAATAAACTCGGCATTCCATGTTACTGCCATGGTTTCATTGAGTAAAGCAACTGGTAAGAAAACAAATGCAGCCGCACAATATTGCCAAACCATGCTACCAATGAGATTTACATTTTGGCAGTATCTTTTTTGATATAACGTTCCTAATGTAATACCAATGAGAGCGATAAATGCAAAAGAATATGCTGCATATTTATTACTAGTATCTCGCCACTCTATGTTGCCTTGCAGTACTAACGTAATTCCAACCAAACCGACAAATAGACCTAGCCACTGTAGGGGAAGTAAACGTTGTTTCCCAAAATTAACCAATAACACAGCGGTAAGAATAGGTTGAACCCCGACAAGCAAAGCACATAGTCCTGACGACATACCAAGGGAAATTGCTTGATAAGTACCCCCTAAATAGAACCCGTGAATTAAGATGCCAGCAATGAGAGAATGAATAACATCCTTACCTGTTGGCAGTTGAGATTTGAAGATAAGCAATAGAATAATAAAAACGCCAATATTTGCTAGCATACGAATAAGTAAAAAGGTAGCGGGTTCTGCAAACTGCAACCCATATTGAGCGCCAATAAAACCAGAACTCCATAAAGCGACGAAGATAAAAGGCACGTATTTAGTAAGCATAATAATTCCTGTTTATGTTTTGTCTTTAGCGTACTTTAGCTAGGTACAGCTATTGATATAAGAGACAGTTTTCTTTATTTTATTGGGTACAGATTCGAGGTGGATAATTAAGGGATGAATAGTGAAAAAATACCAACAAGTGAAAAAACATATCCAGCAGGGTATTGAGAAAGGACTGTATCTTGCGGGAGATAAATTACCTTCTATTCGAGAACTTAGTGACACGTTATTGGTAGGGAAAAATACGGTTATACGAGCTTACGAGGAGCTAGAAGCAAAACAAATATTGATCGCTCATGATCGCTCTGGCTATACCGTTGCAAATATTAATTTTCACCGAGAGTTTCAGGCTAAGACATCAAGTTCACCATCGAATATCGATTTATTATCCCTTAGTAAATCCATTTTGAGTCAACCAAATGAGCATCAATTACTATCTATGGGGTCAGCTCATCCCGATATTGACTTTCCTGCGATACGAACGTTATATGCAGAGATAGGGCGGCATAGTCGCCAACAATCGAATATTCCAAGCTGCTATCAAATGCCTCCGGGAAATTCATCGTTACTTAAATATGTGGCAAACATAACTCAGGATCTGGGTATTTCTGTATCGACAAATGAAGTGTTAATTACACATGGCGCTCAGCAGGCCATTAGTTTAAGTTTACAGGCGTTAACAAAAGCTGGGGATATTGTTTTGGTCGACTCCCCCTGTTATTTCGGTTCCTTACTTCTACTTGAATCTTTAGGGTTAAAAGTCATCGAGATCCCTAATCATTTTAGTTACGGTTTAGACATTACAGCGGTCGAACAGGCAATAAAAAAGTGGGACATAAAAGCGATTTTAATCAACCCTACTTATAATAATCCGACGGGTTATACGCAATCAGAATCTGCTCGAAAAGCGTTATTAAAAGTAACAACAGGGATCCCTTTTATTGAAGAAGATGTATTTGGTGGTTTGTCTTATGAGAGTGCACCAAAAACCTTTAAAGAGTTAGATACTGAAGATAGAGTAATTTATTGCAATTCATTATCTAAAACTCTTGATTCACGCTTAAGGATTGGTTGGATCTTAGCTGGGAAATATCAAGCACAAGTAGAAAAACGTTTGATGTCAGAAAATATGGGAAGTGTAAATCTTATCCAGTCAGCGGTAAGTGATTTCCTCAAAAAAGGCAAATATAAACAACATGTGCATAGAGCGCAGCGCAGTTATAAGAGTAATCAAAAACGGGTATACCTGCTATTAACTGAAGCTCTGGATAGTTACCCACATCTAAAGCAGCGTTATTATCTCTCTCAACCAGAGGGTGGTTTTTTATGCTGGTTAACCTTACCTTTGGGTACGGATGGCACCGAGATATATCAACAAGCATTAAGTCAAAAAATTAGTGTATTACCAGGAACGATGTTTTGTACTCAAGATCAATTTAAACATTGTATCCGTATTAGTTTTGCTTCTTATAGAGATAATGATAAATGGAAAAAAGGGATAGAGACCTTGGCTAGTATTGTTGCAAAGCAGGTGAGATATCCCTAGAAATAAAGGTTATTTAATGCGTCTATAGCATCTACTGATTATATGCGTTAGATTCGAGAGTGTGTGTCTAATTACCCGAGGTTCTTATGTTCAGTCAACGTCCCGTTAAACCCGCAAAAACCATTGATAATGTATACGGCAGTGCTTTTTATCATCTTGAAGCCAAAGACAGAACTATCGATGAGTTAAGAAAAAAGCTTGTAGCTAAAACGGATAATCAAGAGTGGATTGATACTGTTCTTGAAGATCTCATCGGGCGTGGTTATCTAAAATCAGATAAAAACTTTGCGATTAACTTTGTAGAAATGGCATTTAGTGGCGAGAAAGGCAGTCAGTTTATTTTGTCGAAGTTAAGAGAGAAAGGGATTAATGAATCGGTAATCAATGAGGCTATTTCATACGTCGCTAACCGTGATGAGGTGTGCGAGATAACATTACTTAATAATCGTTTGGCTAATATGAATTTAGACTCATTATCAAGTGATAAACTGTACACCACGCTAACTAAGTATGGCTTTAAATCGTCTGATGTTCGTGAAGCGATAAAGTCTCATCCTGTGGCTTCTATGCTACTGTCTAAAATGCAAATTAAAGCAGATAAAGCCGATCTGGTTAAAGAGATAGAGAAGCTCGCTCGTAAGCTTAAAGGTAAATCTGTTATCAAGCGGGAGCTAAAACAAAAACTGATCGATATCTCTACTTTTGATGAAGAAATTGAAAAACTAGAGATGGACGGTTCGATTGATTTCTATGAAAACTGCCAAGTAAGGTTAGATAAAAAACGCTTTGATTTAAGTAATTCAAAAGATAAGAGCAAAGCCTATGCCTATCTTTATTCTCATGGTTTTAGTTCGGATGAAATTAAAGAGACGCTTTCTAGTTAAAGTTATTGGCACTTAAATAATAGATACCCATAATTGTATATTTCTAAATATTTAACTTTTTGTAAAATAAATATTTATTTCAATGGAAGTAAATGATGTTGTTTTTTACATTGAAAGTAAACCGCTTCGATATTGGGTATTCGTTTGTTCCATGTAGATAGTGTTTTTAGCGAGATATGTCCATTTCGTTTATGTGAACTTGTTATGGTTTTAAATGAGTAAATACGTAATGTGTCCATGTGATTTCCCTATGGAGCGCCCCACAGCAATATCATATAGTTATCGCTTTGGGGCGTTGATTACATTTAGCTAATAATAAAAACAGTGGCAGTGGCGGTTAATTAAAGGTGTATTTATAAGTGATGCCAAAGCGTTCTTCTTGCCCATAGTTATTATCGATCATGTATGTGAATGTACTTAGAGTTTGTTTCTCTGTAATTTTGTAACTCAATCCTCCAAATAGCCACCATGCATCGTAATCATTCGTTCCTTTTGCTGCACCTGTAGCCATTATTAAGGTGAATTTTTGAGTTAATGGTTTTAAGGCAAAGGCACCGGCATACCCACTTTGGTTGTTGGTAGATACCATCATAAAAGTGTCATCAAAAGTTGGGGTTGCTTCATAGCATTTACCCATTGATGAGTTTGTATCACAGACTTCTTCACCATCATTATAGTTATAGCCAATAGTAGGAAATATTTGAATGCCTAACGGTTCAAACCCGAAGTAACTTAGTGGTATGAAGGTGCCAACACTGTAATTTTTTTGGGTATTACCGTTATCGAATTCATTTTTACCAAAGTTAAAATTGACGATCCCTAGGTCAAATAACCATGAACCACCAATACGCCATTCATTGCCATCATCATTGATTCTCACATTGATTTTTTTTACGGGGTCAAAGGCTATCGACCCCGTTAATGACCAGCTATTACTACTGGTATCGTAATTATCGCTATAAGTTAAACCTAATTCAGTGACGACACGGGTTGGATCATCAGGGAGCTTTTTAGTATTCGCTTTTATTGTGCTTGCTGCGTGAGATACGGATGAAGATAAAAGAGACAGTAAAATAAGATGTTTAATATTCATTATGTAGCCTGATAAAGTTGAAAATTAAATCAAAAAACCTACAAGGCATGGATAAGCCATGTAGGTTTAAAGTGATATTTAGACAATATTTATTTACTCTTTCTTTGGATTAAACTTCTCCCTTAACGTTTGCATCGCAACAAAGAATACCGGAGTAAATATTGTGCCGATTAAGGTCGATAAAATCATGCCGCCAAATACGGCATAGCCCAATGAATGACGAGATTCAGCCCCCGCACCAGAAGCAATGACAAGAGGGAATACGCCCCAGATAAAGGCAAATGCAGTCATTTGTACTGCTCTGAAACGTAATCGGGCTGCTTCTTTTGCCGCGTCAATAATTGAGTAACCCTTTTCTTCACGTAATACCTTGGCAAACTCTACAATCAATATGGCGACCTTGGCCGACATCCCGATGAGAATAACAATGCCTATTTGAACGTATAAATCGAACGGCAGACCAAGAGCAAATAGAGTTGCTATTGCACCGAGTATTGCAATGGGTACAGCCATCATTACTGCTGTTGGAATACTCCAACTCTCGTACTGGGCAACTAAGAACAGATAAGTAAATAATAATGATAAGGCAAATGCGATAGGCGCAGCGTTACCGGCTTCTTGCTCTTGATATGTCATACCAGACCATTCGTAGGAATACCCTTTTTGTAATTCATTCTCCGCTAATTTTTCAATGGCATTGACGACATCGCCAGAACTGTAACCTGGTGCAGGAACGCCATTGATTGTTGCAGAGCCGAGTAGGTTGTAGTTCATTAGTGAATCAGGCCCAAAGATAGGTTTGATTTTGACTAATGTTCCTAACGAGACCATTTTTCCAGTATTACTTCTTACATAAAGGTTATTGATGTCATCAGTGCTGTCTCGATATTCTTGTTCTGCTTGTACTTTTACTTGAAAAGAACGCCCGTAAATATTGAAATCAGAGATGTATGCACCACCTAGTTGCGCTTGAAGTGTTTGGAAAATATCACTCAGCGGTATTCCCATTGAAATGGCTTTATCGCGATCAACATCAATGAAGCGTTGCGGTACATTTGCCCTAAAAATAGAGAAGGCACGAGCGACTTCTGGTAGTTGGTTTATTTTCGCGACAAAATCTTGAGTGGTGCGTGCAAGCTCTTGAGGTGTTCGACCTAAATTATCCTCCAGAACAAAGTTGAATCCATCGACAGAGCCCATTCCACGTATTGCAGGAGTTGAAAAGACCAATGCATTAGCATTAGGTATTGAATTCAACATTTGGCGAACTTTATTCATCAAGGCTTGTTGATGTAAAGCTGGATCTTTACGTTGGTCCCAATTATCTAGTTTGATAATAAGCATCCCTGCATTTGGTATTGCCGACATGTTAATCAAAGAGAAACCACTTACAGAGACTACATCTTCTACACCTTCAATTTTTAATAGATCTCGAGTGTAATCTTGAAGAATTGGAATGGTTCGTTGTAATGATGCAGAATCAGGAAGACGCATTTCTACCATGAACGCTCCTTTATCTTCATTCGGCACAAATGCGGTAGGAACAGTACTAAAGGTATAAGCCAAAGTACCAATCAGCGCCATATATACAACGCTGGATAGAAATAAGCGTTTACTCATTATTCCTACAAGAGATTGATATTTCTTTGTTAAAGCTTCAAAACCTCGGTTAAAGGCACGAAGTGGAGCGACAGGCTCACTGTGTTTATCCGTTAAAATCAAACCACATAATGCAGGAGACAGAGTTAATGCATTAATGGCTGAAATTAATACAGAGACACAAATAGTCACTGCAAACTGATTGAACATTTTTCCTGATATACCAGGCAAGAGAGCAACAGGAACAAATACCGCCAACAAGATTAATGTGGTTGCAAGCACAGGTCCTGTAACTTCTTTCATTGCTTCAATGGTGGCTGGAATTGGTTTCATGTGCTTTTCATGAATAATACGTTCTACGTTTTCAACAACGATGATCGCATCATCAACCACAATCCCTATAGCAAGTATTAAACCAAAAAGTGAAATAGTGTTAATTGTCATCCCCATGATGTTCATTACTGCAAACGTCGCAATAATTGAAACAGGAATCGCGATGATGGGAATAGCGGTAGCGCGTAAGTTTTGCAAGAAAACGTAGACGACAAGAGCAACAAGTAATGCCGCAATAATGAGTGTTTCATAAACCTCATCAATTGAGGCTTCTACGTATTCGGTAGAGTCATACGCAATGTTATATTCCAAATCACCTGGAAATGTTTTGCTGTATTGTTTCATTGCCGCTTTAACTTTGCTCATAGCATCTAGAGCATTTGCAGTGGGTAATTGGTATAACGCCATTACCGCAGCTGGTTGGTTGTTTAGCTGTCCATCTGCTTCATATCCTTGTGCCCCAAGTTCGATACGAGCAACATCAGACAATCGAATGATTGAGCCATCTTTGTTTGCTCTGATCACGATACCGCCAAACTCAGCAGTCGTACTCAAGCGTCCTTTTGTTTGCAATACGTATTGATTTTGTTGTTGCTCAGGAGCAGGCATTCCTCCAATCTTTCCTGCGGCAACTTGAATATTTTGGGATTTAATGGCTCCTATAACATCAGTAGAGGTCAGATTTAACGTACTCATTTTATTAGGGTTCAGCCAGATACGCATTGAGTAAGACTTCTTACCTAGCAGCGTAATATCACTCATGCCTTCGAGTCGTTTTAGACGTTCAACCAAATTAAGATCGGCATAATTCGACAGATAAATACTGTCATAAGTCCCTTTTGGTGAGCTTAACGTTACAACGCCCAAGATATCTGATGATTTTTTACGAACTGTTACACCAATTTGTTTCACTTCTGGCGGTAAGGTTGATGTCGCTTGAGAAACTAAGTTATTGACTCGAACTTGTGCCATATCACCATCAGCACCAATACGAAAATACACACGCAGGCTATAGCTGCCATCATTACCAATGTTCGACGACATATAAATCATGTCTTCTACACCATTAATTTTGGACTCTAAAGGTTGTGCTACGGTTTTTTTTACTACGCTTGCATTCGCCCCTGGGTATACTGTATTTACAATAATAACCGTAGGTGAAATTGCTGGGTATTCTGCAATAGGTAAAATCTTCAAGGCAATTAAGCCCATTAACGTCATGACGAGTGAGATTACCAATGCAAACTTAGGTCGATAGATGAAAAATTTACTTAACATAATAGATATCCTAATTTTGCATTATTCTGCCGAAGGTAATTCTTCAACTTGTATGCCAGAACGGATTTTTTGTAGACCTTCAGTTACGATGCGGTCTCCTTCATTTAATCCTGAAATTACTGCTTTATTGGTACCATAAGCTTGGCCGAGAATGATGTATCGTTGTTCAATGATATTCGTATCATTAATTTGCATGACGTAGTCCCCAGCTTGATCTTGCTGAATGGAAGATTGAGGGATCAATAAACCATTAACCGTGCGTTCTTTTAAGCTAATTTTGATTTTCCCAAACTCTCCAGGCATCAACCCATAATCGGTATTCTCAAAAATAGCTTGAACGTGGATAGATCCGGTAGAAGGATCGATTTTATTGCCAACAGCAGAGATCTTTCCATTTTTAGCATAAAGAGAACCATCAGATAGCGTTAAGCGAATATCAAGATTAAGTTTCTTTTTCTTATTTCTTACAATGTCGATAGCATTACGAATACGACGATAAATCTTCTCATCGACATTAAAATCAAAGTTCATCACATCGACTTTTGTTAATGAAACCAAGCTGTTTTTCATTGTTGAACTTGGTGGCAATAAAGCCGTCACTTGCTCTCCAATTTTGTAGCGAGAAAATCCAAGACGACCGGAGAAAGGAGCGTAGATACGAGTGAATTCCAAATCGAGTTGAGCGGATTTTAAAGCGGCTTTTTTTTCTGAAATATCAGCTTTTGCTGATGTGTAATTAGCGATGGCCGTGTCATATTGCTGAGCACTAATGCTTTTATCTTTTATTAATTGTTCGGCGCGTTTTGCATTATTAGATGCCATCTTTAAAGTCGCTTTGGCTTTTTCTAAAGAGGCTTCTGCAGAGTTAACAGTTGCATGAAACTGACGGGAATCAATTTCATACAAGAGTGCGCCTTTTTTTACAAAGTCACCATCGTTAAAATGAATGGCTTTAAGTTCTCCGCCAACGCGAGGAATAATTTCAACGCTACGTGCTGATGAAGTTCGGCCAATAAACTCCAAGTGCGGGGTAATTGATTGTGATTGAATTACAAGTGACTTCACTTTAGGGTGTGAAGCGGTGACTGCTGTAGGTGCTTTCTCTTGATTACAGCCACTTAGAACAAAGGTACTAAGTAAGCTAATAATTAAAGAATTGCTTATTATTTTTTTCATAAGAGGTTCTCGGTTTAAATTTAAATATACATTTAGTTACATTTAAACCTTACTATTATTAAGGTTGTAAATAAGTTCAATTCTTGAGTAGTGAGAGATAGCCCACGGGGATTTAATAACGTTTTTTTAGCTTTTATAATTTGTTTATAAATATTTTTATTTAATTTTTCTGCTTAATAAATTTCCTGTAAATCTGGAAGTTAGGGTATTTCTACGGTTTCAATCGTTACTTTATTTTGAACCAAAGTCGCCATAACTTACGGGGTGATAGCATTGTTTTTTGTACGTTTTCACTGTCTGAATTCCATGTTTCTTGATTATTGATTTGGTACTTTTTTAGTTCTAGTAATTCTGTTTTCTTAAAGACCTTACGGTATAGATATAGCCTAATTTCAGGCGAAGAATGGCACTTGGTAGCCTGAAAAAATAATAGCCAATCAGGGTAAGGATTTGTTTGGTAATAGTTGGTTATCTTTTTTATTAGGAAAACAAAAAAAACAATAATGGTTAAAGCTAACGCTAATAACGCCCAATAAGCCTTTAGCCAAGAAACCAGAGAGTGTTTCACTTGAATAGTTTTACCTTTAAGAAGGAGTGTTTCTGACTGCTGTGTTGTTGTATTCCAATAAGGCATAATAATGCTTGGTAAGGTTATTTCCCCACCATTTTGTAGAATATAAGTTTCAGACTCTTTTCTTAGTGCAGTATGTTCTCCTCTGTTATTCATGTCTTTGAGTTGTACGGGATTAGTATAAGTTAGGACCGCTTTGTCCTGTTGTATAGGGATTAGGGTAGGCAGTAGGATTGCCAGAGAATTAGACGCTTGTAATGATACTTGTCGAGTTACTGTATCCCCAACAGTAAAAATCGGTTTGGCAGATTCTTTTGTTGTTATTTTTGAAGTTAAGATCTCCCAGGTTTGAGTTAATATGGCGTCTGAAGAGACAACCCATTCTTCTGGGGCAGTCATTTTTACTGTTGGTCGTTGTGCTGAGAAACGATGAGGTTGGGTAAATAAAACGCCTTGAATATTTTTCCCTGTAGCTACCGAAACCGTAATTTTAATACCTATAGAGGGTACTATAAATTGCCCTGTTTGCTGGGGAAATAGAGGGATCTCCCAACGTTGGTGTGACCATGTTTGCCCACCTTCCATCTGGCTATAATTGGTTGCTTGTAAATTACGTTGTTGAGCAATAAGGTTTGGGATTGAAATGGTTTCAATTACGGTTCCATCGGTAAACCATCGAGGCGTCGCAATATCAATAGTCAGAATAACAGGTTGGTTAATCGCAATAATGGTCGGTCTTTTCTTATCTGAGCTTGCGTTTTCCGAGCTTAGAAAACTCGTAAGCGTAATTTGATGATTGTTTAGCAATTCTTGCATTGTTGGTAATGCTTCTTCTTTGGCGTAAAGAGGAAAACTGGTTACGAAAAACATAAGTAAAAGTAAAAGGGATGTGTGTGCTCGGCGCATTATTCATTTCCTTTTTTAGAAAGCGTTTGTAGGTGGAATTTGTTTTGTAAAAAATATTTAGGATCAGCTTCTACTCGACGTAACCACTTATCGGCTATTTTCTCATTAGCCAAGATTTGTTCCGCAGAGAGAGTTTGTTTTTTTATCTGAGATTCAAATACTTGCTCGTTAGCACCGTCGGAGGTTTGAGGTTCGTTTTCTGGCAGTTCTTGAGATGGCTCAAGTTCACCTGTGTTGGCTTGGCTTTCACTTAAGCGGTTAATCTCATCAATCATATTTTGTATTAGATTCAGGTTATGTTTAGCAGGCTTGTTGTTTGGATAGCGCTTCACAATGGAGCTAAGTAAATCCCGAGCAGCAATATACTCTCTCTGTCTGGCAAGTGAATTCGCGGTATTAAATAATAAAACCTCGATGTTCGAATCTTCTTTAGACTCTTGGTTATTATTTGTTTGCTGAGTGTTTTCTAATGCAGTTTGAAGATCTGGAATTCCCGCCATGAATGCCGTATAGGCTTGTTGGTATTCTGCTGCATAATAGAACGCGACCCCTTTATGCAATGGGTCTTGATAATGTTGCGCGGCTTTAATATAGTCATTTTTGTTGAAATACCATTGGCCTTGTTGATCTGGAGTGAGCCATAAATCCATCCACCATTGTGTGGTTTTATCCCACATATCTTTCTTGTTATTTTCTTTTTCTGTAGAGTGTGTTGCTGTTGATTGAACCATTTCAGCCAATGTTGAGGGTGAATAAAGTCCAAGACTCCCTATAAGAATAAAGGCGGCGCACCACTGAACTAACCAACCTCGTCTAAACCATAATAGTATGAGTAATAAAACAGGGAACAGCAGAAAATAACCTAAATCTTCCCATGGCATAACGGAATCATTGTTTAATTGCATGTGACGTTTGATTTGATGATTGAGCCAATTTACATCGCTGTTATCAATTGAGATTTGAATTATTTTTCCATGACTCAAGCGCTTTAATTCATTTAAAGAAGCCATATTTAACGGGAAATTACTGGTTCTATTTTCATCACCCACAGCAAGAATAAGTAATTGGTTGGAAGAATAAGTAAAGTATTCCTCAAAACGTTCATAATCTTGTGTGGTTACCCCATTAGTGATTAATACAACCGTCCCTGTGATTTGTGGCTGTTGTAAAGAAGATAAGGTTGAAAACTGCTGTTTGCTTAATGGTAATGCTTTGTAAGCTGATTTTCCTTCTACAGGCATTATTTTAGGGCTAATGGCTGCAAGATACGGTTTAAATACCGCAGAATCTTGTGTTAATGGCATCGCAATATGTGCGGTACCTGAATAAACGATTAACCTTGTTTTTCCACCTTCTCGTAGCGCTAATAAATTTTGGATCTTTTGTTTAGAACGCGTTAATCGATTAGGTAATACGTCTTTTTCAAGCATGGACGCACTCGTATCTAATACGATTAATAATGGCGCTTTATCTTCTCCAAAAGGTGACAGTTCTTTTAGCCATGTAGGGCCTGCACAAATAAGTATGGTAAGCGATAATACAACCGCGAGTAATTTTAAAGGTAGTTGCTGTTTCCATCCCTCATTTCCTACTACTAACGCTTTTTGTAAATGTTCGGGAAGTTGATTTTTCTGGTCGTTTTGCGTCTCTTGTCGCCATTTTAGATAGATAATCACAACAAAAGGAATCAATAATAACAACCATAATGGGCGAATAAAATGAAATTGAACAACCCCTTGTTTTATCAAAAGCCATTGTGTTGAGAGTGAATCAAACATGATGTTCCCCTTTGGATTGATGAGATTTTTGCTTTGCACGTTTACATGACATAAACCCAAAGAAGATCAGATGTATTAAGACTAAAAACATCACAGGGTATTGATGAATACTCTGCTTTGTTCTGTAGGTTGTGCTTTGATAAAGTTGTGGTTCTAATTTGCCAATTTCAGCGTACGCGTTACGTAATTCATTTTGGTTTAGCGCTTGAAATGCTTGACCGCCAGATGCATTAGCAACAGTATTAATAGTATCCATATCAAGAGCTTGTTCTCCTACAGTTTGTGGGTCACCTATTGCAATCATATGTATGCGTACTCCTTTCACTTTCGCTACTTTTGCAGCGTCGATTGGGGGGACATAGCTGTCGGTATCATTGCCATCGGTGAGGATTATTGCGACCTTTTCGCGGGATTTATCGGTTGGTAACGGTTTTTTACTGTCTTCAAATCGTTTAATGGTTAGGCCAATAGCATCTCCAAGATGGGTACTTTTTCCAGCCATTTTTACACGGGTTTGCTCAAGTAAATCGAGCCAAACTTGGTGGTCTGAAGTAAAAGGTGTTTGCATAAAAGCGGCATCACCAAATAAAATTAAACCAAGACGATCGCCTTTTCGTGTTTTAGCAAAATCTTTTAAGACTTCTTTGGCTGCATCTAATCGACTCACTTTTTGACCGTTTTTGCCGGTGAAGTCTTTCTCTGCCATTGATCCTGATAAATCGACGACCACCATGACGTCACGACCTATTTGTTCACGAACTTGAGGTGGACCTAATAAAGTCGGCTTAGTTAAGGCGAGTAAGATTAATACCCAAGAAAGACAAAGTAAGATGCGTTGCCATTTGGCAGGGCTCAATCGACTTGCTTCATCGGATGTAGGGAGCTTTAAAGCATCAACGAGTAGATTGAAAAACGGCACTTTTATCGCAGTCTGTTGAGTGCGATATGAGGGGGTAATACGCGTGATAAGTAAAGGTAAAGGAAGTAACCATAACCACATTGGGTATAGAAATTCGATACTAGACCAAGACAAGTTACTCATTAATTTTCACCTGATTTTTTGAGCTGTATTTTTCTTCCATTGAGTGGTGAATCACCCACTCTCTGAATTGACCAATAAGAACCTCTGCTTGTTCTGGAACAAGGGTGAATTCAGCTTCAGGAAGCCAAATTTCATTTAATGCACGCTTGCTTAATGCATAATGAAAATGCATACAGCGAGACGTTTTGGTTAACACAAAGAACTGCAATAAATCGTCACCTGATTTAGATGCGTTTGCTTTATCTAAATGAACGGCAATATGTTTCATTAAATGAAAAAGCGCGCAAGTTGCTTGGTAAGGACGGTCACTGTTTATTTCGTTAATACCTCTTAATGCTTGGCGGCGGTATCGGTTTTTACGGTGTATTTTAATTACTCTATAAATCACAAAAAGCATAAGAGCACTGAGTAATGTGAATAGGATTTGCCAACCCAGAGTCTGAGGAAACCAAGCGATAGGTTCAGGAACTTGAACATCAATAATACCTTTTAAGGTATAAGTATTTGGAGGGGTATGAGTCATGGTCATTACGATCTCAGTAGATGAGTAAATTGAGTTATGTGTGTTCCTGACGTTGAAATTTCCATGAAAGGTAAGCGTTTAATCGCCATTAAATGACGTAACGTATCGCAACGTTTTTGATGTTCAGTTTGGAGGTGTTGGTTGGCTTTTATTACGTCTCTTTTTTTCTCTAAATTAATCTGATGAGCTCCGTCACTAAACACCCATTTTGAGGTGGGATTGAAAGTAAGAGAGGTTTCCATAGGGTCGCTAATTAACACGCTCAAAACATCATTACTTTTTTGAAGATGCTTGAGTAATGAGGTGTCTTTTTCTGTCATGCCAAGCCAGTCACTAAAGATAATAATGACACTGTCTTTGAGTTTTCTTCGATTAAGCTCATGAAGGGCGTCAGATAAAGAAATAGGGTGGGGACTATTTGTTTTTGTGCTTAATTGCTGGTTAGCGAAAGTAAGCTGTTTGAGATAATGTAATACATCAGCTTGACTGCGTTTTGGTGACATCCATTGTGTATTGTCGTCTTTAATTAGAAACAGTCCCACACGGTCACTTTCTTTAATTACACGCCATGCACATAAGCTCGCAAGCTCTGCAGCAACAACGGATTTCATGGTATTAACGGAAGAGAAAAACATGGTTGAACGCTGATCAACACAAAGAATAATATTGTGATCTTTTTCTTCTGTATACGATCTTACATGAGGTTTACCGGTTCTTAAGGTGACCTTCCAATCGAGGTTGCGAATATCATCACCGAGATTATAATGACGTAATTCTTCAAAATTTAATCCTCTCCCGCGGTAACTTGAAAGATGGCGACCAGAGAGTTGACGACTGGTTTTCAAATGTGGGTAAAGAGAGAAGCCATCAATACGGGCTCTTAGTTTTACAAGGCGAGTATATTCACAGTGGACCCTAGGATCTACTGTGCTTTGAGGTGTCTGAATAGGAGACAAATTATTCATGGTGATAGTTACCCAATCACAACACTATTTAGTAGAACTTGTACGACATCTCTAGCTGTGATGCCATCAGCAAGCGCATCGTAGCTAAGGCTAATACGGTGACCTAGCACAGAATGAGCAACCGCTCTAATATCATCGGGAAGTACATGTTCTCTTGTTTCTAGCCACGCGTGAGCTCTAGAGCATTTATCTAGTGCAATAGAGGCGCGAGGGCTTGCTCCAACCTCAATCCATCGTGCGAGTTGGGTGTGCGGGTAGCGCTCAGGATGACGAGTCGCCATGACTAAAGCGACGATATAGTTTTCTGCAATGTCAGAGACATGTATAAAAAGCAGCTCTTTACGTCCTTCTAAAATAGTTTTTGGATCAATCGTTACGGTTTCTTTTTGTAATTGATTCTCTTGCTCACTTTCTTCATAGCGAACTAAACGAATGATTTCTTTTTCGGCCTCATCATCGGGATAACTCACACTTACTTTCATCATAAAGCGATCCATTTGTGCTTCTGGTAATGGGTAAGTTCCTTCTTGCTCTACTGGGTTTTGTGTTGCGAGTACCATAAAGAGTTCAGGTAAGGTATGGGTGGTATCACTGACTGTGATAGTGCCTTCAGCCATGGCTTCGAGTAATGCTGCTTGTACCTTTGCAGGAGCACGGTTTATTTCATCCGCTAAAACGATGCTGTTAAAAATAGGGCCAGCTTGAAAATGCAGCTGAGGTTTGCCACTGATCTCTTGATAAACCTCTGTACCCGTTACATCAGAAGGCAGTAGGTCTGGAGTGAATTGAATTCGACCAAATGACGCATTTAATGCATGTGCTAGCGTTTTAATTGAGCGTGTTTTTGCCGTTCCTGGTAAGCCTTCAAGTAGGACGTGACCATTGGTTAACAAACCGATAATCAGAGATTTAACGACATGAGTTTGGCCAACAACCGATTGGTTTACATGATTAATTAATTTGGCAACCGCATCTTGAGCTTTGTGCATAATGACTCCAGAAGTATTCATATATTTATTGGTTAAGTGCGTCTTGCTGCTTTTTTAATAAAACAGATAATCCGGTAAGCATAGGGAGGCTTTCATCGAAGAAAGCGCGAATGCCACTGCACAAATAGTTCAATCCAAGTTCACCATCAGGAGATTTTATGAGTCGATTTTTAGGACATTCTCCCCAACATAAATTTAAATAAGGGCAGGCTTTACAGTAGGCAGGAAGACTGTCTCTTTTCGCCATTCCAAAACCATGCTGCCGGATTGAAAAAGCAAATTCGTTTAAGCCACGTTCGTTGATATTGCCAAGCTTATATTCAGGGTATACGTAATGATCACAGCTAAATACATCACCATTGTGTTCCATTGCTAGGCCTTTACCGCAGAACTCGGCAGTCACACATAATTGAGATTCTTTACCCATTACCTGAGCAACTGCGGTTTCAAATAAGTTAACTAACACACGACCTAAATCATTATTAACCCACTCCACAAATACGGTATTTAAAAAGGAGCCCCAGTCATCTGGATCGACAGACCAATCAGTGACGATTGACATTGGGTGTCCGGGTTTAGCTAACTCATTGCTTTTTTCTGGTGTCATTGATTCGTTCCAAAACTGAGGAGCAGTAGTGGCAAAATCTTTAGCTTCAACACAAGGAGTGAACTGAATGTAAGTAGCACCAAGCTCTTTTGTTAAGAATCGATAAACCTCGAGTGGGTGTTTTACGTTATGGCGATTTACGACAACCAGAGCGTTAAAAGGTATTTGATAAGCTTGCAGGCGCTCAACCGCCGCCATTACTAAATGAAAAGTAGGTTTACCACTACGAGTCACACGATACTTATCATGCAACTCTCTTGGACCATCAATTGATAAACCGACCAAAAATCCATGCTCTTTTAAAAATTGACACCATTCGTCATTCAATAAAATACCGTTGGTTTGTAAATCGTTTTCAATCTTCACTCCCGTAGGGCGGTGTTTTTGTTGCAACTGAACAATTTTTCTAAAGTAATCGAGACCGAGTAGAGTCGGCTCTCCACCCTGCCATGAGAAGACTATTTCATGGCCATCTTGACTCTCAATATAACTCTTTATAAAGGCTTCTAAAGTCGCATCATCCATTACGGGTTGTTTTGGTTGGTGAAGCAACTCATCCTTATGAAGATAAAAGCAATATTGGCAATCAAGGTTACATTTTGAACCACCGGGTTTAGACATTACGTGAAATCGACGTTGATAGTCTGTGTTTTTTGTTGCTGTTTTTAATGGAACAACGTCTAAGAACGTTGAATTTTTTACAGAAGAATAAGACATAGAATCACTTATATATTAAAAAGAGAGTGGCTCAGAAATGAGCCACTGCACATTACAAATCATCAATTAAAAATGATTAATCTTCTTTTGGAACAAAACTGCCGGCTTTCATACGAGGCGGGAATTTTTCAAAAGACTTATAGATCTTGCCAGCTTCACGTTTAGCGAGTGCAAGTACATAAGAGCGGTCATACATCCATTTGTCATAGCCCATACCGCCGTCACCACGTTCTAGTGGGTCGACTTTTAAATCAAAGATCAGAGGTACGCGAAGTTTTGTGAATGGGTATCTCCATACGTCTAATCCTGTCTCATGTTCTTGAATCATGAAGTGGAATTTCCAGCGATCGTAACGGATTGCGAGTAAGTCACCATCATCACTCCAGTAAGCAAACTCTTTACGAGCACTTTCTTCTGTTTTTCCAGTGATCATTGGTAATTGGTTATAACCATCTAGATGAACGTTATATTTTTTCCCTTGGATACGTTCGCCTTTTAGAAGGTCTTGTTTAACGTGATTATTACCTGCAGCTGCAAGCAGTGTTGGCATCCAATCTTCTAGTGACATCATGCCATTTATGTTTTTGCCTTTAGGGATATGGTTTGGCCATTTAACCATTGCTGGTACACGGAAACCGCCTTCCCAGCCCGTATTTTTCTCACTGCGGAATGGTGTCATTGCTGCATCTGGCCATGTTGCGATCATTGGGCCATTATCAGTGGTGTAAATAACAATCGTGTTATCTTCAATACCAAGGTCTTTGATTTGTTTTAGTACTTGGCCAACTTGTTCATCGTGTTGAACCATGCCATCGGCATAATCACCTAAACCGGTTTTGCCACGGGCTTTACCATCAATATGAGTATTGTTATGCATACGAGTGGTATTGATCCAAGTAAAGAATGGTTTATCTGCTTTTACTTGTTTTTCAATGAAGGTTTCAGCCATGCCTAAGACTTCAGTATCGATTGTTTCCATACGCTTTTTAGTTAATGGGCCCGTATCTTCGATTTTTCCATCCGCAGACGACTTAATTACGCCACGAGGACCATATTGTTTACGGAATTCAGGATCTTTAGGATAATCGACATTTTCAGGTTCTTCTTCTGCATTTAGGTGATACAGGTTACCAAAGAACTCATCAAAGCCGTGATTTGTAGGAAGCATATCATCACGGTCGCCTAAGTGGTTTTTACCAAATTGACCAGTTGCGTAACCAAGATCTTTCAATAGTGTTGCGATAGTTGGATCTTTTTCGCTAATGCCTTCTGGTGCACCAGGCATCCCAACTTTTGATAAGCCTGTTCGTTTTGGCATTTGGCCGGTGATGAAAGCTGAGCGGCCTGCAGTTGAACTTTGTTGTGCATAGAAGTTAGTAAACTTCACCCCATCTTTTGCAATACTATCGATATTTGGTGTTGAGTATCCCAGCATGTCTTGGTTGTAAGCGCTGATGTTCCAGTAACCGACATCATCGCCAAAGATAACGACGATGTTAGGTTGATCTGCAGCGTGAGCAACAGCTGAAGCTGCACCAAGTGCAAGTGTGCAAGCATTAAGCGCGAACTTCTTTGCGTTGATTTTTTTTACGTTCATAAAATCTCCATAAAATGTAGAGTACGTTTAATTAAAATGGTATTGCGATTAAAATTGGTAGTTATATTCGATACGGTGATCGCCTTTGGATATGTCGGTATATTCATTCCAATTGGCGAAGTATCGGATATTTGAACGTGGATTAATTTGGTAAGATATTGCGAATTCATGAGTTAAAATATCGCTGTTTCCTTTTCCATAGCTGTTTTCTTTATAATCGGTAGAGCCTGATAATGCCGACATGTACATTGGGTTGTAGTTAATCCAAATCTTGTCGGTTAATTGGGCTTTGGCATACATACCAATAAGGGCAAATGTGCCAGGGATGCTATATCCGTTAGCTCCGGTTTGATCGTTTTGAACAGTGACTCCTGCACCCGCAAGAGGGAAGAAGGTAAACATCCCCATTTTAGGTAAGGCTTGTATGATGCTATAAGAACTTGAGAGGGTTTCAGTCTCTACGTCATAAGTCATATCAATTTGATGTCCACTGCCATTCTTCATGTTTGCGCTAAAATTACGAAAACGAAATGAATCAATAGAATCATCAACTGATGGGTAGTCGTCTGAATTTCTTAGGTTAAGCAGCTCTCCGCCAATGCCTTTTATTTCAATTACGTTCATTGCTGTTGTGTCAGCATTACCTGTATCGTAGGTTTGACCTACTTTAAGGTTGATGCCTTTATCTGTTACTCCAAAACCTGCTTGAGTGTAAACCGCTAACGGATCAGACATATCTTGTGGAGCATCCTCAGCAACGCACGATAATGAAAATAGAGGAAGCGAAATTAGTAAAAATGTTTTTTTCATTATTTGCTCTTTTATATTTATCTTAATGAGTCAACGCACATTACTGTTATTGAGTAAGTGCGCAGTAAATATACCAGTGGTAAAGTGTAGATAAATAAGGTCAACTTATGCTGTTACCAAAATTCAATTTATGAATAGTGTTGGTTTTGGTGTTTTATTAGTCCAAAGTGAGTATTAACAAAGTAATGGATCTAAATTTAGTTCGTACGTTTATGGCGGTATACCAATGCCAGTCGTACACCAAGGCATCAGAGTTACTGGAATTAACCCAACCAGCGGTGAGTGCTGCGATTAAACGTCTTGAAACTGAGATAGATAAGCAATTATTTATTAAGAAAGGACGGGGCATAGAGGCAACGTCTAAAGCACATGCGTTAGCGAACAAATTTCAATTTGCTTTAGATACTATTAATGATGCAGTGAATGAGAAAAATACATTATCAGTTTATTGTGCGGAAATTATTCTTCATGCATTAGTAGGAATGGAACAAATCGATTTCTCCGAATCTCCTCGAAGCCAATCAATGATGTTTGAACACCTTAGAGAACAAAAAGTAGATTTGGTATTAGACGTTGTCACTATAAAAGATTCAGCGTTCATTATTGAAGATGTATACACCGAACCCTTAGTTGTTGTCTGTGCAAAAGATCATCCTCGAATTCAAGAACAATTAACGAAAGAAGATTATTATCGTGAATCACATGTGATTTATTCAGGACGTTGGCAGGGGCTTAGTGGGTTTGAACAAATTTCGCAAGAGCCAGTAAAAGAACGGAAAATAGCACTTAGTGTTTCTTCATTATCAAGCGTAATAATGTTCGTCTCTCATGGTGAATCGCTAGGTTTAGTTTCTCAATCATTTGCAAAACGTTGGCAACAACAGCTAGATTTAGCGATTTATCCTTGTCCTGTAAAGTTGCACTTAGCAGATTATAAATTTATTTATCATAAGCGTTATATTAATGACCCCCAGCATAAGAAAGTGAGGCAGCAGATTATTGATAAGTTGAGTAAGAATAAGCCATTAATGGAATGGATGGGGCTCTAAAAAGCCCCTCCGCTCGAGAGAGTTGAGCAGAAGGGCAAAGTGGAAGTATTTATAGCGAATAGAAGAAGTAAATTTGTGATTTCATTCGAATGATAATGCCGCGAATTACATCTAGAAAGGCCATGAAGCCAATTGGTTTTTCACCTGATATCCACGCTAAACCAACCGAGCCAACAGGAATATCATAGCCTTCGCCCTCTTCGAGTTTTAAACGCACAAAGTGGTGCTTATTATTAACGTTTAATCCTGTCGTTTGGCGAACGTTCGTTTCTCTACCCAAGAGGTTTGCTTGTGCCTCTCCTGTGGCTTCAACAATGCCTTCTACCTCCGCAATAAAGACTTTTCCAGGATATACAGCACTTGAAAACTCCGCAGGGCGACCCACTTTGACATTACGAATGGCTTGGTGGTTAACTCGCATTAAAACGTATTTCTCGTTGGTGTACATCTGCATTCGAGGAACCGCGCCAACGTATTGCCCTTCACGAAGAATGAAGTTGGTGACATAGCCATCTGCAGGTGCATAAACCTTGGTATTATCTAAGTTCCATTGTGCCTGAGTGACACTTTCTTGTGCGCTGGCTAGCTCACTTTCTTTTGCCTTTACGCCTAACTTGGCGTTGTCTAAATCTAAAAGGGCTTTTTCATTAGCGAGTTTTGCTTTGTCTAATTGAGCAATAGCACTGGCAACATCGATTTGCCCAATAGATACAAGTGTTCCTTGTTCATCTAATGCGCTTTGAGTAATCGTATTTTTTACTTTACGGTTTTGATCTACGTAGCGCTGTAGCGTGATCTGCTTGTATTTTAGATCTTGTTTTTTAGCTTCAATTTGTTTTTGACTAACCACAATATCACTTTCTGAAGCAGTAATAGCTTGGTGCGCTAGTTTTACATTTTGTTTAGCGACTTCAAGCGCCACTTCGCTGGCTTCTTGTGATACTTCCGCTTTGTTGAGTGCAATTTGATATAACTCATCGTCAATCTCATACACTAATTGTCCCTTTGTTACTTCTTGGTTCGGTTTTATATGAATGGCTTCCACTGTCCCTTTAATCTGAGTACTCGCAGGACGAAGTTGAATGTGTGGCGATTGAACGACAGAACCACCAGATAAGTCCATTGGGGTATAGTTTAATAAACCTGCCCATACAAATAACAACCAAGATCCGCCGCCAATGTAAGCAAAAGCCTGTGTAAATTTATTCCAAGGCATACCTACCATTCGAAGTAGATAAATAAACAGAGCCCATACGGCTAATCCCTCAAGCATTGTTGTTCTCCTCTTGAGTTGATTGCGTTGCAGTTGCTTCTGTTATTGGCGCTTGTGCCTGTAATTTTGAAGTAGGTTGATGCCAAATGTCGCGAATTTTAATTAATGCTTTTTCTGCATCAACAAAGGCACAAATCACGGCTAATACCCAAACCCAATGCCAGACAAAGCCTATCCAAGTGAGGGCGGTAATGAGTCCTATTTGTTGGTGTTGTTTGCTGTGTGCTTTGTTAATTGGTAATTCATGAAGTTTCCAAAAACCATAAGCAAGTGCAATGATACTTCCAATCATAACAACGCTTGCAACAACATGTAGCCCGAGATCCTGACCTGATCCAACAAAGGGCATACTGACTAAACTCATAAATGATTTACCTTCGAAAATAATGAAGGCTAAGCATGAGGTCTAATAGAGTATTTAGTCGATATTATAGGTTTGGTTATATCTATAATTTGCTTTTTATGATGCATTTAAACGCTTCTGTTTGGGGTAATTAACGTGCTTCTGTATTGGATGGGGGTGACGCCATACATACGCTTGAAGGCGACCGAAAACGACGCGGTATTTTTATAGCCCACACGTTGGGCTATATTGTACATTGATAAATTAGTACTCATCAGAGCGATGGCTTCATCACAAATACTATGATGAACAATATCTGTAAATGAAATACTTTGATCTTGTAGGCGACGTTGTAAAGTTAATGGACGCATGCCCATTTTGTCTGCGACAAACTTAAGCGTTGGATAACCAAAAAATAGAGAGTATTTCGTTAGCTCAAATACAATTTTTAAAATATCTTGAGGAAGAGGTATGAGCATATAACTCATGGCTTGCTCAATAGTAAACGCTTTTACTTGTGGTGTGGGTAATTCAAATTGCCTTGGGCAAGTAATGTCTTTTACGGGAAACCAGACTTGTGTATTTGGGCTGTTCCATACAATTGGGCAGTTAAAAATGGCTTCTATTTCACCTAATGTACCAATAGGGCCTCCCGCCAAATGAATGGCTATCGGCTGATAATCATCCCCATGAAATAATTGAAGTAAACGTAAGAAAGAGCCAGCAGCTAATATACTTTCATGAATACGAGCTTGCGGAATTAAGGTTGGTGTGAGTATTCGCCATTTAGCGATAGAGCCACTCAATAGCATATTTACTTGCACGCCTGATTGCAGCGCATTATGCACCGTATTCATACGCTTTATAGCCATTCCTAAATTGGTAGAGCTCGCAAGCAGTTGTATAAAAGGACCAAATATTTTCAAGCTATCTGATTTGGTTAGCTTTGCGGTATAGGTAGGGTCTTGGGTTAAGTGTTCAATCTTACAAAGTAGAGATTCTAGGTCTCTTAATGGCATCAACTTTAATTGATAATCTAGTAAATGTGGTGGGATATTAAAATCAGAATGAGTTAAGCCATAATGCTTCATAGCATGATCAATCAGTACTTTTGCGATATGAACGCGAACAAGATAAGTTGCACTGAGCTTTGCCATGAATTTCCTCAAATGATGATTTTGATAATTGAGTGTGATTATATCTAACCTTGTTGTAATTTATACTTATGTTGCTTTTTTATGTAGTGGTAAGTGAAGAAAGATAAGAAAAATCAATTTATCATGCTACTATTTTCAGTTACATATTGTGGTTGTTTCTTAAGAGGTTATCGTGTTTAAAGGTAAATGGAGTGATGATATTCAAGGGGCTGCATTACACCCTGTTATCATTGAGATCATTCAAAAAGTAAAAGAACAAACAATAGAAAATACAGAGGTAGGCAATTACCCATTACATGATGAGTCAGTCTATTTTATTGTGAATGATAAAACGGAATTGAAAAAACATCGTCGTTCAGAGATTCACCATAAATACCTAGATGTTCAATTAATTTTGGAAGGCACTGAGACGTTTGGTTACAGTGAATATCCATTACTATCGATTGAAGATGATTGCCTTGAAGAGAAAGACATCGCATTCAGTAATGATGTTCAAGATGAACAGTTTGTAACGTTAGAGGCTGGAGAATTTATTATCTTTACCCCTAAGCAACCACATCGCCCTCTAGTTGCGGTTAATGGTAAGCCAGCAGCTGTGAAGAAACTGATTATTAAAGTAAATAGTGCATTATTGGTGTAGTTAAATCAGTACTGTTTTCATAAAATAAAGCCCACGTCCTATACTAAATATAGGGCGTGGGCTTTTTTATGACGCATTATTTTGTTAGGTATTCAGACCATGTTGAGCCATCAAGAGAAACATAAGGTTTGCTGTTATATTTCATTACTGTCGTCCCTGAGTTTTGAGCAACCATTTTTGTTTTTGGTAACCCTTGAGTTAAGGCTTTAGGGTCAAACGTTTTTTGGCTATAAATATCTTGCTCTAAAATTCGACTAACTAATGTTGAAACGACTAAGTAACTTGATGCAGCATTAATATGAACCGTATCTCCTGTGCGAGTGATATTTTCACCAAAGATCTTCATACCAACAGGAGTGTGTACTATCGTAGATGATGGGATTTCACGCATACCTGCAATCTGCATTTTATCGCCGCGCATACCTGCACCATGCTCAGGAACAAGCATGACAACAACATTACGTTTTGAGGCTTTAAGCGTCTGGAAGAAATCATATAAATCATCCAATAAATTTTTCAACCTCAACTTATAACTGACTAAGCCGACTTTACCGCTGGCTCTAATAATGCGATTACCACCGTGTAATGAAATCGTATTATAAAGTGCGACAACAGAGTTATCTTGTTCCTTTTCTCGGTTCCCTAGCCAGCGAGTCAGTACTTCTTTATCCCGATAAATGGGTGAACCATCAAAGGCTGATTGATATTGCACTAATGCGGTTAGAGAGCATTGGGTACTTGATGTTAGTATGAATGAAGATGCGTGTCAGATATACAAGGATCATGGCGCAGAAAACGTATCTTGCTTGCGCCATATGAGTCTGAATATGCCCAACTAAACTCAGTATTATCGGAAAGCAGAAACGCTGCATGATGAATACTTCTATGTTAGAGGCAGTATTGAACGCTGGTTTTAATAGTATGGCTAAAAACTAAACACTCATGCGGTCGCCCTGGGTCATTTCAGTCATTGGCTTTTTTGATTTGTAATTTGAGATAAATTACTAACTATCATTTTTTAATTTCTGTTCTTGTAATAAATTTTCAATGTATTTACAAGTAAATGGTATTAAATCTGCTACTATTTTCGAAGCCAATATACTTTCAATATTCACAAGTATTTGGACATAGCGGTAACGTTTACCGAAGAGCTTTATGCCACCAAATTCAACTTCCTCGCCTTTCTTTATTACCTCAGTTGTTGTCATTTTATCATAGATATTAAATCCATCTTGATTATGGCAATTGATACAAACAGAATTAATGGAGGTGTTTTTACGTAATATATCTAGCATTGTTAATATAATAATAGAGCGGGGTTTTGGAATTATGCTGTAAGATGAAATGAAATATAGCACAATTTCTTGTTCTTGTTCTTGTTCTGGAGAGGATTCAATAAATTCACATTTATTTGGGTCTAATGAGGGCATTCCGTGTTCTACTGAAACATAACCATAGAGTAAGTGCCCTATCAATTCTTCTTTTTCACCCAGATATAAATCAACATAAACATTTTTTTTTGTAAAAAAGGCATCGTTGAGCTCTACACCAAGGTGGTGTAAATGGAATGCTTGCAACTTCTTAGATAATAAAGGCTCATTTTCTAACATATTCAATTTTATTAAATGGAAAGGTAGGTCATTATTTATATATGAATTTTTTACAGTGTTAATAATCTTATCTAAACTATTCTTTTTATTAGATGAGGGATTAGTCTCAGGATCTAAAAGGTGAGCTATATCATCATTCATTAATCGGGCGATAATAATTTGTTTTTCAAGTTTTGGTGTTGTTACTCCCCTCTCCCAACGGCTTAACGTTGTTAAGTCAAGTTTAGAAAATTGTTCATCAGAATTTATTAATAATTCTAACAGTGACTGCTGAGTTAGCTCTTGTTCGCTTCGAATTCTTTGTAAGTAGTTTGCAAACCTCATTGATTATATTCCTTTATCATCCTTTCTATTAAATATAGCTTATTAAGTTTCTTTTTCCATAGAATCTCTGGCAGGATAGTTGTTACTGTTAAAATTTAACCAGTTTGAGTAATAAAGAGCCTAGCTTTCAACCAAATCACGCATTGGTTTACTTTCTTTGGGTAGTAACCTTGTTGTCGTTTTTGCATCATCAGAGTGTTCAACATCTCCTAAAAAGTGAGCCAGAGTTATACTGGTATCGTTTTCTTGTATTGCTCGAAGCCCTGCACGCATTAACGTATGTTCAAGCTCTCGTACATTGCCTAACCACGGACTGTTCTCTAAATGAGTTAATGTACGTGGATGAATATGCAGGTTAGGTACGTTAAATTGGGTACGAACTTTATCTAATAAATAGCCTGCTAAAACAGAAATATCACCGTCACGATCACGAAGGGGAGGCACATTTATTGGGAACACATTTAAACGGTGGAATAAGTCAGCTCTAAAGCGTCCAGCTTCTACTTCTTGCTCTAAATTTCGGTTAGTTGCGGCGATGATACGCACATTCACCATTACGTTTTTATCGGAGCCAACACGTTGAACTTCACCTTGTTGAATAACACGTAATAATTTGGCTTGAATTAATAAAGGCAATTCACCGATTTCATCTAAGAAGATCGTACCGTTACCCGCTAATTCAAACTTGCCCGCTCGATGGTTATTTGCACCAGTAAACGCGCCTTTTACATGACCAAATAACTCACTTTCTGCGAGAGACTCTGGTAATGCAGCACAGTTTACATAAATCATTGCTTGGTCACTTCGAGAAGATTGCTCATGGACTGAATGCGCGACCAATTCTTTCCCTGAACCCGTTTCACCACTGATGAGTACTGCATAATCAGAATGCGATACTATCTTGATATTATTACGTAATCGTTCAATTTGAGGGCTAATCCCAATCAATTCACCTTTTTGATTTCTGGCTTGTTGGATTAAGGCTTGGTTGATCGATTTCTGTTGTTGATTGCTGTTTTTAAGCGTCTCAATTAAGGCTTTATTATGTAGGGTTGCAGCGGCTAATGCTGCGAAAGTTTCAATGGTTATATTATCTATCTTTTTAAAGGCACCAACCTCTAATGCATCTAGGGTTAGTAAACCCACTAAAGTATCTTCGACATATAAGCTACAGCCTAGGCAGTCATGTACTTCAATATTGACATGTTCATCAACCAATAATAAGCCATCAAAGGGATCTGGTAGGTCTGAGTTTGATTCGAATCGAACAGGGTGCTTGCTCTCTAAAATGGCTTGCAATCTTGGGTGTACTTTTGGAGGAAAGCAACGACCTAATACGGCGGTAGATAAACCCTGAACGGCAACTGGTTTTAAGCAACCATCATGGTCTAATACAAACAATGCACTAGCATCACAGGGAAACACTTGATGAATAGAAGAGATCAAACGTTGGTAATGTAAATCACTTGATAAATTAGAACTAAGATCCAATGCGATTTGAAGTAAGACTTTTTCGATAGAAGGTTTCATTGCATACACCGATAGAAAGCAGAGAGACTAGGGTATCAGTTGATGTTAAAAACACATCATTGAAGGTTTAATCTAGATCAATGAAAGGGTAATCAGTAGATAAATGATCTTACCAGAGATCGGGATAGCCCGTTTATTTAACTCTTTAGGAGTAAGAATGTCTCCGGTGAGAGGATGAATTGTGCACGAGTAAGTCACATTTAGCACTTATATTTATGATTTTATACGACCTAAATTGAGCACGCTTAAAATAAATAATCTACGCTTATTATTATTGTTGATCCATAAGGGTTTTAGATATGAATAAGTGGTTTGTCGTTTATTTTGCTTTTTTATTTAGTGGTTTTCTTTCTGCTGAAGAATCAAATCAGTTTGAGATTGGAAAACAAAAAGCCAAAGTATGCATGACTTGTCATGGTGCTGATGGCATTGCATTGATTGACCCCTATCCAAATTTACGAGGCCAGCGTGCTTCTTACCTTGTGTCTGCACTCAAAGATTATAAATCCCGCGAGAGAACCAGTGGGTTAGCCATTCTAATGCAGCAGCAAGCAGATACTTTATCTAATCAAGACATGAAAGACATTGCCTACTATTACTCGATGTTAGGTTCTGAGTCTAAAGATAAAATGGAGTAAAGGCGATGACAGATATCAGGGATTACGATACAAAAGTTGTACGCTATTTTATTATTGCTGCGGTTATTTGGGCTGTCATTGGTATGAGCGTTGGTGTGATACTTGCCGCTCAGCTGTATTGGCCATCGCTCAATTTTGATTCTCAATATTTTCAGTTTGGTCGATTGCGCCCGTTGCATACGTCGGGGGTTATTTTTGGTTTCGTCGTTAATATTTTAATGGGGACCTCGCTCTACATTGTTCAACGAACAAGTAAGATTGAATTATTTAATAAAAGTCTGTCTTGGATGGTCTTCTGGGGTTGGCAGTTTATTTTAATCCTCGCGCTAATTACCCTGCCATTAGGATATACAACGACCAAAGAATACGCAGAGTTAGAATGGCCAATTGATATATTAATCGCCTTAGTTTGGGTGCTCTATGCGGTCTTGTTTTTCGGTACTATTGCGAAACGAACCGTCAGCCATATCTTTGTTGCCAATTGGTTTTTTGGGGCATTTATTCTTGTTATCGCAATGATTTTCATTATTAATAATTTGGCATTACCCGTGTCGATGTGGAAATCTTATTCTGTCTATGCAGGTGCGCAAGATGCCATTGTTCAGTGGTGGTGGGGTCACAATGCAGTAGGTTTCTTGTTAACTGCGGGCATTATTGCCATGAACTACTACTTCATCCCTAAAGTGTCAGAACGTCCTATTTATTCCTACCGTTTATCTATCATTCATTTTTGGGGACTCGTGGGCTTTTATACCTGGGCGGGAACGCATCATCTGATCTATTCCTCAGTACCAGAGTGGGTGCAAAATATTGGTATCGTCATGTCGCTGATTTTGTGGATCCCATCATGGGCAGGCGCATTCAATAGTGCGATGACCTTACTTTCTAACAAAGCAAAACTGAAGAAAGACTACATAATGTTGTTCTTCTTCTCTGCCATTCTTTATTACTGTCTAGCTACGTTCGAAGGCCCACTATTGGCGATCCGTTGGTTTAACATGGTTGCTCATAATACCGAATGGATCATTGGTCATGTACATTCTGCTGCCTTAGGTTGGGTGGGTATGTCTGCCATTGCGGTATTTTATTACTTCATTCCTCGCTTGTGGGGAAAAGAAGATCTGTGGTCACTCCGTTTATTAAAATGGCATTTCTGGTTCGCTCATATTGGGGTTGCTCTTTATGCTATTGCTCTATGGGTTGCAGGGATTGGTGAAGGGTACATGTGGCTTACCCAACTTGATAATGGCTCACTCGCTTACAGTTTTGTGGAGGCGATGGACTTTAAAGCGCCTTGGTTGTTTGTTCGATTCCTTGGTGGTGTGTTCTTTGTGGTCGGTTTATTGATGATGGTCTTTAATCTGTATAAAACGGTTACCTCAGATTCAGTTCCCACAACGGCAATGGAGGGTAAATCATGATCTTAAGTAAAGACTTTACCCAATCGGTTTTAATTTTAATTCTCTCAACGGTTATTGTTGCCTCTTTTTCGTTGTTAGTTTGGGTCGTTCCTAATGTGTTTATGGCCTCGGATTTGAAGAAAATATCCTTGGCTAAACCGCTTACTGCACTAGAACTTGCGGGACGAGATATTTATATCAGCGAAGGGTGTCATGTTTGTCATACCCAAATGGTGCGTCCGTTAGAAGCCGAAATACTGCGTAATGGTCGTGCCAATAAAGAAGCCGATGATATTTATGAGTTTCCAAATTTATGGGGCTCAAAACGTACTGGTCCTGATTTAACGAACATGGGACGTAAGTATTCCGATCAATGGCATGTGATTCATTTAATGAACCCTCGTAATGTGGTGCCAACTTCTATCATGCCAAGCTATCCATGGTTGTTTGAGCAAACTCTTGATGGAGAGGCTATTTCTGAAAAAATGCGAGCGCTACGTACGCTTGGTGTGCCTTATACGGATGCAGACATTGATGGTGCTCGACTTAAAGTGGTAGGGAAAACTCAAGGTGAAGCGTTAATCCGTTATTTGCAGAGCTTGGGTGTTGATACCATGCAAGATCAGGGAGAATAATTATGACTGGATTTTGGAATGTATGGGTCATTAGTCTTACTGTTATTTTCTTAGCCTTAATGGTCTATGTGGTGATTAAGTATTGGCGAACCAATCACCTTGCTGATAAAGATAAAACCATTGATTCATTTGATGACATTGATGAAAACGATGGGCCACCGCCGCGCATTATGTTCGTTGGGTATTTTGTTGCTTTTGCTTGTTCTTTGGTATTCCTAGTTTTATATCCGGGGCTGGGTAACTGGCAAGGCTTGTTAGGGTGGCAGCAAAGTGATGATACGGTGCAAGAACATAATGAATCCTTGGATGAGCAAATAGCACAATTGGGTAAAACAGATTTAACGGTACTCGCTGCCGAACCTAATATTGTGGCTTCTGGCAAAGGGCTATTTCAAACTCACTGTGCTGCTTGTCATCGAGCTAATGGGCAAGGCCAAAAACACTTCCCTAATTTAATTGATAATGTGTGGTTATATGGCGGCTCTGATGAAGCTATTTTGCATTCAATTAAAAAAGGACGTTACGGAGCAATGGCTGGGTGGATAAATATTCTTCCTAAAGAGGACATTCAGAATATTTCTTATTACTTGGCTTCTTTGCAACAGCGACCACTAAATGCACCTTCAGTCAAAATAGACCTTGGTAAAACGGCATTTATGAAAAGTTGTATTGCGTGCCACGGTGCCGATGCAAAAGGAAATCAAGCGATTGGGGCACCAAATTTATCAGATAATGTGTGGTTGCATGGAGGAAGTATTGAAGAAATACAACACACGATTAATTATGGTTTGAACAACATTATGCCTGCGTTTGAAGATCAATTAAGTGACAACGATATTTTAGCGTTAGGAGCGTTTATTACCTCTCAACGTATTGCTTACGATGAAAAGATGTCCGCTATTCCACAAGAAGAACTAACCCAAGGTGAATATCTGGCTTATGCAGGGGATTGTGTTGCTTGTCATAGCGCAGAAGGAGGAGAACCGTTTGCGGGTGGATTACCGTTTGTCACGCCATTTGGGACCGTGTATTCAACCAATATTACGCCTCATTATACCGAAGGGATTGGTGATTACAGTTATGAAGAGTTCAAAGCAGCACTTTATGATGGCAAGGGAAAACATGGCTATCTGTACCCTGCAATGCCTTATACGTCTTATCAATATGTGACAGAAGACGATGTAAAAATATTGTGGGATTACTTGCAATCAATTCCTGCGGTTTCACGTCGTAATGACGACAATAGCATGATGTTTCCGTCAAATATTCGCTTAGGACTATTAGGGTGGAATATCGTATTTATGGATAGAGAGCCGTTAGATTTAACGACTAACGCTCCAGAAGACAATGCAGATATTTGGGCCCGTGGTAAATATTTAGTGGCAGGGCTCGGACATTGTTCAGAGTGCCATACGCCACGTAATATTGCTCAGGCATTAGAAACGGATAAGATCTTCCAAGGTAATATTATTGATGGTTGGAACGCGCCAGATATTTCATCTCGTGAGTTATATCAAGATCGTTGGGATGTTAAATCATTGACTGATTTCTTACATACAGGGCATTCAGATAAAGGGTCTGCCTTTGGTGGTATGGCTGATGTGGTTAAAAATAGCACCAGCTTTATGACTCGTGAAGATGTGGAGGCAATGGCGACGTATCTATTGGTGGGAGATGAAAATAATATCATTCCGCCAAGTACGAAGCAGCTGCAACCGACAGGGTTTACAGAGCAAGCGAAACAATCTGATATGTATCCTTTATTTGTTTCAACCTGTGGTGCGTGTCATGGAGAGGATGGTAAAGGGCGAGATCCTATTGCTCCGACGTTGTTAAATAACGGTATTATCATGCACAGAGACCCATACAATACTATTGCGGTGGTTATTCGAGGACTTGAACCAAGTTACCTAAATGAAGAAAGGAACTTCATGCCGATGGTGAGTTTTCAAAACATATTAACCGATGCTCAATTATCTGAATTAATCTCTTTTATTCGTAATTACTTAGGTGATCGCACAGAGGTTGTGACGATAGAAGAAGTGAAAGCGGTACGAGAGAAATTACAACAAGCGGGTTATGCGGGTAATTTCCATACCACGCCAGATATGTACGATAAACGTGACCGCAATATTAACGTCGAATAAGTAAGATTGTTGGTATATACAAACGGGTCGTTGATAGAGAATATCAACGACCCGTTTTTATTTTAATTCAGATTGTGCACAACTAAGCGGTTGCCTTCACTTCATATTTATCTTTCATTCTCAATGCCACATTAACTAATGCAATTAATACTGGCACTTCAATGAGTGGGCCAATAACGCCTGCAAATGCTTGGTCTGAATTCAAACCAAATACCGCAATAGACACCGCAATGGCTAACTCAAAGTTATTGCCAGTTGAAGTGAATGCGATAGATGCATTTTTATCATAAGGAATACCTATTTTCTTACCGATAAAGAAGCTAGAGAAGAACATTAATACAAAGTAGATCGTTAGTGGAATGGCAATGCGCACCACATCCATTGGTAGCTCAAGGATCATTTCACCTTTTAAGCTAAACATCAGAACAATCGTACCCAATAGAGCAATCAAGGTGATAGGTGAGATTTTCGGAATGAAAACCGTGTTGTACCACTCTTCCCCTTTTCTCGCGACTAAGATCTTACGGCTTAAAAATCCAGCTAAAAACGGAATACCTAAATAGATAAGTACACTGTGTGCAATATCCATCATTGAAATATCAACAACCATGCTTTCATAGCCAAAGATTGGTGGTAGAACGCTGATAAACAACCACGCCATTGCACTGTAAGTGACGATTTGGAATGCAGAGTTTATGGCAACTAATGCGGCACCATATTCTTTATTGCCACCGCCAATATCGTTCCATACTAATACCATCGCGATACAACGAGCCAAACCGATGAGAATAATACCGACCATATAACCTGGGTGGTCACCTAAGAATGTCAGCGCAAGAATGAACATCAGAATAGGCCCAATAATCCAATTCATAATAAGTGAAAGAGTGATGGCTTTTTTGTCTTTCATGACAGGACCAAGTAAGTTGTAATTCACCTTTGCCAGTGGTGGGTACATCATTAAAATCAAACCAATAGCTAAAGGAACGTTGGTTGTACCGACTGACATAGATTCATTCCACCCAGCAACTTGAGGGAATTGAACGCCAATAAGAACGCCGATGGCCATCGCTAGGAAAATCCATAATGTTAGATATCGGTCAAGAAAACTGAGCTTAGGTTGCATAAAACCTCCTTACGGTTTTATCTAGTAAATTATTCATTTAGTTAATGGTTTACACTAATCGAATATCGTCGAATTGCGATTGATGTAATTAAAAATAATCACGTTCTCATTTATACTAATTATAGGAGTAAAATAAGTAACGTGATGGTGTTTAAACTAGCAATGTTGGAATTACATTAAAATTTGATTCGTTAAGTGATCAAATTGAGTAATGCATTCACGGTTAATTCGGTAACACATTTTTGGTGGTATCGATTCAGCAGTAATAAAGCCAACTTGCTTTAATACACGTAAATGTTCAGATACGGTTGATTGCGCTAAGCCAAGTTCAGAAACTAAATCACTGTTTAAACAGCCACCTGACTTCTCTAGTGTTGATAAAATCTTCAGAATACGAACACGAGCAGGGTGAGCTAAGGCTTTAGCGAGTGCTGCAAACTCTTTCTCTTGTTTCAGATCTTGTACTGAAGTTGGAAAGGTACACTTGTTTGTCGGTTGGCATTGAGTTGTCATTATCAGCTCACTGATTAATCGTAAAAACACGATTAATATAATAGGATTAAAAAGGAAGATCAAGTAACGAAGAGTGAAAACTAAAATTTCTTGCAAAGAAAAAGTGATCAAGTTCGGAAATTGTTCGTTAAATGCTGATATTACCACAAGTTTTACACATAGCTTCCGATACATTATTTAGATGAATAGTCGTCATAAATGTTAAATGGAATCTCAACTCAATCAACGGCATATACTTACGCAAAGCCTATTGCTAGCTTGAGTTCAGTCCCTGTGTCGACCTCATCAATGAATACGATTAAGGTTCAAGATAATACGGTGTCGTTATCCAATGAAGGCAAAGCATTATTGTACGCGTTACAAGAGATAGAAAGAGATAATCAATTTAACAAACAAGAAAATTCTGACGTGACTGAGCAAGTCGAATCTTTTGCTCATGGAGCATTGGGCATGGACCATCCTGATAAAATTGAAGAGGAAAATGATACTTCTTATTCAGCAGGTCAGTATGTATCAGCAGCCTTAACGGTTGGCGGTATTTTATTGGCTTTAGCTTAATTACGATGTAGATAAGTAGTTGTATTTGTTTCTGTAGGTGTCGTAAGGTAGAGGCATAACTTATTTATGGACAATACTTATGGCGAGACTAGGAATAGCAATACAAGCCTTATTAGCGGTTTCAATTTTTTATCTAGGTTACACCATCTATTCTTTTACTTATTCAATAAATACAGTGGTTGAACGCTATCCTGAATTTATGGAAGAGGTAAATCAAACCGCGGATAAACTTGAAATAGAGCAATGGCTATTATTGGCTCAACACATTGAAGACCTGACTCCTCAAGTATTAACTTTAGTGAGTGAAGTAAAAGATACGGTTAAAGATGTAAATCAAACCGTCGTTTCGGTAGACAGTAAAATTCCTCTTATTCTTGATGAAGTAAAGTCTATTCGTACGGAGTCGTTACCTGAAGTGATTACGGTAATGAACGCTATAAATGAAAAGACAATCCCAATGGTATTGGTCGAATTAAAATATTATCGCGAGCAAGTTTTTCCTAAAGCTTTTGTTGAAAGTAAAGGGTACCGAGTAACAACCATTCCTGCTGTGATTAAAGAGTCAGAGAGATTGCGAAAAGAAGTGCCACCAATCATGGCAAAAGCCGATCAAATTATCGATAAAACGGAAGAGTTATCACAGCAAGCCACTCAAGGAGCCGTAAAAGGGGTAATAATGTCACCGTTTAATTTATTGAGAGAAGCGGGAACAGAGATTCAATCTAAAGTTCAGCAGTAGTAATATTACCTTAAACAAAAACGCCGTAGAGTATTATCTACGGCGTTTTTTTAGTTTTTATCAAAAGAGACTACAACTTACCAACGGTAGCCCAAATAGCAGATAGCGTATCTTGACCAAAGGCGATGCTTCGCTCTGGAGACCAACCATACAGTTCATCAGCGTGGCTAATGTGATCTTTAAATGGCATCTCAACAGTATAAGATAGACATTTGAATTGCTCACCAACCCAGTTAGAACCCACGGTTAAGTTTGCAGTACCTGGCTCATCTTTGTCGTAACCAATCTCGTCTTGGAACTCAGGTGTGATAGTCAATAGAGCTTGTTTAAAGGTATTCTCTAAAGCAGCAATACGCTCATTGTAAGAAGGAATACCTTCACCACCGGCAACGAAGTTGTATGGGAGCGCTTCATCGCCATGAATGTCTAAGAACATATCAACGCCTGTTGCTAGCATACGCTCACGAACAAGGAATACTTCCGGTGATCTTTCCATTGATGGTGTTTGCCATTCACGGTTTAAGTTCACGCCAATAGCATTGGTACGTAAGTGACCACGGATACTGCCATCAGGGTTCATGTTAGGGACAATATGGAAAACAGCTGTATCAAGTAGGGCACGGCCAACCGTGTCGGTTTCATCTAATAGGCGTGATAATAAGCCTTCAATGAACCATTCCGCCATTGTCTCACCCGGATGCTGACGACCAGTGATCCAGATGTTTTTCTTACCTTCGGCAGGCTCACCAATCGTTAGAATACTGATGTCGTTATTATCTAATGTCACACCAAGCGTTTCTAACTGGCAGCTGTGGTGCGTTTGTGCACCGTGAAGTAGGTCTTGGTGACGATCGTACGAGTAAGGTGCAAAGTATGCAAAATACATTGAACGGTACTCTGGCATTACATTAAAGCTAAGCGTATCGCCATCAAATTCAGCTGGAATACGGAACCACTCTTCACGGTCATAAGAAGCAACCACATCGTAATCTTGCCAACCTTCAGGATAAGCAGATTTAGCTAACCCTAAAATTTTAAATGAATGCTGCTGTTGAGGTTGGCTCTCTAAACGAAAGTGAAACCATTGAGAGATCTCAGTTTGATTATCGGCAGGAATAGTTAACTGAATATCATCAGGCGTATTCGCTGCAACGACATGGATATTACCACTTTCAAAATTACTGAATATTTTCATTTATATACCACTTAAATTATAAATTTTATGATGATTATCGTTATCGCTTCACAGAATTAGCTTAACGCTTCATTCAATACTTTCGTTAGACGACCAACGGCTTCAACTAACTCTTCTGGGTTTGCATTAGTAAAGTTTAAACGCAGTGCAGAGGGTGCGCCTTCTGGTTTTGGGTAAAATACAGGGCTTGGTACTACAGCAACACCGTTAGCAATTAACGTTTTAGCTAGAGCGAAAGTGTCGCAATCCGGTAGAGATAACCAAATAAACATGCCGCCATCAACAGGGTTTAGCACGCACGTTTCAGGTAATTGCTTTTTCAGCTCAGCGAATAAAACATCATAACGGTTTTTGTATAGCGCTTGAATTTGTTCCATGTGCAGACCAAAATCAGCGTGTTTTAATAGGCCAACCAGTAGGGCTTGCATAGGTACACTTGAGTGTAAATCAGCACCTTGTTTCACTTTAATCAGTGGTTCTAAATAGCTTTTTTTGCCTGTTACTGCACCGATGCGTAAACCCGGAGAGGCAATTTTTGAGAATGAACGCAGTACGATAGAATCCTCAGGACAGAAAGTGGAAACCATTGGCAGTGCTTCACCGGTAAAGCGTAGTTCACGATATGGCGCATCTTCAATGAAAGCGACTTTGTATTTGATACACAGTTCAGCCACTTTTTTGCGTGTTTCTAATGACCAGCATACACCCGTTGGGTTGTGGAAATCAGGCACGGCATAGAATATTTTTGGTGAATCTTGAATAAAGCATTGCTCTAATTCTTCAAGATTAGGACCAAAATCTGTTTGAGATACGGTTGCGATATTGGCTTGAACTAAACCAAAAACTTGCATTGCGCCAAGGTAACTCGGAGCTTCCATCACCACTGTATCATTTGGGTTAATGTAAGCTCGCGCAATAAGGTCTAACCCTTGTTGAGAGCCCGTACAGATCATTGGCATGTGGGTTTCTGGTAATTGGTACATTTCTGTCAGTAGTTCTAACAGAGGGCCGTAACCTGCGGTTGCACCGTATTGAAAGACTTCTGGCATATCAGACAGGCTTTCTAGTGTTGGCTTCATTAAATCAATTGGGAACGTTTTCTCATCAGGTAATCCACCTGCGAGAGAGATAACATTCTTGTCCGTTGCTGCCGCTAAGATCTCTCTGATATAAGAAGATTGGATCTGTTGCAGTGAGTGAGCTATTTCCATATGTGTTCCCATCATTATCTTATTTATTTTATTCTTTGATAGTACAAGGCGTTGCATAATTATGTTTGTCCGTTTATGCTTATAAATATGTCCATTTATGCTATTTTGAGTTTATGAGCCAACAACACATATCAAGAATTAATGATGTTCTGTTTTATATACATCAAGACATCAGTAAAGAGCTTACGGCAAAAGATCTTGCTGAGGTGGCAGCGTACTCAGAGCAGCATTTTCATCGCATCTTTAAACAAGTGGTGGGAGAGTCGATTCATCAGTATATTCGTCGAACTCGTATGGAATATGCGGCGAACCAGCTGATGTTTGATACTAAATCAACAGTATTAGACATTGCGAATACCTGTGGCTTCAGTTCTTTATCTTCATTTAGCCGTGCATTTAAATCAACCTTTGATATGTCTCCGGGTGAGTGGCGAAAACACGATTTACAGATATCAGATAAACCGTACTTAAAAGATCCTGAAATTGCGAAAGGGTATTTAAGTGTGGCTGATAGAGTGTTGCCTCAACCAAAAATCACAGAAGTTTCAGAGCTGTTGGCGGCTTATGTGAGGCATGATGGCTATAACCGTTCAATTCGAAATGCGTGGCTGATATTAAAAGCGTGGGCAGATACAGAGAATCGAGATTTCTCTACTCAGTTTGGCTTACATCATTCAAACCCTGCATGGGTTGAACTTAATAAGTGTCGTTATGTAGCGTGTATTGCGATTGATAAACCACTGAAATATCGCGGTATGGTAAATCAAATGGTGATCCCCAGAGGATTACATGCGGTGTTTCGATTGAACGGGGTTTATGGGCAATTATTACCACAAATCAGTACGGTATTAGAGAAATGGTTGCCGGCGTCAGGCTTTAAATTAAGATCGACACCAGCCTACGTGCGTTACCACAAAAACCATTTTTTAAATGAAACGGAAGAATTTGAATTGGATTTTTATCTTCCAATCAGCTTTTATTAGCAAGGCTCGGCTTATTTGGCTTCTTCATTTTTATGTTAGCAACCATGATAGAGAGAATGACCAATATCAATGCGCACTTTTGACCGCTAGAAATAGGTTCATGATAAACCCATATTGCTAATGCAAGATGCAACGTTGGCTCAATATATTGAAGTAAACTTATCTTACTGAGTGGTGTTTTGAGAATCGAAATACTCAGTAATAAAATAGGGATAAGTTGCAATGGTGCCGCTCCCATTAAAGTTGCCCAGTTAAGTGTAGAAAGTCCATCAGAGTGAGTCATGATGTACCACAAGGCAATAGGAGCAAAGATAATGTGCTCAAAGAAAATCGCCCCAAAGGTATTTAATTTTATTAGTTTTTTGATGGCAATATAACTAGCAAAAGAGAGTGAAATCGCCAAACTTAAAACAGGCAATTGCTGATCTAAATAAACATAACTCACAATGGCCAATACCATCAGAAATAGGGCCACTTTTTGTGGTGATTTTAGCTCTTCTTTAAAAAAGACAAAGCCCATAAAGAACACAAAAACAGGCGTAATATAAAAGGCTAATGATGCAGCCATGATATTATTGGTGATGGTTGCATACACAAATCCCAACCACGATAAATTCATCAAGATCCCCGCCACAAAAGCGATAGAGATATTTTTAGCTGTGCATTGTTTCTTATCTATTAAGTTGGGTTTAAAGCAAAAAACAGCAATTAGAATTACCGCTGACCAAAAGATACGGTTAGATAGAATTAATGCAGGGCTCATGTCTCCCAATTGGTGGAAATAGACAGGTACTAGTCCCCATATAACAAATGCCAAAGCCCCAAAAAATGTATACATAATGAACCTTTTAATAATCTACATCAACATGACAGTAGTGCGTTATCTGAATGGTGTCGATTCTATGCCCTTCTTTGATGTTTTGCTATTAAGGAATGCATCCCATATGATGAAAGTAATTATTTAAAAGGAATTAAATTATGCCAGATGAAAAAGCGATACTTTATTACGTCTATGATCCAATGTGTTCATGGTGTTGGGGCTATAAACCCGTATGGGAAAAGGTTAAGCAAGCGATCTCCAATGATGTGGATATTGTTTATGTTCTTGGTGGATTAGCGCTAGATTCAAAAGAACCTATGTCGCAAGAGATGCAGGTACAAATAGCATCGTATTGGCAAAAAATAGAAAATTATTTGGGTACTTCTTTCAATCATGATTTTTGGGAGAAAAATACACCGCGTCGTTCTACATATCCCTCTTGCCGTGCCATTCTTGCTGCACGAGCTCAAGGTGCTGAATTAGCAATGCTTGAGGCAATCCAAACCGCTTATTATTTAGACGCTAAGAATCCAAGTGATAATGACGTATTGCTCGACTGTGCTAGAAATATTGGCTTAGATATGACTCGCTTCGAGTTAGACTTATTATCTCCAGAGACAAACCAAGCATTGTTAGATGAAATCACATTTTCTCGCTCAATTGGTCGAAGTGGTTTTCCTTCTTTATTTTTTAAAACAGAAGATGAGCTAATTGAGTTTCCAATTGATTATGAAAAATCAGAAGGAACCGTTGCACTATTAAAAAGTCGTCTATATTAATAAGTAATCAAGTTACTCTACCTCCGAATGGATAAGGATTAATCAATGGCTGCAGAATACACACCACCACAAATTTGGGTTAATGATACTGATGGCGGTAATAAATGGGCAAATATCAATAGCCCAGAATCTGGCGCAAGGCATGAGAAAAAGCTTCCAGTAGGAGAGCATTCTCTACAGCTTTATTCTTTAGCAACGCCTAATGGTCAAAAAGTGACGATTCTATTAGAAGAGTTATTGGCACTAGGCATTAAAGAGGCTGAATACGATGCCTACTTAATCAATATTGGTGAGAGCGATCAATTTTCATCAGGCTTTGTGGATGTGAATCCAAATTCAAAAATTCCCGCTTTGGTTGATCACTCTGTTGATCCTGAAGTTCATGTTTTTGAATCGGCTTCTATCTTGGTTCATTTGGCTGAGAAATTTGGTCAGTTTTTACCAAAAGAGGGCAGTGCGAGAACTCAAACCTTTAATTGGTTATTTTGGGCACAAGGCTCAGCACCATTCTTGGGTGGTGGCTTTGGTCATTTCTATGCGTATGCTGATGAAAAGCAAGAATACCCAATTAACCGCTTTTCCATGGAAGCAAAACGCCAATTAGATGTACTTGATAAGCAACTTGCTAAAAATACTTACATTGCAGGGGAAGAATACAGTATTGCTGATATGGCGATTTGGCCGTGGTATGGCAACCTAGTATTAGGTAATTTGTATGATGCTGCGGAGTTTTTACAAGTAGACTCTTACACCAACGTGGTTCGTTGGGCAAAAATGCTTGAAGCTAGAGAAGCGGTACAGCGCGGTAAAATTGTCAATCGTGGATGGGGCGAAGAGTGGGAGCAAGTGCCAGAGCGTCATAGTGCCGCGGATATTGATATGGTATTAAGCAAGAAACCAAAATAATCACTGTTACGTAATGTAGATCAAACAAAGGCGACAGCATAATACTGTCGCTTTTTTTATTCGCATTTATCTGATCACTAACTTATTTAAGTTTGGTTATTGTTACGATCTAGCAACAAGTTACATCTCAAACAAGAAGTAGTAACCATAACCAACCACAAAGGCAGGAACTGCTGAGTAGAAGGTCGCAACCATTGCCGCTTTGGGAGCTAATGCAATCGCAGGGAAAAGTGCATCACCATCATTTGAGATTGCATTTGAAAGCTGTGCTGACATCGGCATCGCACCGGATAAATACAGGCTAGTTACTAAAATCTGAGGACCACAACCCGGAAGTAAACCAATTGCTAAGCCAATCAGCGGCATCCACATTCCATAACCTAGGAATACCGTGTGTAAATCAACGCCAGAGAAGTAAGTTGTTAATTCAAAAATTAAGAAAGCGACAATTACCCAAGCAGAAACAAAGTTAGTATCTTGTGCTGCTTTCTGAATAGGGTGAGAGCTAATGCATTTATTGTCTTCTGAAACCGTAGATTGATAATCACTGATCTCTTTGGTTAATGACCATAGCATCATGCTGCCAATTGCTAATATTGCACCAATCCACTCAATCGTGTGCTCAGGAACATGGAGTAATTGGTTAATATCAACTTGGAAAGAACCTAATACCGCAATGATGGTTGCTGGAACTAGTACCCACTTCCAAAATGCACCTTGCAGGTTAATCGCTTTTACTTGTAAGCATGGAATATCATGCTTTGGCTTTATGACTTCTTGAGTTTCAGGGCGTAAAAAATCGTCTTTATGTAATGCGTTTACAATAATGCCTGAGACAGCACCAACAACAACGCCTAATGCCATTACACCAAATCCCACTTTAGGTTGCGCTGCAATTAATAAGAACGCGGCATCGCCCATGGTAGCCGTTAATACCGCGACGACTGAGCCAAAACCTACTTTACCGCTGATGTATTGCGTAGTCACTACGATAGCGCCACCACAGCCCGGTAAGGCACCAAGTAACGAAGAGAAGACCACTTGATTGGTACGAGATTTATTATAAAGCGAAGTAATGCGGTTGGTTTTACCCATGATGTTGGATAGGTAATGGTAAATAACCAATGTGAAAGCTACGTAGGTCGATACCGCCCAAAAAGCATCAGATAAAGTCGTAACGGTGATCTCTCGTGTTGCTTCTGCACCCACTAAAGCTAATAACGTGATAGGCAGTAATAAACGTTTATGCTGCAGTGAAAACTGCGAAAACGAGAACGATTGTGAGAATGAATTAGTAGTCATCATAATAATAAAGCCATCAGTAAATGCGAATGATTATTAGTATATGCAAATGAGAATTATTATCAACTATCATTTCGATAGTTTTTATCGATGAATAAGAGATTTTTATACACATAAAATAATTAGAATAAAAATCTGCATAGTTATTTGATAACAGAGAATAGTTAATTAAAAGTCACTAAATGTTAAATAAAAGTTGTGATTGTGCGCTTATTTGATGAGATCAAATGCTGCTGACTGAGTTTAATTTGCTACTATCAGCCCAATAAATAGATTAAGCCAAAGAGCTTAGTTAGCGATTAAGAGAACAGTTATGAGGGAACATATGAAAGCAGTTGAAGCTAATTTTGATGGTCTTGTTGGGCCAACGCATAACTACAGCGGTTTATCGGTAGGGAACATCGCCTCTAAAAATAATAAATCTGGTGCATCGAACCCAAAACAAGCAGTAAAGCAAGGCCTAGAAAAAATGAAGGCTCTGCATGATATGGGCTTTACTCAAGGGGTATTAGCGCCACAAGAGCGTCCAGACATTCATACTCTGCGTCGTTTAGGTTTTTCAGGCTCAGACGCTGAAGTGTTACAAAAATCTCATCAATATTCACCACAATTACTTGCTGCATGTAGCTCAGCCTCAAGTATGTGGACAGCAAACGCAGGTACTGTCTCTCCAAGTGCCGATACCTCTGATGGCAAGGTGCATTTTACTCCTGCTAACTTAATTAATAAGTTTCACCGCTCAATTGAAGATGAAGTCACTGGCAATATTTTAAAAGCAACATTTGCAGATGAAAAACACTTCGCTCATCATGAGGCCTTACCACACAGTGATTACTTTGGCGATGAAGGAGCAGCAAACCATACGCGTTTTTGTAATGAATATGGAGAGCAAGGTGTAGAGTTCTTTGTGTTTGGTAAAAGTGCGTTTGATGAAAGCTATTTAGCACCGAAAAAGTACCCAGCACGACAGACATTAGAAGCCAGCGAAGCAATTGCACGAACGCATGGTTTACGTGATAAGTTTACGGTGTTTGCACAGCAGAATCCTGATGTTATTGACCAAGGTGTATTCCATAATGATGTTATTGCTGTCGGTAATAAGAACACCTTATTTTGTCATCAACAAGCATTTTTGAATCAAGAACAAGTGAAGTTAGATCTAAGTGCTACTTATGGTTCTGACTTTAATGTTATTGAAGTGCCTACAGATCAAGTGTCGGTGCAAGATGCGGTCGAAACTTACCTGTTTAACAGTCAGCTAATCACTAAGTCGGATGGAACTACCTTGATCATTCTTCCACAGCATTGTCGTGAGAATCCAAGAGTATGGGCATATCTAAATGAGTTAGTAGAGCAAAAACGCGGCATTGATGAGTTGCATACCTTTGATTTAAAACAGAGCATGCAAAATGGCGGTGGGCCAGCGTGTTTACGTCTCCGTGTGGTGTTAAATGAAGCAGAGCAAAAAGCAGTTAATCAACATACCTTGATGAACGATCAGCTATTTACAACGTTAAATCTGTGGGCTGATAAGCATTACCGTGATCGTATTGAAGACAAAGATCTTGCGGATCCACAGTTATTATTAGAATCACGAGCAGCGCTGGATGAGTTAACACAAATCATGCAGCTTGGTTCTGTGTATCCTTTTCAAAGATAAGGATCTATATATTAAGAAAAAGCCAGAGTGAGAGCTCTGGCTTTTATCTTTTACATTGTAAATTGTAGCTATACGGTGCTTTAACGCCAATACTGTTACTTCATTTAATCCAATGACTTCTTAAATCGCTTTGAAGCAACAAATAAACCAATGATGGTGAAAATGATCATCCAAACCGTATCTCGCCACAAATCAATTTTAACTTCACTGCCCTCTTTGATAGGTAGGGCTCGGATAATTTCATTTGAAGTCGCTGAGAAAGTGACTCGGTCTCGCTCTAAGGTTCCTAATGCTTCATCATGTTTATCTGAGCCGCAACCCTGTAATAGCACGGCACATACAAATCCGAAGAATAGCTGTTTCATTTTTAAATCTCCTGATATCGATTACTTATAGCCTAATCAGGATTTCGTGATAGCTTAAAGTAATATCAATTGCTTATTAGGTACTTAAAGAAACTATACTCGGTGTAATGATAAGCGCAAATTATTTAATTCAATTTAAAATACGCTTTCGTTTAATTATATTTCTGAATTAAATTTAATTATCAAAATAGTATTATCAGTTTGCATCTCAAAAAGATAATCCTGATTTATCATATTGATGGGTTTCATTTAAAAATTTAATAATTTCAATATCTTAAAGGTATGGCATGAGTTGTGCTCTCTTTTAATTTTACGTGAGTATTTAATGAAGGACCATTATGAACAAACTTAAGCTATTTTCTTGTATAGCAATATTTAGTCTCACTGTCGGTGCTCAAGTACAAGCTGCTATTCCATTTGCTTCCTGTCCAGGGCAGGCTTTTATGATACAAAACCCTTCTGGAACACCGGTGGCTTATGGCATTAATTTGGATGTAGGTAGCTATAGCACTTTATCTTGGGAAGTTGGAAGCGGAAAAATTAATGCTATTGGCTATAGCGTTCATGATGATTATATTTATGGGTGGGATTATGGAGCGAAAACCTTAACTAAAATTGGTTCCGATTTCGTATCAACGCCATTATCGGTCTCTAACCTAAATGTTGGACCTACTTCAATTTATGTTGGTGATGTATCGACCATTGAAAATGCTTGGTATGGCTACAGAGTTAATCAAGGACTTTTTAGAATTGGCTTGGATAACTTGATTATGACTAAAGTTGCCGACTCTGGCACTATTGGTAATATTCGTATACTTGATATGGCTTTTCATCCAGACGATGGACTTATCTACAGTGTTGATAATTCAGGTTATCTTTATAAAATTGATCCAAATACAGGGGTAAGTACCCAATTAAACAAAGTTATCAGCAGTGATAATGTTGGTCATAGTTTAGCTTTTGGTGCTCAATATTTTGATGTCGATGGTAATCTTTATCTCAGTAATAATGGGAATGGGTATATATACCTTATTAATATTGATGATGTAAATTCAACTTCAGCCTTTTTTGCTTATGGACCATCGAGTAATTCAAATGATGGTGCCCGCTGTGCATTTGCTGCGGTGGGACAAAATGATAATAGTGATTACGGCGATGCTCCCGATACTTACGGTACTTTATATGATTCATTTGGTGCTCGTCACGGTATTTCTGATTTAAAACTAGGTCTGATCGTTGATGGAGAAAGTGAAGCTTATGTGTACCCGCTTTCAGATGACACATCAGATTCAAGTAATGATGATGATGGTATTTCATTTCCTGTACCACTTGAAATTAAGGAAACAAGCTTCATTTATGCCGATGTTGAAGGTGCAGAGGGAGAAGGGGTACTTAGTGCTTGGATTGATTGGGACCAAGACGGGGTGTTTAATGATGATGAAATGATTCTTAACAGTGAATGGGTAGATGATGGCCAGAACCAACTCTATTTTGAAGTACCAAGCTGGGCTCTAGCAGGAGATACTTGGGCTCGTTTTCGTTTAAGCCATACTTATGATGTTGGTCCAAATGGAGGGGTAAGTGCAGGTGAAGTTGAAGATTATCAAGTTACTGTTACAGACCAAGGTGTATCCGTTGAGCTTTACCCTGTAGGATCTGACTACACCACTTTCGCTTATGAAGACCAATTTCCTAAAGTCGGTGACTACGATATGAATGACGTCCTTATGAACGTCAAGTACACTGAATTTAGTCATAATAACCAAGTGATTCAACTTAAAATTGAAGGGCAAGTTGCAGCTCTTGGTGGTACTTATCACTCTGGTTTTGCTATACGTTTGCCTAATATTAGTCCAGATAAAATAAAGGCTGATTCAGTTAAATTATTCATTGATGGAGAATTACAAAATACAACAGTGTTAGAGAGTGGCACTTTAGATGCCGTTTTGATTATTCATGAAGATCTTTGGTCTCTTACCGAGTCCGGCGAGGCTGACGGTTGTAATATGTTCCGAACTGAACCTGGTTGTGGGACTCAATATCGTCCTAACTGGTCACTTACCGTTCCGTTTGAATATCCTATTTCTCAAGGACAAATGCCAGCCTTGCCTTATGACCCATTCATTTTTGCGACTCCAGGTTATTACTACGGGGAGAATGGCTTACAAGTGAGTGGTGGCCATCCTGGACGTAATTTAGAAGTACACCTGAAAAACAAAAAACCGACCTCTAAGTTTGATTATGGCTATATTGGTCGAAGTGATGATACAACCAATACCGCGAACAGTACTTACTTCCAGACAGATAACGGGCTTCCATGGGCAATTGAAATTCCGCTTAATTGGGAGCATCCAAATGAGTCAGTCAGCATTCTTGAAGCGTATCCTCAATTTGCAGATTTTTCTCAGGATGCAACAGGACAAACAGCTTCAGATTGGTATGTAACTCCTAGTGCGGGAAAAACTTATATAGATTAAGGAGAGATCTTATGAATAGTATCGTGAATAAAATGAATCTATTACTTTTTGTTGCTAGCTTTAGTCTGCTTACTGCTTGTAATAGTGATAGTAGCAGTTCTAGTGGATCAAATGATTCGGCTTCTGAGTCAGAAGTCCCCACGAGTAGTAAGCAATCGATTTTAGATTTAAAAATTAGTGCTGAGAACAATCTTGATTCTGTCTATAACATTGATATAAATGTTGATATTTCAGAAAGATCGAGCAAACGAGCATTTATTTCAATATGCGATAATAGCCAAGCGCAAGGGGATTTATCAAAAGTCGATTTTGATATGTGTTTACTTAAAGGAAGTTTAGAGCAAGGTGTTGGTAAATTTGACCTTCGAGTGGCTAATCACTGCGAAGAACTAATTACGATTATTTGGATTATGGAAAAAGATCGGGAGCCTCTTATTTACACTTTGGTACACAATAATCAAAAAGAGAGTTATTGGTTAATTAAATAGCAAATAAGCCGCCTTCGAAATAGAGGGCGGATATACATATTATTTAACGCATACACTCATTAGATCATCAACAAAATGATTCAATGCACGCTCTTCAATAGTTCTAATTTTTAGCTGCTGAGAGTCACTTAGCATGTGGTACATACTCGCGGCACCAAAGTCGCCAAAAATCATATTAGCGTCTTCATCAAATAAGGTGTTATGTGCGTATAAATCGCCATGGCATACTTGGTTATCATGCAGGTGTTCAAAGACATTACGCATTTCTGCCACCATTTTATTGATGTGATCTAATGATAAACGAAACCCTTCAGGGAAAGTATCACGCGTACAGCTTTCTAAACTTGGTGGAAATCCAAGATTTTTGTAATGAGCAGGGATTAAGTTCATTATTAATGCTAAGTAGTTATCTTCACTTACTTGCGCTAATGACTGTACTAAACTGGGGTGGTTTCCGACTTTTAAGCATGCTTGCAGTTCATCTTCAGGGTAGCCATCACTAGTGACTTCACCTTTAAATACTTTAACTGCAATTTCTTGTGGAAAATCCGTTTGTTCTTTATTCCAACGCGCTTTAGAAATTACACCTGATGCACCTTGCCCTAATACATTTTCTAATGTGTAGTCAGAAGACGATATGCTTGGTACTGATTTTACTTTTAGGTCCGATTTACAAAAAGGGTTACCCGCAAAGGCAAACCATGCCAGCTTTGGTAAATCTAGTAGTTGTTCAGGACATTCAGTTAATTGGTTGGCAGAGATCCGTAATAACTCAAGGTTATGTAACTGAGATAAATTCTTTGGCAGTTCTGTTAGTTTATTTCCTGCTAACGCCAGTTTTTGCATTAAATGGCAATTACCTAAAGAGTTTGGTAATACGTTCACTTGGTTATCCGTTAAGATCAGCCAGCGTAGTTTTTCAGGAAATGCATTCTCAGGGACATGCTGGATTTGGCATGATTTAAAACCAATCATTTCAAGGCTTTTACACAAGGCGAGTGTGTTTGGGAAGACAGTAAATGGATTATTAGAAGCAAAGAAAACTTTTAGCTTAGTCAGTTTAGTAATCTCAATAGGCAGGTCAGTCAATTGATTATTAGACAAATCTAAGATCTCTAATGAATCAGCAAGAGATAGAATCTCAAGTGGAAACGAAGTGAGTGTTTCACTTAATTGAAGTCGAGTGATACCTTGTAATTCACCGGATTTTAGTTGCGCTAATGTATGCAAATCGATCTACCTATTGTCGTTTATATGATGCTGATTAAAAAGTGTCATTTGGAATGAACAGCCTAAAATTTAGCGTTAATTGTACGGCGTTTAATACTAGAAATCTAATATAACGATTTGGTTATAATCTATATAACTTTGGGGCCATTTGCTCGAAACTAAGCATCGCGTATCGTCACTTACTAATGATAAAAATATTTATAACTGACGTGGAGTAAATGGATGTACTTCAAATTGCGTGGAGAAGTACGATGGATATGTGGAATAAAAAAACAGTAATAGTGTTAGGAGCACTGACTTTTAGCTCAACGGCAATGGCTGAAGAAAACAATGATGATGTACAAGATATGTCAGATCCATTGGCGGTATATACACAAGCAGGTGCTGGCTATACCGATAAAGGATTAAACCTTAAAATGGGGCAAACTTATGATACTGGTAGTGATACTACTATGGGTATGAACATTATTGAGGTGAAAGGCATTGCTGGTGAAGCGATTGGTTGGAATGGAGAAGCAAGAGAAAATAATGATGATAGTATTGACTCACTGCGTTTTCGAAACTTTAGTGTTGATTTAACCAATGGACGCGGTGCTCAGGTTGATGTCGATTGGAATTTTAATAATAACCAAGGCTCTGCGTCTTATAGTTTTATACAAGCGCTTCCAAAAATGGGGCCTGTAAGTTTATATCCTTTAGCGGGATTAGGTTTAGCAGCGGGTGAAGCATACGATCCTCAAGATAAAGGGGCTGCACAAGCACAAGATCGTTATGATTTGCATGGCTCGTTTTATGTGGCTGGCCTTTACAGTAAAATCGAAATTACCGATAAGATCTGGGTTAACTATAATCCAATGTATTTAGGTACCATTTCTGGTTCTGAAGAATATAAAGATAATGCTTATGGCATTGATAATGATGCCATTCTAACTCATGAAGCAGCGATTAGTTATCAAATAACTCAGCGTTCAAATGTTCGTTATTTTGCAAACTGGACAGAAGATACTCATTATTCCGATGGTGACCATAGAATTGAATTTAACTATCAATTTTAATTCTTACGTATAATTTTAAATGGCTTACATGTTTGGTTGGCTATTTTTTATTCGTTCTATTTTAGTTAGTGTTCGTTTTTACTCATAATGTATTAAAACGAGCATTTTTGTTTGTATTAAATATTATTGAGTGTTGTAAAATCACTTCAAAGCCACAATCCTATTCATTTATCGGCTCTTCACGCATTTAGGCTGAAATTATTACTTTCAATATTCTCATTATCTTCTCTTTTCACTTTGTCTTAAATAAGATAACACACCTGGTCACACCTGTTCGTTTGCTTGTTTTATGCTCTAGATCTTCTTTTTGATATTCTAACACGCATTTATTGTGCTCGAATGCTCATTTTGAGTCTGTTGACATATCAATTATTAATAAAAAGAGTACATTTCTCACTGCTTAACGTGAATGCTGTAAACCTACTTTAATAATAAATAACGAAACAAAGGAATGAATCATGGCGAATAATGAACAACATACATTACTTGGACAATGCATCGCTGAATTTATCGGTGCCGGTTTATTGATCTTTTTTGGTGTTGGCTGTGTTGCGGCATTAGTATTAACTGGCGCAGAATTTGGCCAGTGGGAAGTCAGTATTATATGGGGCATAGGTGTTGCGATTGCTATCTATTGTACTGCGGGTGTTTCTGGTGCTCATCTAAACCCTGCAGTAACCATTGCATTGGCGGCGTTTCATGGATTTGATAAAGCAAAAATAATTCCTTATATCATTGCTCAAGTATTAGGGGCTTTCTGCTCAGCGGCATTGGTCTATGCTTTATACAGTAACTTATTTTCTGATTATGAAATTGCAAATGGTTTCCTACGTAGCAGCAAAGAAGCACTATCTACAGCCGGTATCTTTTCAACTTATCCACATCCCTCTTTATCGATGCTAGGCGCATTTGCGGTTGAATTTGTCATTACTGCGGTTCTTATGTTTGGAATTCTAGCTCTAGGCGATGAGCACAATGGAGCTGCTCGCGGTGCAATGAATCCACTTCTTATTGGTTTATTAATTGCTGTTATTGGTGGATCTCTTGGTCCCTTAACTGGCTTTGCAATGAACCCTGCTCGTGATTTTGGTCCAAAGCTATTTGCTTATTTAGCAGGCTGGGATTATGCATTAACGGGTGCAAAAGAGATTCCTTACTTTATCGTTCCAATTTTAGCGCCAATTGCTGGTGCATGTTTCGGTGGTTGGGCGTATCCAAAAATGATTGGTGCTTATCTGCCAAAAGCAGGTCATGGTTGTACGATTCCCAATCAGTGTGATGTGGAAGAAGACACTAAAACTGCTGAAGTTTAATAAAATAACAATTATCTCCCTACGAATTTTATATACAAAAGGACTCCATCATGACTGAGCAAAAATACATTGTTGCACTTGACCAAGGAACTACCAGCTCTCGTGCCGTCATTCTTGACCACGATGCCAATATTGTCAGTGTTTCTCAGCGTGAATTTACTCAGATTTATCCTCAAGCAGGATGGGTTGAGCATGATCCACTTGAAATCTATGCAACACAAAGTTCGACGTTAGTTGAAACCTTAGCGAAAACGGGTATTCGAAGTGATCAAATTGCTGCAATTGGTATTACGAACCAACGTGAAACAACCATTGTTTGGAATAAAGAAACGGGTAAGCCTGTCTATAACGCTATTGTTTGGCAATGTCGTCGTACAGCAGATACGTGTGAAGAACTGAAGGAAGCTGGCTTAGAAGAGTACATTCGTGAAAATACAGGTTTAGTTGTTGACCCATATTTCTCTGGTACAAAAATTAAGTGGATTCTTGATAATGTAGAAGGCGCTCGTGAAGACGCTGAGGCCGGTAAATTACTGTTTGGTACGGTTGATACGTGGCTTGTTTGGAAGATGACGCAAGGACGTGTTCACGTTACGGATTACACCAATGCTTCTCGTACCATGGTGTTTAATATCAATACGCTTCAGTGGGATGAAAAACTACTGAAAGAGCTAGATATTCCACTTTCAATGATGCCTGAAGTGAAATCATCATCAGAAGTGTATGGTGAAACAAACATTGGTGGTAAAGGCGGGACACGTATTCCAATTGCAGGTATTGCAGGAGACCAACAAGCCGCACTTTATGGCCAAATGTGTGTTGAACAAGGTCAAGCTAAGAATACCTACGGCACGGGTTGTTTCCTGTTAATGAATACAGGCAAAGAGAAAGTAACGTCTCGCAATGGCCTATTAACAACACTAGCATGTGGTCCACGGGGTGAAGCCTCTTACGCACTTGAAGGTGCGGTATTTATGGGCGGAGCATCAATTCAATGGTTGCGTGATGAAATGAAACTGTTGGCAGATGCGAAGGATTCAGAATACTTTGCAACTAAAGTTGATTCATCAAATGGTGTTTATGTTGTTCCTGCCTTTACTGGTCTTGGCGCTCCATATTGGGATGCGTATGCTCGCGGCACGATTGTTGGATTAACGCGCGGCTGTGGCTCAAATCATATTATTCGTGCAACGCTAGAGAGTATTGCTTACCAAACGCGTGATGTTATTGATGCTATGCAAGCGGATTCAGGCATTAAGTTATCAGCACTTCGAGTTGATGGTGGGGCGGTAGCCAATAACTTCCTAATGCAATTCCAATCAGATGTATTAGATGTTGCTGTGCATCGTCCACAAGTGACTGAAGTAACGGCATTAGGGGCAGCTTACCTTGCTGGCTTAGCGGTTGGCTTCTGGGGTGGTCTTGATGAATTAGCGGGTAAAGCAGTAATTGACCGTTCGTTTGAACCTCATCATGACGAAGATAAGCGTAACCAACGCTACCGTGGTTGGAAACGCGCGGTAAAATGTGCACAATCATGGGCTGAGTTACATGATGAAGATTAATTAGTCATAATCTGATGATTAAATAAGCTAAAGGAGTGCATTTATTGCGCTCCTTTTTCTTTTCCGAACTTTATTTGATATACATCACGCATATTCATCGCAATTATTTCCAATTTCATAAGCTTCTTTGTACACTAATTTCAGATAAAAATATAAGTCTTTGATTGATCGAAATTAGGGGAGTAATTCGTGAAGCAATTATCAAGACACCAAGAAATCGTAAACCTAGTACAGCAACATGGATATGTCAGTACCGAAGATTTAGTGGAGCAATTCAAAGTCAGTCCACAAACCATTCGTCGTGATTTAAATGAACTTGCTGATGAGAATAAAATCCGCCGTCATCATGGTGGCGCGACTATTCCATTAAGCTCGGTAAACACTGCGTATACAACACGAAAAGTGATGCAGCTAAATGAAAAAGACACGATAGCAGAAGCGCTTGCCAAACATATACCAGATGGCGCGACATTGTTTATCGACATTGGTACAACGCCAGAGTCAGTTGCAAAAGCACTGGTAAAAAACCATAAAGATTTACGTGTGGTTACCAATAACATCAACGTAGCTATGATCTTAATGGCTAACCCTGACTTTAAGGTTATTCTCGCTGGTGGTGAAGTTCGTAATCGTGATGGTGGTATTGTGGGCGAAGCAACGCTCGATTTCATTAAGCAATTTCGTTTAGATTTTGGTATTTTAGGGATCAGTGGTATTGATTACGATGGTTCATTACTGGATTTTGACTATCACGAAGTTCGTGTGAAAAAAGCAATTATAGAGAACAGTCGAAGCGTTTATCTTGCTGTTGACCATACAAAATTTGGTCGTAATGCGATGGTTAATTTAGGTAGTATTACTGAGTTACAAATGATCATTACGGATCAAGAGCCACCAGAAGAGATCGTGGTTATTTTAAAAGATAATGACATTCCTTATGAGGTAATTTCTAAGTAGCTCTCACTTTTTACCGGTAAACGATCCCTGTTCTTGATTAAGATCAGGGATTTTTTTTATCTTCATCACACAAAATGTTCGAAATCGAAAATATAAAGTGACTCAAAACGAAAGTTAAGTTATCGTGATTTTATCGTAATTAATGTTCGTTCGCTCATTATGAGTATTTGAGGTCGCTACTATGAATAATGGAAACCAAACACACACAACCTGCGCTGTTTTAGATTTAATCGTAGTTGGTGGTGGTATTAATGGTGCTGGAATCGCTGCTGATGCCGCTGGTCGCGGTTTAACTGTCGGTTTATATGAGGCATCTGATTTTGCTTCTGCAACGTCATCAGCAAGCTCAAAATTGATCCATGGTGGTTTGCGTTATTTAGAGCATTATGAATTTCGTTTAGTGTCTGAAGCGCTTGCAGAGCGTGAAGTCTTGTTAGCAAAGGCACCACATATTGCTAAACCAATGCGTTTTCGTTTACCTCATCGTCCATTTTTACGCCCTGCATGGATGATTCGTGCTGGTCTTTTCCTTTACGATAATTTAGGCAAGCGTACGACTCTTCCTGCAAGTCACTCTGTTAATTTAGCTGCTTCTGGTTTACTGAAACCGGAAATGAGAAAAGGATTCGAATATTCTGATTGTTGGGTTGATGATGCGCGTTTAGTGATTTTAAATGCGATGTCTGCAGAGAAAAATGGCGCAGAAGTAAAAAATTATTGTCGTGTTGAGAAAGCAACACGCGTTGATAACATTTGGCATGTTACTATTTTTGATGAACAAAAGAACACACATTTTGAGCGTAAAACTAAAGCGTTAGTGAATGCTGCTGGTCCATGGGTAAAACAATTTTTTGATGATAGCTTAGAGGATGAATCACCACGAAATATTCGTTTGGTTAAAGGTTCCCATATTGTCGTACCAAAAATTCATAATGAAGAGCAGGCTTATATTCTACAAAATAAAGATAATCGTATTGTTTTTGTTATTCCTTACATGGAAGACTTCTCTATCATAGGAACTACGGATGTTGAATATAAAGGTGATCCGAGGAAAGTAGAAATATCAGAAGATGAAGTAAATTATTTAATTGATGTAGTGAACCAGCATTTTGTTGACCAAATTCAGCGTGATGATGTTGTGTGGACTTACAGTGGCGTGCGTCCATTGTGTGATGATGAATCTGATTCTCCTCAAGCGATTACTCGTGATTACACTCTAGAGCTAGAACAAGAGTTAGACCAAGCACCGTTATTGTCTATTTTTGGTGGAAAACTAACGACATACCGAAAATTAGCAGAAACTGCAATGAAGATGCTAAGCCCATATTTTATGAAGATAGGAACGTCGTGGACCAAAAATGTAGCGCTACCGGGGGGAGATTTTGATTACCCACGTAAACAATTAGTAAATAATATTTGTACTAAGCATCAATGGTTAGCAGAAAAAACAGCAATTCGCTATGTGAATCAATTCGGTACTTTAGTTTGGACTTTATTAGAGAACATTACTTGTGAAGGTGATATGGGAATAAGATTCTCAGAAGGGGTATATCAAGCTGAAATTGATTATTTAATACAACATGAGTTCTCTCAGAAAGCAGAAGATGTACTGTGGCGTAGAACGAAATTAGGTTTGTATTTGAATGAAGAAGAGAAAAACGAATTATCTCTATATATAGAGAATAGCATCGTAAATAAAAACAATATACAACTGAAAAAAGCAGTATAAGAAAAAGCAGCCGATTATGGCTGCTTTTTTTATGAATGATAATAGCCAATATAAGAAATATTCATTTCATCATTGAAGAAATACCCTATGTTTTCAGATATAGGGTAAAAGTAACTGTAAGAGTTATGACCTATCTTTTTAAATAAACTATGATAAGCATAGGTTATGTCATCATTTTTTACTATGCCTAACTGTAATCGCCCTGAAGCCAGATCATTAATGTCTTTATTTTCAATAGAAAATTTCTCAATGTTTTTATCTTTTATCACTGTCACATGACTTTGTGATATATAACTATACCCTCCAGAATAACCAGATTCTTTGACAAATATTACTTTTTTTGTATTGTAATTAGTTTCATTTATTTTAATTATGTCAGTATTAATATATAAATTTCCTTGATATTTATCATTGAATAATGATTTTAAGTTTATTTCTGTTGATAGTGATATAGGACTATTCAATTTATTAACAGGTATCTTTTGTTTTTTATCAAACTTAACATCATTGAATATTTTTTTTATATTTAATTTTTTGTGTTTATCTTTAAAATAAATCTTATTATAAATTTTATTGCATTTGTTTTTTTGTATATTACAAGCAGATAACGCAATAAAATCATGTTGATTATTTATAAAATATTTAACGTTATTCTTCGTTTTAATTTGTGAAAGGTCTAATTTTTTTGAGGTTGATGTGATTATCACATTTTTCATTTCTTGTTTGAACTGAAATGATTGTATTTTTTCGTCCACTAAGTGGAGGCTTATTTGATCTAATGAAATTAATGATGTCACGGTAAACAGTAATAAGAGTAAGGGGAATAGGTGCTTCTTTCTTTTCTCATTATGGTAGGGTTCTGCTGCTATATAGCCTCTTCCTTTTATTGTTTTTATCGGATCAAATCCATGTGGTTTCATTTTTTTTCTAAGTAACGAGATAGCTTGGGGCACAGCTGAAGTATAGCAATTAACCTCTTTGCTCCATGCTTTATCTAGAATCTCCTCTTTTGTGAAAATTGTTTTTGGGTTTTGTATCAGAAGATAAAGAATATTTATCTCTACTGAATTCAATGTTATTTCTTTATTCCCTTTCGTAATGATTTTCTTCTCGTTGAGAAATAATGTGAAATGATGATTTTTAGTTATATTAGACATTTTTAAACCTATGTTCTATACGACTAATGATTCTCAAATATGACATTGGAAATGTCTATAATATAGTTGAATTATTTTTAGATTAAATTGGTTATATGGGGTATTTCTCATTTGATCTTTTGGTTTTTTATTTTTTTGTGTTTTTTTATTTTTCATATATTAATGTATATGCAATTATATATTTATTAAATATGTGGGGGCGATATGGAAAAAATAACGTTAATATGTAATTCAATGCAGTCATTTATGGACCTTTGTGAAAATAACCTTGTTCAATCATGCTTTGTACATTGTACTTTTATTGTTGGGAAAAGTGACTTTAGGTGGATGGAAAGGGAGTTGAAATCAAAAAATGGAAATGAATTATCAGTAAGAAAACTGATTAAAGATGGCGATTAATTAAATCGTATTTGTAAAATAGAAAATAAGTACTTGGAAAATATTTGTATAGGCGTAATATCAAAAAATTATTAATCATGAGATAGTAAAATTAAACTAAATCGTTTCATTTGATATTAAATTATCGGATTTTTTATTAAGCAGTTGTTGATCAAGCTGTAGACAAGTTTGATAATCGGGAAAGCGAGCAAGGACTGTATCGACTGGCATACCAACCAAATCGCACTCTAGATAATCTATGTGTTTTTTATTATTGTATATCGCCACACCATACTCATCTCTTAAAATGAACAGGCAATTACAGTGCTTCATTAGATTGGTCGTAAATAAGATTGATGGGCTTTTGATGCCATCAAGTAATTCTTGATACTTTGTATTAAGTGCATGGAGATCAAAATTATTATAATCGATACCTAGTAGATTATATTGAGCTAGGTTTATTCTCTAATTGTGGTTTTTTTGATTTAAAATTCTGATCAATATCAGATAAAGGTAACGGATACGAGAGGTGGTACCCCTGAGATATTACCGAACCAAAAGATTGAATTAAATTGAGTTGATTGACGTTTTCAATGCCGTTTATGATGACGGTATTACCCAGGAATTTATTTAGCTTATGGTAGAGAGAGCGTAGGAAGCAAAAAGATAAATAATCATCATTAATAGCACTAATTAAAGAACGGTCAATTTTAATATAGTCAGAATTCAATCCTAATAATGGATCTGAGCTAACGCATTCTGTGCCATAATCATCAAGCGTAAAAAGAACACCAACATGACGTAAACGTTTAATATGAGTACGTATTTTTTCTAGATCAAAGTGTTTGTTGTTGAAATTCAGTTCTAAGGTGAACCCTTTATTCAACGAAAATATGGTCTCACAGTATTCAATAAATGATTCTGACTCTAGGCTGTCTACTGATACATTAATTGAGATATGAATATGAGCTTGATTTCGTAAACTTAATTTATCTGAAATAACATGAGAAATAACTTCTTTATCAAAACTTTCTTTATTTTCAAGCATATATCCCAAGTTATAATTGGCGCTAATTTACCATGTTCAATAAATTGAACCTATCTGAAGACCTGTTCAAATTGAGATAAACTTCACATTTACAAAATGAAATAGTACTGTAAAAAGTATAATTATTGATTATGTTATCAGCTTTGAATGGGATTAAGATTTAATGTTAATACCATCTTGATTTTTATCAGAATTATTTTCCATTAAACGTGTGGCTTGTTGAATGTTGACCTCTAATAAATTGATAAGTTGTTGAATGTCATTTAATTTAGGAGTAATCCCCATTTTGGCCTCTTTTTCTATAGAAGCAGCACTTTCTACAAGGCGATGAGCGTCAAAATTTCCTGCCATTCCTTTTATCGAATGCGAATGAAGGCGGATATTATCGATGTCTTTTTTGTCGTAAGCGGTGATTAAAGACGTAATACTCTCTTCTGAGGTATCAATGAATGAAGTTAAGAAATCATTTAATACGTCAGTATCATCGCCACAAATACCCATAAGAGGTTCTAATGTTAACTCGGCTTCAGTAAGGGCTAACGTGATGATTTTATCTTTTGAGTATCGTTTTAACTCTATGATATTTGTATTTGGTTGGTGGTTGGATTTATTTCGTTCAATTTTTGTTTTGTGATGATTAATAGCATCGAGAAAGCTTTGCTCTTGAAGAGGCTTAGTTAAGATATAATTAGCACCAGCGGCAATGAAATTATCATGCGCTTCTTGGAAAACATCAGCAGTACAAGCAAAAATGACGGTTGAGATTTTTAATTTATTTCTGATAATTTGTGTTGCTGTTATTCCATCCATGATTGGCATGTGGTTATCCATGATGATCAGGTCAAACGAACTCTCTTCTAATATATCAATAGCGATCTGGCCATTTTCAGCAATGGTTACCTGATGCCCTAAGCGTTGGCAGAACATTTTCGCGACTAATGCATTTACCTTATTATCTTCAGCAATCAATATTGATAAATTGCTTGGTGTTTCGTGATCTTCAGGGGGAATTTTCGGTGAATGATCCTTATTCTCAATAGCGGCTTGTTTAATACTTGTTTCAAGCGGGATAACGATTGTAAATGTCGTCCCTTTTCCTTCTGTGCTATTAACTGAAATCTCTCCTCCCATAACATCAACGAGTTGTTTGACAATGGCTAGTCCTAATCCTGTGCCGCCATACTGCCTAGTCGTTGAAGATTCAGCTTGAATGAAAGGGTTAAAGATTTTCTCTAAACGTTCTTTTCGGATCCCGATACCACTGTCTTTGATTTGAATGGTGATACCAGTTTGTTTTTGTGTAGTTAATGTGTGGTTAAAAAATAAAGTGATTGCACCATCATGAGTAAATTTCACCGCGTTACTTATGAGATTAAAAATGATTTGTCGTATTCGAGGTTTATCACCTTTAAATATGGTGTTGGGGCCTATTTCATTGTTAATAATTAAATTAAGTCCTTTGTCTTCGCAAATTGGTATATAGGTACTGGTAATAGGGCTGATGACGTCTTTAAAATTGAAGTCGTCGCAATTTAGATCGAGTTTATTTTGTTCAATCTTAGAAAAATCAAGAATATCATTTAGTAAGGAGAGTAGGTGGTCACCAGATTCTAATAACACATTGATTTGTTTGTGTTGTTCAGGGTCTTTAATATTACTTTCTATAATTTGTGCCATGCCAAGAATACCATTTAAGGGCGTTCTCAATTCATGGCTCATTGTCGCTAGAAACGTCGATTTTGCTTTATTGGATACTTCAGCTTGTTTTGCGGCATCAGCGAGATCTATTTCAAGTGCTTTACGTTTAGTTATGTCTCTTTCAACAGCGATAAATTGCTCTAATGATCCTTTTAAATCAAAGGTAGGGGTGATCGCAATGTCTATCCAATATTCGGTTCCGTTTTTATGATAATTAATTAATTCAGATTCTATAGAAACCCCGTTTTTGATGGCTGTAGAGATCCGGTTGATGTCATCTTGTGATGTTTTTTCGCCCTGTAATATGTCTCCCGGTTTCTTTCCTAGAACTTCATTTAATTGATACCCTGATAGGGTGCAAAAGCTTTGGTTAGCCCACGTTAAAATCCCATCTTTATCGGTAATTAAGATGGCGTCATGGGCGTGTTCGGCAACGAGTGCAAGCTTAGATTTCTCTTTTTCAGAGTTAAATAGTTCTCGTTTTATAGCTAATGTTTGCTGTAAACGCTCACGTAATTGAAGATGAAAATAAGCAGCAATGGCACAGATAAAAAGTATCACGGTAATAAACATATGGTTTTTTATTGATTCTGCTTGAGATAGCCAGTAGCTGTTTTGCTGTATAAGCACTTGTTTTACATTGTTGGTAAATATGTCTTTTTCTTTATTTTTACTTTCGATTTTAATTCTCTCACGAAAAGCGATGTAATTAGATAGGCTTTTAAATTCAGATTGCTGTTCCAAGCTTCTACTAGGTGGAGAGTCTATTAAACCAGTTAAGGTAAATTGTGAGACATACAACTTATCTTCTAGAGCAGGTAAAGTCTTTAATAGTTTTTCTTCCAGTAATCGTGTTGTTAACGTTGAATATTCGTACGAGACTTTTAATCGTAGTAATGTCTCTAAATCGTTAATAAGAGTTGATACGGCAGCTTGAGTATTTTTTGCATAGTTAACCGCTTCATTGTTACTAACAAGAAGTTGGGATAGCCAATGGTTTTGATCAGTTTCTAAACGTTCAGAAAGAAAGACAGCTTTTAGATCGGCATTAACTAATTGCGATGAGTAAGTATCATAAGCTTTATTGTCTTGATGATTAAAATAGTGGAGTCTTTCTTCTGATTGAATGATGCTGTCTGTTAATGCTAAGTAAGCTCGTTGATATTGGTCGTTTAGATGGCTTTTGGTAACAATTAAAGATAAATAAACAGCTGCGCAAGTTATAAATGCAATAAGTAATAGGCTTAATTTATTTGTGTTTATTAGTCTCATTGAATTAACTCCTCTAGCGCAGTAGGTCTTGGGGCTGTTAAGGTATTTAAAAAAGCGCTGATTTCAACAACGGTCATTGGGTTCAGTTCTTGTCCTAATTGGACTCGAGCCATTATGATTATTGCTTCTTCGAGGGTTTCTGTTTTTCCATGATGGAAATAAGGGGCGGTAATCGCAACGTTGCGTAAACTAGGTACGCGAAAAACGTGACGATCATTGATGTCTCCAGTGATATCAAATCGGCCAAGGTCGTTTTTTACGGAATCTCCAAATTGTGTTTCTAATGCAGTTAGGTTGCCAAATTTTTGAAAGAGGTTTCCCCCCACATTTTGGCCTTGATGGCAAAATACACAGCCTAGTTGTTGGAATTTATCCCAGCCGTTAATAGCAACTTGAGAGATCGCTTTTTTATCTCCTTTTAAATAATTATCGAACGGAGCGTCTGGTGTATTTAACGTTATCATGAAGGTGACTAAAGCGTTTTTAATTGTCTCCTCTGTAATATCACCGTTGTATTCTTGGTTAAAGCGATTTGAATAATGTTTGGAAGTGCTCAGAAATTGAATAATATCCGTCCAATTACTGTCCATTTCTAATGGATTATGAATCGGGCCATCCAGTTGTTGTTCTAAACTTGCCGCTCTTCCATCCCAGAAAAAACGAGTATTTAAACTGATATTAAACAGTGTTGGAGAATTACGGGGTCCTTTACCATGAACCCCAATTGAGGAGGGAATTGATTCTGCACCATTAGTAAAAATATGGTGGCATGATTCACAGCTTACTTGTCCATTTGAAGATAACCTAGGATCAAGAAAAAGCTCTAAACCTAATTTAGCTTTGCTTTTCTCTTTGATTTCTACTTTATCAATAGTTGTAATCGCTTTAGAAAAAAGGTCATTATTCTCAACTGTTTTGGGGTGAGAATTAGGATCCCAAGTAGGGGCTTGAAAAGATAAGTATAGATAAATACTGCAAACACTTATTATTATAAGTGGAATAATCCAGCGAAGTGGTAAAAAATGCACGGTGATTTCCTTGTGTGTATACACTCTATAGAAAAGTATAGTACAAGGTAACTCGATTTAAAGTGCCCAGCTTAAAGCGTCTTAATGTTATTAATGTCAATAAGTTTGGGGGGAAAGGGCAAAGACGGTGGGGGAACCGATCTTTTGCCCTACATAGGTATTGTTTGTTATATTAGGGCCTCACACAATAACGAAATTGGGTGAATAGTTGTCACATTGGTATTCTCTTCAATTTGCCATTTACAGGTTTCACAATCGGTAATGGCGTAATCTGGTTTAGCGGCTTTTATTTGATCAAATACGTTTTTACCAATAGCGATAGAGGTATCGTAATTCTCTGTTTTAAAACCATAAGTGCCAGCTAAGCCACAGCATTCACTGTCTAATACTTGCACTTCTAATCCTGGAATTGCACGTAACAATTCGATGGTGTAAATATTGCCGCCACTGCGCTCTAAATGACAAGGCGTATGGTAGACAATCTTCTTATTAAGTGGTTTCATTTTAGGACCACGGCCATTCATGATTTCTTTTAATAAAAAGCGCGTCACATACTCTATTTTTTTCGCTACTTTGCTGTTATCAACATCTAATACGTGAGGGTATTCTTGTTGTAACGTAAATGAACAGGTAGAAGAGGTCGATAAAATCGGCACATCTCTACGTTCAATCGCAGCTTCTAAATTAGCAACATTAAACTCGGCATTTTTCTGTGCTTTTTTATGGAAGCCATTAGCAATAAGAGGAACACCACAGCATTTTTCTTTATCTAATAACTGCACGCCAATATGCATGTTGTTCATGACACGGATAAAGTCTTTACCTAGTTGTGGATGATTATAATTAACAAAACAGCCGTGAAAATAATGGACTTGTTGTTGGTAGATTGACTGATCAGACACTTCTTTTTTATACCAACGGCGGAAAGTACCATGAGAGTATTTTGGTAATGATTTATGGTCATGGACGCCAATGGTTTTATGCATCACTTTTTTAACTAAGGGTACGCTAGTGACGGCGTTTACAATAGGGGCAACAGGTGTTGCTACTGAACCAAATAGGTCAGTATGACTTAATACAAAGTCGCGAATTCCCTTCATGTTATAAGCGGGTTTACCGTGTTTCCCGCGAGCTACTGCGATCATGTCACCAATTTTAACTCCTGATGGGCAGGCCGTTTCACAGCGCTTACAGTTGGTGCAGAGTTTTAAGGTTTCATCATAGTATTCTGGGCTTTTAAAGCGTAAACGTTCACCATCAGGTCCACATTGTTTTGGACCGGGGTAATCAGGGTTCTCTTTAGCTACTGGACAATACACGGTACATACGGTGCATTTTAAACACTGATCAAAACTGGTATTTGCTGGTGCTCTAAAGATTAAGCTATCTTTTGCAAACTTGTCTTTTAGTAGGTTTGAATTGAATAATGGGCTGCTCATAATGCGACCTCTTGTTGTTTTTCTGTTTGGTTGGTGGATAAAAAGTCAGGTTTGATCTGCTTGATTATTGATTCAGCTGCATGAAAGCCAGAGCTAATTGCAACGCCACTTCCGCTGCCTTCTAATACAGGGTTATAACCAGATAAGATGGCACCTGCACAGTAGAAGTTATCAATAACATGACCTGATTTTATCGCTTGTAGTTGTGGTGTTGTTTTTACACCCATGCTTAAAAATGGGTGTGATTGTGGACTAAAAAAAGCAGAGCTGTACCAATCTGTACGAGAAGCCGTTTGGTCCATATCTAGGCCAAAAATAGGTTCTTCCATTGAATCTGCACTTGCTTTTAAGCCTTGACTAAAGAAACTGCCAGTGGCTAGTACAAACTGTTTTGCTTGCAGTGGGAAGTCACCATGATTTTTAGTAAATATACGGTTTAAACGATAATGTGAATGCTCAGGATCTTCTTTATCAACGTAAGAAAACTCTCCTTGGATAACATGGTCTCCATTAAGCAAAGTGCCACCTTGATTAATGAAAGCGTGTTTCATGGTTTCTTCTAATCGAATACCCAATAATGACGGCGGCATGGTTGGAACTTCACACAAGGTCAATTGAGTTAACGCTTCAATCTCCTTTAAAAGCCCCAAACCTTTGCCATTACCAAAAATAGCCGGAATTACGACAAGATCGCCGGGATTCGCGTGTTGCTGCAGTGCATGTGCAAATTCTTGTAGGTTCGCTCGTTTTGCTAATAATCGAGAAAGATCAATAGAGCGTAATTCACAGTGATTGCGTTGAATGTCATTAAAAGCAGACAAAGAGACGGTTGCTGTTGAAATTTCAACATCAGATAATTGAGTGATTTGCTTTAGGTTATCTTGCGCTAACTTTGGTTGAAAATCACGAAAGCCATCAATCGTCACCAATACTATTTTTTGCACTGTATTGCTTTCTAGTGCCATTGGGAATTGATGAACAAAAGGTTGCGATAACCACGTTGATTTCATTGTGCCTAGTGGCGTTAATCGATAATGATTATGTCCGTTTGTTTGAGAGGTTAGTGGAACACCAATACTAGATAGCGTCGCTTGGTACCAATCAATCGCACGGTTTACCGTTTCTTTTCCTAATGTGGCATAAGGGTGTTCAGGATAATGAGTCGAAAATCCATCAATTGCTGACATAGGGTCGATAACATGCGTGCCATCAGGTGTTTTTGCTAATACATCAACAGAGCCTGATGAGAAGTGTAGGGCACTTTGACCAGAGGCAATCACCGCTGTTTTTAACCCAGCTTCTAAGCAGCGAAGAGCACAGCTTAATCCTGCCATGCCGCCGCCAATGATAATGGTATCGAAATTCATAATGTTGCCTCTTGTTCTTTTTGTTGTTGAGACGTCTCTGTTTGTTCTGACGTTATCGTTGTATCAGTACTGGTGTTCGCGGTTGGTATATCGCTTGCACCAAATAATCCTTCATAAATCCAATAACTGAATTCTGCTTCACGCAATGCATCACCCCAAAAAACGGGTTTAATGCCTTTCCAGCGTTCTTCTAAGAAGTGAGTTAATAATTGGCTTGATTGATTGCCAGAGACTTGTCCACATTCTTCAAATAGCCCAGCAGCGCGATACGTACATAACTCGCCTTGGCAAGGTCCCATACCTAAACGAGTACGACGACGTAGATCGACTAAGTTGTGCACATCTAATTGATTGATGGCATAGTTAATTTCACCTTGAGTTACCATTTCACATTCACAGATAACCGCTTGATCTTTGGCATTATCAGTTAAGAAACGTTGTGCTCGTTCACCATGGCGATAAACCGCACTTTGATAAACAGGTTTTGCTAGGCTTGCGGTTTTTTTCGCTGCGATAGAAGCACTGTTTGACCCCGGGAGTGGACGGCTGTGTGTTGTGCATTGTTGGGTATTATTCAGTTTTTTAGCTACAAGATCCGTGGTCATTTCTGCCATTAAGCGTGATGTCATTAATTTACCGCCGGTAATGGTCGTTAATCCGTTCAGTCCATCTTTTTCACCATGGTCAAGCAAGACAATTCCACGGCTTATATTACGGCCAGAACCATCATCATCTACCGCGACTAAAGGACGTACACCAGCATAAGCGCGAAGTACACGAGTATTCGCCATAATAGGGGCAAGTTTGGCACCTTCGCTTAGTAGAATATCCACCTCTTTAGCGCTAACGTGAAGGTCATCTATTTTGTCATAATCAATATGCTCTGATGTGGTTCCTATTAATGAAATAGTGTCACCCGGTACTAAAATGTCGGCATCAGAAGGCTTACGGCAACGGTTTATTACTAAGTTATTAATACGATAATCTAAGATCAGTAATGAGCCTTTAGCTGGGAACATCTTGATGCTCAAATCAGCGTATTCACAAATGTTTTGCCCCCAAATACCTGCGGCATTAATGACTTCTGATGCGAATATTTCAAATTTTTGATTGGTTCTAACATCAATACATTTAACCCCAAGAACCGTATCTTGGTGGCGAATAAGAGACGTAACATGAGTATGAGTGAGCAAACGCGCACCATTTTCTTTCGCATCAAGCACATTTGCCGCACATAAACGAAAAGGGTCAAGTGTTCCATCCGGCACTTGAACCGCACCAATTAGGTTAGGGTTGACGTTTGGTTCAAGTAGTAAGGCTTCCTTAGGGGTGAGTTGTTTTGCTTCAATACCAGCAATTTGGCATGATTCAATAAACTGCTTTTGAAAATCTAAGTCATCATCAGGAAGAGAGATAAACAGGCCTTGTGTATCTTCAACACAATGCTTTGCGATGTTTTTTAATATTTTATTCTCATGAATGCATTCTTTAGCTGATTCGTTATCCGTAACGGCATAGCGAGCCCCAGAGTGAAGTAAGCCATGATTTCGGCCTGTGGTTCCAGAAGCTAAATCGTCTTTTTCAATTAAAATGCAATCGATACCGCGCAGAGCACAGTCACGCATGATCCCCGTGCCTGTCGCACCACCTCCGATGATGATCACTGACGTTTCTAATCGAGACGTTTTATCCATAATTCACTCTCTTTTTACCACTTATGATGTATGGATCTATGATGATATTTATCTTCTGCACTTTCTTTGATTTAGCGCAATTATGTTCGTTCGAGCATTCGTGTTATTTTCGTTTTGGTGTATAAGTCACATGAATTTCATTAAACGAAGGTGGACTTAGGGGTTTAACCCGATGGTAAAGAGAATAATTTGCGCGTTTTCGAATAGAAGGACGGCGGATTTGCGAGTCATATCAAATTTTATAAAGAACAGATGATATAATTGGAATAATTAGTAATAAATCTAGGGTACTGAATGATGAAAATAACTATAGATAACCAAACATTCACTATCGATGAAGAGTTAACACTTTTAGCAGCTGCAAAGGAATGCAATGTCGAGATCCCGTCACTGTGTGGAAACAACATTAATGGCGAAAAAATACCATGTGATCTGTGTGTTGTAGAAGTTGATGGTCAAGGAATTCAACGCGCTTGTGAAACTCAAGCCGTTGATGGTATGCAAGTGATCACTTCGTCTGAAGTGTTAGCAAAACGTCGTCAAAGTGCATTAAATAAAATTCTTTCTGATCATTACGCAGATTGCGAAGCGCCGTGCCAAACTGCGTGCCCAGCTGGCGTGGATATACAATCATATCTGTACCATATTTCGCAAAATGATCATCAAAAAGCGATTGAAGTCATCAAACGAACATTACCAATGCCATTGTCGATTGGCCGTGTCTGTCCTGCTTTTTGTGAAACAGAGTGTCGTCGTGGCTTGGTTGATGAGCCATTGGCTATTCGTCAACTTAAACGTCACGCCGCTGATGTGGATCTGCATGCTCAAGAATCTTACGTTCCACCGAAAAAAGCAGATAAAGGTAAATCCATTGCTGTAATTGGCAGCGGCCCTGGTGGATTAACCTGTGGCTATTACCTAACCAATGAGGGTTACAGCGTAACGGTGTTTGAGTCGATGCCTAAAGCGGGCGGTTGGCTACGTTATGGTATTCCTGAATATCGTTTACCAAAATCGATTTTAGATAAAGAAATCGAATTGATGTGTCGTAACGGTATGGAAATTCAAACCTCTGTGAAATTAGGTGAGGATTTCTCATTAACACAGTTAAGTGATGAGTATGATGCTGTCTGTTTGGCAGTCGGTGCTTCAAAAGCGGTTGAAATGCATTATCAAGGCAGTGAGCTTGGTGGTTGTTATTTAGGAGTTGATTACTTAAAAGATTACGTAACAGAATCTAAATTAACGACAGGTAAAAAAGTAGCGGTTATTGGTGGTGGCAACACGGCGATTGACTGTGCTCGTACTGCTGTACGTGATGGTGCAGATACTACACTTATTTATCGTCGTACTCGTGAAGAGATGCCCGCTGAAGATTATGAAGTGGTTGAAGCTGAGCATGAAGGCGTTAAATTCCATTTCTTAACTAACCCTGTTGAAAATATTGCCGATGAAAATGGGCGAGTGACTCAAGTTCGTTTAGAAAAAATGGCATTGGGTGAACCAGATGCGTCTGGTCGTCGTAGTCCAAAAGCAACAGGTGAATTCTTTATTGAAGACTTTGATACCGTCATTTCAGCGGTATCACAAAAACCGGATTTAAGCTTTTTAGAGAACGATACGATTGATTTGCCACTGACTCGTTGGAATACGGCTGATTCGAATAGCCTAACCATGCACAGTGGTGTGAAAAACATTTTTAGTATTGGTGATTTCCGCCGTGGTCCTGCAACGGCTATTGAAGCGGTTGCTGATGGGCGTATCGCTGCAGAAGCGATTGATCGTTTCTTTAGTGGTGATATGGAAAAGATCCCAACCAAACAGTTTAATTCTCAAAAAGAGAAGAAGACCAAGCAAGTTGATCCTAAGCATTTTGAACATATCCAAAAAGCAATGCGCGTTATTATGCCAGAGTTAACCGCAGAGCAACGTAAGCAAAGCTTTGATGAAGTTGAAACTGGCTTTGATAATCTAGATGCGATTCGTGAAGCTGAGCGTTGTTTAGAGTGTGCATGTCAGGCAAATACTAATTGTGGACTGCGTGATTACGCAACGGAATATAAAGCGGATGAAACGGATTTGAGCAACGAAAGTAAACAGAAGTTTGCTATTGATACCAGCTCTGAATTCATCGTGTTTGATGCCAACCGTTGTATTAGTTGTGGTCAATGTGTTGAAGCGTGTAACGAAAAAGGTGTGCATGGTGTATTAAGCTTCATGAAGAATGAAGACGGAACCAATGCCTCTCGTCCGGAATGTCGTGTAGGGTTTGAGCACGGTTATCAAATGGGTAATTCAAACTGTGTGCAATGTGGTGCGTGTGTTCAAGCGTGCCCTGTTGGCGCATTGGTTGATTCTCGTGATAAATCTCAAGGCCGAATCGAAGTTTTAAAACCGGTTGATACGATTTGTACATACTGCGGTGTGGGTTGTAAGTTAACCATGATGGTTGATGAATCAACAAACAAAATTAAATACGTTCAAGGCGCGAAATCGTCTCCAGTGAACGAAGGAATGCTGTGTGTTAAAGGTCGCTTTGGTTTTGATTTTGTCAGTAGTGATGAGCGCTTAAAAACACCGTTAATTCGTAAAAATGGTGAGTTAGTTCCTGCAAGTTGGGAAGAGGCGATCACATTAGTTGCTGATAAGTTCAGTACCATTAAATCTCAACATGGCGGCAATGCGCTAGCTGGATTCTCGTCGGCAAAAACCACCAATGAAGATAACTACGCATTCCAAAAATTAGTACGTCGTGAGTTTGAAACCAATAACCTTGATCATTGTGCACGCTTATGTCACTCAACGACAGTAACGGGCTTAGAAGCGTCTATTGGTAGTGGGGCAATGACCAATGATATTCCAAGTATTAAACATTCTGATCTGATCTTTATTATTGGTTCAGATACGACATCTGCTCACCCGATCATTGCTTCTCACATTAAACAAGCCATCCGTCATCACGGTGCTCGTTTGATTGTTGCGGATCCAAAGCAAGTAGATATCTCTGATCATGCAGAGCTGTATGTAGCACAACGTCCGGGTACGGATGTGATGTTACTTAACGGTATTATGCAGCAGATCATCAAAAATAACTGGCACGATCAGGCATACATCGCTGAACGTGTTGAAGGTTTTGATGAACTAAAAGCAGAAGTTATGTCAGAGGCGTATTCACCTGAGAAAATTGAGTTAATCACAGGCGTAAAAGCACAAGATGTGATTGAAATGGCACGTTACATTGGTACTGCTAAACGTACTGCTATTTATTATTCAATGGGTATTACGCAGCATACGACGGGCCATGATAACGTCCGATCTATTGCTAACTTACAAATGCTGTGTGGCAACATTGGTATTGAAGGTGGTGGTATTAATCCACTTCGTGGCCAATCAAACGTACAAGGTGCGTGTGATATGGGTGCGTTGCCAACAGATTTCCCAGGTTACCAAAAGGTCGAGAATCCTGCGGTTTATGAGAAATTTGTAAAAGCGTGGAATAAGCCAACATTGCCAAGTAAGAAAGGCTTAACATTAACAGAAATCATTGATGCAGCCTGCCATGAACAAGTAAAAGGTCTATTTGTCATGGGTGAGAACCCAGTATTGAGTGACCCTGATCAAGCACACGTTATTCACGGTTTAGAGAAATTAGATTTCCTAGTTGTACAAGATATCTTTATGACAGAAACCGCAGCGTATGCTGATGTGATTTTACCGTCGTGCTCATTTGCAGAAAAAGCGGGTCATTTTACCAATACTGAGCGTCGTGTTCAGCGTATCTCACCTGCGGTAAATCCTCCGGGTGAAGCGAAAGAAGATTGGTGGATCATTCAAGAAATAGCTAATGCAATGGGTGGTGAATGGAATTACCAATCGGTTGAAGATATTACTGAGGAAATCACTCAAGTGACGCCTCAGTACCAAGGCATGCATTGGGATGCGATTGGTAAGAATGGACTTCAATGGCCATGTAATGAAGCGAATCCGCAAGGCACTCGTATTATGCATAATCAGCAGTTCTTACGTGGTAAAGGCCAAATGGCAGCGGTTCCATTTAGATATGCGGCAGAGCTTCCAGATGAAGAGTATCCACTAGTATTAACAACGGGTCGCTTATTGGAACAGTATCATACAGGCACCATGACACGTAAAACCAAAGGGTTGAACAACCTTGCTGGTCCGCGCGCTATGATGAGTGTGGCAGATGCTGAGCGTTTAGGCATTTCAAACAGTGAGATGGTTCGAGTATCAACACGCCGTGGCACGATTGAAGCTCCTGCATTTGTGACTAAGCGTATGCAAGAAGGCGTGATATTTGTACCGTTCCATTTTGTGGAAGCGGCAGCGAATAAACTGACGACAACAGCACTCGATCCTCATGCAAAGATCCCTGAGTTTAAAGTTGCTGCAGTGAAGGTAGAAAAGGTATTACAACCAGAGCCTGAAGTCTGCGTATAAATAATGTAATAACGTAAAATAAAATGCCCGATGATTTGAGTTAATCATCGGACATTTTTTTATATGGGTAGTAATACCAATCGTAGTAAATAATTGGTCATCCTAACTGGTTAAAATGCTCGATAACTACGTTGAAATTTATGATTGTAGAATAACTACTTATCTAAAAATTTCGCCTTGTTCTCAAGCATTTTTCCTGCGCTATTTCTGATCACTTACTTACTGTGATTGGTATAAAACGTAATTATTTATTGTTGATTGCGTTCAACTCTGCAATTTTTACGATCACATTAACCGCTTGTTTCATACCATTAATCGTAATGAATTCATGAATACCGTGGAAGTTATAACCACCCGTAAAGATATTAGGGCAAGGTAATCCCATAAAGGATAAACGAGCACCATCAGTGCCGCCGCGAATAGGTTTGATATCTGGTTGAATGTCACACGCTGTCATTGCTTCTTTAGCCAGTTCAATCACGTGTGGGTAAGGTTCTACCATTTCACGCATATTAAAGTAGCTATCGGTTAAGATTAATTCAACACGGCCCTTTTCTAGTTTTGCGTTTAGCTCATCTACTTTTTGCTGCATAAAGGCTTTACGATCAGCCATACCTTCACGGCTAAAATCACGAACAATATAACCAAGTTCAGTTTTTGCTACGCCGCTTCCCATTGATTTTAAATGATAGAACCCTTCATAGCCTTCAGTGCCTTCTGGGGTTTCATCTGCTGGCATCATCATTTGAAATTGAGCCGCGATATTCATGGAGTTAACCATCTTACCTTTAGCTGTACCCGGGTGAACGTTTACACCGTGGCAAATAACATCTGCACTAGTAGCGTTAAAGTTTTCATATTCTAATTCACCCACAGGGCCACCATCGATAGTGTACGCCCACTTGGCATTGAATTTCTCAACATCAAATAGGTTTGCGCCACGGCCAATTTCTTCATCTGGAGTAAAGCCAATGCAGATATCCCCGTGTGGTATTTCTGGATTTGCTTTTAGTACAGCAATTGCTGTTAAAATTTCAGCAATGCCTGCTTTGTTATCGGCACCAAGTAGGGTCGTTCCGTCAGTCGTAATTAAGTCATGCCCAATTAGATTTTTTAAATCAGGAAATTGAGTTGGGTTCAGCTCTTCACCACTAGTGCCAAGCGCAATAATATTACCTTGATAGTTTTCAATAAGCTGTGGTTTTACATCTTCACCTGATGCATCAGGGGCTGTGTCCATATGTGCAATAAAGCCAATTGCAGGAACAGTGTAGTCGACGTTTGAAGGCAAACGAGCCATGACGTAGCCATTGTCATCAAGAGAGACATCAGAAAGTTCAAGCTCAGTTAATTCAGCGATTAATTGCTTTGCTAAATTAAACTGCTTTTCTGTACTTGGGCATTGAGGTGCTGAAGGATTGGATTGCGTATCGATACTTACATAACGAAGAAAGCGTTCTACGAGATCTTTCATGATAGTCACTCTATATAGTTGAAAAGAAGGCAAAGAATGAGTATGGATCAAAAAAGAAGATGAATAATTGCGATGGGTCATAAAAAGTAAATTGGAGTAGCGCACATTTGCGCGCTACTCATACAGATTATTTGTTGTCTTTTGTTTTTAAAATAAAGCCGAATTGGCTAATTAAGTTACTGATTGATTTAAACAGCATTGTACGTTCTGATTTAGAGTATTTTGATAGTTCTTGATGGAACTCGATCACATCAGACATAGTGACACCTAGCCAATCAGGGATGTTGTCGCTACCTGAAATGATCCAACCGATCTCTTTTCGTAGAATAAAGCTTAACGGGATAAGTTTTGATATATGCGGACTAGAAAGTCCACTTGTCCAGTTGATCACTGTTCTTGTTGATACATCACACGCCGTAGCAATTTGAGTGTTGGAAAGCCCTAACTCGGCTTTTCTTAGCTCGATCCGTCGAGAAATGCTTTCCATAGAGGTGTTTTCATCTAACACAATAGACCTCGGAAATATTGATTTTATAATATAAAGAAATGAGGTTGTCATTTATAATGAAATAAGTTTTCTCTTTGCTTTTAAGGAGAATGAAATAAACTTCATAATTTGAAATTAATTTAAAAAATAGGTAAGGATTTTTATCCTTAACAATTACTCATGCCATTTAAATAATTTTGACGCTGTCAATTTTCTTATTTTAATATGAACAAGTTCATTATAATTAATCATAATAAATGGAACGCAGTTAACAATAAATGTAATTAGCCAGATTCTTATCGGTTTACTGCTTATCTTTTTGATTTAAAACAAATAAAGATAATTTTATAGATTAATTGGTTGCATAGTAATCACATTAATACTGTAATGCAAATGGTTTGTAGGGAAAAAGGTTCTTTATTTTTTTTAAATAATTTAAGAAGGATAGTATGTTTTAAAATGTGAATGGAAAAGGTCATTTAAGTTGGTTTCTTCTTTTTCTATTAATATACTTGTTAGTGATAAATAACTGTGTTTATATAGCTTTAGTTACTATTTATTAGTTGATATTTAAATTTATAACAGTCGATTAGGAAGATAAATGGCAATTGAACGCCATATACAAGCATCTGTAACTTTTGAAACACTGCCTTCAGATATTTATTTATTATTTGATGCATTTCGTTCAAACACTGAAACTCGTTCGCACTCTCATTCATGGGGACAGCTGCAAATTATAAGTGGGGGTATTTTAGAGTTAAAAGCGGAAGGTCATCGTTTTTTAGCGCCTTCGCATTTTGCTATTTGGGTTCCTGCTGGTGTTCAGCACCAAAGTTATAACCGAAAACCTATTGCTTATTGTTCTGTAAATATTATTCCTGATTTAGCAAAGGAATTGCCCTCTCATACGTGTTTATTAGAAGTTGGTCCCTTAGTTGAAGCTCTTATTGCAGAGTTGCGCGAGCAGGGTATACAGCAGCCAGAAAATGAACAGGAAGAGAGATTGATCCGAGTTTTATTTGATCAGCTGCTAGTTGCTAAACAGAGTGAGCGCTTTTTACCTACATCTAAAGATAAATTATTAAAACCAATATTAGAAACCTTAGAAGCAAACCCAGCTGATGAAACCTCTTTAGCTGAATGGGCTGCTCGTAATCATACGACAGAAAGAACACTAGCACGTCATTGCCAAAATGAATTAGGGATGAGTTTTACTGAATGGCGATTAAGGATCCGCTATCTTTATTCATTAGAGTTACTACGTAAAAAAATGTCAATTAAAGAAATTGCATTCAGTTTAGGTTACAACCAAACGAGTCCTTTTATTACTATGTTTAAACGTTATGCTGATTGCACTCCAGAACAATATAAATTGAAGCATTCGATTTAAATTAAAGAGCAGTGTTATCGTTCATCATTTTTTGCTGCAAATTTAAAGGCGTAGTAGACAATCGCTATCATGCTTAATGGAATGATGGCAGCAACATATTCTAGCCAACTAGCCTCAGAGAATAAACTACTTAAGATAAAATGACCTATAATTGAAAGGAAAACACACAAAAGAGCAATAGGGATAAGTTTAAGTTCTGATGACATTGGTGTTTCTTCACGGTAAATTAAAGTATAAGAATTTTAACATAAAACACAAAGGTACTGTTGATGGAGAACAATGTCATAGAAAAAGAATGGATTAATTATTTACTCTCAAAACCCTGCAGCGATGATTCATTTCCTTTTGGCCCTGAAGCTCATGTGTTTAAAGTTTTTAATAAAATGTTTGCGTTGATAGGATACCGAGATGGGCAGCTGACTATTACGCTTAAAGCAAAACCGGAAGATGTTACTTTCCTGACTGAAGAATTTAAAGAAATAGAACGTGGTTATCACATGAGTAAGAAGCATTGGATTACAGTAAAGTGCTCAGAAGATATTACGATAAGCATGATAGAGTCATGGGTAGATAATTCTTATGATTTGGTTGTTTCAAAACTTACTAAAGTTCAAAAAATGAAAGTTAAAGAATAGTCATATAGAAATTAGAATCGACTAGCATTCTGTCAGTTTGTTTTTAGATGATACTATTGATAAGCATAATTATATATCTGTTTTGGTAATACAAATAGATGGAGGTTGGTAGAAGATAATTATGAGAATTAGATTATTTTTAACTAAAAAAGTGGTGTTATTAACTATTGCTATTTGTTGTATTGTCGTTATCTGGGTTGTAGAAGAGCTTCATTCGAAGCAACATAATTTTTTACTGAACCTAGATTTAAATAAATTTAAAAGTATAAATGATACATATGGTCATGCTGCTGGCGATGAAGTACTAAAAGAAGTCGCCAAGCGTGTTGTGGCTGTGCTAAGAAGCAATGATATTATTGCTCGGATCGGTGGTGATGAATATTTAGTCTTACTACCTAGGATTAATCAAAAGAAAGACATTTATGATCTGATAACGAAAATTAAATCAGCAGTTAGTGATACCCCAATAGAGTTTAATGGGGCTCTTATTTGTGTTGATACAACGATAGGTTATAGTCTGTTTAATACAGAAATGAAATCGGTTGATGAGTTACTGCATAAGGCGGAGCGAAGTATGTATTTTTATAAACATCGGTAAGTTTATTGAAAATTAAGCCACCTTAATATGATGGCTTATTTATAAATTATAAACTAAAACAACAGGCTAGTTGATAATCATCTCCATTCTTTGCTGTGTATTCTTTATCTTCTCGATGTGCTTTATGGTGTGATTTTTCATCACGTTTTAATAGGCTAATCCAATGACGCATTGCGGCTAAACTGAAATCTTGACTAAAAGTAGTGCACGTCTCCATTTCAATATCTTCTATCGTTACTAACGTATTTTTCCCCGGTTCATGGTGACCAAAGATGATCTCAACATGGCTGCCGCTATTGTCTTTTAAAAGAATGGTATCAGGAGATGAGCGGTGACCGGTAAATGCTACAAACTTTCCTGGGTTACGTAAACCACTGCAACTGCCATCTTTAAAAAATACAACTAAATGATGATAATCCAGTAAGTAGTTGGTTACGTCTTGATGAGACCCTTTTGTTAAAGGGAAAAGTTGATCAAGTAAGTTTTTGATCTGATGTTGCTTTTCTTCAGTATGACCTGCATCTATGTTTTCCACGGCATAGACAGCTTCAGCCATAAACGGGGTTTCTTGTTGTGTATTGTTCGTGTTGTTTATATTTGTGATAGCCATAGTCTTGCCCTCGAATAAATAGTCCTAAAGTCATGCCGTTCTAGTCGACATTGGTAAGTAAGTCACACTGGTCAGAGTTGTTTGCTTACTTGTATTGAAGCTTAGTGTAGTTTTGGTTACAATTTCACAACAAAAACTTAACAGTGTGAATTTTACAAGATGCGTCAGTCAAAAAGTATAATTAGACAAAGTCATTTTCTTGGAACAAAAATTCGTAATCTGAGAAAACGCAATCACTTAACGATGGAAGATCTTTCTACGCGATGCATTCGTGTGGATCCTGAGAATTCACCGTCAGTCTCTTATCTATCAATGATAGAGAGGGGAAAGCGGGTTCCCAGCGCTGATATGTTAGAAGTTATCGCTACGGTATTTCAAAAAGAGTCATCGTGGTTTTTAGACAGTGAGCCAGAGTCTCAAGCCATTACACCTGATAAGGGTAGAAAGGGCGGTATTAGTGGTATGGCATTGGAACCGAGTTTTCTGTTCTCTAATGATATCCTTCAAATCGCGATCCCTGAAATGCTCAATCAGACAGGAGTGACAGGCCGCCAATTTGCTCATCTTCTTATTCGAGCTCACCAAGAAAACAACCAAAACCATTTCCCAGATCTAGAACGCGCAGCTGAAGAGGTTGGATTAAAACAACTGCCACTCAGTGTTGAGCAGATGATGGATATTGCCGCTAAACATGGTTTGATCTTTAAATGGGTAAAAGAAACACCTAAATCAGTCGTAGATGAATTTGGTGTTAATGGTAAAGAGTTATTAACCTCTTTCTTTGAACCGCCATGTACAGTTTATTTGAATGAGATCTTAAAGAATCATCCAACGCGATTAAAATACGATTTAGCCGTTTATATTGGACACTGTGTTTTACATAACAAAGAAGGATTAAAGAGCTCATTATCTGTTGGTAGCCATCGTGTGTTTGATGATGAGATCCATCACACAGATAGCTCTCTTAATGCTCAAGATATTTTAAATGCGTGGCGTGATTTTGAATCCAGTTTCTTTGCTGGTGCGCTATTGTGTCCACGAGTGCCGTTTAGGCAATTGCTTGATAGACATGGCTATGAGATAGACGCTCATCGCTTGGCTGGTGTTTCTCCTTCTGTGGCGATGAGGCGTATGACTGTCGTTTCTCCTTACCCCCATTGGCACTATTTTGATGCGTATGCTCCAGGAAAGCTTAAAGCTGTGTATCGGGGAAATGGTATTCCTTTGCCTTGGGGAAATATGAAACAAGTGAATGATCCTTGTCACCATTGGGCGGTGTTTAGACGGTTATCAGAGCCTAAAGAGGGAAGTTCGGCGCAAATATCCATTCTAAACGTGGGTAATGAGCCGAGAATATATTGCTGTGAATCAGTTAACATGACAGATCCCGCGGGGAATAATAGAGTGTTGTGTGCGGGGATAGATTTAAATCCTGCGATTGAGGCACAAGGTAAAGATGCGGTGTCATTAGCTCGTGATCTACAAAAAGCGTGTGTGAAAAATGGCGGTGAAAGCCCAATAGCAAAAGGAATAAAAAGAGAACTAATTAGTGTCGCTAAGATATTGAACATTAATTGGATTGAGCGTGGGTTAGAAACGGATGCGAGAGTAATTTGTTCTCGTGGTGCTGTTTGCCCAAGAAAACCAAGTTGTTACTCTGAATGTAAAGATTAGAACGTTTTTTTTAAAATAAAATGCCCTAGTCAGTAATGAGTAGGGCATTTTTATGTATAGATATTTGAGCTATTGATTCATACCAATGTAACTAAATAGATCAGATAATTAATGGAATTGGTATCATTTGATTATTCATCAAGATCATCAGCGTAGCCTTTTGGTGGTGGTGTCCATGCACGCTCTGATTGGTTGTGTTTATCAGAACGATCTTTACTCATTGCATGTTTGATCGTACTTTCAAGCTCAATGAAAAGTTTGCGATAGTTATTATCAAATCGTTCACCCTCTGAATCGTCTAACCATGCTTGGTACAATTTATCAGAGCTTTCGTTTTCTACCTTTTTATACGCTAATTTTTGCTGTTCAACATGGAATGGGTGCTGGCCTAATCCACGCATAGCTTCTGCCCCCATCTCAAGAGCTGAACGAGTGGTCTCTGATTCAATAAAATCAGCACCAGCACAACGAAGCATATAAGAATGGCCTCTATCGTAAGCACGAGCGAGTATTTTTACTTTTGGATAAGTGTGTTTAATGTATTTAACTAGTTCAACACTGCTTTCTTGGTTATCGATAGCTACAACTAACATTGCTGCATGTTCGATTCCTGCGGTATGTAGTAGGTCTGGGCGCGTAGCATCACCAAAATAACTTTTGGTATTAATTTGGCGAAGTATATCTACTTGATCTGCTTGATGATCTAGAACTACTGTTTTTACATGGTTTGATACTAAGAAACGATTGACTACTTGGCCAAATCGGCCACCGCCGGCAATGATTACCGTGCCTTTTTCATCAATGTTGTCAGTTTCACGGTCATTCGATTTTTGTTGGAAACGAGGCAAAATCACTTTATCAAAAAGAATGAATAATCCCGGCGTAAAGAACATAGAAAGGGCAACAACTAATGATAATGGCTGTGCGACTTCTGGTGGTAATACATGGTTTTGAACCGTAAAACTTAACAGTACAAATCCGAACTCACCTGCTTGTGCCAAACTTAATGTGAATAACCAACGATTGCTGTTTTTGATCTTAAAAATTAAGGCCAAAACATATAGAACTGCGGCTTTTAGTGCCATTACCCCAATCGTTAAACCGATAATGGTAAAGAAATCATCAAACAGAATACCGAAGTCAATTCCTGCACCAACAGTAATGAAAAACAGACCGAGCAGCAGTCCTTTGAATGGGTCAATATTCGATTCGAGTTCATGTCTAAATTCGGAGTTCGCTAATACCACACCAGCTAAGAAAGTCCCAAGAGCAGGAGATAGCCCCACTAAACTCATAAGAGCCGCAATACCAATCACAAGCATCAATGCCGTTGCGGTGAATATTTCACGCAGGCCTGAGCTTGCCACAAAGCGAAACAGTGGACGGCTAAGATAATGACCACCAACCACAACAAGCGCAATCGATGCGGTAATCACTAAACCATAAGCCCAGCCTGGTAATCCTGCCACTATGCTTATTTCATCATGGTGCTCTGCAGCGGTTGCTGCGGCTAACTGTGCTTTTTCTATTAATTCAGGCAATGCCAATAATGGAATAAAAGCCAACATTGGGATCACGGCAATATCTTGAAATAATAATACAGAGAAGGCATTTTGACCGCCTTCAGTTTTTGCTAGCCCTTTTTCATTAAAGGTCTGTAATACAATCGCGGTTGATGAGAGGGCGAAGATTAAACCGATGGTGAGGGCAATGGTCCAAGGCTGACCAAAGAACAGAGCTATACCCATGACAATGGCAGTTGTTCCACTCACTTGTAAGCCACCTAATCCCATTAAGTGGTTACGCATTCCCCATAGCATTTTTGGTTCAAGTTCAAGGCCGACAAGAAATAACATCATTACTACACCAAACTCAGCAAAGTGTTGAATGGTTGTTGTTTCTTCACCCACTAAACCAATGATAGGGCCAATAACCACCCCAGCAATTAAGTAGCCAAGTACAGACCCAAGACCAAGACGTTTAGCAATAGGAACAGCAATAACAGCGGCAAAGAGATAGATAAAAGCCTGTAAAAAATATCCCGTCATAATGCGTTAATCCTTAATAAATTTATCGAATGAATGGTTTAGCTTGGGTAAGGTTTTCGCCACTGAAATATCCACGCGATCATTAATTAACGCAGAGAGTAAGTTTTTAAATCGTTCTGTGTGTCTTTCTACACGCTGATCTTCTAGCGCAGTTCGAGCACCAAATAACACTAATGGGGCGATGTATACCATATTGGTTAAAGACGCCATTTGTTCAAGAGGGTGCAGCAATTCACGAATGGTAAATTGGTTATAACCATTGGTTTGATAAGCTTCTTCTTTACCGCCTGCTGTAATGGCTGATAGAAAAATTTTACCCTCCAACGATTTACCTTCTGTCCCATAAGCAAAGCCATATTCAAGTACCATATCCTGCCATTCTTTTAAAATCGCAGGGGTCGAATACCAGTAAAGTGGAAATTGAAAAATAACGACATCATGCTCAAGCAAGCGTTGCTGTTCTTTATCAATATCGATATTAAATTTCGGGTAGTCATGATACAAATCAACCACGGTGACATGATCGATTTTCTTTGCTGCCTTTATTAGAGAGACATTCACTTCTGAACGATGTTGAGAAGGATGAGCAAATAATATCAATACTTTTTTGGGTTGCTTTGTCATAAAACCTCTTTGTTTTTACTAAGTTTATAAAGTAAATCTTGAATACTCTACAATCATAGCAATAAAAGGGGCTTAATGGGTATGTGGAACTGATGAAAGATTTATGATCGCAATTCCGATACTAATAAATCCAATACCTAGCCAAATTTTGCTGTCTAAATGTTGGTGATAAAACGCACTTGAAATAAGAGTAACAGCAATAATAGCCAAACCTGCCCAAGAAGCGTGCGCGATACCAACCGGTAATGTTTTCATCGCTTGGCTAAGAAAGTAAAAAGCCCCTAAGTGTCCGGTAATAACAATCACATTAGGTACAAGGTGTGAAAGACCATCCGTTGCTTTTAGGGCGACATGTGAAAGCGCTTCAGAAGTAACCGCAAGAAAGAGAAAAAGCCATCCCATTTTATTATTCCTATTTAGAGTCAAGGTGTTATTAAGTTGAGAAGAGTATAGCTATTTCATATTTAATGATAATAGATGAAATAAATAATTACTTTTGCATATTTGTAATAATCAGAAAGAAGGATAAAATATTTGTAGTGGACATAATAAATAAGCCCCTGAAGATAGGGGCTTGAAATTGAAACAGAATTAGAAGAAATTAATGGAACGGCGACCGCTGTTAGGATCAACTGTCGTTGGCGTTTCTGGTTTCTGTTTTTTCTTTTTTTCTTTTTTCGCTTTTTTAGGCTTTGGCTCTGTATATTCAGGTTCTACTGAAATAAATTGAGGCTTTTCTTCAACTTCTGGTAATTCACCCACTGGAGTATCACAGATAACAACGTAATATTCTTCATTGAATTCAATAACATCCCCATCATACATTTTACGACGTTTACGTTGTTCTAATTCGCCATTTACACCTACATAGCCTTCACTAATCATGTGCTTAGCTTCACCACCGCCATTCACAACATTAGCAATTTTTAATACTTTATAGAGTTCGATAGGTTGAACATTTACTTCAACGCCAATCGCTTCTACTTCAAATTCTTCTTGATCTGACATGAGGATCTCTTTAATTACGAATTGTGACTATTGTAACTGAGAGAAAGGCATCGTCCTAGCGCCTTTCTCTGCCTATGAAGGAAAGTATTAATCAACCACTTCAATATCCGTTTTAGGTACAGAGCAACATGCTAGGATCATTCCTGCATCTTTAAGGCGCTGATTTAGTGCAGGAGAGTCTTCTTGCTCAACCTCACCTGATTCTAAAGTGACACGACAAGCACCGCATAAACCTGAACGACAACTGTAATTGATGCTAAGTCCTGTCGCCTCAACTTGTTGAAGTAAAGGTTCTTCAGTGTTTCCAGTGAATAAATTGCCGTTTAAGCTGATGGTGATCTCTTCTGATTTAGTGCTTTCTTTTTCTTTTATTGGATCTACTGTGACTCGTTGAGTAGTAGCAATAGAACCTGAATCTGCATAATATTCTTTCTCTTTGGTTTCCAATACTTCGATCTTATCTCCGACCTTAATCACGCCTTCATTTTTAGCAATGAGGTTCTGACCAAAGTAGACATTACCAGAGTCATCGGCACGGAACGTTGAGAATGTTTTTAGCGGTTCTTTATTTGGATGATATTGAGCGGTATTTGGATTTACAGTGGTTAAAATACAACGTTGGCAAGGTTTAACTACTTCAAACTCTACTTCACCGATACGAATACGTTTCCAAGAATCTTCAATAAAGGCTTCATTACCTGAAACGACTAAGTTAGTACGAAATTGAGCCATAGTATGATGGCTGTTGCTGCGATTATTTAATTCAGCAAGTGAAGCTTCACTGATCACCAACAATGGATAACCATCGGCAAAGCTAACATTGGTTTGAATTTTTTCACGTATACGATTGGATTGCTCGCCAGAGAATAGTAATTGTGCTTCAGTACCTAAAATAGAGCTGAACCACTGATTAGCTTCTTCTGTGGTGGAGTAAGCCGTAAAAGTATCACTCCAAACGGTTGTATCGATCTCTTTCATTTCTAATTCATCAAAGGTGAAATGCAGGTCAATCAATCCTGGATAGCATAGAACTAATCCATCAGGCTCAATAATGGCTTTGATTTTAACCATTTGTGGGTGAGTACGTGCGGTAATCATTTTCCCATCTAAAGACGCAACCATGAATCTGCGGTCACATTGTAAGCCTTGCTTTTCAACCTGAGCACTAGATAGTGAAATACCTGCGATTGATTTTACAGGATATACATTGATGTTTGATAAACGTGACATTAAATTTTCTTGGCTCACTGTGGCATCCATTCTTTGTGTTGTAATTGTTATTAAGTGTATCAAAGTCTATTTTACAGTCCTATTTATTCTCTATAGTGACGTTAGCTAAATTCATAAGAGTTAAATATAACGGTAGTAATGAAATCTTTATCTGTTTTTTGTATTTCAAATGGCCAATTCATGCGCTCACAAATGCGTTCAACAATGACTAACCCACAACCATAACCAGCATTATAGGTATCATTACCATCATGGCAGTTAATGATACACAGACGGTTATGTTTTAATGAAATTTGAATGTCGCCAACACTGTAGCTAAATGCATTTTTAATCAGGTTATTTATCACAACAGTAATAAAACTGCTTGGAGCAAGGCAAGCGTCTCCTTTTTCAATTGAAAGCTCGGCGCCCATTTCTTGCTTGGCGAACAATGGTTCTAGGTGAGCTAGTTGAGCCTGTAATATTTGCTCAATCTGATATTGATGAAAATGGTGGCTTTCAATTTCTTGTTTGCCGAGTAATAAAAAGGTTTCTGTTAGCAGAGTCATCTCTTCACTGGCTTGATGTAAGCGATTAATCGCTTTTAAAGCCACATTAGGTTGGCTAGGGACTTTTGCCAGTAAATCAGCAGAGCCTTGAATAACCATAATAGGCGTTCTTAATTCATGTGAGGCGAAGCGGCTAAACTCTTTTTCTCGGGTAAAAAACTGAGCGATATGATGTTTGTTTTCTAGGAGAGTTCTTTCGATATCTCGTGTTTCTTGGTATTTAGTATCAATCGTGAAATCATCATATTCTGGAGACATGAGCTCCACTTTACGTTGTATATGACGAAGAGGTAATGAAATACTACGGACAAAATAGATGCCATATAAAATCATTAAAATAGTAGAAATACCACCAAGAGCTAAGGTTAATATGTGCAAGTTTGCTTCATATTCATCTAAGTAATCATCAGAGTCATCTTGAAAGAGGATATACAATAACCCCGAACCTGATGGGTGTGGTTTTACAATAAAATGTTTATCTTCAATTCCAAGTTGTTGCTCGTAGAGCCCTGGTTTTTTATAGACATTTAACCAAAGAGGGTGATCTTTTTCGCTCCAATAAGTCGAGAACTCTTCTTCATTAGGAAGGGGAGTATCTTCACCTAATTGGGGGTATTTCCCTATATATTGATTTGCTTCGGTATCAAGCCAGTGATGAAGACTAATTATTTCTAATTGGTCTTCCGCTATGTAGATAACAGACCAAAATAAAGCAAACATTAAAAACGTCAATATGCCAAACGTCCAACGTATCTTTTTGAAGAAACTTGGGTGTTTTATTGTGCTATTTAAGTCGGTAGCCTTTTCCATGAATCGTCTCTAGTCTTGGTGTATCAAAGCCTTTATCAATGGCGTTTCTTATTGTGTATAAATGGCTTCGCAATGCATCACTTGATGGTGATTCATCACCCCAAACATGTTCGATAAGTTCATTTTTACTGACTATATCAGGCGCTTTTTTCATTAATAATGCAATAATTTTTAATTGAATAGGGGCCAGTTTTATTAATTTTTGTTGACGAGATAAGGTGCCACCTTTGATATCCATGTCCATATCTTTGAACGTTAGTTTACCAATGTCGGTACGGCGGCCGCGTTTAGAGAGTGCCAATAACCGCATATGTAATTCTTCCATAGCGAAAGGTTTTACAAGGTAATCGTCTCCACCCACTTCAAAGGCGTGAATTTTATCTTCAAGGGTGTCTTTGGCTGTTAAAAACAGAATTGGAGTGCTACAAGCGTGATCGTTTCTTAATGATTCAACAGTGCTGATACCATCTAATTTTGGCATCATGATATCCATTACTATGACATCAAAGCTTTCTTTTTTTAGAATTTCAATCGCCGCAACGCCGTGATAAGCGCAGTCAATATCTATGCCTACCAACTCTAAATAATCGGCAATGGTCTCTGCTACGTGGTGATTATCTTCAACAATTAATACTTTCATTTATCTTCTTCACGAATCCTTCACACTTATCTCATTATAGTACTCCTATAAAGTACATAATTTATAATAATTAGGTTAAAAAATGAAAAAAGTCGCTGTTTTATTATTAGGAACTGTAATGTTATCTGGTTGTGGGTCGGATGATTCGGGTGATACTGTATCCTCTCATGCTCAAGCAAACGTGATTGAAGGCACTATTGAGTCTATTAATCCTTTAGCTAATGAAGTAACAATGAATGGTGTTGATTATCATGTTACAAGTGTCTCTTTTGGTAATAAAGATGATATTTCATTGAATGATCTTAAAGCTAATATGATGGTGAGATTATCTACAAATGACGAAGCTAACTTACTAACTGTGAGTAATGCTAAATTAACTCTAGAACCAACTATGGTTGGGTTGATTACTGAAATTAACCCACAAACAGGTGATTTCAAAATTAATGGAGTAGCTCTTTCTGCGGATAACGTACTATTAACTGAAATTGATAATGGTGATTGGGTCATGATATCTTCATTACCCACTGCTAACGCTGGTTATCACGTATTATCTATTGTGAAATTTGAACCTGATGATCATGGCAAAGTTGAGATGGAAGGATTGTTAAATCATCTTGAAGATCATCAGTTTATCCTAGGTTCAAATTTAATCGTAAATTATGAGAATGCCCAGATTGAAGACAATGCTCTATTAAGCAATGGCCAGTGGGTTGAGGTTACAGGAACGATCGATGGTTCAATATTCAAAGCCGAAAGCATTGAAGTTGAAGGGTATAATGACTTAGACCAAAATACCGATATTGAAGGTATTATTACCAATGTGGCAAAGGATAAATCTTCATTTATATTAAATTATAAAGGCCGTTTTTTTGTTACAAGTAATACGATATATGAAGACGGTAAGAAAGAAAATCTAGCTGTTGGAACTTATCTTGAAGTGACAGCAAAAGAAGTTAATGGAAAAAACCAAGTGTTAGAAATTGAATTTGAAACACAGGATTCTGACGAGAATGATTGGCCTGATTCGAATGATATTGAATTTATTGGGAAGATAGTATCTGATAATGTTGATATTAATAAAACAAAGTCTTTTATTATGAATACACTTCAAGGTGAGAAAACAATATATATGACAGCAAGTACAGAATTTGATGATAATTTAACGATCTTAAATCTAGACACTGGAATGGATATTGAAGTTGATGCTTATTTAATCAATGGCCAGTACATAGCAAGTGAAATTGAGCGTAAAGACAACGATTAAATTCGCTATAGATTAAAACCACTGCCTTTATAAGCCAGTGGTTTTTTGTTTTTAGGTACTATCTAAAAAATAAGCCATGACAATCGATAAATTAGGATTACTATCTACTATTAGATGTAGTGAAATCGAAAAATAAGGAAACAACATGGCAGGGTTAAGTTTATTAACACTATTAGATGATATTGCATCAGTACTTGATGACGTTGCTTTGATGTCAAAAGTGGCGGCAAAGAAAACTGCGGGGGTATTAGGTGATGATTTGGCGCTTAATGCTCAGCAAGTGTCTGGTGTACGAGCAGAACGTGAAATTCCTGTAGTGTGGGGTGTAGCAAAAGGTTCATTTCGAAACAAGTTAATTTTGGTTCCTGCAGCGTTGTTAATCAGCTCAATAGCACCTTGGTTAATTACGCCATTATTATTGATTGGTGGCTTGTTCTTGTGCTTTGAAGGTGCAGAGAAAGTACATGAAAAATTCTTTCATCACCATGATGTAAAAGAAGATCATGAAAAAGAAAAGCAAACAAATCTAGAAGATATTGAAGATTATGAACAGAAGAAGATAAAAGGGGCGATTCGTACCGATTTTATTTTATCTGCTGAGATCATTGTTATTGCGCTTGGAACGGTTCAAGGGCATCCGTTTATTACTCAAGTATTAGTCATGAGTTTAATCGCTGTACTGATGACCATTGGTGTGTATGGTTTAGTCGCAGGTATTGTCAAAATGGATGATCTTGGCTTTTACCTTCAACGTAAAAGTGAAGGAAAAGGTTTCATGGGTTCTGTTGGTAACGGCTTAGTAGCAATGGCTCCAAAGTTAATGAAGTTCTTAACGGTAGTTGGAACCATCGCAATGTTTTTAGTGGGGGGTGGCATTGTTGTTCACAGTATTCCATTTGTTCACCATGCGTTAGAAAGCGTAGTTAGTCTACTTCCTACTATTCCTTATATTGCTGCGACATACTCAACGGTTGGTAATGGGCTCATAGGGTTAGTGAGTGGTTTTCTTCTTCTTGCTGTAATTAGTACTTATCAGAAGATTAAATCTTAATAACGCTACTCTTTATCTGTAAATTTAATTGCAATGGCTTCGGCGTTACCACGTTCGAAGCCAGTATTTCCGCCACCTTTCATTCCCCACGTCCCTTCTTTTGATGCTCTAACAATTATGGCATCTGCGCCAAGTTTTTGAGCTTCATCTTGCAGTTTTTTTACCATGCCTTCATTACTTCTGTCATGAAAGATAGTTTGCCCTGTTTGAGTATTTATCATTCCTAATTCGGTATAGGTTCTTTCTGTTGGAGGGCTATAAAATACCTCAACAGAATGAGGCGTGATTTCGTTTTGGGCTGTGACTGTGGTTGTTTTTGCACAGCCTAAAAAGAATAAGCTTGAAGTGAGAATGACAATTTTGATAAGAAGTTGATTCATAAGGTGGCCTCTAAGGTAGATGTAATATCACTTATTCATATTTTTAGTATAGGTGATATTTAAAGTTGTTTTGAAGGTAGAAAATAAACAGCCGATGTTACTTAGCATCTGCTGTGAGTTACTTTATTTGGAAAGGTTGATTGAATTAATGTTTATGAGCGGTCTCGTATAACTCAGCATCGACTTCTTCACCTTTTTCTGGGCGAGGTACAATTTCAAATTTAGCGTCAGCATTGGTTAGCGAGCCTGTTAGTTTTTGCAGTACCGTCTTATCCCCTTTAATGCCTGCGCTACCATTTTCTAGTAAGGTCTTTAGTGTCGTTTTCTCTAGTAAAATTTGTGATACATCAGCTCGATTGATTAACAGTGTCGCATCCGCTTTCATTTCTTTATCAACTAAGATGTTATTTAAGTTGCCATTAGACATTTCCACAAAATACGTTTCTTTCTCATCAGGAATAACAATATTTAATGTGAAAGGTGTATGTTGGGCTTTCATTGAATCAACACGTACCGCCAAATAATCAAGTAAGTTTTCAATTGTCATGTTTGCAAGTACATCTGGAGACGCCGTTTTTGGTGCGCCAGGTAACGTACCTACACGTAATTCTTGAGCACCAGTAAGATAAATGTTTCTCCAACCCGCCCCTTCTGCTTGATAGCCTAATTGTTCATATGTGTCTGCTAGTAATTTACGAGCATCTTTGTTTTTTGGCTCTACTTGAATGACTTTATTTAATACAGTAGCAACAAAACGATATTCACCTTTTTCAAAATCAGCTTCTGCTTTTTCTAGAACTAATTCACTGCCACCCATGTATTCAACAAATTTTGCAGATTCTGGTTTCACTGGTAATGGATTTAAGTTTGCAGGGTTCATGTCAAAATAACCTAAATACATGTTGTAAACCGCACGAGCATTATGAGAATAAGTACCGTGGTAACCATTGGTGTGCCACGTTTTTTGAATGCTTTCTGGCATTACCGTGTATATTTCATCGCCCATGTCTTGCAGAACTACGCCGTTATTTGCCAAACGAAGCGTTTGGTTATGAGTAAAACCGTAAGCATCTCGTTGCATTTTTAGGTAATCAGAAATTTCTTCTGTTCCCCAGACTGGTGCTGAATGAGAGGCAAATAATACATTGGTGTCTTCACCCCAAGTCACTAGCATTTCATTGATTTTTTTAGACCACTTTAGTCCATCACGTACTTTTGCTCCGCGAAGCGTGTAAAGATTATGCATACCTTGGTAAGTAAGTTCACCTGTCCACAATGCTTTTAAACTCGGGATGTAAGTCACCATTTCTGATGCCGCTTCTGTACCTGAAGCATCCATAAATTGCATTTCTAAACCATCAATAACCAGTGTTTCAATTTCTTCGTTATGGTTTAGTTCGTAATCAGGAAGCACATAGGTGATGGCGCCAGTAGATAAGCCTTTTGCTAATGCCGCATCAACAATACCATGCTCATGACGATTAAGCGTTGCTCCGTATTGATAAGCGGTACGGCGAGACATTGCATTACCTGCTAATACGTTTTCATCTACGATTTCTTTGGTAATAAATTTTGAACCATATACTTTTACATCAGGAAAGGCTTCTTTAATTGCTGCAGAGCCACCAAAGTGATCGGCATGAGAGTGAGAGTAGATCATGGCAACAACAGGTAGATTACCACCTTCAGGAACGTTTTCTTGGAAGAATTTTAATGATTGGCTCGCTGACTCTTTAGTTAATAATACATCATATGCGATCCATCCATTATCACTACGGATAAATGAGATAGAAGCCAAGTCAGTACCACGTACTTGGTAAATTTTTCCTGGAACGACCTCGTAAAGACCTTCTGCCGCCTGGTTTAATACCGCTTGGCGCCATAATGATGGGTTAACTGAATCTGGCGCGTTATCTGCGTTAGCTGTTGATGGGTCAATAAAATCAAAACTGTTACGGATAATGTCACCTGTTTTTTGATCAAATGAAGCGATAAGTCCACGGTTATTATTATCAAATGCTCGTGTATCAGAAAAGTTTAAGGTTTTAGCAAAGGCTTCATTGTTTTCTATTGTTGTTTTGGTTGCCGGTTTACCGCCTTGCTTACCAATTTCACTGAAATGTTCATGATCGTGTTCAGCTGCGATTGCACCTAAAGACATTGAAGAGATAACCATGGCTAAAAGAGTTTTTTTCATAAATCCACCTGTTTAAATTTATCAGTAAATTACGTTGAATATAAATATGTCTGTGAGGCTATGAATTAACCGTACTGCCTCAGTGCTGAAATCTATATTAGTGATCTCTATATATTTTAAAAATAGAGAAAACTGTATGCTTACTATTTATAATATAAATGTATAAATGTATTAATGTGCTCAGTGAATGAGTTCGGGGAGTAAGAAATGCCAAAGCAAAAAGACTTTGATATGAATTTATTACGCGTTTTTGTATCGGTATGCCAAACCGGCTCATTTACTAAAGCCGCTGAAGAGCTAGATCTAACTCAATCCTCCGTTAGTAATGCGATTCGTCGATTAAAAAGTGCTTTAGGGAATGAGTTATTTATTCGCTCGGGACGAGGGGTAGAAGTAACGGCGTATGGTGAGAATTTATTTAAGCAAGTTGAACCTTCAGTAATGACACTCGTTAATGCAACTGATGATGGTGATATGTTTGATCCATATTCAACCAAGCGTACTTTTGTTATTTATGCATTAGAATCAGTCTTGCCACAATTACAAATGAGACTGCGAGAATTATTGAAAGATACGACGATTAAAGTAACGCTAAAGGAGTTACCAAGCAGTGATATTGAAATCATTGATGCATTAATGTTGGAAAGGGTTGATTTGGTCTTAGACGTAGTTAAACCAAGACAGGCTTCCTTACAAAGTATGATCGTATCGGAAGACAAAATTTGTTGTATTGCAAGAGTAGGGCATCCAAGAGTTGATAAGTCACTTAATGCGGATATGTTTTTTAAAGAAGAGCATGCTTTTTTGAATATGCGTCGGTTTAAACAAACCATGACTGATTATTTGTCTGAAGAGGTATTACCGAATAGAAAAATGGGAAGTGAGCATACGTCGATGCTAGGGATGATGGCGTGTATTGCTCAATCGGATTTGATTGGTATTAATTCTGTTCGATTAGTTTCTCAATATCAACATAGTTTTGAATTACAGAAATTAATACCCCCATTTGCAACAAAACCTATTAAAACACATATGATCTGGCCAACTAAATTTGAAAATAATAAGGCAAATAAATGGTTGCGACAGTTAATTATCGCAGCCGAAAAGAATTAAGCGTTTAAGGTACAAGCCATGCCGTTTTTGGGGATTTAGACAGCAGCCAGCTCAAACCAAGTGCGCCTGCACCACTTAGAACAACCCAAACAGGAATGACCCACATTGGATTATGGCCTGCATACCATTCAAAGTTTTTCATAGGCCATAAGAACAATGGGTGAAGTAAGTAAATGCCTAGGCTATAGGTACTAATAAAACCAACAATGGTGCGGGATTTATCAGACAGTGATTCACCATAGTAACGGCATACAAAAAATAGCATACCAGCCGCTGCTACTGTATTTATAGTTTTATAGGACAGCCATTTTCCAACGGTATATTCATCCAGTAATACACTTTGGCTGATCACCATATAAGTGGTCGTTGCTAGGGCGGTAAGTCCAATAATAAGTGCGATTATGGTGTTCTTTTTGTTTAATTCTATTCGTTGGTATAGAGCATAACCTAATAATAAGTAGCCACTGTATAGCCAGATCTCAGTACTCCATGGACCTTCAAATTTAGCTAAGAAGAAACAGGTTGTTAGCAACCATATCCCAATAATGGAAAATAATGCTGTGTTATCCAGTTTTTGCACGATTACTCGCAAGAAAGGAATAACAATATAGAGGGGAATAAAATAATAAAAGAACCCTAAATGGTAATAGGTATATTCAAAAGGAAGGTCGATAAGAACGCTTTTTGCTGATTCAAAATCATACCCTTGTGCAGTTAATCCTGAAAATAAAGCGTAAAATACAGACCAGAATAAGAAAGGAACAAGCACTTTACCAAGTCGTTTTTTTACATAATAAGGTGCATTAAATTCTCGTTTATCGCTTAGCATCAGTGCACCAGTAATCATAATGAACACTGGTACGGCCCAGCGACTTAAACTATTTACTGATACTGCGGTTGCCCATTGCTCAAACGGAATTATGTTAAGTTCATTTCTATAGGGGGCAAGTACATGAATGGCAACTACCGCTACTGCGGCAATGCATCTTAGTAAATCAAAAAAGAAGATTCTTCCCATCGTATTTCCTACTCATTATTTATTTTGGTTAGCTTAGTTGTACTTTAAATATCGCTATAAAGTGTCTGATTTATGTAAGGACATTGAAATATGTTAACTGCAACGTAAAGTGTTACTGAAGATGATAAAACAACAAACATAAGCTAAAATTAAAACAACTTACTGGTATATTATTAACATATATTGTCTGCGTATCAAGGAATAAAGATGAAAGCAGTTCTTGGTTTGGTATTACCATTATCATTGTGCTCTTTTGCTCTACAAGCAGAAGACATTAATATCGCCCCATATATTGTCGGAGGGGATTCTGTCAATGTAGCTGAATACCCATTTATGGCGTCCCTGATGTTTGAGTATGAGAGTCAACCGGGGGTTATTTATCCATTTTGTGGTGGTTCCGTATTAGATAGTACTCATATTTTAACGGCAGCACATTGCGTTTATGATGTGGCTTCTTACCGTATTGGGAATATGAAAGTTGTCATAGAAGCGAATGATGGGCAAGGAATGCTGGCTGCACAAAGAGTGGCAGTAAAAAATATTTACTATCCGAGTGACTATAATAACTCAACGTTACTTAATGATGTGGCAGTGCTTGAATTATCTCAACCTTTACCTACATATACATCAATACATGCTGCAATATTAGGTGACTCTACAGTTCAAGGCCAAGAGTATAGATCCCCCCCCGCGGAAGACTTTAAAATTATCGGCTATGGCCGGTTAAATTCAAGTGCAGCAAATAGCCAAGTTGATTTGATGCAAGCGACGGTTACATACGTTACCCCTGATGTATGCGATATATGGACTAATTTTACCACATCAACTAAGCAGGTTTGCGCAAAAGGAAGCTCTTTTGATGACAGTAATTTAGTGACAGCAACATGTCAGGGGGATTCTGGAGGTCCGTTAATTTGGGATAACAACGGTGTAAAAACACAAATAGGTATTGTTAGTTTTGGACCTAGTGTTTGTGGTGATGGAGCACTGGTTGCACAATCAGTTTTTACCGATGTTAGTCAATATGCGGATTGGATACGTAAAGCGCAGAATGGTGAAATATCTGCAACAAGAACCGCGACAGATTTAAGTGACAGCTCGGGTGGTGCATTTGCTTTTGGTAGTTTGCTTGGGCTACTTATGCTTAGTATCTACCGTAAAAAATCACTTTGATGGTATTGGACATCGTAAAAAGGACAGCTAATTATTGGCTGCCCTTTTTATTTACGTTAAAACAAAATTAAACGTATTGTAAAACAAGGTTGTTCCATGCTCTTTTTTGTTGCTCAAACTGTAGCTTAATTTGTTTATGTTGAACACTAAGAACTGCCAATTCATATTTTTTCGATAAGACATTTTTCTTATTATCAAGAAGCTGTTTTTTCGAGTCGTAATACTCTGACATACGTTCAATCAGCGCATCGTACTCAGCTTCTAAATGTTCTTTAATTGCATGATAATTATGAAGCGATGCAATTTTATCTTCCGCTTTCTTACGTAACATAAGGGCTTTAGCTTTTTCTATTTTAGCTTGAGGGCTAACTCGTAACTTAGTGGTTAAGCCAAACCATGAACAGCTTTTAATAAACCATTTTGTAGGATCATATTGCCACCAGTAAATACCATTACGGTAATCATTTTCAAAAATGTGATGATAATTATGGTAACCCTCACCAAAAGTAAATACAGCTAAAATTCCATTATCACGCGCGGTGTTTTTTTCAGTATAGGGTTGAGAACCCCAAATATGAGCAAGTGAGTTGATAAAGAAAGTTGTGTGGTGGCTTAATACTAAACGTACGGCGCCGACCATTAACAGCATGCCGATAATATCCCCATAAATGACCCCTAATAATAACGGAATACCAAAGTTCATTAGTAGAGCAAGCAAGACGTAATGCTTATGTTGCCACATTACAACGGCATCTTTTTTCAGGTCGCGACAGTTTGCGTAATCGTTGTAAGTTGCTGGCTGATAATGACGTAGCATCCAACCAATATGAGAAAACCAAAACCCACGCTTGGCTGAGTAGGGGTCTTTGTCATTATTATCTACATGGCGATGATGAACTCTATGATCAGAAGACCAATGCAGCGCACTGTTTTGCAGGGCAAAAGCACCACCTAAAGCAAAAATAAATTGTAAGGCAGGATGAGCGTTATATGCTTTATGTGACCATAAGCGGTGATAGCCAGCTGTAATGGATAGATTGCAAAAGCTAAAAGCCAATAGAAGCCATAACCAATGCTCTCCACCTAAACCGTGATAGTAGGCATAAATAGGGGTTGCAACAAAAGCAAGTAACAAACTTGATGTAAAGACAAATACATTTAACCAAATAATTGGAGGTCTAGATCCTTGGGTCATAATAAAGATTCCATTTAAGCGTACAGTTGTGCGCTAGAATAATTTGTGTCGTTCTTTTAGTCAAGAAGAGTAAGGTAGGAATATGTAACAAATGTGATGAGTTAATCTCAATTTTATGAATCATTCATTGTTCAGACAAATAAATAAGACAGAGATAGTTACTTTGAAGTGAAGATAAAGAGGGTATAATTTGAAGCAATTAAATAACGTAAGAAGAAAATTAGAATGAAAATTACTTTTTCAGAAGGCGATATCATAGCAACTCAACATGAGATTGTTGTTCGCTTAAAAAATAATTCGAGGACCACAATGCAAGCAGAAGTTGATGCTCTGACTTTAATTGGTGGAGCAAACGTGATCAGTGCCGTTGGTAGTGGTATGAAATGGTCGCTTAAATTAGATGATCAGGCCCAATTAAAGCAACTCTCTCAAGAGATAGGTATTGCTATTGAGTTTTATTAATTATTATGGAATACGTGCGGCTAATCAGGTAAAACAATTTGGTTTCTACCTTGTTGCTTTGCTTGATACATATTGTTGTCGGCAGCTTGAATGAGATGTTCAATATTGCAATGTTCAGGAGAACATCTGCTGATACCAATACTGGCAGTTACGCTGTGCTTTGTTCCAGAAAATTCGTAATATTCTTGTTCGCAGCGATGGAGAATAGTCTGAGCAATAATATTAGCTTCTTCTATGCTTCGTTCTAAAAGGAATATAATAAACTCTTCACCGCCCCACCGAGCGATTAACCCGTAATCGCTAACGACTTCTTTACATTGTTGTGAAAAGCGTTTTATTACTTCATCTCCAGCACTATGGCCAAAGTGGTCATTAATATACTTAAAATTATCAATGTCGATTAATAAGCATACTTCAGAAGGGCATGATTCAGGCGCTCTTTCTTTATGTAATTTTTCAATAATGGCGCGCCGATTTAATAGACCGGTTAAATCATCATAAGAGGCTTGGTATTGAATTTTTTGCTCTAGGTGGTACTTATCGGTCGCATCTATAATTGAGCTTTGAACTGCAAGCTCACCATCCCAATTAATGACACTTTCAAAAAGTTGGAAGTAACGTTGTTGACCATCAAAAGTGATGTTTTCTACTATTGAATTCGTTGCATTCATTTCCCCTGAAATCAATTGTTGGTAGCGATTCTTCGCATTTTCTCTATTGTATTCCGGAACGACGCATAGAAAGGAATCCAGAGACATGACTTCATCGACTGATTTTGCTTTAATTATTTTTGTAAATGAAGGATTTACCATTAATGGTTTAAAATTACGATGGACAATAATACCTTGTAATGAATTCCAGATAAGATCTTTATAGCGTTGTTCTTGTTCGATAATTTGTTGATTTGCACGATCGATTTGTGACATATCAATAACGGTAATTTGAAGTGCGGGTTCTCCTTCCCAATCAATGACATGTTCAACAGTAAGAACAGAGAAAAGCTTACCATGTTTATTTTGATTAACATAAGATCGAACTTTTGGAGGCTCTTTCCCCTGAATTACAGCGTTGTAAACATGTAATGCTGAGTTGTGAAACTTAGGATCAATAATGTCAAATAATGAACTAAGATTCATGACTTCTTCTGTAGATTGAAAACCAAACATCTGCGCATATTTTTCATCGACATAAAGGGGAGAAAAATTACGATGTATGACCACACCATAAGTTGAGTCGACGTGAACTTTATCCATTACGTATCCTAGCTCATAAACCATAACTTCATGTTATCTTTTTGCTGGAAACAAATAAACCTATGACATAGAAATAGAGAGGCTGGATCAAAAATAAGAAGAAAGGCCTAATAAACATTATCACTCTAATTATTAAAGCCCAAACGCTATCGAATTTTCAAAAAGTAATTATTTCTATATTCAACAGATACAAAAAAGCCTCGTCATTTCTGACAAGGCTTCGTTGTGTTGGTGGAGCGGACGGGACTTTCTATCTCACCTTGAGAGCAGCGCGTCCCCCGGCGTGTCAGGCCGCTTAGCTCCCTAATAAAGAGTCTAACCAACTGAACTACCACTCCAATTTTTTAAAACTCAGATTCTATCTGAATTTTGAAAAGTGGTGGAGGGATAGGGATTTGAACCCTAGAACCGCTATTAACGGTTGCCGGTTTTCAAGACCGGTGCTTTCGACCACTCAGCCATCCCTCCAGTGCGGTGAATAATAGTCAGCTTTGATTTTTATGTAAAGCACTTTTTCAAAAAAACGGTTAAGCGTTTAAAAAATAAACGTTATTCTGCGTTTTTGTCTACATCTACTAAATAATCACCTTCTAACCAGTTACGACCAATCAATAATTTGTAATTTAATTTACTGCGGTCACGAAGGTTTACAGCTACTTTCTTTTCTTTACCATCAAATGTTAAATGCATTCGTACAGCATAGCGACGTTCAACTCCTTGAGCGTTACGAATTTGACTGACTTTAATGATACGAGCAGTATGCTTCGTTGCTATATTGTCTTCATTATAGGTAGTAAATTTAACCGTATCCCCCAAATGGTCTCGCATATCATCACTTTCATCTTCTTGCCCGACGATTTCAATATTGGTCGCATGGATTGAAGTTGTGGCTGCACCTGTATCAATACGAGCTTTGTAATTGGTATTCAGTTCTTTGATATGAATAGTTTCTATTTGCCCAACAATTGTTTTGTTTGAGCAGCTTTCATTAGCAAAGCTTGGTACGGATAGTAATAAAAAGCAGAGTGAAATTATGAGTTTTTTCATGAGAACCTTTAATAATTAAATACAATAATGAAACGCGAATAAAGAATAGACGCTTTAATGTCTTATAAGTTCATTTATATGTAAAAGGTAGGACAAATTAATGCAAAGATCTAATATCAATCTAAATAGATTATTGAATACATATAATTTATTTAAATTGATATAAGAAAACGGCGATGTTCAAGTGAACATCGCCGTTGTCGAGTTAAGCGTTTTGAGAGCGGTTTTTAACTACTGACCCAGTAATGGCTAATGAAATTATACCAATAATTGTCAGTAATGAGATCACAGTAGGAACTTCATAAGCAGTCCCGACTAAGAACATCTTAATACCGATGAAGCTTAAGATAAATGCTAATGCAGGTTGTAAGTAACAGAACTTATCTAACATGCCTTGAAGAACAAAATACAAAGAACGTAAACCCAGTAATGCAAATACATTTGCTGCAAATACCAAGAATGGATCTTGAGTGATTGCAAATATTGCAGGGATTGAATCTAAAGCGAACATAATGTCGGTAAACATAATAACAATAACAACTAACATTAATGGTGTTGCAATTCTCTTCCCGTTTATTTTGGTAAGTAATTTATGACCATCGTATTTGTCATCAAATGGAATGTATTTCTTTGCAAAAACAACCAATTTTGATGATGAGAAATCACTGCTTTCTTCAGTATTAGCAAACCACAATTTTACACCAGTAATGATTAAGAACACTGCAAAGATGTATAAAATCCAATGATACTGAGCGAGTAAACCAGCGCCAACAAAGATCATAACAGCACGTAATGCAAGTGCACCGATAATCCCCCATAGTAAGATACGAGGTCGACTTGATTCAGGTACGGCAAATTGGCTAAAGATTAATGCAAAGACGAATAGATTATCTACGCTAAGCATCTTTTCAAGTAAGTAACCCGTAATAAAGGCAATACTAGCGTCTTTTGGTGAATAAGTGCTGTTTGGAGCCATTAATGGCCAGTAAACATAAAGAGCTGTACAGAAAATAAAAGCAAGTACGAACCAGAAAAGTGACCACACTAAAGCTTTTTTTAAGCTAGGTGCTTCTTTTCTTGTTTGAAACATATCTAGAGCAAATAGAGCGAGAACAACGAAACTAAACAGTTCCCAAGTTAACGGTGACATAATTATTCCTTACAAATAGGTGAAAGGAATACTGACAATATTAGAGAGTATTAACCTTCCACCATAAACAAAATACATTAATGTTATGGTTTTTGGTCTTGTCAAAGTGATTGGCATTCATTTGCCTACTTACAGATACCGGAAGCCGAAGCTTCGGGATGACGATATCTGAACAAAGTTAAGTATTAAACCTTGTGACTACTCCCCAAGATCTGGATATTAATCCTGATTTTTAATTTTTACAAACAAAAATTATCGCAATGAAAGTAATTTATAAATCAAGGGCATTAGGTGTGAATATTTTTAACATAAATCACGAAAATTTCTCTCATGTTTTCTTCTTTTTCGTCGATAATAGAGGTGATATCAAAAAATAGAATAAATGGTGTAACATGAATTGGATTCAAATTGCTGTCGGTGGGCTAGTTACCTTGCTCGTATTAGTGTGTATTAATTTCTTTTTTGCAAACAGTAAACAAAAGAAGCATGAGAAACAAAAAGAAAGAGAGGCCAGCTCTTATCGCAGAGCTTTAGCTGAAGCTCGTGCAGCAGAGCGTCAAGAACGTGTTTATAAAGCACAAACTGGTCATATATCGACTCAATTGTTTTTAGCTAAAGAAGCAGAAATGAGTAACTTTGACGAAGCTCTGCATTGGTATGAAATGGCGGCGAAATTAGATAATAATATTGCAATGCGCTCAGTGATCCGTCTATGCGATAGCCGCCGTGAAAACTCTGAATTTAAAGAAAAGTCTATTTTCTGGAGTAAGGTTGTTGCTGCTCAAGAAGGTGGACCGGAAGATAAATTAGCGTTAGGCATTGCATTTTTGCAGGGAAATGGTGTTGATGTTAATATTGATAAAGGGATTAACCTAATTAATGAAGCCGCTGAGTTAGACTATATCCCTGCTCAACTGTTTGTTGCTGATTGGTATGTTGCTGAATCAAACCCTCAACCAAATGCTAAGTTGGCTGCTGAATGGAATTTACGTGCAGCAATGCTTGATAATATTGAAGCTCAAATTCGTATTGGAAAACAATATGCTGAAGGTCGTGGGGTTCAAGTTGATCCTAAAAAAGCAACTTATTGGTTAGAGCTTGCAGCAGAGGCTGGTGACGCTAAAGCTCAATATTTTGCTGGTGAGATGGGCGCAGATACGAACGAAAAAGGGAATTCTATTGCTTATATCTGGCTATGGTTAGCAGCAAAGAATGGTATTGAAGCTGCAATATCGCGACGAGATCATGTTGGTCATCTTGTTGGGGTCGATGCTGTTATTGGTTTACAGAGTATGGTAAAACCACTTCATGAGAAAATGGCCAAGGGCAAATTGAAAAAGCATGCAATTATAAAATCATTAGATAAGTTATATCAGCGTGAAAGTTATTTCCCAGATAGCAATGAGTTTGTGGTTGGTGGAGAGGTAACCAATCAGTCTAGTGATGAACAAAAAGAAAAGAGTTCACAGCAAGAAGATGTGAACGCAAAGGAAATAGATAAAGCAGAAAAGAAGGAAAGTATTAATTTTAGTCAAACTAAAATGGATGGCGCTGCAAAATTCTAATAGAAGTATGATGTTTTCTATCTAATAGAAAGGAGCACTTTATTGTGCTCCTTTTTTATGGTTCGATTAATCTGGCGTTAGTTATACTCAAAAAGGATAGGGCAATGATCAGTTAGTTGGTATTTTTTAACGTCAGCTTGCTCAAATTGTTGTTGGATGATATTAAAACGCTCCTCAGACATATTTGTCACACCATGGTCTATTAAACGAGTAAAAGTCGTGTATTTTGGCCAGCCTCGCTTCCATTGTTTAATAGTGCAGCTTCCTTTTGTCTTTTCTGTTAATAGATAAGGTGTTTCCGTTGTTTGATTATTGATATTTTTCCATAACCAGCTTCTTGGGTGAGCAAGGGTATGATTAAAGTCTCCTAATATTAGATATGCGTCGTGATTTTTTTCTCGTGTGTTTATCCAATCGGTTAATTCTTGGGTTTGTTGCTCTAACGTTGAACAAGCATAGTTCTTTTTCTTTTGCCCAAGACAACCCGATTTTAAATGCACAGAAAGAAGGTGGACAGGTTGTTTATCAATGGTCGCAATAACGTAAGTTGCATAGCGTAATTTACTGTTTTTTTTCTTTGGTAATAGAGAAAAATCTCTAGGATCAGAGGCTGAAATTGATGTATGAATAGCAAATCCTGTGTATTGGTTTATATCGTTAAACTGTTTTTTGGAATTAGAAGAACGGTCAGATATGAAAATTTGATAATCATTGCCCACGATTCTTTGGATTGCTTTGATAGAGTCTACTTCTTGAAAAGCTAAAATCTGACTATTAGATTGCACAAAGTAATTATTTAGTTGCTCAAAATCTTGTTCGTGTCTTTCGGAGGAAGAAAATTTCTCAACAGAATTGAGCGTTAACCACTCCATATTCCATGTCGATAATGTGATCGCGTTACTAGTAAATGAGCTAAAAATAAGTATGCAAAAGCTAAGTAAGTGAGTAATTCGTTGATTCATAAGTCCTCCTGAAATCGCAAGCAGTTTAATTAAAAAATACCGAGATAGCACACAAAAAAATGTTTCATTTTCATACATTGCAACGAAAGTGAGAACAATCTAAAAGCAGTGGTGAAACTAGAATCACCCTCAGATTTACCTTGATCTAGATCAAGGTATTTTATTCTCAGATCGAGCTTAATACACCACATTTTGTGTTAGCGAGTCTAATACCCCCACTATTTAGTATTTGGAGCCACTGTGAATATAACTGTAATCAAACGAGATGGAAGTCGTGCAGCCTATAAGAATTCTCGTATTATTGACGCTGTAAAAGGTGCATCAGAGCAGGTAACGCCTGAGATTGAGAGTTATGCACAGTTAGTGGCTCATGCTGTTGAAGTTGCTTTACAGGGACAACAAGAAGTGGGTATTCGTCAAATCCAAGAACTGGTTGAAAACGAATTAATGCAAGGACCACATAAAGTATTAGCTCGTGCTTATATTGAGTATCGTCATGATCGTGATATTGCTCGTGAAAAAATCAGTGTGCTCAATAAAGAGATCAGTGGCCTAATTGAACAAAGTAATGCTGAATTATTAAATGAAAACGCAAATAAAGACGGTAAAGTTATTCCAACACAACGTGATTTATTAGCGGGTATTGTTGCTAAGCACTACGCAACACGCCATATTTTACCTCGTGATATTGTACAAGCACATGAACGTGGTGAGATCCATTATCATGATTTAGATTACGCACCATTCTTCCCAATGTTCAACTGTATGCTGATTGATTTAAAAGGCATGTTAACAGGTGGCTTTAAAATGGGTAATGCGGAAATCGATACGCCAAAATCGATTGCAACGGCAACTGCTGTTACTGCGCAAATCATTGCGCAAGTAGCAAGTCATATCTACGGTGGAACTACGATTAACCGTATTGATGAAATTCTTGCACCATACGTAACAATTAGTTATCAAAAAGCATTAAAATTAGCTGAGAAATGGGGCATTCCTGATTCAGAAGCATTTGCTCAAGCACAAACAGAAAAAGAATGCTATGACGCATTTCAATCTCTTGAGTATGAAGTAAATACACTACATACCGCTAATGGACAAACGCCATTCGTAACTTTTGGTTTTGGTTTAGGAACAAGTTGGGAATCAAAATTAATCCAACGTTCTATATTAGCGAACCGTATTGCAGGTTTAGGTAAAAACCGTAAAACAGCGGTATTCCCTAAATTAGTTTTCGCTATTCGTGATGGCTTAAACCATAAAAAATCAGATCCACATTACGACATTAAAGAGCTTGCGCTTGAATGTGCGTCAAAGCGTATGTATCCAGATATTCTTAACTACGACAAAGTAGTTGAAATTACTGGGTCATTTAAAACTCCGATGGGTTGTCGTAGCTTCTTAGATTTATATGAAGAAAATGGCGAACAAATTCATGATGGTCGTAACAACCTTGGTGTAGTAAGTTTAAATTTGCCTCGCGTTGCAATTGAAGCAAAAGGGGATGTAACGGCATTCTACAAATTACTTGATGAGCGCCTTGTTCTTTGTCGTCGCGCTCTAGAGTCTCGCATTTCTCGTTTAGAAGGCGTTAAAGCGCGCGTTGCCCCAATCCTTTATATGGAAGGTGCATGTGGTGTTCGCTTAAATCCAGATGATGACATTATTAACATCTTTAAAAATGGTCGAGCGTCAGTATCATTAGGCTATATTGGTGTACATGAGACAATTGAAGCGCTATTCAAGAGTGATGACCACCTATATGACAATGCTGACCTTCAAGTTAAAGCATTAGAAATTATTCAGTATCTAAAAGATGCAGTTCAAGTATGGACAAAAGAAACAGGTTTTGGCTTTAGTCTTTATGGAACACCAAGTGAAAACTTATGTTCACGCTTCTGTAAGCTAGATAACACAGAATTCGGTGTTATCGATAAAGTGACAGATAAGGGTTACTACACCAACAGTTTCCATTTAGATGTGCAAAAAACGGTAAATCCGTACGATAAAATTGATTTTGAAATGCCGTATCCAGAGATCTCAAGCGGTGGTTTTATTTGTTATGGTGAGTTTCCTAACATGCAGCGTAACATTGAAGCGTTAGAAAATGTATGGGATTACAGCTACAGTCGTGTGCCTTATTACGGAACAAATACCCCAATTGATGAGTGTTACGAATGTGGTTACAACGGCGAGTTTGAATGTACAAGTAAAGGCTTTACTTGTCCTAAATGTGGTAACCATGACTCAACCAAAGTATCGGTAACGCGTCGTGTATGTGGCTATTTAGGTAGTCCAGATGCGCGTCCATTTAACTTTGGTAAGCAAGAAGAAGTGCAACGCCGAGTGAAGCATTTATAATGAATTATCACGTTTATCATTCGATTGATGTGATTAACGGGCCGGGTACACGCTGTATCTTGTTTGTTTCTGGTTGTGAGCACAATTGCAAAGGGTGCTACAACAAGTCCACATTGAATCCAAATTCTGGCCATGCATTTTGTCAGCAATTAGAAGATAAGATCATTGCTGATTTGAATGATACGCGTATTTATCGTCGAGGATTATCGTTATCAGGCGGTGATCCTTTGCACCCAATGAACTGCGAAGCAGTACTTAAGTTAGTAAAGCGAGTCAAATCTGAATGCGAAAATAAAGACATTTGGATGTGGACGGGTTACGAATTAAATGAGCTTAACGAAACACAAAAAGAAATAGTGGCTCTTATTGATACACTAATTGATGGTCGCTTTGAGCAAGATAAAGCCGATCCGTCATTGGAGTGGCGTGGTTCGAGCAATCAAATTATTCATACAATTAATCTATTGTAAGGAAATTGTGAAAAAATAAACAATAAACCGTGATATTTTTCTGTCTGAATGGTAATTTAAATGCATTACAGATCATAAGGATATGAAAATATGCTGCAAAATATAGCGATTCCTGCTAAAGATCCCATTCTTTCTCTTTCTATTGAATATCGTGCTGACGATCGTGCTAACAAAGTGGATCTCGGCATTGGTGTTTATCGTAATGACCAAGGTCAAACCCCAATCATGAAAGCGGTTAGTGATTCTGCGAAATCTATTGCAGTAGAGCAAACCACTAAAGCGTATGTTGGTCTTGCTGGCTGTGAAATATTTAACCAGAGCATGGTAGATCTTCTTTTACGTGATACTTCAGCATATGAGCGTGTTTCTGCGATTCAAACACCAGGGGCAAGTGGTGCGTTACGTATGATTGCCGATTTGATTAAATCAACAGAGCCGGGTGCAACGGTTTGGATAAGTAACCCTAGCTATATTAATCATCAGCCAGTAATGGAAGCGGCTGGCTTAAAGGTTAAGCACTACAATTATTTTAATCCTGCAACAAAACAAGTTGATAGTGCCGCTATGATGGCTGACCTTTCAAAAGCAGGCCCTAAAGATATTATTTTGCTTCACGGTTGCTGTCATAACCCTACGGGTGCAGATATTCGTCTTTCTGACTGGATTGCAATTACAGAATTAGCGCTAAAGAATGGTTTTATCCCGTTTGTAGATATTGCATATCAAGGGTTTGGTGATGGATTAGAAGCTGATGCTGCAGGTCTGCGTTTTATGGCTGACCGTGTTCCTCAAATGTTTATTGCTACTTCATGCTCGAAAAACTTTGGTTTATATCGTGAGCGTACTGGCGCAGCGATGGTTATTGCTGCCAATATCGAAATCGCAATGAATGCCAAAGCAAAACTTCTACAAATGGCACGAGCAACTTACACCATGCCACCAGATCATGGTGCGGCTATTGTAGGTAGGATCTTAAATGATGAAGCATTAACACTATCGTGGCGTACTGAGCTAGATACGATGCAAAAGCGCCTGCTTGGTTTGCGTACGAATCTTTGTGCTGCATTACGTAATGAAACTCAATCAACAGATTTTGATTTTATTGAACATCACAAGGGAATGTTTTCTGTCATTGGTTTTAATAGCGAGAAAATGGCGGCATTAAAATCTGAACATGGAATTTATGCGGTAGGAGATGGTCGTATTAATATTGCAGGAATGCAAGAGCAGCATATTGATTATATTGCTAAATCTGTTGCCTCTGTTGCAAATAAGTAACAGATATTTTGAGATTTATTACTATAATAGAATGAACGATTACAGATAAGACAGTAAAGGAAAACGCATGAAGATAACAAAAAAATGGTCAACGTTACTTTTACCTATTTTGCTGGCTGGTTGTATGTCAACAACAGCAACAACACCAGAAACGGGTACAACAGATAAACCTGCAGTTGAGCAGCCGTTGACACCAGAGACAAAACCTGCGGTTAAACCAGAAACAAAACCAGCAGTGAAGCCAGAGCAAAAACCACAAATTGACCCTAAACCTCCAGTGGCGACAAGCCTAAAAACAGCTGATGGTAAATTAATTTTAGGTGAAGAAGAGTGGATGTACATTAAAGCGATTAACCATAACGCGAAAGCTCGTATAGATACTGGCGCGACAACGTCTTCAATTTCAGCGGTTGATATTGAAATGTTTGAGCGTGATGGGAAAAATTGGGTTAAGTTTAAACTGGCTCATAATGATAAAGAAACTAAGGAATTTGAATCTCCAGTTTCACGTATTGTAACTATACGTCAATCAAGTACAGAAAAACGCACCGATCGTCCAGTGATTGAAGCATGGGTACAAATTGGTGACTTAAAAACGAAAACAGAATTTACGCTTAATGACCGCACACACATGACATTCCCTGTATTGCTTGGAAGAACTTTTTTTCGTGATGTAGCTGTTGTTGATGTAAGTAAGAAATTTATTCAACCAAAAGTAAAGTTAGAGAAATAACTTGAATAAATCGTAATGAAATAAAAACGCCCAAATATAATGTTTGGGCGTTTTTATTGATACTGCTGGACTTTATTAAAATAATTTATAATTAGATGCGTTTTGTTGTTCTCTGAGAGCTTGTAATAGAGCTATCTGCTTATAGATAACATAATAACGACTGATGTTGGTAACGTAATGGACTGGCTCTTTGCTGACGTACTTTCGAGCCATAATTTCGACGTTATTGAACCAAACATTAGGGTCATAACCATGTTTTACTGCCATTCTGCGCATTTTCCTTACATTTGCAGGCCCTGCATTATAAGCGGCTAACGAAAAGTACATTTGATTTTCTTTTGTTATTTCAGGTTTCTGGAAGTAACGCTTATGTACAAAATTCATGTACTTAACACCTGCATGAATATTATGTTCTAGCTGCCTGAAATTCTTGATATTGATATAAGGTTCTTTTGCTGTTTTAGGTAGTACTTGCATTATCCCAACAGCGCCCATGTGAGAAACCAAACGATTGTTAAACCTAGATTCTTGATACGCTTGTGCTGAAATCATTAGCCAATCAAACTGATATTGATCGGCGTATTGTTCGAATAATACGGCAAGGCTGTTAAATTGTTTAACTGTATTTGGGTTTAATGCTTTTTTAAGCCATTTAGAGTTATCGAGATATTTATTGTAAATAACATTACCTAAAAAAGAACCTTGTTTGATTTTATTCGCGTATAGATTTACTTCTGATTTCAATTGAGGACTGTTTTTCCTCATTGCCCAGCCGATACTCGCGTTAGTGCGGATAGGGAGTTCTTCATGAATAACGATATTGTTCATGATTTTTGTCCATAGCTGAGATTTATGGCTATCGATGACAGTAATAGGAAGGATATTTTGATTGATCATCTCCATTAATTCGTAATCTTGTAAGTTCTCTTCAATGAATTGAACGTGGATAGGAGGGATATCGTCAGAAGAGAGTTGCTGATTAATTTGCTGCAAACTCTCAAAGTAGCTCGAGCTTGCGCGTACCCAGACTTCTTTTCCTGACAGTTCTTTAAATGACGTGATTTTTGGTATTGATTTTGAGGTAACAAGCCACTCTTGGCTGTTACTAATGATAGGATCACTGAAATCAACATATTTTAACCGTTGAGGGGTAATGGTTAAATTGGCAACGGCAATGTCCCCAAAACCGGCTTCGAGAGCGTTGAGAAGATCGTCTCTTGGAACAGGGATCACCTGTACATTCACATTTATCTTTTTCTTGTGTAAATATAATTCAAAATGATGAATAAACTCTGCAATGATCCCTTTAGGTTGTCCTTTTTCTATATAGTAGAAACCGAGATCGGCAGAAACAAGAACACGCACAACTCCTTTTTTCTTTAAGTCATCAAGATCCCCTGTATAAGGGATCTGGGCAAGTGGAGAAAGCTCAATAGAAAAAGCCAGCTGAGGTAGTAGAAGTAATATCAATATATGGTGACGTAAACAATCCATGTTACCAGGTCCTCATTAACAATATAATAACAATTTAAGGTGGAATTAAATAGATTTCAAGATATTTCTTACTCCGTATTGTTAAGCTTCTTTCGTGTTTCTATTAGTTTGTTGTGAAATCAAATGTCCGTATATTAAAAGCATTTCTTTGTTTTTTATGTTCTTTTAACTGCACTATTTGCTTATAGATAACGTAGTAACGACTAATATTTGATACATAATGTACTGGTTCTTGACTGATATATTTTAACGCCATTAGTTCTACGTTGTTAAACCATACATTTGGGTTATAGCCTTGCTGTCGTGCTTTGGTTCTTATTCGACGTATCTGAGCTGGTCCTGTATTATAAGCTGCTAGTGAGAAGTAGAGTTGATCATCTGGCGATATTTCAGGTTTATCAAAGTAGCGTTTATGAACAAAACTAAGGTATTTAATGCCAGCATGAATATTATTTTCTAAAAGATAGATATTATCGATTTTTACGTTTCTATCTTGAGCTGTACTTGGTAGTACTTGCATGATGCCGACAGCCCCTTTGTGTGATACAGCTTTGTTATTTAGTCTTGATTCCTGATAAGCAAGGGCGGACGTTAATAGCCAATCTAGATTGTACATAGAAGAATAGCGTTTGAACAAACCTGATAATTCATAAAGTTTATCGATATTATTGGTTTGTAATACCTTAGCTAGCCATTTTTCCTGATTAAGATATTTTTTGTAAATAAGGTTTCCTAAGAATGATCCTTTTTTTATTTTATGGATGTATTGATTAACAACGTTAGAGAGTTGAGGGCTATTTTTTCTCATAGCCCAAGCAATGTTTATGTTTTCTTTTAATGGAAATTCGGCATGGTACTGAATATTAGGTATCAGTTTTTTCCACAATATTGCTCTATAGTTTTCAATAACGGTAGCAGGACTTTCTTTTGCTGTAATTAACCATTCAGCGCTGTCTTTTATTGTTGGGGTACTAAAATCGACATGGCGTTGACGACTTTTAGTTATAGCTAAATGACCTACGGCGATATCGCCAATACCTGCTTTTAAAGATCGAATTAGATCATCTTGCGAGACTGGGATTATTCTTATGTGTGTGTGGTCATTCTTCTTAGCAAGGTGTCGTTCAAAATGGGCTAAAAATTCAGAGATAATACCAATTGGTTTGCCATCAATGATTTGATAAAAACCAAGTTCAGTAGATACAAGTACTCGGATTACTCCTTTCTTTTTTAATGAATCAAAATCACCAAGATAAGAGGTGTTTGTTAATGGAGCTAATTCAATAGATAAAACTATGTTGGGGAGAAAAAGTAAGATAAAAATTAACTTGTGAAATTGAGTCATAACTTGAAGCCTTATATATCAAATATTAAGACAAGCTATGTTTTTACAATGTTAAAAACAAGGTGTTGCAATGTTAACTTCTTAGGTTCTTGTGTTTGAGATTTACAGTTGTTGAGATAATAAGAAAGTTAATTAAGTTTTTATTTTAACAGGGTTTTATTCTTCTGTTAATCTTATGCAAACTTTTATTTGTATTCATTGCATGAATGGTAAGTGAGTGGTGTGTTTTATTTGTTATGAATTATATGAGTGGATTACACATCTGTATTGTTTGAATAATGAACAATACAGATGTGAAGCCAAGCTAAATTATGTGCAGTAGGCTACTTACCGTTTTGATTAGAAAGTAAATCGTGCAGTCATCATCATTTGACCACCATAAACACCATTGAACTTAGCTTCAGCGCCCACTGATAATTGTTCGGTGGAGTGGAAGCGGAAATGAACGCTGCCAATGTCTTTACTTACGTCACTATTAAATAGTTGACCGTATTGAGCTCCTACTTCAATTTGCTGCATTAGCCATAATCTAAAGCCAATATTAATTTCAGTAAGCATCTCATCACCGAATTTATCACTGCTGTTGTCTTTTACATTATGAAGAAGTAGTTGACCGTAAATATCGGAAAATTCATTAATTGGGCCATTAAAACCGATACCACCAGCCACATCCCAATCACCTGAAAATTCAGTATCCACCTTAGCTACAAGGTGAGAGTTTTCTGTGAATTGTTGGTTAACTTGCACACCATAGGTACCTGGACTTGTACCGATACGAGCTTCAAAAAAGCTATAAGGGAAATTGTTCGCCATTGACGTTGAAGATGTCAGCGCTGTCGCTAAAAGAAGGGCCTTTTTGATGTACTTAGTTGATTCCATAACTTAGTTAACCTGATATTTATGAATTTTATCTATGAAAAAGCCTGCAATAAGCAGGCCAGATTATCTATTGATGATTTATTTTATAATGTTTGTAAGCGATCTACTTCTATTTCAGGAGTATTACCGCCCTCGTACTCACCAAAAATACGAACTTTAGTGGTTTCATTAATTGCGGTTGGCATTGAAATATCATCATCTAATTCAATTTGAATTTCATTGGTTCCATCTGAGAATAGATATTTATCTTTACGGATGTGACGAATAATACGTCCATCAATTGTCGCATCTTGCTCGGCAAACATGCTCGTGTCTTTTAATAATTCAGCGATGGTCGTTGTTGTTACTGGACCTGTGTAATTAAATTGAACGTGTTTTTGGTTGTGACCGCCATTATCAGCTAAAGCGATAGTTGGAGATAAAATTAGGGCTGCTGTAATTGCAATGATTGTCTTTTTCATAATTTAATCCTTCATTTGATAATCAGTTAGTGATTGCACTTTGTTTCGATAACGCTATTAAAGCAAAGGCTAGCTGAATCTATCGTGACTAATGCATTCATATTCTATTCATCTAGTTATTAGGAGTAAGACAAAGAAATTAAGAGTGGGGATAATTAGCCTCTCAAGTGAGAACAATGTTAATATTACTGGCATGATATACAACGAAATTAGATGGAATTATGAAGGCTTTATCTCCGTTAATGGTTCAAGGAACCACTTCTGATGCCGGTAAAACAGTACTGGTGGCAGGCTTATGCCGAGTGTTGGCAAATAAAGGGATCCAAGTTGCCCCTTTTAAACCTCAAAATATGGCACTGAATAGTGCTGTGACAGAAGACGGTGGTGAAATTGGTAGAGCTCAGGCTTTGCAAGCTGACGCCGCAAGAATAAAGCCTCATGTTCATATGAATCCTATCTTATTAAAACCAAATACAGATATCGGTGCACAGGTTATTGTGCAAGGAAAAGCAATTGAAACCATGGATGCATGGGGTTTTCAAGATTATAAAAAACTGGCAATGCCTTATGTTTTAGAATCTTTTTCATATTTGAATGAACATTATCAGTGCGTTGTAGTTGAAGGGGCGGGAAGCCCTGCTGAGATTAACTTACGTGAGAATGACATAGCAAATATGGGGTTTGCTGAAGCGGCTGATGTTCCGGTTATTATTGTTGCTGATATTGATCGCGGAGGTGTGTTTGCTCATCTATATGGCACATTAGCGCTATTATCTGAATCAGAGCAAGCGCGAGTGAAAGGGTTTGTCATAAATCGTTTTCGAGGTGATATATCTTTGCTTGTTCCAGGGCTAGAGTGGTTGGAAGAAAAAACAGGTAAACCCGTATTAGGAGTAATTCCTTATTTGCATGGTTTAAATTTAGAAGCAGAAGATGCAATTAAGAGTGAGCAGCAAGAGAAGGGTAAATTTGTAGTAAAAGTTCCTGTTGTTACTCGTATTAGTAATCATACTGATTTTGATCCACTACGTTTACATTCAGAAATAGATCTTCAGTTTGTTGGTAAAGGGCAATCATTATCAGGTGCTGATTTCATTATTCTTCCTGGCAGTAAGTCAGTACAAGCCGACTTAAATTATCTTAAATCGCAAGGTTGGGATAAAGACATTGAAAGGCATCTTCGTTTTGGTGGCAAAGTCATGGGTATTTGTGGTGGTTATCAAATGCTCGGAGAACGCCTTTCAGATCCTTTAGGTCTTGAAGGGGAAGCTTCATCCATTGATGGGTTAGGTTACTTATCAATTTCTACTGAGTTAAAAAAACAGAAACAACTTACTCTTGTAGAAGGAGAATTAATTCTACCGGGGCAAGTAGCTGTAAAAGTTACTGGTTATGAAATTCATGCAGGAGTAAGTACTGACTCTGTAAAAAATGAATCGCCTATTGTGATTAATAGTGAACAATCAATAAGACGTGATGGTACAGTAAATAAAGAAGGCTCGATCTTTGGTACTTACTTACATGGTATTTTTGATGAACCACAAGCCTTTGAAGCGATTTTATCTTGGGCTGGTTTAAAAGAAAGCAAGGCCATTGATATGAATGAAATTCAAGAAGAGGGGATCGAACGTATTGCGGATTCAATTGAAGAAAGTTTAGATTTATCTCAACTATGGCCAAGTTTGTTTGAAAAGAAAGCTGCCTATTAAGGACTGAATGAATATGTCTCGAATTACGTTATTTTTTGTATTGCTGTTTAGCTCTTTGTCTGTTTCAGCGAATGTCACCGTATATGCTGCATCATCATTAACCAATGTGATGAACGATATTGTCGATGCATACCAAGATGAAACAGGTGAAAGAGTTCGTGTGAGTTATGCTGGGTCTTCGTCACTCGCTCGACAAATTGCTAATGGAGCGCCTGCTGATATTTATCTCTCAGCAAACACTAAGTGGATGGATTACTTGATTGAACAAGATCAAGTTGAAGTTGGAAGCAAGGTGGATTTATTACGAAACACTCTGGTTTTAATTGCCTCGAGAAGCACACCAAAAGAAAATACATGGCAGTGGTTTATTGGGCAAAAAGGCTTCCGAATCGCAATGGCGGATCCGAGACATGTGCCAGCTGGGATCTACGGTAAACAAAGTTTAGAAAAACAGTTTCGTTGGCCAGAAATAAAAGATCATATTGCTTCAGGTAACAATGTTCGCTCAGCCTTACTGTTTGTTGAGCGTGATGAAGCACCGTTAGGTATTGTGTATAAAACGGATGCATTATTGTCAAAAAATGTCACGGTAGTTGAAGAGTTTCCAGAGGATTCCCATGATCCTATCGTTTACCCTATGGCTATAATTAAAGATAAAACATCAGGTGAAGTCACTCGTTTTTATCAGTATTTATTATCTGAAAAAGTAAAAAATATTTTTGTTTCTTATGGGTTTACAACAATTTAATGATATTGACGGATTATGAAGTAGAAGCATTACTACTGAGCTTAAAAATTGCAGGCATAGCAGTCGGCTTCTCTCTACCTATTGGCATTCTTTTGGCTTGGGTACTCGCGCGTTGTGAGTTTAAAGGTAAAGCCATACTCGATGGTTTAATTCATTTACCTTTAGTGCTGCCACCTGTTGTTATCGGTTACTTACTGCTCATTTCAATGGGCCGACAAGGTGTTATTGGTAAATGGTTGTATGAGTTATTTGGTTTAACATTTAGCTTTAATTGGAAAGGGGCAGCGTTAGCTTCCGCGATTGTTGCTCTGCCATTAATGGTTCGTGCTATTCGCTTAGCTTTAGAATCGGTTGATCAAAAACTAGAACAAGCGGCAAGAACATTAGGCGCTTCTCGTGCAAAAGTCTTTTCAACAATTACGCTTCCTTTAATGTTACCGGGAATCTTAACTGGTGCGGTATTGGCTTTTGCACGAAGTTTAGGAGAGTTTGGTGCAACGATCAGTTTTGTCTCGAATATAGAGGGTGAGACTCGAACGCTTCCTCTTGCTATGTTCAGTTATATTGAAATCCCAGGGGCAGAAATGGAGGCAGCACGCCTATGTGTTATTTCTATTATTGTTGCTTTAATTTCATTATTACTCTCAGAATGGTTAGCGCGTGCCAGCAAAAAAAGGTTAATGGGTTAATTCATGTTAGTCGTTGATATAAAAAAACAATTAGATGATTTTAGTCTTGATGTTCAGTTAACGTTACCCTCATCTGGGATCAGTGCAGTTTTCGGACGTTCAGGTGCAGGTAAGTCTTCACTTGCTAATATAATTAGTGGTCTTAGCTCCCCAAATTCTGGGCGAATCAGTCTTAATAACACCGTGTTATTTGATTCAGGTATGGGAGTCTCTGTACCGCCAGAGCAACGCCATATTGGTTATGTATTTCAAGATGCACGTCTATTTCCTCATTATAAAGTGGAAGGGAATCTACTTTATGGCTGTCATGGCAAAAGAACCTCTCGCTTTAATGATGTCGTCAAATTATTAGATATCGAATCTTTACTGCAACGTTATCCGCACTCTTTATCGGGTGGTGAGAAACAACGAGTGGCCATTGGTCGAGCGATTTTATCTGAACCAGCATTACTTATTATGGATGAACCATTGGCTTCTTTGGATTTACCAAGAAAGCATGAAGTTATGCCGTATCTAGAGAGACTAGCGAAAGAGATCCAAACGCCAATTATTTATGTGTCACACAGTTTAGATGAGATCTTACGTTTAGCCGATCATATGGTTCTGCTTAATGACGGCTCAGTAAGTTTATCTGGTGATATTACTTCAGTCTGGGGTTCTCCATTAATGCGTCCTTGGTTAAATGCGTCAGAGCATTCTGCCTTGTTAGAAGGGACGATAACAGAGTTGCATTCAGATCACCCTATGACATTGGTGACTCTAAAAAACGCACAGCAAGGCATTTGGGTTAAGTCACCGTGTGATTGCACGGAGAAAGGACAAAATATTCGTTTACGTATTCGAGCAAATGATGTGTCTTTGATTAAGCAACAACCAGAGTTTAGTTCTATTCGAAATATTCTCCCTGTTGTTATAGAAAGTCTAACTGAAGACAAAGAAAACGATGTAGTGGCGGTGAAATTGAATTTATCGGGACACGTGTTGTGGGCAAATATTACACGTTGGGCAAAAGAAGAGTTGGTACTAGCACCTGGGCAAAAATGGTTTGCACAAATTAAAGGTGTAAGTGTGACTCAATCCGATTTATGTTCGAAATAATGATATTTTAAAAATAAGCACCATAAAGGAAGTAGATATGAAGTACCAATGGATATTATTTGATGCAGATGAAACCTTATTTCATTTTGATGCGTTTGCTGGTTTGCAACGTATGTTTGAAGGTTACGGCATTCACTTTAGTAAAGAACAGTTTATTGAATATCAATTAGTGAACAAACCGCTGTGGGTACAATATCAAGATAATGAGATCACAGCACAACAGCTACAAGAAATACGTTTTGAGTATTGGGCAAACGAGGTCGGTGTTACCCCAAAGGCAATGAACACAGCTTTTATGATGGCAATGGCAGAGATTTGTGCGCCATTGGATGGCGCTAAAACCTTACTTGATTCATTGTTAGCAAACAATGTGAAAATGGGAATTATCACTAATGGCTTTACTGAATTGCAAAAGATCCGTTTAGAAAAAACAGGATTTAGTCATTACTTTGAATTAGTTACGATTTCAGAGCAAGTGGGTGTAGCTAAACCGGATAAACGTATTTTTGAACATACTTTTTCTATGATGGGTGAGGTTGAATTATCAAACATATTAATGGTTGGTGATAACCCTGATTCTGATGTTCTTGGCGGAATGAATGCCGGTGTTGATACATGCTGGCTAAATGCAAGCCAACAAACATGCCCTGAAGGTGTTGAGCCAACATATACCGTTAAGACACTTAATGATTTACAAGAGCTGCTACATAGCGCTTAGAAGTTTTCTTACGCAGTAAAATTACTGTGCTGCTATTATAAAAAAGCCTCATTGTTTATTATAACAATGAGGCTTTTTTGTATCACTTGACCAGAAATATTACTCTTCTGATGGTGTTACTTGTTCTGTGTTTTCAGACTCTACCGTTGCTTGTTCTGCTTCAAGTGCCATTTTTTCACGATCAGCTTTACTGATGTATTTTGGCTTGTTATGCGAACGACTGTTTTTAGTTTGGGTTCTGCGGTGTTTCTTTAAAAGAGTCTCTTTAACTTTGTTTTTACGGCTCATTGTATTACCACATTAGATCATCAGGAATAACGAATTCCGCATACGGGTCGTCTTCATCCTGTGCATCTTCCGCTATTACGTTGTTAAGCACAACAACTGATTCATCACGTAAGGTAATCTTATCTGCAACACCAGCAGGAACGACTTCATAATCTTCATTAAAATGTACAATTGCTAAACGACCAGCAACTAATTGTGTTTGCATTGTTTTATCAACATACATTTTTTTTACTAGTGTTCCATCAGTAAAGTTATAACCAATGTCACCATGAGTACGATCAAGTTTATTTGCAGTGATCAATTGTTTGATTTGAGCTGTTAATTCTTTTTGATCTTTCTCGGCTTTGTGTTTCAAGCTTAGTTCTTTGTCTTTTTCAGCTTGAGCTGCTTTGTTCAATTCTACTGCCGCTTTTGCTTCACGATTTTGAACACGAGATTTTTTTGAAGCTTTCTTTGCTTTTGCTACTTTCTTTTGGTTCACTAACCCAGCTTTTAGCATTTGCTCTTGTAAGCTTAGCGCCATAAATAATTCCTAATAATAACGATGTCGAGTTCCGGCGATTATCCCATGAGTTGTATGGGATTTAAAGGACAATAGAGAGAAGTAAAGATGAAAACACCTTGTATTGCGGCTTGTAAAAACGAAGGCGGTATCTGTATTGGTTGTAAACGTACAATCACTGAAATAATAGAATGGAAATCAATGACGGATATTGAGAGAGGAAATGTAATGGATCGGTTATCAGGTAAATCATCCACTCATACGTGTCCCGAATGCACAAAACCAGCTCAATGTGACATCAAAATGGGTAAGGAAACGTGTTGGTGTTTTGAGGTTGAAACTCGTGATGTAGGGATCATTTCTGAGAACTCAGAGTGCTTATGTCAGCATTGTTTATCAAGGAAGCCTATAGCGTGATTTTTACGTGCTACTTTATGTAATAAGGTGCTAAAATTGATGTAGATCAATTAGTAAAGTTACTAAGTTTACCTATCCTTTAGAGGTAATTAACATTATTAACAATTATCACATAAAATTAATTTATCACAAGTGTTAATAATTTTATACATTGTTTTTCAATTAAATACATCTCTGGATGAACGCAAAAAACTAGTAGATAAAAGGGTTTATCTTCAAAATTTAATTGAAGCACTATTTGTGAGGGATTAAAATCTATGTCAGATAGGTTCGACAACTTGTTAACATTTTCTATATTTATAAAGTAGAAAGATAACTAGGAATAAAATTATGAGCAATGCAATAAAGCAAAACGATGGAGCTGAACGTTCATCTGAATGGAAAGCCTTTTTCTTCATCACAGTTGTTCTTTTCCCAATTCTAAGTGTGGGTGTGGTTGGTGCGTACGGTTTTTCTGTGTGGTTAATGCAGGCACTGTTTTTTGGTATGCCAGGTCACGGTGGTTAATTCTTTTTAAGAACCCGCGGCTACAACAAATTAGAATTAGATAAAAGAGAAGCAATTATGATGTCATTACTTAAAAGAGCTTGGGCGGTTTTTGCTCGTCCGAGTGTACATATCAGCTTGGGTGTTTTAACCCTTGGTGGTTTTATTGCCGGTGTTATTTTCTGGGGTGGCTTTAACGTTGCGCTAGAAGCGACAAATACAGAAGAGTTCTGTGTTAGCTGTCACGCAGATAATATTCAACCTGAATACGCAGGAACAATTCACGATAAAAACCGTTCTGGTGTTCGTGCTACTTGTCCTGATTGTCACGTTCCACATGAATGGACTTCTAAAATTGCTCGTAAGATGCAAGCAAGTAAAGAAGTATTTGCTCACGTATTTGGTTTCATTGATACACCTGAGAAATTTGAAGAGCGTCGTATCGTTTTAGCCCAGCACGAATGGGACCGTTTTAGCGCAAACAAATCTCTTGAATGTCGTAACTGTCATGACTATGACGGTATGGATTTCTCTAAAATGCAACCAACTGCACGTATTCAAATGCAAGGTGCAAAAGAGCGTGACCAAAGTTGTGTAGATTGCCATAAAGGTATTGCTCATAGTCTTCCTGCAAATATGGACAGCTCTGGCGGCATGGTGAGTGAATTAACTCAGCTTGCGGGTAACACTAAATACGAAGACGGTCAAACTTACGTATCTGTTCGTCACCTTCCTATGTATGAAGATGCTAAATTGACAGTTGAAGCGGGCCTATTAAACCCTGCCTCTCAAGTAACTGTACTTGAAGAGAAAGGCGATGCAATGAAAGTTGCTATCGAAGGTTGGCGTAAAGTTAAAGGCTTTGGTCGTGTTATCCAAGAAGATTTTGGTATGAACATTGCTGTAGGCGCACTACTTAAAGATACAGCTCAGAACGATAAGTTTGTTGAGAAATTTGAAACAAAAGAAGATGACCTAACGGGTCTACCTTGGCAACGTGTTACTGTGAATCTATGGATGAAGAAAGAAGATTTCTTACCGGATTACACAACTGTTTGGCAGAAAGCTGAAGAGTCATACAAAACGAACTGTTCTGTATGTCACACTCAACCAGCTGAAGCGCATTTCGACTCTAACACATGGCCTGGTATGTTTGACGGTATGATGGCATTCGTTAACTTCGATACAGACAGCAAGTCACTTGTATTGAAATACCTACAAAAACACTCTTCAGATTTTTCTGACGAAAAACACTAAGAATTAATGGAGTAGATAGCATTATGTCTATTAGCAGAAGAAGTTTTCTAAAAGGTGTTGCAACAACAAGTGCAGTATCTTTAGTAGGTCCAAGCCTACTAATGTCTTCAAAAGCAAACGCCGCTGAAACAACTGGCACATGGCGTATGTCTGGCTCACACTGGGGTGCGTTCCGTGCGCACATCTATGGTGGCAAAGTACAAGAAATTAAAGCGTTAGAAATGGATAAGCATCCAACAGACATGTTGAATGGTATCAAAGGCATTATTTATAGCCCAAGCCGTGTTCGTTACCCAATGGTACGTCTAGATTGGCTGAAAAAACATAAGTATTCAGCTGAGACTCGTGGTAACAACCGTTTTGTACGTGTCACTTGGGATGAAGCGTTAGATTTATTCTACCGTGAGCTTGAGCGTGTTCAAAAAGACTACGGTCCATGGGCGCTTCATGCAGGTCAAACGGGTTGGAACCAAACCGGTTCGTTCCACAACTGTACTGCTCAAATGCAACGTGCTGTTGGTATGCATGGTAACTTCATCAAGAAAGTAGGCGACTACTCGACGGGTGCTGGTCAAACAATCATGCCTTATGTTCTTGGTTCTACAGAAGTATACGCACAAGGTACTTCTTGGTCTGAGATCATTGAGCATTCAGACAACATTATTTTATGGGCAACTGATCCAGTTAAAAACCTGCAAGTAGGTTGGAACTGTGAGACTCATGAATCTTACGCATACCTTGAGAAGCTAAAAGAAAAAGTGGCAGCAGGTAAAGTAAATGTACTTTCTGTTGACCCAGTGAAAAACAAAACACAGCGTTTCTTACAAAACGATCACATGTATTTGAATCCACAAACTGATGTGGCGTTCATGCTAGCTGTGGCTTACACGCTATACACTGAGAATTTGTACGATAAAGCATTCATCGATACTTACTGCCTAGGCTTTGATGAGTTTATGCAATACGTACTTGGTGAAACTAAAGATAAAGTAGTTAAAACTCCTGAATGGGCTGCTGAGATCTGTGGCGTATCACCTGAGCAAATTCGCGAGTTTGCGAAAATGATGGCAACGGGTCGTACACAAATCCTATTTGGATGGTGTATCCAGCGTCAACAACACGGTGAGCAACCGTACTGGATGGGTACGGTTCTATCTGCAATGACAGGTCAAATCGGTCTTGCTGGTGGTGGTGTATCTTACAGTCACCACTACTCAAGTGTTGGTGTTCCTTCTACTGGTTTTGCAGGCCCTGGTGGTTTCCCACGTAACGTGGACCAAGGTCATGAGCCTAAGTGGAATAACAACGATTTCAATGGTTACAGTAATACTATTCCTGTAGCGCGTTGGATTGACTGTCTATTAGAACCAGGTAAAGAAATCCGTTATAACGGTAATAAAGTTGTATTACCTGATTTCAAAATGATGGTTATCTCTGGTAATAATCCTTGGCATCACCACCAAGATCGTAACCGAATGAAGAAAGCGTTCCAAAAACTTCAAACGGTTGTAACGATTGATTTTGCTTGGACTGCAACGTGTCGTTTCTCTGATATCGTACTTCCAGCATGTACGCAATGGGAACGTAACGATATTGACCAATACGGTTCATACTCTGCGCGTGGCTTAATTGCAATGCACAAGCTTGTAGATCCTCTATATCAATCACGATCTGATTTTGAGATCATGACTGAACTGACACGTCGTTTTGGCCGTCATAAAGAATATACTCGCGGTATGGATGAGATGGAGTGGGTTCGTTCACTTTATGCTGAATGTCGTACAGCAAACGAAGGAAAATTTGATATGCCTGAATTTGATGTATTCTGGGAAAAAGGCGTTCTAGACTTCGGTGAAGGTAAGCCATGGGTTCGTCACGCTGATTTCCGTAAAGATCCTGAAGTTAATGCACTAGGTACACCTTCTGGTTTCATTGAAATCACAAGCCGTAAGATTGCGCGCTTTGGTTACGAAGAATGTCAAGGCCACCCAATGTGGTTCGAGAAATCGGAACGTTCACATGGCGGTCCAGGTTCTAAAGAACACCCATTCTGGATGCAATCTTGTCACCCTGATAAGCGTTTGCATTCACAAATGTGTGAGTCTGAAGAGTTCCGTGCAACTTACGCTGTTCAAGGTCGTGAGCCGGTATACATTAACCCTCTAGATGCAAAAGAAAAAGGCATCAAGAGTGGTGATCTAGTTCGTGTATTTAATGGTCGTGGTCAGCTTCTTGCTGGTGCTGTTCTTACTGATAGTTACCCTCGTGGTGTTATCCGTATCGAAGAAGGTGCATGGTACGGTCCACTAAATGAAAAAGTGGGCGCAATCTGTACTTATGGCGATCCAAACACACTGACGCAAGATATTCCATCATCTGAGCTTGCTCAGGCGACATCAGCGAATACATGCCTAGTTAACTTTGAGAAATTCAAAGGTAAAGTTCCACCTGTAACTTCATTCGGTGGTCCAATTATTGTTGAATAAGACAATAAAAGTTAACTAATTAAAAAGCACCTATATTTAGGTGCTTTTTTTATATATATCATTCATATTTTAGTGACTAAGTATTATAAAATTTATTATATCTGGTTTCTTATATTTGGCATTTTTATAGTGCATTATTTTTATCGAAACTCATGCTATTTTACTATGAGAATTTCAATATATGTATTATTCTCTCGCCGAAAATTTCACACAGGTGAAATGCTTAGAGTAGAGCCAGAATGCTGCAAAAATTATTAATGAATCTAAAAACAAAGTATCAAATATTAATGCCAGTTTTAGCGACAATTATTGTTATGATAATCGCTATATTTTTAGTTAACCAAAAACTAGAATCGACAAACCGTAATGTACAAATTTCAGAATACAGAAGCACTCAATTAAGTAACGTGTCTGTTGCTGAGTCACGCTTACTTTTCTTAAGATTAAGCGTGTCTGCAAGTTTTACTGATTTTGGACTATTAAAGGCGATTGATTTTGATGGTATATCATCGGAATTACGTTCAAATTTCACAAGTATGGTTGAGCAGCAAAGAACGCTGCAACAAATTGGTGCGGCGGCTAAATCGCCAGAAGTCTTACAGCAAGAAGTGAATGAGATTTTATCTCAAATTAATAAGTATAAAAAACTAGCGAGTAAAATTGCCGAACATAATGATGCCAAAGTTGAAGAATGGGGAAACTCTATTTATTTGACTACGCCAATTCAACAAGCGAGTGAATTAATATCAGTATCAGATCTAAATGAAGAAGCGAAAGCTTATTGGAATAAAATTCTTCCAGAGGTATATAACAGCGCTGGTAGTATTGAAATTCAAATGACGTCTTTATTTAATGACGATTTATATACATCAGTAAGCAAAGCATCAAGAATCGATATTGTTAATCGAGAATTTGAAACGTTAGCTAAACTTATTGCCCCTTTAGAACATGAAGGCGCAAAAAAAATAATGATGGATGCATTTAAATCTCAATCAGATATGAATGCGATTCTTTGGAACGCAACAACAAGTATTAATCAGCACAAGCAAGAGATGATTAATCTTGGCGGTATCATCTATGAAGAGTTAAACAAAGAAAAAGAACGCTTGTCGTCAATGAACCAGAAAATTTCGTCAATGAATATGAATTTGATTTCAGAAAGTCAAAATTTACTGTTTATTTCGATAGCGATTACGGTAATAGTTTCATTGATTATTGGTGTTATTATTGCTCAAGTTGTAACCAAGCCAATTTTGATTCTTCAAGAACAAATGTCTGATATTTCAAATGGTCGTTTAGATTCGCTAAACCATCAATCAAACGAAAATGAAATTGGTGAGTTATGTAAGAATACAGATAGCACGGTAATTCGACTTCAAGAAATGATCAGTAGCTTACGTAATGTGGGTGAAGAGGTATCATCTTCTTCAACAGAACTTGCAGCTATTATGGTACAGAGCGAAGCAAATGCATCAGATCAAAAGTCACAAGTGGATTTAATTGCCGCAGCAATTACTGAACTAGCGGCTTCTGCAAATCAAGTTGATGAGTCTGCAAACCAAGCAGATATCAAAGCAAGAGAAGTGCTTGGAATGAGTCGTGATGGTGCTAAATCTGCATCTGAAGGGGTTAAGTTAAGTAAAGATTTAGCCGTTCAAATGGATGGTACATCAAGCGAAGTGATGATTTTAAAAGATCAGACCGACCGTATTAGTGAAGTGATTACTGTTATCGATTCTATCTCAGAGCAAACGAACTTATTAGCATTAAATGCGGCGATTGAAGCAGCACGAGCTGGTGAAAGTGGTCGAGGTTTTGCTGTAGTTGCTGATGAGGTGCGTGTACTTGCGGCTAAAACGCAGCAATCAACACAAAATATTCAAAATATCATTAACGACTTACAGCAGAAATCATTGAATGTGGTTGACGCTGTAAACCAGTCAATAGATATGATTCACAAAACGGCTCAAATGAGTATTGATACAAATAATCAGTTATTAAATATTTCAGATTCTATCGAATCGATTTCTCAGACAAACTCAGAAATGGCAACGGCGGCGAATGAGCAAAACAGAGCCATTGAATCTATTAGTGAAAACGTGAATGTTATTACTGAAAGTATTAACCAAAATGTGGAGGGCATTCGAGAGTCAACTCAAGCTAGCCAACACTTGTCTGAGTTATCAGAGAACCAAAGAGAACAATTGTTGTTTTTTAAATTATAAATAATAAGTAACTAAAGAGGCTGGTATATAAATATCAGCCTCACGCTTCTTCCTTTTATTTTATCCGTTTAAAGTCTTGCCTTTTTCTTGTTAGTATTGATTGTCTCCTTAATCGTAGTATTCTATGTGAATTAAAGCGTTAATTGATTGAGTTAGCGTAGAAAGTAACAATAGGAAGTACATGATGAACCCATTATTTTTCTTATGTGGACAAGAAACAATTCCTGTTCAAAATGATTTAGTTTATGAGTTACAGAACGATCAAATAACCATGCGTTTTACTGGCATTCACAACTCCCCAATTAATGATCATTTCCTAGTCTTACAATTTCCAACGCAACTTGAGCATGATGCTAAAATTTTAGGTGATGGCTTTCAAATGCTTGCTCAAACGGCTGGCCAAGTTGATACGCCAAAAGATATTGGTCGTTGTCCTGATAATAATTCGAGCTATCGTTTGTATCCTGAAAGTGCGAAAAAACGATTTTATAACTACTTAGTCGTTGAGCAATCAAATGGTTTTACTTTGTTTGGCTTCACTTCTTGCTACCGTTTTGCTGGGTATTTTGAAATTCATGAATACCAAGGTGATATGAATGTGATGGCTTTTCTTGATGGTGAGCATACACGACCACAAGATTGGGCAAGTAATCAAATGGAAGCAATCACCGTTATCAATGCCGATTCCCTTGCTGAGCTTTATGAGCTTTATGCTGTAAAAATTCAAGAGAAGCACCCAATTAGGCCTGGTGTTAAAAAGAATGCACCAATAGGGTGGTGTTCTTGGTATGCCTATTACGCAGAAGTGACTGAAAAAAATGTACTTGATAATGTAGAAGTTATGTGTACAGAGCAACAAAATTTTGAATGGGTGCTATTGGATGATGGTTATCAAGCATTTATGGGAGATTGGTTAACACCATCAGAGAAATTCCCAAACGGCATTAAAGCACTACTTAAAGAGATTAAAGATAAGGGTAAAAAACCAGCGATTTGGATGGCTCCATTTATTGTACAACCAGAGTCAGAAGTCTTTAAAAATAATCCAGATTGGTTTGTACGTCATGAGAATGGTGAGTTATTAAAAGCGGAAGATATCACTTATGGAGGTTGGCGTTGTACACCTTGGTATATTCTTGATACCTCAAAGCCAGAAGTTCAAAGGCACTTAACAGAAGTTATTCATACCATGCAAGAAGAGTGGGGGGTTGAGTTATTTAAACTGGATGCAAACTTCTGGGGATGCTTAAAAGGGCATCGTATTCAATCAGGAATTACAGGGATAGAAGCTTATCGTTTAGGAATGCAGGCGATTATCAATGGTGCTGGCGATGCCTTAATTCTTGGCTGTAATGCGCCAATGTGGCCATCTCTTGGTCTTGTTGATGCTATGCGTATTTCAGATGATGTTGAACGTAACCCAGAGCGCTTTGAGCAAATTGCAAACGAAACATTTTATCGCAGTTGGCAACATCGTAAGTTATGGCAAATAGATCCTGATTGTTTAACGTTAACATCTTTGTCGAATCAAGGTACTGAAAGAAAGTATTATGAGTTTCATCGTAATGTCATTCTAGCGTCTGGGGGGCTGGCATTATCAGGAGACCCACTACCAGAGCTTAATAATTTTGCTAAAAAGACATGGAAGAATTTGCTTTCCCGTCTTCGATTAACTCAAGATTCAGCACAATTTAAATCGTTATCAAATCTCCATTGTAGCTTGCGATTAAACCATCAACATGAACTGCATTGCGTATTCAATTATGATGATGAATTAATAGAGCATACATTAGTCGCTGACCAGCCATCCATTTGGCGTGATTTTTGGACAGGTGAGCAATTAAACGAAGAACCAATACAAATGTTATCACTGACATTAGAAAATGGTTTAAGTAGTAGAGCTATTTTGGTTTCTAATTAAAAGCGTTTATATCACTTGAAATTAGAGGAGGGGTATTTCAACAGAAGGAATACTCCTTTTTTATAAAAAGATCTAAAATATCCAAGAATATCGTATTTAAGAAATTTTTTCTCAATAACGAAATTGTTTGAGTAACGACACTATTTGAAAAGGCTCCATCTTGCCAACACTCTAAGTAAATTTCATCTTTGGTGTAAATTTTATTTGGATTACTATTAAAGAAGAAATAATAAATTTGCTTCGTTGAGGCTTAGCTTTACTTCATCACTGTGATTATTTACGAGAACAACTAAGCTCTCATAATCAATAGTCATGTTTATCGTTTCTATTATTTCTTTTTTATTCATAGAGATTAATTAGCACTCAATCTTAGGTGTTGCTGCACTGATGCGCTGTTTTCTATCGTGTGTTGGAGCATCAAAGTGGCTTTCTAACAAACGTTGTGTGATTGAGTGTTGAGGGTTAGCAAATACGTCTTGAGTGGCACCTTTCTCTACGACTTCACCTTCATGCATTACCATTACCTTGTCTGTAATGTGTTTTACAACTCCAATGTGCTGCGATACATAAATAAATGAAATTGCCATCTCTTGCTGAAGCTCTAAGAACAAATTAATGATCTGAGAGCGCATAGCCATATCTAATCCGTTCAATGCCTCATCTGCCACAATGATAGAAGGTTGCAATATTAACGCACGAGCGAGACACACACGTTGTTTTTGGCCTGTTGCAAGCATTTGCGGGTAAAAGTAAGCATGTTCAGGTAATAAGCCAACACGTTGCAAGGTATCTTTTACTCGTCGTTCTCGAGCTTCTGGTGGCATGCTTGTATTACGTTTTAATGGGCCTTCTAAAATTCGACCAATTTGAATTCGAGGATTTAACGAAGAGTTTGGATCCTGAAAAATCATACGAATAAGCTTACAACGAGTTTTAAAGTCTTTGTAATCGAGCACTTCGCCATTAACTTTTATGATGCCAGAGGTTGGTTCAACAACACCTGCTAGCATACGAGCAACCGTGGATTTTCCTGAGCCGTTAGCGCCAATAAACCCTAAGGTTTGGCCTGCTTCTAAAGAAAAACTAACAGGCTTTACGGCCTCTTTAATTTGTTTACGAAACAAGCCTGTGCGAAATACATAGTCTTTTTTAAGATCAGTAACTTCAAGAAGCGCAGTCATTTTTCTTCTCCTCAAAATTTAATGGGAAATGGCAGCTAAATTTATGGTCTTTCACTTTTCTACCTTCAGGAACTTCAACACATTTACGTTGAGCATAAGGGCATCGAGGACCTAAGCGGCAACCAATAGGTAAATGCTGTAACGGAGGAATGGTTCCTGGCAAAGATTCCAACTTAGCTTTATGAGGGATCCCATCTTTACTAAAATCTGGCATTGCACGTAATAATGCATTGGTATAAGGATGCTTTGGTGCCTCAAGGATCTCTTTGCGGCTAGCTGATTCAACCGATTGACCGCAATACATTACGGTAATTCTATCAACCCACTGTGTTAAGGTGATTAAATCATGGCTAATTAGCAGAATCGTTGTGTTGTTAACCTGATTCATGCGGCTCAACAAACGGAATATTTGTGACTGTGTCACCGCATCCAATTCATCTGTTGGCTCGTCGGCGATTAAGATACGTGGTTTATTGGCGATTGCCATAGCGATCATTACTTTCTGGCATTCACCATCTGTAAGTTCATAAGGGTAGCATTTCATAATTCGCTTATGATCTTTAATTCCCACTTTATGAAGTAGTGCGATTGCGCCTTTGGTTCGCCAATTCCAACGTTGCCACCAATTACCAGTAAAGTACTTGGATGGGATAGCTTCTTTAAGTTGGTTGCCCACCTGTTCTGATGGATCAAGACAAGTTGATGGCTCTTGGAAGATCATCGCCATTTCACGACCAATAACACGGCGTCGTTCTTTTGGAGATAAAGCGAGTAGGTCGATATTCCCCAAACGCATCCTGTCTGCGCTGATCTTCCAGTTATCTTTAGTGATCCCTAAAATGGCTTTTGCGACTAGAGATTTACCTGAGCCAGATTCACCAACAAGACCACGGATTTCTCCTTCATTTAGAGTCAGGCTCATGCGGTCAACCGCTTTTACCATTCCTTGAGGGGTTTCTAACTCAATGGTTAAGTGGCGAATGTCTAATAATGGCATTATTCTGTCCCCGCATTTAATGCGCGTTGAATCCCATCACCAACTAAGTTAATGATAATCACTGTGAAAGTAATGACGATACCCGGTAAGGTTACAGTCCAAGGGGCAATATAAATAAGTTCAATTGAATCACCTAAAATAGCGCCCCATTCAGGGCTTGGGGCTTGTGCGCCTAACCCTAGAAAACCTAAGGCTGTGATATCTAAAATCGCCACAGAGAGAGCAAGAGTCATCTCTGCCACAATGATAGTAAGGATATTGGGTAACACAGAGTTCCATAATAGATAGAAATCATTAGCACCGTCTAAACGAGCAGCCAAAATGTAATCTTTTTCCATTTCATTATGTACTGCAGTATAAACAGCTCGAATAAAACGAGGAATAAGGGCAAGCCAAATTGCTAATAAAATATTGAACTCGCCAAAGCCTAAAAATGCAACAAAGATAATCGCAAGTAATAATGAAGGGGTCGATAAAATTGTATCAAGAAGATGATTCAAGATGCTTGATAACAAGCCTTTTGTCATACCTGCAAAAATACCAATAACGCAACCGACAAAGCCAGAGAGCAGGGCGACGATAACGGCATAACCAAACGTGAGTTGTGAGCCAATAAGCAGTCGAGATAAAATATCGCGACCTAAATCATCGGTTCCTAAGAAAAAAATCACATCCCCTTCAGAGCTCCAAGATGGCGGCATTAATAGGTTTTCAGATTGCCATTGTGGGTCATACGGACTTAACAATGGAGAAAAAGTGGTAATAATGATGATCAACAATAAACACCAAAACCCGAACATAGCTAATGAGTTAGCACGGAAACTCAACCAGAAACGCTCCATTTGCGTAGGGATGTGTTCCTCTTGATAAACGCTATTTGAGAGCATAGAACTCTTTCCTTACTAATGGGTTTACGGCGGCACCTAATAAATCCGATAAGATATTAGCCAATAGAATAAATGACGCGACAGTAATAACACCAGCTTGAATCGCAACAAAATCTTGATTAATAATCGCATCAAGCAGCCAACGCCCGACTCCTGGCCAATTAAAAATTGATTCTGTTAATATTGCCGCGGTAAATAAGCCTGATAACTGAATACCAAGTTTTGGAATGATTGGAGGAAGAGCATTACGGATAATATGCTTTACCATGATCTCAAATTTCGATAACCCTTTTGTATGAGCGACCTTAATATAGTTTTGAGTAATCACCGTTGCTACTGAAGAACGCATTAAACGAATGACTTCTGTCATAGGAGCAATAGACAATACTAGCGTGGGTAAGATTAAGTGCTGAATAATATTTTCTAGCATTTCCGCACGATAAGGAGATTTAGATGCCAATACATCGATAAATACGAATCCAGTGGTTGCATCGAATTCATACAATAAACTATAGCGGCCAGAAACAGGGGTAACCCCTAAATTTAAACTGAAAAACATTAATAATATCAATGCTATCCAGAATAATGGCATTGAGTATCCTAACAACGCAATAGAAGAAACAATGGTATCTGTGGGTTTGCCTTGACGTATACCAGCAATAGTACCAATCGGTGTGCCAATGATTAGTGCAATGAAAAAGGCAAAGAAACACAGTTCGATAGTGGCTGGAAAAACACGTAGAATTTCATCAAGCATGTTTACGCCATACTGATTAATGCCTAGGTTTCCATTTGCTAACTCACCTAAATAGGTTACCCAACCAGAGAAAAAAGAGGTTTGAGACCATGCTGAGGTTGCATCAAGGCGTAAGATATTGAAACCGATCAAAGTCAGGATCAATAGCGTAATAATGAATAAGTTAAAACGTCGAATTGTATAAATCCACATTATTCTTCCTCCTTAATTCTTACAACATCATGGAAAGAATAGGTATTAAATGGGCTCAAGGTAAACCCCTTTAATGAAGCTTGATTCGCTTGATATTTGACGCCATGAGCAAGAGGGATAATAGGTAACTCTTCGTTCAATAAATTTTGAAGTTGGCGGTAAATATTGATGCGATAACGAGGTTGGTTGGTTTCTTTTGCAAGATCCAATAATAAATCAAACTCTTCATTACACCAATTAGCCACACCAAACCCAGCTTGTTTTGCATTACAAGAGAGTAGAGGCCTAAGCATGGAGTCAGGATCTGAACTGTTGGCGTTCCAACCAGTAAGTACTAGATCAATATCATGAGCAATAAGTTCGTTACGGCTTAATAAATCGCTTGTGATGAGCGTTAAGTTAATGCCAATTTTAGAAAAATCACTTTGTATAATTTCAGCTGATTTTTTAGGACTAGGGTTATAAGAGTTATTGTCTAAAGGAACCCACATAATTAGATCGAGTGGTGTTTTAACTCCAGCTTCTCGCAATAAGCCTTTTGCGTAGTTTAAATCATAGCGGATAAATGAACTGTCGTTGCCATAAGCCCACGATGCCGGTGGAAGAATTGATTTCGCTTCGATACCTGAATTGTAATACACCGAGTTAATTAAACTGGAGCGGTCTATTGATAAATTGAGAGCTTTGCGAATTCGTGGGTCTTGTAATAACGGCTTTTGGGTATTCACGGCAATAAAGGCAACATTTGTTGCGGTCTGCGAATACAGCGTCAAATCATCATTTTTAATAATAACTGGTAGTTGACTTGAGATAGGGTTAACAACCACATCGCATTCTTGGCGTAATAATTTTGCTAGAGATCCAGTGCCGCGACTTGAAATATCAAACACGACTTGTGACATTTTGACCGGACCCTGCCAGTAACCATCATGTCTTTTTAAACGAACCAATTCACTTTTTTGAAATTGTTCAAGTTTGAATGGCCCTGTGCCAACAGGTTTAATGTCTATTAATTCTTTTTCATCGATAGAAGCGAGTTTTTGAGAATATTCTAATGAATGAATAACCGCGTATGAGGTTGCAAGTGCTGATAAAAATGTATTATCAGGCGAAGACAACACAAATTGAACAGTATGTTTATCAATGGCCTTGACTGATTCAACGATATTAGAAAAATTAATACTATCAAACCAAGGGTAGTGCCCTGTATTTACAGCATGATAGGGATTTTCTGGATTAAGAATGCGATCAAAGCTGAATACGACGTCATTAGCATCCATGGCCCTTGTCGGAGTAAGCAATTCGGTTGACTGAAAAGCCACATTTGGCTGTAGTGTAAAGGTATAAATCATCCCTGTCTTATCTACTTCCCAAGATTTGGCTAAATTAGATGAAGGCAGTTGTGAAATAGGGTCAATAATTAACAAGCGGTCATAAATTTGAGCACTAATGGCTTCAAGAATACTGTTTTCATTCGAAATCTGTGGATTAAAAAATTCCACGCTTCCTGATTCACAATAGATGAATCCTGTATCTTGAATAGTCTGTTTGATCCCCGCATCATAACAGCCAGTAAGATTAAATAATCCCGTGGCAGCGATGAGTATGCGCGTAATAATCTTCATAGTGACCGCAGCTTTTATCAATTTTAATTAATGAACCTGTCATTTTATACTCAAGTGACTGGTTCTGCACTTAAATATCTAAGATTATCTCTTGTTTGTGTCTAAGATTTGATGCTTTTTTAATAATCCTCGAAATTGATGATAAGTAATGCCTAATTCTTCAGCAGCTTTACGTTGATGATGCTGTGTTTTAAGTAATGCCTGTTCTAATAAATTTTTTTCTTGAGTACTTTGAAACTGTTTCAAGTTCAAAGGCAATAGGGCTGTTTGTGTTTTTTCATCTTGAATGTTGAGTATAGTTGAAGTGAGCGTCTTCACCTCTTCACTTTCCCAAGGCGAGACAAAAGGATTGAGTTGAATTGACTCGATCTCTGCTTCTTCATGGTTATGTTTAAATACCGCGCGTTCGATGCAGTTTCTTAATTCACGGACGTTACCCGGCCAATCATGGGTTAGTATTTGTTGCTTGGCATAATAAGAAAATCCAGCAAAATAACGTAAATTAATCTCTTGGCACATTTTAATTGCAAAGTGTTCAGCCAGTAATAATACATCTTGTTCACGATATCGTAATGGTGGCAGATGAATGACATCAAAAGACAATCTATCTAATAAATCGGCTCTGAATTTCTTTTCTACCACGAGGTCTTGAGGGTTTTGGTTAGTTGCACAAATTAATCGAACATCGGCGCTTAAGGTTTGAGAACCACCGACACGTTCGTATTCACCGTATTCAATCACACGAAGCAGTTTTTGTTGTACCGTTAGGGGGGCAGTTCCAAGTTCATCTAAAAATAATGAGCCACCATCTGCTCGTTCAAATCGACCTTGATGACGTTGTTTAGCACCAGTAAAAGAACCAGCATCATGACCAAATAACTCAGAATCCAACGTTCCTGAACTTAATGTGGCGCAGTTTAAGCTGACCAAGGGTTCATCCCACCGCTTTGAAAGGAAGTGTAAGCGTTGAGCGATTAACTCTTTTCCTGTTCCTCGTTCTCCAAGGATTAAAATTGGTCTGTTTATTGTTGCTAATTGAGAGGCATGATCTAAAGCAGATAAAAATGCATCTGATTCGCCGATTAAACTGTCTTTTCTCATATTTACCCTCTCTAATTAATGGTCAAAACAACCAAATAATGGTCATTTTAATCATATATTAAAACTTTAATGTAGTCGATTTTCTGTAAGTTATTGATTTTAAATATGTGCAAACTTGGCATACATTGTGTAATAGTCATAGTAGGTTAAAAACAGATGAATTTAGATTAAAGAGGAATAGATTATGGGTATTTTTTCACGTTTTGCAGACATCGTTAATGCTAACGTAACTTCATTATTAGATAAGGCAGAAAATCCAGAAAAAATGATCCGTTTGATTATTCAAGAAATGGAAGACACATTAGTTGAAGTGCGTACCGCCTCAGCAAAAGCAATTGCAGATAAAAAAGAGCTGACACGTAAAATTGGTTCAATTGAAGCGCAAGTGATCGATTGGCAAGAAAAGGCAAGTTTAGCCTTAGTTAAACAACGTGAAGATTTAGCGCGTTCAGCGTTGATCGAAAAACAAAAAGTACAAGACGTACTATCAAGCCTAAAAACAGAATTCATCCTTGTAGAAGAAAGCATTGAGAAGTTGACCGCAGAATTAACTGAGTTAGAGACTAAACTGACAGAAACTCGTGCGCGTCAACAAGCATTAGTGATCCGTCAACAAACAGCGCAGCATCGTAACGACATTAAAGCGCATACGCATTCAGGTAAAACAGAACGTGCAATGGCAAAGTTTGAACAATATGAGCGTCGTATTGACGAACTGGATGCAAAGGCAGACACTTACTCAATGGGTAAAGCAAACTCACTAGAACAAGAATTTGCAGAGCTGCAAGCGCAAGATGAAATTGAAAAAGAATTAGAGCGCCTAAAAGAACAAATGAAGAAAGACGCATAATAGATTACAAGAATTGATCGAATTTGAATTACTAAGGAGAAAACAATGAGCGGCTTTTTTGCTTTCCCATTGGTTATATTTTTTATTTTTGTTGCACCGTTATGGCTGTTTTTACATTACCGAAGTAAAAGAAAAACAGCGCAAGGTTTGTCACAAGAAGATACACAGTTATTAAAAGCGATGACAGAGCGTGCGGATAAAATGCAACGTCGTGTTGAAACATTAGAGAAAATTCTGGATGCAGAATCCCCGAGCTGGAGGGAGCGCTAATGTCAAAAGAACTGTATAGAGATACTCGAAACGGAAAAATTGGTGGTGTTTGTGCAGGTATTGCACAGTACTTTGGTATTGAGCCGTGGATAGTACGTATTTTAGTAGTATCTGCCGCGTTATTCAGTGCGGGTTTTCTTGTTATGCTGGCGTACTTTGCAGCCATGTTGTTTTTAGATAAAGCACCAGTTGAAATGTACTATCGAACAGAAGAAAAACGTGAGCACACAGTAAAAAGTAAACCATGGCAAGCAGGTCAATCAGCATCAGAAGTGATTAAGCGTGTTGATAAAGACATGGCCAGAATGGAAGAGAAGATCCGCCGAATGGAAGGGTATGTTACTTCTTCGGAATACAAGGTTCGCCGCGAATTTCGTAACCTTTAATTAAGCGATAACTAAGGCCTTATTCATGGAGTGTTCAGATTCAGTTCTGTACACTCCATTTGTTGTTTGTAGAAAGAGAGAAATATGAATGAGTAGATTAACCAAAGAAATGAATAAATTAGTTAGCCGAAGCATGGATCGCCACGTCAAATTGGCGGTTACAGGGTTATCGCGCGCAGGTAAGACTGCGTTTATTACTTCTTTGGTTAATCAGTGCTTACATGCTGCTTCAAGCGATAAATTACCTTTGTTATCCGTGACCCGTGAAGGGCGAATGATTGGTGCGAAACGCATACCGCAATCAAATCTTTCTATTCCTAGTTTTACATATGATGAAGGGATGGATTCATTACTTGCTGAGCCTCCAGCATGGCCAGAGCCAACTCGAGATGTGAGTGAATTACGTTTAGCCATAAAATTTAAACCAAAATCAGGGTTGCTAAAACATTTACAAGACAACGCAACCTTGCATGTTGATATTGTTGATTATCCGGGAGAATGGTTATTAGATTTACCGCTTTTGGATATGGATTATTTAACGTGGTCTAAACAGCAGCAATTAAACCTTACGGGTCATAGAAAAGTACTGTCAGAAGTGTGGCTACAAGAAGCGAAAAAGTTAGATCCTTTAGCGCCTGTCGATGAAAAACAAATCAGTCATATTGCAGAGTTATTTACTCAGTATCTTCATAGCTGTAAAGATTCTCAGGGTCTGCACTGGGTACAACCGGGGCGTTTTGTATTACCTGGAGAACTAGCGGGTGCACCGGTCTTGCAGTTTTTCCCATTTATGTTTTTGCATAAATACACAGAAGGAGAGCTAGCAAAAGCGAAGAAAGATTCGAATATTTCGATACTAAAAAAACGCTATAAACATTACCAACAACATGTGGTGAAAAAGTTTTATAACGAGCATTTTAGACATTTTGATCGTCAAATTGTCTTGGTCGACTGTTTACAGCCATTAAATGCAGGTGAACAGTCATTTAATGATATGCGCCAAGCGGTTGATCAACTGATGCACAGCTTTCAATATGGCAAAAGCTCTATGTTAAAACGTCTGTTTTCGCCAAAAATTGATAAGGTACTATTTGCGGCAACAAAAGCTGATCATGTGACACCAGAGCAACACCCAAACATGGTGGCTTTACTACAACAGATGATCCACCAAACATGGCAAGAAACGGCGTATGAAGGCATTAAAATGGAGTGCATGAGTATTGCTTCCATTCAGGCAACTACGGCTGGGATGATAGATGAAGATGGCGAATTATTTTCTGCAATTTCAGGCGTTAATTCAAAGCAGAAGCCGATGATGATGTTCCCCGGTGAAGTTCCACAACGCATTCCAACTAAAGCCTATTGGGAAACAAAGCCTTTTAACTTTATGAGTTTTCAACCGTTGCACAATGAGAATGACAAACCGCTGCAACACATCCGAATGGATAAGGCGATGCAGTTCTTATTAGGAGATAAGTTAGTATGAGTGAGTTAAAAAAACAGCGTATCTTTCAAGCATCTCCTCAAGATCTAGAGCAAGATACCGAAATCGTTGATAACCTTCAAACTCAAAAGCTATTTGAAGAGAGTGTTAAATTTGTTCCTCAAGCTATTGAAGAAGAGGAATTGGATGGTGTGGATATTGAAACCCCGTTAATCAAAAAGAAAACTCATTGGAGTGTTAAAACGTTAGTTGGTGGTTTTCTTGGTTTAACGGTGTGGCAAAGTGTTGATCATGTGATCACTGCCATTCAATCGGCTGATTTCTTATCACTGGGTTGGGCTGGGCTAATTAGCCTTGCAGCAATCATGGGGGTTAGCGCAATTGGTCGTGAATTATGGACATTACGTAAACTTAAAAACCGAGCAGAAATTCAACATCAAGTGACTGAGTTAATTGAAGGTAATGGTATTGGACAAGCCAAGCCGTTTTGTGAAGACTTAGCAAAAAAAGGATCTACCACTCATACCGTTGAATATACGCGTTGGAAAAACAGCATTGAATCACATCATAACAATGCTGAAGTGTTTGAAATGTATGACAGCATGGTGGTGGCAGAGCAAGATCAGCGTGCAAAAGCATTAATCAGTAAACACGCCGGTGAATCGGCATTAATGGTGGCAATAAGTCCATTAGCCGTCGTTGATATGTTACTGGTTGCATGGCGCAACATTCGATTAATCGAACAAGTCTCTCAGGTGTATAGTGTTGAGTTAGGTTACTGGGGGCGTTTGCGTTTGTTTAAAATGGTATTACAAAACATGGCGTTTGCAGGGGCAACAGAAATGGCAACGGATGTTGGTGTGGATATGTTATCTACAGGCCTTGCAGGAAAACTCTCAACCAGAGCAGCGCAAGGGCTAGGTATTGGTTTATTAACGGCACGTTTTGGCTTAAAAACGATGAATTTAATGCGTCCATTACCATGGCAAATAGGAGAATCACCTAAGCTGTCGGATATGCGTAAAACCATCGTTGCTCAATTAGCATCCAAATTGAGTTCTCAAAATAAGAATTAACTAACACAGTTAGCATTCTCATAAAAAATGCATACTATTTACAAATCGATTAATGATAGTATGTCGCCATTAGTCGGGGAGCCAATAGGCTGAGATCGCAATAGCGAACCCGTTGAACCTGATTCAGTTAGTACTGACGTAGGGAACTAATGGTCCTTTTGATACGATCTTTTCGATCCGTTTCTTTTGGTGAGGTCTCGCGTTTATACGTATTTTATTCTCACTCGACTGTTTTTCCCGACCGTTAGTTAGGGGAAATAAGTATGCCTTCATTAAACAACACCGAACTTTTATCTACATTATCTTCTACCACACCGATTGTATTAACCATTGCTGGATCTGACAGTGGTGGTGGTGCTGGGATCCAAGCTGATATCAAAGCGATTTCTGCAACTGGTGGTTATGCTTGTTCTGTTCTTACCGCATTAACGGCTCAGAATACCCAAGGTGTTACGGCTATTTATCCAATCAGTGGTGAATTTGTTGAGCAGCAGCTTGATGCTGTCTTCTCTGATTTAAATGTTATTGCCGTTAAGATAGGAATGCTCAGTGATTCTGATGTCATTCATTCTGTCGCAAAAAAAATCAAACAATACAAACCCCAATATCTGGTAGTTGATCCCGTGATGGTGGCAACCAGTGGTGATCTTCTTCTGCAATCTTCTGCTATTGAAAGCCTTAAATCTGAGCTCCTTCCTCTTGCTGATGTGATCACGCCAAACCTTCCAGAAGCCGCTGCATTAATTGGTACAAAAGTTCCTCAAAATGAAGATGAAATGGTCGCTATGATCAATGAACTTCGCCTATTAGGAGCTAAATCAGTACTGTTAAAAGGTGGACACTTAGAAGACGACTCTAACAGCACAGATTTACTTATTTGTGCTGATACAGTTGAGCGTTTATCAACGGCACGTATCGAAACCCGTAATACTCACGGAACAGGCTGTACTTTATCTTCTGCTATTGCTTCGTATTTATCTCAAGGTCATGAATTACAAGCCGCAGTGACACTAGGTAAGCATTACATTACTCAGGCGATTATCCATGCGGATGAACTGAATATTGGGCAGGGGCATGGGCCTGTGAATCACTTCTTTACTTTACATTCTCAAGAGTAACGGGGATGAATAATCTTATTGGTACCGTCATTTCTAATGGGGCGTTACAGTATAAAGACAGCGAACAGCCTATTATTTTCAATCTAAATATGACGATCCCTAAAGGGAAGTGGACCGCCATATTAGGTAGAAGTGGTTGTGGAAAAACCTCTATATTGCGTTACCTTGCAGGATTATTGACCGATAAAGTCGTGTGGTCAGGAGATGTTTCGATTGATGGCGTAGATACATTAGAGGGCAATATCGCGTACATGGCACAACAAGATTTATTGATGCCGTGGCTAAACGTAATAGATAACGTCTGTTTTGCCGACAAGTTTGCAACGAACTCTCGCTTTAATTCAACGAAACCAAATTCGGATAAACACAGAGCGCATGAACTTTTAGAGTTAGTTGGACTAAAAGGGCACGAGTTTACGATGCCGTCGCAATTATCGGGTGGGATGCGCCAGCGTGTGGCGTTAGCTCGGACATTAATGCAAGACAAGCCAATGGTATTAATGGATGAACCTTTCTCTGCGTTAGACGCGGTGACTCGTTATCGTCTGCAAGATCTTGCTGCTCAAGTGCTGGCAGATAAAACTGTTTTATTGATCACCCATGATCCACAAGAAGCATTAAGATTGAGTGACGCGGTTTATATTATGCAGGGCCAACCAGCTTCAGCGGTCTCTTTAGCGGTTCCAAGTTCATCGATACCTCGAAAAATTAATGCAGAACTGGCTGCTCTTCAACAACAGATAATTGATACGTTAGAGGTCGATTATGTCTAAATCTATTCTGATAAATCAAACGTCATTAACGACCAATACTATTACTGTAAAACCGTTGCAACAAAGTATTAGCTCTATGATAAGAGTCTTGATTAGTGCGGTTATTATCTTCGGTTTATGGCAATGTATTGTGGTGGTTTTTGCTTTACCTAATTTCATTTTACCTAGCCCATTGGCTGTCTTTAGTAAATTAATAGAGCGATATGATGTGCTACTTGTTCATTCATGGATAACGGCTCAAGAGATTTTACTTGGTCTTGGCTTGGGTCTTTCTATGGGGTTGTTATTTGCGCTTCAAATGCTGTTGTTTTATCCACTTCGACGTTGGTTATTACCCATTTTAATCGCGAGTCAAGCGATCCCTGTTTTTGCTATCGCGCCTATTTTGATGTTGTGGCTGGGTTATGGCATCGCCTCAAAAGTCGTGATGGCTGCACTGATTATCTTCTTTCCCGTTACTACCTGCTGTTATGACGGGCTGCGAAATACTCCAAGTGGTTACCTTGATTTAGCCCACACGATGGGCGCCTCAAAATGGCAATTACTTAAATATGTTCGCCTACCTGCGGCTTTACCTGCTTTAGCATCTGGCATCCGTGTCGCTGTCGTTGTAGCGCCTATTGGCGCAGTGGTTGGTGAATGGGTAGGGTCAAGCAAAGGCCTCGGTTATTTAATGCTGCAAGCGAATGCTCGAATGATGATAGATGAAATGTTTGCTGCGTTATTCATTCTCGCAGCACTATCGGTCAGCTTGTATTTTCTTGCAGACATATTAATAAAAAAACTCATACCGTGGCAACACGACAAGTAATTTATAAGTAAAAAGGACTCAACGAATAATGAAAAAAATAGTAATTAAAGGGGCGATGGCTCTGCTTATTTCAAGCTATTCCATGATGGCAAGCGCACAAGATAAAGCGATGACACTCATGTTGGATTGGTTTGTAAACCCAAATCATGGTCCAGTGGTTATTGCGCAGCAAAAAGGCTATTTCAAAGAAGAGGGCCTAAATGTGACGATTCAAGAACCTGCCGATCCAAGTATGCCGGCAAAATTAGTGGCGGCCAATAACATTGATTTAGCGATTTCTTACCAAACCAGTTTAACGATTGATGTTGCAGCGGGTTTACCATTAATCCGCTCGGCCACTCTTATCGCTACGCCATTAAACACGTTAATGGTACTGGATAACGGCAAGATAAATTCTTTAGCTGATTTGAAAGGCAAGAAGATTGGTATTGCGATTGCCGGTAATGAAGACGCTACGATTGGTACTATGCTGAATACAGAAGGGGTTGATTTCTCTGAGGTTAAAATCATCAATGTCGGTTGGGCATTATCGTCGTCATTAGCTTCAGGAAAAGTGGATGCTATTTGGGGAGGATTACGTAATTTTGAAACCAATCAATTGGCATTAGAAGGTTACAAAGCGAAATCATTTTTCCCAGAGGAGCACGGTGTGCCCTCGTATGATGAGCTTGTTTTTGTTGCGAATGCCAAAACATATGATGCCGATGCGCTAAAGAAATTTAACCACGCTATCGAAAAAGCGACGCAATTTATTGTGAATCACCCTGACGAGTCGTGGAAAACCTTTGTTTCTTACGCGCCAGACACTCTAAACAATGAGTTAAATAAGGGCGCATGGAATGACACATTAACGCGTTTTGCTTTACGCCCATCAGCGGTTGATTTAGAACGCTACAATCGCTTCTCTGAGTTTATGTTCGAGCATAAGATCATAAAAACACAACCTAAAGCACAAGATTTTGTGCCGGTGTTGTAATCCATTTTTCCTGTTTATTTTTAGAGAATCAGTATGAATCATCAAGATTTAATTCAAGCGTGTCAAAACGAGTGGACCGAATACACCGAGCACAGCTTTGTTCAACAACTAGCGCTTGGAGAGTTAGCGCATTCGTCATTTCTACATTATCTAAAACAAGATTTTCTGTTTTTAAAGCAGTACACCAGAGCGTATGCCTTGGCGATTTATAAAGCAAGAACGTTAGCTGAAATGCGAATGGCACTACCGAGTGTACAAGCATTATTGAGTTCTGAAATTGCACATCATGTGACTTATTGTGGTGAGTGGGGCGTGTCTGAATTAGAGATGGAAGCAGAGCCAGAAGCTTTTGGTACCGTCGCTTACACTCGATTTGTTTTAGATACCGGAATGTCAGGAGATGTGATTGATCTCTATGCGGCATTAGCACCGTGCTCTATTGGTTACGCCGTGATTGGGGCGCAATTATTGGCGAGCAAATCTACTGTATTTGAAGGAAACCCTTACGCCAATTGGATAAAGATGTATGGCGGAGAAGAGTTTCAACAAGGGGTAGAAAGAAGTATCAAGCAACTAGACGTATTACTGAATGACATTGACTTGGAAAGCCAACGTGGACGGCGTTTGTGTCATATTTTTAAAACGGCGACTCGAATGGAAGTGGCGTTTTGGCAGCAAGGATTAGATGAAGCCTAATTGCTGATAATTAGTACTCTATTAATGAATAAGCGAACGAATTAAGGAAGAATAATGACGATCATGAATACGCAAAAAATTATCGAAGCATTGGCAATGTTACGCGAGAAAAAACCATTAGTTGTGAACATTACCAACTATGTTGTGATGAACAACACTGCAAATGCATTATTGGCGTTAGGTGCGTCACCAATCATGGCGCACAGCCAACAAGAAATGGCAGAGATGATGAGTTTCTCTGGTGCCTTGGTGATTAACATCGGCACATTAGACAGCGTATGGACACCAAGAATGCATTTCGCGGTAGAGCAAGCAAACCTTAATAATAAAGTGGTGGTACTTGATCCTGTGGGATGTGGTGCAAGCCAACTTCGTACTCAAACCTCTCGACAAATTGCAAAAGCGGCGAATACATTGATTATTCGAGGGAACGCCTCTGAAATCATCGCCTTAGCGGGTGAGAATGCACAGAGCAAAGGTGTAGATGCACTAGATAGTAGTGACTCTGCATTAGGTGCGGCTTGTTATGTCGCGCAGCAGTATCAATGTAGCGTCGTTATTTCGGGTGAAACTGATTACGTAGTTACGAAAGACGCACAATATAAATTGAATAATGGTCATGCGATGATGCCTTTTGTTACGGGAATGGGATGCACACATACAGCGTTAACCGGTGCTTTTGCCGCAATAGGTGAGCATTCAGGGGTTGCTGCTACGGCTGTTTTAGGCGTTGCAGGTGAAATCGCCGCAGAGCAATCAGCAGGCCCTGGTAGCTTGCAAATGAATCTATTAGATACTCTATATCAGTTGGATGAAGATATGTTGATTAATCGATTAAAATTAACGGTTAATGCATAGGTTATAAATATGAATAACCCTTACAAGTTGTATTTAGTGACCGACGATCAACAAGACATTGAAACGTTGTGCCATGTTGTTTCAGAGGCAATAAAAGGCGGTGTAACCATGGTACAGATCCGTGAAAAACATGGTGATGTACGTGCTTTTATTGAACGCTCATTAGCGATAAAAGAAGTATTAAAAAACAGTGGGGTGCCATTAATTATAAATGATCGTGTTGATGTTGCATTAGCAGTTCAAGCGGATGGTGTTCATTTAGGGCAATCGGATATGCCTGCAAATCTTGCTCGTCAATTGATAGGCCCTGATATGATTTTAGGGTTGTCTGTTGAAAATGAAACTCAGTTGCGTGATGCTCAAGGTCTTCCTGTTGATTACCTTGGCATCAGTGCAATATTTTCTACGCCAACAAAGACCAATATAATTAAAGAGTGGGGCATTGATGGTTTAACTAAAGCTGTTAAAAAAAGTAGGCTCCCACTTGTTGCGATTGGTGGAATTAATGAAATGAACATTAAGGAGATAGCAGATACTCAAGTGAGTGGAATTGCTTTAGTGTCTGCAATTTGTCATGCAGAGTCGCCAAAGCAGGTAAGTGAAGAGTTACTTGGATTAATGGGCCGTTAGTTACTCTCTTTTCTTAACGATATAAAATTTGAGCACTTTCGGTGCTCTTTTTTTGTTTGCCCAGCAAAGCTGGCAAACCCGTCTGCTTGCAAGATAGCAGAGTCACCCCGACTAAGGGGAAGACAATCTGAATGGCAAGGGCGTCACTGGCTAACGGTGAGGTCTGAAGGAAGCCATAGGAAGTTAGATGTACACAACTAACCGTAACCTGTTTCGGCGGGATTGGTGGGTAAGCGTCCAAAATAGCGCGAAGCCCAATACTTAGTCAGACCAATTCTGTGCTTGAGGGTGGCATATCTAACAGGGAGTCAGTGCAATAACTGGGGAAGCCTGGCATCTAAACTTAATTGTCAGTAAGTGGCTTAGATTCAAGAAGAAACTCAAGATCTAATGCCGATGTGAGGTGGCAGATGAACCCGTAGTAGTGAGTAAGGCTAGGCCTGTGAAAGCCAGTGATGGTGTGGAGGACAAAACCAAGCCGACTATCAGTAATATATCTGATAGAGTCAATTTGAGCCAAAAGCACTTATTGATTGCGAAGGGGGGAAGTGATTTATAAATTACCTTAAAGTGACGTAATTTATGATGGGTTCACGAATTACCAAATAAGGTAAAGTCTCTATTTTAATGGCTAAGGGTGATACTAAAGCTGTGAATAGAACTGGGCACGGGGAGTAAGTGTTTCTCTTTACTAGAGGCATAGAGGCGGTTAAGCATATTGCGAATAAAAGGGCGTAGCCTTGCTAGAAAACTTAACGCGACAACGAAATAAACCTAACCAACATAAATAAAGTCAGCAGCAGGTGATGTGAGATAATAATTTGAGAGTACACTATAGCCTTTACGGGCGCATGCTATCACTGCAAGCGCTTTACGTGGCATACAAACAAGTGAGAAAGAATGGAGGCGCAGCTGGTATTGACGGGCAGCGTATCGATGATTTCACACAAAATTTGGAAGTAGAGCTCAGAAAACTATTACTTGAACTACAAGAAAAGCGCTATCAAGCGCGGCCCGTAAAACGAGTTGAGATCGCCAAAGACGATGGCGGTATCAGGTTATTGGGGATCCCCACAGTTCGAGACCGAATTGTTCAACAATGTTTAACGAATATAATGACTCCCATATTTGACCCAAACTTTCATCCATCCAGTTATGGATATCGGGTTGGGCGAAGCTGTCATCAAGCCATCAGCAAAGCTACACTCTTTATACGTAAATATAATAAGCGGCATGTTGTTGATATGGATCTGTCTAAATGCTTTGACATGCTTGACCACGATCTGATAATCAAGTTCGTGCGAAAGCGCATCGTGGATGGCAGTATCTTAGGCTTGATCCGTCAATTTCTAAAAAGTGGAGTCATGGTTGGTGAAAACTGGCAGAATAGTGTAATAGGCAGTCCACAAGGTGGGGTGATTAGTCCACTACTTGCTAATATCTACTTAGATGAATTCGATCAAGAAATGATGAGGCGTAAGCATCGAATAGTGCGATACGCGGATGACATTTTGATATTCTGCACCTCGAAAAAGGGTGCAGAGAATGCATTAAAAGTAGCTAGCCATATTTTAGAAGTAACGCTAAAACTTAAAGTGAATGAGCGGAAAACCCATATAGCACATAGCGATACAGGTATTAAATTCTTGGGAGTGGAAATTTTTACAAATTACACTGCAGTTCAAGAAAAGAAGCTCAAAACATTAAAAGCGAAAGTAAGACAACTCACCAAGCGTAATGGAGGATTGAATTTAGCGAGAGTGCTAAAGCAACTGAATCCAGTGCTCAGAGGGTTTGTAAACTACTTCAAAATAGCCAATATTACGAGCACACTGAAAAGTCTTGCGGCTTGGATAAGGCGGAGATTGCGAGCGGTACAAATGAGTTTGTGGAAGAAGCCGTGCAGATTGCATCGTCGTCTTAAGCAACTAAAGTACAAACCGCCATTTAAGTCCATAAAAATGGACTCATGGCGAAACAGTGCGAGTCCGTTAGCAAGCTATGCGATGCCTAATCAGTGGTTCAAAAATCTAGGCTTGTATTCAATAGACGAAGTTAAAACAGGTGTACTCGCTTCTTTTTATTAAGAAATAGTAAATTGCAGGAGCCGTATACGAGGTCCGTACGTACGGTTCTGTGAGAGGGATGAGGCAAAAGCCTCACCCTACTCGATGGGACTTTTTCATTGTGTACATGGCTTTATCTGAGCGAATAAGGGCTTCTGTAAAATTATCTTTCGTCGTTTTTTCAATGCCATATGAAAATGAAATAGACTCATTCAATAGGGACATATTAACTGAATTGATGTAGGTTAATGCTCTTTCTGGTTCAACGGTCGCAATAAATTCATCTCCTCCCACTCTAAAGGCCATTTCATTTTTTACACAGTGCTCTTTTAAGGCTTGGGCGAAACGAATAATCATTAAATCGCCTACTGCATGCCCTTTAATATCATTAACTTGCTTTAATCCGTTTAAATCAAAATAGATAAGGTCAAAGGACGATAATTTAATTTCAGGAAATTTCTTTCGATTATAGAGTCGTGTTAAATCATCCTTCATACTTTCTTTTATTATGTTTTTTACTATGCTCGTTAGTCCGACAGCAATAAGAAAAAAAGCGACCAATAGCGTACCATCATCAAGTAGAGTATCTATTACTTCATAATTATCAGAATAGTTTTCAATGGCAGGTACTTCAGTTAAAAGATCGTAAAGTTTATTGAACAAAAGAAGGTAAGCACCAATCATTATTTTCGAATAAGGGACAAGGTGACCTTTAAGAGTTAGGAACATATAGATAAGTAACGTGAGCGTAGTTCCTTCGAAAAAAACATCAGAAAGAGAATCAAAGCCGACGTAATGGCTAGCTGCAATAATAGTAGCTAAAAGAGATGCTGAGATACCTGTGACGATAACAGGAACATGATATTCGGTCATATTAATTTAATCGACTGTTGTTCTGTGAATGTTAAGATTACTTATTTTTTCATAAAAAACAAGTGAGAAGAGTAAATAAAAAAGTAATGAGAATAGAGGATTAATTAAATGATAGATGAAACCTTTGTTTTTATAAATATGCCTTGTTAGACAAGAGTGAGTGGGTATTATGAGTTCTTGTATGAAGCACATATAGCAGTTAAAAAATTTTATGTCTAACAAAGATCTATTGATTGCTAGTGATGGATAAATGTTCTATTTTAGCGAGTAACTGTATAAAATTTAATTAAAAATCGTATAAATTAGTCCTCGACTTAATTTTAAGGATAAGAATATTCGTGCAGCTTTATCACTCACTAAAGACCAAAGTTTGGCTTATTATTCTGTTCTCATTTATTCCTGCTAGTGTCATCATCTTTTCTAATATGTTTTATGAATATAGAGCCGCGAAAGAAGAAGTTGAAATTGACGCAATGCAAATTGCGAGTAGTTTAGCGAGTGAGCAGTTTTCTATTATTAACGAAGCTGAAGAATTTCTCGTTCAACTGAGCCAAGTTGATGATGTGAAAAAACCAAACTCTCCACAGTGTAAACACATTGTTCAACAGGCGCTTAAATTAAATACACACTATGTAAACATCGCAATTGCAGGGCTAGATGGTTCTTTTGACTGTTCAGCATTAAGCTCGGCATCGGTAATTAATGTCGCAGACCGATCTTATTTTAGAAAAGTCATTACTGATGAGATCTTCTCTATTAGTGGATTTCAAATTGGTCGTATTATAAAGAAAGATACGATTAATTTCGCATACCCTGTTTATGATTCAGAAGATGTCCTTACAGGAGCTGCTGTGGCTGTTATTTCTTTAGATTGGTGGAGCGAGAGGCTTGCAGAGTTTAGTTTACCTAAAAATACCATCGCCGTTTTAGTTGATAATAATGGCAATATATTAACGTCTAATAATAATGTTATTTCCCATTACAATGAGGAAGTGCCGCTTGTTGTTAAGCAAAAAATGTATAAAAAAAATCCGTTTGTATTCGAAGTGAAAAATAAAAAGGGGGTATCATTTCTTGCTGCTAGCGTTCCTTTGTTCCCTAATAATAGTAAAAATTATAGCCAGATGATTATTGCGTTACCTCTTGATGATGCCTATCAAGGTGTAATGGATACGTTAATTAGAAGTGTGAGCTTGTTTGCTATTAGTATTATATTATTTTTGTTAATTCTATTATTAGGTTTTAATCGTAATGTGATTCAACCCATACAAACTTTGCTATCTTCTACGCAAAAATATGTCGAGAAAAAAAGAGGAGCTAAGTTTTCAGGGGGAAATGAACTATCAAATCTTTCTGAAAATTTTGATTGGGTTGTTCAAGAGCAAGGGTTTATCGAGAAGGAGTTAATAGATAAAGAGTTACGGCTTAATCGAGCTTATACCCGTATTAATAACCTCTTAGATAATTCAACGTATGGTGTTGTTGAATGGGGGCCAAACTTAACAATTCGTCGCTGGTCTCAATCATGCCAAAATTGGTTTGGTTTGCGCTCTGATGAATTATTAGACCAAGATATAACCTCGCGTACCGGTATTATTGGTGACTACTTTTCTCAAATGACACATGAATTAGAGAAAATGCGAGAAGGGCATTCTGAACATGCTGAATGTGAAATTCCATTTGTTACAGAAGATGGCACTGTCATTATTCTTATTTGGAAATTGTCTGCGCTTTATGATGGTAATGATCTGATTGGTATTTTAGCTTTGGTTGATGATGTAACTAAGCAAGTAGAATATCAACAAGAGATAGAACACCAAGCGCATTTTGATGGTCTTACAAGTTTACCAAATCGTTATGCTTTATTGAATAGCATGAACTTTTACCTTTCTAATCAGCAACCTTTTACTATTTTACATATTGATATTAAAGGGTTTAAATTTATAAATGATCATTATGGACATTTATATGGTGATGAGATGCTAGTTGAGCTGTCTTTGCGTATTAATCAAGAAGTGTGTAATGGGGAATTTTTCGCGCGTTTAGGAGGAAATGAATTCATATACCTTGTTTCATCCCACGATAAAGAAACCTTATCTCTGCGTATAAAAGAGCTGAAAACCATTATTAATACCCCAATACAGATCAAAGAATCAAATCATATTACTCATGTCAACCTTGGCATTGCAACATGTGATTCATGTGGTAAAGATGCAGAAGAATTACTTCGTCAGGCTGGCGTGGCTTTACATTATGCAAAAAGACATTCGTTACTTGATGTATTTTATTATTCTTCTGAAATGGAAAATAAAGAGCGTATGCGTTTTAATCTTGAACGTGATTTACGTAATGCCTTAGATCGTCAAGAATTTGAACTGTATTATCAACCGATTTTAAATCAAAGAACCAGTATGTTCGATTCTGCAGAAGCTCTGATCCGTTGGAATCACCCCAGCAAAGGACTTGTTTCGCCTAATGAATTTATTCCGTTAGCGGAGGATACTGGGTTAATACATCAATTGGGTTATTGGGTATTATTTGAATCGATAAGACAGCTTAAAGAGTGGCAAGATAATGCAACAGGGGTTAATAAAGTTTCTGTGAATATGTCAGCAATACAACTGAGTGATGTTGATGTCGTTGATAAAGTGAAGCATGTAATTTCTTATTATAATGTAGAGCCTAGTTCTATCGTTATTGAAGTAACAGAAAGCGCTCTATTAGATAGTGCTAGTGAAGTTCTTGAACGAATTAAATTGATTAAAGATCTTGGGGTGTTGATCGCTTTAGATGACTTTGGCACTGGTTATTCAAGTTTAAGTTATTTATCAAATTTACCATTGAATCGATTAAAAATAGATCGTTCATTTGTAAACCGGATTGGTAGTATTCGTGATGAAGTATTAATAAATGCGATTATTTCTATTGCTCATGGCATGAATTTATCGGTTGTTGCTGAAGGGATTGAAACCAATGAGCATCTTGAATTCTTGCTTGGGAAAGGGTGTGAATACGGACAAGGATATCTATTTAGTAAGCCTTTGCCTGTTACTGAGTTTGAAGTGTTTATTAAACACCATTCTTTTCAACAAGAAGCAATTGGCATCGAACCCAAATTTATGTGATAAAAAGCAGTTATTATTTAACCAATAACTACTTTTGTATCATAAGAAAGTAATTACAGCTGTTTAGCTATCATTTTTTCTAAGTCTTCTTGAGGAATGAACCCTGGAATTATTTCATTACCAATGATTAAACTTGGTGTACCTCTTAATCCTAATTGACTAAAGATCTGTTCATTTTTTTCAACTAATGCCATTTTTTTCTGGTTTGGGGTTAAGTCTTTTTGAGTTTTAGTTAACTCTGCAATTTTCATTATAGAACTGCTGTCATGGCGAGATGGTTTTGCCATCATCAAACGGTGTACTTCTGCGAATTTAGAGCGGTCATTTTCCCATACATTTAACGCGTACCATGCAGTATTAGTTTTTAGCCCAGGGATCATTCGTTGCTGAAATGGAAGCAGAACATTTACAACACGGATCTCAGGGTATTTTTTAATTACTCCAACTAGCCCTGATTCTAAGCGCTTACAATAAGGGCAATTATAGTCAGTAAAATTGATGATGGTTAATTTAGGGTTTTCTGCACCAAAATACGGCTGCTGTGGATTGTTATATAAATAGTCGTGGTTAGTTTTTAAGATAGTCTCTAATGATTTTTGACCATCAAGGTATTGCTTTAAATTGCTATGTAATGGGTTAATTAATTCAGGATTATCACGTAATAATCCTGATATTTCAGTAAGCTGCTTTTCTTGAATTGGAGTAATGTCTTTGGCTGCAACCAATGGCGATAAAAGAAGGCTTGCAGTAATTGATACTGATAGTAGTAATGATTTCATGAGAATAACCTTAAGCAAAAAATAAACGTAACCACAAACCAATAGGGGTAGTTGCCCCGGTTGTGATAGAAGAAACTTTGCCATTATTAATAATGACGATTGAAGGGGTAGCCGTAACTCCCCACTCTTTACTTATATTTCCTGTTGAATCATTGACTACAGGGAAGTCATATTCTTTGTAATTCATAAATTGTGACAAACGTTTATTATCACCTGACGTGATGGCAACCGACACCACTTGGTGATCGCTGGCAAGCCAAGAAATACTAGGACTTACGATATTACAAATAGGGCACCATGTGCCCCAAAAATACAGTAAAACGGGTTTTTCATGGCTCATTTTTTCTATATCAACCCAATCGTCATCAATTGTATTTATAGATAGCGGTGGTATTAATTCTGATGGCATATCTTTACTGCGCCAAAAATCAATAGCAGAAACCAATAGGATAATAAAGAAAGCGAATTTCGTTATTTCTTTAACGAATTTAACTATATCTGCCTTCGAGTTTTTATTCTTTTTTGTTTGGTTGTTTGGTTGTTTGGTTGTTTGGTGATTTTAGCAACATTATGGTGTTCTTCCTGCGTAATCTAAAGCTTGGATAACATCATCGCTGTTTAATAGAACAGGAAGCGCGATTCCCTGAGGGGCGTTAGGTCCATAAACAACGTTTAAAGGAACTCCAAATCGTTGATGGCTTTTCAAGTAATTAGTGATTTTTGTGCTTGGATGAGTCCAATCACCTTTCATGGTAATTATGTTTTTTTGTTGTAATGCAGGATAAACAGGGTATTGTAAAATAACGCCGATTTTATTTGCTTTACAAGTGATACACCAATCAGCAGTGACATCGACAACCACAGTTTTCCCCTGTTCGACATACTCATTGATGGCATTTTCATTAAGTGGCTGCCACGCTAAATTATCTTCAATAGGTGTTGCCCAATGTTTGGTTGTCATACTTCCAATGATAAGGGCGGCGCTGCTTGTTAATACAATGACAGCGATAATCGCAATGACGGTATTTTTACCTTGAGTTTTCCCAACTCGATACAGTAAATAAATACTTAATAAGAAGCCGATGATAAACGTAGAAAAACCACCGATGAATGGCGTTAATAAACTTAATAACCATAACGTTGTAATAAGCATCATTAAGCCAAAAAGTACTTTGACTTTATTCATCCATGACCCCGGTCTTGGCATTAGTGTGACAAAATTAGGAAATAGAGCAAACAAAAGCCAAGGTAAGGCCATACCTAGTCCTAAGAAGGTAAATACCAGTAACATTTCTATTGTGCTTGCACCTAAGGCAAAGGCGACAGCTGTCCCTAAGAAAGGTGCACTACATGGCGTTGCAAGTAAGGTCGCAAACATACCTTGTATGAAATGGCCTAATGTTGAGTTATTTCCTTTATTTGCGATAGACGTTGAGAATAGACTTGGCAGTTGAATTTCAAATAACCCCAGTAGATTCGCAGTAAATAGTGCGGTAATTGTTACCATGAAACCGATAAAAATAGGGCTTTGAAATTGAATCCCCCATCCAATAGCGTTGCCTGTTAATTTTAAAGCAAGTAATCCTACCGCAATGAGCCAAAACGAAGAGATAATACCAGTAGCAGAAGCAAAGAACTGTAAGCGAATAGAGCGTTTAGTTGATTGAGATGAAGCTAGCATACTATTCAATTTCATGCCTAACACAGGCAGTACGCAAGGCATTATGTTTAAAATCAATCCACCCAATAACGCAAAAGCCATGATAGTTAATAAACTCGTTGATGAACGTTCAACAAACGGTTTATTATCTATAACAGTACTCAATTCATGAGAAAAAATGGCGTCAGAAACCGTAATTGAAATTGATTTTCCAACTAAATCGGTTTTTCCTAACCAGTTTGTTACTTTATAAGTTGCTGTTGCGATATCTCCATCGATAGTGATAGATGGTTGAGCGAAATAATCATCAGTAATCTCTTGGCCATCAACTAAAATTTGTGGTTTTTCCCAACCATCAGTATGTTCTAGTTGCAACTGTAATTGTTGTGATTCGTGGTTAAATGAGGCCGCGATTATACGAGTTAAGTTACTTTGTGTTGGAACATTTGAAATCCCTTGTTGATATAGATGCTGAGCCTCAGGGTTAGCTTCAATATCAGTAAGAGCAATAGGATCTAATTCCAAATCGTATTCAGTTAAGACACAAATGTTGGTACAGGTTGGCAGCGTCAATTTACCTGAAAAATTGACTGGTTTATTAATGTCATTAAATGTGAGTTCCATAGGGAAAATAACGTCATGTTTATACCCTAATGTCATGATACCTGATTGCTCATAGTAAGCAGGTGTAGGCCAATGCCATTTAAGATTAGAAACATTATTGGAGTTACTCCAATCAAGTACAGGAGAAACTCCCCCTTCACCTGGTGAGCGCCAATACGTTTTCCACTCACCATCAAGCTTTACTTCAAGCAAACCTCTGGCTTGATTATTTACTTTATCTACTTCGCCTGTAAGCATAAAGCGAACTTGCGCGGGCGGATGATCTGGATGGGTTAACCAACCGGTAGATAATGATTGTGCCATTGCAGGTACGGCAAAGAGTGACAGCAGTAAAGTTGCAGTCAATATCATCACTGAACGTAATCGAGCGATGGATTTATTTTTTTGAATTGTAAACACAGTGATACTCCGAAAATAATTATATAAAAAGATATAAGTACTTACGTTGTGTTTATTCTTGAAAGGTACAGAACGCCAAATGCCGCCGCACACCGTAAGAGGTGATTGGTTCTGTGAAGAAATAGGCGGTCCCTGATTGTTTGAGTATCGACGCAATAATAAGCAGCGCGATGATAAACATGGGAATAGCTAAATCTAAATGAACCGAATGGGCATTAACAAGATGTTCGCTACTATGACACTGAGATTGGTTATCATCTTCAGGTTGAGATGACGACTGTGTTTGTGGTTGTAATTTTTCTTTGACATCAGAGCTAGGAACAATAGGGCAAGCAGACGAGAACCCTAAATTTTGAGAAAAACACACAACAAGCACAATACTCACTAATAGTAGTGACCATGAAGCGATGGTTTGACGCTTGTATTGGAGTAATGAGAATTTCAAAAAATCAGCTCAATTCTAGGTTAGTAACAGCAGTGCTATTTTATGGAGATAAATATCAATATCAATGCTGTTTTTGTTAACGGATAAAAATAAGAATAGGTACGAACCGTTATCCTCAAAAGAGAAGACATCATGAACTTCGGAATGGTTCAATTTTTTTTCATGGTCACCAAATTTTAAATGAGTGCCAATTATTTAATGTAGTAATGGTTGGGCCTATTGGAGGTGCGAGAAACGCCAAGATAACAACAGTAATAAGAAAAAAAATCGATAAAGGAAGATTAGAAAAATCAGTTAACTTCAATGCTGAGCCAAAGGACCGTTTTATACGAACATTTGCAAGGTCTACACTGTATATTTCATCTAATAGTAAATGAATTAACCCGCCACCAAAAACAAACATACCAGAAAGCCAGCCAATTAAATCTGCGCCTTGTAATTCGGTATTTAAAATGAACATGGTGATGTTTGTTGTCAGTAATCCACAAAATAAAAGGAACAACAGTGAATGACATATTCCACGGTGTATTGTTTGCCACTCAAAGACATTACGGATACCGTATTTGATAAAAATATGAATAACAACAGGTAGACCGATTAGAAGTAAAAATTGTCTTTCATCAATAGCATCACTGGTAAAGTAGCGAATGCTGAGTAAGACAATACAAATAGTAAAAAGGTTAAAGATAATATCTAAAGAGGTAGAGTTATCTGAATCGATATCGGGTAATAGTCCACCAATTGTACCTAAAAACCAAAGCCATAATGCTGTGTTTAGTTCAATGTGGTTTGCCGAAAGCAAAGCTGCAGAAGCTACGCCTGAGACTAAAGCGGCGCTGTTAAAATGAGTACTAAAATTTGCCATAGGTTTTTAAAGATTTCTTTTGTAAGATACACGCTGAATTAATAGAGAAAATAATCATGTTTAAAGTATTTGCATTACTGTGCATCGCCCTTGGGATTTACATTGGAATGAATTATGGCGATGAAGTTCAAAATGTTATGGATTCAGATGCCTTTGAAAAAGTACAAGACACCCTCGTTGATGGTAAAGATCTTGTGCTTGAAAAAATTGAGGATGCGACTCAATAGTTTATTGATTAGTGGCACTGCTTTGAGTTATACGCTTAATTGGAAACAAAAATCCCCCGTGATGACAGCATCGCGAGGGATTTTCATTCTATAACAGCAAATAATAAAAACCAACAATAAACTGTATATATATACAGTTTATTTGGGTTTCATATTATGTGATGTTTATTTAAGCGGTAGAATAGTGATTTCTACACGGCGGTTACACGCACGGCCTTGTGATGTAGAGTTATCACAAACAGGGTAACGCTCACCGTAGCCACGAGCATGAACACGTCCCGCGGCAACTTTTTGTTTAATTAGGTAAGTGCGAACAGAATTAGCACGTTGCTCCGACAGAGTTTGGTTTTTAGTATCGTTACCAGAACTATCTGTATGACCATCAATTTGAAGAGCGGTGTCTGGGTATTCAACAAGAATACGAGCAACGCCATTTAATGTGTTGTAAATGCTAGCATCTAATTGATAAGAGCTTGATTGAAAACCAATGCCGTTATCCATTACTAGCTTCAGCTCGTTTTCACCCACACGTTCAACTTGAACACCAGAGCTTTTTAGCTCGTTACGTAATGCTTTTTCTTGGCTATCAAAGTAATAGCCAACACCGCCTCCAACCGCGCCACCTGCTGCAGCCCCAATAAGTGCATTTTTACGACGCTCTTTTGCGTTATCGCCGCTAGCAAGGCCAATAGCAACACCCGCAAGAACACCAGCAAGAGCGCCTTTGGTCGCAGAGTTTGTTTCTGTTTCACCGGTGGTTGCATTTTGACGTTGAGTAGCCTGGCAACCAGTTAAAGTGATAAGTAGTGCAAGCGCAATAGTGATTTTTTTCATTTTTTTCTCTAGTTATATACATCTGTGTCGCGCAGTGTACTCCTAGATGATCAAAAATCAATGCCTTGAAAAGCTCTTTATTGATAGAAGAGCTTATAATTGTGTGAAATAAGTCACTTAAAATTATTTTCTAGATTGGTTAGTAAGGCTTCACAAGTTGCTTTTAATTGTTGTAGCTCTTCAATCTCTAATTGGCTTTTGCAAAAAATAGCATTAGGAACAGCGAGTGCTTGCTCCTTTAACTTGACGCCTTTAGTTGTGAGAAACACTTGTCGAATACGTTCATCTTGAGTGCTGCGTTGGCGAGTAATGATTTCTTTCACTTCTAGGCGTTTTAATAAAGGCGTTAAGGTTCCTGAGTCTAGGTGCAGCTCTTGACCTAATTCTTTTACATTGATGCCATTTCTTTCCCAAATAACCATCATTGCTAAGTATTGTGGATAAGTAAGATCCAGTTTGCTTAGGAGTGGGCGGTAAGCTCTGATCATTGCGTTTGAGGCACTATAAAGAGAAAAACAAACTTGATTTTTAAGCAATAGTTGGGGGGAATCACTCTCTTCTTGAGTAGATAGTTCAAGGTTATTATTCATATTCATACCAAAAATAAAACTAGATTGTGCACAATATACTTGTTTTTTATCTTTAAATCGACTTATACTTACCGAAAGAAAGTTGTGCACAACTTAATTGTGGGCAATTAAACATCTCAGTGCTATTCGATAAAAGGACATCATTATGACAACGTTATATACAACAACAGCAACGGCTTCTGCAGGGCGTAATGGTCAGGTCACAACTGACGATAACATGCTTGATCTTGCGCTAAGTTACCCAAAAGAAATGGGTGGAACCGGTGAAGCAACAAACCCTGAGCAACTGTTTGCGGCTGGTTATTCTGCGTGTTTTTCAAATGCAATTATTCACGTGGCTCGTGAGATGAAAATCAAATTAACTCAGGCTCCTGTAACGGCTGAAGTGGGTATTGGTCCGAACGCAACGGGTGGTTTTGCATTAACGGTTGCTTTAGCGGTAACGTTAGAATTAGATGAAGAGCAAGCTCAACAATTAGTGAAAACAGCACACCAAGTCTGCCCGTACTCAAATGCCGTGAAAGGCAATATTGATGTGAAATTATCAGTGAATGGTGTTGCACTTTAATTCATAGGGATTGATTAAATGAATACTCTATTACTAACCGTAGGTCGTGTACTTCTGGCACTGTATTTCTTGGTTCCAGGTATCATGAAATTTGTGTCATGGGATATGCACATCCAATTAATGGAAAAGCATGACATGCCATTTGTTCCTGTCCTGTTAGGGCTTGCAGGTATTTTTCAAATTGGTGCTGCTATTTTATTAATAGCAAACCGTTTTACATGGATAGTTGCCTTACTACTGGCAGGATTAGTATTAGTCATTAATGTGTCGCTGCATGATTTCTGGAATTATTCAGGATTGGAAGGCGCGCATGAGATGCAAAATTTCATTAAAAATCTAGGTATTTTTGCTGGTTTGTTAGTACTTTCAGGGCATTCAATGCCGGAGTGCTGTAAAGCAAAATCAGTATCACAATGATGAAATAATATAGAGCATAAAAGCAAAAGGGATATGAGGTGATTCATATCCCTTTTTTCTATTTGTTATTTAATATATTACTCTTCAGCAGTAAAGAAATCATTATAAAGCATGTAAAGGTGAGCTGAACTCCAAGAGAAGTTTGGTGCACCTTGTTGATCACCAGTGAGTGGGTTGTAGTTTTCACGGATAGGACCGTCACCAACTAGACCATCAGCGTGATCAAAGAATGCACCTGCCATTTCAACCGCATCGTCACGATAGCCGTAGCTTTCCATGCCTTTTAGGCCAAAGTAGAACTGGTCAACCCAAACGCGCCCGCGCCAATAGATATCAGGACCAAATGCAGGGCTAGATAGTGCAGCCGTACCTAATGGAATGTAAGTATTGAATTCAGAGGTATCCTTCATCACTTTAACAACAGCGTCAGCATTTGCTTGGGTTGCCGCTTTATTGAAGAGTGGTGACCAACCTTCAGGGCCTTTGCCACGTTCAACAATTGGCTTACCCGCACAGCCGTTTGCTAATGGTTTGTCTTCAATACGGATATCGTAGAAGAAGCCAGTACCTTCATCAAACATACAAGTGTTGATGTAACTTGCTAATTTATCGGCTTTTTCACGGAACTCTTTTGCATCAGTATCTTTACCTAGAATATCAGCCATTTGAGCTAGATATTGGTTGTCACTGAACATGTAGCTTGCTTGGTCAACAGACTCTTGCAGTAGAGAATAGCCTAAAAGCGTGCCATCTTTATCTCGATTTTGTGCGAACTTCACTTCCCAATCCGAGCGTTTACCACCATTTGCAACATAAGCGTCTAATTGATCTTTATCGATAAAACCAAAAGCTGCGGCATCATCACGACCAGACTCCCAAGACGCTGCCGTTTGTGCTGGGATCTCAATGTGGTCATAGTTTCCAGATTTTATGATCTCTTGGTATTTATCTAGGCCAGCAAGTTCTTCTTTCTTATCACCACGCTCAACCGTAAACAGCATATCGCCATTATCTGTATTATGGGCCTTATCGCGTGAAGCACCATACTCAGGAACACCGTTACCATTGTTATCACGATTACGTAACCACCAATCATGATAAGCAACCAATTTAGGGTACATTTCTTCTAACCACGCTTTATCTTCAGTGGTTTTGTATACTTCCATTACTGCCCATGCAGCAAGACTTGGTTTTGTGTTTCGCTCATTCCAGTTACCACCGTCACCACCACGCTCAGGGCTTGTGTTGTAGGCTAATAAATCAGGAATAAAACCGGCATCCCAAGGACGAACGGTATCATCTGCTTGAATTTGATACGCAAACATAGCGCGAATATTGTCTTTTGCTACTTCTGGGTTGAAGTGCGCCATTGCATACGCTTGCTTCCATGTATCCCAAGGCCATGTTTGGTTACCTGAGAACCAACGAGCTGTTACTGATGGTGTTACTGAATCAAACTCCATTGCACCAGCCGCACCGCGCCAGTTACCATTAAGCGTTTCCATTGCTTTTACAGCAACACGCTCTTGTTCAGGAGTTGCATTTGGGTTGGTTAAGCCTTTATCAAGGTATTCTTCCCAACGTTTTTCAGTCGCAACTAAATATTGATTCGGGTTTGCTAGAATGTCAGTGATTTTAGCTTGCTCTGCTTGGTTCTCTTCAGCGGTTAATACATGAGAATACGTAGTATAAATCGTGGTGGATTGCTCAATATTAGCGGTAGAAGTAAAGGTTAAGCCATCAACAGTAGTCGCTGTTGGAATTGATTTATGAACTTGATATTCAGAGGCTCCAGACGTTAATAACGACCACGTTGCACGCACTTCACCAAAAGTAACCGTTAGTCCATCGTTAGTTGGTACGATAGTGCGGTTGTAATCAGGGTAGGCCTCTGCAATGGTTTTGTTTGATTGAGATTCTTCTTCTTTCGCGTGATTGCCTTCAATCAGCTCACCATCCCATACTAATTCGACTGGAGAATTGGTTGTTATTTTAGTTTCAACTAATGACGTACGATTGGTTGCAAAGCGTAATGTGAGTTCTACTTTTACGTCATCAGAGGTTAGGGTTTGAATCAACGCGCCCGGTAAGCTGTAGGCTTCCATGGCGAACTGTACTTTTCGCCCGTCTTTATACACACTCAAACGGTCAAAATTATTGGTTCATCGCAGATTAGCGGGAATTGAAAACAAAAACGGCAGTTAGTGGTAAAGTTACATCGCCAAACACAACTTTTCATAAACTGCCGTTTTCATGCCAAATAATACTTTTTTATCATCATTCTGGAAAGGTTTTCAGATCGTAAAATCTCATAAAACTGATTCATTAATCTCTATAACCTTAAAGCCTGATTCCCCAGCATTCTGCTCTTGCGGGCGACTCTCTGAATTTACTCACGATACTCAGTGGCGAACTATTAAAGACGCTATGATATTAGGAACTCCAGTTGAACTTTTGATTCAGACTAGGCGCATTACATGTTCGCTATGTGGTACAAAAACGGAAGCAATATCTTGGCTTAAACCATACTCACGCCTGACTAATCGATTGATAGAATATATTGAACAACTGCTGCCTTTGCTGCCGATTAAACATATTTCAGAACTGACTGGAGTACATTGGCACACGATAAAGAACATTGATAAACAACGACTTAAACGAGTTATCCCTGACATACCATGGGATAAATTACGTCAACTAGTGATGGATGAGTTTGCCATATTTAAAGGACATCGATATGCAACAGTGATTGCCGATGCGCAGACACATCAAGTGCTTTGGATTGGTTTAGGTAGAAGCCGAACTGATATCAGGCCTTTCTTTGAAGAGCTTGGTGAGCATGCCGAAAATATCGAAGCAGTAGCTATGGATATGAATACAGCTTTCGATCTCGAAGTGAAAGCTCATTGCCCTAATGCGCGTATTGTATACGATCTTTTTCATGTGGTAGCCAAATATGGACGAGAGGTAATGGATAGAGTTAGGGTAGATCAAGCGAATCAACTCAAAGAAGACAAAAAAGCTCGTCGTTGGATTAAGCGTTCACGCTGGATCCTTTTGAAAAATAGAGACAACCTAGACGCAAATCAACAGAGTTATCTAGATGAAATACTTTCGGTAAACCACGATTTAATGGTGACTCATTTGCTAGGAGAGCAATTAAAAGAGCTCTGGTATTGTGATTCAGAAACGCAGGCAATAGAACTATGGGATGTATGGTGGCAACAGGTAAATGAGAGTGGGATCCAACCATTAATCAGTTTTGCACGAAAGTTAAAACCATACCTTCACGGAATTGTTAGTTCGGCTTTATATCGATTAAATACATGTACACTGGAAGGAATAAATAACAAAATTAAGCTGATCAAAAGAATGGGGTATGGCTACAGAGATACAGACTATTTCTTTATGAAGATAAAAGCGGCTTTCCCCGGAAAGCCGCGATGAACCAAATTATTGGCCATGAAGTTAATGTATTCTTCTGTTAATAATGCGGTGCCAGGGAATCCCCCCAGCCATGACCTGTTGCCCACGCATTACCGTCATCATCCGCTTGTACTGTCCAGCCCTCACCGTAAATTAAGCCAAACCAATTGCCTTCTTCAATAGCGAGCCCGCCTTCAATATAGGTGCCATCACTGTAGCGACCTTTATCGTCACCATCAAAGAAAGTACGACCATCAATGCCCATTTCACCGTAAAAATCAGTTTCAATGGCATGGACATTCGCTGTTAAAAGTAGAGTAGAAAGTAAAGACAGCTTTGCAAAAGTAGGTTTCATGTTTAGAGGTGCTCACTGTTGTGGGTAAATTTTTCTTATTAGAAATTGATTGGGTTACTCGGTAATAAATGAATACGGAGTTAATTATCAATAAAGAAAGAATAGCGAGGAGAGATAAGAAAAAGAAGAATAAAACGGCATAAATGTGAGAGAAGTGAGATTGTTTTTATCTATATTTACTTAAAATTTTACTTCTAAAAAGATCTAATTTACTTAGACCTAATTAGGGAGTATTTACTTAATCTTCATGTATTGTTTTGGTGAGCGGCCTAATGTTTTTTTGAAGAAAGAGATGAAAGCGCTGACCGATTCATAGCCTAGATCTTCAGCAATGCGTTGAACCGCGTCTCCAGAAGAGAGTTTTTGCAACGCCAATACAATATGTAATTGACTGCGCCAATGGCCAAAGGTCATTCCTAACTCTTGTTTTACTAATACCGATTCCGTTAATTTTATGATCTAATATGGACTCTTAAAAGGAGTCCTTATGAAGCATGATTTTCCGAGTTTGATTAATTCCACATCCAATGCTCGACTTAGAATGCGTTATTTATCCGTTTCTCATTTTGTTGACGGTAAAAGTCGCACCAAAATAGCTAAGTACCTTAAAGTTAGCAGAGTAAGCGTCAATAAATGGGTCAAAGCATATCTTGATAATGGTCTTGAAGGGCTTCAAGAGAAACCACATTCAGGTAGACCTCATCGCCTAACAGATGAGCAAAAATTACACCTCAAAGGATATGTTATCGAACATGCCGTAAATGAGAGTGGCGGTCGTCTTCAAGCGAGAGATATTGGGCTTTATATAGAAAGCAATTTCAATACATTATATAAAAAGTTGGCGCTCTATCAGTTATTACATGACATAGGTTTGAGTTGGATTACTACTCGCTCTAAACATCCTAAGCAGTCAGTCGAAGCTCAAGAAGCTTTTAAAAAAATTCCCAATCGAAACGATCCTTAAGATCCCTGGCCATGTAGCCTTAAAAGATGTTCAAATATGGTTTCAAGACGAGGCTCGATTTGGTCAGCGAAATACAACAACGCGGATATGGGCAGAAAAAGGTACGCGGCCTAGAGTAGTACAACAACAGCAATTTGAGTATGCATACCTTTTCGGAGCAGTATGTGTCACGACAGGAGAAGCTGAAGCGATAGTGGTTCCCCTGAGTAATATGGAAGCGGTGAAAGAGCAACTCAGATTAATTTCTCAAGCCACACCAACTGGCAAGTATGCTGTTGTGATCATGGATCAAGCGAGTTGGCACCAGAGCTATCTTGCAGATGAATTTGAGAACCTCACCATCATTCATATCCCACCTTATTCTCCCGAACTTAACCCTATAGAACAGGTATAGAGCTGGCTCCGTCAAAATGAAGTAGCCAATAGGTGTTTCGAAAACTATGACGATATTGTAGAGACATTATGTGGAGCGTGGAATCGGTTTTGTAAAGATAAAAGCAGAGTCATCTCACTCTGCTTTAGAGATTGGTTAAAGTTGACAAGTTAATTAACGGAATTGGTATAATCTTGATAGCGTTCTTTCACTCATGGCAAAGTGTTTTGCCCATTCACCAACAGTGAGACGGTTGCTTGGATCACCGTACATTTCTTTGGCTATTTTATGTAAGTTTGGTGTCCGGTTTTTGTTGACCATTACACCATCAAGCGGATTAATATATTGAGATTTTTTTCTACAGGAAAATCCTCCCTCTTGCCGCTTTGGTACTAACCGGTTCCACTCGGATAATTTATCTAATGACGTATATCCATAAATTTCATACTTTTTAATTATGTACGCTTGGCATATTCTTTTATACCCACACGAACCGTATTTTTTCCAGTCCTGTTAATTACGCCAATACAGTGAAACTATTTTTAAGTAGTCACGCAAAAGTTATTGTGAATTTTTCGCCGTAATAATTTAATATGTTTTTGATGTTAATACTGAGGCCTTCAAACGTTTTGAACGCTTCACATGGTAACCATTCATATTTTACTTTCTTCCACAATATCTCAATGATATTGAGCTCTGGAGAGTACGGTGGTAAATAGCAAACGAGCACATCATTCATCAACCACTCCTATCAAGGGTTTTCACTGCTTTGGGGCAAATGAACTACGCATGGGCTTGGTTTAGTGCATCATTCATCCTCTTTGAGTTACCGCTACCCAGTGCGTCGCGCACTTCCTGCAAATCAATTAATGACAAGGGGAAATATACGCTTCGCGCCCTTGTCATTAAGAACCCTGTGGAGAGATTGAGCAGTCTGGCGATGCACTGAATAGAGGGTTGTTGCAAAAAATCTGAGTTGATAAATAAGTCCTACAATTGACTCCTTATTATTGGAAGACAACCCAGATAAAAAAGGAGCTATATTATATAGCTCCTTTTTATTAATTAAAGACCGTTACTTTCTTGAATTTTTTTTAAAAGAAGAGACCGAGGTATTCTATTGCCCATGTTTATTACGTTATCAGTTGATATTGTATGTCCTGTATAATTAAAGTCATTCCACACTTTAATTTCAGTTTGACTTATTTTCTGAGCACCATTTACTCTAGGATTAACATATGCATAGGTATCGTTTGTTAATACAAATAATCCACCAATACTTGCATAGTTTTCGTTTGTGTTCATGTCAACCCCTGAATTTTTCAATATATATTCATCATCAAAAATACCAGGCAGAGAGCGACTTAATGATGAGAAGTTTGAACTCTTCATTGTTTGAGTAAATAATTTTTCATATTGGCCATGATCGTTATGTATATTTTTTTCTTTTATTTTAGCTAGGCACCTCCTTGCAAGAGTGTCATCTGAATAACGTCCTGGTGTGTTATACATAATATCGGGGCAAAGATGATAACCCATTATTTCATGAAATTTATTTGTTTTTTCTTTTAGATAAAACTTACCATTTTTAACTAAACCGCCATATTCGCCATTGAATAAATCCATCGGCAACGGTCGAGATAATATCTTCTTGTCAGATGAATTGTATATTTCTAAGAACGTACCGTTTAATGGTCTATCGATACACAATTGCTCTTCATTTTCTACATCTGATACAGAGAATACGTTGCCAAGCGTACCATTTATATCCCAATCTACTAGCTCCATACGTACAGGGCTACCATTAACATTATCCATATTAACTACGCAGAATTTGAATTTTTTAAAATCAGGAGCAGATTCACATACGTTCTGAGAGTCATCATAGCTATATATTGTAGACATACATCTTGACATATTAGCCTCATTAACGGCTATTGAAGTTAGCTTATTTGCAATACTACCCACGACACCTAAAATAGCGGTATACGACGACCCTACGTTTAATGTAGATGGTACTGAATGAACGCTATGTGCAAATATATTACCTGCAGTTACTAGTCCATTTTTAGTAATAGAAATTGCTGTATTAACCTTAGTATCTGCATTAGCAGTTATTGGCATAGAAACTAACGTTGAAATAACAATAGAAGTCGCTATTTTATTTATTTTTGTATTCATAATTATTCTCTTATTTTATTATGCAATTATATTTATAAACTTAAAGTTTACACAAGTTAGGTGTTTTTTATTTAATAGTTTCCCATGAATATTATGTATTATTTAATTGGTATTTAAACAACGTTCTATACGCAGACACAGGACTCAAATAAAGTGTTCTTAAGTTAGGCTGTATTCTTCAGGTATTATGATATTAGAGTTATATATTGATTTTTTAATTCGATTAAACTTATGGGAAATAAAAAGCTTTTTAATTAATTTAAACTTTCAATAGAAACCACTAGTACGAAGTTATTACAAAACAGTTAGTTTTACCCTGTTAGTAACAGGGATTAAAATGGATGTAAAATAATTTAACTTAACACTTCACCACAATTAATCACTATTCAGTTAGAGATAATATTTCACCATCAATTGCCATCGGTATTAGAAGTTTATTTTCTTTTTTTGAATAATAAATATCACCTGGTCCACGAGGCAAATCTATGATTTTTTGCGCTTCTCCTTCCATTGAAACACTATAGATTACCCCTTGCTTCCAATCAGAAACAATTAATTGTCCTTTATTATCTAACTGTAAACCATCAAGATTACCTAAAGGTTCTTCTGTAATAGCGGTAATTACTTTTGTTTTAGGGTTTACTTTTAGAACTCGGCCAAATGGGGCTTCCATAGGATTGTTTTTATTAAAATATCCCCATGCAGCAATGTATAGGTCATCACCGATAAACAACAGTCCATTAGGATTTTCTAGTTCTGGTGAATCCATCCATTTACTTACTTTATTGTCAGAAAATTTATATATTTCTGATGTAAACATATCTGATATGTATACATTTCCTGATTTATCAATAGCAACATCATTTAGAAATTCTGCACTTTCAACATGATGCTTAATAACAGTGCCAGAGCGTAAATTAACTTCTATTAAATCCGTCATATCAGCAATATAGAGGAGCTCTCCTTTAATAGAAATGCCTTTAGGGTTATCTAAGCCATTAACGATAGTAGCAATAAATTCATATTTAGAATTTAGAGCAATAATAGAACCATCATCTTTTTCGTTTCCTGCTTGTAAGGAGGTAAAGTATACGTTTTTGTTTTCATCAAAAACGATAGACTCTACACCTGGTAGGTTAGATATTTTTTGAGTAAGCTCAGGTTCGGCCACGACTTGTTGACTTAACATCATTGCTGTAGTTATCGATAAGAGTCGTTTTTTCATTGTTATTCCTTATATTTATTTTTTAGTTTCGAATATACATAATATATATAAGCAATTATTGTTGATATATAGCCTTGTAGTTAAAAGACTGTTTCACATATGCAATAATTAAATTCCGAATGAACTAGTGGTCATTTATTTATTTTGTGAATGAGTTGATGTAGTAAATGATCGTAAGGGGGTTGTTGCAAATAATTCAGTTTAACGCCAAGATCCCACAATCCTTCATACTATTTCGTCGCCAATGACCAATTCTGAATTTAAATGGAAACACTTCGCACCAGCAATTATACTTTGGTGTTTACATTGATATGGTTCGACACCAATGAGTTACGCAAATCTCAGTGATATGCTCGCAGAGCGAGGCATTTCGGTTAATCGTTCCACTATCTATCGTTGGTTTATTGAATACTCCCCTAAATTACGTAAAAAGTTACGTCGTAATTATCAATTTATCCAAACTGATAGCTCCTGGCAACTCGATGAAACTTACGTAAAAGTAAAGGGAAAATGGAACTACCTGTATCGAACCATCAATAAATAAAAGGAAACCTTGGATTTTTATTTCTCTAAGAAGAGAAATAAAGAAGCTGCCTATTAATGCCCTAGAGTTGCTTACGATGCTACGAGCGGATGTAGAGCAGCGGCAGGTTAAGTGTCTAAATAATGGTATCGAGTCCGATCATGCCCCTATCAAAAAGCTAGTGGTTGCCACTGGTGGTTTCAAAATACGAAAGCGAGCTTGGTCAACGATTCAAGGATTTGAATCTTTACATTACAGTTTTACTATTCATGATGATATTGTGACGCAGCAAGATTTAAGGGATAAGAAACACTGGGCGGAATTGGCGAGTAATCAGCACAAAACTCTTGAATCAATAATAAAAAGCTATGCTTCTGATGTCGCATTAAAATACCAACTGCATTATCAAGAAACGGTCAAGGCGCAAGCATTACTTGCCAATGAATTGCTAAGTGCTGTAGATCAGGAATTGGAAAAGACACTTCATTTTCAATTAGGAATAAATAAAGAGGGGTCACGATTATTTAACTGCAACAGAAGCATGTGCTTTTTAATTTTCAACCTACAGGCATATCGGTTCTGTTGGTAAGGGCTTTGTTGAATCGCTCAGGTAACGCTCAATTACCCCATTAGTATCGAATTCAGTTATCATAGCCAGCCTTTCATTCAGATTGGCTGATTAACAAATGCCTCCTCATAACTTGGAAGCTGAGCTTAATGTGATTAGTGGATTATTACACAACAACGTAGCTTGGAATGAAGTCTCTCATTATCTGCATCGAGACATGTTTTATGGGGCAGTATATCGACATTTATTTGATTCTTTAGCAGCGCTACTAGTCTTTAACAAAGTGGTTACTTTGGATATGTTAATCAGTGAATTTGATAAGAGGGGGCGATTAAACTCCGAGGTGTTTAACTCTGATTTGCAGTCGTTTATGTATCTTGAAAGTAATGCGGTCAATACGGGGTTGTTACAAATAACCTGAGTTGGTCAATAAGTCCTACCATTGACTCATTATTATTGGAAAATAACCTCTCCCTATTATATCTAAAACCGTGGCCAGTTTTTCTTGGCCACTTCAAACGTAAACACCAAAGAATTATACCAATTCCGTTAATTTCATGATCTAATATGGACTCTTAAAAGGAGTCCTTATGAAGCATGATTTTCCGAGTTTGATTAATTCCACATCCAATGCTCGACTTAGAATGCGTTATTTATCCGTTTCTCATTTTGTTGACGGTAAAAGTCGCACCAAAATAGCTAAGTACCTAATTGAATAATGTCTTAAGTTATATAGTGATTAATATCAATATCGTCACATTGTTCAGGCTTTAAATACGCTTTTGCATATTTACTATAAAGACCTGAGGTTAAAAATAAATTAAATAAGTCTTTATCTATATGTTGATCTTTAACCATAAAATTCATGATTTTTAGAGATTCAGATAAAGTTTTTGCTTTTTTGTATGGTCTATCATGACTTGTTAGGGCTTCAAAAATATCGGCGATAGCCATTGCTCGTGCTGTTAATGGCATTTCTTCGGCTTTAAGGCCCATTGGATAACCGGTTCCGTCAACTTTTTCGTGATGACCCCCCGCAATTTTGGGAATATGTTTCATCGTTTTAGGGAATGGAAGTGCTTCTAGCATTTTAATGGTTTGAATTATATGGTCATTTATTGTAAATCGTTCTTCATTATTTAATGTACCACGCTGAATAGATAGGTTATACGCTTCACCTATGTTATTTTTATATTCAGGTGTTTGTAGAGTAAATCGCTCATCTTGAGTTAAATTTTCTGAATTCGGGATTAGGTGAGATTGGTTATCTTGTAACAGAGTAACTGTTGTCGGTAATTGAGTTTTATCAGTATTATTTAAACGAGCTTGCTCTTCCCAAGCAAGGCCAAGGTTACTGTCGAGAGTTTGTTCCCATGTTTGTTGACCAATAGTCTGTATTTGCTTTGCGTCTTGCTCTGATAAAAATTCATCGCCAAGATTTACTCTAGCAATAAGAGCGAATTCTTTATCTAATCGCTGCCATTCTTGTTCTAATTTTTCTTTGTGTGTAGTAGGCAATACACTGTTAGAGGCTTGTCGCCATTGCTTGATTTCTGCATCACGCTTTAAAACTTCAAACCGAGTTCTTATTTCATGTATTCGATTATAAATTGTCTCTAGTTTTGTTGCTTTATCTACTACATATTCTGGTGTCGTAATTTTCCCACAATCATGTAACCATGAAGCAATTCTGAGCTCTTCTTTTTCTGTTGCATTCAGTGTGAAATCTTTGAATTCAGGGGCTGATGAGTCGCTCGCAACTTTGGAAAGCCATTGAGTAAGCTCAGGGACTTTTTGACAATGATTTCCAGTGTATGGTGATTTTGTATCAATAGCGCTTGCCATGACTTGAATAAATGATTCGAGTAACCCTTTTTGATTTTTCAGCATTTTCCGCCCATGAAGGGCAATGGCAGTAAAATTCATTAAGGACTCAAAGTAATTGAGTTTATCGTTACGTATAGATTCTCTATTTTTAATATTAAAAACCAAGACCATGGCACCAATAGTTTGCTTTCCTTTTGTAAATAATGGGAAAGTGAGTGACCATGTGTCTTCATCTTTTAATCCCAATTTTTTTTGTTCACTTATATCGAGTTTTTGAATGCTTAAACCTTCAAAGGGTTTCTTTTTAACCATTATATATTCAAGAACTTTAGCTATTTTTTTATCATCAAGAGAGTAACGTTTTAATTCACTAATATCTTCGTCTTGACCGTTGGCACGCCACGCAAATTGAGGTTCTATGTATGTTCCATCATCATTAATTAGATAAAGATAAGCCCCCGCCGCTTGCGTTGCATTAGCTGTCCCGCGTCCTATAATTTGTATTAGTTCATCAATCTCGTATTCCTCTAATATTGAATTTGTTAGGTTGAAGTAATTTTCTATTGCTGATTTCATGTCTGAAATAGATTTTTTGAGATCCGATATTTCAAGTATTTGTGTGGGAGTTTGATTTATAAATGAAAAATCGAATTTGGATATTAAACTTGCTTGCTTTGTCGCTTGGCGTATTGGTCTTGATATTCTTTGTGATATTAAATAAACACAAGGAATAGCCAAAAATAATATACCTAAAGACCAGAGTATTGTTTGTTGGCGAATGAGCTGAGCACTAGAGAGCAGTTCAGAGGCTTTTACCGCAATGAGTAAATTTAATGAACGTTCTGAATTAATTGGAACGGAAAATATCTTCCCATACCAATTCTCTCCTTTATGTTGATACCGTTGAATATCCTGATCTAAATGAAGTTTTTTAATGGCTCTTACTATTTCTGAGTTAAATAAATCGTCTAACTTAATAACGGAGTTTTCTTTATCTTTCATTAAGGAAAGGTGGGATGAATTACTGGCATAAATAATATTTTCTTCATCATAAAGCACTCTAAGTGATGATGGATGGATAGAGGTACTTTTTAATACGTGGCTAATATTTTGCATTAAGATATCTGCACTAACCACGACATTATTAGCTGCTTTCTGATGGATAGATAAGCCAAATTGTTGTAATCCAGAAAGATAGCGAGGCTTAGATAAGAGGATTTTTTCTTTAACGGATTGTTTAAACCAAGTCTCTTTTTTTGGGGGGTACTGAAGGTCGGTGAGCACTTGTGATGTTATGAGACGGGCTTCAATATCATAAAAAAAGATAGTGGTGTTATTTATTTTGTCAGCGGTGTGATGAATAAAAAAATAATAGGTATTGTCAGGTGTATTTAACTTTTGTCTAAATAATGAGTCACCTAATATACCTATACCAAACCAATCTCCATTTGGAAAGGTGATGTGATAAGTTGAAACATGTTTATGTAGATCTAACAGCATGGCAAACTCGTTAAAGTAAGCTCTGCGTTGTGCTAATGTTTCGGTGTTTATAATGTCTCTTTTGGTAAGCATAGCAACAGACCTAAACGCAGGCCTGTATTCTCGGCGTATAGAGGACTTGGTTTCCTCCGATATCCGTTCAAAAATGGTCGAGTTAGCATTAAATAAAAGGTTATTTATACTTTTATGTGTTAATAGTATCTGAACCGAACAAATGATGACTATCATAACGATAAACAACGTCGAAATATGAACATGCAATGGAAAGATGAGTTTATTTTTTATTTTTTTTATTCGAGATATCATAACGCACCATTTATTTTTATTATCTAGAATAAACGTAGTGCACAAACGGTAAAAAATCGATATCTATGTATGCTTAAGGTGTTAATTAAAATAAAAAACCGAGAGTAGCTATACTCTCGGTTTAGTTTTACTTAATTAAAAACTGGTGAATTACTGAACCGCAGGTTTCGATTCTTCAATAAGCTCTTCTTTGCTTAGTGATTTCTCGTATTGGCTATATTTCCACCATGCATAACCAAGGAAGATAACAATGCCGCCCACGTTGTAGAAGATAATCGTCATGATATCTGCACCAGTTGGGAAGGTTGAAGCAAAGAAACCTACTGTGAAAATACCAATTAGAATAGAAACAATCGTGATACCAGTAAGGCGAGATCCCATTCTAAAGTCGCGCTCTAGGTGATCCAGTTTTAAACGTAGATTCAAGTATGCAATCATGATGAACAGTGGTGGAAGCATAGAGGCTGCCGCTGTCATATTGATGATGGTGCTCATTAAGTCTTGCACCGTATCTGATGCTAATGTTGGGATAAACATCAGTGGAATTACGATTAAAAATTGAATCCATGCAGCACGCTCAGGTACACCTTGTTTGTTTAGTGCTACTGTTTTTTCACCAAAAATACCTTTTGGAATTTCAGAGAAGAAGATTTTAACCGGTGTTGCAGTCCACATTAGTAGCGAGCCAAGCATTGCCGTAAATGAAACCACACCAACAAAACGGTTCATTAAGATTTCAGATAAACCGAAGTGTCTTGCTAAACCTTCAAAGACTTGAACTGAACCGCCAGTAAATTTCAGTACTTCACGAGGTACAAATACGTTCGCTAAGATAGAACCCACTGAGTAAAGCGCACCAATGAAGATACCCGCAATGATGATAACCTTCACGAAAGACTTGTGACCGCCTTTAATGTCGTTTACATAAACCGCTACCGATTCTGCACCCCCAGCCGCCATGAAGATCCACGTGATTACACCAAGGAACGCCCAGTTAAATGATGGAGTCATTGCTTCAATAGTGATTGGGTCTGCTGGTTCAATACCACCAATTAACGCGCCGCCTGATAACAGAATGTAAGACAGAGTAAGCAGAAGCATTAATGATGAGGTTAGCGAGGTAATTGGACCTAGTAATTTCGCACCATTGTTTGATACATGAGTCGCTACCGCAAACAGTAGGGTACTTAATACCGCGGTCGTTAATGGTGTAAAAATGTATTCAAACCCTAAGAATGCATAAGAGGCATAAGCTATGATTCTTGGTAGCAAAGAGGTAAAGAAGAATAGATTAACGAACCAGTAAGTATACGCGGTGATGAATGCCCAACGACCGCCTAATGAGCTTTTTACCCAAGCATAAACGCCAGCCTCAGAGCTTTTATTAAGCGATACAAATTCAGCAACAATTAAACAGAATGGAACAAAGTAGAACAGGGTAGCCAAGAAGAACATAGGTGCAGAAGATAGCCCGATTTCAATATTATTATTGATGATATTATTGAAGCTATAAACTGCAGCAAAAGTCATAGACAGTAAGGCGAACTTGCCTATCGTGCCACGAGTTGATGTAGACATAAGGTACTCCGATGAATCACATATTGTAGGTATGGTGGGAGAGGTTTAGTCGCGATTTACGATCCAATCTCTCCCTATTATTTGGCTCTGAATATATTTCCAGATGCCATTTATTTTTATTATTGTTTTCTGGTACTTATCTTGATTTGTTATTTATTCAGGAAGTAACCGTCTTCGATAGTGACTTTTAGAACCACTTTACGAACACGACTATCGCCATGGAATTTGTAGGCTTTACTGTTATCAAACACTGCGACTTGGCCTTCACAAAGTTGATGTATTTGACCGATACCATTTAGGTGTTCACGGTCAGTTTCATCTGAATACGCTTGCACGCTTTCTAGCTCAGATTTATTCGCAACCTCTACGGTTTCACGGCCTTCTAGGTAGTAATGAATATCAAAGTATCGGCGGTTACCAACAAAGGTTTCTGTGTTTTTAGCCACGCCATCTTCAATCATGTACACCAGAGAATCACCAATTGAATACATGATCCCATCTCTTAGGTTGCCAATGTTTTCAATCGCTTCAACACAACGGTTCCATTTACGGCCGTCACGATATACCACTTTAAATTGTTCTAGGTTGTCTAAAATGATCATTACTTTTCTCCGCCTTCAATTGTTGTTTTTGAAGTGAATGCTGTGTTTGAGATGAATGTGTGATTCGCCAATGTTTTTGGTGAACAGCCACCTTGTTGAAATGGAACCAAAGTCAGTGCGTATTGGAATTTATCCATGTAAACACGGTATGAATCCAACACCTCAGAGCCCCAAGAGTTTGAGCCTAAGCCCATCAGTTTGTGGTCAAGGTTTAGAGTAATGTAACCACTCTTCTCAAGTTCAATCGTATGCTGTGCTTCATGAATGTTTTGGCTCGTGTAGAACCAAGCGCTAAAGTTAATCTCTTGCTCAGGCTTAACAAATAGACCAGAACCGTGACGATTAGCTAACGATGCCCAACGAACATGCTGACGGTTACCGTTGTTTTGTGGGAACGGGTAGTTCTCAAACATATTCGCTACCGTTGTTTGGTATACATCAATCATGTTTGCTTGTTGGCTGTCTTGATAGTTCTCTTCTGGGCCACGACCGTAGTATTGAACTTGGTCAAAGTCATTGTTGATACCAAGATCCAAACCAATCACAGGGATCACATGAGGGTAATCACCGTAACGCTCACCAGATAGTTGAATGTTTAGCTGCCCTTCTTTGTTGATTTCATACACGTAAGTACAGCACATACCAAAATCAAACACAGGTGGGGCAATAATGCTGGTTACCGTGAAAGTGGCTTTACCGTTTGAGGCACCAAGGTCGATAGAGCGGAAGTGCTCTTGCATGATTTGAAGATGCGCAGGCTCCCACAGACCTTCATGTTCCTGCTTATGGTTATCCACCATTGGTTTGAAGAAGTTCAGTTTAGGTGCACTTGCAATTAACTCATCACCGTTTACAACCCATGAGGTTAATTTACCGTTCACTTTTGAGAAAGTAAGCGCAAAGTTCAACCCTTTCACTACATAATCTAAACGAGATGCCGTGATATCAAGTGCGATTGCATTATTGTTAGAGAACACAGGAAGATGCTCTGTGTTTTCTTTTAACTGAACTTGATAAATTGCAATATCGTGATTCGCTTCGCTATACAGAGTGCGAGAATCTTTACGTACTGTGAAATTAACGAATGTTTCGCGTCCATCCAATTCTGGTAGTGTGATTTCAATATCACGGCTTGAGTTTTCAGCTAAGCCTTCCACTTTGAATGTGGTGCTTTGCAGTGTTTCGCCTTCTGCACGGATCTCAGCGGTAATGGTGTAGTCATCAAGATTTGAGAACCACAGCTTGTTATCTACTGTGAAAATGCCGTTTGCTGCGTCTTTTTCTTGGATCTTAACTGGCGCGATAACTTGCTTGTACTCTTTCAAGCCTGGGCCTGGAGTTTGATCCGAGTAAACCAAACCATCCATACAGAAGTTGTAGTTGTTTGGATAATCGCCGTAATCGCCACCGTACTTTAAGAATTCAGTGCCGTTTTCGTCTTTCGCTAGGATGCCGTGATCACACCATTCCCAAACATAATGCCCTTGAATTGAGTCATGTTTGTAGAACACGTTTTGGTATTCAGTTAACCCGCCAGGACCGTTACCCATAGCGTGTGCGTATTCACAGATGATGCGTGGTTTATTATGCGGATGCTCACCAAAGGCATTCATTAGTTGAGCACGAGAGTACATAGTACTGATGATATCAACCACTTCAGCATCACGATCTTCTTCATAATGAACCAGACGCGTGTCATCAATTGCTTTTGCTGCATCGTACATTGATTTGATGTTACAGCCGTAGCCTGATTCATTACCTAGCGACCACATGATGATAGAAGCGTGGTTTTTCTGAGCATGAATATGACGCTCAATACGCTCGACAAATACGTGTTCCCATACAGGATCATTGGTGATGCGGCTTAAATCACCGACGTTAGCAAAGCCGTGCGTTTCTACATCAGTTTCACCCATAACAAACAGACCGTAAACGTCACACAGTTCATAAAAGCGTGGGTCATTAGGGTAGTGAGCAGTACGTACCGAGTTGATGTTGTGTTGCTTCATCAAAACGATGTCTTTCTCAACACGATCCATGCCGACAGCGCGACCCTTTAGGTGATCGTTATCGTGACGGTTCACACCATGAAGCATGACGTATTTATTGTTGATGTAGAACAAGCCATCGCGCACTTTTATGTCACGGAAACCAACACGGTTCGGGATGATTTCTAATGTTTTTCCGTTTTCATCTTTAAGAGTCAGGATTAATTGGTATAGGTAAGGGTTTTCAGCTGTCCAATGCGTAGGGTTTTCCAGATCAATCTTGATATCTACACGATGGTTTGCATTAAAAGTGAGTGAATTTACGGTACCCTCAGAAACAACAGACTTACCATCAAACAGTGCATAATCAAGTGAATAATTAGATACTGAGTTGTTTGTTAGGTTTTCTAACTCTGCCTTGCAAGACAGTGTCGCGCTTTGGTAATTTTCATCAAAATCAGTGCGAATGGTAATGTCTTGAACATGAACTTGCTCTTTACCAACGAGGTAAACATCACGGAAGATACCGCCAGTCCACCACATGTCTTGGTCTTCAATGTAAGTTGAATCAGCCCATTGCATCACACGAACAGAAAGCAGGTTTTCACCTTGTTGTGCAAATTCAGATATATCAAATTCAGCAGTTAAACGGCTACCTTTACTAAAACCAACGTAGCTACCGTTTACATAAACTTCAAAGTAAGTTTCTACGCCATCAAATTTAATAATGGTTTGTTTGTTGTTCCAAGTTTCGCCTAACGTGAAGGTTCGTTGATAAGCGCCAGTAGGGTTGTCACTTGGTACAAAAGGAACATCGATAGGAAAAGGAAAGCCTTCATCTGTGTATTGAAGATCGCCATGACCTTCCATTTGCCACATGTTTGGAACGGTAATCTTGCCCCAATCGCTCATGTGCTCAGAGTAGAACTCATCAGGTACAAGCAGTGGGTTAGTGAAGAAGTTGAAATTCCATTGGCCACTTAATAACTGGTAGTGGCTGCTTAATTCACGTTGGAATGTCTTTGCAGACTGAACTGAATCGTATGAGAAAAAGTAAGCACGCGGTGCCATTCTGTTTTCATTAAGGCGGAAGAAGTTTTCCCAATTGTTCACGTGTAGCCTCCCGGACGATGCCGATAGTTCTTATAAATAGGTAATTAATAACTCTCTGGTAAAAGATATTAACTAAAGTTTTAGTAAAACAAATCGGTAAATTGTTTTACTTTTAACTTGGTCACATATTGAACTGAGCTTTGTGAGCTTGGTAACGTTAATAAGAGTTGTAGAAACAATTCATTAACCTTAATTGATTAATAAATAGATAAAATAATCGTGAAATGATGGTGTATTGTGCAGAAATAGAAAAGAGTAGAGTAAATCGTTAAAATTTAGGTGCAAAAAAAGCAGCGTGATAAACGCTGCTTTTATTAAAATAAAAAAGAGTTTTTAGTTATTTTTTAGTGGTATCACGCAAGCGTAATTTACTTGGGATGTAAACTCGAACAGGAATGACTCGCTCATCACGACGGCGTTCAAGCAATAAGTTAACACCTTGGCTTCCCATTAGCTCTGAATGAATGCGAACGGTAGAGAGTGACGGGAAGGTAAACTTGGCAGTGGGTATGTCATTGACACTGATTAAAGCAATGTCTTCAGGAATGCGTAATCCTTTTTCATGAATCGCACGCAATACACCAATAGCTATAGAGTCTGAAGCAATAAACAGCGCATTTGCATGGTCGGTTTCTAGCATTGCTTTAGCCAGTTTATAACCTGATGAACTTGAGAAGTCACCACGGTAAAGGTCAGATTCTGAAACCACGCCTTTTAACTGGCCGTATTCCGCGAACACTTCTTCACGAATGTCTGAACAGTTTTCATCATCTTGACCACCAATAAAGCCAATGCGTTGATAACCTTGGTTCATGAAGTAGTTGATGACTTCTTTACTGATACGAGCAAGATCAATATCGACAGAATCAAAGTTTTGATCGTGATCGGTATAATCAATATAAACAATGTTTTTGCTGATCTTTTGAATTGCTTTTAGTTGTTCTTTTGTTTGACGACCAACAAGTAAAATACCATCTACCTTTGGGTTCTTTATCTCTAGGCTGCTTTCATAACTGTTGGTTAATGTGATATCAAATTTATCACATTGAGTTTCAATACCATGACGAATCGCAAGGTAGTAAGGGTCATTCACTTCAGTTTCTTGGTTGTAATTATATAAAGCAAGGAAGTGCAGTTGTTCTTTCGCTACTTGAGGTAAAGCACTGGCCAGTTTACGGGTCGAGCTGGTTTTGTACTCAAGCTTTTCTGCTATCTCGAAAATACGTCGCTTGGTTTCTTCTTTTACACTTAGTGTTGGATCTTCATTTAATACACGAGATACGGTTGCCAATGAAACTTCAGCTTCGCTGGCTATTTCCTTTAACGTTGCCATTCATCCTCCAGCCTTTATTTATTAATATGCCAGTATATTACTGAATAAATGATGACTTTGATACTTAAATGTTATTTTTACTAAAGTTTTACTTACTTTCGCTATCGTGACTTTTGATATAAGAATCCAATAGGGGCAACAGATTGATTAAATAGACGTTTTCTTTGTGCTAAAAACAGTTCGGCGGTTGAAATAGCATCGACTAAAGCGTGATGAGCAGGGTAGTTAGGCAGTTTATATTGGCGTCTGAGAGAGAATAAACGGAAATCTCTTTGATGGCGATTATATTCAATTGTATTTTGTTCAATTCTCAATGTGTCTAACCAAACCATTGGCAGACTTGGAAAGTGGTGTGACAGAAAGAATTGTTCTAAAAAACGCTGCTCTATTGTCGCACCATGAACAATTAAGATACTGTTTGGAAGGCTTGTAAAGAACCGTTCCATTGCCTTTTCAATTGAGATACCCGACTTTTGCTGTTCAGGAAGAATATGATGCAATGAACGTGCTGTATGATCTATCTCTGAGCCTCCAGAAATAGAGCTTTCTACTGTAGGTTCATTGATTATGTAATGTTGAGCGGTGTTAAGCTTAATTGTATTTTTAATAATATGAACCCAACCGATACTCACAATATGGTCGCTTTCTGGATTTAGCCCTGAGGTTTCAAAATCTACGACAGTAAAGGTCATGTTATTACTGTCTTCTTTTGGGCTTGGATAAGGAGATTCAAGCAAACTTGTTAAGTAATTCGGTAGCGCTACATCTTGTGTTATTAACGTTTGTCTTTGTTCTTCTAAATGAATCAATGGATGGCGATTAGAAAATAAGTCCATCATGTGGCTGATTATATTTTTGTTCGTTAATGATTTATTTGGCATTTGTTAGACACCAAACTTCATTTTCATTAACTCTTGAAAGCTTGACACAATACGGAACGCATCTTTTATATGCTGACGTTCAAAACTACCAAATAAATCTGGTTGAAGTTGATTATCAATGGGTTTTTCATTTTGTATTGCTTGTAATTGGTGCTGAAATCTCAGGCGATTAACATAATGATAGGTTTCACTGAGATCTTGATAAGTGACATCATTTAACACGTTATTCTCATGCAAAAATTCCATCCGCTCACTCGTGTTTAGTGCTGTTCCTCCTTCCATTAATGAATGAATACGAATGAAATCGACCATGCAAGAAATAGCGGCTTTTTTGATATTTAATACTTTATTATTATTGCCGTCCTTTTCTAATACTAGGTGTTTAAATATTCCCAGTGGTGGACGTGTTCTCAAGGTATTACGAAGCATTGCGATAGTGAGTGACATATTTTTACTAACCAATTCATGACGGCAAGCATCAACATTCTCAAATAGGTCTTCATCGCCATAAACAGGACGAATTTCTAGAAAAACATTTAGGTTAAGCAATAAATCATATTCAGGGTTAGTACTCCATTTACGATAATATTCCTGCCAGATGTGCGCTTTTTGACACCACTTAGGTGTCGCTGCCATAAAGCGCCCTGTACATAAGCTGTAATCCAATTCAGAAAGTGCTTTACACACGTACATTGCAAAGTGATTGAAATAAATCCTATCAGATCCCGTAGCATCGTCAGAAAGAATGATGGCATTGTCTTGATCTGAGGCTAAGTGCACTTCGTTTCGAGCATGAGACCCTGCGACTATCCAAGTAAACTTACAAGGCGGTTGACCAAATTGTTCAATGGCGAGTTCGATTAATCGATAAGTGAAAGCATCATAAATCATACTCAGAACTTGTCCGATAATGGTTGGTGATGCGTTACTCTCCATCATGCCCTTAAATACAACACCGCGTTCTTTCGATAACTCAATTAAAGTTGCAATTGAATCGGCGTGACGGATCTTATCGAGTAAGAAGATAGATTGAACACTGTCGTTCTGAATTAAATGTTGTGGAGTAATAAATCCCGTGACTTGTTTTTGATGATTAAGTACCGGAATATTTTGAATACTGTGCTTCATCATTAAATGAACCGCGCTCATCACTAGTTCATCTTCGTAAACGGTATGAATATCTTCAGTCATGATAGAACTGATGGGGTCATGTACATTTCTAGCTTGAGCAACAACACGCTTCGTCATGTCTTTGTCGGTAATCATTCCGATCAATGCGTTGCTTTCATCGACAACAAACGCGCAAGAAACCCCAATAACATTGCGCATTTGATAGGCGACTTCTTGAATGCTATTAGTTGGAGAGACAATGGCTATTTTTGTATCGGCAATATCGCTATTAGGACGAAGATAGTTCAGATGTGTATGTTGGTCACTGTCTTGCATAGCATCTTGTGCTCGTAAACGAGTCTTTAAACTTAAAGCAAGTGATGAAGCTACTTGGGGGTAAGCTTCAACAGAGACGATGAGTGACGCGTAATCAAAACGATAAAGAAGTGTATTCTCTATAGCGAAAATAGAGTAGCCAAACTCGGTATTATTTTGTTGTAGATTAAAACCAAAAATGTCTTCTTCTCCTAGCTTGGCTCGGAGGGTTCCATCAAGGTTATTCTGCTGCACAACACCAGTTCGAATAATATAAAGATGGGTAGCTTCGTCATCATTCTTGATAGTTTCTTCAGGGCCAAGTAATAAAATATCTACGGTCTGAGCAATATCATTAAGTGTCGTTTGAGGTAATAGATTAAAAGGGTAAATCGTCTGCAAGAAGGAAACAATGTTAGGGAGGAGTTCATTATTCATATCGGTTGTGCCTTCTTAGTGTTTAATTTTATCAATGCCTTTTACCTTAAGCTAGTATTGAAGGCTATTCATAGTAATTACAATAAAGCGATAATTACTATGAATAGCCTCATCACAAGATGAGGCTAGAGAAGATTACCAGAATACTGAGTACAGCACTGCAAGAATAATCACAACTATGTAAGCGGCCATGTTGAAACTACGCTCAGTAGTAAACATGGAAGAATCTAAGGCGATCGCTTTAGGGTCATCATCATGTTCTGAATTACTCAGGCTAGTAAATGCAATCACTGCCATTGTAAATAGAAGTGTGTATAGCATTTGATCCATGAAAGGCATATTTAACGGCATAAATTTTAAGAATAGTGCGAATGGAATAGATACTATCACGCCAGTAACTGCGCCTTTACTGTTGGTTTTTTTCCAAAATAAACCCAATAAGAAAACAGCTAAGATACCTGGACTAACTAAACCTGTATATTCTTGAATATATTGGAATGCTTGACCAAGATTACTTAGCATTGGTGCAATTAGACAAGCAATGATTAACGCGACGATAGCTGACATTCGGCCTACATTTACAAGCTTATGATCACCTGTATTTTTCCCTATGTATTCTTTGTAAATATCCATAGTGAAAATAGTAGCGGTTGAGTTCAGCATTGAAGCCAATGATGAAACAATTGCTGCAGCTAAAGCCGCAAAAACGATACCTTTAAAGCCAACAGGTAAGAATTGAGTTAGCCAAGGATAGGCTTTATCGGCATGAGCAAGAGAGGGCATATTTGTTGTTGCTACATTACCAAGCTGTGACATCAATTCTGGTGATGTTGTTATTACATAAGCTGCAATACCCGGAACAACGACAAGGAATGGTACGATTAATTTTAAGAATGCTGCAAAAATAATCCCTTTTTGTGCTTCAGCTATCGATTTTGCCGCTAATGTTCGTTGAATTATGTATTGGTTAAAGCCCCAGTAATATAGATTTGCAACCCATAAACCACCAATGAGAACCGAAATACCAGGTAAGTTCATATATTGAGGATTACTTTGATCTAAGATCATCTCAAAATGTTCTGGTGCTGCTTCAGCCATTTTAGATAAACCGCTGAACCAACCATCAGATCCGCCAATAAAGTCCACTGCCATATAAGTGGTTAATAGACCACCAAGAATTAGGAAGAAAACTTGTATAACGTCTGTCCACACAACCGCAGATAGGCCACCATAAATAGAGTAAGCTAATGCAAATAGAGCTAAACCAAGAATAGAGTACATGAGTGGAATACCAAGGATAGTTTGTAATGCAAGCCCACCTAAGTACAATACAGAGGTTAAGTTTACGAATACATACAATGCAATCCAGAATATGGCTAAGATAGTTTTTAAGTTTTTGTTAAAGCGTTTTTCTACAAACTCTGGAATAGTGTAAATGCCTTTATCAATAAATATTGGCAGGAAGTACTTACCAACAATAATCAATGTAATTGCAGCCATCCATTCATATGAAGCAATAGCTAAACCAATCGAAAAGCCAGAACCTGACATTCCAATAAACTGTTCAGCTGAAATGTTAGCAGCAATTAATGATGAACCTACTGCCCACCAAGGAAGCGATTTTCCTGCGAGAAAGTATTCTTCTGTACTTTTTTGAGAGCCTTTTTTATCTCTCGATACCCAGAGACCAACGCCGATAATAATTGCTACATAGAGAGCAAAAACAATGATGTCGACAACTCCTAATCCATTTTCTATATCAGACATAGCATTAAACCTACCACTTGTTGTTTTGATTGAAGTTGGATTGTAAACGTTTACACTTTTAAGTGTGGTGATAGGTGTCACAAAGTGTTACAAATAGAATTAATTTTAAATAAACTTTGTAAGTCATTGTTTTTTTATTGTATAGAAAGGGAGGAGGCGTGTTTTAAGCGTGGCTGTGTTATTTTTTTAATAAGTGTAAACGTTTACATTTATTTGAAAGTGATCACGATATTATTTTAAATGCACTGGTAAACTTTACTAAAATCTAGCAGGAAGAGTTAATCATGAAAGTATTAGTAACTGGCGGAATGGGCTATATAGGTAGCCACACATGTATTCAAATGATTGAAGCAGGTATTGAACCTATCATTTTGGATAACTTGGGAAACAGCAAAGTCGCAGTGCTTGATCGCATTGAAGCGTTAACTCAAGTTCGTCCTGTTTTTTATCAGGGAGACATTCGTGATGAAGCCTTTCTAGATAGTATTTTTGCTGAGCATTCTATTTCATCGGTTATTCACTTTGCGGGATTAAAAGCCGTCGGTGAGTCTGTTGCAAAACCTCTGGAGTATTACGATAACAATGTGAATGGCTCATTGGTTTTAGCTCGCTCAATGCGAAAAGCAAATGTAAAGAGCATCGTATTTAGCTCATCTGCAACCGTATATGGTGATCCTGCTATTGTTCCTATTACTGAAAACTCACCAACAGGGGCGACAACCAATCCTTATGGTCGCAGTAAATACATGGTTGAAGAGTGTTTCTCTGATCTGTTTGATACAGAGAACGATTGGAGTATCACTTTACTTCGCTATTTCAACCCAGTCGGCGCGCATCCCTCTGGTAGCATGGGTGAAGATCCGCAAGGTATTCCAAATAATCTAATGCCATTTATTGCTCAAGTGGCGGTAGGCCGTCGTGAATCATTATCTGTATTTGGTAATGATTATCCGACACCAGATGGCACTGGCGTTCGTGATTATATTCATGTGATGGATTTAGCGGATGGGCACATCGCTGCATTAAAAGCCGTGGGTGAAAAATCAGGCCTGCATATTTACAACTTAGGTACAGGTAAAGGCTCAAGTGTATTAGAAATGATTGAGGCATTTGCACAAGCTTCGGGCAAACCCGTTCCTTATACCTTATGTCCTCGTCGTGCTGGTGACATTGCTGAATGCTGGGCAAGCACTGAAAAAGCAGAAAAAGAATTGGGCTGGAAAGCGACTCGTAATGTGATGGAAATGAGCGCGGATACATGGCGTTGGCAGTCGAATAATCCTGAAGGTTATTAAAAGATCTAAGGTTTCAGGGAGAGATTTATAAGATAGCCCTTCCTTGAATTAGCTAATCACTTTTAAAGAATTGAGTATAAAAATTATGTCAAATGTTGAGTTTAACCCTGTCGATCATCCGCATCGTCGTTATAACCCATTAACGGGTCAGTGGATTTTAGTATCACCACATCGTGCGAAACGTCCATGGAGTGGTCAAGATGAAAAGCCATCAACGGCTGAGTTACCGCAATACGACAAAGGCTGTTTCTTGTGCCCAACGAATGATCGTATCTCAGGTGATACTAACCCAGATTATAAAGGCACTTACGTATTTGGTAATGACTTTGCTGCACTGATGACGGATTCACCTGAAGCGCCGCAATCGTCTAATCCGCTATTTAAAACACAAGGGGTTCGTGGATTAAGTCGTGTTATCTGTTTTTCACCTGATCACAGCAAAACCTTACCAGAGCTGCCAGTTGGTCAAATTCGTAATGTGATTGATACATGGAGCGATCAAATTGAAGAGTTAGGAAAAGAGTACGTTTGGGTTCAAGCATTTGAGAATAAAGGCGAGACAATGGGGTGTTCTCAACCGCATCCACACGGTCAAATCTGGGCAAACAGTTTCCTACCCAATGAGATTGAGCGCAAAGAAAAACATCTTAAAGAGTATTACCAAGAACACGGTTCAAACTTGTTAGTTGATTATGTTGAATCAGAACTAAAAGATGGCGAACGTACGGTAGTAGAAACAGAACATTGGATTGCTGTTGTCCCTTATTGGGCAGCATGGCCGTTTGAAACCATGCTACTACCAAAAACACACATTCGTCGCATGAGTGAATTAACGGACGAGCAACGTGATGATTTGGCGTTAGCAATCAAAAAACTAACCAGCCGTTACGACAACTTGTTCCAGTGTTCATTCCCATACTCAATGGGTTGGCATTACGCGCCTTTCTTTGAAGAGGGCACAGACGTTGATCATTGGCAACTGCATGCACTGTTTTATCCGCCACTGCTTCGCTCTGCATCGGTACGTAAATTCATGGTGGGTTACGAAATGCTAGCCGAAAGCCAACGAGATTTAACAGCCGAGCAAGCCGCGCAAAAACTGCGTGATGTGAGTGATGTGCATTATAAAGATCTTTAAAAGAGCAGATCGCTCCGCTTGAAGAGTTCAGAAGTGCTTGTGATGAATATAACACTCACAGAAAATGACTCTGAGCTCTGCAAGGGAGCTTGCGACCGATCTGAATTCTACTCAATAAAAATATTTGAAGACATCTTTGAAATAACAAAGATAACAAATCTAAAATTTGGAAATAGCCATGACAAATCTAATTAAAAACGTAAAAGACGCATTCAACTCAGTACTTTCTTACGCTCCAACGCACATTGTTCAAGCGCCGGGTCGTGTGAACTTAATTGGTGAACATACCGACTATAACGACGGTTTTGTATTGCCTTGTGCGATTAATTACCAAACCGTAGTGGCAGTAGCTAAGCGTGACGACAACATTGTTCGTGTCGTATCGGTAGATTATGGCAATGAAACCGACGAGTTTGATATTACTCAAGAGATCACATTCCAAGAAAACAAAATGTGGGCGAACTACATTCGTGGCGTAGTGAAATGTTTAATTGGTCGTGGTTTTGAATTTAAAGGCGCAGATATTTCAGTGACTGGAAACGTACCACAAGGTGCCGGTCTTAGCTCATCAGCCGCATTGGAAGTGGTTATTGGTCAAACGTTTAAAGAGCTGTATAACCTAAATATCAGCCAAGCAGAAATCGCGCTCAATGGTCAGCAAGCTGAGAACGAATTTGTGGGTTGTAACTGCGGCATTATGGACCAAATGATCTCTGCGGAAGGTAACGAAAACCACGCGATGTTACTCGATTGTCGTTCATTAGAAACAACAGCAGTATCAATGCCAGAAGATATGTCAGTGATTATTATTAACTCAAACAAAAAACGTGGCTTGGTTGATTCAGAATACAACACTCGCCGTGAACAATGTGAAGAAGCCGCACGTATCTTTGGTGTAAAAGCACTGCGTGATGTAAGCATTGAAGAGTTCAACGCAAAAGCACATGAATTAGATGAAATGGTCGCAAAACGTGCGCGTCACGTGATTACAGAAAATGATCGTACCGAAGAAGCGGCAAAAGTGTTAGCGTCAGGGGATATGAAACGAATGGCTGTTTTAATGGCTGAATCACATGCCTCGATGCGCGATGATTTTGAAATCACCGTAAACGAAGTCGATACCTTAGTTGATATCGTTAAAAACGTGATTGGTACCGAAGGCGGCGTTCGTATGACTGGTGGTGGTTTTGGTGGCTGCATCGTTGCTTTAGTTCCGCCTGTATTGGTTGATGAAGTTAAAGCGGCAGTTGAAGAACTGTATGAAACGGCAACAGGCCTAAAAGAATCAATTTATGTGTGCCAAGCAAAAAATGGTGCAGGTTTAGTAGAAGTGCTGTAAGGAATACACATGACAGAACAATCAACATTGTTCGAAACCATGACAAAGGAGGCGGCCAGCGATGGTCGCCTTGCTCAGTTATTCGAACTTAAAAATGAAAACGGAATGCGCGCTGTGTTTATGGACATTGGCGCAACCTGGTTAAGTTGCAGAGTGCCAGTAAAGGGCAAACTGCGTGAAGTGCTACTTGGCCAATCAACAATGGCAGGCTTTAAAAAACAAGCAAGTTATATGGGTGTTACTGTAGGTCGCTATGCCAATCGAATTGCGAATGGTCAGTTTAAAATTGATGGCACTAAATACCAAGTAGATACCAACCAAGCAGGCAATACTTTACACGGTGGTACTGAAGGGTTTGATAAGCGTCGTTGGTCAGTAGTAAAAGAGACAACAAACAGCGTTGAATTTAGTTTAATTTCACCTGATGGCGACCAAGGCTTTCCGGGGGAGTTAACGGTTTCTGTTACCTACCAACTGACTGATGATAATCAAATCGTGATCAGTTATAACGGACAAACGACTAAATCAACCCCGGTTAATTTGACCAACCATGCTTATTTTAATTTACTTGGTGCAGATACTGAACATATGAGTTTAGATCATATCTTAAGCGTTAACGCTAATGAGTACGTACCAACGACTGACGTAGGCATTCCAAAAGGCGCATGGAAAAAAGTAAAAGACACCAACTTCGATTTCACCGATCCAAAAGTGATCTCACAAGATTTTATGCTAGACAAAGACCAAGATAACGCCAAAGGTTATGACCACTCATTTGTGCTAGATAAAGCGTGTGAAAAAGGGGAGTGTGCAGCAAGCCTAACCTCTCCTGATAGCTTAGTTACAATGCATGTGGTGACCACAAAACCAGCAATGCAGTTATATACTGGAAATTGGTTAGCAGGTACACCAAATCGTATCGGTGGTGAATATCAAGATTATTCAGGTGTGGCATTAGAAACACAGTTCTTACCTGATGCGGTTAACCATCCAGAATGGTCTCAACCAAGCGCGATTTTGTCGCCTAATGATAGTTATCATAACAAAACGTGTTATCAGTTTATTGTATAAATTGAGGTGCGTTCTATAAGAAATCCCTAATCATTAAGTGGTTAGGGATTTTTTTATTCATAAATTAATGAGGCTTTGATCATACTTAACCATGCTTTTTTATGAAAAAGTGCCTATGCTGATTATAGTTAATAATTATAATTGATAAATTAAGCGCTAGGTATTTTATGAGTAAAGATATGTCCTTAAAGAAAAAAAGCATATTGGCGTTAGGCTGCTATGTGTGTTTTTTAATCGCTATTATCGGAAGTATCACCTATTACGTTGTTCAATCACCTATTCGTTCTAATTTAGAAAATAATCTTGATGTAAGAACTCAACTTTTATCACGAGAAATAGATGATCCACTTAGCCATTCTCTTTCAACATTGCACGCCCTAGTTGGCGTTGTTGTCAGTGGTTATTCTCCTGATGTAATTCAAAATATGCTCTCTTCTGTGCTTAAAGAAAGCGATGACATCATTATTAGTGGTGGGATATGGCCCGAGCCTAATACATACATACCTTCTAAACGTTTAGCCAGTGTGTTTTTTGCGCGAGATGAACAGGGAGGGGTTAAGCTGATTGACGATTATAATAAACCGAGTGCATTACCCTATCAAAATGAATCTTGGTATGTATCTGTTGCTCATGAGAACAGCGATCAACGAATTTCATGGTCTGAGGTTTATATTGATCCTTTCACTAAACAGAAAATGATCACGGCTTCTCAGCCTTATTTTAATGAAGGGAAGTTTGTTGGAGTAGCAACCATAGATATCTCTCTTAAAGGGTTAATCAGTGTTATTGAATCCCAAGCTGAGAAACACAAATTAGGTATTATCATTAAGAATGCTGATATCACTATTGCAGAATATAAATTTAACGTGCAGGAAGACATGTATGTAGTGAAGCATACGATGGAAGATTTTAATTGGGAAATTAATGTTATTAATTCTTATCGAACGGTTTCTGATGAAATTTATGCACAGATAATTAATATTGAATTAGGTATTGTTCCTATTTTATTACTGTGTGTGATCATTGGGTATTACATCATTAATCGCAGTTTAATTAATCCGATTATCTTAATATCCGAGCAAATTAATGAAACCGACTCGAATGAAAAAATAGACATTAATTATTCTTACAAAGATGAAATTGGTAATTTGATCTCCTCGTTTAATAAGAAAACAGAATTTCTTGAAATCGAAAAAATAAAAGCAGAATCATCAACTAAAGCGAAGAGTTCTTTCTTAGCTAACATGTCCCATGAGATCCGTACTCCATTAAATGGCATTATTGGTATGTCTGATATTTTGGCTGAAACGGCGTTAAATCCAGTACAAACTGAATACCTACATACTATAGAAACTTCATCTCAAGCCTTGCTTCTATTGATTAATGACATTCTTGATTTATCTAAAATAGAATCTGGCAATTTAGTATTAGTACCGCAACAATCTCATGTAGCAGAAGTGGCTTACGACACACTAACCGTAGTTTTAGGGAAAGCATCAGATAAAGGGTTAGCATTACAAATTGAGCTTGCACCAAATTTACCTGATATCGTGATGTTAGATGAACATCGATTACGACAAGTATTGATGAACCTAATGTCTAATGCGGTTAAGTTTACTCAAAATGGAGCCGTAATCTTATCTATTCATTATGAGGAAAAATCTAACTCACGAGGCTCGTTACTTTTTGCGGTAAAAGATACAGGTATTGGTATTAGTAAAGATAAGTTAAAACAAGTATTTGAACCATTTACTCAAGAAGATAGCTCTATTACGCGCCAATTCGGTGGAACTGGGCTAGGGTTAGCGATTTGTCGTCAGTTAGTTGAATTGTTAGGCGGTGAAATTAAATTAGATTCAGAAAAGGTATTTGGCAGTAAGTTTTACTTCACGCTTGATGTTGACGTTGTTGAATCAAAAATGCCTAAACTAAAAGAATGCAGTAGTACTAAGTGTTTGATTATTAGTAATAATAAAGCCTATGCTTCGCAGTTAAATATGGAGTGTAATCAATTAGGCTTATCTCCTGTAGTTGTGCGAAATAGTGATGATATTCAAACTCAAGCTGCAAACTATGATGTGATTATATATTGCCAAGATACATTGACCTCTACGCTTAAAAACGTAGATAAAATAAATGAATTAACTCATCGACCAGGTTTGATTATTTGTCGAAAACAAGCAGACGAGAAAGCTGATTTTAAACATGCCATTGATGGTTTGATAATTTATCCTTTGCTTGGAAAACGATTCAGTAAAGTGATGAAACAGACCATCATATCTGCAAAAAATAGACATAATGAGGAAGATGCCACTCCATTGAATGGAGTCTCTTCAGATGACGTTCCAGCTGAAGCAGAAAATAATAAAGTAGAAGAGAAAGCGATACTGGTTGTGGAAGATAACCTAATCAACCAAAAAGTTGCTTCATTACTACTGAAAAAAGAAGGTTTCCGTGTTGATTTAGCGAATGATGGCCAAGAAGCTGTCGAAATGATCAAAGCCCAAACAACGACGTATTCATTAATATTAATGGATTGTATGATGCCAGTGATGGACGGATTTGCTGCAACTGAAGCGATTCGAGCATGGGAACAAACACAAATTCAAAAGCGTTTACCAATCATAGCACTGACAGCAAGTGTTTTTGTTGAAGATATTGATAAATGTTATCAATCAGGAATGGATGATTATGTTGCTAAGCCGTTTAAAAAAGAGCTTATCTTAGAGAAGCTTGAAGCTTATACCTAACTGAATTTTAAATTTAAATAAAAGGCTAAAGTATATTAATGACTTGGCCTTTTTTAGGATAAACAGAGATAACGGATTAATTAATCTTCGCTATCGAGGCGCGTTTGATTAAAGAAGCCTCAAAAATGGTCCCTCTAATAGTCGTGTTATTTTCTTTTGCTAAGGCCAGAGATAACTCTGCTGCTTGCTCTGCCATCGCTTGAATTGGATAATCCATGGTGCTGAGTTTTGGGTGAAGATATTTAGCAATCAAGCCATTATCAAATCCCATTAAAGAGATCTTATTAGGCACTGAGATGCTATATTCTTCTAGTGTCGATAATGCTCCAGCAGCCATGTAATCGTTGTAGCAAACAGCCGCTGTAAAGGGGGCTTCTTTATTAAGTAGTGTTTGCATTGCGATTGTACCGCCTTCATCTGTAGGCTCTGCGGCAATGATTAGAGTATTGTTGATTGATAAGTTATGTTTCTTTAATGCTGTAACGTAGCCTGATTGACGCTGGTGGCTATCATCAATGTCTTGGTTAGAATTGATGTAAGCGATATGTTGGTGGCCATTCTCGATTAAGTATTCTGTAGCAAGTAGGGAGCCTAACTCATTATCAAGAGAAATACAGCGTTCAGCTATTTCTGGAATATGACGATTGATAATCACAAGTCCTTTTACTTCATTTGCAAACTGGATTAGATCTTCATCACAGAGCCCTTTTGAATGAATAACAAGAGACTCGCATCGGTTGTTAATTAATAATTCAATGGCTTCTTTTTCGGTTTGAGCGTCGTGATACCCATTACCAATTAATAAGTGTTTATTATTAGCTCTTGCAACACCATCCACTGCTTTGATTAAGGCTCCAAAAAAAGGATCAGATACATCAGCAACAACGACACCAATTGTATTGGTACTTTTACTGACTAAAGCCCTTGCATTGGCATTGGGTCTATATCCTAATTTGGTCATTGCAGCATTAACCGATTCTATGGCTGTTTTGCTTGCTTTAGGTGATTTATTTACTACACGAGAAACAGTGGCAACAGATACGCCAGCCTCTTTTGCTACATCTTTAATGGTTGCCAT